>NZ_CABPSB010000006.1 GCF_902459655.1 Pandoraea anhela
CCGGGCTTTGCAGCCCGTCGCTTCAACTTCGTCGCTGCTTTCGCTGCGTCGCTGTCGTTGCGAGAGACGAGATATTAGTGAAAACCCCGAACCTTGGCAAGCGCTTTGTGAAAATAATTTGAAAAGGGCAAAAAAAGGCCCGCGTCGTGAGCGGGCCGAGATCCATGGGACAGGACACATGGAGGAGACGGGTTCACTGTATCCCCGCCACCCCCGACGACGCAACGAATGAAATCGCATATGCTTCCCTGAAAGCCTTCCCATATGGAAAGGCCATGCAGGCGTCGATTCCCCGCTATCGCGACATCTATATAGATAAGAGCGTTCGAGATGCTTCCTTCGCAGGCCCTCCGCCGCTTTCACGCGCTGTTGCCCCATTGGTCAGGAACACACCGCTCGCGCCGTTGGCCCGCGTTCGGATGGCGGCGCCTCGCGACACTCATTCCGGCAGCGCTCATTCTGGCCGCCTGCACCTCGGTGCGACCACCGGCGGAGCCGTCGCCATGGACGGCCCATACGCCGGCGACGACGCCCGGCGCGCTCGCATCGGCGCTCGCGCCCGCCGTGCAGGCTCATCCGGGACAGTCCGGCTTCCAGTTGCTGGCGACGGGCACCGCCGCGTTCACCACCCGTCTCGCGCTCGTCCAGTCAGCGCAGCATAGCCTCGATGTTCAGTACTACAGCGCGGGCGAGGACATTACCGGCCGACTGCTGCTGCAATCGCTACTCGACGCCGCCCACCGGGGCGTGCGCGTTCGCATGCTGGTCGACGACATCAACCGTCGCCACACCGATCCGGCCTTCGCCGCGCTGGACCAGAGCCCCAACATCGAAATCCGCGTTTTCAACCCGTTCGGCACGCTCGACACGACGTTGCTCCAACGCGCCGGGAATCTGATCACCCAATTCGATCAGCTGAACCGTCGTATGCACAACAAGGCACTGGTCGCCGACAACCAACTGGCCATCGTCGGCGGGCGCAATCTGGGCGACGAATATTTCGACGCCAACCCCGACCTTTCCTTTCGCGACTTCGACTTGCTGTGCGCCGGCCCCGTAGTCGACGCCATCTCCCGCAGCTTCGATCACTTCTGGACCAGCCCGCAGTCCTACCCGCTCACGCAAGTGCAGTCCAGGATCGACAACGAGACGCTGGATGCCACCCGCGACGCCCTCGCCCAACACTGGCGCGACGCCGACACCGTGCCCGCCGGCCACGACGCACTCCATCAACCGCCCCTCGCCGCCAGCCTGCGCGACGGCACCGTCCCGCTCTTCTGGGCGCCCGCCGAACTCGCCGCCGACACCCCCGACAAACTGGACGCCCCCGCCACCGAGACGCAAAGCGCACCGGCGGACAAGCTGCGACAGCTCGCGGCGAACGCGCAGCGCGAGGTCCTGATCATCTCCCCTTATTTCGTGCCGCTCGACGGCGGCGTGCGATTCCTGTCGACATTGGCGCAACGCGGCGTCAGCGTGCGCGTGCTGACGAACTCGCTCGCCGCCACCGACGTCGTGCCCGTCCACGCCGGTTACGCCCGCTACCGTCCGGCCCTGTTGCAAGCCGGCATCGCGTTGTACGAGTTCAAACCCATCCGGAGCGACGACGGCGAGCGTCAGCCCCGTCGGGTGACGTTCGGCGGCTCCTCCCGGGCGAGTCTGCACGGCAAGGCGTATGTGATCGATCGGCGTGACGTCGTCCTCGGCTCGTTCAACCTCGACCCGCGCTCGGTACGTCTGAACACGGAACTGGCGATCGTGATCCATAGCCCGGAGTTTGCCGAACGAATGGCGCGCATCTTCGAGCGAGCGACATCGCCACGCGCGAGCTTTCGCGTCGAAATCGCCCCCACGGGCACCACGCCGCCCACGCCCACCCCACCGACGATGCTCCCGCTGCGGTGGGTCGGCGAAGACAACGGCCAGCCGCGAACGTTCGACGTTGAACCCTATGCCTCCTTCTGGCGTAATGCCGTAGCAGGCGCGTTCACTTTGCTCCCCAGCGACGACTTGCTCTGAGCCGCCGGTCGCGGCCACAGAACCTCCGCATCGGCCACAGCCGTCAAGGCATGACGTCAGGCGCGCTCAAAACTCGAACGTCGCCGATAACGTCGCGGAACGCGCATCGCCGATGGCGACGACGGTCTGACTCACGCTCGACGGGTAATACGTTTTGTTGAACACATTCTTGACGTTGAGCTGATAGTGAACGGGATGACGTCCGATCTTGGTATCGTACGTGGCGAACACATCGGCGACGAAGTACGCCGGCAGCGTGAAACTGTTCGCCGAATCGCCCGGACGCGACCCGATATAACGCCCGACCGCGCCGAGACGCAGATTGCCGCTGCCGTCGCCAAGCACCGGCCCCCAGTCGTACACCCCGGCCAGCGACGCCGTATGTCGGGCCGCGTTCACCAGCGTGTTGCCCGTGTAGATCGGGTCGTCGGTGATCTTCGCGTCGATGAATGCGTAGCTTGCGATCACGTTCCAGCGCTGCCCGATGCGCCCCGACACGTCCAGTTCGACGCCGCGCGAGCGCGCAGCCCCCGACGTGCGCCAATCCAGCGTGCTGCTCCCCGGCACGGCCTGCGACACGAGCACGTTGCGTTTGTCGATGTTGAACACCGCCAACGTGCCGCTCAGCCCGTTCGGCATATCGAGCTTCGCACCGACCTCATACGATTTGGCGTGCTCCGGCGGCACGTTCGAATCGATGACCACACCCGTCGACAACGGCGCGATGGTGGACGTGGGCTTGAGCGACTCCGAGTAACTGCCGTAGAGCGACAGATAGTCCCGCAACTTATAGACGACGCCCGCACGCGGCAGCCACTTCGAATCGCTGATATTCGTATTGGCCTTGAACGGCCGCCCCTTGCCCGCGATCTGGCTATAGGTCAGCAATCGCACCCCGCCCACGACAATCCATCGATCGCTCACGTGTATGGCGTCCTGGAAGAAGAGCGACGCATCGTGCAGCGTATCCGTCTGATCGCTATCGCTGGCGGACACGGTCGTTGGAATCACCTCGCAGCCGTACACCGGGTTCAGATAGGAGAACGTGCACTTCGCCGCCTGACGAATCAGGTCGCGCCGATAGATGCGTCGATACTCCCAATCCCCGCCGAACTGCAAGTCGTGACGCATGCCCGCGAGCGTGACCTTACCGTCGAGGTAAGCCGTGCCGAAGCTGTCGGTGCTGTCCGAGCCGAGCGTGCCGTCGTTGCTGCGCGAGACGATCCCCGTCTTCGCATTCACACCGGTGATACGTAACTGTCCCGCGTCGTAAGTCTCCGTGTTGTAGCTGTAGCCGAAGTGCGCCTTCCAGTCGGGATTGAACTGATGATCGACCGTGATCTGCGCCAGATGGGACTGTCCTGCCATCTCGTTATGCACATCGTCCAGACGCTCACGTGCCGGAATCGCGAGCGGCTTGTTCGTCGTCGGATCGAGCGCGGTGCCGCGATCGAACGGCGTCAGGAAGTTGCGGTACTCGTAAGACGCGACGACTTGGGTATCGCGTCCGTAATAGGCGAGCGTCGGCGCCACGAGCGTTTCGCGCTGCGACCCGAAGGCCCGCCAGTACTGCTGGTTGTTCTGATCGACGACCAGCCGGTAGGCCAGCCTCGAATCGCCGATGGGGCCGGTCGTGTCGAGCGTCTCTTCCATGCCGTTCTTGCCGTGACCGTAGGTCGTGCCAGCCACGCTCACCGCCGTATAAGGCTTGAGCAGCGGACGCTTGCTCACCACGTTGATCACACCGCCCGGATCCATGATCCCGTAGAGCAGCGACGTCGGCCCCTTGAGCACCTCGACCGAATCGGCGTTCGCGTTCAGCCCGCGGCCCTGCACGAGCGGCATGCTGTTGTGCATGATCGAGCCGTCGCGGTTGCCGCCGAAGCCGCGCTTGAGCAGCGTGTCCTGCGTACTCGCCAGCGTATTGCCCTGCACGATGCCGCTGACGTTGATGAGTGCGTCGTCGAGCGTGCGGGCGCGCTGGTCCGCGAGCACCTGATGCGGCACGACATTGATGGCCTGCGGAATGTCGAGTACCGGGGCGTCGGAGCGGGTGACGTTGGCGTCTGCCGGCATGCGGTACGCGTCGGACCAGGCCTGCGCCTGCACATGCGTAGTCGGCAGGGCGATGTCGCTCGCCCCACCATCTGCCGCCGCCGTCAACACCGTCGAGGCAACGGGCGCAGCCTGCGGCACCAGCGTATAGCCTGCCCCCTGCGGCGACGCCGTCAGCCCGGTGCCCGCCAGCAACTGGCCGAACGCGCCCGGCACGTCGAAACGCCCCTGCACGCCGGGGCTCAGACGCCCCGTGGTCAGCGCAGGCGAGTATGTCAGCAGGATGCCCGCCTCACGGCCGAAGCGCGTGAGCGCGGCGTCGAGCGGGCCGGCCGGAATGTCGTAGCTGCGGGCGGTGGCTCTGGCTGCGGCGTCGGACTGGGCCGTTGTCTGCGCATGGGCGACGTCTGGCCGGAATGTCGACGCGAACGCGGCGAAGGTGAGCGCGACGCCAGCGCAGATGCGGCGTCGATGCCAACCGGCGGTGGGAGAGGACGGCCGCGGCAAGCGGGGCAAGAGGGGCAAGGCGGACAGGGGGGACAGGGGGGGCAAGTGCGGCAAACGCAGGCAGCGCAACGATTCAGGTAACACGACGGCCATGATGTGAGATCTCGTACAGGCAGGAGAGAAGGTTTCACTTCCCTTGTCACGCGAGACCGACGAAACAGCTCACTGACCGTACAAAAAATCCGAAAAAAGTGGGGAGCAACCTGCAGCGCCCCGCCAGACGGGCGCCCGGCATGCCTGAACGGCCGCCGGCCGCCGGCCACCCGCCGACCCACACGGCACGGCCCCGTACCGGGGAGCAGCGCCGCCCCTTAGCTACGTGGTCCGACCGTCACCCAATACCGGGTGACGGACACGACCGACACCGGTAACGCGTGCGGCAGCACACCGAGAACGGCGTCGGTGTCCGCCAGCGGATACGTGCCGGACACGCGCAACGACGCCACCGCCGGATCGCAACGCAAATAGCCGCGCCGATAGCGCGACAGCTCCGCGAGGAAGGCGTCCAGCCGCAGGTCCACGGCAACGAACATGCCGTCGGCCCACGCGCCGTCGCCATCGGCGAGCGGCAGCACCGCCCCGACACCGAGCGCATCGAATTGCGCCTGCTCGCCGGCACGCACGATCCGAGCGCCCGCCGCGTCGTTGTCCAACGCCCCGGGGGCGACGCGAACCGCGCCCTCGAACACTTGTAGCGAGACGTTCGTCTCCTCTTGCGGCTGGCGCACCACGAAGCGCGTGCCCATGGGCTGGAGCGTGCCGTGCGATGTCGTCACGACCAGCGCGCGCGGCGGCGCATGCCCGGCATCCTTGCCGGTCGTCACCATGATTTCGCCTTCGATGAGCGCGATGCTTCGCACCTTCCCGTCCATCGACAGCCGCACCGCGCTACGCGTATTGAGAACGAGTGTCGTGCCATCGGCCAGACGCAATGTGCGACGCTCGCCCACGCCGGTCCGCGCGTCCGCACGCAGCCGCTGAATCGCCATCGGATCGCTCGCCACCCATGCCCCGCCGCCGACGAACAGCGCGCCAGCCATGGCCTTCACCGCCATACGGCGCGCCCGCGAACGCGGCGCACGCAACGCCGCCTGCGCGAGCGCCGCGCCGAGCGTGCCCGACGCATGACGCATGCGCGCATCCGCATGCTCGATATGACGCCATGCACGCTCGTGTTCGGGGTGCGCCTCGCGCCAGCGCGCGCACGCGGCGCGCAACGTGTCGGTGGCGTCGCCGCTTTGCAGCGTCACCCACCATTCGACGGCCTGCTGCGCAATCCCGGCATCGAAGGACGAGGAGGAGGATGGGGAGGAGGACGAGGACAAAACGGCGCGCGTCACGCCGCCTCCATCGCAAAGAAGCACTGCGTTCCTGCGCGCACCAGATGGCGCTTGACCGTCGCCAGCGAAATGCCCAGTTCGGCGGCGATGTCGGGATGCGTCCGTCCGTCGAGTTGCGCCAGCAGAAATGCGCGCTTGACGAGGGGCGGCAAGCCGTCGAGACATCGGTCGATCTCGAACAGCGTTTCTAGGACGATGGCGCGCGCTTCGGGAGACGGGGCGAAGGCTTCGGGCTGTTGGGCGAGCGCGTCGAGATAGGCGCGTTCGATCTGCGCGCGACGCCAGTCGTTGTAGAGCACGCGCTTGGCGACGGTCGTCAGAAACGCCCGCGGCGACGCCAGCATACGCGGCGGATCGCGTTCGAGCAGACGAACGAACGTGTCATGCGCAAGATCGGCCGCACGGTGCGAGCAGCCGGTCTTGCGGTGCAGCCAGCCATACAGCCAGCCGTGATGATCGGTGTAGAGTCCCTGCAACGTGGTGTCGCGTTGCAGCGTGTCGTCGGCGGGCATACGCCCCTCCTGTCCCCGGGCCAGGTGCGGCCGCGAGGCTCAGGCACCGTTTTGCAAATGAGAATCGTTCGCAGTATAACAAACAAGTCCCGGGGACACGGGATGGCCTGTCGCCCGCTTCGGCTACGCGTGGTGCGTATGCCACAACCGGCGTTCCGACCGTCCGACGACATGGATCGGCAACCGATCAGTAATAGGCGTCTTCCAGCAGCATGTCTTCGAAGAACGCGCCGAAGCGGTTCTGCGGATCGCGCAGGTGGATTTCCAGAATCCAGCGCATGGCCGACGGCGTCGTTTCGAAGTCGGCAAGCGAGCCGGTATGGATGGCCGCGTGCGGGAAGTCCGAGACGCGATGCCCCGGCAGATCGAAGTTCAGTGTCCAGCCCATGCGACGGGCGACCTCGTCCGCATGGGCGTAAAGCGCCTGTCCCGTCGCCCCCTCGCGCTGCCACTTCCGGCGCACGTCGTGGAACAGCGTTTCGGCGTCGCGGGCACAGCGTTCGTATTCTGCGTGTTCGCCAACGACGAAACTCGCGCCACCGTCGCCCTCCCACGCGTCGAAGCGTGGCGCGATGTCGATGAAGAAGATGTCGTTCTCAGCGAGCACCACGCCCGGCTCGGACGGCTGGCGCATCGGCTTGAGGGTGTTGGCGCCGAAGCGCACGCGGGTCGGATGCCAACTGAGTTCCAGACCGGCCGACACCAGCACGTCGCGGGCCATGGCGACAGCGGCTTCCTCGACCATGCCGGGCTGCACGTTGGCCGCAATGTCGCCGATCGCGGCGCGGGTCTTGTTGCGGGCGGCAAGCATGCCGTCGACGGAGAATGCCGGGCCGACACGTTCGGCGAGCGAGGCTTCGTCGGGATAGCGGACGGCGGAAGAAGGGGCTTGATTCGACATCGTGACCTCTCAAGGAGCAAGTGTTGGGGGCGGGCGGCGACGGCCGATGCCGCCGCTCACCGCCATTGTCGAAGCGCAGCCCTCACGCGCCGGACCCCGCGTGCGGCCCGATTGGGCCAACCAGCGGCATCTTCGCGCCAGCGTCCGGCCGACGCGTTGCCGATATGCCGCTTTCTGCCAAAATGGGTCGCATCGCTGCCAGCAGGGCACCGCTGTCTGCGGCTTTCGTTCAGGCCGTCGTTCACGCTTTCGTTCTGGCTTGCGTTCTGGCTTTCGTTCGCGCCGTCGTTCGCCGTCTCTGCCGCTACCCGTTTCCCGAACCGTCATGATCCGTAACGTTGTCCTCCTCGTTTTCCCCGGCGTGCAGTCGCTCGATGTCAGCGGTCCGCTCGACGTCTTCGCAGAGGCCAACCGCTTCCTGCTTCCGGGCGACCACTATCAGACGGAAGTCGTCGGCACGCAACACGGTGCCATTGCCTGCTCGAACGGCATGACGTTGCTGCCGCGCCGTCACTACCAGGATGTCGGCGGACATGTCGATCTGCTGCTGGTCGCGGGCGGTCCCTCGCTGCTGAGCGACGATCTCGGCCCGAACGTCTACCGCTGGCTCACCGACATGGTCCCGCGCGCGCAACGCTACGGTTCGATCTGCAACGGCGCGCTGATTCTGGCGGCGGCCGGGTTGCTCGACGGCAAGCGCGTGACCACGCACTGGAACGATGTCGACGTATTGGCCGAGCGCGCGCCCGGCGCGACCATCGAGGCCGATCGGCTGTTCATTCAGGACGGGCGTCTGTACACCTCCGCAGGCGTGACTGCGGGCATCGACCTGTCGCTGCATCTGCTCGCGCAGGATCACGGGCAGGAGGTGGCGTTGAATGTGGCGAAACGGCTGGTGGTCTTCACGCAGCGCGCAGGCGGACAGTCGCAGTTCAGCCCTTACCTGACCCCCTACGCCGAGCCGAATTCGCCCGTCGCGCAGGTGCAGCAGTACGTGCTGGCGCATCTGGCCGAGCCGTTGTCGGTCGGCGATCTGGCGGCAGTGGCGAAGATGAGCGTGCGCAACTTCTCGCGCGTGTTCGCGCGCGACGCAGGCGTGACACCGGCCGACTTCGTGAGCACCGCCCGTGTCGATGCGGCGCGGGTGATGCTCGAGAACGGCAACGCACCGCTCAAGACGGTGGCATGGGAATGCGGCTTCGGCGATCCGCACAACATGCGCAAGGTGTTTCAGCGTCGCTTCGGCGTCTCGCCGCAGCAGTACCGCGAGAACTTCGGGCAGCCGCAACAAGGATAAGGCTGGACCGGGCTGGACCGGGCCGCGCATTCGCCCGTCACGGATCACCCGCGACGCGACGAACGCCGCGCGCCCCGGCAGCGCAACGCCAGCGTGCCGGGAACGCGCGAATGAAAGCACGAACGAAAGCGCGAATTCATGAAGCGGGGTCGGGAGCCACGCGGAATAATTCGGGGGCGCGTCGCGTGCAGAAGATGGCACATGCGCCGTGCATCGTCGACAAGCATTGCTCCACGACGGCGTGCGATGGAACCCCACGCCGCCACACTGACGACATCCCGTCTCCCGAGTCATCTCATGCCAACCCCGAACCCGGCGAACGAAACGATCGACGACGCCACCGCGACTTTCGTCGCAGCGGCGCATGCCCTCGGTCCGCGCATCGCGGCACATCGCGACGCCTTGTCACGCGGCCCGGATCTGCCGCCAGAGATTGCCGACGCACTGGCACGGGCCGGCCTGACCCGATTGTGGCTGCCGCGCAATCTCGGCGGTGCCGAATTGCCTCCCGTCGACTATTTCCGCGTCATCGAAGCGCTCTCCACTCACGATGCGTCGGTCGGCTGGAGCGCCAGTATCGCCTCGACGGGCTGCCGTGCGGCGGGTCTCCTCGCGCCATCCGTGGCCACCGATCTGCTGGGCGCCGGCGGCTTTGTCGCCGGAAGCCTCAGCCCCACGGGGCGCGCCGTTCGCGAGGGGAACGGCTGGCGCATCTCAGGGCGTTGGCCATGGGCGAGTTTCATTACTTACAGCACGGTCACTGTCGCGATCTGCATCGAACACGACACCAATGGCGTGGCATGTACCGCGCCGGACGGCTCACCCGCGCTCCGAGGCGTGATGCTGCCGACGTCGCAGGTGACGGTTCGAAACACATGGGACGGCAGCGGATTGCGCTCGTCCGGCAGCCACGATTTCGACATCGACGACGTGCGTGTGGACGACGCGAGCACGTTTTCCCTCGCACGATTCGAAGCCACGCCCCATCAGGCCGGCGCGCTCTATGCGCTGCCATTCATCACGATGTTCGCGCTGGGAATCACGGCGGTCTCGCTGGGGATCGCTCGCGGCTCGATCGATGCGTTGATCGACCTCGCGCAACACAAAGTGGCCGCAGGCATGCAGGCGCCGCTGCGCGAGCGCGCGAGCGTTCAGGCAAGCGTGGCGAAAGCCGAACTCGCGCTGCGCTCGGCTCGCGCCTTTCTCTTCGAGACGGTCGACGTGCTGTGGACGCAGCAGGTGTCGGGGCGTGCGGCCGACATGACCCAGCGCGCCCTGGCACGAATGGCCAGTTTCAATGTCGTGAACGTCGCCAAAGACGTCGCGCAGATGTGCTTTTCCGCCGCCGGCGGATCGGCGGCGCGCAATGCTGCGCCGTTCGGCCGTCAGTTACAAGACGCGCAGGTCATCGCTCAGCATCTCGCCTTCGCCCCGGAGCATCTGGAGATTTCGGGACGCCTGCTGCTCGGCATGCCCGCAGGCACATTCCGCTTCTGAGTCGCTTCCTGGCGTCTTGGCTGCTTCGCTTCCTCTTAGGCGCTTAGGCACTCAGGCGCGTGGACGTTTCGATCGAGGCCGCAACGCCGGCGTCCCCGCCCCGCCTGCGCGCCTTCCCCAATTGCCACTGCCCAAAGCGTCCACCACCGACACCACGAACTGCCGGAACCACCGTATTCCCTCGTCCGCGTCGAACGCCTGATGCCAGTGAACCGTCGACTCCGCCTCGGGCGCGTCGATCGGCAACGGGTAAATCGCGAACTTCCCGGACGCGTTCAGGATTTGCGCCACGCCCCTGGGCAACGTGGCGACCCAATCGGTCCTCTCGAGGATCTCGGGCACGATCGTAAAGTGCGGCACGCTGATCGCCAGGCGCCGCTGTAGTCCTCCGCCACTCAGCGTCTCTTCGATCACGAAATGACTCGAATCCGTCGACGTCACCGCGATGTGGGACATCCCCAGAAACTGCTCGCGCGACAGCACGCGCGCGGGCAACCCCGGTCGCTTGCGTGTCATGCATGCGTATGTCTCGCGGAACATCACAATGTGGTTCGTCATGCCTTTGAGCGTCGGCAAATTGCCGATCGCAAAATCGAGCTGACCGAGCCTGAGCCGTTCTTCCACCTCGCTCGCATCGACCTGCTCGACGGACAACCGCACGTGCGGCGCGGCATGCTGGAGCGCCTCGCACAATCTCGGCAGGAACACCTGAACGCCGATGTCGCTCATCGAAAGCCTGAACTTTCGCGTGCTCGTCTGCGCATCGAACACCTTGTCGTGATTGAGCACTTCCTGAATGGAGACCATCGCCCGGCCCAACGGCACCGCCAACCGCTCTGCGGTGGGCGTGGGCAACATGCCATCCGGTGTGCGCACGAACAACGGATCGTCGAACAACGAACGCAAACGCGACAACGCATAGCTCGTCGCCGGTTGCGACAAACCGATGCGCTCTCCCGCCCGCGTAATGTTGCGCGCTTCAAGGACCGCGTGGAAAACCCGAAGCAAGTTCAAGTCGACGTCTTTGATATCCATGGCATTTATGGCGATGATATTTACGATGCATTTGACGGATATGTTACCCATTTCTAGACTTCCTGACATTCATCGAAGGGGTATCAGGACATGGGTTGTATCGAAACCATCGTTGCGCAAACCGAAGCGGCAACGCACGCGCCAGGCACGAGCCATACGCTTGCCGCGCTCCTCAGTGCGCGCACTGCGAGAAACGCGAGCGCGCCACTTTTCTCCGACCGCCATACGATCTTGACCGGCGCCGACGCCACCTTGATTGCCGCCCGTCGCGCAGGCACGCTCGCGGCACATGGCATCAAGCGCGGCGATCACGTTGCCCTGTTGTGCGGCAATCGCGTCGAATTCATCGAAATGGTGCTCGGTTGCGGGTGGCTCGGGGCTGTCGTCGTGCCCATCAACACCGCCTCACGCGGCTTCCAGCTCGCACACATTCTTCGCAATAGCGGTGCGCGACTTCTCATTGCCGAAGCTGCGCTGGTGGACTCGGTCAACGCGCTCGACGCGGACGACTTGCGTCTGGAAAACGTCTGGCTGATCGACGAGCCGACGCCGGAAGCCCTCGCGCCCGTGTGGCCCACCATGCCCTTGCCGCCGTTGGGAGACGCGGTGCCCGCAGCCCCGCTGACTGACGGCGATCCGTTCGCCATTCTGTATACGTCGGGCACGTCCGGCGTTTCCAAGGGCGTCGTGTGCCCTCACGCCCAGTTCTATTGGTGGGGGAAAAATACCGGAGGCGATCTCGGCATCGTCAAGGGCGACGTTCTGTATACCTGCCTGCCGCTGTTTCACACCAACGCCCTCAACACCTTCTTCCAGGCGCTGATTCTCGATGCCATGCAAGTCGTCGATCGCCGTTTCTCAGCAAGCGGATTCTTCGACTCGCTGGTCGACACCGGGGCGACAGTCACTTACGTGCTGGGTGCGATGGTGCCAATTCTGCTGGGTCGCGCCCCGTGCGCGAATGAGCGAAAACACAACGTGCGCATTGCGCTGGCCCCCGGGGTTCCCGGGAACTTTCATCGTGACTTTACGGAGCGCTGCGGCATCACGCTGATCGACGGGTTCGGTTCCACCGAGACCAACAGCGTGATCGGCGGCGACGTGACTGCGCAGCGTGTGGGTTTCATGGGTCGTCTCGCAGCGGGCTTCGAGGCACGGGTGGTCGATGCGAACGACCTGCCCGTGCCGGACGGTGAACCCGGGGAATTGATCCTGCGTGCCAACGAGCCGTTTGCTTTTGCCAGCGGCTATCACGCCATGCCCGACAAAACCGTGGAGGCGTGGCGCAATCTTTGGTTTCACACCGGCGATCGCGTCATCCGAAGCGAAGACGGCTATTTCCGTTTTGTCGATCGACTCAAGGATGCCATTCGACGCCGCGGCGAAAACGTCTCGTCTTTCGAAGTGGAACAGGTTCTGCTCAGTCACCCCGGCATTGAAACCGCCGCCGTATTTGCGGTGAAGTCGTCGCTTGCCGAAGACGAGGTAATGGCCGCGGTCGTGCCGTGCGCCGGGCACACCATCGATCCCCTCGATCTGATTCGCTACTGCGAACCAAGACTGCCCTACTTCGCGGTGCCTCGCTACCTTGACATCGTGTCGGACCTGCCGAAGACCGAGAACGGAAAGATTCAGAAATTCAAGCTGCGCGAGGCCGGCGTGAGCGCCTCGACATGGGATCTCGAAACATCGGGATACCGCCTTAAACGCGCTTGACGCCTCAGATTTCCCGCCCCCGACGTCACCGTGCGCTCACGTCGCTGAAGGGTACGGTACTGCGCGCGGGGCAATCGTAACGTCTCTATGTAACGTCTCTACATGCGTGCATCGACAGGTGCACCACCAGGAGCTTCAGATGGCAAGCACGCAAACGTATAGCGGCCCGGAATCAGGCGGGACGGTGGCTAATGTCGATGAGCGATCGCTTCGGCGCATTGTGTTCGCGTCGGTGATAGGCAACGCGTTGGAATGGTACGACTTCTTTCTGTACAGCACGGCCGCCGCACTGGTCTTCGGCGATCTGTTCTTCCCGAAAGGGACCGACCCGCTTCTCGGCACCCTGGCCGCGTTCGCCGGCTTTGCCATCGGGTTTGCCGCTCGCCCGCTCGGCGGCGTTCTGTTCGGCCACATCGGCGACAAGTTCGGGCGCAAGGGCGCGCTTGTCTGGACCCTCTCCATCATGGGCGGGGCCACGTTTCTGATCGGCCTGCTGCCCACTTACGCCCAGGCAGGCTTCTGGTCGCCGGTCTTGCTGATCGTACTGCGCATCCTGCAAGGCATTGCCGCCGGCGGTGAGTGGGGCGGTGGCGTTCTGATGATCAGTGAGTCCGCGCCTGCCGAGAAACGCGGCTATTACGCCTCATGGAGCCAGATCGGCGTGGGCGGCGGTTTCGTGCTCTCCGCCGCCGTTTTTTACGTCGTGCAGATGTTGCCGAAGGACGCATTCCTGAGCTGGGGCTGGCGTATCCCGTTCGTGCTGTCCATCGTCATCTTCGGCGTTGGGGTGTACATCCGTTCCCGTCTTCCCGAAAGTACGGAGTTTTCGAAAGCGGAAGCGGCCGGCAAGACCGTACATGCGCCGTTGCTCGATGTCATTCGCAAACACCCCAAGGAAATTCTGATGGCCATGGGACTGCGCGTGGCGGAGAACGGCGGTTCGTACATCGTCGTCGCGTTCGCGCTGGTCTACGGAAAATTCATTGGGGTCTCCAACGAGGTCATGCTCGGCGGCCTGATCGTTTCGATGATCGCCGAACTCTTTACGATTCCGTTTTGGGGCCGGCTGTCCGACCGCTGGGGCCGCAAGCCGGTTTATATGATCGGCGCAATGGGCTTCGTCGTGATGGCATTCCCGTTTTTCTGGATGCTGGACACCCATACCCCCGCGATGATCTGGCTGGCGTTCATGGTCGGCAACGCGGTTTGCCACGGCGCGATGATCGGCACCCAACCCAGCCTGATGGGCGAGCTGTTCAGCACCGAAGTGCGCTATTCGGGCATGGCGCTCGGGCACGAAGTCGCGTCGGTGTTTGCGGGTGGCCTCTCGCCGTTGATCGCAACCGCGTTGCTGGCGCATTACCACGCCTCCTGGCCAATCGCGCTGCTGATGATGTTCCTGGGCGCGGTCACGGTGGTTTCCCTCTTGTTCACACGGGAAACCACGCGTCAGGTCAAACGACAAGGGTATTGAGATGACGTACCGCGATTTTGACGGCGCGCTGATCGCCGCCGGCGTCGAAGTACCTTATCAACGACGCGCCACAGAAGGTACGACGGGAGATCTGCTCGCGGACGCATTCTCCCGAGCACTCGCCGAGTCGGGCTTCTCGACAAAGGACATCGACGGTCTGGGCGTTGCAGCCTTTACCCTGGCCCCGGACCATGCCGTCGACATGGCATGGCGACTCGGGTTGCGTCCGCGCTGGTGCATGGACGACTGCCACGGCGGCGCGAGCGCCATCAACATGCTCCAGCATGCGGTACGCGCGATCCAGTGCGGCGACGCCAACGTCGTTGCGCTGCTCTCGGGGGACCGCTTCGAAGCGTCCGACTTCAAGCAGTTGGTCGATCACTACAACCTGACGACACGCCATTTACTAAGACCGCTCGAAACGGGCGGACCCAATGCCGTGTTCGCGATGCTCACGCAACGCCACGCCCGGCGGTTCGGTTTGACGCCGCGTGACTACGGCGCACTGTGCGTCGCGCAGCGCGCATGGGCAGCGCAAAACCCCAACGCCGTCTATCGCAGCCCGATGACGCTCGCGGATTACCTCGAAGCGCCGCTCGTCGCCGACCCGCTGAGGCGTCTTGACTGTGTGCCGGTGGTCTGCGGCGCCAACGCCGTCATCGTCGCGCGTGCCGACCTCGTCCGCCGTAAGCCCAACATTCGCAACGTACGCAACGTTCGCATTCGCGCCGTGCAGAGCCTCTACAACACGGATCATCAGGCGGGCGACGGGTTGACCACGCCACTCGCCGCCGTGGCGCCGGCGCTCTGGCAGCAGGCAGGTGTGGCGCCGAGCGATATGGATGTCATCTCCGTGTACGACGACTACCCGGTCATGGCGTTGATCCAGCTCGCCGACCTCGGTTTCGCACCCGACGGCGACATGCGCGCCTTGCTCGCGCGCATTGCCGCGCGTGAACTGAACGTCAACACGTCGGGGGGGCAATTGTCTGCCGGGCAGGCCGGCGCGGCGGGTGGGATGCACGGGCTCGTCGAGGCCGTGACGCAGTTGCGGCACGGTGCCGGCGAGCGCCAGGTGGCCGGTGCTCGTCTGGCCGTCGTCAGCGGTTACGGCATGGTCGAGTATCGCTACGGCATGTGCGGCAACGCCGTGGTGCTTGAAGGCGTTACAGGAGAAGCCTCATGACGTTGTCGGTATTTCAGTGCAATGACTGCGATCACACACTCTTCCCTGCGCGCTACCTCTGCCCGAGCTGCGGCGGCGCCGACTGGCGAAGCGTGCCGATCCCCCAGGGCATCGTGTCGGAGGCGACCGTCGTCCGTCAACGCGTGGGGCAGCCCAACGCCGCGCCCCTTTATCTCGCGAGCGTGATCAGCATGGCCGGCCCCATCGTCATCGCGCGCTCGGGCGCTGCGCTTCATGCGGGCGATGTCGTCAATCTGACCATCGATGCTGCCGGCGCCATCTTGGCGTCACGCATCTGATGGCGGCCCGACGAGGAAATGATGATGCAAATCGAAGGATCCGTCGCCTTTGTCTCGGGCGCCAATCGCGGTGTCGGCGCATGTTTCGTGCAAACGCTGCTGGCACATGGCGCTCGAAAGGTCTACGCCGGGGCTCGCGACGTGGCGCTTGTGCCCACGAACGACAGCCGCGTCATACCGGTGAAACTGGACGTCACCCGTGCCGAGGACGTAGCGCATACTGCGGACCTCGCAAGCGACCTCAACCTGCTCGTCAACAACGCAGGCATCAACCGCCTCGTTCCGCCGTTCTCCGCCCGGCATGTAGACGCCGCCCGTGCGGAAATGGAAGTGAACTACTTCGGAACGTTGAACATGACGCTGGCGTTCGCACCGGCGCTCAAACGGCAAGGCGGCGCAATCATCAACGTGCTGTCGATCCTGGCACGCGCCACATTACCGGCCATGACGTCGTTGAGCGCATCCAAAGCCGCTGCGCTCCGCATGACCGAAGGCATGCGCGCCGAACTCGGCCCCCACGGCGTGCGCGTGCTCGCCGTGATGCCCGGCGCGATAGACACCGACATGATGCGCGATGTTGACGACACGCCCAAGCTCGCACCGTCCGAGGTCGTGCTCGCCACATTGGCAGCGCTCGGCGACGGCACTGACGACGTCTATGTCGGCGATATGGCCAGACAACTGGCGTGCGGGTTGGCCACGGATCGAAGCGCGGTGCTCAAGCGATTGGCCGGGAACGGCTGACCTGTCGGTTCGATCGTCCGAATCGATTCGGCATATTGCAAAGGAAGAAAAGCATGACTGGACAAACCATCGAAATCGCGGCCGAGGACGGGAAGTCGTTTTCGGCTTATCTGGCAACCCCCAAGCACGGCAAGGGCCCGGGGTTGATTCTGTTGCAGGAAATCTTCGGCATCAACGGCTTCATGAGGGAGACCGCCGACCGGTTCGCAGAAGAGGGTTATGTGGTCGTGGTCCCGGATTTGTTCTGGCGCATGGCCCCGGGGACCGTACTCGGTTACGGCGAAGCCGACTTCGCGCGCGCCCTCGAATTGAACGAATGCCTCGATCTCGGCAAAGCCATCGAGGACGTGGGGGCGACCGTCGAGGCACTGCGCGCCTTGCCGCAGCAAATCGGCAAGATCGGTGCGGTCGGTTACTGTCTGGGTGGGAAACTGGCGATGTTGGCCGCTGCGGCGACGGACATCGATTGCGCCGTCAGCTATTACGGCGTCGGTCTCGAAGCCTTCCTCAACGAAGTGCCGCAGATTCGCTGCCCAATGGCGTTTCACTTTGCCGGGAACGACGCCCTGTCGCCACCTTCCGTGCGCGAGACCGTCATCGCTGCGCTATCGGAGAACCCGCTCGTCGAACATTATGTTTATGCGGATTGCGATCACGCTTTCGCGACGCCCGAGCGCGAGCATTACGACAAGCCCGCGTCGATCATGGCGTACTCGCGCACCATCGCCCTGCTGCGCAAGGTGCTCGGTCCGGTGTACGACCTGAACGCCCTCTGGGAGCTGCATTGTTACCACGAGTTCGAGTCGCGCGACGTCGACGCGATCATGCCCACCATGATCGACAAGCCTTACGTCAATCACATCCCGACATTGACCGGTGGCGTGGGGCACGACGAGCTAAAGCGCTTCTACAAGTACCACTTCGTGCATGCGAACCCTGCCGATACACGCTTCATTCCGATATCGCGAACGATCGGGGCCGATCGCATTGTCGACGAATTCATCTTCTGCGCCACCCACGACCGTGAGATCGACTGGATGCTCCCGGGGATCGAACCCACGGGCAAATACATCGAAGTCGCCATGCTCGCCGTCATCTGCTTTCGCGGCGACAAGCTGTACAACGAACACATCTACTGGGATCAGGCCACGGTACTGGTGCAGACCGGCCTGCTCGATCCCACCGGATTGCCCGTCGCGGGCATTGAAGCGTCGCGCAAGCTGCTCGATGAGCGTCTGCCAAGCAACACGTTGATGCGCAACTGGTCGTCAAGCGAAGGCAAGCCGATCTGACGCTTCGGCGTCTTCCGATGATCGGGATATCCATTCGACTAACAATTAGTAATCCTAAAAAATGAATTAATACATGTCCGCCATCATCTGGCGGATTCCTCCCGCAACGCGATCACGATACGGGTGTTCAGTATGAAACTCAGGTTTGGATGTCTCGCGATTTTCATGAGTGTTTCCGTGCCCGCATCGGCACAGACGTCGTTCACCATTTACGGCGTCATCTCCGACGGCATCGGCTATTTCAGCAACCAGTCGGGAAGTTCGGGCGTTCAGCTCGTGAGCGGGGCGAATCAGAACAATCGACTCGGGTTTCGGGTCAATGAGGACATTGGCGGCGGGTGGTCGACCATCGCCACATTGGAAAACGGCTTCGATATCAATCAGGGCAAGTTCGGTCAGTGCGGTCGAATGTTTGGGCGGCAAGCCTTCGTGGGACTGTCGAGCAGGACATACGGCACGCTCACCGTCGGCCGGCAATACGACGTGCTGTGGGATTACCTCGATCGTATCGAGCCACAGTCGATGGGGCCGGGATTGGCGACGAGCATCGGCAGCAACGACAACATCGAAGGTAACTTCCGCTATAGCAACTCCGTGAAGTACAAGAGTCCGGAATGGAACGGTCTGGCGTTCGAGACGATGTATGCGTTCAGCAACAAGGCCGGCGCGTTTGAGCAGAACCGGGCCTTCAGTGCCGGTGTCAATTACACCCGGGGGCGTCAACGATATGCCCTGACTTACCTGGAGATCGATCGTCCTGGGACGTCAAACCCGTCGGGTGCCGTCAGCGACGATTATTCGGGTGGCGCGTTCCAGTTGTTCCACACCAGCCCGATAGATTCCCGCGTCGGGGTAGCGCGCCAGCGCGTTGTCGCCGGCGGCGCCGAGTACGCGTTCGGTAAAACACAGATCGGTGGCATCGTGTCCGATGTGCGCTACGCCTACCTCGACGGCACCAGCCTGCATATCAACAATGTCGACCTCACGGTCGTGTACAACGTCACCCCGGCGCTGGCGGTCTCGGCGGCCTACGTCTATTCGCTGGGTCATTACGGTGGCATCGACGCAACCTCGCACTGGAACCAGGGACAACTGAGCGCAGACTACTTCCTTTCAAAGCGGACCGATATTTACGCCTACGTGAACTATGTCAGAGCGTCGGGCCCGCTGGCGACGGCCGTCTTGTTCCTCGCCTCTGCCGCGTCGAGCAACAAGGAGCAGACCGCATTCGTCGCAGGTATTCGGCACCGATTCTGAAGCCGTGACGGTCGTGTTGCCGGACGCGCCGAACGGATCGGTCGGCATATCGATACCCTATCAACATGCGGCGCACGCATGACGCGTGCGCTGTTCAACAGGCGACACACGAAAATGTCACACGATTTTTCCGACAGGACCGGACAACCCATGGCCTTCGAGATGAAGGTCGGGAAAGTGGTGGTTACCGTCATTGTGGAGTCTTGCGCTCCGCTGCTCGCGTTAAGCGAAATTTTCCCCGGTGCGACCGACAGCATGCTTGCCGAGATCCGCACGGGCGACACCGACGCATGGTTCGACAAATCGTCCGACAGGCTCGTGGTCGCGATCCAGGGGTTTGTCGTGCGCAGCGAAGGAAAGATCATCGTCGTCGACACCTGTGTCGGCGACTGCAAGTCGCGGGTACGCGACGTGTTCGATCACGCTACGCAGGGGTGGCTGGAAAGGCTGGCCGAGAGCGGGACGCATCCGGCGCAGGTCGACACCGTAGTCTCCACCCATTTTCACGTCGATCACGTGGGGGGCAATACCCGGAGGGTGGACGGTCGATGGCAGCCCAGCTTTCCCAACGCACGATACCTGTTCGTCGAAGCCGAACTCGATTTCTGGCAAGGTGACGGTGGAGCTGCGGGTATCGCGCGCACCGGCGACTACCTCGGCGACAGTATTCGCCCGATCCTCGATGCAGGCCTGGCGGACATTGTCGCCGGCGATCACCGCATCACCAGCGAGGTCAGTCTGATGCCCACGCCGGGACACTCGCCGGGTCACGTTTGTGTCGTCATCGAAAGCGCAGAGGACTGCGCCATCCTGAGTGGCGACATGTTCCACTCGCCGTTGCAATGCCGTCACCCGTCGCTGAGTACGCGTTTTTGCGACGACCCCGCGCAATCGGCCGCCACGCGCATCGCCTTCGTCGAACAGAACGCCGACCAACGCACGCTGGTGATTCCGGCACATTTCCCATTCCCGAGCGCCGGGCATCTGTGTCGTGATGCTCATGGCACGCACTTCAGGTTTGTCGACCGCGACGCGCTCACGTGGATTCCCACCCATATCCCGTCTTAGGCACCTTCCGGTGCCCGTCTCCAGGCCCCATCCTCAGACGCGGCACCTCTCCACGCCCCCGGGCGCCTCTCGGTACCTTGCCTCTCGGTACCCGGCCTCTTTGCCTCTTTTAGGCATCTCCAAATACCTCCGCGGCTTAATGGAAAACATTTATTGACCGACCGGCCGGTCGGTTTATAATGCGTTCCATATCCCCACATGCCGCGGAGGCCTTCCTCTATGTATACGCAAGCCATCGATCTGGCCGGCAACAGCCCCAAGGGCGCAGGCGTTACCCTCGCCCTGAGTGAGGCCGAGCAGGCGCAGCAAGCTCGCTTCGACGCGCGTGTCGCCGACGAGCAGAAGATCGAGCCGCAGGACTACATGCCCGCCGAGTACCGCAAGACGCTCGTGCGCCAGATCTCGCAGCATGCGCATTCGGAAGTCGTCGGCATGCTGCCGGAAGGCAACTGGATCTCGCGCGCCCCGAGCCTCAAACGCAAAGCCATTCTGCTCGCCAAAGTCCAGGATGAAGCCGGGCACGGCCTCTATCTGTACTCCGCCGCCGAAACGCTCGGCACCTCGCGCGATCAGATGATCGATGCCCTGCACAGCGGCAAGGCCAAATACTCCAGCATCTTCAATTACCCCACGCTCACGTGGGCCGACGTCGGCGTGATCGGCTGGCTTGTGGATGGCGCCGCCATCATGAATCAGGTGCCGCTGTGCCGCTGCTCGTACGGCCCTTACGCGCGCGCCATGATCCGCGTGTGCAAGGAAGAGTCGTTCCACCAGCGTCAGGGCTTCGATGCCCTGCTCTCGATGATGCGCGGCACGCAAGCCCAGCGCGACATGGTGCAGGAAGCCGTGAACCGCTGGTGGTGGCCGGTGCTGATGATGTTCGGTCCGAGCGACAAGGACTCCATCCACAGCACGCAGACCATGAAGTGGGGCATCAAGCGCATCTCGAACGACGACCTGCGTCAGAAGTTCGTCGACGCAGCCGTCGAACAGGCCCGCGTGCTCGGCGTGACCTTCCCCGATCCGGATCTGAAGTGGAACGAGGCCCGCAAAGCGCACGACTACGGTGAGATCGACTGGAGCGAATTCTGGCGCGTGGTCGGCGGCGACGGCCCGTGCAACAAGGAACGTGTCGGCACCCGCGTGGCTGCCCACGAAAAAGGCGCCTGGGTGCGCGAAGCCGCCCTCGCCCACGCCGCCAAACAGCGCCAGCGCGCCGAGAAGCAGGCCGCCTGAGCGTTTAACGCCAGTCACGCCGCCCTCACAAGACATCAGGAACGATCATGACGCAAGCAAGCAACAAGGAATGGCCCCTCTGGGAAGTGTTCGTGCGCAGCAAAATGGGCCTCGAACACAAGCACAGCGGCAGCCTGCACGCCGCCGACGCCGAAATGGCGCTGCGCATGGCGCGCGACGTCTACACGCGCCGTCAGGAAGGTGTGAGCATCTGGGTGGTCCCGTCGGTCGCCATCACGGCGTCGGCACCGGAAGACAAGGCCGAATTGTTCGATCCGGCCGCCGACAAGATCTATCGTCATCCGACCTTCTACCAACTGCCGGAAGAAGTGAACCACATGTAAGCGGCCGCGCGCCGACGGACGCCACAACGTGGTCGAACCCGTCAAGGGCGCGCAGCACGCGACACCCCCAGCGAGACCCCAGAACATGAAACCGACGCAGGAACATCTGTCCTATCTGCTGCGCCTCGCCGACAACGCGCTGATCCTCGGTCAGCGCAACGCGGAATGGTGTGGTCACGGCCCCGTGCTGGAAGAAGACATCGCCCTCACGAACCTGAGCCTCGACCTCATCGGCCAGGCCCGCATGCTCTATCAGCACGCCGCCAGGCTCGAAACGGAACTCACCGGCTTCGCCAAGCAGGAAGACGACTACGCCTTCTGGCGCGACGAATTCGCCTTCCGCAACTGGACGCTCGTCGAACTGCCCCACTACGGCCCGACGGCCGGCACCACGGCTGCCGAGCGCGACTACGCCGTCACCATCGTGCGCAACTTCCTCTACTCCGCCCTCATGGTCGAAGTGTGGCAGGCGCTCACCCGGTCGGCAGACGAGGAACTCGCAGCCATCGCCGCCAAGTCGGTCAAGGAAGCGCATTACCACCTGCACCACGCACGCGACTGGCTCGTGCGCTTTGGCGACGGCACGCAAGAGTCGCACCGCCGCGCGCAGGCCGCCCTCGACTATCTCGTGCCGTACATGAACGAGATCTTCAAGCGCGACGCCCTCGAAGACACGGTAGTAGCCGCCGGTACGGGCGTCACGATGGCCGAGCTGAAGGACGCCTGGCAAGCCACCGTCAGCGACACCCTCACCGAAGCCACGCTGACGGCGCCGGTGGGCGGTGCGTTCGAGAGCACGGGCAAGTTCGGCCATCACTCCGAGCACATGAGCTATCTGCTCGGCGAGATGCAGGGAGTGGCCCGTCAGCATCCCGGCGCGAGCTGGTAAGCCCCCGGCGCACATCATGCCCACGACGAACCTGTTTGCCGACCCGATGACGAATCTGCCGCTCACGCCCGCCGTTGCGCCGGACGTCCTGACGCCGGCGTCGGAGGCGTCGCTGCCGCTCGCGTGGCAAACGCTCGACGCCGTGCCCGACCCGGAGATTCCCGTCGTGTCGATCCGGGAACTCGGCATTCTGCGCGATGTGCGCGTCGTCACGAACGATCAGGGCGCGACAGCCTTCGAAATCGTGATCACGCCGACGTACTCCGGTTGCCCGGCCATGCAGCAGATCGCCGAGGACATCGCCGCCGCCATGACCCGCGCCGGCCTCGGCCCGTGGCATGTCAAGACGGTGCTCGCGCCCGCCTGGACGACCGACTGGATCAGCCCGGAAGCCCGCGAAAAGCTGCGCGGTTACGGCATTGCGCCGCCCACCGGGGCACAAGCCGTCTCGGCAGACGTCCCGCGCAAGATCACGTTCTACGGCCGCCCGAAAGACGGCGTGCCCTGCCCGCATTGCGGCTCGCACGATACCGAAGTCGTCTCCGCCTTCGGCTCGACCGCCTGCAAGGCGCATTACCGTTGCCGTTCGTGCCAAGAGCCGTTCGACTACTTCAAGCCATATTGATTGGCCAGATTGACCCGACTGGGAAGCCCACGATGACGACCCCGCAATTCCATTCGCTGACGATTCGCGAAATCCGGCCCGAAACCGCCGACGCCATCTCCATCGCCTTCACGGTGCCGGACGCGCTGCGCGACGCCTATCGCTTCACGCAAGGCCAGTTCCTCACGCTCAAGACCGACATCGACGGCGAAGAAGCCCGTCGCTCTTACTCGATCTGCGTTGGCGTGCCCGAATACGAGGCCACGGGCGAACTGCGCGTGGGCATCAAGCGCGTGCCGGGCGGCAAGTTCTCCAACTTCGCGAACGACAATCTCAAACCGGGTCAGCAAATCGACGTGATGACGCCGGACGGCCGCTTCTTCACGCGCCTGTCGGCGGACCACGCCAAGCATTACGTCGGCTTCGCCGGCGGCTCGGGCATCACGCCGATGCTCGCGCTCATCAAGACGACGCTCGCCGCCGAACCGGATAGCCGGTTCACCCTTGTCTACGGCAACCGCTCGGTGCCCGCGATCATGTTTGCCGAGGCGCTCGAAGACCTGAAGAACACGTATCTGGGCCGCCTGCGTCTGTACCATGTGCTGTCCGACGAAGCCCAGGAAGTCGAGTTGTTCAACGGTTTGCTCGATCGGGACAAGTGCGCGGCGTTTCTGGACACGCTCATCCCGGCATCGAGCATCGATGAGGCCTTCATCTGCGGCCCCGGCCCGATGATGGACGCCGCCGAAGCCGCGCTGGCCGCCGCCGGCGTCGCCAAGGAAAAGATCCACGTCGAGCGCTTCGGCGTGCCGTCGCCGCAAGCCGGTGCCAAGCCGGTCGTCATCACAGACGACACGCCCATGGCCGAACTGGTCGTCGTGATGGACGGCAAGGAACGCCGTCTGCGTCAGCCGTACGAGGGGCAGAGCATTCTCGACACCGGCCTGGCCGCCGGATTGTCGCTGCCCTACGCCTGCAAGGGCGGCGTGTGCTGCACGTGCCGCGCGAAGGTGCTCGAAGGCGAAGTGGCGATGGACAAGAACTACACGCTGGAAGATAACGAAATCGAACAGGGCTTCGTGCTGACGTGCCAGGCGCGCCCGCTCACGGAACGCGTGGTGGTGAGTTACGACGAGCGCTGATCGGTCGGTAACGGGGTGAGGTGGTGGGGCGGTGGGGCGTCTCTTGCCGGGTCGAACGTCCGTTTACCGTAGTGTGCGAACGCCACGCGATCTAAGGTCAACACGGGCCAATACAGGTGAAAGCCGCCTGAAATCCCGCCAATGTGCCGATGATGTCCGGCATTACGGGGGCGTCAACCCGAGGTAGCGGGAATACCGTAAACTACCGGCATGAATACCATCCATGTCGTCTGTGGCGATATTGCCGCGCAGCAGTTGCGCGCGGCGATGGCGCAAGCGCAACGCGCCGACCCCGTCCTTGTCCTGCGTGACGATCTGGCCATCGGCCCGTTGCGCGAGATCGACGAGAACGAACGGCAACGTGCCGCTTTCTGGCAGCGCGTCGCACCGTCGGCCGGTCGCGATTACGCGGGCGAATTGCGCGAAGCGCTCGTGTCGCTGCAACGCCTCGTCGAGGGCGACAATGCGGTAGTCTGCTGGCATGGAGACAGCGCGTGCGATCAGTTGATGCTGCGTCGCGTGGCCTTCATGCTTCGCAGCACGCCTGCCCGTCTGAACGAAATCGCCTTGCGCGGCAGCGATCTGAGCCCCGCCGGTCACGCGAGCGACGCCAACCGCCGGACCAGCGTCGGCATGTACTCCCCGGATGTGCTGGCCCAACGGTTCGCACGCATCGCCCCGATTTCGTTACTTCGCATCGGACGGCTATCGCTGGAATGGCGGGCGCTCAAGCAAGTGAATACGCAGGTGCGGCGCTGGGTGCACAACACGTTCGAAGGCGCGACCTTCGCGGAGATCGACGATCAGATTCTCGCGCGCGCCCCGGTCGCCTGGACACCGATGGCCGCGTTTCTCGGCGAACTGATGCCCCGCATCGAAGGGTTTTTCGCCACGGACAGTTTTCTTTTGTGGCGCTGCCGCGAACTCGGTGCGGCAGGCCGGCTAGCGCTACGCGGCGACACCACAGCCGCTAGCGCGTGCGATTTACGACTGGAGTAACCCCCGTTTATGGCACGTACCAAAGCGCCCGATCACGAATCGCAGCGCGAACAGATTATCGACGTCGCCGCCGACGCGTTTGCCCGCGCGAGTTATCCGAGCACGTCGATGTCCGAACTGGCCGCCGCCTGCGGCACGTCCAAAGCTCGCCTGTATCACTACTACGCCAGCAAGGACGCCATCCTCTTCGATCTGCTGGAGCGCTACACCAAGCGCCTGATGCTGATCGTCACCGAGGTCGAAGCGCTCGGCCAGCGTCGTGGTCTGTCGGAACGCGATACGTTTCACGAGCTGATCCGCGCCTTCCTGGACGAGTACGAGACGTCGCAGACGCGTCACATCGCGCTGCTCAACGACGTGAAATTCCTGAACGACGAGCAACGCGAGATCGTGTTGAACCGTCAGCGCGATGTCGTCGCCGCATTTGCACGCCAGCTCACACGAGCCTTCCCCGAACGCGTGGCCAAGCATAATCAGACCGCGCTCACGATGATGCTGTTCGGCATGATCAACTGGACGTTCACGTGGCTCAAACCCGGCGGCCGCATGCGGTACCGCGACTTCGCCAACGAAGTGATCGCCGTGCTCGAACACGGTCTGGCCGCCCCGCTGCCCGAGGGCGTCGATGCCGGAATTTCGGCACCGGCACCGGCCACGCCATCGCGCATCCAAAGTTAGCAAGTAATCACTCACACAAGAAGGGCGTTAATGCGCCCTTTTTTGTTGCCTCGCAACAACTCCATTGAAAATGCCTCGGATCACCGGATCCAGAAAAGACGCCATGCGTCAGCGACTTAGACGCTTACCTCCACAGTCAACGTATATTTCCTAGGGTTTTTACCTATCCGATCGGGTATAATTCTTTTGCGTCGCACAATGCAGTGCACGTACTAAAGAATACTCAAGGATTACGCCATGACTGCCCCGAACCACACGCCCGACGTCGCCCGCGCGACGGTTGCCGCCAACGAGCGGTCGAGCGTGCTGATTCGTGAGCTGACGTCCGGCGATGTCCACCGTCTGCAGCGCCACTTTCTGGCGCTCGGCGAAGAGGACCGCCTGCTACGTTTCGGGCAGGCTGTCTCCGACGACGTGATTACCCGTTACGTCGCCAGCCTCGACTTTTCCCGTGACAGCGTTTTCGGCGTCTATGACGACAACCTCGCGCTCGTCGCGGTGGCGCATGTCGCGCAGTTGCCCGAAGGCAAGAACGGCCGTGTCGCGGAGTTCGGCGTCTCGGTGCTCGAATCGGCCCGTGGCCGTGGCATCGGTTCGCGTCTGTTCGAGCGGGCGGCGATCCACTGCCGCAACAAGCGCGTCGACACCCTTTACATGCATTGCCTGTCGCGTAACGCACGCATGATGCGTATCGCCAAGAAGGCCGGTATGGAAATCAACTTCGCGTACGGCGAAGCCGACGGTTATCTGAGCCTGCCCCCGGCCGACACGCAATCGATGCTCTCGGAAATGATGCAGGAGCAGATTGCGGCATTCGATTACGCGCTCAAGCGTCAGGTACGCAATGCGCGGCGTCTGGTCGGCGCGCTTCTGCCGAATCAACGCGCTGCCTGAGATCGCTCGAACGTACCCGAGCGTTGCGCCTCATGAAAAACCCGGCCTTGGCCGGGTTTTTTGTCTTCGTCAGAATGAAATGCACGTCGATCAGGGAAGCGGCAACGCCGTCGTCTCTTTCAACTGGTCGAGGACGAAGCTGGTTTTGACGTCGACCACGCTGGGGTGCACGAGCAGATGCGTCTGCATGAATCGCGAGAAGTGCGCCATGTCGCGCACATGCACCCGCAGCAGATAGTCCATGTCGCCCGCCATCGCGTAACACCCGACGACTTCCGGCCAGGAATCGACCACGCTGCGGAAGTGCTCGATGACCGAGCCGCCCTGCCCGTCGCCGGGATGTCGTTTGTCGAGCCGCACACTCACGTAAGCCAGCAGCCCGAGTCCGAGGCGCGTGGGCTCGAGCAGCGCGACGTAGCCGCGAATCACGCCCGCCTCTTCGAGGCGACGGATGCGCCGCAGGCATGGGCTCGGCGAGAGACGCACCTGTTCGGCGATTTCGAGGTTGGAGAGGCGTCCGTTGCTTTGCAGCAAGGCAAGAATGCGCCGATCGATCTTGTCCAGTTCCAGTTTTGACATATATCTCCCTATTATTGGTATTTATGCGCAATATTATTGCGCAATTCTCCACTTATAAGGAAGTGTAAGGCGCAAAAACGTGGTTACAAGAGATTACAGCGCAGGCGAGCCGTGATCGACGCAAAGAAAAAAGGCGCTTGCCTGAATCGGCAGCGCCTTACGCTTGAGGAGTGTATCGCCACGCAACGGGTATGGCCGTGATGGCAACGCACTCAGGGGGATCAGGCCGAAATCACGATGTGACCTAGCGGCGCTGGAATTCGCGCGGGTCGATCGTGCGCTGGTCGAACGGGCCTTCGTAACGCTGCGGCGTCTGGGTGGTGCGCTGTTGCGTCATTGCGCTCGCCGGGGTCGATTCGGCCACCTTGTCGCGTGCCAGTTCGTCTGCGCGAGCGACGCTGACTTCCAGCGTCAGGAACGACGCGGAAACCAGCAGGAATTTGGCGATATTTCGTCGGTTCACAGTGACTCCTTTCTTACGTATCACTTTTTATGCGAGGCGCACGGATGTGCGCGCGGAGAACGTATACAACGTATTGAACGTCTCAAGTAACGCGTTAGTGAGCATTTTGCCCGCCACGTTCCCGCTTTCCCCGAACCGTTACACGTTGTTACCCCCGTGTCAGAAGGCGCCGACAAGCGGACGGTTGCCGACATAATCGCGACACAATGCTGCCATATTGCAGCAATTTCCCCAATCAAAAATGCGTCGCTATGCCGCACCTGCCGCTTATGTGAGGGGTGGGACGTGGGGAAACGGCACGCAGGCGGCAGACAGGGTTTACGCCAGACGTCTGACGTTTACGTAAACGTCATAATCCTCGCTATACTGCGCTCGATCGGCAACCTATGAGACGTCACCGCCACCGTCGGGCAACGCCATGACACCGGTGATACCATGAGGCCGACTGGCATCAGCATCACGAAAAAAGGCCCCGCCCACCGAGTGACATCACGTCTGTGAGTCCTCGGGACAAGCGACGAAAAGGCCGGCATTCACGCTGCCGTCCTGCTTCACAAGAGCGGGAGGGGCAGGAAGTTTTGGCGATCCCAAAATCAGTGAGAGTGAGGAGCACACCCCATGAACGCCCCCGTCAATCCGAGTTTGCTGGCCGCACTAGAATCGGTCACGCTCGACGACAAGTACACGCTCGAGCGCGGTCGCGCTTACATGAGCGGCATCCAGGCCCTGGTCCGACTACCGATGTTGCAGCAGGCGCGCGACGCTGCGGCAGGGCTCAACACCGCCGGCTTCATCTCGGGTTATCGCGGCTCGCCGCTCGGCGGTCTGGATCTGTCGCTATGGAAGGCCAAGCAGCACCTCGCCGGCCATAACATCGTCTTTCAGCCGGGGCTGAACGAAGACCTCGCCGCCACCGCCGTGTGGGGCTCGCAGCAGGTCAATCTGTATCCCGCCAAGTTCGATGGCGTGTTCTCCATGTGGTACGGCAAGGGCCCGGGCGTGGACCGTTCGATGGACGTGCTCAAGCACGGCAACTCGGCCGGTTCGTCCAAGCACGGCGGCGTGCTGGTGCTCGCCGGCGACGACCACGCCGCCAAATCCTCCACTCTCGCGCATCAGTCCGAACACGTCTTCAAGGCAGCCGGCATTCCGGTGCTGTTTCCGTCGAACGTGCAGGAGTACCTCGATTACGGCCTTCACGGCTGGGCAATGAGCCGTTACTCCGGCTTGTGGGTCGCCATGAAGTGCGTGACGGACGTGGTCGAGTCGTCGGCCTCCGTGCTCATCGATCCGCACAACGTCGACATCCGCCTGCCGAACGATTTCCTCATGCCGCCCGACGGCCTGAACATCCGCTGGCCCGATCCGCCGCTGGTGCAGGAAGCGCGCATGATCGACCACAAGTGGTATGCCGGCCTCGCCTACGTGCGCGCCAACAAGCTCGACCGCGTGACGATCGACTCGCCCAACGCCCGCTTCGGCATCATGACCGGCGGTAAGGCGTATCTCGACGTGTGCCAGGCGCTCGCCGATCTCGGTCTGGACGACGCCACGTGCCAGCGCATCGGCATCCGTCTCTATAAAGTGGGCTGTGTGTGGCCGCTCGAAGCGCAGGGCGCGCGCGCGTTTGCACAAGGACTTCAGGAAATTCTGGTGGTCGAGGAAAAACGTCAGATCCTCGAATATCAGATCAAGGAAGAGTTGTACAACTGGCGCGACGACGTACGTCCGCGCGTGTACGGCAAGTTCGACGAAAAGGACGGCGCCGGCGGCGAATGGTCCGTGCCGATGGCCAACTGGCTGCTGCCCGCGCACTACGAACTCTCGCCGGCGCTGATCGCCAAGGCGATCGCCACGCGTCTGGAAAAATTCGAGCTGCCGAGCGACGTGCGCGATCGCATCGCAACGCGTCTGCGCGTGATCGAGGCGAAGGAGCAGGCACTGGCCAAACCGCGCGTGGCGGCGGAGCGCAAGCCATGGTTCTGCTCGGGCTGCCCGCACAACACGTCTACCAACGTACCCGAGGGCTCGCGCGCCATCGCCGGGATCGGCTGCCACTACATGACCGTGTGGATGGACCGCAAGACCGACACCTTCTCGCAGATGGGCGGCGAAGGGGTGCCCTGGATCGGCCAGGCGCCGTTCTCGTGCGACGAACACATCTTCGCGAACCTCGGCGACGGTACGTACTTCCACTCGGGTCTGCTCGCGATTCGCGCGGCGATCTCGTCGAAGGTCAACATCACCTACAAGATTCTGTACAACGATGCGGTCGCCATGACCGGCGGCCAGCCCGTCGACGGCACGCTCACCGTGCCGCAGATCGTGGCACAGGTCGACGCGGAAGGCGCCGCGAAGATCGTCATCGTGACGGACGAGCCGGAAAAGTACGACGGCGTGAAGCTCGTCGGCGACGTGCCCGTCTATCACCGCAGCGAACTCGACCGCGTGCAGCGGGAGCTGCGTCTGGTGAAGGGCACGTCCATTCTGATCTACGACCAGACATGTGCGACCGAGAAGCGCCGCCGCCGCAAACGCGGCGCGTACCCCGATCCGGCAAAGCGCGTGGTCATCAACGAGTCGGTCTGCGAAGGCTGCGGCGACTGCTCGGTGAAGTCGAACTGTCTGTCGGTCGAGCCGCTGGAAACGGAGTTCGGCACGAAGCGTCAGATCAACCAGTCGACGTGCAACAAGGACTTCTCCTGCCTGAACGGCTTCTGCCCGAGTTTCGTGACGGTGGAAGGCGGGCAGCTTCGCAAGCCGAAGACGGCACAGGTCGATAGCAGCGGTCTGCCGCCGTTGCCCGAACCGGCGCTGCCGGCGATTACGCGTCCGTACGGCATTCTCGTGACGGGCGTGGGCGGCACGGGCGTCGTCACCATCGGCGGCCTGCTCGGCATGGCGGCGCATCTGGAGAACAAGGGCGTCACCACGCTCGACGTGACCGGCCTCGCCCAGAAGGGCGGCGCGGTGACGAGCCACGTGCAGATCGCCTTGCAACCCGAAGACATCCATGCGACGCGCATCGCCATGGGCGACGCGCGCGTCGTGATCGGCTGCGACGCCATCACCACGGCCAGCGACGACACCCTGTCACGCGTGCAACACGGTGTGACGAACATCGTGGTGAACAGCGCCCATACGCCGACGGCCGAGTTCATCCGCAATCCGAACTGGCGCTTCCCCGGTTCGAGCACGGAGAACGATATCCGCGCGGCTGCCGGTGAGAGCGTCGATTTCGTCGATGCCAATCATCTGTCGCTGCGTCTGCTCGGCGACACCATCTACACGAACCCGTTCGTGCTCGGCTATGCATGGCAGAAGGGATGGGTGCCGCTGTCGTACGCCGCGCTCAATCGCGCCATCGAACTCAATGGGGTGGCCATCGAGAAAAACAAGCAGGCGTTCGAATGGGGACGTCGCGCGGCGCACGATCTCGCGAGCGTGCGCAAACTCGCGCAGCAAAACGAAGCGCCGGAGTCGTCGGCCACGGGCGGCAAGCTGATCACGCTGCACTCGCCGCGCGCGCTCGACACGCTGATCCAGCGTCGCTACGACCAGCTCGTGGCGTATCAGGACCGCGCGTATGCCGAGCGTTTCAAGCAGACGGTCGACCGGGTGCGCGCCGCCGAGGCGGCCCTGCCGAACGACGCCTCGCAAATGCCGCTGACCGAAGCCGTCGCCCGCGCGCTGTACAAGCTCATGGCGTACAAGGACGAGTACGAAGTCGCACGTCTGTACACCGACCCGGCGTTCATGAAGAAGATCCACGAGCAGTTCGAGGGCAACTTCTCGCTGCGCTTCCATCTGGCGCCGCCGTCGCTCGCAAAGCACGACGACAAGGGGCATCTCGTCAAGAAGGCCTATGGCCCGTGGATGATGAAGGCGTTCGGTGTGCTCGCGAAGTTCAAAGGCCTGCGCGGTGGGGCGTTCGACATCTTCGGCCGCACGGCGGAGCGTCGCATGGAACGCGCGCTGATCGGCGAGTACGAAGCGCTGGTGAACGAACTCGTGGCGCACCTGAACGAACGCAACCTGTCGCTGGCCGTGCAACTGGCCGAGTTGCCGCAGGAAATGCGCGGCTACGGCCACGTGAAGGAGCAGAACGTGGCGGCCACGCGCATCAAGTGGACGAAGTTGCTCGCGCAGTTCCGCGACGGTGGCTCACACCGGGTCGCGGCCTGAACGCCTCGCCTGAACCCCGACTCACGCGGTCGGGGTGAGGCATTCGCCCAATGAAAATCCCGCCGGCGCGCGAGCGTCCGGCGGGATTTTTTTATGCGCTACCGACTCGCGCGCACATCGGGCGAAGGTCCATCAAGGCCCGTCCAGGCCCGTCAGGCGCGCTGGCCCGGGCATCAACGCGTGACGTTCGCCGCGGCGACGGCCGTCATGTTGATGATACGGCGCACGGTAGCGGCCGGCGTCAGGATGTGAACCGGCTTGGCGCAGCCCAGCAGGAACGGGCCGACCGTCACGCCTTCGCCGCCCGTCATCTTGAGCAGGTTGTACGTGATGTTCGCCGCTTCCACGTTCGGCATGACGAGCAGGTTCGCTTCGCCGGCCAGACGCGACGCCGGGTAAGCCGCACGACGGATCGTCTCCGACAGGGCGGCGTCGCCGTGCATTTCGCCGTCGACTTCCAGTTGCGGGGCACGCTCGGCGAGCAGTTCGGCGGCGCGCGCCATACGCTGGGCCGATGCCGACTTCACGCTGCCGAAGTTCGAGTTCGACAGCAACGCCACCTTCGGGGCAATGCCGAAGCGCTCGATTTCCTTCGCGGCCAGCACCGTCATCTCGGCGAGTTGCTCCGACGTCGGCACTTCGTTCACGTACGTGTCGCTGATGAACAGGTTGCGCTTTTCCAGCATCAGCAGATTCATCGCGGCGTAGTTATCGACACCGGCTGCACGGCCCAGCACCTGATCGACGACATCCAGATGACGATGGTACGTATCGATCATGCCGCAGATCATGCCGTCCGCTTCGCCCAGACGCACGAGAATCGCGCCGATGAGCGTGTTGTCCTTGCGCATGGCGGCCTTGGCGACTTCCGGCGTCACACCATGGCGCGCGCCGAGGTTGTGATATTCCTGCCAGCAGCGCTGATAACGCGTGTCGTCTTCCGGATTCACGATCTCGAAGTCGACGCCCGGCTTGAGCTTCGAGCCGATCTTTTGCAGACGCATTTCCACCACGGCCGGACGACCGATGATGATCGGTTTGGCGATGCGCTCGGCCAGCACGAATTGCGCGGCGCGCAGCACGCGCTCGTCTTCGCCTTCGGCGAACACGATGCGGGCGGCGTCGTTACCGAAGCGTGCACGCGCGGCGGCGAACACCGGACGCATGATGAAACCGGTGCGATACACGGTCGTGCCGAGTTGTTCGCGGTAGGCGTCCATGTCCTCGATCGGACGCGTGGCCACGCCCGAGTCCATGGCGGCTTGCGCCACGGCCGGTGCGATCTTGATGATCAGACGCGGATCGAACGGCTTCGGAATGATGTACTCCGGGCCGAATTCGAGCGACTGGCCTTCATAGGCGCGCGCGACTTCTTCGCTCTGCTCCTCTTCCTGCGCCAGTTCGGCGATGGCACGCACGGTGGCGAGCTTCATTTCTTCCGTGATGGTGGTGGCGCCCACGTCGAGCGCGCCACGGAAGATGAACGGGAAGCACAGCACGTTGTTGACCTGGTTCGGGTAGTCCGAACGGCCGGTCGCGATGATGCAGTCCGGACGCGCTGCCTTGGCGGCTTCCGGGCGGATTTCCGGCTCGGGGTTGGCGAGCGCGAGAATCAGCGGCTTCGGACCCATCGTCTTGACCATGTCGGCGCTCAGCACGCCGGCGGTCGAGCAGCCCAGGAACACATCGGCGCCGTTGCTGGCGTCGGCCAGCGTACGGGCTTCGGTCGCCACGGCATAGCGCGCCTTGCTCTCGTCGAGCTTGTCGCGGCCGGTATGGATCACACCCTTCGAGTCGAGAACGAGAATGTTCTCCTTCTTCAGACCGAGGTTCACGAGCAGGTCCAGACACGCGATGGCGGCGGCGCCCGCGCCCGAGCAGACCAGTTTCACCTTGCCGATATCCTTGCCGACGACCTTCAGGCCGTTGAGGATGGCGGCCGAGGCGATGATGGCGGTGCCGTGCTGATCGTCGTGGAAGACCGGAATCTTCATGCGCTCGCGCAGCTTCTTCTCGATGTAGAAGCACTCCGGCGCCTTGATGTCTTCGAGGTTGATGCCGCCGAGCGTGGGCTCGAGCATGGCGATGGCTTCGACCAGCTTGTCCGGATCGTGTTCGGCGAGTTCGATGTCGAACACGTCGATGCCGGCGAACTTCTTGAACAGGCAGCCCTTGCCTTCCATCACCGGCTTGGCGGCGAGCGGGCCGATGTTGCCCAGACCCAGCACGGCGGTGCCGTTGGTGATCACACCGACGAGGTTGCTGCGCGACGTGTAGCGGTTGGCCGCGAGCGGGTCTTCGGCGATGGCTTCGCAGGCGTAGGCCACGCCGGGGGAGTAAGCCAGGGACAGATCGATCTGGTTCGACAGCGGCTTGGTCGGCGTCACCGAGATTTTGCCCGGACGCGGGTTCTCGTGGTACGCCAGGGCGCTTTGTTTCAGTTGTTCATCCATATCTCGATACCTAATGACTTGGCGACGATCGGGCCGGTGCCGCATGCGGGCAGCAAAAGGACTCGGTCGTCTTTTGACGGATCACGGCGGGAGGAAGAAGCCAACCGGAGGGATTCGGCGATTGTGTCGTCGACGGGGTTCTTCTCGGCGCGATGGCGTGATGACCATCGCTTCCCCGATCCTGGAAACCGCGCTCACACGCGTCGGACCGGGGGACTGACAGTGGCCGGTGCACACCGCAGGACGCAAAGTGTACACCTTGCGATGAAACCATGATGCGGCACGCGCGACAGGGCGACGCGTGCAGCGCAATACTGCATGGGCCTTACTGCAGCGCTTCGCCGCGACGCTCCGGAATCAGGAGCAGCGTGGCCAGAATGTCCAGTACGTAAATACCGGCAAGGAAGACGAGCGCGATCTTGAACGAGAACGCCGCCGCCAGCGCGCCGACCGTCAACGGTCCGAAACCGCCCACGGCGCGGCCGATGTTGAACAGCACGTTTTGCGCCGTTGCACGCGCCGCCGTCGGATACAGCTCCGAGATCAGCGCGCCGTAGCCGCCGATCATCCCGTTCACGAACATGCCCATCACCGCGCCGCCGATCAGCAGCGAGAACTGCGACTGAAGCTGCGCATACACGAACACCATCACGACGGCGCCGATCTGGTACGTGATGAACGTGGGGCGACGACCGAAGCGATCCGCCAGACGGCCGAACAGCCAGATGCCGAACGCCATGCCGAGCACGGTCACCGCCGTCCACATGGCGGACTTGGTGAGCGAATAGCCGAACGTCTTCGACAGATACGACGGCATCCAGATCATCAAGCCGTAATAGCCGAAGTTCTGCACCGAGCAAAGCAACGCCACGCCGAGGCTCGCGCGCGTGGTGGCGGCGTCCTTGACCAGCAGCTTGAGCGGCGCGTGCTCACGCGGTTGCTGTTGCTGTGCGAGGAACATTTCCGGCTCGCCGAGCGTGCGGCGCATGACGAACGACACCACGGCCGGCAGCAGACCGATGGCGAACATGCCGCGCCAGCCGATGACCGGCAGCAGCAGCGGCGTGAGCAGCGCGGCGGCGAGCACGCCCGCCTGCCAGCCCAGCCCGACGAACGACGAGGCGCGCGCCCGACGCTCCGGTGCGCACGCTTCCGCCGCGAGCGCCATGCCGATGCCGAACTCCCCGCCCAGCCCGATACCGGCAATCGTCCGGTACGCCAGCAGATCCCAATAGCCCTGCGCCAGCGAGCACAGGCCGGTGAAGACCGCGAACAGCAAGATCGTCCACGACAGCACGCGCACGCGGCCGAAGCGGTCGGAGAGCATGCCGAAAACGATGCCACCGACGACCGCGCCGATAAGGGTCCACGTGACGAGCGCCCCCGACTGCGCGCTGGAGAGCGCCAGATCGGCCGCGATGGCCGGCAGGATGAAGCCGAGGATCAGCAAGTCAAAGCCGTCCATGGCGTAACCGATGGCCGACGCCCACAGGGCGCGGTTCGCATAGGCGTTGTCGTGCTTTGCGGCGGTCGGCGTCGGGCTGCCCGGTGTGGCAAGGGAAGGCGAGGAATCGTGGCGCATTGTGGCGTGGGGGCTTGGGGTGGGGTGGCGTCGGGTGGCTTCGGGTGGTGTCTGGCCGGGTCCGAATTTCGGCGAGAGTGTATGCCTGTCATAAAGGCTCGGCAACTGTCTCTTTTTTTGGATTCATCTGTCGTTGCCATTTTTTCATATGCGCGGTGCGCGCACTCATTGCGGATATCACGATCCGACAATGTACGCTCAGTGCATAATTGGCGTCGCATCTGCTGAAACTTGTGGCATAATTCGCGTTTAAGCGCAGGCGGGTCGTTGCAAGACGCACCGCCCGCCGCCTCAGTAGGTGTTTTGGCCGCGCACAGCGATCCATCGACATATCGACAATCGACATATGGGCGATGGGCGACACGCCGCCGACTCACCCATGACACCCATGACTCCGGGCTGCACGCCGCACGGCGCGGCAGCTACGCTAAGGAACCGCATCATGATTGGCATCGACCGCCAGGCGATTTCCGACATCACCGCAAAGATCCTGCTCGAAGTGGGCGCGGTGCATTTCAACGCCGAGAAGCCGTACATCTTCACCTCGGGCTGGGCCAGCCCGGTCTACACCGACTGCCGCAAGCTGATCTCGTACCCGCGCGTGCGCCGTACGCTGATGGACTTCGCCGAGGCCATCATCATTCAGGACGTGGGCTGCGAGCAGTTCGACACGGTCGCCGGCGGGGAAACCGCAGGTATTCCGTTCGCTGCCTGGATCGCCGACAAGCTGATGCTGCCGATGCAGTATGTGCGCAAGAAGCCGAAGGGTTTCGGCCGCAATGCGCAGATCGAAGGCGATCTGCCGGAAGGCTCGCGCGTGCTGCTCGTTGAAGATCTGACGACGGACGGCCGCAGCAAGATCAACTTCTGCAAGGCGCTGCGCGAAGCCGGTGCGAAGGTGAACCACGTGTTCGTGATCTTCCACTACGACATCTTCCCGGAGAGCCGTCAGGTGCTCAAGGACATCGACGTGCAACTGCACTCGCTCGCCACGTGGTGGGACGTGCTGCGCGTGGCCAAGCAGCAGAACCACTTCGACACGAAAACGCTGGACGAAGTGGAGAAATTCCTGCACGCGCCGGCCGAGTGGTCGGGCGCGCACGGCGGCGCCACGTCGTTCCCGAAGGACTAAGCCCTTCGGCCACGCGAATGGCAACGCGCATAGTATTCGCTTGAGAGGCGAGGATGGTCAGCCGCGAACACGGCTGGCCGTTTTTTTATGGTGAGCGTCGGTTGCGCGCTGTGCCGCAGGCCGGCGGTGCATCATTTGCGGGATGGGCTTTATCCGCATCACGTGCTGGAGGGAACCCCCATGTTGACTTCGGTCGTCGCTATCGGTGTGGGCGCTGCGCTCGGCGCACTGCTGCGCTGGGCGCTCAGCGTACACCTGAACGCCATCCTGCCCACGCTCCCTCTCGGCACGCTCACCGCCAACCTCGGCGGCGGCTATCTGATCGGCATCGCCGTCGCGCTGTTCAGTCACATTCCGTCGATACCGGTCGAGTGGCGTCTGTTCATCGTGACCGGATTTCTCGGCGGCCTCACCACCTTTTCCACGTTTTCCGCGGAAGTCACCGGATTGCTGCGCGAAGGCCAGCTCGGCTGGGCATCGCTCATCGTGATCGTGCACGTCGGCGGCTCGCTCATCATGACGCTGCTTGGCATGGCCACGGCGACCCTGCTCGTCCAATGGTTGCGTCCCGCGGTGTGATCGCGTCAGGCGAGCAGCATCACGAGCTTTACGTCATCGTGCCCCGACAACCGGAACGTGACCTGTGCGAAGTCGATGTCGCCCCGCACGGGATGATGGAAGCCACGCCGCCCGCCTTCACGCTCGACGACATCCTGCTGCGACCAGAGCGCGGCGAACACCGGACTTTCCCGTTGCAGGGCGTCGGTCAGCGCGCGCACGGGAGTGTCGTCGAGATATGCGCTGCATTCGGCACGAAATTCGGCGACGACGCGTCGCGCTCGGCGCTCCCAATCCTGAATCAACGTTCGCGCACCCGCATCGAGAAAGATGTAGCGCAGCAGGTTTTTCGTGCCGGCGCCCCCGGATACGCCCGGCGTGTCCAACCATCCACGAAAGAGGTCGGCAGCGGCGGCGTTCCACGCGAGCATGTCCCAGCAGCGATCGAGCGCATAGGCCGGGGCCGCGACGGCGGCCACTGCGGCCTGCACCTGCGCCGCCGCGTGATGCGGCAACGGCGCCGCGCCACGTTCCGGATCGCGCTTGCCCGCGAGATCGAAAAGATAAGCCCGTTCGGCGCGCGAGAGCCGTAACGCGCCGGCGACAGCCGCCAGCGCGCCGGCCGAAATCGACACTTCGCGTGCCTGCTCGATCCAGGTGTACCAGGTCGACGATAAGCCGCACAACTGCGCCACTTCCTCGCGCCGCAGCCCCGGTGTGCGACGTCGCCCCATCGGCGGCAAACCGACGGCGGCAGGCGTGAGACGCTCCCGGTGCGCTCGCAGGAAATCGCCCAAGGCGCGACGCTGGCGGGCATCGTCCGCGTGGGGCGCCCGCTCGCCCGGTTCGCCCGGCGGGTCGGGTGGCGAGGGCGAATGTGAAGCGGGAAACGATGTCGCGTTCGGCGATATAGGGGTAGTTTTCATACCAGGATAAATAGGCAACTTGTACCGGTATCGACGAGCCATTATCGTGACATTCATCGATGTCGTGCAAGCCCTCGGCATCGGCAACGTCCCCCCAGCATTTCGCCCGACAAACGAAGGAGACTTCCGTGAGCGACACCCGCGATACTGGCGATACCAGCAATACCAGCGATTACCGCCGCGCCACAGCCACACCGACCCACGACTCGCACAACGCCGTCGTCACGGGCCAATTCGGACCGCAGGCCTGCGCCTATCTGACGAGCGCCAACCATGCGCAGGGGGCGGATCTGGAACAGCTCGCCGCCATCGCTCGCGCGCACGCGCAAGCCCAGGTCCTCGATCTCGGTTGCGGCGCCGGCCATGTGAGTTTCTTCACGGCACCGCACGTCGCGCGCGTCGTGGCTTACGACCTCTCGGCCGACATGCTCGGTGTCGTCGCTGGCGAAGCAGCAAAGCGCGGGCTGAAGAACATCGACACGCAACTCGGCGCAGCCGAATCGCTGCCGTTCGGCGAGGCGAGCTTCGATCTCGTCTTCAGCCGCTACAGCGCCCACCACTGGGCCGACGTGGGCGCCGCACTGCGCGAGATGCGCCGCGTGCTCAAGCCGGGCGGACGTGTCGTGATCTGCGACGTCGCCTCCACCGGGCAACCGCTGCTCGACACGTATCTGCAAGCCGTCGAAGTGTTGCGCGACACCTCGCACGTGCGCGATTATTCGACGGGGGAATGGCTGGCGATGGCGGCTGGCGCGGGATTCTCGGTGGCGTCGGTCACGCCGCGTACGCTCGACCTCGACTTCGCGACGTGGACGACGCGCATGCGCACGCCGGTGCCGATGCAGGTGGCCATTCGCGCCTTGCAGACGGCGATGGCCGAGAGCGTGCGTGAACACTTCCGGATTCAGGAAGACGGCTCGTTCACGCTCGACACGGTGACGCTCGAGTTCGTCGCCGGCTGATCGACGGATCGAGCGACGGATCGAGCCTCGCCGGGCGAGGCTACTGCACGCGCGTCGGTCCGTCGCTGTCGTTCGCGCCGCTGATCTCCGCGGCGTCCGCGAGCAGCGCCACGTAGTGACGCAATGCGCGCACACGCGCCTGCTCGTACAACTGTGCGGCAATGCGATCGGCCACGCGCTCGAACGGCGGCATACGCCCTTTCACTCGTCGCTCGATGCGTACCACGTGAAAACCGTAACGCGTATTGACGAGTCTGGGCAGCACGCCGAGCCTGTCGCCGCAGAACAGCACGAGTTCGAACTCCGGCGCACCGCTGCCTCGCGCGAGCATCCCGAGACTGCCGCCGTCGCGTGCGGATGGGCAATCCGACATCTTCCGCGCCACCGTCTCGAACGACGACGGTTCCGCGAGCACGGCGTCGAGTGCCGATTGCGCGCGCGCCAGCGTGCTCGAGAGCGGCACACCGGCCGAGAGCGCAAACAGAATGTGACTGGCCTGCACCTTGTCGCCGACACGGAACTGTCCGGCGTGATCGTGGAAGTACGCGCGGCACTCCGCCTCGGTGGGACGCCGCACCTGCACGTCTCGCGAGAACAGCGCTTCGACGACAGCGTCGTCGCTCACGCCTTCGTCCTCTGCGAGCAGGCGCAGATCGCGCGCCCGTTGCCGCAGCAACTCCCGACTCACGAGCGCGCGCTGTGCAGCGACTTCCGGATCGGCCGCGTCCCGATGCCGATCGATCTCATCGGCCACGCGGCGCGCGTCGATGACAATACCGTTGACACGCAAAGACATGACGAACTCCACCAAAAACGTTCACGGCGACGGCGCTCATGGGGTTCATGAGACTCGCCGGCAGCTTCGTCGAAGCGTACCGGCGAGCGGACATGCCGTCGTCAGAACTCGTTCTGAATACGACGATAAGCGCGGGCGAGCTGCACGTTCGTGCGGCTCACCGATTCGGAGAACTCACGCGCATCGACACTGACTTTCGGAATGGTCGCGAGATCCGTTTCGCGACTGATGTGCGTCGTCGACGGGATGTAGAAATTCTCGGGAATGTCCCGCCCGTCGACCACGCTGTTGTGCCGAACCACGACGCCGTCGTGCACGACGCAGTTGAACAGCACCGAGTTGAAGCCGATGAACACGTTGTTACCGATGACACACGGTCCATGCACGATGGAGCGATGCGCGATGGAAGTGTTCTCGCCGATGGAAACGCGTGCGCCGTCTTTCGAATGGATCACGACCCCGTCCTGAATGTTGGAATTGGCGCCGATCACGATCGGCTCCATCTTGCCGTGCTCATCGACCTCGTCGGCGCGAAGCACCGCATAAGGTCCGATAAAGACGTTCTCGCCGACGATGATCTGGCCGCACAAAATGGCCGTAGGATCGACAAACGAGGTCTCGTGCACCACGGGATAATCCCCGCGTGGGTTCTTTCGCAGCATGCTTGAGTAACTCCAGACCGCTCGCTCGTACGCCGGACCACGACACGACAGTGCGCACGGACCCAAAGGGTACGCGACACGTTCATGCCGATACTGGCCACGCCGGAATACGCCCTGTGGGCGAGCGGGGGAAAGGGAACACGGACGGGCGCCGTGATACAGACTCTCTCACCGCCGCGAACGGTATATCGTTGTTTTAGGCGATGGGAGACGGAAAGGCAAATGGCCGCGATGACGGTGCGGACACCCGTTGCGTGCCGCACACAACGCTGTGCGGCACGAGGAAAACTCAGTGCGTCGGACGCGTAGCCGACGCCTGCGAAGCGTCGGCGTCGTTGGCGGTGCCCGTCGGGCGACCGCGCCAGTAGCCCGCGAGCAACGAGCCCGAGAGGTTGTGCCAGACGGAGAAGAGCGCGCCCGGCAACGCCGCCAGCGGCGTGAAATAGAGCTTGCCGAGCGTGGCGGCAAGGCCCGAGTTCTGCATGCCGACTTCGATCGCCAGCGTGCGGCAGATCGATTCGTCGAAGCCCAGCAGACGACCGCCCCAGTACCCCCCGGCCAGACCCAGTGCGTTGTGCAGGATGACCCCTACCATGACCAGCGGGCCCACCGTGGCGATATGGGATTGATTCGCGCCGACCACGGCGCCGATGATCAGCACGATGGCCACCATCGAGACCAGCGGGAGAAAGCCTTCGATGGCGCGCACCGCACGGCCGAAGAAGTGGTTGATGAGCAACCCGGCGCCGATCGGCAGCGCCACGATCTGAAGAATCGACAACAACATGCCCTCGATGTCCACGGCAATCGAGGCATCGACATACAGGCGGGTGAGCAACGGCGTCGCAAACACGCCGACGAGTGTCGACATGGCACTGATTGTGACCGAAAGGGCCACGTCGCCTCGGGCGAGATAGATCATGACGTTCGACGCCGTGCCGCTCGCTACGCTGCCCACAAGCACCATGCCCGCAGTCAAGTCGGGGGGCATGTGCAGCACGCGTGCAATGATCCAGGCGGCCAGCGGCATGACCAGATAGTGCAGCACCACACCCGCAACGATGGGGGCGGGACGGGTGAACACCCGCTTGAAGTCGTCGAACGTCAGTGTGACGCCCATCGCGAACATCACCACGGTGAGCAGCGCCGTGACGTGCGGCGTAATACCGGTGAAGCTGCCTGGCGAGAAGAAAGCGAAAACGGACAGCAGCGCAGCCCACAGGGGGAACAGCCGGGTGACACGGGCGATCATGAGCGTCTCGGGGGCAAAAAGTTAATATTTTACTTATTTTGCGCAGCCCGCCGGTCCGGGAGGCCCCGCCGGTGTCTGCCGACGCCGGCGGATGCGAGTCGCCCGTATCGGGACAGGCGTCGTGACACGTGCCGTTGCACGTTTCGCCGCCACCGTCGCGAAGCCGCTTCGCGGCCTCCCGCAACCCCATGCCGCGGCTCAAATTCATCGGAATGTTGAGCCGCGTGCACATCGTCGATACCTCGGCGAAGCGCTTAGTCGCGCTTCGACTTGCCCATCAACAGAGCGCCGCCGGCACCACCGGCACCACCGGCGCTGTCGCGGCGGGCCGGACGCGAGCCACGCTGAGCGAAGTCGCCCCGCTCGCCGCCTGCCTGCCCGCGCGCCGTATTCTGCGCACCCTGGCTCTGGCCCTGGCGCGGTGCACTCGCACCCTGCGTGGTGCGGGCCGGCGCGCGTTGCGCGTCGCCCTGACGCTTGGCCGGCTGACGCTGACCGGCGCCGCCATGGCTTACCGTACCGACATGGATGCCGTTACCACGGGCGGCGTTATTCGCGCCACCACTACCACCATTGGCCTGACGACCGCCACGCTCACCGTCGCGACGCGGCTTCGTCTCGGCACCACCCTGCCCCTGCCCTTGTGCTTGACGCGGCGCACGACCACCGTCACGGGGCTCACGCGGCGCCCGGGTCGACTGACGCGCGTCATCCCCCCCGCCGCTGCGTCCCCCCCGGCCACCGCCCGCGCCACGGCCACTGCCTTGCTGATTCTTGCGAATCGGCTGTGCGACGGCATGCGGATCCGGCTCGAAGCCCGGGATCACTTCGCGCTCGATGGTGCGCTTGATGAGACGCTCGATCTGCTGGAGCAGTTGATGTTCGTCCACGCACACGAGCGAGACGGCTTCCCCGTTCGCCCCCGCGCGGCCCGTGCGACCGATGCGGTGCACGTAGTCTTCCGCGACTTCCGGCAGATCGAAGTTCACCACGTGCGGCAACTGGTCGATGTCGATACCGCGCGCGGCGATATCGGTGGCGACCAGCACTTGCAGCGTGCCGCTCTTGAACTCGGCGAGCGCACGCGTGCGGGCGCCCTGGCTCTTGTTGCCGTGAATCGCGAGCGCCGGAATGCCGCCCTTGGTCAGTTGTTCCGCCAGACGATTCGCACCATGCTTGGTGCGCGTGAACACGAGCACCTGGAACCAGTTGTGCTCGCGCACGAGATGTTCGAGCAGCTCGCGCTTGCGGTCCCGGTCCACCGGGTGAATCTTCTGCGCGACGGTCTCGGCCGTCGTGTTGCGGCGCGCGACTTCGATCAGTGCGGGCGACTTGAGCAGCCCGTCAGCGAGTTGCTTGATTTCGTCGGAGAACGTGGCCGAGAACAGCAGGTTCTGACGTTGCGCAGGCAGCGCCGCCAGCACGCGGCGAATATCGCGAATGAAGCCCATGTCGAGCATGCGATCCGCTTCGTCGAGCACGAGAATTTCGACGCCCGACAGATCCACGGTCTTCTGCTGCATGTGATCGAGCAGACGGCCCGGCGTGGCCACGAGAATGTCGACGCCGCGCGCGAGTTGCTTGACTTGCGGCACCATCGACACGCCGCCGAACACGGTCATGGACGTCAGACGCAGGTACTTGCCGTACTGCGTGACGCTTTCTTCGACCTGTGCGGCCAGCTCACGCGTGGGCGTGAGCACGAGCGCGCGCACCGCACGCTTGCCATTGGCGGCGGCCGGACGTGCTCGCGACGAGAGCATTTGCAGAATGGGCAGCGTGAAGCCTGCCGTTTTGCCGGTTCCGGTCTGTGCACCGGCGAGAAGATCGCCGCCTTGCAGGACGGCCGGAATCGCTTGCAGTTGAATCGGAGTCGGCTGCGTGTAACCGAGATCGGCTACCGCACGCAGGATGTCGGCCGACAGGCCGAGCGTTTCAAAAGACATATAAAGACCAATGCGCGGACGCCACGATGTGTGTCCCCGCGCGTATCGATGTTGTTTGTTCTTGATGGAATGCCCGCGTCGGGCGTGCGAAGCGCATCGCGCTCATCCGGGCGACGCGTCTGAAGACGCCGGCAAGACAACCCGCCGGCGAATGAAACTCTGCGACTTGGCGGGCAAGACCGTCGCGGGTACGGCCGTGTCTTGAAAGCGCGTAGTTTACCATGCGCCCTTTCCCAAGTCAGTCGCCTTCGTACCTCGTCGATGCGCCGGGCGCACACGATTCGGTGCAAACAGGCTCCCGCGAGCCGATATTTCAGGTAACGACGCAGACAACTACGTTCTACTACGTAAGAATCTGCACACCGCCGGCGCACGTGCATCGCAAATCGCTACACTGGCGCCATTGCCCCCGCGCCGCGAGCGTTCGACCCGGCGTGCGCCGCGCATTTCAGCCACGAGACGATGCCGTGAAATTCGACCTGACCGATCTGCGCCTGTGCCTGCTGGTTGCCGACGCCGGCAGCATTACCGGCGGCGCCGAGCGCGCCCATCTGACGCTGGCCTCGGCCAGCGCGCGCATTCGCGGCCTCGAAGAGACGCTGGGCGTGGCGCTGTTCATGCGGCATCGTCAGGGTGTCATTCCCACGCCCGCAGGTCGCGCCCTGCTCGCTCACGCACGCCGCGTGCTTGCGCAGATCGAGCAGATGCGCGGCGAACTTGGCGAATACGCCGCAGGCCTCAGGGGGAATGTGCGCATCGCATCCAATACGGTCGCGATGTCCGAATTCCTGCCCGATCTGCTCGGCGCGTTTCTGGCCGAACATCCGAATGTGGAGATTGCACTGCGCGAGCAGACCAGCCCTGCCGTCGTTCAGGCAGTGCTCGAAGGCGCGGCGGATATCGGCGTCGTCTCCGACTGGATCGAGTTGACAGGACTGGAGACGGTGCCGTTCCGGCAGGACAGGCTGGTGATCGTCACGCCGCCGGGCCATGCGCTGGCCGCACGCGACGACGTCGCGTTCATCGACGTGCTCGAGGCCGAATTCATCGGTCTGCCCGAGCAAAGCGCGTTGGCCGAGCATCTCGATGGGCATGCCAGACGGGCGGGACGTCCGTTGCGCTACCGCCTGCGGCTGCGCGACTTCGACAGTCTGTGCCGTGCGGTCGCCGCAGGCGCTGCGCTGGGCATCGTGCCCCTTAGCGCGGCCCGACGCTCGGCAGCCACGCTCGGTATCGGCATCGTGCCGCTCGTCGATCCGTGGGCGTTGCGCACCCTCGTGCTGTGCGTGCGCGAGCGCGACGCCCTGCCCGTCTACGCCCGGCAACTCCTCGAACGCTTGCAAGCCTCGCCCGTCACAGCGAACGATGCCGGCCGGCGACATTGACACGACAGTCGCCACAAACGAAAACGGCACGACGCCATCGCCGTGCCGTTCAGCCTCGCCGCGAGCGCGCGGCGCGAGCGCGACAGCCTTACATCGCCGCCGGGCGTGACACGCCGCGTCCGCGCAGCAACGCGTACAGAAGGATCGCGCCGAACGTCGCGCAACCGATGCCGCCGAGCGAGAAGTTGCCGAACTTCAGCGTGAAGTCCCCGGCGCCCAGCACCAGCGTGACCGCCGCCACGATCAGGTTGCGGTTGTCGGAGAAGTCCACCTTGTTCTGCACCCAGATGCGTGCCCCGGCGACCGTGATCAGGCCGAACACGACGATGGACACGCCACCGAGCACCGGCCCCGGAATCGTCTGGATCACAGCGCCGAACTTCGGCGAGAAGCCGAGCACCAGCGCGAGCACCGCCGCGACGGCGAACACCAGCGTCGAATAGATCTTGGTGACGGCCATCACGCCGATGTTCTCGGCGTACGTCGTCACCCCCGTGCCGCCGACGCTGCCCGACACGATGGTCGCCAGCCCGTCGCCGAGGAAGGCGCGGCCCATGTAGCGGTCGAGGTTCTGCCCCGTCATGGCGCTCACGGCTTTGATGTGTCCCAGATTTTCCGCCACCAGAATGATGGCGATGGGGGCGAGCAGCACCATCGCCTCAGGCTTGAACACGGGCGCGGCGAAATGCGGCAGACCGAACCATGCAGCGTTCGCCACGACGGCGAAGTCGATGGGCTTGCCCAGCCCCATGCCGTTCGTGAGCACGGCGTACAGCACATAGGCCAGCAGCAGCCCGACGAGAATCAGCAGACGCTGCACCATGCCGCGCGCGAACACGGCCACGAGGCCGACGCAGAGCACCGTCGCGAGCGCCATCCACGTATCGAAGCTCGTCGCGGACACGCTCTTCACGGCGACCGGCGCGAGATTCAGACCGATGACCGCGACGACCGCCCCCGTCACGACCGGCGGCATCAACGCTTCGATCCAGCGCGTGCCGACCGCCATTACGATCAGACCGATGACTGCGTAGAGCACACCGCAGGCGATGATCCCGCCGAGCGCAACGGGAATGTTCATGTTCGGGCCGCTACCGGCGTAACCGGTCACCGAAATGACCAGCCCGATAAACGCGAAGCTGGAGCCGAGATAGCTGGGTACACGTCCGCCGACGAGCACGAAGAACAGCAACGTGCCGATGCCCGACATGAAGATCGCGAGGTTCGGATCGAAGCCCATGAGCAGCGGAGCGAGCACGGTCGAGCCGAACATGGCGACCACGTGCTGCACGCCCATCGCGACGGTCTGCGGCCAGGGCAGGCGTTCGTCGGGGGCGATCACGCGCCCGGAGGCGGTGTCCTGTTGCTGCCACTTCGGGAAGTAACCCTCTGACATGTTCGATCTTCTCCTGTCTGTCTTGCCGTGTCGTGGAATGCGCGCGTGTGTCCGCATCATCCCGCCAGGTGCGTAGGACGATGGGAAAAACTGGCCGCAGTGTACGGAGCGCACGCACGGAAGGCAAGGCGAGAAATATCGGCTACCTGAGACGTGGGCGCCGCGAGACGGCGCCGGCCTGGCCCGACGTCAGCGTCTGGCCAGCCCCTGAAGGATCACGTCCGCCAGACCGGTGTAGTTGCCGTCGAAATGATGCCCGCCGGGCATCTTCACGATCTGCACACGTTTGGGATCGAGCCCAGGGCAATTGCTGTCGTCCTCGTCGGCCCCGTAGACACACATCGCCATGCCGTCGGGCAACCGGTGCACTTCCGGCCGGATCGGCAACCCGTTCTGGCTCGACATCACCCAGTTGGTCATGCGGAACTCGAAGTCGGCCTTCTGGCCGAGCCCCATCAGTACGAGCAACCCCACCCGCTCGCGGGCGACGGGCGGCAGCCGGTTGACCATGAACGGCAGCACGTCCGCGCCTTGCGAATAGCCGATCAGAATCGCGCGCTTCTTGTTCCAGCGGGTTTGGTAAAAGCGCATGAGACGGTCGATGTCGAGCGCGCCCGACGCCGGTGTGCGCGCGGACCAGAAGTAGCGCAGCGAATCGACGCCCACGACGGGAATGCCATGTGCGGCCAGTGCGCCGGCGACATCCCGGTCGAGTCCGGCCCAGCCGCCGTCGCCGGAGAGCAGGATCGCGAAGGTGTCGGCCTGGTTCGCGGCGGGTTTGCCCGTGGCGGGCACCTCGATCACCGGCAGGTCGGCGACAGCGGCCGGCGGGCGCGCCGTGCCGGCGACATGGTGAGCATTCAGACGGCGGAACGCGTTCTTGTACTGCGTCACCCAATCGGCCAGCACGGGCGTGGGCGACGCCCCCTGCGCCGCGGTGACGCCACTGGCGTCGATCGCCCCGAGACTGCCGGCCAGTCCGCCCACGAGCCAGCTCGAATTCGGCGTGCGTGCGGCGAACGCCTGCGCCACGTGGTCCGGGCAGCGCGGGGCCCGGCCAGGGCTGCCCGGACCGGCCGCCGGGCCACCCATGGCGAGCCACGGCGCGCTCATGACCGGCGCGGGCAGCAAGCGCATCGGCGCACCGCCCGCCGTATGCGTGATGCCGCGTCCGAAATGCACGCCCTCCCCCTGACACAGCGGACGCGACATCGGCAGCACCGGACAGAAGTCGACCGACAGCGCGCCCGAGAACGTCTCGTTACCGGCCTGCGCAAGCATCGCGTAGGCGAACGTTCCCCCCACGCCGTCGCCCACGAGAATCGGCGGGGTATAGCCCGGCAGTTTGACGGCGGCCTCGACCCATCGGCCGAAGTTGTCGAGATCGCCCGCCGCGTAGACGCAGGCGATCTCGTCCTTCGTGTAGTTCGCCATCAGCCGTGCCGTGTCGATCCCTGCGACGAGCGCCCCGGTGTCGGCCAGCGCGCGGGCCATGCGCTCGGCGCGAGGCGTCCAGCCGTCGTCGTCGGAGAAGAACAGCACCGTGGCATTCGGCTCGCCCTGCGGGCGGAAGATGGGAACGTTCTCGAAGCGTCCGTGCGTCAGAATCTCCGGCGCCGGATTGCCGCCTGCGCTGCGAAACGCGGCGGCACTGGCGGCCGCCGCAGCCGCTTGCGGCATGACGGGCGCCGGTGCGCCCGACCCCGCGGCAGACGACTGCGCCACCGGTCCCGCCTTGGGGGCAGGCTTCAATACGTTCAGCGCATGGCTGCGCGCCTCGGTCGATTGGGACGTCTGGGCCGGCACGGCGGTCGACGTCATCGCCATCGCCATCGCGGGCATCAGCGCACTCAGGACCGCGCGCGCCATGCGCCGTGTCGGCCAGTAGGCGCGCGGATATCCCACCCGCCCCACCCGCCCCGCCGGACACGCCAGCCCCGCCCGCATTGCACCGGTCTGGCGGCCAGCCGTCTCGCGTGCCGCCGTCGCCGCTTCGTTCGCGTTGTGCGTCATTTCGCAATCATCCCTTTCCAGCCGCCCCCCACGAGCGACGCCACGTCGGCCAGTGTCAGCATCGGCGCGATGCCGCCCGGAGTCATCAGATAGCGTGTTTCCCATTGCGGATCGAACTTCTCCTTGAAGCTGCGCAGACCACGGAAGTTATAGAACCGCGCCCCATGCGCGAACATCATCCGGCCGAAGCGATGCCAGCGAGGCGCGAGTTGATGCGTCTGCATGCCCGACATCGGCGCCATGCCGAGGCCGAAGCGCTGATAGCCCTGCGCCTTGAAGTGCAGCATCAGTTTGGCGAACAGGAAGTCCATCGTGCCCGGCGGGGCATCGGGCACCTGACGCATCAGGTCGATGCTCGCTTCGATACGCTGCACATCGGGGCACATCAGCGTGGCGAACGCGACGAGCCGGCCGTCGCGACGCACGAGCGCCACCGGCTGCCGTGCGACATAGGCGTCGTCGAACGCACCCAGCGAGAAGCCCTTCTCGCGCGTGTGCTGGCGCGCAAGCCACGCATCGGATACCGGACGCATCTCTGCGAGATGCGGCGCGACGTCCTCAGGCGACACGATCTCCAGCGTCAGTCCCTCACGCTCGCCGCGCGTCACGCCGTGTCGCAAGTTCGCCCGACGCGAGCCTTGCAGACTGAACTCAGGCAACGAGACGAACGCCTCCTCGCCCAGCTTGTAGGCACGGAGTCCCGCGTCGATATAGAGCGGCAGCGCTTGCGGACGCGTCTTGTAAAACGCCGCGCGCCCGCCATGCGAATCGGCCAGTTCGATGAAGCGCCATATCAGTTCGGGCCATTCCTTCTGATCGCCCACCGGATCCGAGAGCGAAACCCACGAGCGGCGATGCTTCGCGTACATGATGAAAGCGTTGCCCGACGGCGAGAACAGGAAGCTCTTGTCGCCCATGAGCGCGAGGCATGCGTCGGCGGCGGGTTGTTTGCGGATGACGGCCATGGCGCGCGCGAGTTCGTCCTGCGTGGCCGGCACCATCGCGCCGGGCGACTGACGCAGCAACTGCCACAACGACAGCCCCAGTCCGATCACCGCAACGACCATGAGCGCGCGCATCGAACGCGGTGCGTCGCCGTCGAACGTGAATTGCCACCAGAGTTGATTCGCGTAGCCGACGCGACGGTACGACATGAACATCAGCCAGGTACACGCCCCCAGCACCGAGAGTACGGCGATGATCCAGCCCGGCTCGAACGACTGCGTGAAGAGCGACGAGCGCCGGTCGAACTGCTTGCGCGAGACGAGCAGCAACGTCGCGAGCACGGCCAGGACGAACAGCTCCGACAAGGCGATGCCCTTCGGGATCGCCAGCACTGCGGCAATGACGGTCAGCGCGAGCGAGCCCCACCAGGCGGCGTCCAGGCGGTGCAGCAGACCGCGCGCGAGGAACAACATCGACAAGCCCGCCACGCTGCCCAGCAAGTGCGATACCTCCACGAGGAACAGCGGCACATGGCGGCGCAGGAAGTCCTCGGCGTCGCGCGTGGCGGGCGTCACGCCGGAAATGAGGAGCATGACGCCTGCGACGAGCGTAAGCGCCGCCAGCAGGCCGGGGAAGAGACGCACGGCCGCGCGTCCGATCGGTGCGGCCGGCCCCTGCCGCAACTCGAACCCGGCCAGCAGGCACGCCGCGAGCATCAGCGGCAGGAGGTAGTAGATGCCGCGATACAGTACCAGCGCCCCCGCGACCTGACTGATCGGCGCGTGCCCGTTCGTCGCCAGCAGAATCACCGCTTCGAATACGCCGACGCCGCCCGGCACGTGACTGAGCACACCGAGCGCCATGGCGATGGCGTAGAAGACGACGAAGGTCGGCAGATCCACCACCCCGGCGGGCAACAGGCACCACAGCGCAGCGGCAGCCATGCCGAGATCGGCCGCGGAAATGATTAGTTGCCGCAACGCCAGGCGTAGCGGCGGCAACGGCATCGTCCACCGCCCGAAGAGCGCCACCGAACGTTTGCGCGCGCACAGCACGAGGAACGCGGCGGCGCCCGCCAGCAGCAGCACGGCGAACAGTTGCAGCAGCCACGCGGGGATCGGCGCCAGCGCCGAGACGCGCGATGCGCCCCACAACATCCCGAGCGAGCCGAACACCGTCATGCCGAGGCCGAATGCGCCCGCGTTGAACGCTACCGCCTGCGCGACCTTCGATGCATCGACCCCGGCGGCGGCGTACATCCGCATGCGCACCGTGCCGCCCGTGAGCACGCCGAGACCGACGGAGTTGCCCAATGCGTAAGCGATGAACGATGTCAGCACGACCGTCGAGCGCTTGACCCGGGCCCCGGCGAAAGCAAGGCCGGAGATGTCGTAGCCCGTCAGCGCCGCGTAACTTGCCAGCGTTGCCAGCATGGCAAGCACGAGGCGCGTCGCGGGCGTGTCGTGAATGGCGGCGATCACGTTGTCGTAATGCACGTGCCGCAGCATGTGATGCAGCGCATCGAAGACGAACAGGCCGAGCAGGAGAACGCCCGCGACGATGAGCCAGGGGCGCGCCGCGCTCCAGGGAAAGCGGCGGAGCAGGCGGATGGGGGCGGGCAACGCGCGCCAGGCGTCCTCGATCGGGGACGGCGAGGTCGATAAGGGCGGCGACGGCCAGGACGATATCGCAGGGACGTCCGGCGGGCCGCCGGCGGCGGATGCCGCAGCGCTGGCGCCTGCGGTGGCCGTGGAACCCGTGGAGGCGGCCACTGAGGAAGTTGCATCGGCGGGCCGGCTCGGGCGCGCTCGGGGCGGTTCAGTCATGTTTCGGTCGATCCTTCGGCCGGCACGACGTCATCTACGGGACGCCGCCCTCACGGCCTGTGGGCGAGTCGGAGCCTGTCTGTCTGGGAGATAGCTTACACCGCGATGCGTAACAGGTCTTGTCGGTGCGCCACTGACAACACCGTCCGGTGAGCGCCGCCGTCGGTGGCAGCGCCCCGCCAGACGGGCGTTTCCGACCGATAGCTCACGACGCGAGGCAGTTTTGGCAGCGCAATATCGGTGACATCGGCAGCGCCATCCCCGCCGCGCGGGGCTGTGGCGGGGCGATTGCGCCCGACTATTGATCGATTGACGCGATACATGCAACTTAATGTAAAATGCGCGGGTTTTACTGGGTACTTACCCGAAGTTTTTCCTAAACTTCGATTTCGAATATCGCCGCAGTGCGGCACGTGCGCACGCCGAACCCTTCTGACTCCGAAGAGAGTCGATATGCGGTTCGAAGTTTTGTGCGCGGGGGGAGTGAACGAATGAACGTCGTACGGCATCGCCGTTCGGCAGGGGCACGCAGTACCGCGCAGCAGGGCATGCGACTCGATCCGCATGCCCTGTCGCGCGCAATGGGACACGCCCGCGCGTCTGCACGCCGTGTGGTCCTGACGATCCTGCTGGGCACTGCCACGCTGACGGGCGCGGGTGTCGCGCTCGCTCAAACATCGCAGACACCATCGACCGCCGAGCCGTCGGCTGCGGCTGCCGGCGGCAACAGCGCGGTCGTCGCCTTGCCCTCATCGGGCGCGGCGAGCGCCATCAAGCCGGCCGTGCCGATCGGTCAATCGACGATCACGCAGGGCGTGGCGCAACTCAAGGAGCGCTACAACCTCTCGCACGTCTGGCTGCGTACCGAGTCGGACGGCGGTGTGGCGTTGGAGGCCGCCACATCGGGCGACGACGTCCAGCAATTGCTGCCTGTGGCAAGTCTGTCGAAATCGGTGACGGCCATCGGCATCGCGCTGCTTGTCCAGCAGGGCAAGTTATCGCTCGACGCCAAACTCGGCGACTTGCTCGACGCGTACGCGAAGCAGCATGGCAAACCGCTCGACCCGAGCTTGCGCGAGTTGACCGTGCGACGTCTGCTCGCGCATCGTGCGGGCCTGGCGACGAACGGCTTCAACGATCCGGTCAACGGGTTGTTCAGCGGTCTGGCGATTCGTCGCGTAGGCGGCAGCGCGGACTTCTTCAACTACCTCGACGCAGGCGACGCCAGTCACTCGACGGGCCGCTCCGATTTCGTCTATTCCAACGTCTCGTATCTGTTGCTCGGCATGGTGATCGAGGCGGTCTCGGGCGAGGACTACAAGGACTTCTGCGAGACCTTCATCTTCGCGCCGCTGGGCGTGACGGATGCGAAACTGCCCGACAACTGGCGTCTGCTGGCGCCGTTCGCGGGGTGGCAGATGTCGACGGGCGCGCTGCTCAAAGTGTGGCGGGTGTTCGATATCCGGCGTCCGAGTCTGCTCACGGAGAAAACGCTGGGCGCGCTGTTGCTCGACAAGCAGTCGGGGCCGGTGAACTCGGATCGGGATGTGTATTACACGCTTGGCGTGTTCATGCTGCCCGGCGCGGGGGATCGCAGTTACCGCGTGAGTCACGACGGCATCGCGGACTTTTTCCGCACGCAGTCGACTTATTACACGGTCGTGGAGAAGACGGTGCCCGGCGACAGCTGGGCGCTCGTGGTGTCGCCGATTCCGTCGCGCGGCCAGTTCGGCGCGATTCAGCGCGACGTGCGGCGGATCATTCGTCAGGCGCGCCTGGTGCCCTGACGCCGGTCGTACCGGTGTCGGGGGCGCGCTCCTCGTACTTTTCGTACTTTTCGCCTGCTTTGCCCTCGCTCCCCGCATGGACGGAACCGCAGAGATCCGTGAGATCGCAGACGTAGGTCCCCGCGATCAGACCGCGCTTCTGCGACGCGCTCAGTTGCTTGATGCGGTATTCGGCACGTGAGGCGGCCGAGCGATCCGCAAACGACAGCGAGAGCAGAATCCGCGAGGGCGGATACGCCCGCGTGAATCGCGCGCCCTTGCCCGCCACATGCGCCGCATAGCGTGCATCGACGTCGACCGTAATGCCGGTGTAAATCCGTCCACCGGCACACTCCAGCAAGTAGAGAAACCATGGCTTCGGTGCTGCGGCGCCGGGGGTTTCGTTCGCTGCGTCATTCATCGCCAACACGCAAATCTTCTCCGTCGTGTCTTAGGGGGGCTCATGGGGGCCGGCGCTTATTGTAGGCCTGAAGCGGATTTTCGCCCAACGCCCGCCCCCCTCCGGCTCCCAGCTTTCGGCTTTCGGCTTGCCTACAGCGCATCCCGCATGCCTTGGGGGGGCACCGTTCTCGACAATCCCCGGCATCGTCCTCTCGCCGCTAGAATGCCAACGTACGTCCACGGTCGTCGCGTTGTGTCCGTCACGCCTTAGCCCCTCGTGACATCACTGACATCACTGACATCACTGACATCACCGACACCTCCTGGCCCAACACGAAAACGACAAGCGCCATGACCGAACCTGCTGCACCGGAGACTTCCCCCGCATCTCATACAGCGACCGCTGCCGGGCGCATGCGTCGCGAACGTCTGCGGGCCCGCCTGAAGGCGCTCGCCGGGTATGCCGCCTACGCGGCCCTTGCCTTCGCCCTGTGGGCCGCCAGCCATGGCAGCGCCACACTCGGATTGACGCCGACGGCCGCGCAGGCCGCCGTGCTCGTGCTTTTCACGATCGGTGCATGGGCGTTCGGATGGTTTCCCGAACCCGTCACGACCCTCACCTTCTTTCTGTTCGCCGTGCTGCTTCACGTCGCGAAGCCGGAGGTGATCTTCGCCGGCTTTCACTCGGCTGCGTGGTGGCTCGTCTTCGGCGGCGCCGTCACCGGACTCGCCGTTCGCACCACCGGTCTGGGATCGCGTCTGGCATCGACGGTCTTCGCACTCAAGCGCCCGACCTACCCGCGCTATGTGGCCTCCGTGCTGATCGCCAGCGTCGGGCTCGCGTTCGTCATGCCGTCCACGACCGGCCGCATTCTGCTCCTGATTCCCATCGTGCTCGCCCTCGCCGACCGCATCGGTCTCACCGAGGGCCGGCGCGGACGCACCGGTCTCGTCATGATGGTCGCCGCCGCCAGCTACATGCCGCCGACGACGATCCTGCCGGCCAACATCCCGAACAGCGTGCTGATGGGTGCGGCCGACGCGTTCTACGGCGTGAAGCTGCACTATGCGCCGTACCTGTTACTGCACTTCCCCATCCTCGGCGCCTTGAAAGCCGTGATCCTCATCTGGGTCGTCTGCCGTCTGTTCCCGGACGACGGCCCGCTCAACGACACCGCGACGACGACACCGCCGCCGCTCACAACCGACGCGCGACGCCTGTCCATTCTGCTCGCTCTCGCGCTCGCCGGCTTCGCGACGGACGCATGGCACGGTATCTCACCGGCGTGGATCTCCGTGGCCGCCGCCATTCTCTGTCTGCTGCCCGCGATTCATATCGTCACACCGAAGACCTTCACCGATCAGATGCAGATCACACCGCTCATCTACGTCGCGGGTTTCCTCGGCGTTGGCGCCGTGGTCGCAGATACGGGATTGGGGGAAAGGGTGGCGCGCCTTTGTCTGGACGCCGTGGGCATGACGCCCGGCACGCCGGTCGTCAACGCGGCGTGGCTGATCGCCATCGGGGCGGCCATCGGACTCGTCGCGACCTTGCCCGGTCTGCCGGCGGTGCTCACGCCGCTGGCGGGACAACTCTCGACGGCGAGCGGCTTGCCGCTCTACACCGTCCTGATGCTGCAAGTGCCCGTGTTCTCGACCGTCCTGCTGCCGTACCAAAGTCCGCCGATGATGATCGCCATGCACCTCGGCGGCGTGGGCATGCGCGACGGCACGCGTCTGACCGTCGCCATGACGATCATCACGCTGGTACTGCTCTTGCCGCTGGATTACGTTTGGTGGCGCGGGCTAGGCATGCTGCCATAGGCCGCCATCGAGGCGGATGCGCCACACGTCGTCATGCGACGCGTGGGCACGCCATTCGGATCGCGACAGAACACGAGCCAGCGGTCGCCGTCCTCCTCGCGCCAGAAGGCCCCCTCGCGCTCAAGGATCGCGCCGAGCCGCAGCCGCATATCGCGACGCCTCGGGTCGCTCACCCCCGGCAGGATCATCCCGCGCACGTAGCTCAGATGCGGGACGGTGCGCAACAACGTGCGGATCAGCTGGCAGAAGCGCCGCACGGCATGTTCGTTCGACCGCGCGCCGGGGTCGAGCCGAAAATCGGTGATCGTCAGCACATAGCCGGCGGTGAGTTTTTCCAGACGATGGCAAAGGGACAACTCGCCATTCTCGACGCGTTGTCCCATCGTGATGTGCATGCGTTCGCAGACCTCCGCGCGCGCCGTGAAACGGTGAGTTCTGAAAAATGCCGCAACGGCGCGCTCGCAGACTGTCATGGGCTTAGCGAATGATGTCGTACATTTTCGTGACTTGCTGGCCGATCATGCCGTACATCGAACGCGACACATCCCGGATATCGGCACTCGTGGCGTCGATCCGCTGACGCAGGCGCTCGTTGGTGCGCCGTGTCTCCTCGGAGAGCGACATCTCGAATTCGCCGAGCACGTCGTTATCCCGTCCGGCCAGCGCATCGTCGTTGGAGACGACATCGAAGGGCGACTTCACGAACTGACTCACGCCCTTGGTCGTCTCGCCCACTGCCGTGCCGACGACACGCAGCTTGCCCAGCTCACTGCCGAAACCCGCCGCGCCCGAGCCCACGCCGCCGACCAGCGAAAAGCTGCCGGAGACGATGCCCCCGATCGCCGACATCAGCCCCGAGTGGTAATGCGACCGGTTCGCGTTGTACTTCTCGGCACGCGCCGTCAGCCCGCGCTCGAACACCATGGCGTCGTGGCGCGTGCGGTACGCCTGATCGGTGTTGCGCTCCGCGACCCGCATGGCGAGAAACAGCGCGATGAGCGTCTGTGCCGATTGCAGTCCGTCGACCTTCTCGCGAATGCGCGACACCACGCCCGAGGGTTCCGCTCCCGCCCCACGGGCTGGCGCACGGTGTGGCGCGTCGAGCGCAGCGCCTTCGTCTGCACCGCGAGGGGTGAGAACTGCCGGCGCGCAACGCATTGTCATCGTCATATCCTGCTCCAGAAGTGTTCGGCGCGATGCTTTTCGCGCCGGGGTTTCGATAAGGTCTCGATAAGGTCTCGATAAGGTTTCGATAAGGATCCGAATAAAGCACCGATCGTGCGAGGCCGGCGGGTGCGCACTGAGCATGTCCTGAGCGCATCCCTTGCACGTCCGGTACATGTCCGGCACACGTCCTGTGAGTGTGTCGTGGCTGTGCTGTGGCGCCTCATGCGCGCGCCGACGACGCCGCCATACGGATGCGCATCTCGCCGGTTTTCTGCACCTGCTCGCCGGCAGAGACCGCCATGTCGGTTTGCATGCCGACCAGCGTCTCCATGCGCCGGGCCGTTTGCTTCTTGTCGTCGCCGTTCATCTGCATGAGCATCTGCAACCACACCATGTCGACGGACAGATCGCGCGCCTCGTTCTGCAACTTCGCACGTTGCACGCCGACGATGCCCTGCCCCAACGCATTGGCCCCGGCAAACGTTCCGCGCACCGCATGGGAGAGCGACCACGAACCCCGGGCCAATGCGAAGTAGCCCTGCGTGTTCATGCGCGACGTGAACGAACGGGTCAGCCCCTTCGCGCTCACCCCTTTGCCTCGTGCGACCTGCTTCGCCGCCGTTTTGGCAACCTTGTCGAAGGCGCGCGCCGCCATCTTCTCGATCATCTGCTGCGTGAACTGCTCGGCCATGCGGTTGAAACCCGCCTTTGCCAACCGACGCGCACTCTGCGTGCCGCTCTGAAGCAACGATCGGCCTACACGCTTGCCGACCCCGTTGCCGACCACGTAACCGATTTCGGCAACGACTCTCGTCCTGATCGCCGCGACGGCCGCCTTGTCGCCCGACTTCACCGCCTGCTCCAGCGCCTGCGCGGCGCCCGCCTTGAACACGCGACTGGCCGCCTTGGTGGTCGCGCGCTTGGCGAGGAAGCCTTTCACCGACGTACCGAACCCGACGGCCATGCCAAGCATCTGAAAGGCCAGTTGAGCGTGTCCCCACTTGGCCGCTTCCTTCTCGTGATAAACGGCGTTTTTCGGATCCGTCAGCGCCATCGTCTTGTGATACGCCGCGCCCAATCCGGCGATACCGGCGCCCACATCGGCCACGCCGCCCGCAATCATCATGGGGTTCATGGTCAGCACGCCCGTCACCACCTTGACCGCGCCGACCACGACATCGACCGCAGCGATCAGCCAGTCGAACACCACGCCGAAAATGCCGCCCTTGCGGGCCTGATTCGCATCCTCGGTTTTCGCGTCCATCTGCTCGCGATACTTCTGGATGTCTTCCTGACGCAGTTTGTCCTGCCGCTCCGCCAGCAATTCCAACGCGCGCTGCGTCGACTTCGCCGTATCCCCCAGCGAGTCCATGGCGATCATCGACGCCATCATGGCGAGCGTCGACGGATCGACATTTTCCAACGCGGCGAGGTCCGAACGGTTCGCGGCATTCGAGGCGCGCAACGCACGCTCGGCCAGTCCGCTGCCCATCGCCAGCAAGCGATCGAGCATGCGCGAGAAAGCATCGTTGGCGTCGCGCCAGTCGGCGCCGGCCGGTGTGTCCGGCGCGAAGTCTTCGCTGCCGAGGCAGTCCGGTCGCTGACGATGCGAGCGCGCCGCCCCGACCGCTTCGGGCGTGGCGTGTGTTCCGTTCGCCGCCGACGCGGGATCGTCGTCACGGGTCGCAATCGGTGCGTAGCCCGTACCTATGGATTGAATGACTGTCATGATCGAATCGGTTTTGAGTCGCTATTGAGTGCGTCGCACCGGGCTCGGGCCGAGCGCGCGAGTGGTTCGTGCTGAGGCGACCGGGCGCAAATGCGCAAGGTGGCGCGATACGCCCGAGCGGCGAATGTCGGATTGCCCATGTGCTCGTAGCTGATACCCGCGAGATATGGTGGGCGCGGATCGGACGCGCAGATCACGCCGGCCTTCGCAAAGCACGGCAACGCCTGCTCGTGCTGTCCGAGGCGCTGGTAGCAAAGTCCCAGTCCGAACCAGTCGTCGAACGACCATTGGTCGAGCGTCGCGAGAATGAAATACACCCGCTGCGCGCCGGCAATGTGTCCCTGTGCGAAGCGCTGCGCGGCATACGCCCGTACGCTCGCGAGATCGGCCTCGTCCAGATCGGCCAGCATGCGCAACGCGCCACCGCGTTCGAAGAAGCGCGTGAGAATGGCGGGCGCGTCCTCCATGCGTTCCACGCCCTCCATTCCCTCCATGCCCTGCGCCTGCTGCACGCGCGCGCCGGTGAATTCGCTCGGCTCGATATCCGGGACCATTGGCGTGCTCACGTGCGCATCGACCCGTTGATCTGGTTGAGCTGCGAGCCCTGCGACGAGTAGATCGTGTTCACGAGCGTCGACGCGCCGTTGTATTCCTGAAGCTTTTTGTTGATCTTGATCTGATCGACGGTGCGGCTGTCTGACGCCTTCTCGACGAACCCTTCGGCCGCCGCCTTGAGCGAGCGAAGGTTCGCGGCGGTGTACTCGTTGTTGCCGCCGGTCGGCGCCTGATAGCCGCTCTCGCCCAGACGCTTCGTGCGGTTCTCCCACTGCATCAACGTCTTCTTCGTCCCGTTCTGGTCGACGGAAATCTCGATGTTGTGCTTGTCGAAGAAGCCACGAATGCCGTCGCCGAGACCGACCTTCTTCGCGGTATCCGAGCCGATTTCGTTGATCAGCGATTCGATCTGGTTGGCGGCGTCGCGCGCTTCCTGCCCTTCCTTCTGGCGGCTTTGCATCTCCTGAATCATGTTCTGCGCTTCGCCGTTGTTCATCTCCATCATCAGCATCGCGTACGCGGCGAGCGTGCCGTGGAAATCGAGTTTTTCGATGACGCCACCGATGGAGACATCACGAATCAGTCCGCCCATGAGCGGGCTATTGAATGAAGCCGTACGCAGCGATGTGTTCGTGCCGGAAACAAGGGTCATAACGTTGGGTTCCTGAAAATCGGGGTAAGAGGGAAGAATGAAGCATGCCGGTCGTGCGCCGGCGATCAAAAGCTGCTCACGATCTTCTTCACGATTTCGCCGAGTTTCGAGACGACCGCGTTGTACAGCGTCAGGGTGTTGTCGTAACGGGTTACGAGACGCTTCAGATGAATCTGATCGATCGTGCTCGAGGCATCGGATTCCCGCGCGTCGGCGTTGCGCGCGCGCACGTTTGCAAGCCATGCGTCCGCCTGCCCCTGTAATGCGCCGAGCTGCGCATCCGCCACGGCGATCGCCGAGAGCATCGGATTGTCGGAAAGCGACGACGGGGACGAACGCGGGGGCGGACGCGATGCGTGGCTCCATGCACCGGGCGTGACAGCGGCGTCGAAATACGCTCGCGCTATCTGCCCCTGGTTTCGGTAGATCATGGCCGGCTCCCGATCAGGCGCAGGATCGGCGCACAATCGGTGCGCGTTGGATCGTGGGAGGCGTGGGAGGCGTGGGAGGCGTGGGGGGTGCGGGGGGTGCCGGGGAAGCGTTCGCGGGCGAATCCGCCCTCAGCCGCTCGACGCTATGCGCCAGTGCGGCGGACAGGCGACGGATCTCGCGCTCGTCACGGCGAAACGGCTCGCTCTGCACGAGCGCTTCGAGACGCTCGAGTTTTTCGCGCGCCTGCGGCGTGCCGGCGGCTTCGAGGCGCGCGACCTCGTCGAGCACCGTCTGATACGCCTGCATCTGCCGGTGCAGCTTCTGGCCGACGCTTCGCATCTCGGCACAGGCACGTTCATACTGCGCGAGCACATCGTCCGCCTCGGCAGACAGGGGAGCGGCTTGGGAAGGTTGTTGCGACGGTTCAGACATGAAAACGCCTCCGTACGTTGCGGTCAGTCAATCGAGACATGTCGCATCGTACGGAGGCGTTGGAGACGCGCCTTTGCAAAGCCCGCTATCCCTTCCGGGAACCGGTCCTGCTTCAGTCATTTCCCAGTAACGCAGAGGTCACGCGCATCGCGTTGCACGATGCGCGGCCCCTTATGTGGTGGGGCGCAGCGGGGCGCGGCGGGCACGCCGGCGAGGCCCTCACGCCTGACCGAAGCCCCCCCCTCCCGGCGTTTCGACGACGAAGATGTCGCCCGGCTGCATTTGCGTACGACCGATATGCGCCAGCGCTTCCCGCGAGCCGTCCACGCGTTCGACGTAGTTGGCGCCCAGCGCGCCGGCACCGCCGCCCTGCGCACCGAACGGTGCGTACACGCGGTTGTTCGAGAGAATCGATGCCGTCATCGGCGTCAGGAAACGAATGCGTCGCACGGCGCCGTTACCGCCCTGCCAGCGTCCCTGACCGCCCGAACCCGTGCGGATACGGTGGCTTTCCAGACGCACCGGATAGCGCCACTCCAGCACCTCCGGATCGGTCAGACGCGAGTTCGTCATGTGCGTCTGCACGGCGTCGGCGCCATGGAAGCCATTACCCGCGCCGCTACCGCCCGAGATAGTCTCGTAGTACTGATACGTCTCGTTGCCGAACGTGAAGTTGTTCATCGTGCCCTGGCTCGACGCCACGCTGCCCAGCGCACCGTAAAGCGCGTTGGTGATGGCCGACGACGTCTCCACGTTGCCCGACACCACGGCAGCCGGGAACACCGGGTTGAGCATCGACCCTTGCGGCACGATCACCGTCAGCGGCTTCAGGCAACCGGCATTGAGCGGAATGTCGTCGTCCACCAGCGTGCGGAAGACGTACAGCACGGCCGCCATACACACCGCGCGCGGCGCATTGAAGTTGTTCGGCAACTGCGCCGACGTTCCGGTGAAATCGATGGTGGCGCTTTTCGTCGCCTGATCGACGCGAATCGACACTTCGATCACCGCCCCGTTATCCAGCGGATAACGATAGTGACCGTCGGCCAGCGCGCCGATCACGCGGCGCACGGCCGCTTCGGCGTTGTCCTGCACGTGGTCCATGTAGGCGAGCACGACGTCGCGACCGAAATCGGCCACCATGCGACGCAGTTCGTCGACCCCCTTCTGGTTCGCCGCGACTTGCGCGCGCAGATCCGCCATGTTCTGGTCGATGTTGCGCGCCGGGTAGCGTGCACCGGCGAGCAACTCGCGCGTTTCACGATCGCGCAGTTCGCCGGCGGCCACGAGTTGCCAGTTGTCGATGAGCACACCTTCCTCCTCGACGTGGGTCGAGTCGGGCGGCATCGAGCCCGGCGTAATGCCGCCGATATCCGCATGGTGACCGCGCGAGCCAACGTAGAACAGCGGTTCGGGCGCGCCGACACGCGTGGCGTCGTCGTCGCTCTTGACGAACACGGGCGTGATCACCGTGACGTCCGGCAAGTGCGTGCCGCCGTGATACGGATCGTTGAGCATGAACACATCGCCTTCGCGCATCTTGCCGCGATTGCGCTCGATCACAGTCTTGATGCTCTCGCCCATCGAGCCGAGGTGCACGGGCATGTGCGGCGCGTTGGCGATGAGATTGCCGTCGCGATCGAACAGTGCGCATGAGAAGTCCAGACGCTCCTTGATGTTCACCGAGTACGCCGTGTTTTGCAGACGCAACCCCATCTGCTCGGCAATCGACATGAAGAGGTTGTTGAAAATTTCCAGGCGTACCGGGTCTGCCTGCGTGCCCAGACCGCGTTGGGTCTCGCGCGGCACCACACGCGTGAGCACGAGATTGCCTTGCCCCGTCATCTGCGCTTGCCAGCCCGGCTCGACCACCGTCGTACCGCTCTTTTCCGCAACGATGGCGGGACCGTCGATGGTGTCGCCCGCGAGCAGGGTGTCGCGCTCGAACAGCGATGCCTCATGCCAGGCGCCGCCCGCGTAGAGCTTCACCTGATCCGCCGGCTGCGGCACACCGGAGGTGCGCGCTTGCAGCGGCGTGATATCGACCGGGGCGTCCGACAGGCCGATCGCTTCAACCGACGCCACTTCGACGATCAGCGCCGCACCGTCCATCAGGAACGAGTAGCGCTGGCGATACGCCGCTTCGAACGCGGCGCGCATTTGTTCGACACTGCCGAACGGCACGGCGATCGCCGAGTCCGTGCCCGCATAGCGCACGTGAACGCGACGCACCGTCTCGATGCGCGACGGCGGCACACCTTGCGCGAGCAGCACGTTGACCGCTTCGTCCGCGAGCGCACCGAGGGCGTCTTCCAGCGCGATGAGACCGTCGTTGCCCAGCGGCGCCTCGATCATGCGCTCGCGCATGGCGGTCTGGTCGGCCAGCCCCATGCCGTACGCCGACAACACACCGGCGAGCGGATGCGCGAAGACCTTGGTCATGCCGAGGGCATCGGCCACGCCGCAGGCGTGCTGACCGCCTGCACCGCCGAACGTCGTCAGCACGTAACGGCTCACGTCGTGGCCGCGTTGCACCGAGATTTTCTTGATGGCGTTGGCCATTGCGCCGATCGCGATTTCGAGGAAACCTTCCGCGAGCGCTTCGGGGGTTTGACGACGCCCCGTCGCCTTCTCGATCTCGGCGGCCAGCGCGGTGAACTTCTCGACGACGACGTCGCGATCGAGCGGTTCGTCGGCGTTCGGGCCGAAGACCTTCGGGAAGTGCGCCGGCTGAATCTTGCCGAGCATGACGTTGCAGTCGGTGACCGCGAGCGGGCCGCCGCGACGATAGGCCGCCGAGCCCGGGTTCGCGCCGGCCGAGTCCGGCCCCACACGCAAGCGCGTGCCGTCGAACGACAGCACCGAACCGCCACCGGCCGCCACGGTGTGAATGCTCATCATCGGCGCGCGCATGCGCACACCGGCGACCTGCGTCTCGAACACACGCTCGAACTCGCCGTTGTAGTGCGAAACGTCGGTCGACGTGCCGCCCATATCGAAGCCGATCACGCGTTCAAAGCCCGCAGCACTCGAAGCTCGGACCATACCGACGATGCCACCAGCGGGACCCGATAGGATGGCGTCTTTGCCTTGAAAGTTGTCGGCGCGCGTGAGCCCTCCGCTGCTCTGCATGAATTGCAGATTCACACCGGGCATTTCCTTCGCGACCTGCTCCACATAGCGGCGCAGAATCGGCGACAGGTACGCGTCGACGACAGTCGTGTCGCCACGCGAGACCAGCTTCATCAACGGCGAGACCTCATGCGACACGGAAATCTGCGCGAAGCCGATGTCGCACGCCATCGCGGCGAGCTTCTTCTCGTGCAGTTGATAGCGGTAACCGTGCATCAGCACGATGGCGAGCGCACGAATGCCCTTGGCGTAGATGCCTTCGAGCGCCAGGCGAGCGGCGTCGAGATCGAGCTCGCGCACCACTTCGCCGTGCGCGCCGACACGTTCGTCGACTTCCACGACTTCGGCATACAGCGCTTCGGGCAGCGCGATATCGAGGTCGAACAGACGCGGACGGTTCTGATACGCGATACGCAGCGCATCGCGAAAGCCATGCGTCGTCACCAGTGCAAGCGGCTCGCCCTTGCGTTCGAGCAGCGCGTTGGTGGCCACGGTCGTGCCCATCTTCACCATATCCACCAGATCCGGCGTGATCGGCTCACCGGCGGCCAGACCCAGCAGGTGACGAATACCGGCCACGGCGGCGTCGCGATATTGCTCCGGGTTTTCCGAGAGCAGCTTGTGCGTGACGAGCGAGCCGTCCGGGCGGCGCGCCACGATATCGGTGAAGGTGCCGCCACGGTCGATCCAGAACTGCCAGCGCGAAGCGGTCTGATGCGCAGGCGCGCGGTTTTGGGCGGAGGGCGTGAGAGCGTTCGTCATGGTGTCACTCGCAAAGCAATGGTCAAACGAAAATCGAAAAGGGGGGAACGACACGCGTCGTATCGTCTTGCATCATTCACTTTCATTTCGTAGTCCGAAACACAGGACGCACGAATCCCGGCGTGGATCCGTTCGGCATTACCGGACGAATCCGCACACTAGCGACGTCGCTATCGGGAAAGATTCAACAGAGCGTATCGGACGCGGCAGCGACGGCTGCCGCGGTGATTCATTGGCACATGGGGTGCGGTCTTGCGTCGATCAGTGCGTGCGCGTCTCGAGCGATTCGAGTTCGCGACCGCGCGTCTCGGGCAGCGTCAGCGCGGCGAGGATCAGCACGCCGTAGGCCACACCGGCGAAGATACCGATCGTCGTGCCCAGACCGTACTCCTTGGAGAGCATGCCGATCAGGAACGGGAACAGGGCGCCGACAGCACGACCGACGTTGTAGCAGAAGCCCTGGCCGGAGCCGCGAACGCGCGTCGGGAACAGTTCCGTCAGAAACGCGCCCATACCGCTGAAGATGCCCGAAGCGAAGAAGCCGAGCGGGAAGCCGAGCCAGAACATGGCGCCATCGGTCAGCGGCAGCGAGGTGTACGAGAAAGCGATCACCATCGAGCCCACGGCGAACAGGATGAAGTTCGGCTTGCGACCCAGACGATCCGTCAGATACGAGCTGGCCAGATAGCCGACCCACGAACCGAAGATGATCATCGCGAGGTAGCCGCCCGTACCCATGACCGTGAGGTGACGCTCCGTCTTCAGGAACGTGGGCAGCCACGTCGTGATCGCGTAGTAACCGCCTTGTGCGCCGGTCGTGAGCAGAGCGGCACGGATCGTCGTCGAGAGCAGCGCCGGGCTGAAGATCGCGGCCAGACTGGGGGCGTCATCCGACTTCGCCTGCTTGGCCTTTTCCTTCTGATACACCTCCGGCTCTTGCACGTAGCGACGAATGAACACCACCAGCAGCGCGGGCAACAGACCGATCAGGAACAGGGCGCGCCAGGCGAGATCACCGGGCAACAGCGAGAACAGCACCGAGTACAGAATCGCGGTCAGACCCCAGCCGATGGCCCAACCCGATTGCACGAGGCCCACGGCTTTGCCGCGATCGCGGGCACGGATCACTTCACCGATGAGCACGGCGCCGGCCGTCCACTCGCCGCCGAAGCCGAAGCCCATGAGCGCACGTGCGACGAGCAGCTGATGGTAGTTCTGCGCGAGACCGCACAGCCCGGTGAACACGGCGAACCACAGCACGGTGAGTTGCAGCGTGCGCACGCGACCGATGCGATCCGACAGAATGCCGGCGACCCAACCGCCGAGGGCGGACGCGAGCAGCGTGAGCGTGCCGATGAAGCCCGCATCGGCGAGGCTGATGCCCCACGTCGCGACAAGCGTCGGAATGACGAAGCTCAGCATCTGGGTATCCATGCCGTCGAGCATGTAACCGACTTTGCAGCTCCAGAACGCGCGCTTTTCGCGCGGCGTGGCGTCGCCGTACCAGCCGAACAGGCTGCCGCCAGCTTCCGCGGGGGCGGAGGCATTCGTCGCTGTGGGGGGCGCGAGTGGGGTTTTGCTTTCCATGAGAAAAAGGCTCCGGTGATGTCCTGACTTGCCGTGTGGTGCACTCGGACCGCGCTCGTCCGACCGGCGTGAGCCGTCACCGGCGAATGATCGCCGGCAATAGTTCTCCCGCCGCTGCCGTCATGGCGCGGTTCTTTTGTTAAAACGTGATACTTGTTGACGCAGGTGTTGCAAGGGCAGACGTGATGCGAAGACGCGCATCCGGAAGCGAACGCATCACGTCGAATACGTTGTGCAAAAACGTCGAAACCTCACTGGCGACGTCAGCGGGCGCGGCCGATCATGCGCACGACCCGGGGCACGCCGTGTCCGCCATCAGAAGACGGCCAGCGAGGCGTTCGGGATATCCGTCATCAGCATGTAGCCCGGACGATGTGCAATCGCGAGCGGCAGCTTCGCGCCCATGAGCGCCGTCTGCGGGGTCACGCCGCAGGCCCAGTACACCGGCAGTTCGACTTCGCGAAGGGTTACGGCGTCGCCGAAGTCGGGCTTGGACAGGTCCGCGATGCCCAGCTCGGCCGGGTCGCCGATATGGATCGGTGCGCCATGCACGCCGGGGAAACGCGACGTGATCTGCACGGCGCGAATCGCGTCGGCCCCCTTCATCGGGCGCATCGATACGACCAGCTCGCCACCGAACTTGCCCACGCGCTGATTCGCGATCTTCGTGCGGTACATCGGCACGTTACAGCCTTCTTCGACGTGACGCAGCGGGATGCCTGCCTTGGCCAGCATGTCCTCGAACGAGAACGAGCAGCCGATGGCAAACACCACGAAATCGCTCTGCCAGAACTCGGCGAGATTATCGACCTGCACATCGAGCTTGCCGTCGCGATAGACGTTGTAGCCAGGTACGTCGGTACGAATGTCGACCTCACGGCCCAGCGACGGCACGTGCCACTGGCCCGGCTCGCCCACGCCCAACAACGGGCACGCCTTCGGATTGCTCTGGCAGAAACGCAGGAAGTCATGCGCATGCGCCACCGGCAGGATAGCGAGATTCGCCTGCGCGAAGTCGCCGCAATAGCCGGCGGTCGGTCCACGGAACTGCGCCGAGCGCACGGCCTGACGGAATTCGTAAGGCGTGATGGTCTCGCGTTGCGAAGTGAAATCGTGCGGCGTGGCTCGATGGTTCATGACAGATCCGGCGTTTGGGGGGAGATGCCATGGCGGCATCGGATAGGCAGAAGCATAGAAAGAAAAAAAATTTATCGCTAACGAGTTTTTGTTCGCATCGCCGTATAGAATTTCTTAACGACTTCGGGGGTTTTCCCGAGGTTCGTTGCATTTATTTTCACTGCCCCGTTCACCGTACATTGTGGGTTTTGGGCAGCTTCCCGGCTTGCAGACCCCATGAATACGCGCTTTCTCGAAACCTTCGTCACGCTCGCGGTGCTGCGCAACTTCCGGGCGACGGCCGCCGCATTGCACGCGACCCCGGCCGCCATCTCGCAACGGCTCAAGGTGCTCGAAGAAGAGTTGAAGACGGAACTCGTCGACCGCGAAAGCCGCGAGTTTCGTCTCACGCCGAACGGCGAGTATCTGCTGGGGTATGCGAAGGCGGTGGTGGAAGCGGCGCGGCGCCTGCAAGCCGCAGCCTCCGGCGAGAGCACGCTGCGTGGACGACTGCGGCTCGGCGTGATCGAGACCGTCGTGCATAGCTGGCTGCCGCACTATCTGCGACGCCTAGCGGCCGACTATCCCACGCTCGAAGTCGAATTGACGGTCGACGTCTCCGTGCAGTTACAGCGCCGTCTGATGGCCGACGAACTCGATCTGATCATTCGTGTGGAAGGCAGCGACGACAGCAGCGTGGTGTGCAACGCGCTCGCCAACTATCCGGTGCATTGGATTGCGCGCAAGGGAATGTTCCCGAACCCGCGCAGCGGACTTGCGAAGCAAGTGCTTCAGCACCCGATCCTGACCTATGGACGCGGCACTGCGCCCCATCGTGCGCTCGAAGACATCGTGGCGAAGCTCGCGGGGGTGCACGGTGTGCCGCTGTCGGAAACGCGCGTGACCGGGTCGCCGTCGATCGCCGTGATCGTGCAACTCGTGCGCGACGGTTTCGGCGTAGCGGCGATTCCGCGGCTGTTCGTCGATACGCTGATCGCGAATGGCGAAGTGGTGGAGTTGCCGTTGCAGCCGGCGCCGCCGTCCATCGTCGTGTCGATGTCGCGACGCGCCGATGCACCGCTCTTCGTGCACGGCGCCGCGACCGCCGCACGCACGGCGTGCGCCGAGTACTGCCAGAAGAGCGATCGTCGTCTGGTGGAATTGCTGTGAGGGCGTGAGACGTCGGCGATTCAGCGGAAATGCGCCAGGCGCGTGACGAACGTGAAGTCGGCTTCCGCCGCCATCAACGACATCAACACGAGCAGCGCCAGCGGCGGAATCAGAATCGCGTAGACGAGCGCAAGACGCTCCCATCGCATGTGCATGAACACGGCGACGATCAGCCCGGCCTTGGCGATCATCAGCACGAGAATCAGTCCCCATCGCAACACGCCTTGCAGATTCGCGTAGTCGACGAGATACGAAAACGTCGAGAGCACGAACAACAGCCCCCATACCTTCAGATAGAGACCGACGGCGTGTTGCTGCCCGGCGGGTTCGCCCGCCGCCGCGCCGGCAGATACCGTAGAGGATTTCATCGCTCCTCCTACCAGAGATAGAACAGCGCAAAGATGAACACCCACACGAGATCGACGAAGTGCCAGTACAGGCCGGCGATCTCCACCAGTTCGTAGTTGCCGCGTCGCTCCAGCGTACCGTTGAGCACGTTGCGCATGACGCTCAGCAGATAAATCACACCGGCACTCACATGCAGCCCGTGAAAGCCGGTAATCATGAAGAAGCACGCACCGAACTGCGATGCGCCCATCGCGTTGTCCCATGGACGAATGCCTTCGTGCACGATCAGATTCGTCCACTCGAACGCTTGCATGCCGACGAAAGCGATGCCGAAATATGCCGTCGCCAGCAGGCAGGCAGCGGTCTTGTCGCGGTCGCGTCGATAGCCGTAATTCACCGCCATCGCCATCGTGCCGCTGCTCGTGATCAGCACGAACGTCATGATCGCGATGAGCAACAGCGGCACCGGATGACCATTCACGCTGAGCGCGAAAATCTCTGCGGGATTCGGCCATGGCTCGGTCGTCGACATGCGCACCGTCATGTAGCCGATAAGGAAGCTGCTGAACACGAAGGTGTCCGAGAGCAGGAAGATCCACATCATCGCCTTGCCCCACGGCACGCGGAACGTGGCGCGATCTCCTGCCCAGTCGGTGACCACGCCGCGCCAGCCGTCGGGTGGCTCGGCAGGCGAGGCGACAGACGATGACGTATTCACGATGCGACTCCTCTTTGCGACGTCCTACGCCTGCAGATCAGGACCCGACGCCGGTGCCGCACAGACGCTGCGCGATCTCGGGTGTCAGGTTGACGATGGCCGCGAACAGCACCACCCAAAGCACGAACAGGAAGTGCCAGTACTGCGCCGTGAGCGACAGCCGCTGCGCGCGCGCGACGTGCGTCATGCGGTGCGACGCGAGCAACGCCCACGCCACCACGCCGCCGCACAGGTGCAACGCATGCAGACCGGTGAGCAGAAAGAAAAAGCTGTTGGCCGGGTTGCCGCTCACGCCATAGCTACGACTGGCAAGATCGTGCCAGACCCACAACTGACCGGCCACGAAGGCCAGCGCCAATGCGCCGGCGAGCCCCCAGTCGCGCCGGGAACGACGCAGCTCCCCGCGACGGGCCTGAGAGGCCGAGGACTGCATCACGATGCAAGCGGCGGCCAGTACCCCGGTCGTCACCCAGAGCGCATCGACGGGCGGCAGCGGACGCCAGTCGCCAAGACTCATGCGCATCACATAAGCCACCAGCATCAACCCGAAGAGCATGCCGATCACGCCCATGAGCCACCAGAGCGCGATCTGCGACGCCGAAAGCCGACGCGGCTGCGCCACGGGCGCCCCGCCGGACGGTAGGGGAGGTATCGGTGGCCAGGACGGAACGGGTCTCATGGTGTCGCTCCTTTCGGGGAATCCGGCGGCGGCGTGTTCGGCTTGTGCGGATCCGAAGCGTCGCGATGCAGCGCCGCCGAGTCGCCGTGCACGAGCGTGGCGGGACGCCGCGGGTCCGGCGCGAGGTTCTGCGGCACGAAGTCGTCGATGTCGTCCGGCACGCTGTACTCGTAGGGCCAGCGGTACGCCGTCGGCAGCACCGGCCCCCAGTTGCCGTGTGCCGGCGGCACGTGCGGCGTCTGCCATTCGAGCGACGCCGCACGCCACGGATTGGCCCCGGCGAGCTTGCCGTGCCGCACACTCCACGCGAGGTTGAACAGGAACAGCAATTGCCCCAACGCCACGACGAACGCCGCCACTGAAATATAGGCGTTCATCGTATGCGCCGAGTCGGGGATGAAGCTGTAGTTCTTAAACTCGTAATAGCGACGCGGCATGCCGAGAATGCCGAGGTAGTGCATCGGGAAAAAGATCGCGTAGGTGCCGAGAAACGTAATCCAGAAGTGCCACTGCCCGAGGCGATCGTTCAGACGTCGGCCGGTCACGAGCGGGTACCAGTGGTAAATGCCCCCGAAGATCACCAGCAACGGCGCGACGCCCATCACCATATGGAAATGCGCCACCACGAAGTACGTGTTCGACAGCGGCATGTCGACGCTGACGTTCCCCAGGAACAGCCCCGTCAGACCGCCGATGCAGAACGTGCTGATGAAGCCGATGGCGAAGAGCATCGGCACCGTCAGATGAATGTCGCCACGCCAGAGCGTGAGTACCCAGTTGTAGACCTTGATGGCGGTGGGAATCGCGATGATGAGCGTGGTCGTCGCAAAGAGAAAACCGAAATACGGATTCATGCCGCTGATGAACATGTGGTGCGCCCACACGACGAACGACAGCGCCCCGATGGCGAGAATCGCCCAGACCATCATGCGGTAGCCGAAGATGTTCTTGCGCGCGTGCACGCTGATCAGATCGGAGACGATGCCGAACGCAGGCAACGCCACGATGTAGACCTCGGGGTGGCCGAAAAACCAGAACAGATGCTGGAAGAGGAGCGGACTGCCGCCACGATAGTCGAGCGGTTGTCCCATCGAGACGAGTGCCGGCATGAAGAAGCTCGTATGCAGCGTCTTGTCGAGCAGCATCATCACACCGGAGACGAACAGCGCGGGGAAGGCCAGCAATGCCAGCACCGTCGCCATCACGATGCCCCAGACCGTCAGCGGCATGCGCAGCAGCGTCATGCCCTGCGTGCGCGCTTGCAGCGCCGTGGTGACGTAATTGAGCCCGCCCATCGTCGCCGCCACGATGAAGATCACCAGCGAGACCAGCATCAGCACGATGCCCCACGCCGTACCGGGCGTGCCCGGCAGGATCGCCTGCGGTGGATAAAGTGTCCAGCCCGCCCCGGTCGGCCCGCCCGGCACGAAGAAGCTCGCCATCAACACGACGACCGCCAGCAGGTAGACCCAGAAACTGAGCATGTTCAGGAACGGGAAAACCATGTCGCGCGCACCGACCATCAGTGGAATCAGGTAATTGCCGAACCCGCCGAGAAACAGCGCCGTGAGCAGATAAATCACCATGATCATGCCGTGCATGGTGACGTACTGGTAATAGTGGCTGGCGTCGATGAAGGCGAACTTGCCGGGGAAGCCGAGCTGCATGCGCATCAGATTCGACAGCACCAGACCGACCAGTCCCACGGCGATGGCCGTGCAGGTGTACTGCACCGCGATCACCTTGTGGTCCTGACTCCAGACGTATTTCGTCCAGAAGCTTTGCGGGCCATGCGCACCGTAAGCGCCGGCGTGGCCGGCATTGTCGGCATTGCTGGCGTGGTCGCTGTCGGCATTCCCAGTCATGGCCCACCTCCCAGTGAATTCCTTGCAGTTCCTCGTTATCGCCGGTGCGCTGCCTGCGTCACACCGAGCGGTCTATGGCGCGGGCCGGATCATCGGCACGCCCGGCTGTGCCGGCCCGGACGGCTGCGGACCGGCGCCCTGACGCGGCGGGATCGCGAGCGGCGGCGCGGTCGTCGTGGGATCGTTCAGCAATGGCAGACCGGGGGTGCCGCCGGGCCGGCGCGCCGGTGGCGAGGGCTGGGACGGTTGCATTCCCCGGCTGGACGATGAAGGAGACGACGGCGACAGCGGTGCGTACTGCGCCGGTGCCCGGGGCGTCTGGAGCGTGTTCTGCGCCAGTGTCAGCGCCGTCGCAGCGGTTTGCGTGGACGTTGACGCCTGCGCAGTGGTCGACGCCATGGCCAGAGGAAAGAGAGCGACGGCGGCGGCTCGTTGAAGCGGTTTGAACATATCGATCGATGACAAGGCGACGGGTTGAACAAGGACGGTACGCGCGACGACGGCGTCCGTGCGGGCGGCATCCGGCAGCCAGGCCGCCGGATGCCGTTGCGCCAGGGGCGCGGGTGCATCGGGCTTCGCCGGCGGGCTCGCGCCCAGCGTCCGGATGTAGGCGATCAGCGCTTTCAGTTCGTCGTCGCTCAGTGCCACGATAGGCATGATCGGCGCAAAGCCTTTGGGCACACGCGCTGTCGGATTGCGAATGAAGGTAGCGAGGTAGGCATCATCGACGTGGGCGGTACTGCCGTCCTGAAACGTCTCCGTCTTCCCGTAGAGGCCATGCCACGTCGGCCCCACACCGGGCGAGCCATCCACCGAATGACAGCCGACACACCCCTTGGCCTGCGCGAGCCACTTGCCCTTTGCCGCGAGCGGGTCGGCCGCGGTCGCCCCGGCTTGCCTGGCCTGCAACGCGGCGAAGGTCGGCAGGCTGGCGACCCAGGCGTCGTAGGCGGGTTTGTCGTCGACGACCACGACACCGCGCATGTTCGCGTGCCCGACACCGCAGAGTTGTGCGCAAAGAATGTCGAAGCGCCCCGTGCGCGTGGGCGTGAGCCACATTTGCGTGACCATGCCCGGCACCATGTTCATGCGGGTGCGAAACGGCGGGACGTAGAAATCGTGCAGCACATCTTTGGCGCGCAGCAACAATTTCACCGGCTCGCCCACGAGCAGGTGCAACTCGGGTGCGTCGACGATGCGGTTGTCCTGATTTGCGGGATCTTTAGGATTCAGGCCAAGCGGATTGTCCGCGCTCACATAGCCGGGATCGGAGGTGCCCAGACGCCCGTCCGGGCCCGGCAGCCGGAAGCGCCATTGCCATTGCTGACCGACGACTTCGACGACCCGCGCGTCTTTGGGCGGATCGATGAGCCGCGCGTAGACGAACAGCCCTGGCGCGAGCATGGCGGCGATGCCGACGGTCGTGATGCCGATCAGCCAGGCTTCGAGCCGCCGGTTATGGGGTTCGTACGCCGCCCGATGCCCGTCGCGATGGCGGTAGCGGAAAATCGCCCATGCGACGAAAAGATTGACGACGACGAAGGCCACGCCGGTGATCACCAGCGTAATGGTGAGGGTGTCGTCCATCTGACGCCAGTTCGACGCCAGCGGGGTCAGCCACCACGGACTCCAGACATGAAAGGCGAGCGCGGCGGCAACGACGACGATCAGGAGGATCGGGAGGGCCATGGAGCGCGTTGCACGCGCAGCGCGCACACGCCGATGTGCACGCCCGCACGGCCCTTGCCGGACGAATCGTCTTGCACGATGTCGGTCTCCCTCTTGTTATGTGCTTTAAGGCTAGTCGGACATGACGACGTGTCAAGGCAAACTTGGGTGCGCTGGCGTCGCAACCCTATCCGGCGTAGCATTCGCTCAAATTGCTTGCAAACGAGAGATGAGTGCAATGGAAATGCATCGTAAGGAAATTGGCCAGTTCATCGCCGCACGTCTACAGGAAAATCTCGAGACCGCCCGTACCCAATGGCAACAGAGTGCGCCGGTAAATTATTTCGTCGTCGACAATGTATTGCCCGAAGCGCTGGCGGCGTCGGTGCGCGCGGGTTTTCCCGATGCGTCGACGATGATGCTGCGCAAGAGCCTGCGTGAGCTGAAATACGTGTCGGCGCAGATGAACCGGCACGCGCCGATTCTCGAAGAGGTGATCTTCGCGTTTCAGATGCCGGAAGTCGTCGACCTCGTCACACAGATTACCGGTCTGCGCTCGCTGTATCCGGACGAGCATCTGTATGCCGGCGGGATTTCGATGATGGGCCCGGGCCACTTCCTGAATCCCCATCTGGATAACTCCCATGACAAGGATCGCGCGCGCTATCGCGTGTTGAATCTGCTGTATTACGCGTCGCCGGGCTGGCGCGAGTCGTTTGGCGGGAATCTGGAAGTGTGGCCGAACGGCACGAAGGCCGAACCCGTTACGATCGTCAGCGAATTCAATCGTCTGGCCGTGATGGTGACCAATCAGCATTCCTGGCATTCCGTGTCGCCCAACCTCAGTCAGGAACAGCGCTGCTGCGTGTCGAACTACTATTTCTCCGATCACCCGGTCGGCGACGACGAATATTTCCATCCGACGTCGTTCCGCGGACGCCCCGATCAACCGGTGCGCGACGTCGTGCTGCAAGCGGACGCGGCAGCGCGTCGCATCGTGCGCACGCTGTTCCCGCACGGGGTGACGGATAACAAGCACGTCTACAAGAAGGACTGATTCCCGATGTCCAGACGCGAGCGCATACGGATTCTGTCGGTCGACACGCTGTCCGCGCAGCAGCGCAGGCTGGAGCGGCAAACCTTCGAATATGCGCGCGAAGACGGCGCAACGCAGGTGCTGGACCGTGAGATCTATCACGTCGGCGACGGCGCAGCGGTGCTGCTCTACGATCTCGCGCGACGCACGGTCATTCTCGTCGATCAGTTCCGCTTGCCGGCCTATTTACGCGGCGAAAGCGGTTGGATGCTCGAGGTGCCAGCGGGATTCGTGGACGGTATCTCACCGGAGGTGCGCGCTCGCGAAGAGGCCGCCGAAGAAGCCGGATATCGGGTGGGAGAGGTGCGGCAAGCCTTTAAGGCGCTGATGATTCCCGGGTGCATTCCGCACCTCGTGTACGGCTTCGTTGCACCGTACACGCCCGACGACCGCATCGGCAACGGCGGCGGGCTGATTCAGGAAGGTGAAGACATCACGGTCGTGGAGCTCGACATCGACCGCGCCCTCGACATGGTCGCCAGCGGGGAGATCACCGACGCAAAAACGATCATGCTGCTTCAGCATGTCGCACTTCACGTTTTTCGCTAGATGACGGGGCTGCGCGTGGCGATCCGGGATTGCGCCACGCGCCCGGCCAGGGGCGCGCGCGTGCCGCGCGCCTGATGAATTTGCGGCGCCCGACACACGGAATGAAGGCTCAGGACGCGGCCACGACGCGCCGACGCACCTTGTTCAACACGAAGTGCACACCCCGGCGGAGGTCGCCGTTGGAGATGCGGCCGACCGTTGTCGCCATCATGCCCCAGGCGAGCGCGAGCGGACGCGGCCAGCAAATGATCGGCGCCACCCAGAAGCGGAACAACGCACGCTTGCCGAAGCGCGCCGAGAAACGTCGGTAAGTCTCCCGCAAATCGCCTTGCCGCGCGAGTCGCTGGCGCACCAGATTGAACGGATGGTAGGACTTGAGCATGCGCGTCTCGAACTGTTCGATGGCGCTCGCGCTCAATCCTTCCGGACGATAGGAGTCGAGAATTCGGCCCAAACGCTCCACGAAGACCTCGGAGAAGTCGTAACCGCCGGAATTCGCCCGCTTGCACGCGAGAATGTAGCGCTTGAGATAGGCGTTGTGGCCGACCTTGAGCGCGGCATTGACGACCAGATGCACCTGCACGAGGTTGCTGCCGCAGAATTGGCGGGCGTCGATCTCCTGCTGCACACGGCGGTTGATGATGCACGCCGAAATGAACGTGATGTGCGAGCCCAGCTCGGAGAGAAACGTCCCCATGTCGTCGAACACGTCGACACGGGAGTCGCCGCCCGGATGCTCCGCCACCGGATCGACTTCATAGCCGAAAGGACGCAGACCGACCACACCGTACTCCGCCTTTTGCAGATGGTCGATCAAATACGAGAGCGTGCCGGCGACATAGATATCGTCGTCGCCCATGATCTGGACGTAGTGGCCCTGGGCCTCGTTGAAGCACTGCGCAATGTTCGCGTCGGAGCCGATATCGACCGTATTTCGGATGTATCGGATCGGCAGACCCTGCTTGATGGCGCGCGCGACGACCTCGGGCGTGGCGTCGGTCGAGTGGTTGTCCGACACGATCACTTCGAGCAGGCCGGGCGCAAGCGAACGCGACTCTTCGATGAGACTTCGCAAATTCAGTTCGAGATAGTTCGCCCGAGTAAAAGTCGGAATTGCGATAGTCAGCAGAGGTGAAGCTTCAACGTTCACGAGTCATGTCTCCAGGCCCGATTGCACCGATACCAGATAAAGCAGGCAATGGGTAAATTCACAAGCAGATTAACCGACGCCAGCACCGTCACCAGTCCGGCCGAAGAATAATGGGTGGCGGCCCAGAAAATGATCGGCACGGTGACGATCGCGGACGTCGACAGCGCCGCCATGAACGGCTCGCGCCGGAAGCTGCGCAGATGCGCGGCCAGACCGCCGATCAGTTGGTTGCTGAATACGAAGACGAGCAAGCCGGCCAGTTGCCAGAAGGGCAACACCCGCTGCGCGTACTTCGTATCGGCGAACCACCAATCCGCCGCCAGCACGCCCAGCGCCATCACGACGAAAATCCCGGACGACATGGCGAAATCGCGCCAGAACATGTGATCGAGGGTGTGCCAGTCGCGCATGGCCGCTGCGCGCGCCATCTGCGGAACCCGGCGCGTGATCCAGGATTGTGCGACAAGTCCGAGCGTATTCACAATCGCGAGCGACAACCCCAACTGCCCGGCGATGACGGCGCCCTGAGTGTGGAACAGAATCGGGATGTTGATCTGCGTGAGCAGGTAGCCGCACAGCAGGTTGATGCCGAGCCGCCACTGCAACGGCCACACCTCGTTGCGCCAGGCAAAACCGTGCCCGGCGTTGCTGAGCGCGATTTGCAGCAGCCCGCGCCGGTAGCGCAGCAGCCAGACGAGGGGAATGAGCAGCGTCGCGGCGGGCACCATGACCGTGGCCCAAAGCCCCGCGCCGCTGGCGAGCGTCGCCCAGCAGGACAGCGATCCGCAGACCGCCAGGGTCAGGCGCAGCGCATACACGCGACCGATCTGGCCTGTGCCTTCGAGAATCGACAGGAATGGCGTGACGATGAGGCCGGCCGCCGTGAACGAACAGAGCACGAGCCAGGGCGTGAGCCACTCGATGGCGGGGGAGTGCTTGGTGCCGAAGAACAGGATGCCTCCGGGCACGATCAGCAGCAGAAAGACCAGCGCCGTGACGCCATACCAGCGCAGGGCGCTGTGCGCGAGGGCATGGAAATAGGCGCTCGCTTCGCCTTCGACGCTGCCGTCCGGCTTCCAGGTCAGACCGGTGAACGCATGTGCTGACACCTGCACGAGCACCATGGACAGCCCAAGATCGAACAAGGAGTAGAGCGCGGCAACGCTGATAAAGCTGTAGTACCAGCCCTGAATTTCCGGCGAGAGGAAATGAACGGCAAGAATCGTCGTCAGCAGCCCGGCTCCGGCCTGCCAGAGCCGGAGCGAGAGCACGAGTGCGAGATCTCGCGAAATGAACGACTTGCGCAGAGGTATGCTGTTCACCGGCGCCGTGCTCCTGTTTCGACGTCGGTCATGACAGTCATACGCGGGCTTTGCTCAGAAAATCTTCGATGCGAGATCGTAATCGCTCGGACGGCCGACGTCGAGCCAATGTTCGAAGATCGGGAAGCACGACACCGGCTGCGACGCCTTGATCAGGTTGGCCGCGACATCGGTCATGTTGTAGTGCCCCGTTTTCGGGAGCGTGTCGAATACGCGTTTCGAGAGGAAATAAATGCCGCTGTTCACGAGGAAACTGAAACTCGGCTTTTCTTCGATATGCGTGACGAGCGAATCGGTTGCGCTGATGACACCGAACGGCACTTGATAACTGTATTGCGTTGCCGCAATCGTCATGGCCGAATTGCTGCGCAGGTGGAAAGCGAGAAACATGCCGATATCGAGATTCGTCAGAATATCGCCATTGAACACGAGCGTGTTTTCGTCCTGAAACGGCACGAGCGAAAGCGCACCGCCGGTGCCAAGCGGCACCGTTTCGTGAACATATTGAATATCCACACCGAACTTCTCGCCATTACCGAAGTGTTCGGTAATCTTTTCCGGCAAATAGTGGGTGGAAATAAAAATCCGATTTGCGCCGTGGCTCACCAGTTTCTCGATGCTGATTTCGAGCATCGGCCGACCGTTGACCTGCAACATCGGCTTTGGCGTGTCCTCGGTAAACGGACGCAAACGCTTGCCGAATCCGCCCGCCATCACCACCGCCGTGAAATTCCGGTTGATGTAGTGGGGAGCGTGGTTGACGGCCTGATGATCAATGACGGAGACGGGGTGTCCGTCATTGTCCGTCAGCACCAGTTGCCGCAGCGAATGTGTTCTAAAGAGACGTTCGCGCTCTTCACGCGATGAATGAACGCTGGCGGTAATCGGAACCGGCCTTGCGCTGCTACTCTTGATTCTGTGTATCTCAATGGCCAGATCCTCGAGTTTGTTGCCCTCGAGGAAGGCGCGGCGTACATCGCCGTCCGTGATGATATTGACGAATTTCCCTTGGTCGAACAGCAGTGCGCAGGCAACCGGTCCGCTTGCCTGGATTCGGGCGATGACGTCGGATATCTTGGAGTCGAACGATACACTAAGGCTATCGATGTTGTCGAAGTTCATCATGATCACTACTGCAATAAAAGCTGAGGAATGAATACGCAGTGGGGCGAAAGCCGCGAATCAGGCGGCTCGCCCACCAGTCGTATCGGGACAACGACACGACTTATGCTGCATGCAGCGGTGGAGGGGCATGAAACAGGCCCGAGGCACTCGACTTCACGCGAACGTGACGCCTGAGGCGCCGCCAGAAATAGCGATCCCCGAGTTAATCCAAGGATAGCATGTCACCCCGTCCATCCAGCCCGCTCACCATAATTGGGCGCCTGTCGTCCAAACGCCGTAAGCTCGCCGCCCCTGATCGATGAGCGCCGGGTGGGCCTGTTTGGCGTAAGCGTAATCCGGCGGATTGGCGTAGATCAGCTTGTAATCTTCGCCATCGGATATGTAGAGATATTCAGGCGCTCCGGCAGAAGCCGGCTGCATCGTAATGGGCCGCGCCATGTATTCAGGAAACAGTCCTGGAATATCTCCATGCACCGCCGCCGGTATGATTTTGTCGCCCATGAGCTGCTGATATGGCGTTCCGTTGGCTGCCGGAGGGACTTGCGCCGGAAATGCGCCGTGCTCCGACTTGTACCGCGCAAGCTGCTTTGCGATGTCGTACATCTCACGAATGCGGTCTTTCGCCTGAATTCGCTCGTATGACAGCGAAATCATCGTGAATCGCTCGGCGCCGCGTCGCCAGTTCTCACCTCGCAAATACATCATGACCACGTCCAGCACATCTACCGTCTTGGTTCTTCGGGGACTATTGTTCACCGTGATGATGGCGTGCGGCTTTCTGAAGTCGTAGTCGGCGATATTGAAGCGCTGGCGCAGGTAGGTGTTCCAAAGCAATGGCACGCCCGGCCCCCAATCGGCATACTCGGCGGCCGAAACACCGAATCGGTCCCGCGTGCCGTACACCGTGATCAGATAGCCGGTGTACTCGTAATTCCAGATCATCCGGTTACCGATTCGCGTCCCAGCCGACTGATCGTAGAACACAAAGGTACGCGTGTCCTTGAGCTCCGACTCGTGCGCCTTGACGAATTCCATGATCGCGGTCTGACGGAAAAAATCGCGCCATAGCAGGGATCCCACATTGACCGCTGCGCCGAGCGACGACCCAACGACATAAGCGACGAGCAGATTGCGGCCGAAAAGGCGCCACACACGCCATTTGCCGAATGCCAGATCGATCAGGTTGATGAACGAGAGGATCAGCAGGACGACAGCGGCGACGCCCGGCAGGATATGCCGGCTTTCGTAAAAACTCTTCAGGTCCGGCGTTTTGCCGACCACGATGTAAGGATAAGTGGCCGCAGCAAAAAACAGCATGCCCAGCCCGAATTGACAGGCCACGAACTTCAGCGAGCGGCGCTCCTGTGAACGCGGCAACAACTGAAGCAAAACAAACGCGATGACCGTCCCGCCGATAATCAACGGCGCAGGCGTATGCGAAGCGAAATAGTCGCGCACTACCGGTACGACGAGCGTGAACGATTTGACGATCGCACCGAACAAGTGACCGCGAGCGATCTCGTTGTAGCTGTCGTACAACGGCGACTGCACCCGGGTGATTCGCACCACCATGAAAATGAATGGCAGGGCAATCAGCAACGCGTGTCGCAGCACAAATGCCAGGAAATGCGGCCAATAGCGATTGGCAAAGCCGATCAGCCGGCGTTTGGCCCACGTCAACGTCCAAGCGTCATCGGCAATGATCGGCTCGGGAACGGCCACTCGCCACCCCCGTCGATCTTCATAAAGCAGGAACGCGAACAACAGCGCGTAAAGGAGCAGTAGCGAATTGAGATAAAACGAGAAGAAGAAAAACGGAACGCTGAAGAGAATTGCCCGACGACGATCGTTATTCGCGACAAACACCGCAGCGCCGATCCAGAATGACGCAATGTAGACGTTATAGAACGCGACGCTCGTCAAAAACCGGATCAACGCCACGTGGGCTGCGCAATAGAGCAGGAACAGCTCGAACGCCTCGGTGCCGCTCAGGCGTTTGCGACGATACAGCACATACGCAAAAGCGGCGCCCGATATTACCCACGCGACCAGAGCGATTCCTCGCATCGCCAGCGAGGGCGATGGTAATGCATTGATAAAGCTCGTTACGTAACCGCCCCACCAGATACCAAGCTCTTTGCCGATTCGAATCGTCTCGGTCGAGTTCTTAAAGATCCAAACCCAGTCGTCCCAGAAATATCCGGGATTGCATAAGATAAGGGCCGTCCCGCCGAGTATCGCGAACAACGCGATAGGGAGGCGTCTGATCCATAGATTCGCCTGATTCATTCGACTACTTCCTCGATTACTTCGCGCCTACATAAGTGAGCCACGCCACGCCTGCTGGGAACAGGCGTGGCGTGGCTCGTGCATCTTCCAATTAAATTGTTTCGTCCTGGGCGTAGTCGCGCGCAGCCGGTTGACCGATCAACGAATCCCAGCGGGCCGGTGAAATGCCGTTGCCCGGCCGCCGAATAGACAGGTTTTGTTCGGAAAAAACCTCGCCTTTCGCAATCGGGCGTGCCGCAACGATGCTCTTTCGTGCGATCTGCCGATTCGGCAATTCAGAAGCCGTCGGGCGTTTTCGGCCATCGCCAAGCGCCACGCCAACGCGCCGGATCGCGCGCACCATGGCCGTTAATTCGTCTGGTTCGAGACTGGCCTTGTGATCCGGCCCTTCCATGGAGCGATCGAGCGTGAAGTGCTTCTCGATGACCTGAGCGCCTAATGCAACTGCGGCGATCGGAATTTCGATGCCCTCGGAATGGTCCGAATAGCCGAATGTCGCCCCCGGAAAGGCCGCAGCAATCGTCTGCATGGCGCGAAGGTTGATCTCTTCAGCAGGCGCGGGATACTCCGTCGTGCAATGCAGCAGCGTGAGCTTGTCGATCGGCACACCAGCCTTCTCGCATGCCTCCACCGCTTCCTCGATCTCCCCAAGCGTCGCCATTCCCGACGACAGAATGATCGGCAATCCCATCGTCGCCAGTTCGCGCAAAAACGGGATGTTCGTCAAATCCCCCGACGACACTTTGAATGCCGTCACGCCGAGAGTTGCAAGAAATCGCGCGGACTCGATATCGAATGGCGTCGATAAAAAGCCGATGCGCTTCGATTTCGCATAAGCGGCCAGATCGCGGAAAGCGTCCTCATCGAGTTCGAGCTTCTTGAGCATCTCGAACTGGCTTTCGGAATGGCCTGTGGTTCGCTTTTGATAATCGGCTTTCTGCGCCGTGCGAGTCACGAGGGCTTCCGTGCGAAACGTCTGGAACTTGACGAAGTCAGCATCGGCCTGCGCCGCTACGTCGACGAGTCGACGAGTCGACGAGCCAGATCCAGTGAACCGTTGTGATTCACACCGGCTTCGGCGATCACTATGCAACGCTCGCTCATGTCAAGCATCCTTCTGATTTTTTAGGGCGTTCGGTAATGAGGGCAACGCCATAGGTTATACCGACGGCGTTGCGCATTCGTGTCAAAGGGCTTGCGCGAGACGGCGATTTTCTTCGATCTCTTCGGCCGGCAGGAACGGGAACATATCGTCGAGCGGTTTCGATTCGATCTTGCCTTCGGCATTCTTGAACGACGTGGCCTTCGGCGAAATCCACTGCTCCGGCGAAACCATTACTTCACATAGCACCGGGGCGTCGGTGTTCACCACCTCAGCAAGCGAGTCGCGCAATGTCGAATGCTGACTGACCTTCACGTAGCCCAATCCAAACGCCTTGGCCAGCGCCTCGAAATCGGGATTGTAGACGTTGGAGCTGGGCCCGCTACCCACAAAGCGACCTTCGAAGAAGTTGTTCTGCGTGGCCTTGATCGAACCGTAGCCATCGTTGTTGAACACGAAGACTTTGACCGGAAGCTTGTTGGCGCCAATGGTCAGCAGTTCCTGCGCGTTGAGCATGAGGCTGCCGTCTCCGGTGATGCACAGTGTGCGTTTGCCAGTGGCGTAATGCGCCCCCACGGCCGTCGGCAAATCCCAACCCATGGAGCCCCAGTTACCGTTCAGTGCGGCGCGCTGGTGCTTCTTGATCTTGTAGGCCTGATAGAAGCTCACACAATCGAGGCCGTTGCCGGTCACGACCACATCGCCTTCGGCCGCGACATCCGAAAGCGTGTCCATGAACACGTAGGAGTTGATGAACTCGCCATCGACACGCGGGTCGTCGGTGACCATGGGATAACGAGTCTTCCAGGTCGTGCACAAATCGAGCCACGGACGATGCGCTCCTTCGTACTCGCGCAGCGCACCCAGCAAGCCCGGCACGAAATCGCGCAAATCGGCCAGAATCGGCAAATCCGCCTTCAACGGGTGCCCTTCAAGCTGACCCGCGTCGACATCCACGAAAATCTTCTTTGCACCAACAGCGAATTTCTTGGTTTCGAACCCTGTTTTCGCGACACAGAAACCCACGCCAAGACCGAGAATCAGATCCGAATTTTGCAGGATGATGTTCGCGTGACGTTGGCCGGCGGTGCCGAACACCCCGAAGGAATATTCGTTGTCCCACTCGAGCAGATCTTTGCCGGTATAAGGGATCAACGTAGGAATTTCGAGCTTGTTGACGAGGTCGAGCACCGCTTCATGCATGCCGGACAGTCGCACGCCATTGCCCAGAACCAGTACCGGCCGCTTCGCGCTCTTCAGCGACGCCAGAATTTCCGGCAGATGCAACGCGGCCTGATCCGGCGTCTCCGATTCGCCCGTCCAATGCGGGAGCGAGTCCCAATCGACTTCAGCCGACTGCATATCAAGCGGCAACTCGAGCCACACCGGCCCCGGACGCCCCGACTTGGCGATGTGATAGGCCTTTTCCAGTTCGCTCAGGATCGTGTTCGGGTCGCGCAGCGACACGGCATATTTGGTGACCGGCTTGACCATCTCGAGGACGTTGCCCTCCTGCGGGCCAACCTGACGCACCTTCGTGTAATCCGCAACCAGGTTGGAGCGCACCTGGCCCGAGACGATCAGCATGGGCACGGAGTCGTACCAGGCGCCGACCACGCCGGCCAGTGCATTCACCGCGCCGGGACCGAACGTCGCGAAGCAAACCCCGAAACCGTTCATCCGCGCGTAACCGTCCGCGGCAATTGCACACGCCTGCTCGTGATAGTTGCACACGTAGCCCAGTTTTTCGCTTTTACCCAGCGCGTCGAGAAGGTACATGATGCCGCCGCCGGACAGCATGAAAACTTTACCGATACCGCGCTCTTCGAGAAAACGGATAACAACGTCAGATACGTTCATAACCAGCTCTTAAGGGTGTTGGGGGGTGACAATACTTGCCGAAAAAATTAGCGCGAAAAATAGTCGCCATCCGCGACATCGGTGTCGACCACCACGCCGGCCGCGATCAGCGCGTTATTACCGACCTTGACGCCGGGCAACAACGTGGCGCCCGCGCCAACGAACGAACCTTCGCCCACCGCAGCACCGCCGCACAGCGCGACCATTGGGGCAATGAAACAGTGCGCGCCGACAACGCAATCGTGGTCGATACTCGCTGCCGTGTTGATGACCGTGCCCGTACCGATTTTGGCGTGCGGCTGAAGGATCGCACCCGCCATGATCTGGCATCCCTGCGCGAGTTCGACTTCCGCGCCGACGATTGCCGACGGATGCAGCACAGACACGAAGGCGAAGCCCTTGGCCGACCACAGGTCGAACAACTTGCGGTTCACGCGGCTTTTGACCGTGGCGCCCACACCGTTGGCAAGCCGGGCCTCATTCGGGTCCAGCTTATCCATCCATTCGTCCCCGCCAATCACGGGCACACCTAGCACGCGTGTTCCAACTTCCAGCCGGGGATCGATCAAACCGTCAATCGTTGCGCCGCCTGCGCGAAGCGAATCGATCACGACCTTTGCGTGACCACCACCGCCCAGCACATAGAGTTTCGAGTTCGTCATACTGCGTTCATCGCCATCGCGGCAATCAAAGGTGAAAATCGAAAAATTTCTTCATCAGGATGTTCGACAGATCGCAGGTTTTGAGCACCTGCTTGATCTGCGGGGCCGCCTGTCCCTGACCGTAAAGCGACACGTTCGCCGGCAGTGCCGTACGGAACTGCGCAGACAGCGCACGATTGATGGCCGCCACGATCGATTCGGCATCGTCCGCGCAGTCGATGACCGAGGCCGCCTTGAGACGTCCGCGTTGCCGATCGCCAATATTCACCGTCGGCACACGCAGGGCCGGTGCCTCGATCAATCCGCTCGACGAATTCCCGATGACCACATCAGTGATTTGGAGCAGCCCCAGATAACGTTGCTGCCCGAGCGAGTCGAAGAATCGGGCACGCTGAGGATTCGCAGCCGTGAACGCCCGGATAACGCGCGCGATCGCCGAATTGCCGGGGTCGGCGTTGACGCCGGTGAATACAATATTAGCGTTCGGGAAGCGTTCGAGCGCGGCAATCAAGGCGTTTGCCGCAATCGCGGGGTCCTGTGCGTTGAGCGTGACCGGGTGATAGGTCACCGCAAAAACCGGCGCATCGAGCGGGAGGCCGGTGTGCTGCATCAGTGCCGCACGGTCGGGCAACGTCGTACGCGTCAGATGATCAAGTCCCGGCGCACCGAAGTTGAACACGGCGGCGGGGTTCTCGCCGAGTTGCAGGACGCGGCGACGATAGTCGTCGGCGGCCACGAAGTGGAGGTGCGAGAGCTTCGTCACCGCATGGCGGATCGATTCGTCCATCGCACCTTCGCTGGTCTCGCCGCCATGAATGTGCGCCACCGGAATTTTCATCAGTAACGCCACCTGCGCCGCTGCGAGCTCCTCGTAGCGATCGCCCAGCAGCACGATCAGGTCCGGCGCCAGACGCTCATAAGCATCGGCCAGCCCGATGACGGCAAGCCCCGTCGATTTGGACGTGGCAACCCCAGAGTCGCCGGACAGCTGCATGTCGACCCGTGCGTCGATCGGAAAACCATCGCGCTCGATCACGTCCACCGTCCGACCCCATGCATTGCAAAGATGGGCCCCCGTGACGATCACCTGCAACTCCAGGTCGGGGTCCGCCTGAACCTCGCGCATCACCCAATACAGATGGCCATAGTCCGCACGCGTGCCCGTGACGAAACAGATCCGACGGCGCGTATGACTCATGAGCCGGCAATCTCTCGACGAACGGCAGCAACGACTTCGGACAATTGTGCCTCGGTGATCGATGTCGAGCACGGCAATGTCACGATCCGTTCCCAGATGCTTTCGCTCACGCGAAAATCGCCACGTGGCGCATCCGCAAATGGCGCCTGATAGTGCAACGGCTTCCAGAACGGACGCGCGTCGATACCCGCCTCACGCAGCGCCGCACGAAGCGACACGGAGTCGCCCGACTTCAGAATGAAACCCGAGAACCAGCAAGCGCTCTGAGCGAACTCCGGCGCCGGGAACGGCAGCGCTTGCGGCAGATCCTTGAACGCCTCATCGTAAAAACGTGCGATCGCACGCTTTTTCGCCACGAAAGTGTCCAGCAACTCCATCTGCGCGCAGCCGACGGCCGCCTGCAAATTGGTCATCCGGTAATTGAACCCGACACGATCGTGATCGTAGTCGGCACCGACTCGCGCCGTCGTTGTAAGGTGACGAACCAGATCGACGAGCTTCTTGTCGTTGCCCGAAATCGCACCGCCACCGCCGGCCGTAACGGTCTTATTGCCGTTAAACGAGAACATGGTCAGATCGGCGCCCATGTCGCCAAGCTCACGCCCCTTGTACTTCGCCCCCAGACCGGCCGCCGCATCGGCGACCACGGGCACGCCGTGCTGACGCGCGGTGGCAACAATCGGGTCCATATCGGCGGGCATGCCGAGCGTATAGACGGGCACGATGGCGGCCACGCGCTTGCCCGTGGCGATATGCACCGGCAAACCGTCGGCACCCGGCTTCGTCTCCCGTTCGAGTGCATTTTTCAGCGCTACCGGATCGAGTGTCCACGAATGGGCATCGATGTCGAGCAACCAGGGCTGCGCATGCGCATGCGCGACGGCATTCGCCGTTGCGATGAAGCTCAGTCCCGGCACCACCACGAGATCGCCGGGCTTGACGCCGACAGCCACGAGCGCCGCATGCAGGCCCGTGGTGCCGGCCGACGTAGCGACCGTGTAAGCGTAGCCGGACGCCTCGGTGATCTGTTGCTCGAAGCGGGTGACAAAGGGGCCGACCGTCGAGACGAACGTGCTATCGATGCACTCGTTCAGATATTCGCGCTCTTTGCCCGCGAGATTGGGGATGGCTAACGGAATCATTGTGCAGTCTTCCCTTGACCTTCGAATACCGTATCGCGATACCAACGGTACGTCAGTGCGATACCTTCGTCCAGAGAGACGACACCCTGAACACCAGTGAGCTTGTCGAGCAAACGCGTACTCGGGCAACGACGTGCCGGCGAACCAGGCGTCGCGGCCTGCGGCACCAACGTCAATTTGCGGCCGACTGCCGAGACCACGGCGCTTGCGACCTCGCCGATGCTGACTTCGGGGGACTCGTTACCGATATTGACCGTCTGGCCGAGCGCGCTATCCGATTCGGTGAGTGCCCGAATCATCCGCACGGCATCGCTGACGTAGCAGAACGTGCGCTTGTGGTCGACACTGAAGACGTCGAGCGAATCACCGTCCTTGGACTTCCAGGCCTTGAAGAGCAGTTCGGGAATAACGTGCGACATGCCCATGCGCGGACCGTACACGTTGTGCAGACGCACGTTGGTCACCGGCAGACCGCTCATGTTGCACATGGCCTCGCCGTACAGCTTGGAGAGCATGTAGCTAGTACGAGGCTGCTCCAGTGCCGTCAGCGCGATCGGCGTCGTTTCCGGCGTCGGGATCGGCATATCCATGTGAATCAGCGTGCCGGCGTACACCTCGGAAGTCGAGCTGAACAGCAAGCGCTTGAGTGCCTTCTGACGTCGCGCGAGGTTGATCACGTTTTCGGTCATGCGCACGTTGGCGGTCAGCACTTCGTAAGGACGTTGCAGCACGTGCACGACACCGATGATCGCCGCGAGGTGGTAGATGTGCGTGTAGTCGTCGTCCAAAGACTGCAACGTGGATTCATCGAGCAAATCCGCGTTGATGATCTTCACGCCATACTTGGTGACAGCGTTCTCGATGAACGGATCCTGAACACCACGCTTGAAATTGTCGAGAAGATGAACCGTGTGACCTTCCTCGCCCAAACTGTTGGCAAGGTGTCCACCCACGAAACCAACCCCGCCCGTAATCAAAACCTTCACGTTTCACTCCTGTTTGTTTGTGTGTCGGCGCGTTCGTCGCGCCGTCGGTGTACTCGCCGTTGCCGGGATCATCAGGCCCCGCCCGCGCCCCGACAGACCTCAGGCGGGCGAACCTCGTCCGATCGATTCGACGCGGCAGCCCAGCGCCGCGAACTGTGCTCGCTGTTCGTGCGAAAGACAATCGTTGGCGTCGAGGATGTAAGGTTTACGCCCACCGAGCCACTCGGCCGGCTGCAATCCTCGGAATTCCTTGTGCGGTACAGCGAACACGACGGCGTCGACATCCGGGCAAGCGTCCAGATGCGTCGAGACGTCGAGTTTGAGTTCGTCCCAATGCGCGAGCAAAGGATCGTGGCACGCGACTTCCGCGCCTTCAATGACGGCGCCTTCGTAGAACGGTTGCGACGGCGAATAACGGGTATCTGCGACGTCCTGACGATAGGAGATACCTGCGAGGAGCAATCGCTTGTCCGCAAGTCCACCGAGCGCACCGCGGACCTTGTCCAGAGAGTAGAGCGGCATGTCCTGATTGATCTTCACCGCACTGCGCGACAGCGGAAATTCCATGCCGGAAAGACTGAAAATGTCCTTCGCCGCGAGATCGGCAAACAACGGATCTTTCGTCAGGCAATACCCGCCGACACCGAAACCCGGTTGCTTCATGTTGTTATGCGTCGGACGCTTGCGGATCGCATTGATCACTTCGAACATGTCGATACCGACCTTCTCCGCGAAACGGCCCCATTCGTCCATGAACGCGATGTTGACAGCGCGGTAGCTGTTCTCCAGCACCTTCGACGTCTCCGATGCGGTGGTATGAGACAGGCGCGTCAACGGGAATGCCTCGACATTGACGACATGCGAGAGGAATTTTTCGCACGCGTCGCCGGCTTCAGGCGTATCTCCGGCGAACACGCGCCAGAAATCGGTGATGGACGCAAGATAGTTATCGCCCGGCATCACACGCTCATACGCATGCGCGAGGAGGAAGGCCCCAGCCTTGAATCCGCGCGCCTCGGCGCAACGATCAAGCACCGGGCGGATCACCTTCGAGCAGGTGCCCGGCGGCACGGTCGTTTCGACGACCACCAGCGTACCCGGCTGGATATGCTCACCCAGCGTCTCGATCGCGCGAATGAAAGGCCCGAACTCCAGGTGGCCTTCGCCGGTGAGATCGCCAATATCGAAGTGCACGTCCACCACAACGATCGACGCCGACGCCAACACATTCACATCGGTGCTCGCCTTCAGATTTCCTGCCTCGTGCGCGCGACGGGTCTGGTCGATGAGATTCTGGTCGGTCGTACCGAACGGAAACTCTCCGTTGTTGATCTTGCCAACGCGGTGCTTACCCGTTTCGGTGGCAAGGTCGAGCCCGACGACGTCGAATACCGGCTCACCGCCGTGACGCGTCCCGGCGCGGGCGCAGGCAACTGCCATGGCCGCACCGACAAAACCAAGGCCCTGAATGCAAACAAGCTGTTTCATGTCTTACTCGGATATCAAATCGGGTTCGTGAGGCGGGGTCCGCGCGCGATGCCACTCCATCGTGCGCCGGATGGCTTCTTCCAGCGGAATCGAGACCTGCAAATCCAGTTCCGTCGCCGCGCGCTGCAACGACGGCAGATACGCCGACGGCTTGGCGCCGGGCACCGGCGTGCCCTTGATGACGACCGTGCCCGGGCGTCCTGCGACATTCGCCACCTTGTGCGCGAGCTCACCGATCGAGACGATCTCGTCGCCGCCCACGTTGTACGGCACGCCCGAGCGCCCGCGCGTGAGGATGCGAATCAGCCACGTGACGAGATCGCCGGCATACAGATACGAGCGCAACGGCGTGCCGTCGCCCCCCACGACGATGTCGCGTTGCGCCAGCGCATCGCGCATGAAGTTGCCGATCGCGTAATTGCTGTCGAGCGAGAGATACGGCCCCACGAACGCAAAGCAACGGGCGATCAACGCGCGGTAGCCGTGCTGCTGCGCGGCCACCGACGTCAGAATTTCCATCATTCGCTTGGACTGACCGTAGACGATACGCTCGGAAGCATAATCCGCCACGCCCGCCGGGCCCTCCACGCACAGATTGTCGACAACCGAGTCCATCGGCGAATAAACCGCGCCCGACGTGGTGATGAGCACCGCTTCCGAGCGATGCGCCGCAGCCATATCGAGCAGACGCCGCGTGCCGTCGATGGCGGCATCGAGATGCCGCTGCGCCCAGTCGGCCGACTGCTCGAGATTGGTCTCCGACGCGGCATGCAGAATGTGCGTGCAGGGTTGGGCGGGAAACGCGAAATCGGTCAGGCGACCGGCAACGAAGTGCAACCCGGTGCGGCCACGCAGATGCGGTGCGCGCTGCTCGAGGAAGGTTTCCGGCGAACGGCTCAGCACCGTAATGCGCAAATTCAGCGCGTGCTTCTCGTTAGCCCACAGCAGGCTTTCGAGCAGCCAGATACCGAAAAAACCGGTGCCGCCCGTAATGAACAGGTGCGCCCCGCGCAACTGCGCCAGATCACCTTCGAGTTGGGCGGCGATATGTTCCAGGTCCTGCTGAAACAGCGTGTGGCCGCTCGGAATCGTGTGCGCCATAAAACTCTCAGTCAACTCAGTCAAAATTGATGCGTTCGCGCTCGACCACCATGGGACGCTTTACCGTATGCGTCACCAGCAGGCCGACATACTCGCCAAGCAGTCCCATCAGCAGGAACAGCATGCCCATGAAGAAGAACACGCCGACCGCCAGCGGCGCGAGGCCCATCTGGAATTCGTCCCACGCCAGAAGCTTGCGCACGACATAATAAATGCCCGCGAGAAAGCTCAGGCCGCTCAGGCCGATACCGATCATCGTCGCCACACGCAGCGGCGCCTTGGAATGGTTGACGATACCGAGCAGCGCGCTGTCGAGATAAACGAGGAAGGTGCCTTTCGAAATGCCGCGTTTGCGCACCGGCTTGTCGAACGGGATCTCGGCGCGAGCGTAGCCGATCTCGCAGATCAGCCCGCGGAAATACGGATACGGGTCTTCGATCTTGCGAAGAATGTCCATGACCGCTTTGTCGTAAAGCCCGAAGCCGGTGAAGTTCTGCACCTGCTCGACTTCCGAGATGCTCGTGATGAGCTTGTAGTGAGCCTTGCGCAACAAGGGCATCAGGCCGCGCTCTTCATGCTTGCGACGCACGCCGATCGCGACCTTGTAGCCCTCTTCCCACTTGCGGATGAATTCCAGCAGCAGTTCGGGCGGATCTTCCAGATCCGACGCCATGCCGATCACGGCGTCGCCCTGCGCGAGCAGCAGCGCATGGTAGGGCGAGCGGATATGACCGAAATTGCGCACATTGACGATGGCCTTGAGGCGTTTGTCCCTGGCTGCGATTTCCCGGATCACCTCGACGGTGCCGTCGGTCGACGCGTTATCGATCAGCAGAATCTCATAGTCGAGATGGGGCACTTGCGCCATCACGGACGTGATGCGCTGATGGAGTTCGGCGATGTTATCGCGCTCGTTGAAACAGCCAGCAACGATACTAACCAGTTTCTTTTCGCTCATCCGCGCTGTACTTTTTTGAATGTGAATCGATCGTGGCCCGCAAAGGAAATGACCACGCTGATGACCATGAGCAGCCCCTGCGCCAACCAGAACGGCATGCCAAGGACATTCACCAGCAGCCATAACCCGGCAATGCCGATGAGCGCGCTGCCGCCATACACGACGTAGCAACGCAAATACTCGCGCCACCACGAGGCGCGCGAGTTGAACACGAAGAACTTGTAGGTAATGAACGACTCGGTAATGCAAACCACGTTGGCGATCGCACCGATCACCACAATGTGCAGGTGCGAGCGCAGCGCGTAGTAAAGGCCAACCGTGGCGAAGTAGCCGAAAGCGGTATTGCACCCGCCCACGATCAGGTACCGCAACATCTTCTTACGGGTTTCCCGATCGCCGGTAAAAGCCGCTTTCAGCTTGTTCAACATGGTGCTTTGCCGCCTTTCGTTGAGACCTCGCGCATCCGAGTCGTCACACTCAGAAGTTCACGCCAAGGAATGTTTCGATCTTCTCGGCGATGAAGTCGAGCTGCGGCGCTTTCAATCCCGGGAACGTGCCGACCCAGAACGTATCGTTCATGATCACGTCGGTGTTGGTCAATTCGCCGCTCACACGGAAGTTGCGGCCGAGCATGTACGGCTGGCGCGTGAGGTTGCCCGCGAACAGCAGGCGCGTGCCGATCTTGTTCTGATCCAGATACGACAGCAGGTCGACGCGGCGCAGGCCGGCTTCCGGCTTGAGCGTGATCGGGAAGCCGAACCACGACGGATCGGAATTGGGCGTGGCTTCCGGCAGAATCAGGAATTCGGCACAGCTTGCCAGACGGTCCTTCAGATACTCGAAGTTGCGGCGGCGCGCCTCGATGAACTCCGGCGCACGGTCGAGCTGAGCCAGACCGCAGGCCGCCTGCATGTCCGTGATCTTCAGGTTGTAGCCGAGATGCGAGTACGTGTACTTGTGGTCGTAACCTTCGGGCAGATTGCCGAGCTTCCAGCAGAAGCGCTTGTTGCAGGTATTGTCCTTGCCCGGCGGGCAGTAGCAGTCGCGGCCCCAGTCGCGGAACGACTCCGCGATCAGGCGCAGGTCCGGATCGTTCGTGAACACGGCGCCGCCCTCACCCATCGTGATGTGGTGAGCCGGGTAGAAGCTCAGCGTGCCGATGTCGCCGAACGTGCCGACCATCTTGCCGTCATAGGTCGAACCCAGCGCGTCGCAGCAATCTTCGATCAGCCAGAGGTTGTACTTCTTGCAGATCGCGACAACCGCTTCGAGGTTGTACGGGTTGCCCAGCGTGTGGGCCAGCATGATCGCCTTGGTCTTCGGGCTGATCGCCGCTTCGATCTTCGATGCGTCGATGTTGTACGTACCCAGTTCGACGTCGACGAACACCGGCACGGCGCCGAATTGCAGAATCGGGTTGACCGTGGTCGGGAAGCCCGCCGCCACGCCGATCACTTCGTCGCCCGGCTGAATCGCACGCTCGCCCAGCTTCGGCGATGTCAGCGTGGAGAACGCGACCAGATTCGCCGACGATCCCGAATTGACCGTGATCAGGTGCTTCACGCCGATGAACTTGGCCAGACGCTTCTCGAACTCGTCGTTGAAGCGCCCGGTGGTGAGCCAGCCGTCGAGCGAGGCCTCGACCATCAACTCGAGCTCACGCGCGCCAATGACCTTGCCGGACGGCGGAATTACCGTGACACCGGCCTCGAAGTCGGGGGCACGCGTGGAGAGTTCGCCGTATTGACCGACCAGCTGAATGATTTGCTCGCGGAGCTGTTCTTTAGTGGGGGACGTCATTTGGTTTGGTAAGCGTTGATTTGTGAAAGAGTCAGCGCACGCATGTCGGCGTTGCGCAAAAACGCCTGATGCCACTCGACGATATGGTCGATCGCTTCGGAGAGCGTCCAGCGCGGCGTCCAGCCGAGCAGCGTCTTCGCCTTCGAGCAGTCGAGCTTCAGATACGTCGCTTCGTGCGGTTGGGGGGCCGAATCGCGCTGCCACGCAGCGCCGTCGCCCCAACGGGCGACCAGATGCTCGACGATCCACTGCACGGGTTGCGTATCCGAGTCGCTGGGGCCGAAATTCCAGCCGCCGACGAACGCCGGACCTTCCGTATAGAGCTTCTCGGCGAGCCGCAGGTAGCCGCTGAGCGGTTCGAGCACGTGCTGCCAGGGACGGATCGCATGCGGATTGCGGATCTGCACCGGCGTGCCGCGACTCAACGCGCGCATCATGTCGGGAATCAGGCGGTCGCCCGCCCAGTCGCCGCCGCCGATCACGTTGCCGGCACGACCGCTGCCCACGGCGACACCGTGTTCGGCGTAGTGATCCGGGTGGAAATACGAGTTCCGGAAGGCGTCGGTCACCAGTTCGGCACAGCCCTTGCTATTGCTGTACGGATCGAAACCGCCCATCGGCTCGGTTTCACGGTATCCCCATACCCACTCGCGATTCTCGTAGCACTTGTCGCTCGTGACGTTGACCACGGCGCGCACGGAAGGCGTATGCCGCACGGCTTCGAGCAAATGCACGGTGCCCATGACGTTGGTGGAATACGTCTGCACCGGCTCCTTGTACGACAGACGCACGAGCGGCTGGGCCGCCATGTGGATGACGATTTCGGGCGCGACTTGGGAAAAAACTCGTGTCAGATGATCGAGGTCGCGAATGTCGCCGATGATCGACGTCATGCCGTCGGCGACACGCGCCGTTTCGAACAGGCTCGGTTGCGTCGGCGCCTCAAGCGCGTAGCCGGTCACCTCGGCACCCAGTTGTTGCAGCCATAGGCACAGCCAGCCGCCCTTGAAACCGGTGTGGCCAGTCACCAGAACCCGTTTGCCTCGCCAGAATTGCTCGCTCATTCCCAAATTTTCCAAGGCGCCTGACCCGAATTCCACAGATCTTCGAGGTGATTCTTGTCGCGCAGGGTGTCCATCGGCTGCCAGAAGCCCTTGTGGAACCATGCCTGCATCTGCCCCTCACGCGCGAGACGCTCCATCGGGCCGCGCTCCCAGATCGTGTCGTCGCCGTCGATATAGTCGATGACCTTCGGCGAAAGCACGAAGAAGCCACCGTTGATCCACGCGCCGTCGCCGTGCGGTTTTTCCTGGAAGCTACGAATGAGATTGCCTTCGAGATCGAGCGCGCCGAATCGTCCGGGCGGCTGGGTCGCGGTCAGCGTACCCAGTTTGCCGCTCGCACGGTGAAATTCGATCAGCTTGGTGATGTCGACGTTGCCCACGCCGTCGCCATAGGTGAAGCAGAAGTCTTCGCCGTTCAGATACGGCGCGACGCGCTTCAGACGCCCGCCGGTCATCGTGTGTTCGCCGGTATCGACCAGCGTCACGCGCCACGATTCGGCGTTGTTCTGATGCACTTCCATCTTGTTGTCACGCATATTGAACGTGACGTCGGACATGTGAAGGAAGTAGTTCGCGAAGTATTCCTTGATGACGTAACCCTTGTAGCCGCAGCAAACGATGAAATCGTTCACGCCATGCGCGGAATACGTCTTCATGATGTGCCAGAGGATAGGCCGGCCGCCGATTTCAATCATCGGCTTCGGCTTCAAATAAGTTTCCTCGGAGATACGGGTGCCCAAGCCACCAGCAAGCAACACTGCTTTCATTTCAATTGCGTCCTCTTTAACCGGGTCGGGAAATCGGTGCTTGCTTCAATCTGAACAATCAACCACGCCGGATTGTTAAAGCATTTCCGAAACGCAAGCCAACATCGCTTTGATAATTCCGGCAAATGCAAATCGATCAACACACGGAATGAATTGATTAGCAGACTTTTCTATTGTTATAAATCACTGCAAATGGCCGGGGGCTCGGTGGACGGCACGCCCGCCGTTCCTTCAGCAAGCCTCTCGCACTCATGATGGGAATATTCCCAAGCAACAGGCTTCCCCCGATGTGAGGCTGAACCGATTCAAAATCGTGCAACGAAAGCACCTGAATCGATGCTCGACATCCCGCTTATCGGAATTTGCCGTACTTAGACGCTTCATAAGCACTCAATGAGCAAGGCCGGCGTACATCTTCGGCAAAGGTCATCCATACATCGGACGAAAATCAAGCATCGGAAACCCGAGATTATACACAGCCACTTTTCACCCTCGTCAACCTGATCCCGGACGCGCCAAACCGTTTGTGCGGCAAAGCCGACACCCCCGGCATCGGGCTTGACAACCGGCCAAGCAACTTATGCGCAGGTTCGGCCCTCAGAACACGGATTCTCAAGATAATGGAGGTCGTCGTGCACGCCTTGCGCGGACTGCTAAATTTGCGCACACTGGCGAGCTGTCCCGGGCCGGGCGACGCGTCCGTCGATGCCATCAAAACTATCAAAACCTCCCCGGGAAAGCGCCTACCGTTACTATTACTTATGACTGTTACAAATCACCGGCCGCAGGGCTCAGGCGGACTGTCCGTCTCCCTTGTCGTGTATCGGCCCGATGCCCGATTGCTTGAGCGCACCCTGGCCAGCCTGGCCGAGGCGAGCGCCGAATTGCAGCGTCAACGGCCCGGCATGTCCCTCGCCGTGAGCATCGTCGACAATGGCGGACTGGCGCAGGCGCAGGTCCGACTGGACGCGCTTGAGCGCCCGGGTATCTCGTATCAGGTCATCAGCGGTCACGGCAACGTCGGGTATGGACGCGGCCACAATCTCGCAATTTCCCAGGCTCACAGCGACTACCATCTGGTGCTCAATCCGGACATCGACCTGGCGCCTACGGCATTCGTCGAGGCGCTCGCGTTCTTCGATCGGCATCCCGACACCGCCTTGATCACGCCCCGCATCGGCGACGAGCACGGCGGCATTCAATATCTTTGCCGTCGCTTCCCCACGTTGCTCGATCTGTTCGTACGGGGTTTCCTGCCGACCGGCATGCGGCGGCATTTCCGGCGGCGTCTCGCGCGCTACGAAATGCGCGATGTGATCAACGAACACGACGTGGTCTGGAACCCGCCCATCGTGAGCGGCTGTTTCATGTTGTTCCGAACCAACAAGCTCGCGGAACTCGCCGGCTTCGATCCGCGCTATTTCCTGTACTTCGAGGACTACGACCTCAGCCTGCGCACCCACGATGTGGGACAGGTCGCCTACGTGCCCTCGGTGCGCGTGCTGCATTTCGGCGGGGGCGCATCGCGCAAGGGTTGGACCCACGTGAAGATGTTCGGCGCATCGGCCTTCAAGTTCTTCAACCGCTTCGGCTGGAAACTGCTATGAGCCGTCTGCTTGTCACCGGGGCAAACGGCTTCGTCGGCCGGGCACTTTGCCGGACGCTGCTCCAGCAAGGGCAGTCAGTCACCGGGCTCGTGAGAACACCCCAAAGTTGTATTCCCGGCGTTCAGGAATGGGTGCATCGCGGCAAGGATTTCGACGGTATCGAGGCCGGCTGGCCGCAGGGACAATCGTTCGATGCCGTGATTCATCTCGCAGCGCGCGTCCATGTCATGCGCGACCGCGCGGCGGACCCAATGAGTGAATTTCGCTCAACCAACGTTCAGGGAACGCTGAACGTCGCGCAAGCCGCCCATCGTCACGGCGTGCGGCGCATGGTCTTCGCAAGCAGCGTCAAGGCCCTCGCGGAAGTCGATGGCGGACGTCCCTTGCGAGAAGACGACCCTGCACAACCGCAAGACGCTTACGGGCACTCGAAGCGAGAAGCCGAGCAGGCGCTCGTCGCCTTCGGTGCACGCACCGGCATGGAAATCGTCGTCGTCCGCCCGCCACTTGCGTACGGACCGGAAGTGAGCGCAAACTTCCTGAGGTTGATGACGGCAGTGGCGCGCGGCATTCCTCTGCCGTTAGGTCGGGTCGAAGCGCGGCGCAGCATCGTCTATGTGGACAATCTCGCGCAGGCGCTGGCGCAATGTGCGACCGACCCGCGCGCAGCCGGCCATTGTTTTCACGTCGCCGATCGCGACGCGCCGACGGTCGCCGCGCTGGTGCGCGCGATGGGCCGGCATTTGGGCAAGCCGGACCGTCTCGTGCCGGTCCCCGTGAGCTGGCTGCGTCTGGCGGGTCGAATGACGGGCCGCACCGACGCCGTCGATCGTCTTGTGAGCAATTTGCGGCTGGACACGTCGCATATCGAATCCGTTCTGGGCTGGCAGCCGGCGTTTTCGACGGACGAAGGACTGGCCGTCACCGCCGAGTGGTACCGTTCCCGGCATTAAGGCAGGCAGACGTATGTCGACGCAACTCCTCGCGCTTTCCCCCTGGTGGTCCCTGACGCTGACCGGCGTCGCGGCGGCTGCCGTATGCGCACTGATTCTCGGATTTCTGCTGAAATCGGGTCTCGCGTGGCAACTCGCCACCGACCTGCCGAACCATCGTTCTCTGCATACTCGCCCGACCCCACGCGTGGGCGGCTGGGGCATTGCACCGGTCGCGGCAATCGGCATCTGGCAGCTCGCGCCATCGTTGTGGCTTATCGCCTTGCTCATGCTGTTCGTAGCCGCCGTCTCGCAGATCGACGACCGGCGCGGGCTGCCGGCGCGGGTACGGTTTACCGCGCATCTGTTCGTCGTGGTCACGACCGTGAGCGTGTATCCGGCCGCGGTACCGGTGTGGGCGCTCGCCGTGATCGCGATTCTGATGGTCTGGCTCGTCAACCTGTATAACTTCATGGACGGCGCCGACGGCATGGCGGGCGGCATGGCGCTCTTCGGCTTCGCGGGATACGCCGCAGCCGCCATGCTGAGCGGGCACGCCGCGCCGTCGCTGGCGCTCGGCTCATGCGTCGTCGCCGGCGCTGCGGCGGGCTTCCTGTGCTTCAATTTCCATCCCGCCCGGATATTTTTGGGCGACGCCGGTTCGATCTCGCTCGGATTCCTGGCAGGCGCCTTCGGTTATTGGGGATGGCGTGACGACGTCTGGCCGATCTGGTTTCCGGCGCTGGTGTTCTCGCCCTTCATCGGCGACGCATCGGTGACGCTGCTGCGACGCCTGCTGCGTGGGGAGAAGGTCTGGCAGGCGCACCGGGAGCATTACTATCAACGCATGGTACGCAGCGGGATGGGGCATGCGAAGACGGCGGCTGTTTGGTACGTCGTGATGCTGAGTGGCATAATTCTCGCCGTGTCGGCACTTGACTGGCCCCCGATGATTCAATGGGTTAGCGTCGGCGCGTGGGTGCTGGTGCTTGCCATGATGGGCATTGTCGTCGACGCAAGATGGCGCCGCTTCAATTCAGCAACTTTGGAAAACCGTGGAGTGTGACGCAGATGGCGCAGCACAAAGCATCTTGGCGATCACTTGGCGCGTTTCTGTTCGACCTGCTCGCGGTCGCCGGAACCTGGCTTGCCGCCTATCTGGTTCGTTTTAACGGCGAAGTGCCGCCCCTGTTCTGGTCGGGCGCGGTGAGCGCCCTCGTCTGGGTGCTGCCCGTCTATGGCGTGATGTTCCTGACGTTCGGCCTGTATCGCGGCATGTGGGTGTTTGCCAGCCTGCCGGATCTGATGCGCATCGTCAAAGCGGTGGTGGCCGGCGGATTCGTCATGATGATGGGCGCGGCCATGATTCAGCCCAGTCCGATCATCCCCCGCTCGGTCCTGCTCGTCTCCCCGCTATTCCTGTTTCTGGTCATGGGCGGGTCCCGCGCGGTGTATCGCGCGTCGAAAGAGTTCTACCTGTATGGCGGTCTCATCGGACAAGGCAAGCCGGTGATCGTGCTCGGTGCGGGGAACTCCGGCGCCAGCCTCGCGCGCGAGCTGTCGCGCTCCAGCGAATGGCGTCTGGTCGGTCTGCTCGATGACGATCCCGCCAAGCAGGGCCGCGAAATCTACGGCTATAAGGTGCTGGGCCCGATTTCGGATCTGCCTCGCTGGGCCGCCGAGTTGAAGAGCGAAAACGCGATCATCGCCATTCCGTCGGCGTCGGTCGAAGCGCAGCGACGCGTGGCCACGATTTGCGTGCGGGCCGGTGTGCGCGCCATGGTGCTGCCCGAGTTGACGACCCTCATTCAGGGCCGCGCCTTTTTGTCGCAAGTCCGCCAGATCGATCTTGAGGACTTGCTGGGCCGTCAGGCGATCAAGATCGATATGCCTGAGGTCAAGGCGCTGCTGCGTGGCGGTGTGGTGATGGTCACCGGCGCGGGGGGCTCCATCGGTTCGGAGTTGTGCCGGCAAATCACGCGCTTCGAGCCTGCGCAACTGATCGCGTACGATCAGTCCGAATACGCCATGTATCGCCTGACGGAAGAATTGCGCGAGCGTTTTCCGCATCTGCCCGTGGTCCCGGTGATCGGCGACGCGAAGGATTCGCTGCTGCTCGATCACGTCATGTCGCGCTTCAAGCCGCACATCCTTTTCCATGCGGCCGCGTACAAGCACGTGCCGCTGATGGAAGAAATCAACACATGGCAGGCGATTCGCAACAACGTGCTCGGCACCTATCGCGTGGCGCGCGCAGCCATCCGTCACGACGTGGGTCACTTCGTGCTGATTTCGACCGACAAGGCCGTCAACCCGACCAATGTCATGGGCGCGAGCAAACGTCTCGCGGAGATGGCCTGTCAGGCGTTGCAGCAAACGAGCGCACGAACGCAATTCGAGACGGTTCGGTTCGGCAACGTACTGGGCAGCGCGGGAAGCGTGATCCCGAAGTTCCAGCAGCAAATTGCTCAGGGCGGCCCGGTGACGGTCACGCATCCGGAGATCACACGATTCTTCATGACGATTCCCGAGGCGGCGCAACTGGTGTTGCAGGCGTCGAGCATGGGACAAGGCGGGGAGATTTTCATCCTCGATATGGGCGAGCCCGTCAAGATCGTCGATCTCGCACGCGATCTGATTCGGTTGCATGGACTCAACGAGGACCAGATTCGCATCGAATTCTCCGGCTTGCGGCCCGGCGAGAAGCTCTACGAAGAACTGCTGGCCGACGACGAAGCCACGACGCGCACCCCGCATCCGAAATTGCGTATCGCGCAGGCGCGTGCCACGCCGCAGCATCTGCTCGACGAATTGCTGCCCTGGCTCGAGCAACGCCGTGTGCCGAGCGATCAGGAAGTGCGTCGCGACCTGCAACGCTGGGTGCCGGAGTATCAGCCCGCGCTCGGGCCGGCGCTTCAGAGCGTGAATTCGACGTACCGCGCCTCGTAAGTCCCGGGATCCGGCGCGCCCATGCGTTCACCGGCGCGCTCGGTCAATGCGTTTGCGACATCTCGCGGGGCTGAGGCGCTGCGGGCGCGGCGCTCATCGCCGCCCGTCGCGTGCGGGCGAACGACAGCAGCAGTCCACCCCCCACAATGATGAGCATGCCCACGATGCTCAGGCCATCGGGGAAATGGCCGAAGATGAACCAGCCGAGCAGCGCGGCCCACACCAACTGCACGTACATGAACGGCGTCAATGTCGACACGGGCGCATGACGAAATGCGTGGATCACGCAGAAATGGCCGATCCCTGCGTAGATGCCCAGCGACACAATACCCAGCGTCTGCGGTAGCGTCGGCATCGTTTCCAGCGGTATCCACGGCAAGGCAAAGCTCAGACAGACGGTGCCCACCAGCGCGGTGTAGAACAGCATGGTGATGCTGTCTTCCACGTGACTGAGTTTGCGGGTGAGAATCTGGTAGAAGCTGAAGGAGACGGCGGACAGCAGCACCAGCAGCACGCCCTCGAGCGGCAGATGGCTGCTTGGCCGCGAGATCAGTACGGCGCCGGATGCGCCGACGAGAATTGCGCACCAGCCCAGACGTCCGACCTTCTCGCCGAGCAGCGGCCCCGCGAGCATCGTTGCGATCAAGGGCGACATGAACGCGAGACCGGCCGTCTCCGCCATCGGCAGGATACGCAGCGCAATGAGTCCCGAAAGGCTGGTGCCCAGCAGCAGCAGGCCGCGCACCACCTGTGCGCCCGGATGTTTCGTGCGCATGATCGACCCGCCGCGCGACGGCGCGAAAACCACCACCATCAGCACCAGATGCACGGCATAGCGCGCCCATACGAGCAGCGGCACGGCGATACTCAAAGACAAGGCTTTTGCCGTGGCGTCCATCGAAACGAGCAGCAATTGCGAGAGAAGAAGCCAGCCGATGCCGCGCATCGGGTTCGACGCGCCTGACGTGGCTTTCGCAGGGACTTTCGCGGGGGCTTTCGAAGGGACGTTCGTGGACACGGTCGGGGGTCGGTCGGGGGTCGGTGACTCGTTCTGGACATCGCGGGACAGGCACCGTCGCCGACCCCGCCTCTCAATCGCTAGTGGTTGGCGAAGCCGGGACTCCAGAAACCGAACGCATGTTCGGGCCGTAGCGGGTCGACCAGATCGGGCCTCGCCTTGCGACCGTACGCCGCGTCTTCCGCCCCGTGTGCAATGATTTTGTAATCCCGGCCGTTCGACATGTACAGGTACTGGTGATTGGCGGCAGACAGCCCGCGCGGATCGGTCGGCACCACCGCCAGATACTTGGGAACGAGTCCCGGAATCCAGCGATCCCGGGGCGGATGCGAAGCATCGTTCACGCTGACTTCCGCCACTGGATACGCGCCATTATCGGCGTAATACGCGTTCAAAGCGTTGCGAATGACCGTGAGATCGGCTACGACACGCGCGTAGCGATCAGCCGAACACGAGAAATCGGAAAGGCTAAGGCGCGTGAGCGGCGCGAGAAAAGCGTCGATGTTCTCGTGCCGGAACCAGAGGGTCCGATAGTACCGGGCGACGACCGATAAATCGTGCGATGCGTCCGGCGTGAAACGCACATGTAATGTGACACGACAGTCGCGAACGGCAGCAAGATTCAGATCCTTGAGGAGATAGCGCGATAGCGGCAGCGTCCCCGCGAACGCCACCACATCGAGCGGTTCGTCGGCGGGATTCCCGAAACGACGCTCCTCATGCCAGGCCGATCTGAAAATGCTGGCGTATTCGTAATAGACATATTTCTCGTGCCAACGCGCGGTGTCGTCGTCCACCCAGATCATCGACGAACGCTCGATAGGCTCACGCGGCAACGAGCGCAGATTGACGATCGTCGAAGCGTCCTTGATCCAACGCAGTTCCCAAGTGAGATAGATGTTCCACGTGCTCACCACGAATGCACCGATCAGCGCGGCGAGCAATGCGCCTTGCACGGCACCCCCGCTGCGAACCGGCAGTAACCCGCCGAGCACGCGCCCGAGCAGCACGCCCGCCAGAGCGACCGGCAGATTCACCAGCAGCGCATGACGCGTGTCCCATCCAAAGGTGGACGGCAACTTGCCGACCACAACGTAGGGAAACGCTGCCGCGACGAAAAACAGCACGCAAAAGACGACCAGTCCGAGCGTACCGGGCAGATACGCCCGTGTTGATGTCAACCCGCGTTGCGCTCTCACGAACCGCAGCGTCCCGTATCCTGCCAACGCCGTGCAGACAGACCACGCCACGAAAGCGGTCATGTTCGTGGACAGCAACGCCCAAGCGCTCTCGAACGGTCCGAATAACGTGATCTGCGCGAATTGAGAAAACGCCGCCGGCCACGTCTGCGGCATGATTTCGATCTGGTTGTATGTTGCGTACAGGCCGAAAGTCTTCCAGAAAACGAACTTGATGCCGACGAACAAAACCGGCACCAGGAGATAGTCGGCAAACCGGCCAAGACGAAGCAGCGCGACGAGCGGACGCCTGTCCAGCCATTCGTGGCGGCGATGCCATAGCAGCACCAGGAGCGCCACGCCATAAAATGCGACCAAAGACACCGTCAGGAAGCTGACGAAGAACATCGCCAGCGCGGCCAGTCGGGCAACGAAGCGGGCCACCTTTCCCGAAGGCGGCGCCATGGCAAGACGCCACGCCGTCAGAAATAGCGCATAACAAACGACATAAGGCAGCGTGATCAGCTCGAAATACATCTGATAGGCGGTGTATGAGCAGAAGATCGCCGCGGCAATCACGCCTTCACCATCCGACAGCACGTGCGTGCGGCGTGCCACGGAGTACACCATCAGGGTCGCGACGAGGATCGAAAGAAAAGCCGTTACCTTGTACGCCAGCAATACGTTCGGCGCGAACCACATCAACCGATGCAGATAAGCGAGCCACGGGAGACCGTTCTCCCGGAACATCGCAAAGAGCTGAGCTGCGTTGTGGTCCTGATAAAGCCCGTAGATCAACGAGCCGTCCCAGTAGGCGCCGTTGTTGAGCAAGAGCGGGAAGTGACAGACGACAACGAGCACGACCAGCAGCAACGGCGCCAGGCAGCGATGACTTCGGATGTTCATTCGGTCTTCATGAAGGGTAAGCAAACGCATGCCGGCGCGCGTCCCCCTGGCATGCGACAAGGCCGCCGGGGCGGCAAAACACGGAGCATATAATACTCGGCGGAGCACGATGCACGTCACGCCGAATATGGAATATGAGATACTTCGGCCCGATCGGGAGGACTCGACCACACGGTTAAGGTTGCCCCGCATAAGCGCTCAGGAATCGTCAGTTCACGACTTGTTCGATCGCCTCCTTTTCATAAATTTCAGGAATTGGAATACATGGCGTCTCTCGGCCCGGTGAGCCTCGCCGAAAGCGAAGCGTTGTCCGTCGTCGTGCCGGTCTATCGATCGGCCGCTTCGCTGCCTCTCCTGCATGAGCGATTGACCGCCGTGCTTGAGATCCTCTCTCCGGCGCATGAAATTATTCTCGTGGAAGACGGTGGCAACGACGGCACCTGGGACGTCATCACTTCGCTTGCCGCCACAGATTCACGCGTGCGCGGCATTCGCATGAGCCGTAACTACGGGCAGCACAATGCCTTGCTGTGTGGCATTCGCGCAGCCGTGCATCCCCTGATCGTCACGCTCGACGACGACCTCCAACATCCGCCCGAAGAAATCCCCCGCCTGCTGGACGAACTCCGACGAGGCGACTTCGACGTGGTTTACGGTGCACCTGAGCGTGAGCAGCACAGCTTCTGGCGCGATACGGCCTCGGTCGTCACCAAAATTGCGCTGATGAACGCGATGGGTGCGCAAACCGCGCGCCATGTGAGCGCCTTTCGCGTGTTCCGCACGTCGCTGCGCAACGCATTCGCGGATTACAGCAGCCCGCTGGTATCCATCGACGTGTTGCTGACCTGGGGGACAACACGCTTCACACACCTGAAAGTGCGTCACGAACCGCGACGTATCGGCGTGTCCAACTACAGTGTCTGGAAGCTGTTCACCCATGCGATGAACATGATCACCGGCTTCAGCACGGTCCCGCTGCAGCTCGCCAGCTTCATCGGCTTCGGCTGTGTACTCCTTGGCATCGTGTTGCTCGGCTACATCTTCCAGCAATTCGCCATGTACGGTCGTGTCGTGCCCGGCTTCTATTTCATCGCCTCGATCATCACGGTGTTCGCCGGCGCACAGTTGTTCGCGCTCGGCATGATCGGCGAGTATCTTGCACGCATGTATTTCCGCAGCATGGACAAACCCGTCTACTCGGTCGCGGAAACGACGTCCCGCCCCTCTGCTGGCCACGACAAACCGGTGAACGCTTCGTGAGTACGCTGACTCTGTTTCTGATGACCCGCAAGGGGTATCAACTTCTCGCCGACACGGTGGACACCTTCCGGGATCTGTTTGCGAAGGTGGTCGTCGGTCGCGACGCTACGCTCGACGACGACTACGCCGCGCAGACCATCGCACTGTGCGAGCGTCACGGCATTGCTTGGACCGAGCGCAGCCAGCACCGCGAGATCGACACCGACTACGCGATGGCCGTTGGCTGGCGCTGGATGATCGACTTTCCTGAAGACCGGCTCATCGTCTTTCACGATTCGCTCCTGCCCCGCTACCGCGGCTTCAATCCGCTCGTGAGCGCCCTGATCAACGGCGACGATCGCGTGGGGGTGACTGCACTGCTGGGGGCATCGGAATACGATGCCGGGCCGGTGCTTGCGCAGGCGTCCATGGCGCTCGCCTATCCCTGCACGATCGCGCGCGCCATCGACGACATTTGCGCGTGCTATCGCGACGCCGCGCTCGCCGTGTTCCCTCAGTTGGCGCAAGGCACCCCGCTACAGGGCGTGCCACAGGACGACGCCGCCGCCACCTACAGCCTGTGGCGCGACGAAGAGGACTACCGGATCGACTGGCATGGCGACGCCACGCGGCTCGTGCGTCACATCGATGCGCTGGGCAGTCCGTATGCAGGTGCCCGAACGCTGGTGAACGGCGTGCTGGCCCGCGTCGGACACGCGCAAGCCCTGCCGGATGTGCCGATCGAAAACCGTACCCCAGGCAAAGTCATTCGCATCGACAACGGCTTGCCCGTGGTCGTTTGCGGGCAGGGTCTGTTGAAAATCGTCGAGCTGACGGATGTCGCGAGCGGTGCGTCGCTACTGCCGCTGACGAAGTTTCGCTCGCGCTTTGCGTGATGGCACATGGGTAATGCGGTCGCAACGTGCGGCACGCAGCGGGAATCCGCATTCAGCGATGCGCCTGCCTGCGATATCTAACTTTCGGCAAATGGCGCTCACCCGGCAAATCGTACGCTTCGGTATCGTCGGACTCGTCTCGAACGTGGTGCTGTATGGGCTCTACGTGATCGCGACGAGTCTCGGTGTACAGCATACCGTCGCGATGACGGCAGTATTCGCGCTGGGCGTGATCCAGACGTTCGTGTTCAACAAGCGGTGGTCGTTCGCCTATCGCGGGCCGGGCGGCGGTGCCATGCTGCGTTACGTGATTGCCTATGTGGCGGCCTACGGCATCAACCTGACGGCAATGCTGTTGCTGGTCGACGTCGAAGGTTTTCCGCATCGCGTGGTGCAAGCCGTCATGGTCGTGGTGGTTGCAATCTTCATGTTCCTGGCACAACGGTTTTGGGTCTTCCGAAGCCGGTCTATCTCGGTCTGACTGTCAATGAAACGCTGTCCGAATTGCGGCGATCTCGGTGTCGACGCGTCATGGAATTGCTCGGTTTGCGGCGCGACGCCACGTCGGGTGGGCGAGGTGCTGGAATTGGCGCCCGCGCTCGCCTCGGCCAACAGTGGCTTCCGGGCCGAGCATTTTCTCCCGCTCGCGGAAGTCGAAGAGCGCAACTTCTGGTTCCGCGCCCGCAACCGGATCATCTCCTGGGCGGCGCGGCCCTTCATGCGCGCCGGCACCACGTTCTGCGAAGTAGGATGCGGCACCGGTTATGTGCTTGCTGGTCTGGCGCGTGCTTACCCCGACGTGAAATTTTCGGCCACGGAGATTTATTCGACAGCGTTGTCGTTCGCCGCGACACGTCTGCCGTCAGCGTCGTTCTATCAAATGGATGCACGCTCCTTCGCCTTTGCCGATGAGTTCGACGTCATCGGGAGTTTCGACGTACTCGAGCATATCGAGGAAGACGAAGCGGTCATGCGTGAGCTGCATCGGGCGCTCAAGTCGAAGGGCACGCTGTTACTGACTGTCCCGCAGCATCCCTTCCTGTGGAGTCAGCAAGACGAGCAGGTATGCCACGTGCGTCGCTACACGCGTGCCGACATTCGCGCCAAACTGGAGCGCAACGGGTTCCGGGTGACGCTGGCCACGTCGTTCGTCTCATTGCTTTTTCCGGCGATGCTGGCGTCTCGCAAACGATCGCGTATCGATGACGCCGAATACGACATGACGGCGGACCTGCGTTTGAGTCCCCCGGTCAACGCGATCATGGGGGCCGTCATGGCGCTCGAATTTGGCATGATTCAACTTGGTGTACGCTTTCCTTTTGGTGGCTCGCTGCTGATCGTCGCGCAGAAGACCTCGTGATATTTACCAATATCCGCATGAACCCGACTCTTCCCCACGCCATACCGTTCAATCGACCGTACATGACGGGCAACGAGCTAACGTACATCGCGCAGGCGCACACGCTCGGCAAGCTCGCCGGTGACGGGCCGTTCACGGCGCGCTGTCAGCAGTGGCTCAGAGCGCAGACGACCAGCCATCAGGTGCTGCTCACGCACTCGTGTACTGCGGCTTTGGAAATGGCGGCCCTGCTGCTCGACCTGCAGCCCGGCGACGAAATCATCATGCCGTCCTACACCTTCGTGTCCACGGCGAATGCCTTCGCGCTACGCGGCGCCACGCCGGTGTTCGTCGACATTCGCGAGGACACACTCAATCTCGACGAGACGCTGGTGGAGGCTGCCATCACGCCGCGAACGCGGGCGATCGTCGTGGTGCATTACGCCGGCGTGTCGTGTGAGATGGACACGTTGCTGGCGATTGCCGCCAGGCATGGACTCAAAGTCGTAGAGGACGCAGCCCAAGGTGTACTGTCGCGTTACAAGGGGCGTGAGTTGGGCGCCATCGGCGACATTGGTGCATTCAGCTTCCACGAGACGAAAAATGTCATCAGCGGGGAGGGCGGTGCGTTGCTGGTCAATCGCACCGACTTGGCGCAACAGGCCGAGATCATCCGAGAGAAGGGAACGGACCGGAGTCGCTTTTTCCGCGGCGAAGTCGATAAGTACACGTGGCAGTCGATAGGTTCGTCGTTCCTGCCGGGTGAAATCACGGCGGCCTTCCTGTGGGCGCAGTTGGAGCAGGCGGAGTCGCTAACCCGGCGCAGGCTGGCGTTGTGGGATACGTACCACGCGTCACTCGCTGCGCTCGAGCGTCGAGGCGCCATCCGCCGTCCGGTGATTCCGGCGGACTGCGAGCACAACGGGCACATGTACTACGTACTGCTCGCACCGGAGATCAACCGCGACCGGGTCCTGGCACACTTGAAGTCGGTCGGCGTGCATGCCGTATTCCACTATGTGCCCCTGCACTCCGCGCCGGCGGGCGTCAAAGTCGGCCGCGCCGCGGCCGCGCTTCCGATCACCGATGGCCATGCCGCTCGGCTGATCCGTCTTCCGATGTGGATCGGGCTGACGGCGGAACAACAGGCTCACATCGTGCAGGCGCTGACCGACGCCGTGACTCGTTGCATGGATCGGTAGCGCCAAGCCCCCTGACGGGTGGCTGCCGATCGGATGTCGAAAGCGAAAAACAAAAAACCCCGCGAGCCGTAGGCTTGGCGGGGTTTATGCGTGCCTCCGGGCGAGGCCGGGGTTGTGCCATGGGTCAAGCTGGTGGAGCGGAGGAGGATCGAACTCCCGACCTTCGCATTGCGAATGCGAGCAAGTCGACATTGATCGAAATTGATTCACGTTTATCGAAACATGCACGTTTATGAATTTAAACGATTTTTACTGAAATCGCCCCTCATTGCTGTTGATCGAGATTCCCTCGCTGGCGCATAATCTGGTTACATGGCGGTTACACGAAATCGCCGACTTATGGGCAAGGGGGTTGGGTGGCGAAGGTCAACTTCACTGCGGCTCGTGTAGAGGCGCATCGCTGCGAAGGGGGTAAGTCGCAGTCATTTCTTTGGGACAGCAAGACGCCCGGGCTTGGCTTGCGAGCAACACCCAGCGGAGCCAAGGCTTATATCTATCAAGGGAAGATCCATGGCTCGACGGTTCGGATGACGATCGGCGATCCGAGAAGCTGGACGATCGACAAGGCTCAAGAGCGCGCTCGCGCTCTCCAGACGCTCATCGACGGCGGAGTTGATCCGCGCGAGCGAGAGGCCGAGCAGAGGGCCGAACACGAAGCCCGCCAGGCAGCGAAGCGCCGTCAGGACGCGACTGTTGGCGAAGCATGGCAGCATTATTTGGAGCATCTGCGAACGAAGATTTCCCCCAAAACGAAAAAGCCGCGGTCCGAGAGATACATCCTCGATCACATCAACCTCTCCTCGCCGGGCGGCGGTATTGCGAAGCGCGGCGGCAAAGAAAAGGTGCGTGGGCCATTGGCCCCGCTCATGCCGCTGCGGTTGACCGAGATCACGGCGACGTCCATGTCCGAGTGGCTCGAGGCTGAGATACCCCGAGGACCGACAAATGCCGGTCATGCATTCGGTCTGTTCAAAGCGTTCATTCGATGGTGTGACAGTGACGAGGCATACGCGGGCATCATTCCCCACGACGCCTATTCGTCGCCGAAGGTCAAAGGTATTCTCCCGCGCAGCGCGGCAAAGGACGACTGCCTACAGCGGGAGCAGCTTTCCGTTTGGTTTAGCGCCGTGCGTGGCATCGCGAATCCGGTCATCAGTGCGTACCTGCAGGGCCTCCTGATCACAGGAGCCCGCCGGGAGGAACTCGCCGCATTGCGCTGGGATGACGTGGACTTCCGATGGAGGAGCCTAACGATGAACGACAAGGTGGAAGGTACAGGTGGTCGAACTATTCCACTCACCCCATACTTAGCGGGCCTACTGCGTCACCTTCAGCGCCTCAACGAGATGCCCCCAAATAGACGCCAAGCCGCTCGACTCTCAGAAAGAGGGGAACAATGGGAGCCTTCCGAGTGGGTGTTCGCCAGCAAAACTGCATCGGACGGCAAGATAGCCGAGCCGCGTCATGCGCACAATCGAGCGTTGACCTCGACGGGTTTACCTCACCTTTCCCTGCATGGTCTACGCCGCTCCTTTGGCACGCTTTCAGAGTGGGTTGAGGTTCCGGTCGGTGTCGTCGCTCAAATCCAAGGGCACAAGCCGTCCGCGCTTGCTGAGAAGCACTATCGCCGCCGTCCTCTCGACCTGCTACGTGTATGGCACGACAAGATTGAGGCCTGGATGCTTGAGCAGGCACAGATTGAGTTCGGACCGTCAAAGTGATGGTCTACGCACCAGCACATCGGCTGAACATCAACCGAAGGGTTAGTGTTCAGCCATATATTGAGGTCCATCATGCCTCTTACCGATCTGGAAGTTCGACGTGCAACGCCACGGGAAAAAACATACCGGATCTATGATGGTCGCGGTATGTATCTTGAAGTTGCGCCCACAGGCGGAAAATACTGGCGCTTAAAGTATCGATTCAATGCTCGCGAAAAAAGGCTGTCGTTTGGTGTTTATCCGGACGTAACGCTAGCTCACGCACGCGGGAAGCGGGACGAAGCACGGGCCATGCTGGCTGATGGGATCGATCCCAGCCAAGCCAAGAAGGAGAAAAAACGCCTCGCCCAATTGAGCTCAGCCAATACATTCAGGGTCGTTGCGCTGGAATGGTTTGAGAGACAAGCGCCAGGATGGACCGACAGCCACTCGGAAAAAATTATGGGGCGCCTCGTGAAAGATGCGTTTCCCTTGCTGGGGCCGCGCCCGATAGCAGAGATAACTGCGCCAGAAGTTCTCGCAGTGTTGCGCCGTGCCGAATCGCGTGGCGCAAACGACACCGCACATCGGCTCCATCAAACTTGTGGGCAAATTTTCCGTTATGCGGTTGCAACTGGTCGTGCGATGCGAGACGTGAGCGTTGATCTCCGCGGCGCTTTGCGGCCCAATACACACACGCATTTCGCTGCTCTTACCGACCCTCACAAAGTGGGTGAAATGTTGCGGGCGCTAGACGGATTCGCCGGCACGTTCGTTGTTGGCGCCGCATTGCGACTAGCGCCTCTGCTGTTCGTCCGCCCCGGGGAGCTGCGTCAGGCGGAATGGTCACAGTTTGATCTAGATCGTCGCGAGTGGCGCTACGTCGTGTCGAAAACAAAAACGGAACATCTTGTCCCACTCGCGACTCAGGCTGTAGAAATCCTGAGAAAGCTGCATGGCCTTACTGGAAACTGGCGATTCGTGTTTCCTGGCCGAGATCGCAGGAAGCCAATGAGCGCAGCGGCAATAAACGCCGCATTACAGCGACTAGGATTTGATACACAAACCGAGATCACTGGCCATGGCTTTCGCGCTATGGCAAGAACGATTCTTCATGAGCGCCTTCGCTTTCCGGCGGAAGTGATAGAGCATCAACTTGCGCACCGAGTACCGGATATTCTTGGCACTGCTTACAACAGGACGAGATTCCTTGATGACCGAGTCAAAATGATGCAGGCGTGGGCTAATTATCTCGATCTACTAAAGACAGGACATGAAAGGAATAGTGAGGAAGTCAGAGACATGAAGGCTGCGACGATCCACGTCACCGAAGGCCTCAACTGCCAAAATTTGCTTGAGGCGTTCCTATCCGGCGCAGATCTCGGTAGCGGTGGTTCCGACAATAGCGCCCACCCACTCCCCTACTTAGCTGTCGCGAAGCTTCTCCGCTATTTCGCGCACGCATTTGCGGTTGCGCACTACGCCGATAGACTCAACCATAAATCCAAGGCGCATTAACGCAGTCCGTGGCCGAAACGAGCCGCTAGGATTTTCACCCGATCGCCGCGCCGTTTTTTACATCTCGCCTGCGCCCAACTGAACTGCGGCTCTCACTCTCCATCTGACCAACGGCACATTGTCCTCCGTTAGTTGCGTGCCGACATTGCCAAAGCAAATCGCAGATTCGCCTGAGCGCAACGCCGAAGGCTCGCACGGCCTAACAACTTCTCCAGTTGCCACCCTTCACGCGCCCCGATTTTTTTGTCAGCATTGCGCTCGAATGAGTCGATGCGTCTCACGAAGAGAACAACTACTGAATTTCAGCAGCAATTTAAAAGACCTATCTACCTACTATTCGACCGAACTGGTGAATTCCACCAGTTCGGCTAAAATGACGAGCATGATGCCCGACCAAAGCGCTCCAAAAACCACGCCCGCTCACTTCTCCGGCCACGAGACGTTTCCATTGCGTCAGATGTGGCTCAAGAAGGTTTGCCATGAAGCAATCGACGGCCAAATTAGCAAGACTGTCTTCACCGATGGCAACGCTATTGCGACCTTTGGGGTTGGCAAAAACATGGTGGCCTCGATTCGGCATTGGGCGTTAGCTTGCGGTGTCATGTCCGAGGCAGGCGATCATTTCAAAATGAGCAGTCTTGCCTACGAAATTCTAAAAGACAGTGGACTTGATCCCTATGCCGAGAACCCGTCATCGGCATGGCTTGCACATTGGCAACTTGCGGGTCGATGCTATCGCTCGACGACTTGGTATTGGTTGTTCAATCACGTCACAGCTCCGTCGTTTACGCGCCAGGAGCTCGAAGAGCCGTTGGCGCGCTATGCGCGCCAACTTGACCCCAAACATCGCCTTTCCGCGTCGACGCTGTCTAGAGACTTGGAGACATGTTTGCGTAGCTATGCGCCGCGTGTGGCTGGAGGGTCGCCGGAGGATTTCGCCGAACCATTGCTAGGCGAGCTAGGTCTGCTGCAAGAGATTCACAAAGGCCAATATGCATTTCGACGCGGCCCTAAAGCTTCTTTGCATGACGGCATCTTTGCCTACGCCTTAGTCGATTTTTGGAACCGCGAAGCGGGTGGGCAAAGTTCGCTAGCTTTTGAGACCATTGCTTACGCTGATGGCTCCCCCGGTCGCGTTTTCAAACTTGACGAGGAGTCGATCGCCCAACGGCTGATCGCGCTCTCGGACTTCACCAATCGCAAACTCGAGTGGACCGACTCTGCCGGCCTTCGCCAGGTCCACCGAAAGGACCTGACGAAGGACGACCACAAAAACATGATCAGACGCGCTTATGACTGACAAAAAGCAAGTGGTTCTGTCGGACATCGTCCAAATTTCGCGCCAATATCAGCGCTCTATCCGCGTCGACGCCGACATTGGACGTGTAGACGCCCTCTCCGGCTACATCTGCCATGCCACGGCTGGCGCCGTGGTCGATAGCATGTGCGTACAACTCTCGGGGACCAACCAACGCAGCTTTACTTGGACCGGCCCCTTTGGCGGAGGTAAGAGCTCGCTGGCCGTCGCGCTGGCAAGTGCGCTACATCCCGACAAGAACCTTCGGGTGAAAGCGCGAGAAGCTTTGCACTTGAATTCCAAGCCCGCCTTCGACAGGGCCTTCCCGGTCCGCAAAGGATGGTTGATCGTGCCGGCCGTGGGACGACGCGGGAGCGTCGTCGCTGCACTTAACGCAGCCCTTCGGCAAGCGCAGGGTAAGACAGTGGACGGCCGCAACAAGCCTAACAGCCAAACCCTTATCGCCGAATTGCTCGTGGAAGCGCAGAGCCGTCCACATGACGGTGTGCTGGTCCTCATCGACGAAATGGGAAAGTTCCTGGAAGCCTCAGCGCTAGGTTCGGGGGACGATGTCTATTTTTTCCAAGAACTCGCCGAAGCGGCCGCACGCTCAGACGGTCGTTTGGTGGTAGTCGGCGTACTGCATCAATCCTTCGCGCAATATTCCGCTCGGCTTGGCATCGACACTCGTGACGATTGGGCTAAGGTACAGGGCCGCTATGTAGACCTGCCTTTCGTAGCAGCCAGCGACGAAATTGTAGAACTTATCGGTCGCGCGATCGAAACCGAGCGGCGGCCGGACTGGATTCCCGAGACATCAAAGGCGATCGCCGACGCTATCCGCTCGCGCCGCCCCGCTGCTGGGCAAGGCTTCGCCAACGCGTTGGCCGGCTGTTGGCCGCTACATCCGGCCATGGCAGCGCTACTTGGGCCAATCTCCAAACGACAATTCGGGCAGAACGAGCGCAGCACATTTGGTTTCCTGTCATCAGTTGAGCCGTATGGCTTTCGTTCCTATCTGAACTCGACCCTTGTCAGTGAAGCAACTTGGTATCGCCCCAGCGACTACTGGGACTACCTTCACTCAAATCTTGAGCCTGCCATTCTCGCGTCCCCTGACGGTCATCGTTGGTCGCAAGCGGTCGAAGCGATCGAGCGAGCCGAGGCTAAGACAGGTGATCCGCTGCTGGTGAGTCTGATTAAGAACATCGCGATCATCGACCTCTTCCGTGCCGGTTCTGGCTTAGCGGCCGACGCTGCCGTGATCAAGGTGCTCTTTTACGACAAGACACAAGAGGAACTTGACAACGCGCTGCAGCAGCTCTCCGCTCTCAAAATCGCCCTTTACAAAAGCTATACCGGCGCCTGGTCGGTCTTCGAAGGCAGCGATTTCGACATTGACCAGGCCATCGCGCAATCTCTAGCCGCCTCGCCTGGCGTTGACTACGCACGCCTCGCGCAGCTCATGGGATTACATCCGGTAGTCGCCAAGCGCCACTACCACGAGACGGGCTCCATGCGTTGGATGGAGCTGACTCTGTGCAGCATCGAGCAGGCCGAGAAGATCTCCACCGACTTCCGCCCACGTAAGGGCGAGTTCGGAACATTTATCCTAGCCCTGCCCGACAAGGGTATGAGTCCACGGACCGCTAGCCTTCGTGCGCAAGCGTGTTCGAAGCTCCGTCCATGGCCAGTGCTGGTCGGCATTCCTGAGAATCATGCCCGAATCGCAGAGCTTTCGGCCGAGCTGGTGGCATTGGAGCAGGTAAAAGAGCGCCATGAGCTGTCCGGAGACGCTGTGGCTCGCCGCGAAGTCTATGCGCGGCTAGCAGCAACTCGGGCGAATCTGGAAGACCAGCTCCAAGCCGCCGTGTCGTTGGCGAAGTGGCACGACGGGACGGGCGCCATCGTCGAACCTAGGTCGAAGCTATCGCCGGTGGCGTCTGGGCTCGCCGACGAGCTTTTCAGTGCGCCACCGGAGGTATGGAGCGAACTGGTTAACCGCGATAGCATTTCTAGCAACAGCGTGAAAGCCCGTCGTGATCTGCTGCATGCGATGATCGACTCCGAGGACCGAGAGGCACTCGGCTTCGAGGGCTTCCCCGCCGAACGGGGGCTCTACGAGACACTGCTCAAGAGCACCGGGCTGCATCGCCAAGATACCTCCGGCGCGTGGCGTCTAGTTGCGCCGGGCAATGGATCGGCAAGCAGCTTCGAGCCCCTTTGGGAGGAAACTCGTGCACTCTTCTCGGACGGCGAAACCCGAGTGGGTGCCCACGAGATCTACGCACTGTGGAATGCACCCCCCTTCGGAATGAAGCAGGGAATCCAGCCGGTGATCCTCACGGCATACATGCTTGCGCATAAGGCCAATATCGCCGTCTACAAGGACGGGATGTTTGTGCCTCGACTCACAGATTTCGATATCGACGAATTGTTGCAAGACCCCGACCGCTTCTCATTGCGTTGGGTAGCTATCGACGAGGACAAGAATCGAATCCTTAATGGCATCGCGAAGCTACTGGCAGAGATTGGCGAGAGTGCGGACGCAGCCGATCCGCTTGAAGCTGCTCGCGGCTTGGTAGCCATGGTCTTCAACCTGCCAGAATGGGCTCGAAGGACGCAGCGCCTGGGCGAAACAGCTAAGGCCATGCGCGACATGCTCGTGAAGGCCAGCGATCCGCACAAGGTACTGTTCGTCGACCTGGCATCGTTGCTGAACGCCGCTGACGGCAAGTCCTATGTAAAAGCTCTTCGCACACCACTGCAGGAGCTGGCAAGCGCCTATGGAAAAATGCTCGCTGAAGTTGAGGGGAAGATGCTGGAGGCACTCGACGCGCGCAGGGATGATCTTGAAGCGTTGCGCCAACGTGCTCGTTCCGTCTCTGGCATTTCTGGCGACTTGAGATTGGATGCGTTTGCGACGCGCTTGGCCAACTTCGACGGAGAAAGAGCCTCGCTTGAGGGCATCCTAAGCCTTGCTGCCGAGAAGCCTCCCCGCGATTGGGTGGATCGGCACATCGACGCGGCCATCTTGGAGCTAACAAAGTTCGCCCGACGTTTCCGCGAAGCTGAGGCTTTTGTGGCAGTGCAAGGTCGCGAGGCACACAGCGAAGCCATCGCTGTCGTCATCGGCGCAGGGTCAAATACTGAGACAATTTCGCGCTCGTTTGCAATCTCGGACCGTCATCGTCAGATCGTGGAGTCCAAGGCTGACGAAGTCGCCTCAATGCTTGAACGCCAAGGTTTAGGAACCGATATATTGCTGGCAATACTGGCCAAGGCTGGGATGAAGATAGCGTCTATCGACAAGGAGACTGCAAATGGCTGAGCGTCATGTTCTGGGGATTTCCGGTGGCAAGGATAGTGCCGCGCTGGCGGTCTACATGCGTGACCATCACCCCGAGCTCGATATTGATTACTTCTTTACCGATACCGGCGAGGAACTACCTGAAGTTCACGAATTTCTCGGCAAGCTTGAGGGGTACCTAGGAAAACCTATCGCGCGACTCAATCCGGGTCGTGACTTCCGATTCTGGTTGCGCCAGTACAACCATTTCTTGCCGAACCCTCAAAGCCGTTGGTGCACACGAAAGTTGAAGCTTGCGCCATTCGAAGACTGGGTGAAGCCTTGGCTGGCGTCGGGCGACGTAGTCACTTCGTACGTGGCGATACGGGCGGACGAAGACTATCGTGAAGGCTACGCGGCTAAAGCTGACAATCTGTTTGTGAAGCTGCCCTTCCGCGAAGCCGGCATCGACAAAGCAGCTGTGATCGACATTCTGGAGAATTCTGGTGTCGGTTACCCCAAGTACTATGAATGGCGCTCGCGCAGCGGCTGCACGTTTTGCTTCTTTCAGCAGAAAATCGAGTGGGTCCGCCTAAGGGATAAACACCCGCGAGCGTATGAAGAAGCGAAAGCCCTCGAGAAGGACGCTTTGGAACACGGGGCACCCTTCACTTGGTCAAAGGGCGAATCGCTCGTTGACATGGAGCAGCCGGAACGCGTAGCGGAAATCGAGGCGGAATACGAGATCCGACGCGTTCGCATGCGCAAGAGTATCCCCATTAATCCTTTGCGGCCTGTGAAGGCCTGCCCCGAGGACATCGATGATGTCTACGGCGTGGATGAAGGCAACGGCTCCTGCAACGTCTGTCACAAGTAAATCAAGGGCCGACGGGAAGGATAAGCACCGACAACGACCCGTCCCTCCCCTGCGGCCCCACACCTTTCTGCTCGGAGACTCGTAGTTTCGCTGAACACTTGCTGGAAGTTGATGCGGCTGGGGACTACCTTGAGAAACACAACGCCCTACGTGAGAGAGCATGGTACAGCGACGATTGGGGCCGAGACGATCGGTGATTGGCTCAGCTTAGCCGCTCAATGTGCCGCCGGCTGAGCTTTGTAATCGCGACCGCATCGAGCCATGCTCCGCCGCTTTCAACCTTAAGGCGTGATGCGATGTAGGGGGGGAATGGCGTGCCCGTCGTCCCCTGGTTGGACCTAGGCTCCCTTAGGTACGCACCAACGGTCAGTCGATCTCCGCTACGGTGAATACCGCCGCGCAGTCCCCTTTCGCTTTTTGTGCGTACCACACATAGACACGAGATTACTGAGACTCTTCTGACCGGACGGCCCTTACGAAGCAACGGCCTCTGTGCGATGTCCCCTATGCAGGTCATAACAGGCTCAGATACTTGTCCAGATTGGAGACGGAGATGGACTGAGTCTGACCGGACGTCAAGACGGAAAACTCGTCCAAGCCAATCGTGATCGTCGCCCTCTTGACAGAACACAGAGCTGCCTGGGCTGCGTACTTGACGAACAATTCGACTTGGTAGTCGCCGTGAGGCCACTCATTCGCCTCGTACCCCGGCCTTTGAACTGGGACGAAGAGAACGGACTGTTGTACCGAAGACTGCGGGGTGATCGCGAAATCTCCAAATGGACGCCCAAGCCGTCGTCGCGTAGCGTATTGCTCCTCTGGTTTCTCGGGAACGACGCGCTCGGGGCGGTACCGCATCTCCCGCGTGGCCGACCACACGCGCAGCAGAAACATCTCCACGACGGCTGTGGAGGCTCCGCCGTTGACGACGGTAAGCGGGAGTATCAGCTCAAAAGCCCGGTCTGAAACCACCACTGGCCCTGCAATTTCCAGCACGCTCCACAATACATTGCAGTTCGTAGTCAGGCGTTGGCTGACCGCGTGCGGATAGGAGGCCGTGATTCCGCTCAACAGCCATCCGTCGAACTCCTCACGCGGCATCCGCTTTCCGCGTATCGCCGCCTGTAACAAGCGAGCGACGAGCTCATAGATCAACGACTCGCGCAGGGGCAGTGGAAGCGGCTCGATGGACTTCGCGGTAAGGTAGCGATCTACCTTCGTGATGGCCTGGTCGAGCAGCGCCAGCGTGTCCATCGACGTTGGAGTGGGCACCTCGACGTCATCGAAGGGCGCGTCATCCAAGACGGCAGCTGCGATCGGTCCAGCCAACATCAGCTGGTACTTGTCTGCAGCGTCGGAGTCTTTGAGCTCTTTGCACCATGCGACCACATCGCCTTTGCCGATCTGATTTTTGGAGGACTTGACCTGCTGAGCAAGAGTCGAGCCGTCTGCGTACTCCCAGTAGATGTCCACCTTGTCGTTATCAGAGTCCGGCTCTAGCGTAACAGCCGTCCATTGTCCGATCGCCCAAAGTGAGTCGAGCAAACAGATAAGGGTTTGGACCGCAAACCCGCGGATCGCTTCGCGCCCGCCCACGGCTAGTTCTCGATCTCGAAGAAGTCCATAGCCATTCGCCCCCACTGAACGCGAGTATCCTCAATCGATATTCGCATCTTTTCGCTCGGCGCTTCATCTTCCATACGAGCCCAAGCGGCGATAAGCGACAGAACCTCCCTAGCGTACTGAGCCTCCGGCCCGTCTTCTCCTTGTAGTGCCTCGAAAAGCCGGGAGTGCACCGGATGACGACTGTTCAGGGTAACCAGGATCACACCCCCGGAAGTGGAGACGTCGAAGATGTGCGAACCAGACATATCGGCGTGCTTGAAGCGAAATTTAATTTTCTTGCTGACATAGTCCACTGCGAGTTCTAGAGCCTTCGCCTCCTCCACGCCATCTTGAACGAAGTCGGCGGTCAGCGCGGATGCGCGTTCGTCGGGGGAGGCGTGTTCATCCTTGTCACTCCGACCGGTGTCCCCAACCCGCTCTCTGCGTCTCATCACAGAATCGGTGGCCGCTTTCTCGGCCTTCTTCTCGGCGCGCTCTTTGGTGGACTGCATTCGCTCACCTTCGCGCATCTTGGCCACCTGTGCGCGCATCGAGTTCAACAGCTTCTCGATCTCCCGGCTGATACGGTACATGGCAAGCCGTGGGTCACGATCCTGCTCGAGCGTCTCCTGATAATCTTTCACGCTGAGTGCCTCTTCCAGCGCATCTTCCTCGATGCTCAAGCGTGTGAAACCTGTCGCTGCCTGCTTGTTGTTCGTAACGCCAAAGACGTCATCCAAGCCCGGGTCGAACTGCACCTCGATCCCCCACCATCTCTCGCGCGTGTCATATGAGTTCGTGAAGCTGTGGTTGAGCTCCAGCTCCCGCCCCGATCTCACGACCGAAATGCCCTGATTTTTTTGCGCGTGCTGCCCAATGGGTTTAGTCCCTCCTTCACGCCGCGCCTCCGGCTTACAAATCGACGCCATGATGGTCACAGGGTGATCTGTGCCGCCATGCCCGATATGAAGAACCAGCGGTTGCCCAAACGGCACGAAGGCCGGCTTCTGATCGAAGGGCGCGGGGGCATTGGTGCCGGACATCAAGTAAAGCGGATCGTTTGGCCGCACAAAGCTCTGATAGACCGTCGCCCTGGTCTTGCTCTCATAGGCGGCAAGGCGAATTCGAACCGACTTGTCGTTAATGAAGTGCCGATACACGCGTCCGCTGATGAACTCCGTGTGACGCAACAGTGTCGTACTTTGCTTCCAAGAGATGCGGTCTAACTTGCTCCAGACAACCAAGGTGCCGTGCTCTTCGAGATTGCCTGCAATCAATGACCGCCATTCAGAAGGGATCTCAGAGGGCTTAGGCTCAGGAACCTCTGTCATTTGCCCGTCCTGAATTTCCTGCACGTCCAAGTAAGCATGATGAACCGATCCACCTTGCCACGTCCAGACATCCACCCTCTTGCATTGAGAGATTGAAGAGTTTGGCAATCCCATCCCGAACTTGCCGATACCCGTTTGCTGAGCCTTGTCAAGGCGCGAACCGTTGCCAAATTGTAGGGCTTTCCTGAGCAGGATCGGGCTCATGCCGCTGGCGTTGTCGTAGACTGCTAGGCGGGAAATCTGACGTCGACCTCCGGTCGGGACCTCATCGATACAGATCACCTCGACTTCGGTGCGGGATTGGGTGCCTTCTCCTGCTTGGATCGCGTTGTCAATGAGCTCGGCCAACGCGTGCGCGGTGTCGCGATAGCCCGAGCTTCGCATGGCAGAGATCGACAGGTTTTGGGGAATGATGGGAAAGGACATGTGGCCTCCTAGGTATGCAGCGTGGACCAAGTGCTCAACGACTTCACCCAACCGGCATCGGCTTGTGAGTCGGCAGCCACAATGAGTCTGAGGGGCGGCAGATCGGCCTCTCGGGCCTGAACAAGCCGCCCAATCGTGGATAGGAACGCTGCCCGGGACTTGCTTGGCGACGCCATCACACATACGTAAATTTCAGGAACAGAGTTCCCGGGAAGTAGGAACCCGTGGGCGCACAAGACCTTCTCCTCTCTGGCAACGAATTTTTGCAAGGCAAGGTCACGTGCTGCTGGAGATTCATCCGCGGTTACGGCTCTTGCCTTCACGCCCTCGACCCGCAAAAGGCCGGCGAACAGCCTCGCGTTCTCAGCTGTTGTTGCATAGAATACAACCCGTCCCCGACCCTTGGACTCGTCCTTCAGAATGTCCAAGAGTTGCTCGTTGCGTTCAACGTTGTTGCCCAGCTCGCTCACGTAGGTGTGGTCGAAGTCAAGTGTGTCGTCGGACGGGGCACCTGCGGAGGCACTTGTGGACGACGTGCTCGTGAGATTTACCACGGTACCGTCGATTTCCGTGAAATCTCCAACCTGACGAAGCGACTGCAATCCGTTGTTCGCCGCGATTGTGATGCAAGCGTCTGGAAAGGCTTCCATCAGGGCACTCCGAGCAGGTCCCGGAGGAATGGCGGTGCCGGATGCGGCTAGTATTCCCACCGCGCTGAATCCCCCACCCGCGGACATCTTTCGGACGATCTCGGCTCCGACAGGGTGAACGCGACTTTCCGCATCTGCGAAGACTGCAACCGATGTGACGGATCCGAGCTTTTCAAGAGCCGAGTCCTCCTTGTTGAGTTGGAGAATGTCGATGACCGCTATCGCCCCTCCGAGTTGATCGAGGTCGCGCGCCGGATGGTCACCGTAGAGCTGAAAAATGGTGGTGTCGCGCGAACCCAGCTGACGCCATACCTCTTGCAATTCGATGAAAGCCTCGTCACACATGGCTGCACCTGGCGCTAGCCAGATGACCGACCTATCGTCGGGTTCCGAACGGTAAAGATCGAGCGCTGCCGTCGCGACGAGCCGAAGCTTTCCTGCTCCGAACGGCATATGGACCAAAACGGATACGGGCGGGCGGGCAATGGCTCGACGAAGCTCACGAAAGGCGTTTAGTTGATGCGCATGGAGCTTGTGCGAGGCAACGGTTTTCTGAGATCCCTCGGATGGTTCAAGCGGCTCCTCAAGCTCGTCAGTCTCCACGCCGTACCATCTGTCAAGAAGCTCCAAGTTGCTTGGCGCCGCGTCGAATTCGATGGCGCTCAATGTTCGGAGAGGCGAGATTGCCGGCATCTGAAGCAGATCGCACAATTCGGAGGCCTCCGAATTGTGCAGTTTGGACAGCAAGAGGCTTCGAATTTCCCGCCTTCGCAATGCGCCTCGTTCGCCATGCAAGCTAACGATGAAATAGGCCAGCCCCGTTCGACTGGTCACATCTGTACCCATCTTGCCGAGCAACGCCATGATCGAGGGGCCCAACAAGTTAGTGAGCGCGGTCGCGTCGTTTCTGGCGAGGTGTTCGACGAGTCGCGTCGTCGTGGTTACACGAGACGATCCCGAGGTTGATGAGGCGTCTGGAATGTCAAGCGGTGCCATGCGCTGATTTGGGAGAGTTGTCGTGGGAAATCGCCGTCACTGCTGCTGCGATGTCATCGTCGGACAGAAAGGGGGCTTGCGCGAACACCAGCCCCTGCTCCCCGTTGAGCTTGGCAGCAAGGTGCCCACGACCAAGCAGGAGCTCAGCGCCCGGTCGGTCGAGCGCGATCTTAGAGGTGGCCTCACTGGAAACTTTGAGGATGAGGCGGTTGCCAAGGTTTTCGCGCAATTGCATCGGCATGACGTCCTTGTCGGGGCGCTGTGCTGCGAAGATGAGATGGATGCCCGCAGCGCGGGCCTTGACGCCCAATCGCTGCACTGCAGCGCTCACGGCAGACTTGTACGCGTCGTCGAGCATCCAGTCCGCGAATTCGTCATGCACGAGGAAGACCATGGGCAAACGTTCGTCGGCCGAGACCTTCGCGTTGTAGGTTGGCAGGTCGCGCGCGCGCGCCTTAGCGAAGGCGCGATAACGCTCCTCCATCTCCTGCACCAGCGCCTCGAGGACTTCAGCTGCCTTTTCCTTTGTCGTCACAATCTCACTGCGCATGTGCGGAAGGTCGGCCAGCGGCGCGTAGTCCACGCCCATCTTCGGATCGATCAGGATAATCTGCGCAAGATCCTTCGAGTTGGTCGCGGCGATGTCCAAGAGCAGCGCCTGGATCAGTACCGACTTGCCGCTGCCGGTGGCACCTGCCACCAAGGAATGCGGCTCGTGAGACGAGAGGCCACCGAACTCTGCGCCGAGGTTCAGATACAGCAACGCGCCGTTGATCTCCTGGAGCCCCAAAAGAAATGACGTGTTGATGCCGGCGACGTTGCGATTGAACTCACGACGCGACCACAGCTCCCAAAGCGATACCGCTTGACGCTTGGAGCCCGCGACCGTCACCACAATCTCGCCAGGCTTGGGCTGAACCGTCACTAAATTGATAGCGTGAGTGGTCAGCAATTGGGTGCGCTTGTTCTCGATATCCTCGACGCGCAGCCTGTCTGAGCCTGCCAATCGCACCAGGCAGCCATTCGGCGTCAAACGCACGCCTAGAATTGCAGCCTGCAGACCGTAGCTATTCAGCGCGGACTTAAGCTTCTTTTTCACCTCCTCCGCCCACGCCTCTCGCTCGGCGTCCGCTTGCGCTCCGCCCGCAAATTTGGCGGCTACCAAAGCTGAAAGCGAAGAGCCAAGATCGGTGGGCAATGCTGGGGCTGAGGCCGGCACCGACGCAGCAGCGTTGGTTGAGGCTTCGATTCGTTCTTGCACAGGTACCTCGTGCTCAGCAGCAGCGGGGCCGCTCGATTGAGGCAAGGTGCCTGCATCCGCCACATTGGCTGGCGCTTCGTCGTCGGGGGACTCTGAGGGACCATTGACGAGCTGACCTATGGCCGCAAGCCACGGCACCCGCGCAGCCGGCTTCTTGAAACCGTGTCCAGCCCATGGTTGGTGGGGGCCAAGTCCCGCCCGGGCTTCGGAACCGCCATTCCCATTCGCATAAGCCTCGCCAAGCTTTCGTAGATCATGCCTGTCAAAAACTTCCTGCCAAGCTTGAACGCCTTCAGCGTCGTCGAGCAGCTCTTGGTCGGAAGCAGACGCGGAGCCTGCATCCGAGGTATGAACATAGACCTGCGAGTAGCCGCGGAGCGAAATCTCCACGTCGCCTTCGCGCAGCTTCGCCCTCGCCCGCTCCATGAGACCCGTCATGCCAGGCGGGATCTCGGCGTCGATAAGCATATCCGCCAAGCGAGCGAGCCACACGTCGCGATCGAGGCGACCCGGGTCGCCAAAGAGAGCCTCCCGGAACATGCCCAACGTTGACAGGAGTTGGTCCTTAGAATCACGGCGGGCCTTAGCCAGTCCATCTGCCCCAACATACTTCGACTCTACGATCGAAATAACGATACGGATACCCTCGTCTCGCTCTTCGACATTAAGTGCAAGGATGTCGGCGATGCGGCTTTCAGGTTGTGACAGCCAGCTCGCGTAGTCGTCGAGCAGAAAGTATGCAGTCAGTACTTGACAACCAGCGGCGGAAGCCTTGAACTCCTCTGACAGCAAGTAGCGGCTGAGGACCAAGCCGATCATCTCGCCTGCAGAGACACCGCGCTTAGCCGCGCGAAGCACAATGTCACCGGAAATAGAAAGCGCGTCGCGCTTCGCCTTGGCGGCCGCAGCCTCAAGTTGTTCGGGATCGAGCTGAAGATTCAGCTCTTCCAAACGACGGCGCACAAGCACGCCGAGTAGCCGTAGCTCAGAGGTCGAGCTGACGATCATGTTGCGGCCGTTGGTCGAGCCACGACGGTAGCGTACCACCGTGATGTCGTTGTGTTGGAGCTGACGTTTATCGAGCAGCTCATCGTAGGTCGCCACCCATTCTGCTAGATCGTGCGCGTCCTTGATCATGCCAGCCAAGGCGGCGCTTTGAAGCGAGATACGACGCGCGGGCAGGTATCTCTCGTCGGGCGAAGCATCGGTTTCGCGGTCGACAGCCGCAACGGCGGAGACATAAGCCCAGCCCGACGCGGTCTGCCAAGGGCATGTCAAAAATGTCGTCGATTTGAGTTCGTTCTCGCCCGAGACACTACGATAGGACCATCGCGATGGGGCATGGTCCAAGTTGGGACGGTCGTTGGTCCACGGAACCGGGAGCCATTCCGACTGTGCCGCACGGGCGACCACGTCATGCAAGAAAGCCACGTCGAAGGCTTTAAATCCCTGCTCACTTTCGCCGGGTGTAGCCGAGATCGGAGTCACGGAAATGCGCAACTTCGAGATGAAATTGTCGCTCGTCTCGCTAACCACTGGCAGGTCAGGATCATCGCCAGCCTTGTTCACCAGCTCGCCATAAACGCTTCGAAGCTTGGCCGGATCCGAGTGGCGCACCGACACGCTGCATTGGAGCTTTCCATCGGCTTGAATCGACGAGAGCTCCCGTACAGTCGCAAGGGGCAACTCTGCGGCATCGGCGTTGTAGAGCACTACGCTCAGATTGGAGGCCTCATGCGGCTGCAATCCGACGTAGCGCTCCAAAAGTTCGCGTGCTTGCTTTGCGGCGGCGGCTGGTTCGACATCGGTCATCGCCTCTTCGGTGCCGCGTGTGGGCGACTCCAAAAGACTATAGCCGTTGACCGTGCTGCTTTCCGAGACGAGCGCTGAGGTACTCGTGCGCTTGAGGATAGCGATCTCAGGATAAAACGGGTGTGCAATCTCGTCGGAGAGCTCCCGCATAAAGATTTCTCGGTCGCCATAGAGAATGCTGTCGCTTGACAGCAAGTGAGTGGCGAAACTTGCCACGCGCCGGGACTTCACCGCTAGCGCCTTCATGCGCTCAGGATGCCACGGAGGGATGATCAACGCTGGATTGTCGCCAGCCACGCGCACTGTACCAACCGAGAGGACCTCGGAGACCAAGCGCGAACGGCAAACATCACCGCGTGCATGAGCCATCAAGGACGTCAGCAATGCGCCAAAGGACTCCGCCTGGCGCATAACAGCCTCGCCATGCACGCCCGTGGACACGAAGTCCTCCAACGCCTTGATGTACTGCTCTTCAAACTCGTCCCACGCGCCTCGAATCTCGTCGCGTTGCTGTGGTGTGATTCGGCCATCCTCCGAAAGCTCCTTGATTCGCCCTTTTATATCCTGGCGAAGGCTGCGCAGCTTGTTAGCCGCGGGGACTAGCGAACCGGCATCTGTGGAATAAGTAGCCTCTAGGGTCCCGGTGTCGAGTAGCGAGACGTTTTGGACGCCGCCTTTCTTGCTCACGAGCCTGCGGGAAACCTCAGTGCAACCGACGCCGCCCTTCTCAAGGAGGCGGCGCATGTCGGCAACCATCGACAAGCCTATCGATGTTGACTTGTAGCTCCACAAGAGTTGGGTCTTGGCCAACATCGTTTCTTTGCCGTTCGCGATCTGCACCAACGCGACATCGAACTTGATCTGCAACGCTGCCCGTGAAAGCGAGGCGTTCGGTCGAATCTTGCTCTTCTTGTCGTTGCGCAGTTCCTTTTCCTTGGCGAAAAAGGCTTCGTAGTCAAAGAGCGGGTCGGGCAAATTCGCGTTGCCAAGCCGCTCGACCTTCCAATCCGCCCTTGAACCCATCAGCTCCTTCAAGCCGCGGTACATCGCTGAGAAGTAGGTCCCAGCGTCGTAGTTGAAGCGCTCGCGCCACTCCTTACGCCCTTTGGTGACCGTAAAGCGCAAGATGCGCTCACCCTCTGGATCACGAAGGCCCGCATGTAGGCTATTGACTACACGTGCAAAGCCGTCAAAGAAATCGTTGCACTCGATGGGTTTGCCATACAAGGCCTTTTCCCAACGGGCACAGAGCTTCGCGTCTTGCTCGAGCAATCGGCGATGCTTGACGAAGAACGCCTCGTCTTCCTCATTAAAGTCAGAACGGCGTTCGCGCGATTTCAGGTCATCCAGGAGGGTGCGACTCTCCGCATCGAGGGAGTTCTCCTGATCGCAGTCGTGGTCGAAGAACCGGATTGTAGAGTCTGCCAAACCAAACTGCTTTTCCTTGGGCTTGTCGAAGGCCAAGTAAACGCCGTCACTTTCCCATTCGAATTGCGCCAGTGTCGTGGCCGCCTCTTGATCGCCGGCGGGAGCGGCAGTGAATTCCTCCAAGGCCTGCCGCGCACCATCGGTAATATCCGACTCGTTAGCTTTGATGCGCTCTAAAAGCTCTTCAGCGTCGAGCAACTGGCCGTTCTGCCTTAGCTTCTTGAGCAGTGGCCCGCGCTGTGTGAAAAGTTTGATGAAGGCCTTCTGCCACGGCTTGCGTGTCATCCCGAACGTCTTGGCGTTCGAGAAAAAAGAGCTATCCCTAGGAAGCCCCACTCGAGGCAGGGCGAAACCGACGGCGTCGCGGATCGCCAAGCCGCGGGTAGACATGGCTTCGACAAGGTCGGAACAAAACTCGCCAAGCTGGACAAGCGAAAGTTCGGAGGAGGAAAGCAGTCCGCCAATCGCAGCATGAAATACTGCGCGGTCGTCCGGGACTGGCGAAAGGCCGCCCGCATACAACGCAGCCTCCACCCACGGCTCGGGGTCGGCGCGCATCTCTTTGGCGCCAATTGCCATTACATGGCCCAATGTGTCTGCGAGGTTGTGTTCGTTCCCGTTGGCGGTAAGAATCGCCGCCTTGGAAGTCACTGCGTTGTTGCGCACATACCCCGCGTTGTGAGAGATCAGGATCTCTGCAGGGAGGCCTTGGCTTTCGACCAACGCCTCTGGAATCATAAGCTCCACACGCGCGAACAGTTCGGGATTGGCCAAGACTGCCCGCGCCACTGCGGCAATTTGGCCAGCAGAGAGCTTGTCAAGCCGAAAGAGCGCCGCAGAATCACCGGGCTGGTCAGGATTCGAAATGCGCTTGGCGAGAATATCTGCGCCGACGCGCCCAATGATGCGATCGGTCAGCATTCCGCCTCTCCCTTGAACGCGAACGGATTTTCAACAAACGAGCAGGAATCAGAAAGCCTCCGGACCAAACCCAATCCAACAAGTCTGGCTTCGAGGTTGTCTCGGTTCTCGCTGAGCTCCTCCTGGTCAACCAGCTTGGCATCGACCAAGCGCACACCTTCTGCGTCACCCAACACTAGACCATAGCGCCGCTTGGCTTCAGCAAGAAACTCATCGAATTGCATGCGATCTTCCACGATCGCGACCACAATCGACTTGAGCAACCTGTCATTGGGCGCGTACCGTGTTCGGCGAGATAGCCGTCGTGAACTGAGTCCGATCGCACGCGACCAAGACGCGTGAATCTTCCCGACGTGCTGTTCGTGGCGTGCGAGTGCGAGCTCAACGAGATCTCCAACGAGGACGTCTGGACTCTTTCCGGTGTAGTCCTCGTCGTCGCCGCCATCTAGTGACGGCCACTGGAAGCGTTCGCGCATAAGCTTTACTCGCTCAGCCTCCGGGAATTCACTCGAGGCAGCGTCGTTCCAGAGAGGATCCTGCCGAACTGACTCGACATATGCGCGCACTGCCTTAGCAGGCAACCCTTGGTTGAACTGGTAGCTATCGCCCGAGAGTGCTCTAACCTTCGTGCGCTCCTTGGAAACGATTTCGCAGACGATCTCAACGGGATCGTCGTCACCCGCGATCCGCTTGGCCCGCTCGAGAAAGTAAAGGAGCATATTCAGGCCAGATATGGCAATTAGGTGCTCCAAGGCATCGTAGATCGGCATGTCCCTGCCGAGAATGGATAGCCAGTCTTCACAAATCCGGTCAAACCGAGCGTTGGCAACCTCGGGCAAATAGCCGGAAGACCGCGGGTCGTCGGCTAGCTGAGGTGCACCTTGCAGTGCACGCGCCAGTCGATTCATCGGAGCCTCGCGGTCGAATAGGCGCCTCGCCAAGGTGTCGCCGAGCTCCGCTCCCCGTTTCGCTCGCGCCAGCATTAGATATAGCAGCTCGCCAGTGCGCGCGAAAAAGCGGCGGTCGTTACTCATCTTGCCGCGCGAGTCAATTTCCAAGTCCTCGTAGAGGGCATCGGGACCGAAAGGGAAGACGAATTTCGAACTCCAACGCTTATTGCTACGGGACTCGAATGAGGAGGAGCGCAACAGCTCGATAGCCTTCGCAAAATCGTCGAAGTTTGAGAACGAGTGACGCAGGTAGACCATGTCGTCGTCGCCGTTACCCGTCTTGCCCTGGTCAAACTTCTCAAACCACTGCTTCCATTTCTCTGCGTCTGGCAGGGCGCTTTCGGCAATGGATTCGACGTAAGGGTTGTTGAAGAGTAGGCCGCGCAGCCGGATTTGACGTTGCGGTTGAAATTTGACCGCGCCACCCAAGCCTTCTTGAGGGCGTAGAGGCTTGCCCAGGTTCGAACCGAGCACGCCGAAAAACTCGAGCACAGTCAAATGCGGAAGCTGCTCGTCGTAGAGGCGGTGGCCCCAGATGTTCTCGTCGACGCAAAAGTCGACGTTCTTGATCTCTGGGCGCTTGATGATCTCGCTCATACTGGGGATCTCACAGTTACGGGACGAGCAAAGCCACGGCCTCCCGGTTCGATGTCAATGAAATTCAGCGTGAGCGCGGACGCTTCTCCACCGAGCTCGTCGTCGTCGCCAGCGAGCCTTGCGTTGCGAACAATCTCCGCCTTTCGAAGCAATTTCGCCTTAAAGGCCAACAGATCTTCGAGGCACTCATTGGAGAAGCTCGCTGGCAACGCGCCGGCTGCTACAAGCGACAGGAACTCGTGACGGATAGGAGTGAGATCAAATGCAACGGAATTCCCGGGACCGGGCGAGAGCGAAACATCGAGCTGCGGGCGGCCAGTTCCTTCGTCGAGCTTGATTGCCATGCCAACCCCGCCCTGCCGACGGGATGGCGTCTCATGGTCGCAGAGCACGCTAACGCGGCTTTGCGTGAAGCCTCCGGAGCTGGCAATGAAGATACGATCGACATTTTCCAACAGCAAGCCGGTCATGACGCGATTAAGCCCCTTGGCGATGCGCCCACGGACCGTTTCGCTGACTGGTTTCTTAGACTTCAACGATTCGATCATGTCCAAGTAGTCGCCAGCGAAGTGGAAAGCGGTCATGGACCAGCGGGGGTAGCCGGCCTCAGTGTCCGGCACGGTGAAATAGAGCCGGCGGCGCTGGGCCTCAAGCATTTCCAAGAACTCGGATGAGCCGCCTTCAAGACGAGCACCCTCGTACCCCTCCAAATATGCGTTTTGGGCAGCACGAAAGGTTGGAGTTGCTCCGTAAACTTGGTCGCCACCAACTAGCCGATTAAAGTCGGCCTGAAGCCGAGAATCGTCCTTTCCGTAGACTAAGAGGCCGTCAGCTGCGTTGGTGGTTTCCTCGCCTACGCCGAAGCTGGCCATTGCCTTGAAGACGGGACGATCAGAAGCTCTCCGCTTCGGCAGATTTGCACCGAATGCATTGGCATAGATACTCGCTTTGCCGATGTTGCCGCCATCTACGATCTTGGCCACGTCCGCGCAAGTCATCAGGTTCTCCTTGGCATCTTTAGCATCGGAGTAGCCCAAGACCATGTTCGAGCACAGAGCAAGCAGGTCGCGAACGGGAAGATGAAGTCCGTTGAGCCGCGCGATCTCAATCAAGTCACCTAAACGGCGTGCAAGCTGCCCATCATCGGATTCACCGAGGAGCCTGCGACGGTTTTCATCAATGGGGCAGACCTTACCTGCTGACTTGAGCGAGCAACGCTTGCAATTATCCCACTCGGGGTGACCCGCTACCGCTTTGGCGACTTCTTCCAGCGTCTTTCGACTAGTTGTGCGGCTAAGGTCGAATACAGCGAGCCGATGGGGTGACGGACCCGCTTGCAAAAATCGCTCTTGCAGGGGCTTGCGAAGCGGGTGTATCCGGTCTTGCCGCTTTCCCAAATCACGCAAGCGGTCGAGCAATTGGCCGTGGTTTGCAGCCAGGATAACCACCTCGGAGTCGTCGCTTCCCAATACAGACTTCTCAAGCCGCTGCAACGGCAGATCGCTCTCCTCGCCGTTAAACTCGGAGAGGTCCTTTATAAAAACAGCTAAACGACCGTCTGTAAGTCTGAGCTCCTTGATGTTGCCCTTGCTCGACCACTCTTTCGGATCGCCTCTCAATCTCGTCCACAACGCGCGACAGTGATAGGTTTTGCCGTCGCCTGCAGTACCAGCGATCAAGATGGAACCCGGAATCTTGGAAGCGACATGCTCCTCCATCGCATCCAGCAACGGTGTCGATAAGCCAATGGGCTGTACTTTGGCCCTTGCGAGCGCACCTGCCACGTACTCGTCGAACATCGTTAAGTTGTTTGGTGTCGGGCCATAGCTTCGAAGAAATCGAACCCAAGCTGCTGAAGGCAGTGCGTACGAGCTCGCATCCCCCTGCTGTTCAGAATCAATCATATTGGTCTCCCTCGGGGTTACCCGACGCAACGCCTGATATAGACGCGCCTGTGCGGCCGCGGAGGCATGAGCGCGACGGGGTATAAGTTGTAAATATCGACCGGTGGATGCAAAAGGGCTGCCAATTGGACGTTCACTAACAGAATTTCAGGGGCCCGGAGCTTCTTGCCGCCGCCGAAAAGACGGCGGCGGCAACAAGATCTCCTTATGCATTTTGAATCCCCGCACCAGTAACTTATTATCGGCCGTAAACGGCAATTCTTTCATAGGTTGCCATCCTTGCACAGCGTCGAACGCGCAAATGCTACTCGCTCAGAGCTTTTTCCGGCGACGAGGCTTGATGTTCTAGGGGCACGCAACGGCACAACACCGTCATCAATCGGATTCAGTCCTGCTCCGCCTCGACGGTGGCCCCGTCAAATGCTGAAGCGGCGGCGCTTCGGGACCAACCTGCCCTCCGAAGTCTCGATCATATCGATCACCTGCCGAGCTGGCGTCGGACTATAGCTAATGTGGATGGGCCGCTCGCTACCGTAAAAATACAGACGGTCGAACTTCACGTTTCCGATGATCCATTCGACAACGTCAGCCATATCCTCGTCTTCGACAAGAAAATCACACGCCGCACCGAGACGGTCGCAAATATGTCCGCCACGACGATTTCTTTCGTGAGCGGCGTGTTGATCCAGCTTTGGCGCGATCCGCCCGTTTATCTTAGATGCCAAGGCCGGAGAACAAAAGCCGTACGTCAGTTTAACCATGCCGAAGTACTCGATGACTGGGTCAATTACATGGGAAGCCAGATCGAAGATCGCATTAAAGCTTTCCGGCTCAAGTGGCATATTTTCGATATCTAACGCCTCCTGCGTTTCACCGCACTCAATTAATTCTCGAAACGTTAAATAACGCCCACATTTTTGATCCAATGATGGAATCGATTTAGATCGAATCAGTCTGTAGCCATCTAAAACCAATCGTATTTCATCGATTTTTTTGTTAAACGCCTCAGCACTTGGCCCGTATCCATCAAAGTCGAAGACCCCTAAATCATCCAACGCGGACTCAAACAACACTTGCTCGGCAAAAAAGGGCGACTCCTCGTTAAGGAAGCGAGATTTTCTATATAGATACGGTTCAGGATAGACATTCCCGTAATCGAAAATGGTCAATTCTTGCTTACGCAAATTTATTTTTACTCGTTGAATCATTCGAGGCAACGGTGATCCAAAAAAATCGTCAAATTTCATCATTGTCAACTTTCCAGACGAAATATGGATCTTCAACAGATCTGCGCTCGTGACATCGCCATAGAGAACCGTACCGCAACCAATATAGGCACGCAGGATTGGAGGCAGTCGCTCAACAAGGCTCGTATGGAGCTGAAGAGAAACACCGTCCTCCAGCCATCCTAGACCTTGCTCTGCCGCCTGAGCGCACGCACTAGATATCTGCGCCATATCCGCCAAGCTGAACAGTAGCTCTTTGCCGGCGAAAAGTGCACTCGGATAGCTGCCGAAGAATGCTTTCACGTCAGCCTGGAGTTGAGGCTCGAGCCTGCTGTATGGAGAACGCTTGTCGAATTGCAGTAACGCGAAGTAGACGCGGAGATCATCCGTGCGCGAGGACGCCGCTCGCTCAAGGAGGAGCGTTGCATCATCCTTTGTCTCTTTGAGAAACCTGATGGCGGCAGCTATCGATCCGAACGTGCCAACCTCTTGCCGCAGCTCCTGCAATTCGTTTCTGACCGGATCACGGCCGAGCGTCAGGCAAAGTCGCCAGAGTTCATCGAGAGACTCACGATGGCTTTCATACAGCAGCTCAAGGCGATTTGTCTTGCGCTTAGCAACAGGATTTTCGGCAGGGCGTCGGGCCGCCGGACGGGCCAAAGACGTGGGCGGGACGATTCGCCGCTTACTTTTGACTCGAGCAAAGCGAAAGCGCTGCTCCTGATCCTTATCCTTGAAGACAAAAAATACACCCGGCCCAACCGCTATGGCATCGTTCTCCGTGACGCGATCGATGAAGGCTTTCAATTCCGCTTGCGAGTAGTACTTTTGGAAAGTATTTCTCGAAGTTAGGACGCCGTCACCGTAGGGAACACCGCGGACAGAATCCTGATTGGAAAGCATGGCGGATACGACAAGGATCTCGTTTGACAGAGAGTACGATGTCTTAATAGCGAGTTCACGTTCAGCCGCGTTCTCGATCACATTTATGACAAATCCAAGATTAACGATGGAAGCAGATTTGATCGGCTGCTCATTCGCGTAATGAGGATCCCAGCCTGCTGCGTCAATTCCAAGCCCCTTGAGTCCTCTTATGTCGTCCCCTCGGCCGCAACCGTAATCGAATAGCGTGCGCGTCCCGTCGAGAAATCCAAAGCGCGAAAGCATCTGTATCGGCGCCGAGAAGGTGTAGCGAGACAACGCCGTGCGATGACGTTCGATTAGACCGTTACTGCTTGCGCTCTGCGAGTCCTCTGGTTCGTGGTTCGCAATCGGCACGAGCTCGTGATCCGACAACAGATAGCCCCGCTGCTTGATGAGAGCTTCGAAGTTCTGGCGGAAGCCAATACGAGCTGGATCGTCGAATAGCCCTATCTGTTCAGCCACATCGGTCAACTGCCTGAAGACTTCCCAACGCGGATGATCACGGGCTATGAGCAATTCCTTACGATGCAAGATCGGTGGGTTGATCGACGATTCGTAGCTCCGAAACCGGCACCTCTTCTGATCAAGATCAACAGACCAACTGCGCTGTAGGACGGGGAACGCCTCGTCAAAGAACCCCGGGTAGTCGAGCAAAGACATATTCGACATGGAGAGTCCTACCCGGATAACGTTGAAATCGTTCCCGGCAGTCAGGCTCGCCAGCAAAATACCCTCGTCTATGCTGCGCCGCAACGTGTCTGGAAGACGCTCCAGAAGAGACACATGAAAATATGCGTCGCTCGCAACGACCTTCCCGATCCCAGCATCTAAATGCGTCAAAAAATCTTCCCTGGCGGTTGTCAAACTCATCTCGTAACTCTCGATACTGGAATCGCCGTTCTCGCGCGCCTGCCGCCTCCGTAGGGGACCGGCTAGTTCGACCTCACAACAGGATAACGCGCCTCAAGACGACATAAGTGCTCTACCGACCCGAATTGCAACACTAGAACCGGTAGGCGGAATCAAGCACACGTTAGGCTCCCGGCGCGCACGCAATCCAAACAAATTTCAAACATATATCACCTACCTGAGCACGGCCAACCATGGCCTCTCCGCCTGCGCAATTTCGCGCCGGTGCAACTTCGTTCAGGATCGTTGATGACTACCCCATGCCCACGCTGCCGGTCCCCCCGGATTGAGTCACTCAACCGCGCAACCAAGATCGGCGGTACAGTCGGAGCGATCGCAGGCACTGCCGGCGGCGTTGCCATGACAGTGACCGGCGCGGAAACCGGCGCCGCGGTTGGAATGATCGCTGGTCCCATTGGGGCCGTACTCGGAGGTATCGCAGGCGCGATCCTCGGCGGATTGGTGTGCGGCACAACTGGATGCGCCGCCGGCGCTGCTCTTGGCGAAGCCGTTGATACAAACGTGCTAGACAACCTCCGCTGCCTAGATTGCGGGCATACGTTCGGCAATCCCCGCGCCTGAATCACCCGTCCGTTTCCTTTTCTTGTCTCGTGATAGAGCCCGGCCTACGCCGGGCTCTATCCGTTTACGTCCAAGGAGTTTCATCATGCATCTCGTCCAATCCATGGCTTACGTCGGCGAATCCCCGTGGCATGGTATCGGTAATCAACTTGCACCCAAGCAGCCACTCGAAATGTGGGCGCGGCAGGCCGGTATGAACTGGCGTATTGAGGAAGCCGAGGTGCGCTTCATCTCGGCAACCGCCGGGTCTGGCCTTGGCGCGATTCAAGCTTTCCCGGAGCAGAAAGTGCTCTATCGCTCGGATACGAAAGCGCCGCTGGCCGTCGTCTCCTCGAAATATCAAGTAGTGCAACCGGAAGCCATTCTCGAGTTTTATCGAGACCTTGTAGATGTCGGTGGCTTCGAGCTGGAAACGGCCGGCGTGCTCAAGGAAGGGCGCAAACTATGGGCGCTTGCGAAGACGGGCCAGAGTACCACGCTCAAGGGTCGTGATCGCGTGGATGGCTATCTTCTTCTTGCGACCGCTTGCGACGGTTCGCTCGCAACAACCGCGCAGTTCACGTCGGTTCGTGTCGTGTGCAACAACACGCTCGCAATTGCACTCGGTGACAATACCGGTGCCGTCAAAGTGTCGCATCGCAGCCATTTCGACGGGCAGGCTGTCAAGCGCCAGCTTGGGATCGCGATCTCTTCGTGGGACGGCTTCATGGCACGTGTGAAAGCCCTATCGGAGTGCAAGGTCAACGATGCAGCAGCCGAGACATTCTTCGGTCGCGTGTTGACTTATCCCGCCAGTGGCGCCAGCTCCCCAGTCACGGCGACCAACGACAGTGCGATCAAAGCAGTTCAGGAACTGTTCTCGGGTCGCGGCAAGGGCGCAGACCTGGCGTCGGCGGCAGGTACAGCGTGGGGACTGCTCAACAGCGTAACTGAATTCGTCGACCACCAGCGCCGTGCGCGCAGCGACGATCACCGGCGCGATGCCGCGTGGTTCGGCACCGGCGCAGCCCTCAAGCAGAAAGCATTCGAGGAAGCGATGAAGCTCGTCGCTTGAAACCATGCCTTTTACATCCATGCCCGGCCGGAACTCCCCGCCGGGCATTTCATTTGTGGAGGTTGAAATGGCTTCGCTTGAGCCCGTGGGACATCATCGCAGCCGTTCACCATTGCGGCTTGTGGAGACGAAGAACATGTCGCGCGAAGATTGGCTGGAGGCGAGAAAATCCGGGATCGGTGGATCGGATGCGGCGGCAGCCGTGGGTCTCTCCCCCTACCAAAGTGCTCTCGAATTGTGGCTTGTAAAGACTGGGCGCGACGCAAACCTGCCGAAACCCGATCCGGACGACACGACCGAGCCGGTCTACTGGGGAACATTACTGGAGCCGATTGTCGCGGCGTCTTATACGAAGCAAACCGGCAACCGTGTGCGGCGCGTCAACGCCGTTCTACAGCATCCGTCATTACCCTGGATGCTCGCCAATGTAGATCGTGAAGTCGTCGGAAATCGCGACGTGCAACTGCTCGAATGCAAGACCGCTGGAGAATTCGGCGCACGCTTGTGGCGCGATGGCGTTCCCGAATACGTGCAAATTCAGACTCAGCACCAGCTCATGGTCACAGGCAAGCAGGCGGCCGATGTTGCGGTATTGCTGTGCGGCCAGAAGCTCGATGTGCACCGCATCGAGCGCGACGACGCATTGATCGCACGGCTGGTCGAACTCGAAGCCGCCTTCTGGCGGTATGTGGAAACCGATACGCCGCCGCCCGCCGATGGATCGGAATCGGCGGATCGTGCGCTGCGCTGTCTTTATCCAGGCGCAGGCGGCACGGTCGATTTCACGGATGACCGTCGCCTGTCGTCGACGTTCGCGGATCTGATCGCCGTGCGTGCCGAGATCGAGACCCGCCAGACGCTTGAAGCCAGGTTGAAACAGACCATCATGCAAAGCATGGGCGAAGCGGACCGCGCCCAGTTCGACACGGGTTCCGTGTCGTTCAAGCGCAGCAAGGATAGCTCCGGCGTCGATCTCAAACGGCTGCTTGCCGATCACCCTCAGTTCGCGACGCAATACGCAACCACGAAACCGGGTTCCCGCCGGTTTCTCGTATCGACCTGACCTACCGTTCCATTACTTCTACTACATCTACAGGAGCATTGTCATGCTGAAGGGCCTTGCTATCACCCCACCAGTTGTCGGAAGAATCTCCATCGGCCGTGTTGTCGAGAAGAACGGCAAGCGTCTGCCGGAGAAGGACGATCAGTTCACTTTGACGACCCAAGTCTGGAGCCGGGAGGGCTGGCTTCTGCACCCACTCAACGAAACCCTGCGCAAGGCTAATACGGGCAAGCTGCGCGCCATCCCCGTGCGCTTCCTGTTCAACGATCCCGATCTGAACCTACGTGCTGAGTATTCGTGTTTCGACCGCGACACGGGACGACCAGTGTGCGTCGGCAATGGGGAAACCTGCCGTCGTGCCGGTGATTCAGGTATCGAAGAATTGCCGTGCCCGTCGCCAGATGCCTGTGTGTTCGGTCAGGCCGGAGCTTGCAAGCCCTACGGGCGGCTCAATGTGCTGATTGGCGAGGAAGACGAACTCGGGTCTTTCGTGTTCAGGACCACGAGCTTCAACTCGATCCGCACATTAGCGGCACGGCTGCACTACTTTTCCGCAGTCTCGCGCAACCTGCTCGCCTGCCTGCCGCTCGAACTTAAGTTGAGGGGGAAAAGTACGACTCAAAGCTACCGCTCCGCGATCTACTACGTCGACCTCGGCGTGCGCACGGGTAGCAGGCTCGAAGCGGCAATTACCGAAGCGCGCGAACTCGACGCCCGGCGCAAGGCCGCTGGCTTCGACCAACAGGCACTCGATACCGCCGCGCACGCCGGGCTCAGTAACGGCGCATTCGAGGAGAGTATCGAGGATGGCGGCGCAGCCGTGGACGAGTTCTACCCACAGGAAACGCCGGGCGACGCGCCGCACGAAGCCCCCGCATCCCCCGCAGCGGCAAGCGGGCCGCCGCCGTCAACGCTGCGCGACAAGATGGAACGCAGGGCCGCGCAGCTCGGCGGCAAGGCAGCATGACGCGTCGCACTGCGCTCGCCCTGGGGGTTGTAGCGACGGCAACCGCGCTCAGCCTGTCCGTTCTGGCCGGCTGGCAGCGTGGCGGATCACTGCCGGAGCGAGTCGCCTGGGTGGCGATCGGCCTGGTGCTCGTCACGAGCGCGCACCTGTTACCGGCACTACTTCGGGAATCGTCGTTCCTCATCCGCAGCATAGGTAGCGTGCTATGGGGAGCATCCCTGATCACCGCGTGCATCGGCCATGCGGTTTTCTTCGTGACTGCCCAGCAGCATGCGGGGGAACTGCGGGTGTCGGCTGTCCCCGCACCTCCCGTTCCGGTATCCAGTCGTAGTCTCACGACAGTCATGTCGGAACGGGCGAATGCGACGGCACAACTCGCCACGGCTCATGCCCATTACTGCGTTGGGAACTGCGCGACGCTGGAAGCCCGTCGCACGACGCTCGCGGCCAGGGTGGAGGCGTTGAACGCCGAAGCGGACGACATTCGACGCCAGCAAGCCGACGACGACCGGACCACAGCCCGTCGCGACGCGGTACGCGCCGATCCGGTCACGTCGCGACTCGCTGCGTTACTCGGCATACCCGTCGCAGGCATCGACCTGCTGTCCGGGTCGCTCTTCGCAGCAGTACTGGAGGGCGTCGCCTGCCTGCTGTGGGCGCTGGCACTGCGGCCATCGTCGTTGCCCGTCGTAACAGAAGTCGCGACGGTAACGGGTTCTGCCGACACAACTGTGCCGACGGTCGCGGCAGTCGCAAACGGGACGCCCCCGCCCGATCCAGTCGTCGCGCCGGTCACGGTAAGTCACACCGATGCGGCCGTTAGTCGCAAAACTGCCTCACCCCGTCGCAGCGGCATGAGGAACAGTCGCGTCCAGCGAAACGATCGGCGATTGTCATCATCGACCTCCGAATCCACGGACGTGCACCTGGCGCAACTCGATCGCGACGTTGCAGCCGGGATCGTCCGACCGACCGTCGCTGATATCCGCCGTCATCTGGGTTGCTCCCAGGCGAAGGCGGTCGCCCTGCGTCGCCAGCTCACCGAACCCGACGTAACGGCATAGAAGACCGAAGCCGCGAACCGCTATTTCCATCTGCGCTAGTACAGGAACGGTAACGAGCATCTGACGTTCAGCCGCACCGATCTGGTTGACCAGATGAACCGCATCCTCGCGAAGCACTACCCGAACGCGCTCACCTCCGAGGCGCGGTAGCTCCCGTCACCGAACGCGTCCTGCGCCCGGCTTACTTTTTTCTCACTTTCAGCGACACGCTATCCGGTCGATCCGGAGGCCTGTGCTCGTCCGTCTTCTGGAGAATTCGTCATGAATCAGCCTACCCGACTCAAACCGCTTTTCCGTCCGGGACGCCTGCTCGTCGCGCCGGACGTGCTCACGGCACTCCGTGCGAACGGCATCCCCGTCGTCAGTGTTTTACTCAGGCATGTTGCAGGCGACTGGGGCACGGTGTCCGACGAGGACCACGAGCAGAACGATCTGTCAATCTCGGCTGGCCTGCGCCTGATCTCGCTCTACCGTCTGCCTGACCAAAGTCGAATTCTGGTTATCACCGAGTGGGATCGCTCGAACACGACCATCGAACATCTTGATGACCTCGTGTCCGACGGCGCCGCACGTGAGGAGCGGCCCGCGACTCGTCGCTATCCGGTCTGGCCTTCCGCCAGCTACGGGAAGGAGCTTCGCGCATGAGTCGCTACGCGAATGGGCCTCGCTTTCCGATGGGCCGTCCCGCCATCACGCCAGCAGCCGAAGGAGTACTCGAAGCGGTAGGCATACCGGCAATCTTACTGCTCGCCCGCCATATTCATGGCGATTGGGGCAACCTTCCGGCCGAAGACCAGACTGCGAACGAACTGGCGCTGCTAACGGGCAAACGCCTGCTATCAAGCTACGACCTGCCGGATGGCCGGAAGGTCTGGATCATTACGGAGGCCGACCGCTCGGTAACGACGATTCTGCTGCCCGACGACTACTAATCGGCATTAGCGCTTCGCGAGCCGCCCAGTCAGCCGCTCGACAATCTCCACCACCATCGTCCGGTCACTGTTCCCAAGCTTCGAGAGCAACTGCCCGACGTGCTTGGCCTGGTCGCTGGTGCGGCTACTTGCTTCTGTCAGCAGGTCAGCGGCGTTGCACTCGAACAGTTCTGCCAGTTCCACTAGCCTCGCGACGGTTGGCATCACCAGTCCGCGCTCCATGCGTGAGACAGCCTCGTTTCCGATACCCAGCGCCTCGGCCACCTGCTCCTGCGTGAAGCCGCTTGCCACACGATGTTTCGCAATCGCCCGCCCTATCACTACGGCGAGCTGATCCAGATCGACTTGATTCATACCCTCTCCATTCAACCTGAATGGTTGGGCTACACCCTTAAAAACTTAAGGACCTTACGAGGTGATATTAAACTTTTAAAGTTGAATGCCGTTATATTTCCTGCCACCTATCTTCATCAGCCATCCGGAAAGGAACCACAAAGTGAACAAAAACAAGATCAACGAGAGAATCGCTGGATTCGCGCTTGGCGCATCCCTGTGTGCGGCGCTCGCCGCCTGTGGCGGGGGCGGCAGCAATTCGGGTACGAATAGCGCGGGCGACACGACCCCGACTGTCACCACGAGCGGCACCGCTGCGATTGGCGCGCCGATCGTCGGCGGCTCCGTGTCGCTCAAATGCGTTTCGGGTGCAACGGCGTCGGCCACGACCGCATTCGATGGCACCTATTCCGTTACGCTGAAGTCGGCGGACTACCCGTGTGTCGCGCAGGTCGCCGGCGGCCAGGCGAACGGTGTCGCCCTTGCGTCGGCGCTGCACTCGGTCGCGGCCGCCCCCGGCACGACCAACGTCACGCCACTCACGGATCTGATCGTCGGCGTGCTGGGTAATGGAAACGCGTCGGCACTCGATGGCGCTACGTCGAGCGCCCTGTCAAGCGCGATTACGGCCGACAACCTGGCGAGCGCGCTCACGAAGGTCCAGACTGCGATCGCAACCTTGCCCGGTAAGCTGGCAATTGCGAGCGGCTTCAATCCGCTGAATTCTCAATTCAGCGTGGGCGATGCCAATGACGCACTACTCGACCAGTATGCGGCGGCGCTCGATGCCGCGGGTCTGACGCAAGCCGATGCAGTCACGCACACGCAGGCTGGCACGGCGATGACGAAGACGCCTTACTCGGCGATTGCCTATACGACTCCAGGCATCACGGCGACTCCGATGGGCACCTCGCTCAATCTCGACAACACGTTCGGTATCGCTATCGCCGATCCGAATCGCGGCCTGTACGTTGCCAAAGCGAATCTCGATGCGAGCGGCAATGTCAGTGCGTTCGCGATTCCCGGCAAGTTCACGGCCATCGTAAGCGTTCTTGGCAACCGCGTCGGCGAACTGTGCACTGCCAACGGCGTCGGATCTGTGTCGGCCAGTCAGCCGGGACAGTACGTCTACATATCGAACGATATGGTGGAGGTGACCGATCTGAGCGAGCTGAACGGCAAGACCTTCGACGAATACGAGGACTGCACGCAGTCCGGGACGACGACGTTCGCCGGCAACGGTATCGCCACGTTCACGGGCAATGACGGTCAGACGGACGCTCCGGTCAGCATCGTGCAGGCGCTCACTGCTGCGGGCGCTCCCGACCCGGCAAACCATTCGATCGAGCATGCGAAGGTCTACAAGTACACCGATCCGACGCGTGCCGCACGGTACGCCTACATCACGATCAACAGCACGACGGGCACTGACGATCCGCTCACGTTCGATACCGACACGAAGTACGTGGCGATCGGATTGTCGCGGTAAGCATCCGGCTACTCGTGCCCCAATGTTCCAACCGGGTGCGGCGGCATCTTTCCAAGCGCAGCGGCGGGATGTTCCGGCCGGCTGCGCTTTCTTTATCTGGCGAGCGCGATTTCATCGCGCTATGTGCGTCGCTCCCCACCTACTTTGTTACCGATGAAAACGAATTTCACCACGCTTGCTTCGGCGGCGTTCCTGAGCGCGGCACTGGCCGGCTGCGGCCATTCCGAAATCTACACGGTCAAGGCTGCAACCGTTCCGCAAGACTCGACCCATACCTACGAGACGGCTCTCTCGAATCGGGCCTCATGCGAGAAGGATAGCTGGCACACGTTCAAGGACGACACAAACCGCACGGTCGTGGAATACCGCTGTGATCTGAAGAACGGCGCGGCGCTGCTTGCTGCATTCCGTCAGCAGAAGATCAGCGATACGCAGCACGATTTCCAGGGTTATTACAACGGTCTGGATCAGACCGCCGGGAGCATCCAGAATCCCGAGGCTCTAGAGAAACAGCTTGCCGACACGCAGAGCCAACTCGCGCGGTTGCAGGCCAACGGCACGCCGCCGGCAGATACGCCGGAAGCGCTAAAACGGGGGCTCGTCAATCGCGCAAGCGAAATGGACGCGGCTCAGTCCGCCGTCGAGCGGGCGCAGCGGGAACTAGACGATGCCAGGAGCAACCAGACCGGAGTGCAGCAGGAGCGCGCTCGTTTCGAGCAGCAGGAAAAGGATACGCTCGCGCAGATCGACAAAACATACGGCGGCGTAACCGGGGTGAGCGAAGTGTTCCAGTGGTACGTGCGTGACGATGACGTCGTGCCCGCGTGGTCGGGCGTCGAGCTGGCGAAGCAGGACGGCAGCACCTCGCGTCTTGACCGAAACTGGAACCAGACGATGGGCGATTTGCTCAGCCACCGTGGCAACGATCACGTTCACGCCGCGCTCAACATCCCGGACAACATTGTCCCCGGTCAGCAGCCGTCGGCACCTTGATCAGACCGGCTGAACCAGAACAACGTGCCGCGCCAGTATGGGCGGCATTTTTTTTGGTTCTTCGCGGATTCCCGTGGGGGCAATACCGGCTGGAGTCGGCCAAGAGCGCACTAATCAGCTAGGCTTCATGTCGGCGGCAGTCCGCTCTTCCTGTATATCTTGAAGTGTGAGGCGACGGGGCCTACTCGGCTTGTTGCACTTCGAAGTACAAATTGCCAGTTGTTTGCCGTGGCAGTTCATCTGCTCCGACTCGATAGCCAACCTCGAACGAATGGATATCCGCCTGGGTGCTCATCACAATCGTGAACGATTTGAAAATCTTCCGAAACCCATGTTGAATCTTTCCCACTCGGAAAGCGATGGCTTTATGGTCGTCGCCGATCCGTGGCCCTTCCCTCAAATACGAACTATCGAGCTGCGGGGAGTGTACTGTCGTCGAGCTTATGAATCCATGGGGCGCCAGAGGCGGAGGTTCCGGTAGTTCTGGGCCCTTGGGTAAATCATCGTCTTCGTAGACCAGAACACCGTCCGGGAATGTAACTCCTGCCCACACATCTGTTGCAGGCCGTGTTCCTCGGTTTACAACAGCAAGCTGGATATGCACGGTGCGCTGTAGAAGCAACCTGTGCTCCTTGAGCTTATCGAGGTACTTCTCATAGCTGTTGTAGTACCATTTCACGCGCATGTTGTATCCCTCGAGTTCCTCCTCTGTCCATTCTCTAAATCGCTTAACGCGCGGCCCCCCGAACGGAATAAACGGCCCCGAACGAAGCATTTCAAACGGCGACTCGGGCTCATCCTGTTGAGCCTTTGTTCTCAACGGTGTCTTCACCATGACGTCAGCTAGCGACGGCACATCGGTCAGTTGTACATCTTGCCGAACGACAAAGACGTTCGGGATATCGTCGGCTAGCTCAACCGACAGCGACGGCATTGGATTGCGAATCAACTGGTCTTCTCTCGGCGCTGCCAAATTCGTCCTAAGCGCTGCAACAAGCTGTCCAACAAGACCATTTCGAATCTTTTCGATAGCAGGGTTCTTTTTACTGTCGAGGTGATAGGTGATAGCACCACGCCTGTGCCGCAAGTCGAACGGCAGTTCCTCTGGTTTGCCGCCAAACGCTAGGTTAGCAACGGTGATAACGCGCTGCGGGCCTACTTCACGGATGGCATAGCCCAGCTCAATCATGACATTGGGATTTGGAATCTTCTTCGTCGCCGTATCTTTCTTGACCTCGGCAACCGGAGTGACATCGGCAACAAATATTTGACAGTCGTCTATCTTCCGGAAAATCGTGGCCACGATTTCAACCAGTCCTGCTTCGCCCTTGGTGTCATGGTCTAACTCGAGACGGTCCGCCACCTCTAGCTGAAGCTCCTCGGCAACCTTTTCTATGGCCTGAGCGAGCGCATCCTTGATGAAGTCTTTGGTAGTTGCGGCGGGAAGGTCGCTCTGCCACGACCAAAAAACGGTTCTGCTCATGATTTCACGTTGACGGTTGCGCCACAATTGGACCGAGAATTCTACCAAACACCAACCGAACGAAAGCATCCTCCGGGATCGTTCAAGGACGCATCTGGCCAACTGAACGGCTTCGACATCGATATTGCAAGCGCACTGTGCGCTGAAATGAAGATGACCTGCCAAATCACCGCGCAGGCGTAGGGCGGCATCATTCCTGGCCTACAGGCAATACGCGAGTGCCCGCTCCTCCCAACTTCAGATTTCCGCTTAGGGTCGGATACCGTCCCTTGCCTCGGTTGCGTGGGACCTGATCTGACAGTCACCGTCAGATCGAGCCCCGACCTCTACACATCAAGCGATTCGCTGAAGGTGATGACCGCAAGCAGGTTGCACTACTGCCCGAATGCGTCGACAACTACATCGGGCAGGACAACCCATTCAGGGTCACAGACTCCCCTCAGTCAGCACCGAATCTCCGTCTGCCACTCAACTTGTCGTCCTCGTCTCGATCTACAGGAGCCTGCGTGACCTTGCTCATGTACAGACCGATGACCTTACGCAACGATTCGCGCTTTTCCTCGTCGTCCCGGTGTAGATAGCCCACTGCTACGCCCCATTTGTGCTTGTAGGAATGCGCATAACGATTACCGTTGTCGTAGTCGCCCCAGCCACGAGTAAGCGCTATCCAATACTCCCCTAGCTCATCGCAAGCCGTGACGTGGTCACGACGACTAGCTGAGACGAAAACGACCAGATGTAGGTGATGATTCTCATCGCCGTTACCACCACTCTCCTGTCGCCATATCAGGCCGTGAATGTCATAGAGGATTCCACGAGTTGCATCCTTGATACGCTGAAACAATTTACGACGAAGTATCTGCATCGTTTCGAAGTTTACATCGTCGCGAAGATATTTCTTGACAACCAGCGTGATGAATAGGATCTGATAGCTCTTACGGCGATCAAGCATCTCCAACTCAAAATTCAAGTTCCTGATTCTGCATCTATCGAAGCGTTGCTTCTTGCGTCTCTGGGTATTGGAATCATCGTCTCTATCGAGCCAATATTTTTTCGTTCTATCAGACATGGTTGACCTCGTTGGTAGTTACATCAACTGATCAAGCCATATGGTAGAAAATTATTGATTTAGTTTTTTCCGAATTAATGATACTCGATGTCGCATGTAACATCATTAATTAACTTTTCTCTTGATGGATGGTCTTTTCTTGTAAAGATTTTTGCTGTTGATGAATGCTGCTTGCAGACGGTGTATCGAATATATTTTTTAGTCTGCGGAATTTCTTTTAAAAGCTATTTCCTTTTAAAACCCTATTACATAGGCACTGCAATTTCAGATGAACGGCGACATGGATGCACGAGCAATACTCTTTGCATGGACAACATTCGCATCACCGATAAACAAAGCGATTCAGTCTGATTTTCCACTCCGCCAAATATGCAACAAGTCGAGTGCAAAAAAGAAGGGAGCTGTGTCGCACCGCGCAGCATCAATACCGCCATGCACACCAACTTCCAGGTCGGATAATTTTCGTCGCGAGCAGCAACAGTCAAGGCATTTCCTGAGCAACTTTCGAGGCAACTCTTGGCCTTCAAACAGTGTGATGCATGAGCAAGCGCCTGAAGAAAGCCGTCCGTTCCGCACCCATGCAGGTGGCCCGACAGATAGTCGAGTGCAATGCCGTGACGGGGCGCTCCCGAAAAATTCGAGGCCGCATGGCATAGAAAATCGCCTTTCTTACCCCGGAAAGGCGAAAAAGGCGATGTTTTCGTGCGTTCTGATTTAAAAAAATGATCTTCAATCCGCTACCGGGAGCGGGAACGCAGCCAACGGTTATCTAGATCGAAAAAGAACTCGTACTTGTCGCCGCCCACGCGGTACCTGATTTCGACCGACTCTGGCTTCCTCTTCGGCGGGGCAGACGCCCTGCTTGTCGCGCGGGATTCGGCCTCCCGGACGAGCACATTTCCCCTAGCGTGAAGCCAGTCCAGCACCGGCCTGAAATTCTCGATCTTCTTCAGTCCATATCGCGAACAATTGGCGCGCAGATCTTGCACGGGCACGTCACAAACCATCCTGACATCGCCAGGCAGATCCTCCAGAGGGCCACCATTTACGCTCTCCAGCATGTCCCTGAACTTCGTTAGCACGTACCCGGCCATCTCGCGCATCCGGGTTTCCTGGTTGAACACCCGCCTGAATTCATTGAGATACCATTCCGCTACCTTGAAGGCTGCTTCGACCGTTGACTTCGGAATTGCCAAGCCAGCGCCAGCCGGGTTGTCCATATCACCAGATTCGAAAAAGTGAAAGAGTGCTGACAATCTTGCGACGTGCTCAGCGAAACGATTGGCAAACTCTCGCTCATTTTCAAATTTCCCTTTCGTTGCCATAGCAACTTCAATACCGTTGTACGTCTCCTCCCAGAATTTTTGAGCATCGGGCTCGAAGTACAACGTCTCTCTGTTTTCCGCCCGCTCTTCGATGCTCGCGTGGGAGTGCGAAAGAAGCGCCTGAACCCGCTTATTAAAGCGGTCGATCCACACAGTCGAACGGTCTTCTGGCCTTTTAAAAATGCGCGTTCCATAGGGCGTATCCGGCCTCGATAAAAGCACTCTGGACATCAACCCGATGCCTTTTGCGAGCTCCCCTTTTTGCTCCACGAAGCGGTCAAATACGATTGGCTGCACCATGAGCGATAGGGTTAGCCGCGGGTCATGGACCAAAAAGCTTTCCTGTTTCGTGCGGCCGACGACATCAATCGAGCCGCCATCCCACAGGCGATCTAGGCTCGCCATGTCGGATTCGCCTTTCGAATTGAGAATCCCGGCGGCTTCGTCCGAAAACAGTCCGGCAGCCGGCCAATTCTGCGCTAGGCTCTGTTCAAGCTGGCGTATCGGAATTTTCGAATACAAGACCCGCTGCAATCGCGGCGGACGGCGTTGGATTACTTCCCGGTTGAGTTCGGCAAGCTCCCGCGTCACCTCCTCTGCCTTGTCGCCCGCCTTCTTCGCGAGTCTCTTTGTCTCTGCGTCTTCACTTATGGACAGCGTTTTGGATTTGCGAAGCAGTTGCCCTTCGGCCTTTTCCAGTTCACGGATTTTTCGTTGCGATGCGGCCCGGTCGAGTTCGTAGGCAGTCGTCTCCGCCTCGAACACCGAGCGCCTGATAAGGTCGTATGCCTCAATCGGTTTGACAACCAGTTGGTCCGCGCGGGACTTGCGCGCCCCCGTATCCGCCACGGTCAGGAGGAAAAGCGAACAAACGGATTTGTGGTCGTTCGCTATGCCGCGATTCATCCAAATCAGGTCTTGGCATGCCACCGAAATGGCAGACAACACTGCCTGTGCCGCGATGGGCACCGCCAGTCCGTCATTCTTGCAAATTTCGATAACGGCACCTCTCATGGTCTGCGGCAAGGCTTCCCAAGGATAGGTTTCGTCTTCGGGGTCAAAATCGGGGAACGGCGGTTTATCACAATGCCCGGCAACAGGTTCGGGTGCGAGCAAAAGCGGCACATTGAAGTCGATATTGTCGCTCATGCGCCACCTCCCTGCGGCTTCTGCGGTGGCTGCGCGGAGAACGTTGCAAGAGCTGCTTGCACAAGGCTGTCCGGTTTGCGTTTTTTGGCCTTGCGTATTGCACGCGACGACGGATCCACCCGGCCATCCTCCTGAAAAAATCTACTGACCTCGATGCCCGTGAGCTTCGGACCCCCGTGCTCGAATATCGCTTTAGCGATCTTGTCCCACGAGACCTCCTTCTCACGGGCCTTCTGGACGAAGTTGACGCACGGTGGGAATGCCGCACGCTTTTCGTCATCAGCACTTTTCACGTGCGCGAGCGCGGCCAATGCCGCCTGCTCATCGAACACGATTACTCTTTTCTTATCGCTGTGCATTTTGCCAATCATGACCGCGCCCCCTTTTCAGACCAGCAGCGCACATCGAAATTGGGCTTGGTCTGCACCTCGCTAAGGCCGTTCATGAGCGACTGGCAGTAATCCAATAGATCTCGCGCGAACCAGAAGTGATGAACCTTGCCGCGATATTTGAAAGAACCACCACGCGGGGTAGGGAACTCGGGATCGTAATCCGCGCTTCGCTTGTCAGTGAAGGCTCGAACCTGAGCTTCGTCAACGCCCAAGGAATGTGCAACCACGCCGATTGTGAATACACAGCCCTTGTCCTCACGCACGCATCGTTTCGTCAGAGAAAGCGATTCCAGGTTGATAAGCGCGAGTCGATCATGAGGCGACAAGATTTTTCGAGTACGAACATTCATTCCTGGTCTCCCTTCAGACCAACAATCGCGCGGGTGCGAGGACGATTGGCAATCCACGGATCTACCTCAGCCCCAATCCACAGGTTGCTCACGGAACTGCCCTTTGCGGAAACAGCGGCGGGCAAGGGAAAACTTCTGTCATACGTGGGCTCAGAGGGGTTCATGCAGGCGTACACCGAACTGCGCGACAACCCCGTACGCTGCTGGCCTGGCAGGCAAGGAATAACATTCGGATAGGTAAGCGCGCCGTTCATGCGGTACCGCCTTTGCCGTCGAAGGAAGCGTCATTCGCGGCGATCGCACCATCACGCATGGTCACGATCACGTCAGGCCACAACAAGCGGCCATTGGCAAGCTTGGTGGGTACGACGCCTAGGTACGCGCCATGGATACAGTAGCTCTTGCGAACCGTTTGCGGCTTGACCAGGTTTTTGCTGGCAAAAATCGTGGTGTCAACACCGCGTGCCAGCGACGACGTATTTTGATCTGCAAAGACCATGATGAACTCCGTTCTGAATCGACCAAAGCGTGATCGCTACGCGCCATCTGCATGGAGCCACGTGGCTCTGCGTTGATGACGGAACGGAGTGTGCGGGCGAAAAGTCGGCCCTTCAGAGTTATGGGCTGCTGTGGTGCCTTATGGGGTCTTGTGGGAGGACTTAGCCGCCTTCACCGCGCGCCCGAGGCTTTTCGCGAGGGAGCTTTTTTCGTAAGTATTCGTCGTGCCTTTGCTGTTTCTAAACCGAATCTTTCCATCTGCATTCACGCCGAGAAGGGGATCCAGCTTTCGTTCGGCCAGTTTGATCAACTCCTCCCATACCGAGTGAAAATTTTCCGGTTCAGGGGCTGCATCTATAGCCCTGACAATGGCCGATGACACTTCCCCACGAAACGGGTATTCCATAATCTTATTCTTAGAAATCGTGGAAATATAACCATCGCCTTGGTCGGTGGGATGCAACCTCACTTGGGATTCATCGAAACCGCGCGCATTGTGCGCTTTGCCACAAAGATTGAGCTGTTCCGACAATCGCTCTACCTCTCCACCGGCCACCCGCAACATTTCAAGCCTGACCACGCCATGCGAGCTTGCTGCTGAAGGTTGCGCGAGGACCCAAGCAACCTCCTTGGCGCGACGCTTCATCCGTTCGGCGAACATCGCAGCTTGTTCTGCCTGTGGCTGTTCTTCTTGCCAGTCAACAACGCGCCGCATCACCAATTCGGGGCAGATGTAGCCAACCGGTGTCACCGACTGCTCTATTTTTATCTTCTCTATGTCTGTAGAGGGCAGGGCCGCATACTCGCCGTATTGCAGTCTCGCGCAGAACACTGGCTCAACAGCGTCGATGCTACCCACTTGGCTCTCATGTGGTATGCCGCGATCGCTCACCGGCCATGCATACAGCCCTTCGCGCAAGACGGGGGCGTATAGATCAAGCTTTCTGGCTATCCCCTCGTCAAGCAAATATTCGGATTCGCAGCCGAGGCGCGCAGCGACGTCGGGTAAAGGCAAATATTCACGCTTGGGGTGGTCGTCTTTGAGCAGGGTTTCAAGCCAGAACCCCGTCGGCCCCATCAACTCTGTTTTCGTCATCGCTACCTCGGCCCCATTTAGGGCGTATGTCGGGTTGTAGCTTACCGCGTGACGATGATGGGTGTGGATCTGAGCAGATCAAATCCGGTTACACAGCGGTTACACAGACCGAAGAAACACAAAAGGGTTACAGGCAAATCACCTGTAACCCTTTGATTTTATTGGTGGAGCGGATGAGGATCGAACTCACGACCTTCGCATTGCGAACGCGACGCTCTCCCAGCTGAGCTACCGCCCCACACGAAGCCTTGATTATATCGATTTTTCCCGACGCGGCGAGCAGCCGACAAAATTGCTCGGGAATGCCGCCCGGGACATCGCCCCACGACGTCAAACCGTCCCCAGATTTCCTTTCATCCCCCGGATCGCCGGGACCTTCGGCGCTTTCGCGACAATCGTCTTCTGCGCCTTGAGATAACGCGCAACGACATCCCACACCGGTTCGCCCTGCGCACCTTCGGCCACCGGCGCCCAACCCGCCACCTTGTACGTCTTGTCCGCCTCGATGCGCTTGCCGTTCAGACGCATCTCCGTAATGCGCTGCCCCATCGGTGCCATCGGATCGATGGTGTAATCCATGCCGCCCACGCGCACCATGTCGCCGCCCTGCTGGTAGTAAGGGTCCGGATTGAACAGGTTGTCCGCCACGTCTTCGAGCACCGTCCTGATCGTCTCCCCCGTCATCGGCGTGAGCGTCGTATACGGGTAAGTGACAGCCGTCTGATCGAGCAATTGCTCCATCGTGATCGTTTGCCCCGGCAGTAACGACGTCCCCCAACGAAAGCCCGGCGAAAAACCGATCTCGGCATCTTTCTCGGCCATCACGGCGTCGAGCAACAACTGGTCGAAGGTCCCGTTGAAATTCCCACGGCGGTACAACACGCCCTCCGTCACCGCCAGCGGCTCAGCCAGCTTCGCGGCAAACGGCGCACGCACGCGCTCGATGAGCGCCTGCATCTGTGCATCCGCCGGCAACAGGTTCGCGAACACCGGCAGCAACTTGTAACGGAAGTCCACGGGCTTGCCGCCCTTCACGTCGAAGTCCAGCACCGCGAGGAACTTGCCGTTCGAGCCGGCATTGGTGACGAGCGTCCTGCCGCCCGCGTTCTCCACCACCACCGGCCGGGGCACGCCATCGTGCGTGTGACCACCGAGTATCGCGTCGATGCCGCGCACGCGCGACGCCAGCTTCAGATCGACGTCCATGCCGTTGTGCGAAAGCACGACGACCACCTGCGCCCCCTTGCCGCGCACCTCGTCGACCATCGACTGCAAACGCGCCTCCTGAATGCCGAACGTCCAATCCGGCACGAAGTAACGCGGATTCGCAATCGGCGTGTAAGGAAACGCCTGCCCGATGATCGCGACCGGCACGCCGTTCATCGTCTTCATCGTGTACGGCGCGAAGACCGGATCGCCGAAGTCGTTCGTCTGCACGTTCTGCGCAACGAAGTCGATCTTGCCCTTGAGTTGCTCCTCCACGACGGACTTCACACGATCGGCGCCGTAGGTGAATTCCCAATGCGCCGTCATGACGTCCACGCCCAGCGCCAGCGTGGCATCCACCATGTCCTGCCCCTTCGTCCACATGGCCGTGCCGGAGCCCTGCCACGTATCGCCACCGTCGAGCAGCAGCGCGCCGGGACGCGACGCCTTCATGCGCTTGACCAGTGTCGCAAGGTGAGCGAAGCCCCCGACTTTGCCGTATGTGCGTGCGGCAGCCGCAAAATCGAGGTAGGTGAACGCGTAAGCATCCGGCGTGCCGGGGCGCAGACCATAGGCTTTGAGGAACGCCTCACCCACGAGATGCGGCGGTTTGTTGGCCTGCTCGCCAATTCCCAGATTGACGCTCGGTTCTCGGAAGTACATCGGCAGCAACTGCGCGTGGCAGTCGGTGAAATGCAGCAAATGCACATTGCCGAACTTCGGCAGATCGTAGAACGCCCCGGCCGCCTTCGCCGCCACCGTGTCGTGATGCGACAGCGCCATCCCTCCGGCGGCCGCCACGGCCAGCACCTGCATGAACTCGCGTCGATTCATTTCGTCTCCATGGCGCATACGGCTGCGATGCGCCGACCTTGCCGTTATCCCTTACCGGTACCCTTTACCCGCGATCCGTTACGCGGCGATTGCATCGCACTATTCGCACTATTCGCACTGTTCGCACCGATCACCCGCCGCGTTCGCTCACTTGCCCGCGTAGTCCGCGAGCGCCGCCACGTCCTCCCCGAACATCTCCCCCACTTCCTTGCGCAACACCTTGCCATTGCGTCCGATCACGTACAGCTCGGGCAAGCCGCGACGTTTGCCGAGCGCCGCCCGCCACGCATCCGTCTCCATCCCGGCCGGGAACGTGTAGTTGTGCGCCTTCAGATAATCGAGCGCGTCCTGCGGCGCCTTGTCGATGGACAGCGTGACGATCTGGATCGGCTTGCCGCGCGTTGCGACGTAAAGCTTCTGCAAGTGCGGATTTTGCTGTGCGCAGAACGGACACCACGACGCCCAGTACTCGACGATGACCGTGCGGTCGCGGAACGCGCTCGCGGGCAATGTCTTGCCATCGAGCAGCGTGAGCGACGGCAGCACGACCGTGTCGCCAACGTCCACCGCGAGCGCCGGAGCACTGGTCAGGACGGCAACCGCACTCAGCGTCATGGCGAATACCACCCGCGCACGTGTCCCCACGTGACGCATCGAGCCGATCAGGGATGTCATGAAGAACTCCGGAAACCGGCGGCGGCTCGCGCGCCCATCGCAAGACGGGAGACGCCGCCGCACACCGAAACGACGTGCCTTACTGGTTGACCGGCGAGGCCGGATCGAGCAGCAGCGCCATGACGTCCTTCAACTGCTGTTCCGTGAGGATGCCCGCCGCACCGAAGCGCGGCATGTTCGAGCAGGCCATGTAGCTGTGCGAGTCGTAGACCTTTGCCCACGTGTACTTGAGCACTTCGGGCGAATCGCCGCGCAGCTTGCCGTAGTTGTACAGCGACGGGCCGATGTTGCCGAACGAGATCTCGCTCTTGGTCAACTGGTGGCAGGCGTAGCAGTTGCCGCCGTTGACGGTGTCGGCCTTGTCGGTGAACTGCATGCCGCGTCCGTTCTGCGCCACCTTCTCGCCTTCCTTCCAGTCGCCGAGATACTTGCCGTCGGCGGGCGTCTTGACGTTGGCCAGTTCCGCCTTTTGCAGACGCTCGGCGAGTTTCGCCGGCATCGGCTTCACGGCGTACTGCGTGCACAGCTTCTGCAATTCGCTCTGGTCGATGCGATCGAGTTGCGCGATGCCCGCGCCACGGAACGAGTCGCGCAATTCCTGCACGACGGCCGCGTCGGTGGCGCCGGTGACGAGCTTCACGCCCTCTCCCTGAGCAAAGGCCGCGCCGACGACGAGAGCCCCGGCCGCTGCCAGCGCGACCCCGGTCGCGCGCAATGCGAATGTTTTCATGGGTGTGCCTCGTGGTCGGTCAGCGTTTCAGGCCGGGGGCGTCCATCTTGCCGCCGTTGGCCATCACACCGAGGAAGGTAATCAGATCGATCGACGCCTGCGAACCGTAGTTAAGCTCCGGCATGCGCTGCTGACGGAAGCAGTCGTACATGCGCCACTGGATGGTGCGAAGCGCGCCCTGCGAGACACGATAGCCCGGCCACGTCGCGAAGGCCTGACGTGCCGCCGCCGGCTTGGTCAGGTTCGGCAGGTCCTGAAGACGGATCCGCTTGTCGTCCGCCCCGTGGCACGACGCACACGAGAAATCGTACGGACCGGCACGGTAGTAAAAGATCTTCTGGCCGCGCGCGTAAGCCTCCTTCTCTTCCTTGTGCGACTGCGGCACACGGATCTGCGCGCCGCGCGACTGACCCGCCACGTAAGCCGTGAGCGCTTCGAGATTGGTCGGGTCCTGGCCCTCCCTGGAGAACGGCTGCTTGATGACGTCCGCCCGCTTGAAGCCTTGCAGATTCACCATGCACTCGACGATGCGCGATTCGCCGTCGAGCACGCGCTTCGAATCGGGGAAGTAGCGCGGAAGCTGGGCGTAGGCGTCTTTCAGCACGCCCGCGCCGAGCCCGAGGTCGCACTGGGCGAGCGACACGTTGTTCGGGCCGCGCGGCGTGTTCCAGAGGGCCTCGCCGCGCATTTCGATGAGTTCTGCCGGGTTGCCGTCCGCGAGCATTTCGCGATACTGCGCGATAGCGTCGGCCGTCGAGCTGTCGGCGGCGACTGCGGTGGCTAAGGGAACGCCGGCGCCCGCGACGGCGAGCACGCCGCCGAGCAAGGTACCGAGCACTTTGCGGTGCCGCCATGCGGAACCGCTAACGGTCGCAGGCACGCTCGCCGGTGCGCTATGTTGCGCATCTTTCATCTGGCTCTCCTCTTTGTGGGGTGGGTCGGCGCAGCAACGCCCCCGGCACGCCGACTCAGGCGACCGTCGCCTCGTCGGTGCGCGAATCACCCTTGTTGTCGGTCCACGTCACCGCGACCTTGTCGCCCTTCTTGCCGCCCTTGAACTTGAACGACATGAACGGATCCTTCGACACGGCGGGGCCCCACTCGGCCGTCAGCACCGTCTTGCCGTTGCAAGTGACCGTGACCGTCTGAATGAAGTGTGCGGGGACGATGTTACCGGAAGCGTCCTTGCGCTGACCGGTTTCCATGATGTGGCTCATCAGCGCCTTGACTTCGACGACACCGCCGGCCTCGGTTGCGCGAATGCGCATCGGATTACCCATGTTGTGCTCCTCTAGCCTGATACGATGCGTCGCTCAACCGCCGCAGCCACCCAGCGTGACCTTGATTTCCTTCTCGGCCACGAGGTACTTGTTGTCCGCCTTGACGAGCGCGTAGACCTTCGAGGTCTGTCCCATCTTCACGCGCGTGGTCACCGACGGCTCCGTGCCGTCCGGAATGTCGAACGACGCGGCGAGCGTGTTCGGATTCTTCTCGATCAGGATGGCGATCGATTGCGTGTTGGGGGCCTTGCTCGTGACCGCCACCGGCACGACCGCGCCGTTCTCGGCGATGTCGGGCGCCGTCAGCACGACCAGGTCGCTGGGGCTCGCGCTCGTGCCGCCGAGCGCCTTGACCGTGTCGGCCACGCTCTTGGTGGCAAACGCCGCCTTGTTCCACTCCACCTGTGCCGCGCGGGCCTCCTCGGGCTTGATCAGCCCGGCGGCCACCGCCAGTCCCATGACCGCGGAAAACCGCAGCATGTCGCGTCGCTGTTGGTTCATCTTTGTGTGTTTCCTTCTCTGAAGGCCGCCGGTGCAACGATCATGACGCATGACGTCACAACCTGCCCCGGCCGCCGTTCGCTCGCCCGATGCTGCGGCGAGCCCCCTGCCCCGGCCTTACTTCGCCGGGGCGCCGGCCAGCACCCAATCCACCAGGATCTTGGCGTCGGCTTCCGACATGTTCGGGTGTGCCGGCATCGGGATCGGACCCCAGACGCCCGAGCCGCCACCCTTCACCTTCTTCACCAGCTTGTTCACGGCATCCTTGTCGCCCTTGTACTTGGCGGCGACTTCCTGATACGACGGGCCGACGAGCTTCTTGTCCACGGCGTGGCAACCCATACAGGCGTTGGCCTGGGCGAGTTTGGTGGCGGCGGCGACGTCGACGCCGGCGTGAGCCAGCGAGGTGCCGGCCAGCATGGCCGCAGCGATCAGCATCTTCTTCATTCTTGCTCCTTCGGTTTGTGTAGGGGACGGGCGCCCTGCGGCGGCCTGGCCTGTGGCCGGCCATCCGTCGGACACCCTGCCCGCTCAATGTGCACCACGAAGCATCCAGTCGACCATCGTACGGATATCGGTTTCTGCAACCTGTGATTGCGGCGGCATCGGCATGCTGCCCCAATTACCGGCACCTCCGGCACGTATCTTCGCCACCAGTATTTCAGTCGCATTCGACTGCCCATGGTACTTGGCGGCGACCTCCGAGAAGGCGGGCCCGATCTTCTTGTCGGTAACGCCATGACAGGCCAGACAACCGTTCTTATCCGCAAGCGTTGCTGCCGGTGACGTCGCAGCGGCGGTTTGGGCCGGCGCGTCCGGACTCGCCATACCCAACGTGGCGAGGGCCGCGGTCTTGCGCACCGTCGCATTTTGCGCGGCGGTGCCCGACAGCGGCGGCAGCTTCGTATCGACACCACGCACCGGGCCGATGACCCGGTTCTGCGCGGCCAGATCTCCATGTGCGTCGCGGGCGTACGCAGGGAGTGCGGACGTCACGATACCAGCCCCGGGACAATCCTGCATACACGCCTTGTTATGGGTATCCGGTTTGTCGCCCACGCGCCACATGCCGTGCGCACGCGTCATGCCGTTGCGATTGGGCATGCGTTTTTGCACGTCGCCGATGTTCTTGTCGGACAGCACGAAGTCCGCCGGCACGATCTCGCCGAGGTTCAGGAGGTACGCGGTAACGGCGTACACCTCATCCGGCGTGAGCGAGCGCGGCGCGTTCCACGGCATGGCGCGACGGATGTAATCCCAGATCGTGGAGATCGTGTCGACTTTCATGAGCGTGGTGCGCACCGGCTGATTGTTCGCACGCAGCGACGCCACGTGCCCCGTCTCGATATCGTGCGCCGTGGTGCCGCCCACCAGGGGATTGAAGACCTCGTTGCTCTCACCGAAGGTGCCATGGCAGGACGCGCAGCGCGCATCGAACAGTTTCTGCCCGTCGGCGACCGAGCCCTGCCCGCGCGGCAAGCCCTTGAAATCGGGACGCACGTCGATGTCCCACGCGCTCAGCTCCGCCGGTGTCGCCTCGCGCCCGATGCCGGCCATGCCTGCCGGCGCGCTGAGTGGCGCGGCGCGCACCTCAGACGAGAACCAGGCGGCAATCGTCATGCCGGCGAGCGTGAGCGCGACGGCCCACAGACCGGCCAGGACGACGGACAGCGCCCGGCGGTGCCGCCGTGCAGATGCCGCAGATATCGCAGGCGCTCCCATGGCGCGTCGTGGGCGTTCAGTCGACGTGGACATTGCTCACCTCCCCGTTCTTCGCCACTTGCCAGGTCTGGATCGCGTTGTTGTGATAAATCGATCGGGTACCGCGCACGTCGCGCAGTTGCCGGTAACGCGGTTGCACGAAGCCGGTGTCGTCCACCGCCCGGCTTTGCAGCAGCGCAGGCGAGCCGTCCCACTGCCAGTCGACGTTGAAACGTGTGAGGCACTTGGGCAGCACCGGCGATTCGAGCCGTGCGGCGCGCCACGACTTGCCGCCGTCGGTCGACACGTCCACGCGTTTGATCCGCCCGCGCCCCGACCACGCCAGCCCCGTCACGTTGAAGTAACCGCGATCGAGCAGCGCTTGCCCGCCGGAGGGCGACGTGATGACGGACTTGCACTCCTGAATCGAGGTGTATTGCCGGTGCTGACCGTCCGGCATCAGGTCGACGTAGTGGCTCGTTTCATCCTTGGTATTCCAGGGCGCATCGCCCACCTTGAGGCGGCGCAGCCACTTCACCCACGACACGCCCTGCACGCCCGGCACGACGAGCCGCAAGGGATACCCGTTCTCCGGGCGCAGCATTTCGCCGTTCATGCCCCAGGCGACGAGCACGTCCGAGAGCGCCGCCTCCATCGAGATCGTGCGCGTCATGCCCGAGCCGTCGCCACCCTCGGCGAGCACGAACCGGCCGCGTCGCGTATCGGCGCCCACATCGTCGAGCAGGACGGACAGCGGCACACCGGTGAATTCGCAGCACGAGAGCATGCCGTGCGTGTACTGCACGGTCGGCACGGCGGCGTTGCCCCATTCCATGCCGGTGTTCGCACCGCATTCGATGAAGTGCATGCGGGAGACGGACGGCAGACGCATGAGGTCGTCCATCGTATACACCTTCGCCTCGCGCACCAGACCGTGCACCATCAGGCGATGCTGCGTCGGATCGATCTCCTGCCAGCCCTGGTGATGGCGCTCGAAGTGCAGACCGCTGGGCGTGATGATGCCGAACAGGCCTTGCAGCGGCGTGAAGGCGACGGAGGCCTGCGCCGTCTGCGTGAGGCCCGGCGACTGGCGCCGTTGCAGGTTCGCTTCGAACTTCGACGGCATGCCGTACGCACGCGCGGCGACCGGCTGGCCCAGCGACGTCGCCCACGCACGCGGCTCGAGAATCATCGGATCGCCCGCCGCTTGCGGGGCATCGGCGGCAAACGCCGCTCCGCCCGCGAGCGCCGCGCCGGCGGCAAGAAAGCTGCGTTGCAGGAATCCGCGCCGTGCGGGGTTCATGCCGTTGCGGACGATGTCGTCGGCAAGTGAACCGTCGACGAAATTCTCCGGCGCCCGGCGCAAACGGCCGGCTTGCGATACGCCCTCGCTGATCTTGCTCACCCTGTCTCCTCGCGTTTTGTGGCCTGCGCCAGCGTCGCGAGGACACCGGCGGCTACGAACGCTGGACGGGCACGAATGCCTCGTCTGCGTTTTCTTGTCGCGCTTTACTACGGGTATTGCGGGTATTGCGGGTATTGCGGTGCTGCGGTAATGCGGTCTTGCCTTTCGCCAGGCGGTATTTCAGCTCCCGCGCGGCATGAAGCCGTCGACGGCACGCTCCGGCAGCGCCTCCTCCTCGATTCGGCCGGCGACCTGCACGCACACCGCGCGGCAGATCTCGACCACGCCGGTATCCGCGATCGTGTAATACACCTGATTCCCGTCGCGACGCCGAGAGAGCACCCCCGCCTGATACATCGCGCCCAGATGCCGGGACACGTTTGTCTGCGACGAGCCCACTTCCGTCACCACCTCGCTCACCGAACGCTCGCCTCCGCACAGCGCGTGCAGAATTCGCAGCCGCGTCGGCTCCGAGAGCAGACTGAAGTAGTGCGACACCTTTTCGAATACGCGATCGAGTTCTTCCATGACGGTCAGTGTTCAAAGTCGTGCGAAGGCAAAGAGAAATTCGTATATTCCTACATACGCATATACGGATAATCAAAATAATGGGCGGCGCAGGCAAGCTGCACTGCAACACGTCGCAGGCCGATCCTTCGTCGGCGCGGCACGACGCGACGGCTTCGGAAAATGAATTTCCGTGTATCCCCCCGGATATAGCGCACGATGCCTTGTGCGGTTGCACGACGCACGTTCGTCTCTGCGTCGAAACGCGCCTCGGAGAAGCGGAAGGCACGGGGTGCACGGACATTAGGGAAAAACCTGAGAAGAAAAATGAACGGAGGTGGGCGACGGGGACGTTAAGCGTCACGCGCGGCAAAGCCAACGACGGCAACGAAGGCGACGGAGGTCGCGATGGAGGTGGCGTGGAGATGATGCGGGGGCGGCATCGGAAGGTGCCATCTCCTGATGCCATCGTCGGGTTACTCGAACTGATACGACCAGTTCGCGTTGAACCGCAGCGGACGATTCGGCGAGTTGGTCGGCGCGTCGGCCATCGGCTTGGCGATCGAGAGGTCGAGCGAGTAATACTTGCTGTCGGAGATCCGCACGCCCAGCCCCACCGATGCCAGTTGATTGTGGAATATCGGGCCGTAATTCAGGTAGACGCGCGCGGTGTCGAGCATCAGGTACGGCTGAATCGTCTTCAGGTAGCGGAAATCGGTGCGGAACATCCGATTCAGTTCGATCGACGCGCCCCAGCCCTTGTCTCCGGCGATTTCTCCGGCCGGATAGCCGAGACCGAAGCGCTGTCCACCGAACGTGGCCTGCTCGGACGTCGGCAAGGTGTTGCCACTGTATTGCGCCCCGGCGGAAACGATCACCGCGAACTCCCACGGCAGGACTACGCCCTGCTTGGCGTCGAGGTTGAATCGCCAGAAAGCGAGATCGTATGGTCCAAGAATTTGCTGGATGCCGGCGGGCTGCGTCGTATACGACTGGCTCGCGCCCATCCCGTTGAAGCCCTTGAACACGCCCAGCGTAGCGCTACGCGTTTGCTTTTCCGTGACCTCGTTGTACGCCAGTTGCACCTGGCCGGCGCGCACGTTCGTGCGTGAGTTGATGTTGTTGGGCGAGTTCGGCACCTCGTAGCGATCGCGCGAGTTCACGCCGTACATGCCGCCGCTGACCGTCAGGCTGCGCTGATTGTTGAGCAGGATCGGGTACGAGAGGCTCACCGCAACGCGTTTGGTATCCAGGTGACGCGTGGCGAGCGCCTGATCGTCCGGCTGCCCGCGATAGTGCGACGCATCGAGGCGCGCCTGTAGGCCGTTCGAGCCCAGCGGTTGCACGTACGACGCGGCGTAGAACTCTTCGCTGTTGTGGCCCTTCGGGGCGATGGCCGTGAGCTGGATCTGTTCGCCGAGCGGCGTCAGCGCGTTGCTCGTCACCGTGAAGACGCCACGAATGCCCGGATTGTTATACGAGAGCGACGTGCCCAATGCGATGGGCTGGCGCGACACGTCGAGCGACAGTTCGGTCGCGCCGTCGGTCTGCGTGGGCGGCTGCACGTCGGCCTTGATCTTCATGCCGGGCACGAGCGTGAGCAGGTTCAGATAGCGCTCGAACGTCGCGCGCTTGAGCGGACGCTCCGCTTCGATGTGCGCCGCGATGTCGCGCAGGCGCTGCTCCGACGGCCCGGGCGTACCGCTGATTTTGGTGCTGGAGATATATCCTTCGACAACGGTCACGCGAACGAAGCCGTCGCCGAAATCCTGCGCGGGGACGAAGGCGAAGGACAGCAGATAACCCGCGTCCTGATACATCTTCGTGACCTGATTGGCCGTCTCGACCAGATCGCCGATGGACACTTCCTTGCCCGCCATCGGCGCGAACAGCCCGGCGACCTGCTCGAAAGGCAGCGACTTCACGCCTTCGATCCCGAAACGTTGGGGCGTAAGCTTGCGGGCGAGCAACGCCTTGAGGGCGTCTTCCTGCGTCGGCGGCTGAATGCGAATCGTGGGCGCCGGTGCCTTGGGCGCCTCGATCTTCGGAATGCTTTGCATCGGATCGCCGCGCACCGGACTGGCATCGGCCCATGCCGATTGCGGGCCGAGCAGACTCAGGGAGCCAAGCGATACGGAGACGGAGACTGCGACAACGTTGACGACACTACGATTGCGAACAGACTTGACCGAGCCCCCACGCGCGACGCGTGACGCAAGACGGGACTCTCCCTGGCGATGCGCCATCCCTATGCCCCCCAACGCTTATTTTTTCGTGGGGCCAGTGTAACCGCGAGGGGTGAGGCCCCGTCAACAAGGGAATCCGGCGGTTTGCGGCGCGCAGACAACACGGCGCACGGGCACATCGGAGGGGCGTACGTTCTACGTACACCTTAGCGCTTAGAGACTACCCTCCAAACGCGCTTCGACAGCGATCTGGCGAGTGATCGATGCCGTCGAAATCCGCATCACGCCAGCATGTCGGCCCAGATTCCCTGTGCCCATGCGAGTCCCGAAGCAAATTCGTCCCGTGTGGCGCGTGGCGACGCGCCGCCCGTGCCCGGCACGGGCAGCATGGTGCGCTGCGAAGCGTCGTATCGATGCACACTCGCCACGTGCATCGCTTCGGTGGACGAAACGAACGTATAGCAGGTGTTGCTGTAGAGCGGTTCCGGGTTGACCGGCCGACCGGACAGCGTCGCGACGATGGCCGCAGCACAGACCTTGCCGTGCTGATTGGCCATGTGGCCGGATTTGGGCATTTGCGGCGCGATCTGGATAGCGTCGCCAAGCACATGGATATCCGCCTGCGCCGTGGAGGCGAAGGTCAGAAAGTCGACATCGCACCAGCGGCCGTTGGCCGTCGCCAGGCCGCTCTGGACGGCGATATCGCCCGCGCGCATCGGCGCAATGACGTTCAGCACGTCGGCGCGCACCTCCTCACCCAGTTCGAAGCGCGCCAGATGCTGCCTGCGGTCGACCGCCACCTCGGTGCAGTTGAACTGCGGGTGGTATTCGACGATCCCGGCGAACTGCGTGCGCCAGACGTCCTCGAACTGCTCCGCTTCGGCCAGCACCTGATCGTTGGCGTCGAAGATCAGCACCTTGGCACGGGGATTGTGCTGCTTCAGCCATGCGGCGGCCTGACACGCGCGCTCGTAGGGGGCCGGTGGGCAACGAAACGGGGCTTCGGGAATCGTGATGGCGAAAACACCGCCGTCGGGCATCGCCTTCAGACGCGCGTGCAGCAAAGCGCTCTCGCGGGCGTCCGTCCAGCCCACGGGCAACGCGTCACGGATCGCCGGGTCGGCCAGTCCGGCAATCGCCTCGCGTTGCAGCGAAACGCCGGGGCAGACGATGAGTCTGTCGTAAGACAGGGTCGCGCCGTCGGCCAGCCGTACGTGCTTGCGGGCGGCGTCGATGGCGCTGGCGCGTGTGCGTCGCCACGTGACGCCGTGCCGCGCGACAAGCCCGTCGTACGGCACCGTGAGATCGCTCACTCGCAAGTTGCCGCCCACGACCAGATTCGATAACGGCAAAGAGACGAAGGCCGGATTCGGTTCGACGAGCGTCACGTCGATCGTATGGCCGGAGAGCATGCGCAGCGCCTTCGCGGCGCTCGCGCCGCCAAACCCGCCGCCGATGACGACGACACGGGCGCGCCCCTTGACGGGGGTCGTCCAGCGCGGCGCGGCGACGCCGCTCGAAACCTGCGACATTCCGGCCAGCGCAGCCGTCGAACTCAGCCCCAGAAGGAATTGGCGGCGATCCATGATGTACCGCCTAATCCGGCTTCGCCGCCGGTTGCGCGGCAAAGTACGCGGCGATGCGTTGCAGCTCGTCGTCGCGGTAGCCCTTGAGGAGTTGCGGCATCAGCGTGGCGGGCTGCCGCCCGTCGCGCATCGCTTGAAGCGAGGTCATGATTGCGGTCGCCGAGCGCCCTTCCAGCGCAGGCAACGATGTCTTCCCGACATGCACCGGGGCGGCGGCGTTATGGCAACTCATGCAGGCCATCGCCCAATCGCGGGCTTGCCAGTCGGGCTGAGCGACCGTGCTGGCCGCCGTGGGCAAATACGCCGGCGAGGCGGCCCGCACCTCTGCGGCCGACGCCGCCGTCTCGGCCAGCGCCGCGCCGGGCGCGATGAAACCGGCCCCCACAGTTGCCGAAACGCACACCGCCGCGAGCATCGGCTTCACCCTGAGGTGACGCAAACGCTCGCGGCGGTTCGGTGCCGGGCGACGGCCCATACGGAGGCGCACGGGAGTGTCCGCGGCGCAGAAGATCAGTTACCGGTCTTGCTCGACGGTCCCGGCTTGACCGGGCCTTCACTGATCGGTGCCGGCATCGACAGCGGTCGCGACGTCACCGCGTCGTTGCCGATCGGCACGGCCGTGACCGTCGCGACATTGCTATCGTCCGCCTGCGCCGGGGCCGGGTTCTTCTCCGCTTCGGTCGACAAACGCTGCGCCTCTTCCGGCTTCACGTATTCATAAAGCTTCACGACCTTTTGCACGCCGTCGATGCGGCTCGCCACATTGGCGCCGATCGTGCCTTCCTCCGGAGAGACCAGCCCCATCAAATAAACGTCGCCGCGCTCGGTCACCACCTTGAAAACGTTGGCCGACACTTCCTTGGTGTTGATCAGGTTGGCCTTGACCTTGCTGGTGATCCACGCGTCGTTCGAGCGAGAACCGAACGAGCTCTTCGGCCCGATGGCGATTTCGTCGACGATACCGCGCACGTTGCTGATCTGCCTGACGATGTTCACTGCGGCTTGTTTGCTGGCGTCGCTTGGGACTTCGCCCGTGAGCAGCACCCGGCGGTTGAACACGGTCACGTTCACGTGCACGGCGTCGTCGGTCAGCGTATTGGCGATGTTGGCTTCGGCCTTGACCTGAATTTCACGGTCTTCCGTCTGCGCACCGACCGAACGCCGGTCGGTGGCGACGAGCGCGCCGGTGGCGGCGCCGCCGAGGATGATGGGGGCGCAACCCGCCAGGGTCGCGGCAATCAACACGGCCGCTGCAAGCGGCTTAACAACGCCTTGGACGCGTCGGAAACTCATCGGGCTTTCTCCTTCCTGGATTTTCGAACGGGACGGCCCCCGCCGCGCCGAATCGGCACCGCCCGCCCCCGCGACCCGGTGCCCGTCACTTGATCTTGACGCCTCAAGATGACAATAGGTTCACTCGTCGCCGAGCAGCATCGAGTCGATCAGATCGCACAGGCAGTGGATCGTGAGCAGGTGAACTTCCTGAATTCGGGCGGTGCGCTCGGCCGGCACACAGATATGCACGTCCAGTTCCCAAAGCGCGTCGTTGACCTTGCCACCGCCTTTGCCGGTGAGCGCGATCACGTGCATGCCGCGCTCATGGGCGGCCTCGATGGCCGCGAGCACGTTACCGGAGTTGCCCGATGTCGTAATGGCCAGCAGCACGTCGCCTTCCTGGCCGAGCGCGCGGACCTGCTTGGAGAAGATGACGTCGAAGTTGTAGTCGTTGCCGACGGCCGTCAGGATCGACGAGTCCGTGGTCAGAGCGATGGCCGGCAGCTCCGGGCGTTCGCGCTCGAAACGGCCGACGAGTTCCGCGGCGAAGTGCTGGCAGTCGGCTGCCGAGCCGCCGTTGCCGCAGGCGAGGATCTTGTTGCCGTTGGCCAGCGCTTCGACCATGACGTCCGCTGCGGCGGCGATGGGGTCTACGAGCGCATCGCGCGCGGCCAGCTTGGTCTCGACGCTATCCGTGAAGTGTTTCTGAATTCGTTCGATCGACATGGTCGTTTGCCAGGGTGTCGCAAAAGCTGCCGGCCTTGCGGCGCGCCCCGTGGACGCGTGCGCCGGGTCGGCGTTCACATGCCGTCGGTAAAGAATGGCGGCAATTTCGCAAGTGTAACAGGGCCGGCGGACACGGGTTTCCTCAGAGATCGTCCGCCCGAAAGGCGTCGGGCAGCCAGTTGGCCACGGGTGGACGCCCGTCGAAGGTCACGACATCGAAGCGGCACCGCGCCGCCGGCCGCCGCAGCAAGTAATGGCGCGCGGCCAGCATGAGGCGGCGCCGTTTGGCGTGCGTGATGCTGTGCGCCGCCCCGCCGAAGTCGCTGCGCGCCCGCGCGCGTACCTCAACGAATACCAGCACACCCGCCCGATCCCGCATAATGAGGTCGATTTCGCCACCCCGGCACTGATAATTGCGAGCGACGAACCGCCAGCCGCGCCGCTCCAGCAGCGTCTGCGCGCGGTTCTCGAACGAAACTCCTAGCTGATTCGACATGGTTGTTCCGATGTTTTCCGTCACCGGCGAAGCCGGCATTGCTCAATTCCCGATGGACGCCGCCCACCGCATAGCCACGCCCTCGAACGCAGGAGCCCGATGCGATGGATGAGCGCCTGATGTCGCTGGCCGAGGGCCAGCATTACCCGCCGGGCACGCTGTACGTGGTCGCCACACCGTTGGGCAATACCGCCGACATCACCGTGCGGGCGTTACATATTCTCGGCATGGTCGACGCCATCGCCTGTGAAGATACGCGCAACAGCGCGACGTTGCTGCAGCGGTATGGCATCGATCGCCCGTTGATCGCGGCCCACCAGCACAACGAGAACGAAGCGGCGACGCGTCTGGTGGAACGTCTTCGCGGCGGTGAGCGCATCGCCTATGTTTCAGACGCCGGCACGCCCGGCATTTCGGATCCCGGTGCACGGCTGGTAGACGCGGTGCGCGCGGCGGGCCTGGGCGTGGTGCCGGTGCCGGGCGCGAGCGCGGTCATCACATTGCTGTCGGCGGCCGGGGCATGGGTGCAGACGTTCACGTTCGTGGGCTTTCTGCCCTCGAAGGCGCAGCAGCGTGCGCAGGAGATCGCTGCCCTGTCCGGATCGACGGCGGCACAGGTGTTCTACGAAGCGCCGCACCGGATCGTGGAGACCGTTGCAGCGCTGGCCGAGGGCCTGGGCGGCGAGCGCCGCCTGCTGATCGGACGCGAATTGACCAAACGCTTCGAGGACATACACGAGTGCGCGCTGGCGGACGGCGTAGCGTGGTTGAAGGCGGATGCGAACCGGCAGCGCGGCGAATTCGTGCTTGCCGTCTCCGGCGCGGCGGCAAGCGAGAACGACGACGGCGTGGATGCCGAAGCGCAACGCGTGCTGGCGTTGCTGGTGGCGGAACTGCCGACGAAAAGCGCCGCGAAGCTTGCCGCAGCGATCACCGGCGCACCGAAAAACGCGCTTTACGAGCGTGCACTGGCGTTGAAAAACGGCTGATTGCCCGGCACCCCGCAGCGGGCTGGCATCGAACTTTTGCGGCACCGGAAATCGGAAGTTTCCGGTGAATTTCTCGGCAATTCCCCAAGCTCGCGCGCCGGTAATTCTCCAGCCCGACGATCTTCGATCAGCAATGTCGTGCCCGCTGCACACCAGAACCGGCACACGCTCGATAGCGCCGTACACGGCACGCAGACGAATCCGGTGATGATAGGTGCCGCCGTCGTTCGATCGGGCGCTCAAGCGATACCAGGCGATACCAGGCGATACCAGGCGATACCAGGCGATACCAGGCGATACCAGGCTGTACTGGACCGTAAGTAAACGACGATGCCCCCGGCAAGCCGGGGGCATCGCGTGAAGCGTCACCTGCACATCGACAGCGACCTTGATGGAGCGACCGGCGCGAACGTCTCAAAGACCTTGACCACCTCGCCTGCGTGGCGCGCGTTCAGTGCGTCGGGTGCCGATCAGCTCAACAGCAACGCATCGTCGTCGAGTTGTTCGCCGCGCGTGCGCTCGAACATTTGCAGCAGGTCCGGCACATCCAGTCCGTTGCGCGCCTCGCCGGAGACGTCGAGCACGACCTTGCCCTGATGCAGCATGACCGTACGCGAGCCGTAGTCGAGCGCCTGCCGCATGCTGTGCGTGACCATCATCGCCGTGAGCTTGCTCTCCTCAACGATGCGCGCCGTCAATTCCAGCACGAAGGCGGCCGTCTTCGGATCGAGTGCGGCCGTGTGTTCGTCCAACAGCAGAATACGCGACGGTTGCAACGACGCCATGAGCAGACTGACCGCCTGACGCTGACCGCCCGAGAGCAATCCGATGCGGTCCGACAGACGATTCTCCAGCCCGAGGTTTAGCAGACTCAGCTTCTCGCGAAAACGTTCGCGCAACGCCTTGTTCAACGCGAAACCGAAGCTGCGACGCTCACCGCGTTTGACGGCCAGCGCCATGTTCTCTTCGATGGTCAACGCCTCACACGTGCCTGCCATCGGGTCCTGGAACACCCGCGCCACCTGATTCGCACGCTGCCACGCGGTCTTCTTCGTGACGTCGTTGCCGTCGATGGAGATCGTGCCCGAGTCCACCGAGAGATCGCCGCTGATGGCGTTCAGGAACGTGGACTTGCCCGCGCCGTTCGAGCCGATCACGGTGACGAACTGGCCGGTCGGAATCTCCAGCGACATGCCGCGCAACGCACGGTTTTCGATGGGCGTGCCCGGGTTGAAAGTGATCTTGAGGTCTTTTGCGCTCAACATGGTCAGGCACCTCCGTTCTTGCGGGCGAACAGCTTACGACGCGTGGCGGGCAACACCAGCGCCACGGCCACGAGCAATGCCGTCACCAAATTGAGGTCCTGCGCCTTCAGACCGATGAAATCGCTGTTCAGCGCGAGTGCGATGAAGAAGCGGTACAGCACTGCCCCCACCACCACGGCCAGCGTGGTGAGAATGAGGCGTCGCGCCGGGAGAATCGTCTCCCCGATGATCACCGCGGCCAGACCGATCACGATAGTACCGATCCCCATCGAGATGTCGGCGCCGCCCTGAGACTGCGCGAACAGCGCGCCGGCGAGCGCCACCAGGGCGTTCGACAGCGCCATGCCTGCGAGGATTTCGCGGCCGGTGTTTACGCCCTGCGCACGCGCCATGCGCGGATTCGCACCGGTCGAGCGCATCGCGAGACCCTGCTGCGACGAGAAGAAGTAATCGAGACCGAGCTTCGCCACCACCACCACGACCAGCAGCAGAAGCGGGCGCAATACGTAATCCGGCAGCCAGGCCGGCGCGTTCTCGGGCAGGAGCATCGTGAAGACCGTGGGCGACGTGATCAGCGGCACGTTCGGTGCGCCCATCACCCGCAGGTTCACCGAGTAGAGCGCGATCATCATCAGGATACTGGCGAGCAGATCCATGATTTTCAGACGCACGTTCAGCCAGCCGGTGATGAAACCCGCCACGGCACCGGCCACCATCGCCACGGCAGTCGCCGCGAACGGATCGGTGCCGTTGGCGATCAGGATAGCCGCCGTCGCGCCACCAAGCGCAAAGCTACCGTCAACCGTCAGGTCGGGAAAGTTGAGGATGCGGAAGGAAATCAGCACCCCGAGCGCCACGAGACTGAAGATCAGACCGATCTCCAGTGCGCCCATGAGAGAGAAAAAGGACATTGTCGTAATTCCACTGCGCAAGACAGCCCTTGCCGGGTCTCGGCATCGGCGCCCGCACGGCCGAGTCGGCCAGGTCAGGTCATAGCCGGTCGTTGTGCGACCGCGTTTCGGGGGGAGCCATCTCGCCCATTCGATAGGAAAAGAGCGGCGGGGACAGATCGTGTCCGGGCGCCGCCCTGTCGCGTGCCGGCACGGCGGGTATCAGCCCTTGGCGCCGGCATCCCGCGCGTGACTCGCGCGCGGGTTTCCTGCTTCGTTCCGCTTACTCTTTGATGACCGTCTTGGCTTCCTTCACCAGATCGTCCGACAGCTTCACGCCTTGCTTGGCGGCCGCCGCCGTGTTGACGAACAGTTCCAGATTCGAGCTGGTCTGCGAGGCGATCACGCCCGGCTTCTCGCCCTTGAGGATGCGCCCGACCACCTTGCCCGTCTGACGGCCGAGGTCGTAGTAGTTGATGCCCAGCGCCGCAATCGCACCGCGCTTCACGCTATCCGTGTCCGAAGCGACGAGCGGGATCTTGCGTTCGTTCGCCACCTTCACGAGCGACTCGTATGCCGACACGACGTTGTTGTCCGTGTTGGTATAGATCACGTCGACCTTGCCCACGAGGCTGTTGGCCGCCGAGCTGATGTCGACGGTACGCGGCGCGGCGGCGGTCTTGAGCGTCAGGCCGGCGTTCGGCAGCAGCTTCTCGAGCTCCTTCACCACCACGACCGAGTTGGCTTCGCCCGGGTTGTACACCATGCCCACGGTCTTCGCGTTCGGCACGACACGCTTGATGAGCGCCACCTGCTTGTCCAGCGGGAGCTTGTCCGACACGCCCGTCACGTTCGTGCCCGAGGCATCCCAGCTCTTGACCAGTTGTGCGGCGACCGGATCGGTCACGCCCGAATACACGAGCGGCACCGACTTGGTGGATGCCGCCACGGCTTGCGCCGTCGGCGTGGCGATACCGATGATCGCGTCCGGCTTGTCGCCCACGAACTTGCGGGCGATCTGCGCAGCGGTACCGGTGTTGCCCTGGGCGCTCTGGTATTCCCACTTGAGGTTCTTGCCGACCTCGTAACCTTCCGCCTTGAGTTCGTCTTTCGCGCCGTCGCGAATGGCGTCGAGTGCCGGGTGCTCCACGATCGCCACGACGGCAACCGATTTCGTCTCCGCCGCGAATGCCGCGCCGGTCGTCCCCAACAGCGTTGCGGCCACTGCGCACAGCACGGTGCGCGTGGCGAATTTGCCCATCGTCGACATCACAACTCCTCCAGGAATGCTCTTGATAGTGATAGGTATCGGTGCGCCGGACCCGGGTCTCCGCGGGCCTCTTTCGGATGCACACAAAGCGTGCACCTGCGCGTGGGGCACAGTCTACCCACATCCCCGGCAGCGAACAACGGTTGCCGATGCAACTTCCCGGGAAGCCCGTGGAACATCGGATTGCGCCCAAACGCTGGCAGATTGATGCGGCAATCGGAAAAAAAATAGTCGATTTGGTCTCAGGTGATGAAATCTGCGCATATTCATGCGACGCGTTCAACCCATGAGATGCGCTGAAAACCGCAACAATGCGCAAGAATTCACCCGAAATCAGCGCTTTTTGCACAATAAAAAGGCAGATGACGTCCCACTTTTTGAGACGATTCGTCGCGAATCCGGAATGGCGTTCGGGAATGAAGGTACGGAAACGACGTGGCAGCCGCGCGATGCGCCCACGCGTGCGTACGTCAGGGGGCGTTGTTGCTCTCGTCGAGGCCCAGGGCGGCGACTTCGCTGCGCGACAGGCGGCGGATTTCGACCTTCGCGTGACCGGCCCGGACGAAGTCGAGCTGCTTGGCCGCGCCGTACGACAGGTCGATGATGCGATTGCGGGTGTAAGGCCCCCGGTCGTTGATCTTCACGACGACCGTCTTGTTATTGGCGACGTTGCGCACCAGCGCGAAGCTGCCCAGCGGCAATGTCGGATGCGCGGCGGTCGGCTCGTTCATGTTGAACGCTTCGCCGGTGGCCGTGCGTCGGCCGTGGAAGTTCTTGCCGTACCACGAGGCCATGCCCGTCTGAAAGAAGGTGCCGGCATCGGCACGCAGTCGCGCTTCGCCGTCGCGATCCGGCGCATCGGGGTCGCCGGGATTGAGACCTTCATTGCGATAGGCGCGGCCCGGCCAGTGCAGATCGAAGCTGGAACCCACCGGTGCATTGGCCTCGCGCGCACGGGCGCGCGCGCCCGTCGCCGAAGTGGCGGCGGCCGTCTGACTGGGGGGTTCGAGCGGCGTTGTGCAGGCTGTCAACGTCAGGGCGAGGGCGCAGCAGACCGCGAACCGTGTGAGCATGTCGCGTGTTCGCATAGCCCGCAAGTCTAACACGACGCAAAAATCAACCCATCAGCGAGCGTTCACTTACCGGCTAATACTTGATTACAAAGCGTTACCTCGAAGCGGGCTCCCCCCGCCCATAAGCGCTTTGCGGAAGACCGCATTCCCGCACCGGGTAAGGCCGAGGGGCGGCGCGACGCACACTGCGATCCGTGCCGCGACGAATACTGCGGCGGACGATGGTGCGCCGGGCCGAATACAATAGACAAAAATCGCGTCCCCGATCACTCATGAACGTCACCCTGATTCCCGTTACGCCTTTTCAGCAAAACTGCACCCTGCTCGTTTGCGATGCGACCAAGCGCGCCGCCGTGGTCGACCCCGGCGGCGACATCGACCGCATCGTGGGCGAGATCGAACGTCAGGGTGTGACCCTCGAAAAAATCCTCCTCACGCACGGCCACCTCGATCATTGCGGCGGCTCGGGCGCGCTGGCGGCAAAGTACGATGTCCCGATCGAGGGTCCGCATCCGGACGACGCTTTCTGGATCGACCAGCTTCAGGCGCAAAGCGCGCGCTTCGGCTTCCCGGAACCCGAGTCCTTCACGCCCGATCGCTGGCTGGGCGACGGCGACACCGTCACCTTCGGCGACGTGACGCTCGATGTTTTCCATTGCCCGGGCCATACGCCGGGGCACGTCGTGTTCTTCTCGAAGGACGAGCGGCTGGCGAGCGTGGGTGACGTACTGTTCGCCGGCTCCATCGGCCGCACCGACTTTCCGCGCGGCAACCACGCCGATCTGATCGCATCGATCCGCAACAAGCTCTGGCCGCTGGGCGACGATGTGACGTTCATCCCCGGGCATGGCCCCGTCTCGACCTTCGGGCAGGAGCGCAGGACGAACCCGTACGTCGCCGACGCGGTACTCGCCCGGAGCGCCTCATGAGCGAGGCGATGTCCCGGATCCCGTCGCGCATCATTCCTGTCGACGAGGAGATTTTCGTCAGCACCGACGTGGAGGCCGACGGCCCGATCCCCGGCCCGCACTCGATGCTAAGCTTCGCCTCGGCGGCGTACACCGCCGATAAGGAACTGATCGGCACCTTCAGCGCGAACCTCGAATGCCTGCCCGACGCCAAAGGCCATCCGCTGACGATGAAGTGGTGGAAAACGGAACCCGAGGCGTGGGCGGCATGCCGTGTCGATCCGGAAGATCCGGCCAAAGCGCTCAAGGCGTATGTGAAGTGGGTCGAAAAGCTGCCCGGCAAGCCGGTATTCGTGGCGTACCCGGCGGGATTCGATTTCACGTTCATGTTCTGGTACATGATGCGCTTCGTCGGCCGTTGCCCGTTCTCGTGGTCGGCGCTCGATATCAAGACGCTCGCCTTCGCGATGACCGGCATGCCGTACCGCAAATGCATCAAGCCGCGTCTGCCGCAAGTCTGGCTCGACCCGCTGCCGCACACGCACGTGGCGCTCGACGACGCCCTCGAACAAGGCGCCCTCTTCTGCAACATGCTCGCCGAACTGCGCGAACAGCAAAAGACGCTCGCCGAATTGCCCGGCTGGCGCGGCGCCGGCCTCACCGCCAACGCCGATACGCCGGTGTTCGGCTCGGCCGCCGCGAACGTGGCCGGGGCGGATGGGGTGAAGGGGGTAGCCGAGGCGACTGGAATCCTCGACGACACTGAATCGCCCGACACCGGCCCCGGCAAGGACAGTACCGCGCACCGCTGATTCGGCACCGCCTAAATAAATAAGCGAAGAACGCAAGAAGAAAGGCGCAACGTGTCGCACGTTGCGCCCTTCTCGTTGTCCGATGCCGGCAAGCCGCTTACAGCACGTCGTTCACCCGTTCCGGCGGCCGCGCGATCACGGCCTTCTTGCCGTTCACGACGACGGGGCGCTGCAACAACTTCGGATGCGCCGCCACGGCCGCGAGCAGGTCGTCGTCGCTGAGCCCCGTGTCGGCCAGCCCCAGTTCCGCGAATTCCGTCTCGTTGCTGCGGATCATGTCGCGCACCGGTACGCCCAGCAGCTTGTGCAGACGTTTCAGATCCGCCAGCGTCGGCGGCGTCTTCAGATACTCGACGACTTGCAAGTCGCCGCCCGCCGGAGACCCCTCGACGAGCGCCAGCGCCTCGCGCGACTTCGAGCAGCGCGGGTTGTGATACACGGTAATCATGGTCACTCCAATGCGTCCAAATAGCGTCCGGCGCAAGACGACGACGAGTGCCCGATGCGGCGCCTACGCCATCGATTCACGCCTGGAACGTGCGCTCCGAGTATGCATGGTATCGTCGAAAGCCGCTAGCCAAGGCCACCACGACCACCACGGACATCGGATCCGGCAACTCAGGAGAAAGTCACATGGCAGGACGCTTCATCAGCATCAAGTCGCGCGACGGCAAGACCTTTCAAGCCTATCTGGCAACGCCGGACGGCAAAAGCGCCGGCGAAGGCAAAGGTCCCGGACTGGTGCTCTGTCAGGAAATCTTCGGTGTGAACGCCTACATTCGCGAACTGGCCGACCGCTACGCCGAAGAGGGTTACGTCGTGCTCGCACCCGACTTGTTCTGGCGCATCGAGCCGGGCATCGAACTCGGTTATTCGCCCGGCGACTGGCGCGCGCGTTCGCCCTGTTCCAGAGTTTCGACATCGATCTCGGCATGGAAGACGTAGGCGCCACTGTCGACGCATTGCGTGCGCTGCCCGAGTGTGTCGGCGGTGTGGGCGTGGTCGGCTACTGTCTCGGCGGCAAACTGGCCGCCCTGTCCGTCACGCGCACGAGCGCGGACGTGGCCGTCGGGTACTACGGCGTGGGGCTCGAGCAACATGTCGACGAGCTGGCAGGCGAGCATCCGCCGCTCGTGCTGCATATCGCCGAACTCGACAAATACGCACCCGCCGAAGTTCGGGACACGCTGACCGAGAGACTCGGCAAGCACCCCAACGTCACACTGTATACATACCCGGACGCCGACCATGCCTTCGCACGGCCCGGCGACCACTTCAACCGTGCGGCGACACAACTCGCACATCAGCGCACCCTCGGCGCCGTGCGCCGCGTCATCGGGCCGCATTTCGACTTCGCATCGCTGTGGGAGACGCATTGCGCGTATGAATTCGCCATCCGCGAGATCGATCCGCTGATGAAGACGATGGTCGCCGAGCCCTACGTCAATCACATTCCGACGATGACGGGGGGTGTCGGTCATCAGCAACTGGCGCACTTCTACCGGCATCACTTCGTCGACAGCAACCCGCCCGACACCCGGCTGATTCCGATTTCGCGCACCATCGGCGCGACGCAGCTGGTCGACGAACTGCTGTTCTGTTTCACCCACACTACGCCGGTGGACTGGATGTTGCCGGGTGTGGCGCCGACGGGACGCCGCGTGGAGATTCCGCTGGTGGCCATCGTGCGATTCCGGGGAGACAAACTGGAGCACGAACGCATATATTGGGATCAGGCGAGCGTACTCGTGCAGATCGGTCTGCTCGACCCTACCGGGTTGCCGGTCGCCGGCGTCGAGACGGCGCGCAAGTTGCAGGACGAGAATCTGGCGTCCAATGCGCTGATGCCGAACTGGTCGTTCGGCACGAAGGCCCGGTAGCCCAAACGGAAGGTCGGCCGACTTGGCCGAGCTTGCCGTATAGCGGCCCTCATCAGCACGCCGGGTGAAGGCCGTGCAGCACCAGCTGTCATAACAAGAACAAGTGTCGCGAACGTTGCGGGAGACACGTCATGAAATCGCAACTTTCTCAGTGCCGGCGCGCGCACCGCACCGCTTTCGCCGGCGGGTTTGCCTTCGTCTCATGCCTACTGATGATGTCGGGATGTGCGAATCCGGATTTCGAGCCCAAGAAGCCGCTCGTCCTCAATTTTCCACTCGGTGAGCCGCCCCTCTCGGGGCTCGACCAATACAAAATCGCCGCAGCGCAGCGCGTCACCGAGGTCAATGCCCGCGAGATCACGCCGGGCAATCCGCAACCGATGCTGCGCTCGGTCGTCTCGCTGGAATACTGGGTGGATCGCAGCGGCAATGTCTTGCGCGTGACGCTTTATCGCAGCAATGGCGATCATGAAGCCGAGCGCATCGCCATCGCAAGCTTGCGGCGGGCGAGTCCCCTGCCCGCACCGAGCAGAGCGCTCGTGGACAGCAGCGGCCGCGTGCGCGCCGTCGAGACCTGGCTCTTCAACAACGACGGACGCTATCAGTTGCGCAGCGTAGCGGCGCCTCAGATCGACGGGCAGTAGTGATATCTTGACGAGCATCGGCCCACCTTGCCCGACCCGTTTGGGGTGACGGATGGGGGCGTTGGAGATTCTCATGCCGCGATTTGCCGCCAACCTGACCCTGCTCTATCAGGAAGTCCCGTTTCTCGACCGTTTCCAGGCGGCGGCGAGCGATGGCTTTCGGGGTGTCGAATGCCTGTTTCCGTACGAGCATCCCGCGCAGGAGATCCGCAAGCGACTGGACGATGCGGGACTCACGCAAGTCCTCTTCAACGGCCCGGCAGGCGACTGGGCGCGCGGCGAGCGCGGCATTGCCGCGTTACCGGGTCGCGAAGCGCAGTTTCGCGACGGCATCGAACTCGCACTCGACTACGCCGACGCGCTGGGTTGCCGTCAATTGCATGTGATGGCGGGATGCCCCGATGCGTCCGCATCGCCCGAACGTTGCCGCGCGACCTATCTTGAGAATCTCGCCTATGCGGCGGGTCAGGCGGCGGCACATGGCGTGACCGTGCTGATCGAGCCGATCAATCCGCGCGACTTTCCGCGCTATTTCCTCACCCGCCAGGATCAGGCGCATGCCATTCGCCAGGAAGTCGGCGCGAGCCATCTCAAAGTCCAGTTCGATGCCTATCACTGTCAGATCGTCGAGGGCGATCTGGCGGTGAAGCTGCGTCAGTACATCGCCGACATCGGGCACGTGCAGGTCGCGGGCGTGCCAGCGCGGCACGAACCCGATACCGGCGAGGTCAACTACCCGTTCCTGTTCCGTTTGCTCGACGAACTGGGTTATGCGGGCTGGGTCGGGTGCGAGTATCGGCCGCAGGGCGCAACGCGCGCCGGGCTGGGCTGGCTCAAGCCGTGGCTCCGGGCGACGGCATCCCGATAGCGCGCGACGGTCACACGTTAAGGCGACGTTGCAGCGGCGTCATTTCGCGTCATGTCACGTCATTTCCGCCTTAAGCCCTCCTGACGTCCGCCTGACGTCCTCCTGAAGTCTGCCTGAAGTCCGTGTGAAGTCCGCCCAACGTTTTGCCGCGGGGCCGTGCTAAGTCGCCTAAGGCTACGTTACGTCCGGGGTACGTGACGTCAGCGATAGTGATGAAGCGGATGCTAGGCGCTGGAAATTGTCTGCGCGGCGGCGCGTGCGTACGCGACTTGCTTCCTGTATGCCCGCGTGAATCGATTTCCAAAATCCATCGGAGGTCGAAACAATGCTGCGTCGCGCGTGCGCACGTCGGCGGAAGGCTTAGGAAAGATGTAGGACGAATCAGGCAAAAAAAATGGCGGGACACACGGGCCCGCCAAAACCACACGCTACGGGGTTAGCGCGAGGAGACCAGATTCGGAGCACTGTATCGAACCACCTGCAAATCGCGCCGGGGGACGCATTTTGCCGATACAGTCGCGCTGCGGTGTTACCGGGGGATAAGCACTTCAGCGTTGGAATGCATTGTGGTGGAAACGTATGGAAGGAGGGGTAACAAAGTGTTTCAGGTTGTAACACCTCGGGGGTTTCATCGTTGCCATGAATCGCTTCCCCGCCTTATTTCTCAAGGCTCCCGAGAAAGACACCGCCGCTCGAATTTGGTTCGTCATCCTGAATAACTTGTCATCCAAAGCATCCCTGAGGATTGACGAAACAATCCCTGACGGACGCCGATACCTTCTGCCTATCGCCCATCAATCCCGGTCGTGGATCGCTTATCTCGCAAGGCGCAACGCAGCGGCCTTCCCCGTCTCAAACGTACGATCCAGCAATGTGCTAACTTCAAACTTTGTGCGTGGCAACAAAGTGAGCCATGGAAACCATTGAACGTTTGGGGCAGATACTGGCCCGCGACCGGGTGATTGCCGTCGTGGGCCTGTCGCCGCGGCCTGACCGGCCGAGCTTCACCACATCGCGATACATGCAGCAGCACGGATATCGGATCGTGCCGATCAACCCGCAGGCGGCGGATTCGGGCGAGACGATTCTGGGCGAGCCCGTGTACGCGAGCCTGACGGAGGCGGCCGAAGCGCTGCGCGGTGAGGGCGTGCGCATCCAGATGGTCGACTGCTTTCGTCGCAGCGGCGATATTCCGCCGATCGCCAGCGAGGCCGTGGCGATCGGTGCGACGAGTTTGTGGATGCAGTTGGGTATCGAGAACGACGATGCAGCGGCCGAAGCATTGGCGGCGGGGCTCGACGTCGTGATGGACCGCTGCGTCAAGATCGAGCATCAGCGGTGGCTGATGCACGGCGGTGGTCTGCCGAAACAGGCCAACGAGCGATGATGCACCGCACGCCTCGACATGCCGCTGTTCCGAATGTGTCCTGACCGTCGTCCCGAAAACAGAAAAAGCCGACGATTCAACGTCGTCCTCGACTCCTTCTAACGTCACCTTCTCGCTGCCATGACCATCGACGCCGATCTGCTCGCCTATTACGACTTGATGGCGCGCAAATATCCGACTCCCGAGAATGCGCCCGCGCCAACGCCGCAGGAGGTTCGCGCCCAGTTCGCCACCGTCGCTGTCGAGGCGTTGCGACCTTTGCCGGCGGGATTGCGAAGCGAGACATTCGACATTGCGCTGCCGGGTCGCAATCTGCGCGCGAGACTTTACCGGCCGGTCGGGCGCGTCGTTCCGCTGGTCGTGTATTTCCATGGCGGTGGCTGGGTGGTGGGCGACGTCGACACGCATGGCACCGTCGCGGCATTGCTCGCGCAGGATGCGGACGTCGCCGTCTTGAGCGTCGATTACCGGCTGGCGCCGGAGCATCCGTTCCCGGTCCCTGTCGACGACGCTCGCGAGGCATTGGCGTGGGCAGCCGAGCAGCGCGCCCGATTGGGTGTGAGTCCGGACAAGCTGGCGGTGGCGGGCGACAGTGCGGGCGGTCACCTCGCGGCGCAGGCGGCCGCCTGGTTCAACGACAGGCATCCGGGCATCGTGGGCGCGCAGTTGCTCATCTACCCGGTCGTGCAATATCGGTTCGATACGCCGAGTTACGAGTGTCTGGCCGATGGCATAGGTCTCACACGAGACGAAATGCGTTGGTACTGGAAGGAATTTCTGGGCGGGGTGGAACCGGCGCAGAGCGACGTGCGCGTGAATTTGACGGCGGAGGCGCCACGTCATCCGCTGCCGAACAGTCTGGTGATTGCTGCGGAATACGATCCGTTGCATGACGAAGCGGTGGCCTACGCGCAATTCGTAGCCCGTACGGGCTCGCGGGCGGAGGTGATCGAGGCGACGGGTTTGACGCACAGTTTCGCGCGATTGCAGCCGTTCGTGCCGCAGGCGAGGATGGTGATGCACGATGCGGCGCAGCGCCTGCGCGAGTGGTTGGGATAAGCACTCGGGGGCGCTTGCCGCAGCGCTTTTACCGTTGGCGCGCGCGGACGCGTCCCCATGGTTTCGGTTTCAGTGTCGCTGCGTTGTGAGAGCGCGAGGGTTGGCACAACGCAGCGGCGCATCAGCGAATCACTTCAGCCACTTATCGACAACGCCCTGATACTCGCCGGTTTTCTGCGCGAGATTGAGCCATTGATCGACGTAACGTTTGAAGATTTCGTCGCCACGGGGCAGCAGATAGGCCTTCTCTCCGAACTGAAGCGGTTTATCGGGATTGACGGCACAGAGCGCGGGATTGAGCTTGTGCTGGAGCAGCGTCTCGGACGAATCCGTCACCATCACATCGGCTTTACCGTCGGCGATTTGCTGGAAGATCGTGACGTTATCGGGATAGATCGTGAGGGTCGCGTTCGGCAGATGTTGACGGGCGAAGCGCTCGTTGGTGCCGCCGGGATTGGCGATCGCGCGCGTGCCGGGCTTGTTCAGATCGTCGAGCGTCTGGTACTTCGCCAGGTCGGCGCAGCGAACGATCGGTGACTTTCCGTCGATCATGACAACCCGGCTGTAATAGGCGCGAGCGGCGCGATCGAGCGTCACCGACACACCGCCGACGGCGATATCGCACCGGCCGGCCGTGAAATCGTCCATCAGCCCTTTCCACGTCGTAGGCACGATTACCGGCCTCACGCCGAGCGACTTTGCCAGCGAGGCGACCAAATCGACGTCGATGCCTTCGAATTGTCCATCCGGGCGACGGTAGGAATAGGGTTTGTAGTCGCCGGTCGCGCAGGCACGCAGCGTGCCCGACGTCACGATGTCGTCGAGCCGGGAGTGAACGGCGGCGAGACCGGGGGGACTGGCGGTTTGGGCGTGCGCGGCAGTTGCGGTGATACCGGCCGTGACACCGGTAGTCAGGATCGCGGCGACGGCAACGGCGAGCGCCGTCCCCGTCATGCGGGCCGAGCGGGCGGCCGTCTTCATGACTGTCATGCTTGTCTCCATATTGTGATGTCGGCGTTATGACGCCTTGACGTTCCGAGCCGTCTGACGCAGCCCGTGAGGCTTCATACTACTGTTTGCCCCCTGCCATGCCAACGGCATAGCAATGCAGACGCGGCGCCATCGCCTCGCCCCGAATGCCGTATCGGTCTCAACGCCGGGTTCGAACGCTTATCTGCGGCATAACGGCCCGCAACGCGACCCCACCCCGGATACCCGAGTAAAATGGCCGCTTGCCCAACCTCTTCCGATCCCCGCTGCGACGTGTCCCAAGCTCTGCAAAACGATACTTTCCTGCGCGCCCTGCTGCGCCAGCCGACCGAGTACACGCCGATCTGGCTGATGCGCCAGGCGGGCCGGTACCTGCCCGAATACAACGCCACCCGCGCCAAAGCCGGTAGTTTCCTGGCGCTGGCCAAGAACCCCGCGTACGCCACCGAAGTCACGCTCCAGCCGCTGGAACGTTTCCCGCTCGACGCGGCGATCCTGTTTTCGGACATCCTCACCATTCCCGACGCGATGGGCCTCGGCCTGTCGTTCGAAGCCGGCGAAGGCCCGCGCTTCGCCCACCCGCTGCGCACCGAAGACGACGTGCGCCGCCTGCGCGCCCCCGATCTCGACAGCCTGCGCTATGTGTTCGACGCCGTGAGCGAAATCCGCCGCGCGCTGCATGGCCGCGTGCCGCTCATCGGCTTCTCGGGCAGCCCCTGGACCCTCGCGTGCTACATGGTCGAAGGCGCCGGATCGGCTGACTTCCGCACCGTCAAGACGATGATGTACGAGCGTCCCGATCTGATGACGCACATCCTCGAGACGAACGCCCGCGCCGTCGCCGCCTATCTCAATGCGCAGATCGAAGCAGGCGCGCAAGCCGTCATGGTGTTCGACACGTGGGGCGGTGCGCTGGCCGACGGGCTGTATCAGCGCTTCTCGCTCGCGTACATGAAGCAAGCGCTCGCCGGTGTGCACCGCGAGTGGAACGGCGTGCGCATTCCGCACATCGTCTTTACCAAAAGCGGCGGTCAGTGGCTCGAAGCCATCGCCGACACCGGCCCGGACGCCATCGGTCTCGACTGGACCGTCGATCTCGCGGCCGCCCGTCGTCGCGTAGGCGATCGTTGTGCACTGCAAGGCAATTTCGACCCCACCGCGCTGTTTGCGGCGCCGCAGGCCATCCGCACCGAAGTGCGCCGCCTGCTCGACGCCTACGGCAATGCACCGGGTCACGTGTTCAACCTCGGGCATGGCATCTCGCAATTTACGAACCCGGAACACGTCGCAGCACTCGTGGACGAGGTACACAGCTACAGCCGGAAACTGCGCCAACCGGCGTAAACAGCGGTGGGAAGCTCCCCGCATCAGCGATGATGCGGGTTTGCGGGGCATTTCGCCCTGCAAACCAAACCGCTGTTTCAAGCAGAGAATGTCAAGGGAAAAGCGGTCGAATAACCCCTCCAAATTTCGGAGTTGTCCCGAAGACTTATGCACAAATTCTCGCTGCGCCGCCGCAACGATGAGACGAAGGAAAGGCATCGTCGACGTCATTCATAAGCTATTGATCAAAAAGCATTTTTGAATCTGGCAAAGTCGGGGCGATACGCGATGCAAGGGCCGTGCGGCGAGGCTGACGAGCGATAATCCCCACAGTTCTCAACATAGTTATCCACAAGCGTTTCGAACTCGCCGGAAAGCCGACGCAAATCCGGGGCTTACCAAGACTTCTCAGGATTCACTTTAAGTTTGACCCGCGCCGACGATCTCTCCTCCCTGTCCACGGCATCGCCCGACGATGCGCACGACACGCTGTTTCCGGCGACCACCGCGCGCGCCGGGGCGTCGGCGATCGCCCGTGTTGCGCTCGACACACCGCTGCTCACGCTGTTCGATTACCGCCTCGATCAGGCCGCGAGCCCCGGCCAACTCGTGCAGGTGCCCTTCGGACGACGGCAGGTCGTAGGCATCGTCTGGGAATTGACGCAGCGCAGCGAAGTCGACCCGAAAAAGCTGCGGGAAGTGACGTCCGTCTGGCACGAACTGCCTGCGCTCGGCGACGACTGGCGCGACCTGATGCAATTCGCGTCGCGCTACTACCAACGCGGCATCGGCGAAGTCGCGCTGCCTGCGGTGCCCGGCCATCTGCGCACCCCCATGCGCTGGCCGCGACTGCTCGCGCAACGCGGCGTGCAACGTTACCGGATCGCCGACGGCGCGCTGAGCACGCTCCTTGAGCATGTCCCCGCCCGTCTGCGCGCGCAGCGCAAACTCGCCGAGGGGCTCGCACAGGCGGGCACGCTCGATGCCGACGAGGCGCGCGCCCTGTGTTCGAAAGCCGCAGACGTGCTCAAGCAATGGGCAGCCGCCGGCTGGGTCGTCGTGGAAACGGTGCCGTTTCATGAGGCGACCCGGGAAGCGAACGACATGGGCGCCACGTCTGACGACGCCGGTATGGACGACGCAGCGTTCGGCGCGCAGGCCGACGCGCCGGGCCACGCGTTGGGCGACGAGTTGAGCGACGAGTCGGGCAACCGATCGGACGACGAGGGCAATACCGCCGCCGGCGCCACGAAAACGCTCACGGCCGGACAGGCCGACGCCGTTGCCGCCATTCACGACGCGTTGCTCGCCGCAGGCGCACAGCGTCTCGATGCGGCAGATGCCACGGCGCCCGCGTGCGCGCCCTTCCTGCTTTATGGCGTGACCGGCAGCGGCAAGACGGAAGTCTATTTGCGCGCCGTGGCCGAAGCCTTGCGCACCCGGGCGTCGCGCGACGCTCAGGTGCTCGTTCTCGTTCCGGAAATCAATCTGACGCCGCAACTCGAAGGCGTCTTCCGCGCCCGCTTTCCTGACGAGACGCTCGTCACGCTGCACAGTGGGCTCGCGGAAGGCGAACGCGCTCGGCACTGGCTTGCGGCGCATCGCGGCGAGGCGCGCATCGTACTCGGCACACGTCTGGCCGTCATGGCGTCCATGCCGCACCTGCGCCTCATCGTCGTCGACGAAGAACACGACCCGTCTTACAAGCAGCAGGAAGGGTTGCGCTATTCGGCGCGCGATCTGGCGATCTGGCGCGCGACCCGGTGCCGTATCCCGGTCGTGCTCGGCTCCGCGACCCCCTCGCTCGACAGCTGGAACCGCGCAGAACAGGGCCGTTACATACGCCTTGCCATGTCGGAGCGCGCCACGCCCGACGCCGTATTGCCACGCGTCTCGCTGATCGACATGGAGATCGAGCGCAAACGGCAGCGCGTGGTCCACGAAGGGTTGTCGCAACCGCTGCTCGCGGCCATCCGCGCGCGGCTGGAAGCCGGTGAGCAAAGCCTGCTGTTCCTCAATCGTCGCGGCTACGCGCCGGTGCTCAACTGCGACGCCTGCGGCTGGATCAGCGACTGCCGGCGATGCAGCGCGCACATGGTGCTGCACAAGCCCGAGCGACGTCTGCGCTGCCACCACTGCGGCGCGGAAGCGCGCATTCCGCACGCGTGTCCCGACTGCGGCAATCTCGATCTCGCGCCGCTCGGACGCGGCACGCAGCGCATCGAAGAAGCGCTCGCCGAGCACTTCCCCGACGCGCGTCTCGCCCGCATCGACGCCGACAGCACACGTCGCAAAGGCAGCGCACAGGCGCTGTTCGCACAGGTGCACGCGGGCGAAGTCGACATCCTGATCGGCACGCAGATGGTGGCCAAGGGACACGACTTCCGTAACGTCACGCTCGTGGGCGTGGTCAACGCCGACAGCGCCCTCTTCTCCCACGACTTCCGCGCGGCCGAACGCCTCTTCGCCCAACTGATGCAGGTCGCCGGCCGCGCCGGACGCGCGGCGCGCGCCGACGGGCCCGGCGACGTGCTGATTCAGACCCGCTACGCATCGCACCCGCTCTTCGCGTCGCTCATGCGGCACGATTACGCGGGCTTCGCGGCGCAGCAACTCGAAGAACGGCGTGTCGCCCTATTGCCGCCTTATACCCATCAGGCGTTGCTGCGTGCAGAAGCGCGCAAGCTCGACGACGCCATGACGTTCCTCAAACGGGCTCGCGAGATCGCCGCCGACCCGGCGTTGCACGACCCGCGCATCTCCCTGTGGGATCCGGTCCCCATGACGATGGTCAGAATCGCCGGCACCGACCGTGCGCAACTGGTGGTCGAAAGTCCGCATCGCGGCGCGCTTCAGCGCTTCCTCACGCAATGGATGAGCGAGCTGCGCGCGCTCAAGGCCCCGGTGCGCTGGCACCTCGAAGTCGATCCCCTCGAAATATAAAACGGTATACGACGTTCCGAAAATTTGACAGCATCGGAAGAATCTCCGAGGATGCAGCCATCGCCACGCGATAAAAACAATGCTGCACGTCGAACGATTCACGTCATCTGCAAGATAAGTCGTCCTACAGGAGACATCCGATGAAATCGCACGACCGGCGCGCCGCCCCCACGGCGCCGCAAGCTGCCGCATCCCCGCACGTTCCCCCCGAATACGCATTGCCCGAGTCGCCTGTCGAGTCTGCCCTGGCAGAAGCCTCGCGCCGCCGATTTTTGCGACGCGCCGGCGTGCTCGGCATCGGGGCCAGTCTCGCGGGACGCGCCCTCGACGTGCTCGCAGCAACGGCCGCGCCGCCAACGCCGCCAACGGTCATGCTGCCCTTCGCGAACGGCGAGCGCGAACTCGTGGCGTATCCGCAGAAGCGTCCGCTGATTCGGCTCACCGCGCGCCCGCCCCAACTGGAAACGCCGTTCGACGTCTTCAACGACGGCCTGCTCACGCCGAACGACGCCTTCTTCGTGCGTTATCACCTCGCAGGCATTCCGACCGACATCGACCCCGCGAAACATCGCATCCGCGTAGGCGGCAGCGTCGCGAAACCGCTCGACATCTCGCTCGCGTCCCTCAAGAAAATTCGGCGCGCCGGTGGACATCGTGGCCGTGCATCAGTGCTCGGGTAACAGCCGGGGGTTCTTCGAGCCGCGCGTGGGCGACGGGCAGATCGCCAACGGGGCGATGGGCAACGCGCGCTGGCGCGGCATTCCGCTCAAGCGCATTCTCGAACGCGCGGGCGTATCCGCCGGTGCCCGACAGGTGACATTTGAAGGGCTCGACCGGCCCATCGTCCCCGCGACGCCCGAATTCGTGAAGGCCCTCGACCTCGATCACGCAATGGACGGCGAAGTGATGGTCGCGTTCGCCATGAACGACCAGGATCTGCCGATGCTCAACGGCTTCCCCGTGCGGCTGGTCGTGCCCGGCTACTACGGCACCTACTGGGTGAAACACCTCGCCGACATCAACGTCATCGACACCGTCTTCGACGGCTTCTGGATGGCCACGGCATATCGCATTCCGGATAACGACTGCAATTGCGTGGTGCCGGGCAAGGCACCGGAAAAGACGAAGCCGATCGGACGTTTCACCGTGCGCGCCTTCGTCACCAGCCACACTGACGGCCAGCAAGTTGCGGCGGGCCGCGCCATGCGTGTACGCGGCATTGCATTCGACGGCGGCGAAGGGATCCGCGACGTGCAGTTCTCTGTTGACGGTGGCCAGACGTGGCAAGCCACGAAGCTCGGCAGCGAATTGTCGAAGTATTCGTTTCGTGAGTGGACGGCGTCGTTCACGCCACCGCAGGCCGGCGAGTACGTTCTGAAAGTCAGGGCGACGAATCGCGCCGGCGTGACCCAACCGCTGCAATCGTTGTGGAATCCGGCAGGCTATCTGCGCAACGGCGTGGAATCCGTGCGCGTCGTTGCGGCTTAAGGCGGAGGGCGATCATGAATCATCCGAAATGGAGGCATGTCGCGGCAATCGCGCTCGGGCTGTCCGGCGCCTTCGCCGGGGTATCGATGAGCACGCCCGCCTTCGCGCTCGATATCAAACTGCCGCAAGAAACGGCGCAACTCAAAGCCTCGACACTCGCGGGCTATCAGGCCGCCAGTGCGTGGTGCGCGATGTGCCACTCCGTCGACTACATCCATTCGCAGCCCTCGATGCCGTCGGCCTTCTGGAGCGCGGAAGTCACGAAGATGGTGAAGGTCTACGGCGCACCGATTCCCGAAGATCAGGCCAGGCTGATTGCCGAGTATCTCGGCAAGACCTACGGCAACGATCAGAAGCGAACCGGCGAGGGACGGGAAACGCGGAAGTGAAACCAATGGTGCAACCGCATTTTTGACTCTGGTTGCACCTCTTTCGAAACCCGGTTACGATGCCGCACGATTCACCCGCTATGGGTGTCACGCCTTTTTGCGATTTCGTGTCATCAGGTAACCCTTTCATGGCAAACACCACTCTCGGCGTCAAAGTCGACGACGTCCTGCGCACGCGCCTCAAGACGGCCGCACAACACATTGAGCGCACCCCGCACTGGCTCATCAAACAGGCCATCTTCGCCTATCTTGAGCGCATCGAGAGCGGCACGTTGCCGCCTGAACTCAGCGGTGCAACCCAGTCGGGCACCGAGGTGATCGACGGCCATGCCGGCGACGACACCGTCCCGCATCCGTTCCTCGAATTCGCGCAAAACGTGCAACCGCAATCGGTGCTGCGCGCGGCGATCACGGCGGCGTATCGCCGCCCCGAACCGGAGTGCGTACCCGTGCTCGTCGGTCAGGCCAAGCTCGCCCCGTCCACGGCCACGCAAGCGTCGGACCTCGCCCGCAAGCTCGTCGTCGCCCTGCGCGGCAAGAGCACCGGCGGCGGTGTCGAAGGGCTGATCCACGAGTTCTCACTGTCGAGCCAGGAAGGCGTGGCGCTGATGTGTCTGGCCGAAGCGCTGCTGCGTATTCCCGACAAGGCCACGCGCGACGCCCTGATTCGCGACAAGATCAGCAAAGGCGACTGGCACGCGCACATGGGCAACTCGCCGTCGATGTTCGTCAACGCCGCAACCTGGGGCCTGATGATCACCGGCAAGCTCGTCACGACGACCAGCGAAGCGGGTCTCACGAAGGCGCTCACGCGTCTGATCGGCCGCGGCGGCGAACCGCTCATCCGCAAGGGCGTGGACATCGCCATGCGCCTGATGGGCGAGCAGTTCGTAACGGGCGAAACCATCTCCGAAGCCCTGGCCAACAGCCGCAAGTACGAAGCGCAGGGCTTCCGTTACTCGTACGACATGCTCGGCGAAGCCGCGACGACCGAAGAAGACGCGCAACGCTACTACGCGAGCTACGAGCAGGCCATCCACGCCATCGGCAAGGCCTCGGCCGGTCGCGGCATCTATGAAGGCCCCGGCATCTCGATCAAACTCTCGGCGCTGCACCCACGCTACTCGCGCAGCCAGCACGAACGCACCGTCTCCGAACTGCTGCCGCGCGTGCAGGCGCTCGCCAAGCTGGCCCGCTCTTACGACATCGGTCTGAACATCGACGCCGAAGAAGCCGACCGTCTCGAAATCTCCCTCGACCTGCTCGAAGCGCTGTGCTTCGATCCGGAACTGGCCGGCTGGAACGGTATCGGCTTCGTGGTGCAGGCGTATCAGAAGCGTTGCCCGTTCGTGATCGATTTCATCATCGATCTGGCGCGTCGCAGCCGTCACCGCATCATGGTGCGCCTGGTCAAGGGGGCTTACTGGGATACCGAAATCAAGCGAGCGCAGGTCGACGGCCTGGAGGGCTATCCGGTCTACACCCGCAAGATCTATACGGATGTCTCGTACCTCGCCTGTGCGAAGAAGCTGCTCGCCGTGCCGGACGCGATCTATCCGCAGTTCGCCACGCACAACGCCTATACGCTCTCCGCGATCTATCACCTCGCGGGCAACAACTACTACCCCGGACAGTACGAGTTCCAATGCCTGCACGGCATGGGCGAGCCGCTGTATGAGGAAGTCGTCGGCCCGATCGCTGCGGGCAAGCTAGCGCGCCCGTGCCGGGTGTACGCCCCGGTGGGCACGCACGAAACGCTGCTCGCCTACCTCGTGCGCCGTCTGCTGGAAAACGGCGCGAACACGTCGTTCGTGAACCGTATCGCCGACGAGACCATCAGCGTCGACGAACTCATCGCCGATCCGATCTCGGAGGCGGAAAAGGTGCAACCGCTCGGCGCGCCGCACGCCAAGATTCCGCTGCCGCGCGAACTGTACGGCGCATCGCGCGCCAACTCGTCGGGCTTCGATCTCTCGAACGAACACCGCCTCGCCTCGCTGTCGTCGGCACTGCTCGCCAGCGCCGGCACGCCGTGGCGCGCCGCGCCGATGCTGGCCGACGGCGAACGCACCGGGGGCACGCCCCGGGCCGTGCGCAACCCGGCCGATCTGCGCGATGTCGTGGGTCAGGTCATCGAGGCGACGTCCGCCGACGTGGAGGCCGCGCTCGCCCACGCCGTGGCCGCCGCACCGATCTGGCAAGCCACGCCGGTCGAAGCGCGCGCCGACTGCCTGATGCGCGCCGCCGATCTGCTCGAAGCCCAAATGCCCACACTGATGGGGCTGTGCGTGCGCGAAGCCGGCAAGTCGCTGCCCAACGCCGTAGCCGAAGTACGCGAGGCCGTCGACTTCCTGCGCTATTACGCCGCGCAGATCCGTCAGGGCTTCTCCAACGACACCCATCGTCCGCTCGGCCCGGTGTTGTGCATCAGCCCGTGGAACTTCCCGCTCGCCATCTTCGTCGGCCAGGTCGCCGCCGCACTGGCCGCCGGCAACCCGGTCATCGCCAAGCCGGCCGAACAAACACCGCTCATCGCCGCCGAGGCGGTACGTCTGATGCAGGTCGCAGGCATTCCGGCCGGCGCGCTGCAACTGCTGCCGGGCACGGGCGAGACCGTGGGCGCCGCGCTGGTGGCCGACGCGCGCACCAAGGCCGTCATGTTCACCGGTTCGACCGAAGTGGCCCGCATCATCGCGCGCACGCTGGCCGATCGTCTGGACGCCAATGGCCGTCCGATTCCGCTGATCGCCGAGACCGGCGGTCAGAACGCGATGATCGTCGACTCGTCGGCGTTGCCCGAGCAGGTCGTGTACGACGTGCTCGCCTCCGCCTTCGATTCGGCCGGTCAGCGCTGCTCGGCGCTGCGTGTGCTGTGCCTGCAAGACGACATCGCCGACAAGACGCTGCACATGCTCAAGGGCGCGATGCAGGAGCTGGCCATCGGCAATCCGGACCGTCTGTCGATCGACGTCGGCCCGGTGATCGATGCCGAAGCACAGAACGGCATCAACCGGCATATCGAACAGATGCGCAGCAAGGGCTTCCCGGTCGAGCAACTCGCGCTGCCGGACGCTGCCCGTCATGGCACGTTCGTGCCGCCCACGCTCATCGAGCTGACCGATCTGAAGGCGCTGCAACGCGAAGTCTTCGGCCCGGTGCTGCACGTGATCCGCTTCAAGCGCGCGCATCTCGACAAGCTGCTCGATCAGATCAACGGCACCGGCTACGGCCTGACGTTCGGTGTGCATACGCGTATCGACGAGACCATCGCCTACGTAACCGAGCGCGCGCACGTCGGTAACGTCTACGTGAACCGTAACGTGATCGGTGCCGTGGTCGGCGTCCAGCCGTTCGGCGGCGAAGGCCTGTCCGGTACGGGTCCGAAGGCGGGCGGTCCGATGTATCTGCCGCGCCTGCTGGCAACGCGTCCGGCCTCGCTCGCGCCGGAGTTGAACCGCAACGAAGCCGCGCTCTCGCCGCTGGTAAGCTATCGCGACTGGCTGCGCGGGCAATCGGACAGCACCGCCGCGATCGATCGCGTCGACCGTTACCTGGCAACGTCCGCCCTCGACGCGACCGCCGTGCTGCCGGGCCCGACCGGTGAGCGCAACACCTACGGTCTGGAGCCGCGCGGCCCGGTGCTTTGCGTGGCGACGACGACGCTCGGCGCACGCACGCAACTCGCCGCGGTGCTGGCCACGGGTAACAACGCGGTGTTCACGGACAGCGCCGCCGCGCGCGAACTGGTGAACGCACTGCCCGCCGCACTGAAAGGCCGCGCCTCGGTACTGGCGGCCGGTGTGGACGCCGCCAGTGAAGCCGCCCTTGCGGCCGTGCTGTTCGAAGGCGACAGCGACGAACTGCGCGCGCTGAACCGCCGCATCGCAACGCGTAACGGCCCGATCCTGTCGATGCAAGGCCTCGCGCCCGAAGCGCTGGCGGCAGGCGACGACTACGCGCTGGAGCGTCTGCTGTGCGAACGTTCGGTATCCGTCAATACGGCCGCAGCCGGCGGTAACGCCAACCTCATGACCATCGGCTAATCATGGTCGTGCGCCGGATTTAGCGACGCATCCTCCCGGATTCGTCCTAAATCTGGCGGTGTATTTCCCCGCCGTCCCTCCCCCTCGCGACACGCGCTACGCGTTACGACCGGCAGCGTCACTGCCCCGGCCGTCCCTGCGCGCTCATGCGACATTCCCGCCCCAGCCTCCCGCGCCATCGCGCCAGCCCGCCTGGCGTCTGGCTTTCGCGCACGACACCGGCGTCGCCGTCGGCGCCGGCTTCACAGGTGCCGCGCGCTCGCACCGCATGCCGCAAGGAACGTCCGACACCCGGTTTTCCGATGCACATGTGACGCACCGTTAGATACGTATGTGCGCAATTTGAGCGATTTCGGAGTATCTTCGCGCCCGCCCCCGACATATAACGCGTCTCACCGCTTCAGCGCGGTTAACCCGTGCCGGCGACATGCATCGCCGGCCACCGCGGTCGTCAGGACACGTTGCGCCCCTTTCGTCATGCCGGAAGACGCGCGACGCGCTTCTGCGCCGTACAAGGAGGCAACATGTTCGCTTGGAATCCCACGGCGGTGTCGTTTACCGTCTATTTGATATTGATGCTGGTGATCGGCTGGCTCGGTTACCGGTCCACCAACAATCTGTCCGATTACATCCTCGGTGGACGTCGTCTGGGCAGCTTCGTCACGGCGCTCTCCGCCGGCGCATCCGACATGAGCGGCTGGTTGCTGCTCGGCCTGCCGGGCGCCATCTACGTCGGCGGCTTGTCGGGTGTCTGGATCGCCATCGGTCTGGCGATCGGCGCCTGGGCCAACTGGCGTCTCGTGGCCGCGCGACTGCGGGTGCATACGGAGGTTTGCGGCAACGCGCTGACGTTGCCCGAGTACCTGACACAGCGCTTCGACGACCGCAGCCACGTGCTGCGCATCATCACTGCGCTCGTCATCCTCATTTTCTTCACGGTGTATTGCGCATCCGGTGTCGTGGCCGGCGCCCGTCTGTTCGAGACGATGTTCGGCCTCGATTACCATACGGCGCTGTGGATCGGCGCGATCGCGACCATCGCCTATGTCTTCATCGGTGGCTTTCTCGCGGTGAGCTGGACGGACACCGTACAGGCGTCGCTGATGTTCGCGGCGCTGGTCGTCACACCGATTGCCGTGATCACGATCGATGGCGGGCCGTTTACCGCCATCGACGCGGTCACTGCCGTGCATCCGGCGCACACGGACTGGCTCGGCGATCTGGCGCCCGTCGGCGTGCTGTCGCTGCTCGCGTGGGGTCTCGGCTATTTCGGACAGCCGCACATTCTCGTGCGTTTCATGGCCGCCCGTTCGGCTGCCGCGATCCCGAAAGCGCGCCGCATCTGCATGACGTGGATGGTGCTGTGCCTGACGGGGGCGGTCGCCGTGGGCTTTTTCGGGCTGGCGTTCTACAGTACGCGCCCGGAACTCGGCGCGGGCGTGGACGCCAACTCGGAAACGATCTTCATCGCGCTCACGCAGCAATTGTTCACACCGTGGCTCGCGGGTGTGCTGCTGGCGGCCATTCTCGCAGCGGTGATGAGCACGTTGTCGTGCCAGTTGCTCGTGTGCTCCAGCGCGCTCACGGAGGATCTTTACAAGACATTCGCACGCGGTCAGGTCAGCCAGCGCCGCCTTGTGTGGATTGGCCGCGCGATGGTGTTCGCCGTCGCCGTCGTCGCCGTGCTGCTCGCGCTCGATCCGGAGAGCCGCGTGCTCGGCATGGTGAGCTACGCATGGGCAGGCTTCGGCGCCGCCTTCGGTCCGCTGGTGCTCGCCACGCTGCTTTGGCCGCGGGTCACGCGCAACGGGGCGATCGCGGGCATCGTCGTCGGGGCGGCGACGGTCCTGATCTGGAAGCAGTTCGGCTGGTTCGATCTTTACGAAATCGTGCCGGGCTTCGCGCTTGGCGGGTTGGCGCTCTACGTCGTGAGCCGTCTGGACAACGTGCCGAGCCCCGCCGTGCTGGCGCGCTACGCTGCCGCCGAAAAGCGTTTGCAGGAAATTCGCGAGGGCAAAGTATCGGATGCCGACGTGACGGGTGGCGCCGCCGAGCCGGCGGTGCAACCGTCGCCATAAGCCGGTAGCACCTTCTATCGGAATTTCTTCCTCTTGACCGACGCGTGCAGCCAACCAATACTGCCGCGTCGGACGCATTTTGCGTTTGATTGCGATAGATGCCGTCCCGGGTCAACCGGCCTGGTACAGACGGCGTTTCAAGAATGGCGTGCTGCGGCGATCCCGCAGACACGGCACTCAACGACAAACACATGCAAGGAGAGGGTTGATGCAATCGAAGCTTACGGCTAGCGCCGTCACAGTCGCGGGGCTGCTTACGTTGGGCGCAGCCAATGCGCAACAGGCGCAGGAAGTGAAGCTGGGTTTTGCCGCACCGCTCACGGGCGCACAGGCCCACTACGGCAAGGACATGCAGAACGGCATTCAACTGGCCGTCGACGAGTACAACGCCACCAAGCCGACCATCGAAGGCAAGCCGGTGAAGTTCGTGTTGCAGGCCGAAGACGATCAGGCCGACCCGCGTCAGGGTTCGCTGGTCGCGCAGAAGCTGGTCGACAACGGCATCAAGGGCATGCTCGGCCACTTCAACTCCGGCACGACGATCCCCGCTTCGCGCATCTACGCGCAGGCAGGCATCCCCGAAATCGCAATGGCGACGGCGCCGGAATACACCAAGCAAGGCTTCAAGACGACCTTCCGCATGATGACTTCGGACATCCAGCAGGGTTCGGTCGTCGGCTCGTTCGCCGTCAAGAAGCTCGGCTTCAAGAACATCGCCATCGTGGACGACCGCACCGCGTACGGTCAGGGGCTGGCGGACGAGTTCGAGAAGGCGGCGAAGGCGGCCGGCGGCAAGATCGTGCGTCGCGAGTTCGGCAACGACAAGGCCGTGGATTTCCGCGCCATTCTGACCAACCTCAAGCGCTCGAACCCGGACGTAGTGTTCTACGGCGGCGCAGACGCTCAAGCCGGCCCGCTCGCCAAGCAAATGCGCGAACTGGGCATCAAGGCCACGCTGATGGCCGGCGAGATGGTCAAGTCGGACGCCTTCCTGAAGATCGCCGGCGACGCCGCCAACGGTTCGGTCGTCTCGCTCGCCGGTCTGCCGCTCGACAAGATGCCGGGTGGCGCCGCTTACGAGTCGCGCTACAAGGCCAAGTTCGGTGCCGGTCCGGAAACGTACTCGCCGTACGCCTACGACGGTGCCATGGCCATGATGTCGGCCATGAAGAAGGCCAACTCGACGGATCCGGCGAAGTATCTGCCGGTGCTGGCCAAGACGAGCATGCCCGGCGTGACAACGCGTGAGCTGGCCTACGACGCGCAGGGCGACCTGAAGTACGGTTCGATCACCCTGTACAAGGTGGTCGATGGCAAGTGGACCGTGTTGGAGACCGTCGGCGGCAAGTAATCCCCGACGCGCTTCCGAACGCGCACGCAGCAACCGAAACCAGGGGCCGGTGAGAATGACTCACCGGCCCCTGTGTTTTAAGCGTACCGACAATAAAAAAGCCGCTCGGCATTGACCGGGCGGCGCAAAGACAAGGCAAGGAGACATCGGGGCGTAGATTAACGGGGGAATATGACGGTCATATGACGCACGGTCGGATGCGGATACGCAGGGTTCCAGCGAGTTCAGGCGGACTCCGGTGTGGCTAGTCGAGCGGGCAATCGCGGATGCACGGCGTGAACCCGTTGGCCTTCGCCAAGTCGGCCACCGTGAAAGCGCATTGCACGGTATATGACACGTCTCCCCAAGGGATATACCAATAGACGCTGTCCGGCTCGTAACCGATGAAGGCCCGACCTCCGACACGCCTCTTGGCCTCGGACTCGAATTTGAACTTGCAGGAAACCGTGTTTTTGATGCCGTAAGCCAGCGACCAGGACATGCCGTTGGACACCTTGCGTCCGCTAAGCATCCCCATATGCACCGATCCGTTCATGTTGCGCCGCGATGACACTATGCCGAACGTGCTGAACAAGACCTTCAGCTCGTTGTTGAACGTCGGTTGCGTGTCGGCGACCACACGGGTCGGACTTCTGACCGCCCGGTGAATCTGCGGCAGCGTATTGTTGTTGGTATCGTGCTCGTACCAATCGTCCCTCATGCCTCGTTTCGCGTTTTCTCGCCGGTAGCCGCCATGCTCTTCGAAGCCCGGCCATCCCCACCAGTACCAGGCGTTTTCCCGAACCCTGGGGACGCCGGTCCCTTTGGAGAGACAGATCAACTCCTCTTTACCGGAGGGGGACTGGGTCACGATGTAATCGCCCTGATCGACCCCCGCCCGCAACATGGCGCCCGTCATATGAATATTCGCGTTCGTGATGGTGCAGGCAAGCACCTTGGCGTCGCGTTGCGACGACACATAGAAATACAGCGCGTTGCCGTGCCGTGCGCCCTCGGGGGTCGGGACCAGGGAGAAGCGCGAAACCTTCCATTGCTCGTCGACTTTCACCAGTTTCTCGATTTCCTTGATGATCTCGACCGGCACCTCTTTCACACTTCCCGGCGTGCTCGCCAGTTTCCATATCCATGAATTGATTCCGGGTTTCTCACGCTGACAGGACAACAGGCGGCCTTCGGCGTCGCGCGTCAGTCCCCAGATATCGCACTTCTGGCCCTGTACCGCCCCCTGTTTCAACTCGATCACCCCGGAGCCGGAACTGACATCGTCTGCACTGACAGCGCTGGCGGTCATGTTTTGCACCTTGTCGATGTTCTGGTGCTGCATGTCGAGCGCACCGCCCAGTGTTGCCCCCTTTGCCGCCTTCAGTGCTCCGACGTTCGCCGTGCCCGAAATATCGATCTGCGACATCGTCAGTTCGCCCCCGCCAACAATGTTGTGTGCGCCGACGATATCGTTCTTGCCCATATCCAGCGTGCCGGAAAGGGTTGCCGCCCCGGCACGCAGCGAGTTCGTGACAGTGAGGTTGGTGCCGCTAATTTCTTTAGCCTTGAGCGCCCCGGTCTCGACGCGCTCACTCGCAATCACGTTGCTTGCCTTGATATCTCCGGCCCCCACGATGTCGTGGCGCGTCCTCTTCCCTTTATCGTCGACGTGTTCCATGTTCAACGCCCCCGTCATGCTGCGGGAGCCGTCGCGCCGGACATATACGTCCAGCGCACTCGTGGCATATCCGCCGCGCACCGCGACCAGCCCTTCCTTTTGCGACGGGTTGGCGACGGCGCCCAGATTGCCGGACGAATCCATGAAGCGGAAATCATGATTGCCGTCGAGGCTCGATATCCCCCCCAACGCACCGATCTTGCGTGCCGCGATAGCGGCAGCGTCCATATCGGCGTCGGCGGAATAGCGCTTGAGAATCGCCTTGTCGATGTACGTCAGCGTCTCGACGTTACAGATACTCTTGTCGGCGTTGCACGAGCGGTAGACATGAATGCGGTAATCGCCCACATTGCCCGGCGGGTGTTCCCCAATGCCGCTGGCGCCCGTCGCTTTGATCAGCGTACCCGCCGACAGATTGGTGACGTAGGGATTGCCGTGCACGTCCGTCGCGGCGCCGAAGGTCACGTCGCCGACATCGAACGTCTTGCTCGGGCTCGCCAGCACCGCTTCGATCTTGTCGTGGTGCTCGACCACGAAGCCTTGCACCTTGTCGCCCATCACCTTGAGCGCTTCGCCGATTCTCTCGGCTTTCTCGATACGTAACTGCCTCGAGTAATTCAGTCCCCAAAACGAGATCAACAGACTCACGACCGCTACCGCGACCGCCGCCGAGACCAAGAAAATCCCAGATTGCGTCTTCCGCATCGTCGCTCCTCTACGCGCGCTACTCACTTTCACCGCGGTCGCGCCGTATGGCGCGTCGAAGTAAAGGCATCAGAACTCGCCATTCTCGACGGTTGCGCCGAAGTAAAGGATGGGATTCGCCCGAGTTTGTCGAGAAGGGTCGACAGAATCGGAAGTCGCGGCGCAGAAAGCAAAAAATCCACACGGCAGATACCGTGTGGATTTCAAATTACCGTCGAAACGGCAGACGCTTCACGAGCGGACCGACGGCCGCGAACGAATGTCAGTCATCCCCCCAGCGCAGCCCACGCAGACAAGACACCGCGCCACGCATGAGCGGTGCGGTGCGGTGCGTCAGCACTCGACGATATTCACCGCCAGGCCGCCGCGCGCCGTTTCCTTGTACTTCGTCTTCATGTCGGCGCCGGTTTCGCGCATCGTCTTGATCACGGAGTCGAGCGACACGTAGTGCGCGCCGTCGCCGCGCAGCGCCATCCGTGCTGCGTTCACGGCTTTCACGGACGCCATGGCATTGCGCTCGATGCACGGAATCTGCACGAGGCCACCGACCGGGTCGCACGTCAGACCGAGGTTGTGCTCCATGCCGATCTCGGCGGCATTCTCGACTTGCTCGACCGTCCCGCCGAGCACCGCCGCGAGCGCGCCCGCCGCCATGGAACACGCCACGCCCACTTCCCCCTGACAGCCCACTTCCGCACCGGAAATCGACGCGTTGAGCTTGTACAGAATGCCGATGGCCCCCGCGGTGAGCAGGAAGTCGATCACACCCTGCTCGTTCGCACCGTGCACGAAGCGGTCGTAGTAATGCAGCACCGAGGGAATGATGCCCGCCGCACCGTTCGTCGGCGCGGTCACGACACGTCCGCCCGCAGCGTTCTCTTCGTTGACGGCGATCGCGTAGAGGTTGACCCAGTCCATCACCGACAGCGGATCGGAGAGCGTGCGCTCCGCTCGTTGGGTCAGTTGACGATACAACTCCGGCGCGCGACGCCGCACGTGCAACGGCCCCGGCAGTTCACCGTCCGCTTCGTCGTTGCCGATGCCACAGCCGCGCGTGACGCACGACTGCATCACGCTCCAGATATTGAGCAAACCACGGCGAATGTCTTCCTCCGCGTTCTCGCCGTGATGCCAGACAAGTTCGTTCTCCCACATCAACTGAGCGATGGTCTTACCGCTCGCGCGGCACATCTCCAGCAATTCGCGCCCGGTGCGAAACGGATACGGCAACTGATCGTGCGCCGAGAGCACCTGCGCGTTCGACGCGCCCGCCGTGACGACGAAACCGCCGCCCACCGACAGATAACGCCCTTCACGCAGCGTATTGCCGGCACCGTCGAACGCATGGAATTTCATCCCGTTCGGATGCTCGGCCATCGCCTCGCGACGGTAAAACACCATGTGTTCCTTCTCGACGAAAGGCACATCGTGCTTCCCGAGAATCGACAGCGCCCGGGTGCTGCGCAACGTCGCCAGACGCCCCGCAATCGTCGCCGGATCGACCGTATCGGGCGCTTCGCCCATGAAACCGAGCAGCACGCCCTTGTCGGTGCCGTGGCCCTTGCCCGTGGCCCCGAGCGAGCCGTACAACTCGGCGCGCAACGTCGCGACCTGCGGCAGCATGCCGTCGCGATCCAATCCCTGCACGAACATCAGCGCCGCGCGCATTGGCCCTACGGTATGCGAACTCGACGGTCCGATACCGATCTTGAACAAATCGAAAACTGAAACGGCCATGGCACTTTCCTGAGGTTCTGAAACGTATTTGTATTGCATCGAATGCCGCCAGTCTGGCGCATTCGCGTGACATCTGTAGAGACAACAAGGGGCCAGCGATGTTTCTGCCGGCCCCTGGATATCGAGTCTTCGCGACGCTTTTACTCGTAGTCGCTCATCGGCACGCAGGCGCAGAACAGGTTCCGGTCGCCATAGACGTTGTCCGCACGTCCGACCGGCGGCCAGTACTTGCGCTCACGCAGCGCCGCCACCGGGTACGCCGCCTGGCTGCGCGCGTAGGCGTGCGTCCATTCGTCGGCGGTCACGACATCGGCCGTGTGCGGCGCATGCTTGAGCGGGTTGTCTTCGCGATCGGCGCGGCCTTCCTCCACTGCGCGGATCTCCTCGCGAATCGCGACCATCGCTTCGATGAAGCGGTCCAGTTCGTGCTTCGATTCCGATTCCGTCGGCTCGACCATCAGCGTGCCCGGCACCGGGAAGCTCATCGTCGGCGCGTGGAACCCGAAGTCCATCAGGCGCTTGGCGACGTCGTCGACCGAGATGCCGCTGGTGTCCTTGAGCGGACGCAGGTCCAGAATGCACTCGTGCGCCACCAGACCGTCCGGGCCCGTGTACAGCACCGGATAGTGCGGCGCGAGCTTCTTGGCGAGGTAGTTGGCGTTCAGGATGGCCGTCTCGGTCGCGGCCGTCAGGCCCTGTGCGCCCATCATGGCGACGTACATCCACGAGATCGGCAGAATCGACGCCGAACCGTACGGCGCGGCCGACACGGCGCCGATGCCGTCGGCATCGCGCGAATAACCCGTGGAGCGCTGGTTCGGCAGGAATTGCGCCAGATGCGCGCCCACCGCCACCGGACCCACACCCGGGCCGCCGCCGCCGTGCGGAATGCAGAACGTCTTGTGCAGGTTCAGGTGCGAGACGTCGCCGCCGAATTCGCCCGGCGCGCACAGACCGACCATCGCGTTCATGTTCGCGCCGTCGACATACACCTGACCGCCGTTGGCATGCACGATCTCGCAAATCTGACGCGCGCCCGCTTCGAACACGCCGTGCGTGGACGGGTACGTCATCATGATCGCGGCCAGACGGTCGCGATGCTGCTCGGCCTTCGCTTGCAGATCGGCCAGATCGACGTTGCCGTTGGCGTCGCAAGCGACGACCACGACCTGCATCCCGGCCATCTGCGCCGATGCCGGGTTGGTGCCGTGTGCCGATGCCGGAATCAGGCAGATGTCGCGATGCGCTTCACCGCGCGACGCGTGATACGCCTGAATGATGAGCAGACCAGCGTACTCGCCCTGCGAACCGGCATTCGGTTGCAGCGAGACGGCGGCGTAGCCCGTGGCGGCCACCAGCATCTGTTCGAGCTGATCGATCATCGTGCGATACCCAACCGTTTGCTCGGTCGGGGCGAACGGGTGGATCTGACCGAATTCCGGCCACGTCACCGGCAGCATTTCCGATGTTGCGTTGAGTTTCATCGTGCACGAACCCAGCGGAATCATCGTGCGATCGAGCGCCAGATCCTTGTCCGACAGGCTGCGCAGGTAGCGCAGCATTTCGTGTTCGGAGTGGTAACGGTTGAACACCGGGTGCGTGAGGTACGCGCTCTGACGCGCGAGCGTCACCGGGAAACCGTTCGCGACGGTGGCGTCGATGGCGTCGAAGTCCAGGGAGACGGCGCTCTTGCCCAGGCCTTCGGCGACCACTTCCCATAGCGCGATCACGTCCGCGCGCGTGCTGGTTTCGTCGAGCGACAGGCCCACGGTGTCGGCGTCTTCACGACGCAGGTTGAAGCGGCGCGCCGCCGCCACGGTGTGGACGGCATCCGCACGACCGGTCACGGGCACCGTGAGCGTGTCGAAGAACGTCGCGTTGCGCGGCGCGGCGCCCAGCGCCGTGAGGCCGGCGGCCAGCACGGCCGTCAGACGATGCACCCGCTCGGCGATGACGCGCAGGCCTTGCGGCCCGTGATACGCGGCGTACATGCTGGCCATGATGGCAAGCAACGCCTGTGCGGTACAGATGTTCGAGGTGGCCTTCTCGCGACGGATGTGCTGCTCGCGCGTTTGCAGCGCCAGACGCAGCGCAGGCTTACCCCGCGAATCGATCGACACGCCGACCAGACGGCCCGGCATCGAACGCTTGAGTTCGTCGCGTGTGGCCAGATAGGCGGCGTGCGGGCCACCGAAGCCCATCGGCACGCCGAAACGCTGGCTGTTACCGACGGCCACGTCCGCGCCCCATTCGCCCGGCGGCGTGAGCAGCGTGAGCGAGAGCAGGTCCGCCGCGGCGATCAGCATGCCGCCCTTGGCGTGGATCGCGTCGGCGAGCGCGCGATAGTCGCGCACGTCGCCGCCCACACCCGGGTATTGCACCAGCACACCGAACGCATCGACTTCGGTGGCCGCGGCTGCCGGGCCGACCTGCACCTCGATGCCGAGCGGCTTGGCGCGCGTTTGCACCACTTCGATGGTCTGGGGCAGCACGTCGTCGGCCACGAAGAACGTGTTCGACTTCGACTTGCCGGTGCGCTTGACCAGCGTCATCGCTTCGGCTGCGGCGGTCGCTTCGTCGAGCATCGACGCGTTGGCGATGGCCAGCCCCGTCATGTCGATGATCATCTGCTGGTAGTTGAGCAACGCTTCGAGGCGGCCCTGCGAGATTTCCGGCTGATACGGCGTGTAGGCCGTATACCAGGCGGGGTTCTCGAGCACGTTACGCAGAATCACGCCGGGGGTGAACGTGTTGTAGTAGCCCTGACCGATGAACGATTTGAAAACCTGATTCTGGTCGGCGAGCGCGCGCAGTTGCGCCAGGGCCTGCGTTTCGGTTTTGGCGGCGGCGAACTGGCCGAGCGACGTGGCGAATTGCGCGCCGTCGCGACGGATCGAAGCGGGTACGACGGCATCGATCAGCGCGGCGCGTGACGCGTAGCCAAGCTCGGAGAGCATCGCCTGTTGTTCAGGGGTGTCCGGGCCAATGTGGCGCGCGGAGAAGTTGTCGCGCTGCTCAAGCTCGGCGAGCGAGCGGCGCGGGGCATGCAAATCGGTCAAAGCATTCATGAGTCAGATCTCTCGTTCGATCACGGCAAGTGACGGCGGGGGCAGTACCGGAAAGCCAGCGACGCCGGGCGGGCCGAAGCCCTGCGGCGTCGCGCACCGGCATCAGCTGCCGATCTTCGCCGCGTATTGCTCGGCGTTCAGCAGCTTGTCCAGTTCGGCCGCGTTCGACGGCTTCACGCGGAACAGCCAGTTGCCGTACGCATCGCCGTTGACCAGTTCCGGCGAGCCTCGCACTTCCTCGTTGACTTCGAGGATCTCGCCGCCGATCGGCGCGTGAATGTCGGCGGCCGCCTTGACCGACTCGACCACGGCGACGCCGTCATTGAACGCGACCGTGTTGCCAACCGTCGGCATCTCGACGAAGACGATGTCGCCCAGGGACTCCTGTGCGAAATCGGTAATGCCGACCGTCACGGTGCCGTCGGCTTCGAGGCGGGCCCATTCGTCGGACTCGGTGTACTTGAGGTTATCGGGGATGTTCGCCATGTTGACGCTCCGGAATTCAGTGTTTGGGGTATTCGGTTTTCGGTCGTTCGTGTCGCCGCACCGTGGCGCCGATCTCAGGCCACCACGGCCTTGCCGTGACGCACGAACGGTAATTTGACCACACGTGCGGGCAATTGCTTGTCACGAATTTGCACGTGGACGGTCGCGCCGTCCGGCACGCCCTTCGGCAGACGGGCGAAAGCGATCGACTGCTGGAGGCTCGGGCTGAACGTGCCGCTGGTGATTTCACCGTCGCCCGCGTCCGTCACCACGACCTGATGCGCGCGCAGCACGCCCCCCTTGCCGTCGAGCACAAGACCCGCGAAGCGCCACGTCTGGCCGCGCGTGAGTAGCGAATCCTTGCCGACGAACGTACGGTCGCTCTCCTTCTCGACGGTCCAGCCGAGACCGGCGTCGAGCGGCGACACGTCGTCGTCCATGTCCTGACCGTAGAGGTTCATGCCGGCTTCCAGGCGCAGCGTATCGCGCGCGCCCAGACCGGCCGGACGCACGCCCGCTGCGACCAGCGCCTTCCACAGCGCCGCCACGTGATCGGCGCTCACGACGACTTCGAAGCCGTCTTCGCCCGTGTAGCCGGTGCGCGCGATCATCAGCTCACCGAAGGCGGTGTCTTTGGCGAACGCGGCGTTGAACGGCTTGAGGGCTTCGCTCGCGGCCTGGCTGCCCGGCACGGCCTGCCAGACTTTGGCGCGCGCGTTCGGCCCCTGCACGGCCACGATCGACAGATCGCGGCGCGGGGTGATCGTCAGGCTGTAGTCGCCGTGCGCGTTGAGCTGACCGATCCACGCGAGATCCTTGTCGGCCGTACCGGCGTTCACGACGATGCGGAACCAGTCTTCGGCGATGAAGTAGATGATGAGGTCGTCGATCACGCCGCCGCTCGGGTTGAGCATGCAGGTGTAGAGCGCCTTGCCCGGGGTTTGCAGCTTGTCGACGTTATTGGCGACGGCGAAGCGCAGGAATTCGCGGCAGCTCGGGCCGTGCAGGTCGACCACGCACATGTGCGAGACGTCGAACATGCCGGCGTCGGTGCGAACGGCGTTGTGCTCTTCGATCTGGGAGCCGTAGTTCACGGGCATGTCCCAGCCGCCGAAATCGACCATGCGGGCACCGGCGGCGCGGTGCGTATCGTTAAGCGGAGTGCGTTTGAGTTCGGTCATCGGGGCATCTGGCCGTCAGGCGTCAAGGTTCATGAGTTCCGGAAGCGGCCGCCTCGCGAGATGCACGCGATGCGCAACGTCCGAAAATGCAAAAAGGGGTCATCTCGACGACCGGCACTTGGCGCAGACTTCCTTTGCGGCACGTGCTTGTGCACTTGCCCTGCGCAATGCCAGTTGGCGAGATGACCCCTCTGTCCTTGGTACCTGAGAGATTGCCCGGTACGTACTGACCGGCCCCTTCGGTGGGTTGCCCGCGTATCTCGTACGCCGCAACCGCTCTCCAGAGATCGAAGGCGATGCCTTCGGCGCGGCCGGTCCCTGATGCCTGAGAGTTTGTGGGTATTACCCCTTCGGCGGCGCCGGTATGTGCTTCCCGGCGCGCTCTCCCGACCACGCTCGCGCACTTTACGGGGAAAGCCGGGGGCTGTCAATTTGACGTAAATACAGCCCGATTTTCCAAATATTTTCCGTCAAGCCGTCAGCGCGCCTGACCGGGATTTTCGCCCGTCGGGCAGCCATCCTTGCCCCAACGCCCATTGCACACGGCCCAGATACAGCGCTGCTTTGGTATCACTTCGAACCAGCGATAGCGTTCGCATTGGGCAAGTGCGGCGGCGATCGCCGTAGCAGCCGACGCAGCGGACGCGGCCGGCGCGATCGCCGGTGGCTGCGCCTCGGTCGCGGCCGTCGGGCCGGGGTCGCTGCCGTCGTAATGCGCGGGCAAATCGGCGTTGGCGGTGGGACGCGCCGAACCGTTGCCCACGCCCGGGCCGTCGCGTCGGTCGAGCAACTGCATCATCTCGTCGGGCGCACGCTTCGTCGCGGCCGGCGGCGGTGGTGGCGGTGGTGGCGGCAGCGGCGGCGCCGCTGCGGTCAATGCCGCCGTCGCGGCAGATGCGGTCAATGGCGGGGGACTGGTCACGCTGACCGTGGCGGCAATCTCGGCGGCCGCGCCGGATGCGGCGGCGTCCACAGCCGCCAGCGCTTGCGCCCGCGCCATCGCGGTGGACGCTTCGCTTGCCGACGCGCCCTGCGGCGTGGCAACCGGGGCGTTGTTGCCGACATTGAACGGCGTGACGGCCAGTCCGCCGGGCGGCTTGGGAACGGGGTCGACGTAGGGGGCGCGCAGATTCCACCAGATGCCGAGCAGCGCAATGGCGGCGAAGACCGCCGTCCCGATGACGAGTGCGCTATTGAGCCAGCCGGGTTCCCCGTCGCGCTCGCGCCGCGAACGCTGCCGGGCCGGAGATGGCGTGACCGGTCCGGGCACGGCGGGGGCATCTTGCGCTGCCGGGACTGCTGCCGCAGTTGGCGCGGCGGCCGGATCGGCATCCCGGAAACCGGGCTCGGCGTCCAAGAGTGTTGCGCCGCACTTCACACAGTGCAGTGCACGCGTCGCATTGTTCGTCCCGCAGGTTGGGCATTGCACGGCGACCTCACCACGATGGCAACGTTTTTCATTATAGGCACCCGGTCCATGCCGACGCCAGCCAGTCCCGTGACCTTCGCGGCGCTGCGTCGCGTCCGCCCCACAGTGGATACCGGGGGCACTGCGAACATCGCACGCCTTGGCAACGCCCTTGGCGTGTCACTGGGGCGTGTCGTCTGCGTGATAGACTTGCCCACCACCCGGCGCATGCCTCGTCGATGATCCGCAGGGCATCCGCCCGCGATCCGCTGCCAGAGGCCTCGCGGCCCCACCGAATCGTCACACCACCGAACCGCAGGACGTTCGAGCGGCAGCCGAATCGCGGCCTCTCCGGCAGGCGTGCCGCGCGCGTCCATGGCTTTTGTCGTCACCCTTCGTCCCCATCGCGTCACACCATGTCGTCCTTTCCGCTCAATCCTGCCCAGAACGAAGCCACGCACTATTTCGACGGCCCCTGTCTCGTGCTGGCCGGCGCAGGCAGCGGCAAAACGCGCGTGATCACGCAGAAGATCGCCTGGCTCATCGAAGCGAAAGGGTTCGAACCGAAGCACATCGCGGCCGTGACCTTCACCAACAAAGCCGCCGCCGAAATGCGCGAGCGCGTGGCCAAGCAGCTCGAAGGCAAGACGCTCACCACGCCGGGCAAACAAGGCCGCAAGGTCCCCGTCAATCAGCTCACGATCTGCACCTTCCACTCGCTCGGCGTGCAGATTCTGCGGCGCGAAGCCGAGAACGTCGGCCTCAAGCCGCAGTTCTCGATCCTCGACGCCGACGACTGCTTCGGTCTGATTCAGGAGCAACTCGGCACGACCGACAAGGCGATGATTCGCGGCGTGCAGACAGCCATCTCGCTCTGGAAGAACGGGCTCGTCACACCGGAAGTCGCGCTGGCCGCCGCCGAGACGGCCGACGAACATCAGGCCGCCCTCGTCTACCGCAATTACATGGCGACGTTGCAGGCCTACCAGGCCGTCGATTTCGACGACCTGATCCGTCTGCCCGCCGAGCTGTTCGAGCGCGACGAAGACGTGCGCGATCGCTGGCAGAACAAGCTGCGCTACCTGCTCATCGACGAGTATCAGGACACCAACACGTGTCAGTACCTGCTGCTCAAACTGCTGGCAGGCCCGCGCGCCGCGTTCACCGCCGTGGGCGACGACGATCAGGCGATCTACGGCTGGCGCGGTGCCACGCTGGAAAACCTCAAGCAGTTGCAGGTCGACTTCCCGACGCTCAAGGTCATCAAACTCGAACAGAACTACCGTTCGACGTCGCGCATTCTGACGGCGGCGAACAATGTGATCGCGAAGAATCCGAAAATCTTCGAGAAGAAACTGTGGAGCGAGCACGGTCTGGGCGATCCGATCACCGTCACGGCGATGAACGACGAAGAGCATGAAGCGGAGTCGGTCGTCTTCCGTCTGTCGGCCCATAAGTTCGAGCGACGTGCGGAATTTCGCGATTACGCCATCCTCTATCGCGGCAACCATCAGGCGCGCATTTTCGAGCAGGTGTTGCGCCGTGAGCGCATTCCGTACGTGCTCTCGGGCGGCCAGTCGTTCTTCGACAAGGCCGAAATCAAGGATCTGTGCGCGTATCTGCGTCTGCTCGCCAATCCTGACGACGATCCCGCATTCATCCGCGCCGTGACCACGCCACGGCGCGGCGTCGGCAGCACCACGCTCGAAGTCCTGGGCAGCTTCGCGGGACAAGCCAAGGTGTCGCTGTTCGAGGCCGTCTATATGGGGGCGGTCGAAGCGCGTTTGCCGGCGCGTCAGCTCGACCCGCTGCGCGCGTTCTGCGACTTCATCCAGCGCATTGCGGCGCGTGCGGCGCGCGACCCGGCCAACGAAGTCATCGACGATCTGATGGAAGGCATCCACTACGAGGCCTATCTGTACGACACGTTCGACGAGCGTCAGGCACAGTCGCGCTGGACCACCGTGCTCGAATTCCTCGAGTGGATGAAGCGCAAGGGCACGCGCAGCGAGACGTCGGCCACCGCCGAGGGTCTCGACTCGCTCGACGCGCCGGACGACGACGCCAAAAGCCTGATGGAACTCACCCAGACCATCGCCCTGATGTCGATGCTCGAGGGCCGCGACGGCGACGATCCCGACGCGGTGCGCCTGTCGACGCTGCACGCGTCGAAGGGGCTGGAATATCCGCACGTGTTCCTCGTTGGGGTGGAGGAAGGCATCCTGCCGCACCTTCGCGAAGACGAGGAAGTCACCGCCGAGAAAATCGAGGAAGAACGCCGGCTGATGTACGTCGGCATTACGCGCGCGCAACGCACGCTGCAACTGTCGTGGTGCAAGAAGCGCAAACGCGCCCGCGAGACATACTCGTGCGAAGTGTCACGGTTCGTGCCCGAGATGCAACTCGACGAAGCGCCGCCCCCGCCCCCCGAAGACGCCCCCATGTCGCCCAAGGACCGCCTCGCCAGCCTGAAAGCCATGCTCTCCGGCGGCGCGAGCAAGTCACCCTCGTCCTCAGGCGCCTAAGTCCACAATTCACACCGCACGCCGCAAACGAATAGCCCCCGCGTACGGGGGCTGGTCTGAGGAACGGCGACGTCCTTACCGGGGCTGTCGGCGGCGGCAGGCGCGCCGTGAAGCCAATGCTGGCTTGCTGCTGGAACCGCTACTTGCCACTACCCGAAGACGTCTGGCCACATGCGGCAGCCGGGCTCGACGCCACGACGACTCCCGCAAGACCGGTCAAACAAAGCAGGACTGCAACCAACAGTTTTCGCATAGGCTCGCCTCCTCTTGTCGGATGAAACTCAGGTGAAGTTTCACTATAGGAGCGCATTCTTTCGAAGACAAAGATATCTTGACCATCGGCGCGGCGCGGGCGATAGTCGGTAAAAAACGGGCGAAACATTACGCGAATTGCGTTGATTTCGGTCCAATGCCCACACCTTCCCGCCGCGTCCGGCGTACTTCGCGACCGACGCGCATCGCGGCGACGCGTGTGCGGCCCCCATCCCCAAGCGTTGTGGAGCGTGGTGCGTGAGACTGCATATCCTGTCCGACCTGCATTTGTCCGTGGCCCCGCTGGCCATTCCCGAGGTCGATGCCGACGTGTCGATTCTCGCCGGCGACATCAGCCGTCCGGCGCAAGCCATCGAGTGGGCAAAGCAACTGCCGCGCCCGGTCGTCTACATTCCCGGCAACCACGAGTTCTATGGCGCGACGCTTGCCGGCACGCTCGCCGAATTGCGACGTCTGGCCGCCGGCAGCAACGTGCATGTGCTCGACCGTGGCACGTTGACGATCGACGGCGTGCGTTTCGTGGGCACGACATTGTGGTCCGATTTCGCGCTGTACGATGCGCAGGGCAAACATGGCGCCGTGATCGAGGAGTCGCAGAAATTCGTGCGCGACTTCACGCGGATTCGCGTCGGCGACCCGGCCGCCCCGTGGTCCGACCTGCCGTTCTTCACACCGGACGATTGCGCGGCGCTGTGTCGCGAGAACATCGCCTGGCTCACCCGCACGCTGGCCGTGCCGCACGACGGCCCGACGGTGGTTGTCACGCACCACGCACCGACGCCGCAGAGCATTCATCCCCGCTTTGCGGGATCGCTCGTCAATCCGGCGTTCATTTCGGATTTGACCTCGCTCATCGACCAGTCCGATGCCGCGCTGTGGGTCCACGGCCATACGCACGATTCGTTCGATTACCGCGTCGGTCGCACCCGGGTGCTGTGCAATCCGCGCGGCTATTGCTTTGAGGGACGCATCGAGAATCCCGCGTTCGATCCGCAGATGATCGTGCGGGTATGAGGTTTAGCGCACGTGGAGCGCCGGCCCACGTCGGCAAACGTGGAAACAACAATCCCCGCCTTGGCGGGGATTGTTATTGCGATAACGCTTGCGGGGGCGACCGCCGCAACGCTTATTTGGCCGCGTTCACCATATAGTCGACGGCGGCCTTGACGTCGTCGTCGGACGCGCCCGCCGCGCCGCCCTTCGGCGGCATGGCGTTCAGGCCCTTGATGGCGGCGGTATGCAGCGTATCGATGCCCGTGGCGATACGCGGCGCCCAGGCGGCCTTGTCGCCGAACTTCGGCGCGTTCAGCACGCCACTGGCGTGACAGGCCATACACACGGTGTCGTAGAGCTTCTTGCCCGCGTCGAGATTGCCTCCGGCGCTGGCCGCCGCCGGAGCGGCGGTCTTGAGCGACGCCATTGCCGCAGCGGCGGCAGCGGCGCTGCCCGCGTCCGCGCCCGAAGCGGCAGCAGCGCCGGAGGCCGGTGCGGCGGCGCCAGCGGCGGGCTGTGCAGGCTGCGCGGGTTCCGGCAACTTGCCGCCCGAAGCGTTCGCCATGTAGACGATGGCGCGGCCGATCTCGTAGTCGGTCACGTCGTCGGGGCTGGTGCCACCGCGGGCGGGCATCGCGCCCTTACCGGCCAGCGCGATCTTGAGCATTTCGTCGTAACCGGGCTTGATGCGCGGCGCCCAATCCTCGCTGGCGCCGACTTTCGGCGCGCCCGCCGTCCCGGCGGCGTGACAGGCCGCGCAAACGGCTTTGTAGAGTTGTTCGCCGGTCTGGTAGACGCGCGGTGCGCTGGCGTCCTTGATCTCGACATGCGCCACGGGCGCAATGCGCTCGGCGATGGCTTTTTCGGTCATGGCGGAACTGCCGGCGCCGGTCAGGGCGTTGTTGCCCACGTAATTGACCAGCAGAACGATGACGACGATAGGGACGAGAAAACCGGCAATGACTGCGGCGATGAGCTGCTTGGGTGTTTTGATCAGGGACTCGTGCTCGTTATGTGCTTCACTCATGCGGGATCTCTCAATAGTTTTTGTGGAAACCGAGTGCATCACACCGGATAGCTCGCATCGGAAGCTGGCACCATCCAGTCAAAATAACGAACCATTGTAGCAACAAACCCTTGGCCGATGACACGCTGAGGCGGTGCGCAGACGCCGCAAAAGTCCCGTATTTTCCCTAACTTACGCGAAAGCCAAAGCAGTGTTCCGCGTGCTTCGTGCGCAAAGTGCGGCCGCATTGCATGCACAGCAAAACCGCGCGCGACGGGCTTCCGACAGCGAATTGCCGCATTGTGAGGCAGGGGAATGCACGGGGCATGGACGTCAAGCGGCAAAACCGCTATGCTTCTACCTCTTTGCTTGCCGGTACGCGCGCTCGCGCATTCCTCACCGGCGATCAGCACAGCGCCCGTAGCTCAGGGGATAGAGTATCGGCCTCCGAAGCCGAGGGTCACTGGTTCGATTCCAGTCGGGCGCACCATTATTTTCAATGGGTTAGGTTGCAGGGTCGTTACGATTGTCCAATGAGTAATGCCAGATGTAACCCGCTTGTAACCCGATTCTCACCAAAGCATGAAAGGGGATTCGGCGCTCCCGGGTGGCGCTATACGCTAGCACTCAGGAGCAGACCGGCCCACAGCCCTTGCATAACACTTGCATGTTTTCGGGCTAGGTCACGCAACCGTCGATGAGTTTGTCAACAACCGCCCGCCCAATTCTCGGACAATCGGGCGCAGTGTCGCGCTTCCCTCGCTCGTATTCCGCGCGGAGGCGCTCGTGGAATGCATCAGCGAAGAATCCCCACGCATAGAAGCCCAATATTCCGCCTTCGTGGTCGTCCATATCTTGCTTAAGGTCGTCCCAATCCTGGCCAGCGTGATCGATCCTTGGCGATAACCCATGAAGGAACTCGCTACCTCGCCGTGCAACGGCGTGAAGGCTCAATCCGTGCCCGTCGGGTTCGTGTATTTTCACAACGTCGAGTAGTTGCTTGTGCATGAGGTTGGTCGGCCTATATGGTCCAGAGCCCACCAAAAGCTCCCCAAGAAGTTGGAACGACGCAATATTCGCAATGGTGAAGCAATAGGGCGCCATCCCTTCACGGGGATCCTGCCATAAAAACGCAAACCCATGGCTTTTCAGCGCATTTCCTTGGCTCGCCATGACCATACCCGCTGCGCGCATACTCGCGACATGGCGATCTAGCCCCCGCCGCTCGTGGTCGTACAGGCTAAGACATAGACCACCAATCGCGTCAGATGGGAAATTGCTCGAAGATTCTTCCGGGAAAAATCGATTGATTTCCACGATCCTGAGCTTGCGTTTCCCCTTTTTCCTGATGGGCTCCAAGCATATGACCGTTCGGCCCTGCCACAGTATTTCGTTTCGAACAAAATGTTTGAGCAGCGTGGGCCACTCCGCCGATATCAGCACGCTAACAACGTCCCCGTCCGCAAGAAACGGCAGATAGCTCCGGATACCCTCTCAGGCTATCCCGGCATCCGGCGGCGGTGTCGCGATCATAAAGCTCGTCGGCAATCATTCTCGCGGACGACTGCCAGCCTCCATCGTTGCTGGACGGCATAACCGTTCCCTCCGAGATACCTGCTGATCTCGAGAGATGCCGCTTACCTGTGATGCTGTACTCAGGCATATCCGCGACAAGTCGCTCACCTACCGCCCACGATAACCAGGGGATATCGATACCCTTCCTCGATGCCCATTCAAGGTAGTAGGCCGGAGCGTTACGGGCGGCATGATTGCCGCTATTCCAAATCCTCTGCACGCTAGACAGCCGTCCAGATAGCTCCAATAGATCGGATGACGTGACAGAGAGTTCGTCGGCAAAAAGCGTTCGCCCAGGCTCACCGCTGAGAATATCTTTGATTACGTTAGCGTTGCGCCAGCCATTCAAGTCAACGAGCGAACCATCTAGGTGTCTAGCACTTACAATCCGCGTCGAATCGGCGCCCTCCGCTTCAGCAACGCAAAAATCATGCTCTGGGTCTATTCCAACCAACAGCCTTAAAGCATCATCAACGGACCACGTATCGAACCGGAACCACTCGAATAGAAGCGCTGGCTGAGAAGCACCATTGTCATGAAGCGCCATAAGCTTTCGCTCAAACTCCTCCACACCAATCCAGCCTGCCGCAGCTTCCTTCAATTCTCGATCGGTGCTCGCATCTAGCGACGCCGTGGACAACATTTCGTCCAACTCCGATGAATGCACCTGTGCGCCATCCGCCTTCGCGGTGGGCTTTCCCGTCGCCGGATCGAACAGAGTGATTTTGCGGGTCGCGACAAGAGCATCAATTTGCTTTGCATAGCGACGTTCTGCTAGAACGCGTGCGGCGTATACCGGAGTGTAGCGACCGGGACCGCCACCTAGCGCCGCCAGTGCAGTCAAGGCAACAGTGGTGGGGGTTCCGTCGCCGAATCTCTTCCGCGCAAGGTACTCCGCAGCACACGCCAGTGGAATCAGCGTATCGTTGTTCATTCGCGCCCTTCAAGCGCCCTTCATTGGGAACCACCGCCAAACCGGTGAAGGTGTCCGGCGTTTCGCCCGCTAAAGCTAGGCGGTGGTAAATCGATAGGGTTACTTCACCACTTGCAGCGGTGGTTTGTCGGCAATGGCGGTGTCGAACTCAATGCCGGCCTGCTCCAGCATCCACGCCTCAACCTTGTCATGCCACATTCTGAGAAGATCAAGCGGGCGCCGGCGGTAATGCTTCTCTGCAAGCGCGCTAGGTTTGTGCCCTTGAATTTGGGCCACCACGCCCACCGGAACCTCACACCACTCAGAAAGCGTCCCGAAGGAGCGGCGCAGGCCATGCAGGGAAACGTGGGGCAGGCCGGCAATAGCCAAAGCCTTCGTATGGGCAATTCGCGGTTCTGTCAGCTTCCCGTCGGCAGCCAACGGGCTGGAGAACACCCATTCATTCCGACGTGGCAGCGCCGCCAGCAGTGTCGACAGGTAGGGGGAGAGCGGTATTGTTCGGCCAGCCTCCTCGACCTTGTCCGACAATTGCACGCTGCGCCATTGAAAATCAACATCAACCCAGCGAAGCGCCGCCAGTTCCTCGCGGCGCGCGCCTGTGATGAGTAATCCTTGGAGGTATGCCGATATCACTCGGTTCGGCATTGCTCGAACGGCGCGAAACCACGGCGCCAGTTGTTCGCGTTGTAAGCAATCGTTTTCTTTCGCGCGCTGCTTGGGTATGGAGCCCTTCACAGCTTCATCACTGCAACAATCGGGTTGCACGATGACGCCATAGTGCTGCGACTTCGCGCACCAGTTGACGAAGGTACGGAATTTCCGAAATGCATTTACCGCTACGGTTTCTCGTGTCTCACGCTCACTGCGCACCCACTCCCGCACGGCTGCCGCGTCGATGGACGCGAGCGGGCAAGCCAATAGAGGTGCCAACGGCCCCGCTTTCGTGAGTCCCTTCCCGCGCTTCTTTGATTCTCCACCCGGGGCAGCGGCGTTCACATGATCTAGCCGATGACGGTCACTCCATTGCTCGTGAGGCTCCGCCATGTAGGCATTCCAGGCAACACGGGCCACGAGTGTGCCGCGCTCCTCTGACCGGCGACGTTCCTCAATCGCCTTTTTTCTCGCCTCCATCGTTTCCGACTTTTCAACGCGCGGATCAATACCAGCGGTGACGAGTCGCTGCATTCGACGGGCCTCATCCTGAGCTTGTTCAATGGTAACGCTGCGCGGATCTCCCAGCGTGAGCCGCAAGGTTCGCCCGTGTAGCTTGCCTTGAAAGACATACGTCTTCGCACCGGCTGGCGTCGTCCGTAGTCCCAGGCCTGGAGCGCGGGAGTCCCACAAAAACGACTGCGCCTTATCGCTGGGGCAGCTATGTCCCTCGATACGCGCCGCCGTGAAATTGATTTTTGCCAAAATCCGCTCTCACTCGGGAATCGGGTCACATGGCCACTTGTAACCCCTATGTAACCCGATTATGTGAAAACAGATCAATTTTGGTCAACAGGAAGGCCGAAGGTCAATGGGATTTTCTCCTTATTTTTCAATGAATCTCCGGATTACATGAGCATACATCAATGCCTGGAAACACCGTTTTTCCCGGCCTCCGAAGCCGAGGGTCACTGGTTCGATTCCAGTCGGGCGCGCCAATCGTTTCAATGGGTTACGAACCGTCGCTTTCAGCGTTTCGCATGCCGTCGTATCCTCCCGCCCCTTTTCCTTTTCCGTTGGTGGCTTAGTTGGTGGCTTAGTGGGCGGCGTCGTTACTGGCGTCATTGCCGACGTAAAGACCGGGATTGGGCGAATCTCGAAGGCCGCCCGATGCCTTCGCGTGCCACGATCCGGTATCCGGTCGATGGCCCGGACGGCGGTCCCGCTCGCCGCGATTCGGCGATGACAACGCACAGCGCGCCATCCGCTGCAAGGTGACGTCGCACATGAACACTTTTCCGAGCGCCCAGCCCCTCTGGCGCCCCTTCCTGCCGGAATCGTCCACCGACGCCTCGCCGCAACCTGCGTCCCTCGCTTCCGAGACCGACATCGGCACGCCCGGCCCTTCCCACGGGTTGGAGGATTTTGCGCGAACCCTGACGGCAGCCCGGCCCGCTCTCGGCACGCCTCCCTTCGGAAGCTCATTTGCCGACGCCGCATATGCGCCGCCTGAAAGTGCACATGGTTGTTTCACTGCGCTCGCCGCGCCGTCGATCGACGCGGAGCCCGCCATCGGGGAGGGAACCGACCTGCCCGAGCAGACCGCGCGAACGGAGCGAACGGAGCACATTGAGCATAACGACAGGGAAGTCCAGACGATGGGGCTCGCGTGTCCGGACGCGCGCATCGCGCTGTTGATGCGACGTTTGCCCGAGGAATCCAGAATCCGATGCGCCAGACGTCTGCACGAGCAGTTTCCGTGGCTCGACATCGACGACATCGCCGACGTGTCGGGGGCGTCCCGCTCCCACATCAGGGCCGCATTGGCGCGCCAACGGCTCACGTCGGACATGGCGTACGTCCTGCTGCAATCCCCGCCGGCGCCTCGGGAGTCGGGCAGAAAGTACGCAGCGCGCCTGCGCGCCGAGCGTCCCACCCTCACGGACGAACAAATCGAACTGCTCTCGACCGCGCGCTCCCCCAACATCCGGCCGCAAGGGCCTGGCGCGCTCCCGCGCGACTTGCAACATGTCGCGCAAAGCACGCCGCAGAGCATCGACGAGCCTTCGCTTCATTACGCGCGCCGTCTGCACACGGTCCACGCCGGACTCACGCCGATTCAACTCTCTCAGCTCTCCGGCGCCCACGTGTCGAACATTCGCGCCGATCCGGCGTTCTGCACGTTGACACCCGAGCTGGAAAGCGTGCGCGCCCGGCTTCGCCGCGAACCCAACGAAAACCGAACCGCGTACGCGCGGCGCGTGTACGCGGCATTCCCGCATCTTTCACGGGAAGATCTCTCCCTAGTGTCCGGCGTCACGCAAGTGCATCTGGATCAGTATGTGCTTCACCCTGAACGACGCCTGGCCATGGCCGGACGGCCGACGGGGACGCCGTACGCCGACCACGGCGCGGTGCTCAGAACACCACCAGCCGATCCACGAGCTGCGCCATCCGCGAGTTCGATGCCGACCATGACTCCACCGTCGAGGAGCGCCCATCGAAATACACCGTATTGATGACGGAGCCGTTCTGACTCAAGGTCAGCGTCGCATACGCCAGGTATTCGCTCGGCGCATTCCCCCACAGCGAATTGCGCCACGCGCGGCGCACCGAGTAATTGAGCACGACGCAGCCCGTCGGCCAGGTGCCGGGGCTGTAGATGGTGCTCACGATGCCGTAAGCCCGCAGTCGCGCCTGAATCGCGGGTAACAAATCGGAGATCCCGTCCGACGACAGCTCGATGCACATGGCGTGCGAGAGCAGTTCCGGCGCGGCCGACTCGGTCGGCGGCGACACCGACGGCAATTGGTCCGAGAGCACCACGCCCGTCGACACCATCGTGGCGGCGACCTGCGCGGCGATCACCGGCGCAGGCGTGGCGAAAAGGCATCCGCCCAGGGTCGCGCTGGCCGCAGCCGCCAGCGCCAGCACCATCGCGAGGCGCTTCATCAGAACGGCGATACGTCGAGCAGAATCGATTGCAGCCAGCCGCCGCTGCTGCCGTTGGCGACTTGGCCCTCGTCCACGCGCGCCACCTTGGCCTGTCCGACCTTGCTCGACGCCACCACGTTGGAGGGCGAGATATCGAACTTGTTGACCACGCCGGTAAAGCGGAACGTCTCCATATTGCGCCCCTGCATGACCTGCTTTTCGCCACCGACCACGTAGGCCCCATTGGGCAGCACCTCCACAATTGCCACCGCAATCGTGCCGGTGAGTACCGAACTCGACGTGTCCGTACCGTTGCCCTTGAAGCTGCTGGCCTGCTGGCCGATATTGAACCAGCGCTCGAGCACCGAGTCGGCGCCGTCAGCCTTGGCGCTCTTGGCCGTCGCGCTGGCGTTTCGTGTGGTGTCGCTCTGCGATTTGCTGGTGCCCGACGAGGTCTCCGAGACGGCGATCGTCAGCAAGTCGCCCACACGATGCGCGACGGGCGTCTCGAACCAGTTCGTCGCCGTGGTCGGCTGATAGATGGAACCCGCCGTCTGGACATTCGCGACACGCGGCATCGGCATGACGGCCATCGGCGTTGCCGTGACCTGCGTGCTGGCACACCCGGCGAGCATTCCGCCCGCGCCGAGGAGCGTCAGGAGGGCCGCCGCAGCGGCAAACCTGCGCCGCGTGAAATGAACCACGCGCGGGAAGACGCGCGCTAACGTGCGCGATAGCATCGACAGTTTCGACATGGTGAGGCGCCCCCGCGCCGGCCCCGGATGCCGCATCCGGATATCTTTCGAAAGAGATGAACGTGTGTCGGCCCTTACGTCCCGAGAAGTCCCGAGAAGCCCGTACGTACCGTGAAGCCGGCATGGCGGCCAGCGTCTTCACCGATAGTAAGAAGGGGGCGTGCAGCCACTGCGCACAAATAGAGGAAAATTTGTGGAGGCACGACGCGCCGCGCTCCGAAGCTGAGAGAATGGCGCGCCGACCTTGGCAGGGGCGCTCGTGAATGCCCGGCCGGCATGTCTTTCCTTTCGTTACACGGCAGTGCCCGGCATTGCCTTCAGCGAGACTGATCAAGCGCATGAACTCAGGCATCACCCGCAAGCTGTTCCTCGCGATCTTCGCGACGGGACTGGTCACGATGGCGGCCACGACGGTCGTCGTGCGCTCTGCCATGACCGGCCACGGCTGGCTGCGCGGCGACAACCTGATGTACCTGACGATTCTCGGCGTCGCGCTGCTCGGCGCCATCGCCCTGCGCGTGGCGCAACGTCTGCTCGTGCCCGTCACCCCATTGCTGGAAGCCACGCACCGCATGGCGATGGGTGATTACAGCGTGCGTGCGCCCACGGCCGGGGCGGACGAACTCGCCCGGCTGGCCGTCGATCTGAACCGCCTGGCCGACACGCTCGCCCGCAACGATCAGTTGCGTCGCAACCTGCTCGCCGACATCTCCCACGAACTGCGCACGCCGCTCTCCATATTGCGCGGCGAGATCGAAGCGATGGAGGACGGCGTACGCCCGCTCACGCAGGACGCCCTCGCCTCGTTGCGTGTCGAAATCTCTCAACTGTCCAAGCTGATCGACGATCTCTACGAGTTGTCGCTCTCGGATGTCGGCGCCCTCACCTATGAGTTTGCCCCGGTGGATATGACGGAGCGCGTGGCGACCTCGGTGGCGGCATTCCGCGACTGGTTCGAAGCCAAGGGCATTGCGCTGGACGTGCATCTGCCCGACGACACGCTCATCGTCGACGGCGATCTGCACCGCCTCACGCAACTCATCGGCAATCTATTTGAGAATTCGTTGCGTTATACCGACGGTGGCGGCGCGGTGCGTGTCTATTTGTCGTCGGCGCAGGCACAGTTGCATCTCGAGATCGAAGACTCCGCACCCGGTGTGCCCGACGAAGCCCTGCCGCGCCTGTTCGAGCGACTCTTCCGCGTGGAAGTGTCGCGCAGCCGCCGCAGTGGGGGCGCCGGCCTGGGACTTGCCTTGTGCAAACACATTGTCGAAGCGCACGGCGGGCAGATCGTCGCACGGCATTCGCCACTGGGCGGCCTGGCACTGTCGATCACGCTGCCGCGTCACAACGACGTCGCCATTGCCACGACATCATCGGCCTGCGCACTGGGCGCGGCCTCGACCTGTTTCGGTACCCAAGCCCTGACGACCCTGAGTTGAGCCTGCCCTTTATGCACACGCACTCGTCGATCCCCTTGCAGAGTCTTACGCCCGTTCCCTCCCCGGCCGCGTCTTCGCCGATCGCCCCGTCGATTCCGTCAATGGGCGGCCAATCCATCGGCCAGACCATGGGCCCGTCGATCGCGTCGACGCCACCCGCAACGTCGCTCGCCGACAGCGCCCCGATCCTGATCGTCGAGGACGAACCGAAGCTCGCCGCGCTGCTCGCCGAGTATCTGCGTGTGGCGGGCATGCCGTGCCGTATTCTCACGGACGGCCGCGACGTGCTGCCCGCCGTGCGCGTGACCGAACCGCGTCTGGTGCTGCTCGACCTGATGCTGCCCGGCATGGACGGCCTGGAAGTGTGCCGCGCCGTGCGTGAAATCTCCGAAGTGCCCATCGTGATGCTGACCGCGCGCGCCGCGGAGACGGATCGTCTGCTGGGCCTCGAACTCGGCGCCGACGACTACATCTGCAAACCGTTCAGTCCGCGCGAAGTCGTCGCGCGCGTCAAGGCGATCCTGCGCCGCGTTCGCGGCACCGCCGGCCCTGCCGGCACGGCCGCCAACGCGATGACCGTCGCCCCGCCGACGCCTGCCCTGGTGATCGACGCCGTGCGTCATCACGCCAAACTCGACGGCCACGAGTTGCCGCTCACGCCGGTCGAGCTGCGCCTGCTCGCCACGCTGGCCAGTCATCCGGACAAGACGTTCCCGCGCGCGCACCTGCTCGATCGCATGTACGACGATCACCGCGTGGTCGCGGATCGCACCGTCGACAGTCACATCAAGAACCTGCGACGCAAACTGCAGGCAATCCGCCCGGACGAGGAAATCGTGCGCTCGATCTACGGCGTAGGCTACCGGCTGGAATTGCGCACGGATCGTCCGGGGACATCGCAGGCGTCGCCGGCATCGCTCATCCCCGTGGCGCGGCAAGGCGTCGCGACTATCGACAATCCGGCGGCGGCGATGCCAGAATAGGCGCTCCCGCGCCATCGCGGGGATCCATTGAGGAGAATGTCGATGCCACGCCGCACCGCCACGCTGTCCCCGATGTCCCCGAGTCGCATCACGCGGCTCATATGCTTCAAATCTCTGCGCAACGCCGCCGTCGCGAGCGCCCTGCTCGGCGCAAGCGGCTTTGCCATGTCGCAAACCCCCGTGTGCTTCGACAGCGTCGGTCGTGCGCTGCCGCCCGAGCAATGCTCTCAGGCCGCGCGCGATCAGGCCGCTGCCCAGCAAGCGAGCGCGGGCACCGCAGAGCCCTCGAAACGCGAGCATTGCAAGGCGCTCGCCGACAAAATCGCCAACACCCCCGACAAGCCCGTCTACACGCGCGATCAACGCGTCGATTCGCCCGCAGGCAATCGCGTCGACATTCCTACACGCACCAATCCGCGCAAAGCGCTCAAGGAGCAATACATGCGCGAGTGCACGTAGGAGGATGCCTACAAATTAACAGAAGTTAGCAACACGTTGACGAAACTTATCGCGCTATTTTCTTGACAATCGCCATAGAGACCGCATAATCGACGTCACGCCGATGCAATGTCGTCCGAGCCCGCGATCCCACAGGATCGCGAATCGGATGACACGCTACGCTCTCTGGCCGGTCGACTTTGAAGTCGTCGCACACGTCACACGCACACGTCCCATCGGAGCGCCTCGACTTCGTTCCTTGACCCCGGCATCCGTCGGATGCCGAACGACCGTCCTCATCATCCGCTTCACCGCCGTTGGGCGCCGCCTCGTCAGAGGCGATCTCATCGGTCTGACGTTTTATCCGCATCCACGCCGTGTCGCCGCAACACCGCTGCGCCCGGCACACGCTTTCCGGAGGGAGAAAATGCAAAAACGCGAATTCCTGATGAAAACTTCCGTCGCTGTCGCCGCTGCCGCCTTCGCACTCGCCGGCTGCACAACGACCACTCCGTCGCAAGCCGACAAGAGCGACAACTCGGCCGGCGCGAACGCCAACAAGCGCCGCGAGATCGATGCTGCGGTGAACGGCGCGCTCGACAAGATGTATGCGTCCGTGAAGGGCTCGCGCGAACTGGTCAGCAAGGCCCGTGGCGTGCTCGTGTTCCCGTCCGTGCTGCAAGCCGGCTTCGTCGTGGGGGGCGAGTACGGCGAAGGCGCGTTGCGCGTCGGCGGCGCCACGCAGGGTTATTACAACACCGTGACCGCTTCGTTCGGGTTGCAGATCGGTGCGCAATCGAAGGCGGTCGTCTTCCTGTTCATGACGCAGGACGCTCTCGACAAATTCCAGCGTACGGACGGCTGGACCGCCGGGGCCGACGCTTCCGTGGCCGTGGTCAAGATCGGTGCGAACGGCGCTGTCGACCTGAACACCGCCACCTCGCCGGTCGAAGTGATCGTGATGACCAACGCCGGCCTCATGGCCAACCTGAACATCGAAGGCACGAAGGTCACGAAGCTCAAGATCTGACTTTGACGCCCGCGCGACACGGTCGTCTCCAAAGGAAACGCGGCGTCACCCGTCTCCCGGGTGGCGCCGCTTTGTCATGGCAGCAAACCTTCGATGCGCGCCTACTCGTTGGCGAACGCGGCCGGACGCCACTTGAGCAAGCGCTTCTCCAGCGACGTCAGCAGCCAGTCCGCCCCGAGCGCCACGACGGCCAGCACGATCATCGCGGCGAACACGCCACTTGCGTTGAATGCGCCCTGCGCAGTCGAGATCAGCAGCCCGATTCCCTGTTTCGAGCCGAGGAATTCGCCGACGACCGCCCCCACCAGCGCGAAGCCGAAGCTCACGTGCAAGCTCGCGAGAATCCACGACAGGGCCGACGGAATCACCACCGACATCGTTACCTGACGGCGCGATGCACCGAGAATCTGCGCGTTAGCGATCATGTAACGGTCCGCCTCACGCACGCCCTGAAAGGCGTTGGCGAACACCACGAAGAACACCATCACGACGGCGAGCGCCACCTTCGACGCCATGCCCAGACCGAACGCGATCACGAAAATCGAGCCGAGCACCACGCGCGGAATCGAGTTGGCGATCTGGATATAGAGACTGAAGACATCGGAGAGCAACTTGTTACGCCCGAGCACGATGCCGCAGATCACGCCGGCCACGCCCCCGATCAGGAAGCCCAGCACCGTCTCTTCGAGCGTGACGAGCACCTGCGTCCACAACGGCCCCTGTGACGTACCCTCCACGCACCAGTCGTAGATCTGCTGAACGATCAGACTCGGCTGCGAGAAAAAGAACGGGTCGATCCAGCCCACGCGCGCGGCCACTTCCCAACCGCCCAGCCCGATCACCAGAATCGCGACACGCAGGAAAACCACCAGCGCCCGACGTTGTTTGATGCGGCGTTGCGCCGCCGCTTCCTCGCGTGCGAGATCGGCGTCGCCGATACCCGTCATGCCCGCCACCACCGCTTGTTCACTCATGTTCATGTCTCCCGTCTTTACCCGATCTTCACTTCTTCACGCAGGTCCGCCCAGATTTCGCGGGAGATGTCGATGAAGCGCTGTTCGTAGCGAATCTCGGACATCACGCGCGGACGCGGCAGATCGATCGTGTACGTGTTCTTCAACGTGGCCGGCCGTGCCGTGAGCACGAACACCCGGTCCGCCAACGCAATCGCCTCTTCGAGATCGTGGGTGACGAACACCACCGAGCCCGAGGTCGACGACCACAGTTGCAGCAACTCGTCCTGCATGAGCGTGCGCGTCTGCATGTCGAGCGCGGAGAACGGTTCGTCCATCAGCAGAATTTCGGGGTTGTTGATGAACGTCTGTGCCAGCGCCACGCGCTTGCGCATCCCGCCCGAGAGTTGATGCGGGTAATGCGCGCCGAATTTGTCGAGCCCCACGCGTTTGATCCATTCGTCCGCCTGTGCGTACGCGGCGTCCTTCGACTGACCGCGAAAGAGCGGGCCGGCGGCTACGTTCTCACGCACGCTGCGCCACGGGAAAACAGCGTCGTTCTGGAAGACGAAGCCGATGCGCGGGTCGATGCCGTTGACCGGCTGGCCCATCACGCGCACGCTGCCGGCGGTAGGCCGCAGCAGGCCGGTGATCATCGACAGCGTGGTCGACTTGCCGCAGCCGGTCGGCCCGACGATGGCGACGAATTCGCCGCGTGCGACCGACATGCTGAAGTTGCGCAGGGCGACGGTGGCCTTGCCGTCCGGCGAGATGAAGCGGCACGACACATTGTCGAACTCGATGGCGGGCGTATCGCGTGACACGCGTGAAGCGGCGCTCTCTGCGCGCGCCGGCGCCGTGGGGGTAATGGTCTGGGTCATGCCCGGCTCCTGGGTGACGTCGGAACGGTTGTTGCGGTTTCTCGAGGCGGCACGGCCCCGCACACCGGACAGTCGTCGGGTGCGGGCAGCGTCGCGTCTTCGGTGGAATAGGGCCGCGCGTCGTGCGGACCGCGCGCCGGTACTACAGGGTCAACTGAGTCAACCTGGTCGGTGGCGTAAGCCGGATCACCTGGCCTGATCGACGAACTCGTTGGTGTACGTTTTCGACAGATCGATGTGCTTGCCCTTGACGTTCGGATTGAACGCGGCGAGCACCTTGAGCACGGTCTCCGGGCCGTCCTTCGGCATGCGGCCGTCCGGCGAGTACATCGGCAGCGAGTTCTGCAACGCCTGCACGTACAGGGCCTTGTTGTTGCCGTAGTAATCCTTCGGCATCTTCTCGGTGATTTCGGCTGCCGAATGCGTATTGATGTACTTGAGCGTCTTCACGAAAGCGCGGGCGAGCTTCGCGGCTTCCGGCTTGTGCTTGTCGAGCCACGCGCGCTGCACGTACAGGCTCGACGCCGGGTACGCGCCGCCGAGCGCGGCGACCGTGCCTTCCATGGTGCGCATGTCGACCAGCACCGCCGCGTCGCCCGTCTTGATCAGTTGCGACGCGGTCGGCTCGGTGGTCATGCCGGCGTCGATACGGTTCTGCTTGATCGCGGCGATGAACGTGTTGTCCGCGCCGACCGGCAACACGGAGTATTGCGCCGAGGTCAGGCCGTGCTTGGCGGCCAGGTATTGCGTGAGGAAGTTCGTCGACGAGCCCAGGCCGGTCACGCCGAGCGTCTTGCCCTTCACGTCGGCCATGCTCTTGATGGTGTCTTTGCTCTTCGCGTTGACCAGTTCCACCTCGCCCGGCACCTGACCGAAGACGACGATCGCCTGGATCTCCTTGCCCTTGCTCTGCAAGTCGATGGCGTGATCGTAGAAGCCGACCACGGCTTGCACGGCGCCCGCGAGCAATTCGTTCTCGGCGTCGACACCGGCGGGCTGCGACAGCAGCTCGACGTTCAGCCCTTCTTCCTTGAAGTAGCCGAGCTGCTCCGCAAGCTTGGCCGGCAGGTAGATCATCTTGGTGATGCCACCCACCATGATCGTGATCTTGCCGCTGTCGGCAGCGAAACCCGGGGCTGCGGCCAGCGCGAGCGACGCGCCGAGCACGGCGGCCAGCAGAGGTTTCACGAAGGCTTTCGGCGCACGCACGCCAAGGCTTGCTCGCATTGTGATGTCTCCATTGTTTTAGGGATAATGGTCCGCGCTGCCGTTTGCGGCGCCGGCCGGCCTGACGTGAGCGATACACGCGGCCCCGGGCAGCGGGCCCGATACCTCGGATGCGGTTTCCCCTGCCTTGTCGCGAATTGTAGAAAGGCGAAGCTTTCATCGAGCTTTCGCGACATGCAGGTTTTCATCCCTCGCTCATGGGTGTTTACCCGCTGTTGGCTCGCCCGCGCTCCCCGGGCAAACTCGCCGGCGCATCCCGCCTTCCCGCCATGAAACTGCTGCTGATCGAAGACAACGAGACTCTGGCCCACTGGCTCGCCCGCATGCTGCGCGACGACAACTTCACCGTCGATGCCGCGCGCGACGGCGACGCCGCCGACCGTCTGCTGCAAACCGAAACGTACGACGTGGTGCTGCTCGATCTCATGCTGCCCAAACTCGGCGGCAAACATGTGCTGCGACGGCTGCGCGAGCGACGCAACAACGTGCCCGTCATCATCCTCACAGCCAGCGGCTCGGTCGACGAGAAGGTCGATTGCCTCGGCGCGGGCGCCGACGACTATCTCGTGAAACCCTTCGAAGTGCGTGAGCTGATTGCGCGCGTGAAAGCGCTTGCACGACGCCATGCGCCCGAGCAGAGCGCCGATCTCGTGTGCGCCGATCTGAGTTATCACGCAGGTACCCGCCAGTTCACGATCGATGGTGCGCCGCTGGCGCTGCCCTCGCGCGAACACGCCGTCCTCGAGATTCTCATGCGCAAACAGGGCAAGACGGTCGCCAAGCGCGCACTCGTCAGCGGCGTGTTCGGTCTGGACGACGAGCCGAGCGCCGACGCCATCGAAATCTACATCCACCGTCTTCGCAAAAAACTCGAATCGAGCCGGGCCGCCATCATGACCCTGCGCGGGCTGGGGTATTTGCTGCGCGAGAAAGATGCTTAGCCTGCGCGTCAGATTGTTGATGTGGCTGATGCTGCCGCTCTCGCTCTACATCGGCGCGAGCGCCTGGCTGGCCTATCGCAGCGCGCACGACACGGCGGAACTCGTGCAGGACCGGGCATTGCTCACCTCCGCTCAGGTGATCGCCGGCGAACTTTCCTGGGTGGACGGGGCGCTGCGCGCGGTCGTGCCGCCGTCGGCGCTGGAGCTGTTTGCGTCGCCGGCACGCGATAGAGTGTTCTATCAGGTCATCACCGAAGACGGCCGGCTGCTGGCCGGACCGCCCGATTTCCCGCATCCGGCGCTGTTTCCGGCCACAGTGCCCACTTATTCGAACGTCACAGTGAATGGAGAAGCGCTGCGCGCGATTAGTTTCGTGCGTACGATGTACGACTCCGGCAAGCCGTATCGGGTCGCGGTGGTCGTGGCGCAGACGATGCATGCGCACGACGAGATGCTGGCGCAGTTGTGGGAGCCGTCGCTGCACCGGCAGATCGCGATGGCTGCGCTGGCCGCGGTGCTGGTGCTCATCGGCCTGACGGTCGAGTTGCACCCGCTGATCCGGCTCAAGGACGAAGTCGCCGGACGCGCGCCACAGGCGTTGGTGCCGATTCGCGCGGGACAGTTGCAGACGGAGTTGCGACCGATCGTCGACGCCATCAACTTGTGCATTCAGCGGCTGTCGGTGCAGGCGCAGCAACAACGACGGTTCGTGGCGGACGCCGCGCATCAGTTACGCACGCCGCTCGCGTTGCTCGATACGCAATTGCAGTTCGCCGCGCAGCTCGACGACCGCGCCGCGCTGGCCGATGTGCTTGCGGCCATGCAGACGAGCAGTCGCGGGCTGGCCGACCTGACGAACAAGTTGTTGCTGCTCTCGCAGGCCGAGGCGGCCGATACCCCGGCGTTCTCGCGCTCGCGCGTGGATCTGGTGGCGGTGGCCGCGAGCGTGCTGGAGGAATTAGTCGCGCTGGCGCAGCGACGCAATATCGACCTCGGGCTGGAGACCGTCGAGGCGCACCTGTGGGTGACGGGCAATGGCGAACTGTTTCATGCGATGGTCATGAATCTTGTCGACAATGCGATCCGCTACATCCACGAGGGTGGACGCGTGACCGTCGCGATCGATCGTCACGACGGCGCCGCCCGCCTGCGCGTCATCGACAACGGGCCCGGCATTCAGGCCGAAGCGCGAGCGCGCGTGTTTGAACGCTTCTACCGCAACGCGCCGCCGGGTCAGCCTGGCACGGGTCTGGGACTGGCCATCGTGAAGGAGATCGTGGCGGCCAGTCATGGCACCGTGGCGCTGGCACCGGGCGAGGGCGAGAGCCCCCCGGGCGGCCCGGGCCTGATCGTCACCGTGACGCTCCCTGCAGATTCGGAGACCGAAAGCAACGTCTCTCGGGGCACGTCGCGAGAAGCAGTTCACCGATGAAGCGCGTGGTATACCCGCGCTCTCGTCTGAAAGAAAATAACAATCGTATGAAATAACGCCGTCGATTCAGGCGTTGTGACCGTTTTGGACCGAGAATGTCGTTTGAAACATACGCTCGACTGGATGCGCTAGGACAAACCCTGATATATTCGGGGTCTTCGCAGAAATCCCCTCAAGCAAGCGAAAACTTCTTGATCCAAATCAAATAGTTACGCGTCGCCGTCAACCACGCGGGTACCCGCCGCGTGTAATTGTGACGAAATGTAAAGTTTGTTAAATTGAATCTGGGTCTCGCCGCGTGGGTTGCGGCACGGGACTTTTTCTCTCAGGGATTTGCCTCCATGCCGTTTCTCGTCGATCCTGCCGCACAGGCTGCGAGACGTCGCGTGTCGCTTGACGACGCGCTGCACCCGCGCGCCGAAACGCCGCAGACTTCGGCCATGGATCAGCAGCCCGCCTGTGAGGGCGCACTCCCGGCGGAGCCGGCCTCGCGGGCCGCACGCGCGACCGCCAAGGCATCTCCCCGGTCGCTCGCACAGTCGGTCGCCCGCAAAATCGACGCCGCGCGCGAAGCCGAGCGCAACCGCCTCGCACAGGAAATGCACGACGGCCTCGGCGCGCATCTCACCGCACTGCAACTCGTCGTCGCGCGACTGTCGGCGCACGCCCCTGCCGATGCCGCCGAATGGCAATCCTTCTGCACGCAGATTCAGAGCGTGGCCAACGCCGCGCAGGACGCCGCCGACGAACTCGTCGGCCGTCACCGTCCGCCGGCGCTCGACGCCGGACTCGTCGTCTCGCTGCGCGCCTGGCTGCGCGGGTTCGGCGAGCAGAGCGGCCTCACGTGCATCTGGCGTTGCGACGACGTGACGCGCGAGCGCGTGGCGAACCTCACGCCCGACGCGGTGCTGGCCTTATACCGCATCGCCCAGGAAGCCCTGACCAACGTCGCCCGCCATGCCCGCGCCACGCGCGTCGTGGTCGCGCTCGATGGCAGCCACCGTTCACTCAAACTCACGATTTCCGACGACGGCTGCGGACTGGCCCGCGGCGCGCGTCGCAAGCAGGGACATTTCGGATTGGTTGGCATGCGCGAGCGCTGCACGGCGCTCGGCGGCATGCTACGTATCGGCAGTGATCATGGGTCGGGGACGCTCGTGAGCGCACGACTTCCCTGGCATCAGATCCTGCCTGCCCCGACCGGCCAGCACGGCCCGGAATCGCTCGCTCTTCTTGGATACGCATCATGACGCTTAGAGTGCTCATCGTCGACGACCACGCCATCGTGCGCCAGGGCGTCCGGCAATTGCTCTCCGATAGCGGCAGCATCGCCGTCATCGGCGAAGCCGACTGCGGCGCAGAAGCACTGGAGATGACCGACGCAGCACAGTGGGACATCGTCCTGCTCGACATCTCGTTGCCCGACACCAACGGTCTGGAAATTCTCAAGACCTTGCGGCGCAAGCACCCGCGCCTGCCGATCATGATCTTCAGCATGTACGGCGAAGGTCAGTTCGCGCTGCGCGCGCTCAAGGCAGGGGCTGCCGGTTATCTGAGCAAACGCTCGAACGCCCAGCAACTGGTTTCGGCCGTGCGCCAGGTCGCGGCGGGTCGCAAATACGTGAGTCCGATGGTCGCCGAGACGCTGGCCGACTACCTCGGCCCCGACGCCGACCAGCCGCCGCACGAACGGCTGTCGGACCGTGAATACCAGACGTTGTGCATGATCGGCTCGGGCAAGCGTCTGACCGATATCGCCAACGCGCTGTCGCTCTCGGTGAAGACGGTGAGCGTGTACCGCACCCGCCTGCTGGAAAAAATGCGCCTGAACAACAATGCCGAGCTGACGTATTACGTGATGCAGCACGGGCTGGTCAGCGCCGAGATGGGACCGGTCTGCGCCTGAGGCACGACATCATCACATTTCCTCCCAGATTTCCCGGGAACCATCTGAACTAAGTGCTCACTCCGTGGCCCGCCGATGCGGGCCACGTGCGTCTGGCGCGTCGTTCACCGCCCTTGCGAAGATTTTTCACAGCACCGAAAAATATTTTTCGGCACCTGTCGACGGGTGCCGTGGCTTGAGCATCGCCTGCCGCCCGGCCGAACGTCGCCTCGACGCCGCTACCTCTCCGAGCCTTACAGGACAAGAATAGGCGGCAGATTGCCCCTTTCCTTGACGGATCAATCGTGGAGGAATTTCGTAGACTGGCCCGATAGCGTTTTTCCGACATCGACCTGCCAAGTCGATGGGGGTGGTCGAAGCATTTTGCAAAACCACCCTAAATTTTCCCAAAGGGCGTCCGATATCCCCTACAACGGCGGCTTTCGGCGATTGGCTGGTGAGCCAAAGTTACGGCGCTTAAGCCGGAGCCAAAAAATTTTGGGAAAGGAGTGGCTAAATGTCATCTGTCATCAATACCAACATCTTCTCGACGATTGCCCAGCGTAACCTGAGCTCGTCGCAGTCCAGCCTGCAAACGTCGATCACGCGTCTGTCGTCGGGTCTGCGCATCAACAGCGCCGCTGACGATGCCGCCGGTCTGGCCATTACCGACCGTATGACGTCGCAAATCAACGGTCTGACGCAAGCTCAGCGCAATGCCAGCGACGGCATCTCGCTGGTGCAGACCGCCGCTGGCGGCCTGTCGTCGATCTCGGACAACCTGCAGCGTATCCGTACGCTGGCAGTGCAAGCCACGAACGCCACGAACTCGGCTTCGGACCGCGCCGCCATCGACCAGGAAGTTCAGCAACGTCTGTCGGAAATCACCCGTACGGCCCAGCAAACCCAGTTCAACGGTCTGTCGGTGCTCAACGGCTCGCTGGGTACGGCGAACTTCCAGGTTGGCGCCAACGCCGGCCAGAACATCTCGGTCAGCCTGACCCAGAACATGTCGGCCAGCTCGATCGGTGGCGTTGCCCTGGCAACGGCAACGACGGCCGCCAAGTTCGGCTCGATCACGCTCGACGCCGCCAACACGATCACGGTCGGTGGTACGACTGTCGCGAACGGCACGTACAACACGGCTGCCGACCTGGCCGCCGCCATCAACACCGCTGCCGGCACGAACATCGCCGCCGCCAACGCGACGACGGGTGAAATCGACTTCACCAACACGACCGCCGCTGCGATCAACATCGCAACGACCGGCCTGACCGGCATCACGCTGCCGGCGACGCTGGCCGCTACGACGGGTACGGGTTCGTCGACGGGCGTGAAGGCAGCCCTGTCGCCGCTGACCCTGACGGGCACGGACCTCCAGATCAAGACGGCCAGCGCGACCACCGCGACGTCGATCACCGGCACCTTCAAGTCGATCGGCGAACTGGCTGACGCCATCAGCGCGAGCGGCAGCGGCGTGACGGCGTTCGTCGACTCGACCGGCAAGCTGAACCTGGTGTCGAGCCAGAACTTCACGGTGTCGGGCACGGCAGCCAAGCTGACCCAGATCGGTGTGGCAGCAGGTAGCTCGTCGGTCAGCGGCAGCCTCTCGACGGCCAATGCACTGACGGCCGACAAGGCCACCGTGCTGGTCGCGCAGATCGACGCCGCCATCGCCACGGCAGACGGTTTCAACGCAACGCTGGGTGCAATTCAGAACCGCTTCCAGTCGGCTGTGAGCAACCTGTCGGCCACGACGCAAAACCTGACCGCCGCACGTTCGGGCGTGCAGGACACGGACTACGCAGCGGAAACGGCCAACCTGACCCGCTCGCAGATCCTGCAACAAGCCGGTATCTCGATGCTGTCGCAGGCCAATGCTCTGCCGCAGCAAGTGCTCAAGCTCCTCCAGTAATCAGGGAGTCGTGCTTGACACACCCGGTGAGCGCAAGCTCGCCGGGTCGACGGCGGCGTCACTGCGAAACGGTGCCGCCGCCGCCTGTTTTTCAGGCCAACGCGTTTTTTTGAGCAGGCCAGGTAGTAACGATCAATTCAACGGAGTGAGAGCACATCATGGCAACTTCTAACGGACCGGGCACTATTTCCTCCCCTGGGATTGGGTCCGGGCTGGACGTCAATGCACTCGTCAAGAGTCTGATGACGCCTGCCACGAACAAGCTCACTCTGCTGCAAAGCCAGGAAGCGGCGTACAACACGAAGCTCTCCGCCATCGGTCAGTTGCAATCGGCACTGTCCGCGTTTCAGACGTCACTCGGCACCCTCTCGAGCGCCGCCCAGTTCCTGCAGGTGGCGGCAGCGGTCGGCGACAACACGATCCTGTCGGCCACTGCGGACTCGACCGCGAACGTCAGTCAATACACCGTCAACGTCACGCAGCTCGCGCAAGCGCAAAGCCTGACCACCACCGGTTTCTCGAGCCAGACGAGCACGATCGGCACGGGCACGCCGACCAAGGTGACGATTACCCTTGGCACGATCACGGGCGGCACGCTCACCGACGGCAAGTATTCGGGCGCAAGCTTTACGGCGAACGCCAGCTCCTCGCCGATCAACCTGACGATCGACAGCAGCAACAACTCGCTCACCGGTATTCGCGACGCCATCAACGCGAAGAACGGCGACGCCGTGGCGACGATCGTCAACGACGGCAGCGGCACCCCGTATCGTCTCGTGCTGACTTCGAAGACGACCGGCCAGAACATGAGCATGAAGATCGATGTGGCCGCCGGCGGCGACGCCACGGTCACCAACCTGCTCGCCAACGATCCGACCGGCACGCAAAACCTCACGCAAACGAGCGCGGCGCAGAACGCCAACCTGACCGTCAACGGTCTGGCGGTCACGAGTGCGACGAACACCGTGACCAAGTCGGTCACCGGCGTGACGCTCACGCTTTCCAAGACCGGATCGACCACGGTGACGACGAGCCGCAATACGTCGGCCGTCACGCAAGCCGTGCAGTCGTTCGCCACAGCCTACAACACGCTGCAAACCACGATCGGCAAGCTCACCGCCTTCGATAAGGCCGGCAACGGCGCGAACAACGGTCCGCTGATCGGCGACTCGACGGTTCAGCTCGTGCAGAACCGCCTGACCCAGATTCTCAACGGCAAGCTGCCGGGCGTCGGCTCGACGGGCCTCGCGTCGCTGGCGCAGGTGGGTGTCGGCTTCCAGAAAGACGGCACGCTCTCGGTCGACACCGCAGCGCTCAACAAGGCGATGTCCTCGCCGAACGGGTTCAATGCGCTCGCCTCGTTGTTCGCGACCAACGGTCAGACGACCGACAGTCTGGTGAGCTTCACCAGTTCGTCGAACGCCACGCAGCCGGGCCAGTACGCCATCAACATCTCGCAGGCGGCCACGCAAGGCACGACGACCGGTGCGATCACGCTGGGTGCGTCGACCACGATTGCGGCGGGCAGCAACGAACTCCAGATCTCGCTCGACGGCAACATCGCCAGCGTGCTGATCCCGCCGGGCACTTATACGCAGGACAAGCTGGCGGCGGCCATCCAGGCCGCGATCAACGGCAACAGCAAGTTCACCACCGCGCAGTCGGGCGTGTCGGTCGCCGCGAACAACGGCGTACTGACGATCACGTCGAGCCGTTACGGTTCGGCCTCGAAGGTGGTCGTCACGGGCGGCTCGGCATACAACCAGTTGTTCAACGGCAACAACACGACGACCGGCAAGGACGTCGTCGGCACGATCGGCGGCTTCGGCGCGACCGGCAGCGGTCAGACGCTCACCGGCAACAGCGGCACGCCGGTCGAAGGCCTGAAGATCGCTGTCTCGGGCACCGCCACGGGCAATCGCGGCAATATCGGCTTTTCGCAGGGCTTCGCATCGCTGCTCAACACCCAGGTCACGGACTTCCTGAGCGCCAAGGGCGCGGTCACGAGCGCGACGAACAACCTGAATACGTCGATCAAGCAGATCAAACAGCAGGAGACCGACTGGCAAGCGCAGATGACGCAGATGCAGAGCCGTTATCTGGCCCAGTTCACGGCGCTGGACGCCACGATGGCCAAGCTGCAGAACACCAGCGACTATCTCAAGCAGGTGCTTGGCGGCGGCTCCTCGTCGTCGTCCTCGAAGTAAGTGGCGGAGACACACATGTACGGTCAGAACGCCGCCAATGCGTATCGCAAGGTCGGGCTCGAAACCGGCGTCATCGCCGCGAGCCCCCATCAGCTCATCTTGATGCTGTTCGACGGTGCAAAGGCTGCGCTCACCAAGGCGCGTATCCACTTCGAGGCCGGTCACATCGTCGAACGCGGTCAGGCCATCTCGAAAGCCATCGAGATCATCGGTGGCCTGCGCGATGGCTTGAATATGGAAGTCGGTGGGGAACTGTCGCGCAATTTGCGTGATCTCTACGACTACATGGGACAACGTCTGCTCGAAGCGAGCCTCGAGAACGACGTCGCCAAGGTTCAGGAAGTCGACACCCTGCTTGAGACGATTGCATCGGCCTGGCGAGCGATCGCCCCGGCTGCCGGCACGGGTGCCCCCGCCGCTCAGGCGGGCACCGGAGTGCGCTATGAATGAAGCGATGACTTTGCTCAATTGCTACGAAAGTATTGCCGGCCTCACGGAGCGTATGCTCGGTGTGGCGCGCGACGGTGACTGGGATGCCCTCATCGACCTCGAGACGCAGTATCGCGCGCAGGTCGATTCGATCAAGCAGCTCGACGCCGATCTCCCGCTGTCCGAGGACGAGCGCTCGCGCAAGCACGCCATCATCCGCCGTATCCTGGCCGACGATGCCGCCATTCGCGATCTCGCGGTGCCGCATCTGGCGCACCTCGATGCGATGATCAACAGCACGCGCCGTCAACGTGCCCTGCACGAAGTCTACGGCCTGAACCTGGGCGCCTGACGCGCGGCGCGCGTCACGTCGTCCGCATTTCGGAGTAAGGCATGGCCGGTCTCGACTCGGTTCTGGCCACGACACTCGCCCGACGGCTCGACTCATTGCTTGGCATGGGGCAAGGCGTGTCCTCGACGACCGCCCCCAACGCGATTGCCGGCTCGCAGCCGTCCGGCGACGCGACCTCCGCGCTGGGCGATCTCGCGACCAAGACCTCGCCCACCGCCGTGGCGCTGGGCAACGCGACATCGCAGCCCGCACCGCGCAACCCCACGCCGATCCAGCAGGCGACGCTCTCCGCCGCCGCCCGTACTATCGATACGATTCTGCGCCTCGCCCCCGACTCGCCGGGTCCGGTGCAGGCGAGCGCGCCGGTGTGGCCGGCCGCTCCCGGCACGGGCGCACCGGCGCTCGCGCCGCTGGTCGCCGCTGCGCTCAGGGAAGCGTTGTCGACGAGCGGCCTGTTTTATGAATCGCACCTGTCGCAATGGGCTTCGGGCAGCCGTTCGTTCGAGCAGTTGCAGGCCGAGCCGCAGCTGCGCTGGCCAGCGTCGGCCAATCTGGCGGCGCAGTTGCGCGCGGCCGGGGCGGACGCCACGCTGCCGGGGCCCGGTCCTTTGACACGTCTGCTCGGACCTTCGGGCGGCGAAGCGGCCTTTGCGACGGGATGGTCGACGCTGGGTCCCGCCACGGTATCCTCCCCGTTGACGTTGCCGACGGCCACCCCGAATGCCCTGACGGCGCCTGCCGGCGCGCCGGCGCAAGCGGGGCAAGTAGCGAATGCCGACGCGGCCGACGGTGGCCTGCGCGCGAGCGCCAATCTGCCCAATACCGCGAACGCGCTGGCGCATGCCGCGAGCGTGGCCCATACGACCAGCAGCGTACTGCCGACGGGGCGCGACGCCGACGCCGCGCTCGCCGCCGGCGGCACATCGACGACCTCGCAGCAACACGGGGCGGCGGGTGCGATTGCCGCTGTGGCGAACACGCCGGCGGAGAGCGTGACGCTGGTGCGTCAGCAGCTCGACATGCTGGTCAATCCGCAGTTTCAATGGAACGGCATGGCGTGGCCCGGTGCCCCGATGGCGTGGCAAGTCGAGGAACGCGCGGGGCAGCACACGCCGGGCGAGGCCGCAGCGCCCTCGACATGGCATACGCACCTGCGTCTGACGTTACCGTCGCTGGGCACCATCGACGTCACGCTCGGCCTGTCGGGCCAGCAGTTGCAGGCGCGATTGCTGGCCGATTCGACGGCGTCTACGGATGTGTTGTCGAAAGAGGGTGAAGACTTGCGTCAGCGACTGGCGTCCGTCGGCCTGATTGCGAGTCAGTTGTCGTTCGGCGCGCTGAGCGAGGCGCAAGAGGCTGACGGGGCTGACGGGGCGGCAACGACGCCGGATGCCGCTTCGACCGCCGGTGCGGTGGGGCGGGCCAACTCGCAGGCGTCGGTGTCCGATGCCGAGACCGCCCGTTTGTCGGTGCCGACGCCGGTGAGCGATGAGACGTCGAATGCGCCGAAGGCAGGAGGTGAGGCATGACGTTGCCACCGGAACGCCGCACCGCCGTCGCGCTCGCATACGGTGCGAAGGACTCGGCGCCTCGCGTTGTCGCAAAAGGCTATGGCCTGCTCGCCGAGACGATCGTGCGCACCGCGCGCGAGCACGGTTTGTACGTGCATGAATCGCCCGAACTGGTGAGCCTGCTGATGCAGGTCGATCTCGACCAGCGCATTCCGGCGCAGCTTTATCAGGCGGTAGCCGAATTGCTGGCATGGCTCTACAAACTCGAAGCGGGCCGTGGCGGCAAGCCGCCCCCGTTGCCGCCGGGCATTCTCCCGCCGGACGTCACGGCCGACGCCGCCGCGTCCACCCCCACCCCCGCTACCGCGACCACCCCGCCCCCATCGACGCCCGCCGCCTGACAACGTAGGCACCAGGTCTGCAATGCAGGTGCGGCGTGAAGCGTCCGATTTCCGTCCGATCCCTTCGCTGGCGACATGCGCGGGCCGCAGCAACAAAAAAGCCCCGTCGGCGGACGGGGCTTTCTCGGGACCGCGACGGCCGGTGTCACACCTGCATATTCATCACGGTTGTGTAGGCCGAAACGAGTTTGTTGCGCACTTGCAGGCTCATCTGGAAGCCGATGTTGGCTTTTTGCATGTCGACCATGACATCGTTGAGCGCGACACCCGGCTCGCCCATTTCAAACGCCTTCGCCTGCGCTTCCGCACCTTGTTGCGACGCCGACACGCGCTTGAGCGAGGCTTCGAGTTCGGAAGCAAAACCGCCCGTCTTCGACACGGAACCCGCGCCGGCGCCGGTCGTGCCCATGATCGAGCCCGCCGCCTGCGACGCCACGCCGCCCAGCTTCTGCAGTACCGATTCGATCCCCGGAATGGCCATGATCCTTATCCTTGCTTGTCTCGCCGACGAGACGATGAAGTTGCGGTTGCGACCCGATTTGCCGGCCGATTCACGACCCGGTCGCCCCGGCAATCCGCGAATTCGCGCAACCCTCGCCGGTTTGCCTTTTATCAGTCACGTCGGAGCTTACCACCGCCTGGCAAGCCCCCAATAGCCTAATTAACGGTAAAAGACCCGCCTAATCCTCAGAACGATTCCACATTCGCCAACGAATAATCGGGAGCATCGGCATCGTGCGCACCGGGAACCGGATTCTTTCCAATCCTTAAGCCTTTCAGGGACGTGAGCGCGATGCCAAGCGTATCCGGAGAATTCTGTCGCATGTTAGTGAGCACTTCCACCGCGATGAACGTCATGTCAACGCCCCTGGCGTGGAGCCGCGCATGAATGCCGCCACCCAGACGGCCGACGTCGCCGCCAAGCAGCCCCTGCTCGCGCAACTGCGCTCGCGCGAGCGCCTGCCGTTGCTCGTCGGCGGTGCGGCTCTTGTCGCCTTGCTGATCGCCGTCTTCCTGTGGAGCCGCGCCCCCGATTACAAGGTGCTGTACAGCAACCTGAGCGATCGCGACGGTGGCGCCATCATCACCTCGCTGCAACAGATGAACGTGCCGTACAAGTTCGCCGAGGGCGGCGGCGCCATTCTGGTGCCGGCCGAACAGGTGCACGACGTTCGTCTGCGACTGGCTTCGCAAGGCCTGCCCAAAGGCGGTCTGGTGGGCTTCGAACTGATGGACAACCAGAAGTTCGGTATCAGCCAGTTCGCCGAGCAGGTCAATTACCAGCGTGCCCTGGAAGGCGAACTCGCGCGCTCGGTCGAATCGCTCTCCGCCGTGCAGGCCGCTCGCGTGCACCTCGCGATCCCCAAGCCTTCGGTCTTCGTGCGTGAGCAACAAAAGCCGAGCGCCTCGGTGCTCGTGACCCTCTACCCGGGGCGCGTGCTCGACGATGCGCAAGTCAGCGCCATCGTGCACATGGTCGCGTCGAGCGTGCCGGAGCTACCGGTCAAGAACGTGACGGTGCTCGATCAGAACGGCAACCTGCTGTCCGCCCAAAGCGGTAACGCGCTGGGTCTGGACGCCAGCCAGCTCAAGTACGTTCGCGAGCTCGAACAGTCCTACGCCCGCCGCATCGAAGCGATCCTGAATCCGATCGTCGGCGCGGGCAACGTCCATGCCCAGGTCACGGCGGACGTCGACTTCAATCAGGTCGAACAGACCTCGGAGAACTACAAGCCGAATTCGGGCGAACAAGCGGTACGCAGCCAGCAAAGCAGCGAAGCGTCGCAGGTCGGCGCGAACGCCGCAGGCGGCGTGCCGGGCGCACTGTCGAACCAGCCGCCGGGGCAGGCCACCGCACCGATCACGCAGCCGCCGCAACAGCAGCAGGCCGCCCAGCAAGGCGCCGCCACGCCGGGCGCTGCCAGCGCGCCGCAAGGTCCGCGCAGCGATCGCAAGGACGCCACGGTCAACTATGAAGTCGACCGCACGATCCGTCACGTGCAGCAAGCCACCGGCGGCCTGAAGCGTCTGTCGGCGGCGATTGTCGTGAACTATCGTCCGGGCACCGACGCAAAGGGCAAGCCCGCGATGGTGGCGCTCACGCAAGCCCAGCTCGACCAGATCCAGAATCTGTCGAAGGAAGCCATCGGCTTCTCGGGCCAGCGCGGCGACACGATCAATATCGTCAACAGCCCGTTCACGGTCGAGGAAGATCCGGAAGCGAACCTGCCGTGGTGGCGTCAGCGCCAGAACATCGAACTGGCCAAGCAGGTCGGCAAGTGGGTCCTCATTGGCCTGATCGGCCTGTATCTGTGGTTCGGTGTGATTCGTCCGGCCATTCGCAAGCACCTGACCCCGCCGCCGCCGGCCGAGCCGACGCTGGCCGGTGCAGGTGGCGGCGGTGGCGCCGCCGGGGCCGATGGCGTCGACGGCGAGAGTGCTGCCGGCGAAGGCGGCAAGCGCGGCGAAATCAGCGCCTACGAGCGTAATTTGCAGTACGCGCGCCAAGTGGCGCGACAGGATCCGAAGATCGTGGCAACGGTAGTCAAAGCATGGGTGGGTGGTGGCGATGAGCGCGGCTGAGGGACTCCAACGCAGCGCCATCCTCCTGATGTCGCTGGGCGAAGATGAAGCGGCCGAGGTCTTCAAGTACCTCGCACCGCGCGAAGTGCAGAAGCTCGGCGCGGCGATGGCCTCGCTGCGTCAGGTCACGCGCGATCAGATCGCGGACGTGTTGCAGGATTTCGTGCTCGAAGCCGAACAGCATTCGGCGCTGTCGCTCGATTCGTCCGAATACATTCGCTCGGTGCTCAACAAGGCGCTCGGCAACGACAAGGCGGCCGGCCTGATCGAGCGGATTCTGCAAGGCGGCGACACCAGCGGCATCGAAGGCCTGAAGTGGATGGATTCGAACGCCGTGGCCGAACTGATTCGCCACGAGCACCCGCAGATCATCGCCACGATTCTCGTACACCTCGACCGCGATCAGGCCTCGGAAGTGCTCGCGCTCTTCACCGAGCGTCTGCGCAACGACGTGGTGCTGCGTATCGCCACGCTCGACGGCATTCAGCCGGCCGCGTTGCGCGAGCTCAACGATGTGTTGACGAAACTGCTCTCGGGCAGCGAAAACATCAAGCGCAGCCCGATGGGCGGCGTGCGTACCGCAGCGGAAATCCTCAACTATCTGGGCGGCGTGCACGAAGAGTCCGTCATCGAAGCCGTGCGCAATTACGACTCGGACCTCGCGGCGAAGATCGTCGAAGAGATGTTCGTGTTCGAGAATCTGCTCGAAGTGGAAGACCGCAGCATTCAGGTGCTGCTCAAGGAAATCGAATCCGAGTCGCTCATCATCGCGCTCAAGGGCGCGCCAGCCGAGCTTCGCGAGAAGTTCTTCAAGAACATGTCGGCCCGCGCGGCCGAACTGTTGCGCGAAGACCTCGAATCGCGCGGCCCGGTGCGTGTCTCGGAAGTCGAAGCCGAACAGAAGAAGGTGCTGCAAGTCGTGCGGCGGCTGGCCGATCAGGGCGCCATCATGATCGGCGGCCGCGGCGACGACGCGTACGTGTAACGCAACGGGGCCCTCGCGTATGTCGACCATCATCCCGAAAGAACGCCTCTCCGCCTGGCAACGCTGGGAGATGGCGTCGTTCGACCCGCCGCCGCCCCCGCCACCGCCGCAACCCAGAGCGCCCAGCCCGCTCGACGACCCCGCGCTCGCGGAGCAGATCGCTGCGTGGCGCGAGCAAGCGCGCGCCGAGGGCCACGCCCAAGGCTACGCCGCCGGCCATGCCGAGGGTTATGCCGCCGGTCAGGCAGCCGGCCGGCACGAAGTCGACACGCGCGCCGCACAACTCGCCGACATCGCCCACGGTTTCGGCGACGCCGTGAACGCCATCGATCGCGAGGTCGCCGAGCCGCTGCTCGGACTGGCGCTCGATATCGCGCGTCAGACCCTGCATCAAACGCTCGCGATCCGCCCGGAAACGCTGCTGCCGATCGTGCGCGAGCTGCTCACCAACGATCCGCTGACCGGCTCGCCGCGCCTGCTGCTCAATCCGGAAGACATCGAACTCGTCGAGTCGCACGTCGGTGCGGAATTGCGCGCCGCCGGCTGGACCGTGCGCGCCGATCCCGCCATCGAACGCGGCGGCTGCAAGGCCGAAGCGGCCAGCGGCGAAGTCGACGCCACCATCGCCACCCGCTGGCAGCGCGTGATGGCCGCACTGGGCAAGGATCTGCCGTGGTGAACACCGAACTCACCCCACTCGCCGCGCATGCGCCGGTGCTGCCAGGCACCGGGAATACGCACGACACGGCACCGTCGTCTGCGCCGATCCCGGCCAACGACGGCACCTCGCCGTCCGTGCGACTGTGGGATGAGATCGATACGAACGCGCACACGGCGCAGGCGGGTGCGCTGCAACCCGACGATCACGACAGCGATCACGACGGCGATCACGACGGCGATGTCGGCGCAGACACCGCCACCGCGGTCGGTGTTGCGCCGAAGGCGGCGGGCGCGGCGGCACATCACGCACATAACGCCCTGAACCCGCGTGAAATTGCCCGCGACGCCCATCTGCGCCACTGGCAGAACGCGCTCCGGGAGCGCATCGCCCACGTTCACGCCATCGAGCCGACACGTCGCTGCGGCCGTCTCACGCGCGCCGCCGGGCTGGTGCTCGAAGCCGTCGGCCTGCGTCTGCCGGTCGGCGCCGGTTGCCTCATCGAACTGCCCGTGCACGATGCCTCGCGCGAACCGGCCACGGCCGAAGCCGAGGTCGTCGGTTTTGGCGGCGACCGTCTCTTTCTCATGCCGCAAACGGAAGTCGCGGGGCTGCTGCCGGGCGCGCGCGTGTTCCCCATGGAACCCGCCCCCGACGGCCCGCTGCCCTCGCAACGTCACAACGGCAAGCGTCTGCCCGTGGGCGAAGCGCTGCTCGGCCGTGTGGTCGACGCCGCCGGCCGCCCGCTCGACGACTTCGGCCCGCTCGGCATGACCGACAGCGCCTCGCTCGCCTCGGTGCCGATCAATCCGCTGGGCCGCGCCCCCATCGAATCGGTGCTCGATGTCGGCGTGCGCGCCATCAATTCGCTGCTCACCGTGGGACGCGGCCAACGCATGGGCCTGTTCGCAGGCTCGGGCGTCGGCAAGAGCGTGCTGCTCGGCATGATGGCCCGCTTCACGCAGGCCGAAGTCATCGTCGTGGGTCTGATCGGCGAACGTGGCCGCGAAGTGAAGGATTTCATCGAGAACATTCTGGGGCCGGACGGCCTGGCGCGCTCCGTCGTCGTGGCCGCGCCGGCGGGCGTCTCGCCGCTGCTGCGCTTGCAGGGCGCGGCCTACGCCACCACGCTGGCCGAGTACTTCCGCGATCAGGGCAAAGACGTGCTGCTGATCATGGATTCGCTCACCCGTTACGCCATGGCGCAGCGTGAAATCGCGCTCGCCATCGGTGAGCCGCCGGCCACGAAGGGTTATCCGCCTTCCGTGTTCGCCAAGCTGCCGGCGCTCGTCGAGCGCGCCGGCAACGGCCCGGACGGCGGCGGCTCGATCACGGCGTTCTACACCGTGCTGACCGAAGGCGACGACCAGCAAGACCCGATTGCCGACTCCGCGCGCGCCATTCTCGACGGCCACATCGTGCTGTCGCGCCAGCTTGCCGAGTCGGGTCACTACCCCGCCATCGACATCGAACAATCGATCAGCCGTGCCATGGCCGCGCTCATCGACGACGCCCAGTTCGATACCGTGCGCCGCTTCAAGCAGATGCTGTCTCGCTACCAGCGCAACCGCGACCTCATCAACGTGGGCGCATACGCACCGGGCAGCGACCCGATGCTCGATCAGGCGATCGAGCTCTATCCCCGACTCGAGAGCTTCCTGCAACAGGGCATGCGCGAGCGGGCCAGTTATCCGGACGCCGTGCAGCAGTTGCGCGGCCTGTTCCACTAATCGGAGGCGGCCATGAATTCCACCCTGCCCCTCAAGTTGCTCATCGAACTCGCCCAGAAGGACGTGGACGAAGCGGCGCGCCTGCTCGGCGAGCGTCAGACGCAACGCGCGGAAGTCGAGCGTCAGCTCGAAGCGCTGCGTCAGTATCGTCACGAATACCGTACGCGCATGCAGACGGCGACGATTCAGGGCATGGCGGGCTGCGACTGGCGCAACTTCCAGCAATTCATCGATACACTCGACACCGCCATCGGACAGCAGGCCATGCTGCTCCAGCAGGCGGAAGAGCGTCTGGCGGCAGCGCGCCGCGAATGGCAGGCGCAGCAGCGCCGGCTGAACTCCTTCGGCACGCTCGCTTCGCGCGAACAAGCCCGCACCGCCCTGCGGGTGGCGCGTCGCGAGCAGAAGGAAAACGACGAGTACGCCGCGCGCAGCCTGCGCCGTCGTGCCGAATCCCCGATTTGAAGGAATAGGTGAGCCCACTATGTCGATTCTGAGCTTCCTGACCGATGCCGCCAGCGCCGCCGCGCAGGCCGTGAACGGAAACAACCGCGCCGGATCGTCGAACAACGACGACGCCGGCGCACTGCCCTTCGCCGCCGTGCTCTCGCAACAGACGCGTCAAACCGTCCAGCCGAGCGCCGCCGGCACGAACAACAACGCCACGCAGGCCAATCAGACGAATTCGTCCGATGCCGCGAACGGCAGCACCAAGTCGGCGGATAACGCGTCGAACAGTCAGACCGCGCAGGCAGGCCAGACCGGGCAGTCGGGGCAGTCAGGGCAAACGAGCGCTTCGAACAAACCTTCGAAGTCCAATACCGACAACAGCCAGGACGACGAAGACGACGCACAGGCGAGCGCCGCCCCCGGCGACCCGGCCGCTGCGCTGGCCGTCGCCCTCGCCGCAATGAACAACGCGCCGTTGCAAATCACGACGCCGGCCGCCGCGCCCACCACCGCGGCCGACGCCACCGTCACCGACGGCAAGCCCGGCGGCACGGGAGCGGCCATCACGGCAGCCGTCGCCGGCGCGATGCAGGCCGCCGGCGCCGCCCAACTGACCGGCCAGCCGCCGGCAGGCGCCGATACCGCGACCGACGCCAAGGCAACGACCACGGCAACCGCCTCCGGCACACCGGCAAAGGGCACGTTAACGCCCGCGGCCGCCACGACCAGCCCGACGGGCGGCATCTCGCTCGACGCGCTGGCGAAGAACGCCACCGCCGCCCAAACCGCGACGACGGCGCAGCCGGCGGCCACCGACGCAAAGGCTGCGCTGCTCGCGGGCACCGACGCGCAGACGGCGCAACGCATGGCCGACGCCCTCGCGCAGGCGCAGGGCAACCGCGACGCCGCCTCGCAGGCCATCACTGCCGCGACGCAGGCGGCTGCCCAGGCCGCCCAGACGGCAACGCCCGCCATCGACGCCCAACCGCAGTTGCAAGCCCAGGCCAATCTGCCCGCCGCCCTGGCGCTGAATGCGCGCGTCGGCACACAGGACTGGAACAACCAGCTCTCGCAGCAAGTGGTGTGGCTCTCCGGCGCCCATGCCCAAACGGCGCAACTGAGCCTGAATCCGCCGGATCTCGGTCCGCTGCACGTGGTGCTGAACGTGGCGAACGATTCGGCGCAGGCGATGTTCGTCTCGCAACACGCCGCCGTTCGCGACGCCGTACAGGCTGCGCTGCCGCAATTGCGTGAAAGTCTTGCCAACAACGGCATCGCGCTGGGTAACGCGACGGTGAGCAGCGACAGCTCGCAACAACAGGCGTTCGCCCAGCAGGGCGCAAACGGCAATGGCAACGGAAACGGCAATAGCGGCAACGGACGTGGCACGCCGGGCTTCGGCCAGACGGCGGACGACGCCGCCATCGCCACGACGGTGAACGTGCCGGTGCGCGCGAGCAACGGCTTCGTCGACACGTTCGCGTAATCGCGTAAGCGTGCCCGAGACCCCGGCGCCCCAGCGCCGGACCGTCTCGAAAACCGGCACGAACAACGGGCCTCCATGGCGTTGCGCGCCCGCTCCGCCGGCCTCTACGGGCCGCGACCGGGTGACGCACCGCATCATGGCGCCCTAAAGCAAGCGGGTTTTTCTGCCGTTAAGACAAAGACGCGAGTTAAACGCGATTGTCCCTTCTTTTCGGCCGATCACCCCGTGGCGGGTTAGCCGACAATCATTACCCAATAGCAGGCGAATACATGGCAAATCCCGCACCGACGCAAGCCGCGGCTCCCTCCGGAGGGGGCATGCGCAAATGGATTCTGTTGATCGTGGCGGTTGCGCTCATGGCAGCGGCCGGCGCGGCAACGGCCGTGTATTTGCTGACCGGACGTCACGAAACGGCCAAAGCACCGCCTCCCCCGCCGCCGCCCGTGTTTGTGAGCATGGATTCGTTCACGGTGAACCTCCAGGGCGACGACGGCGAGCGTTATCTGCACATCGGCCTGACGCTCAAGGTCGCGGACGCCGAAACGCAAGCCCGCATCACGCAGCACATGCCCGAAGTGCGTAGCCGCGTGTTGTTGTTGCTGTCGTCGAAGCAGCCGCAGGATCTGGCGACGATCGATGGCAAGCGCCGTCTGGCAAGCGAGATCCGTACGTTGGTCGCGCAGCCGTTCGCCGCCAACATGCCGCAGCAATCCGTGGGCGACGTCCTGTTCACCGCGTTTGTAATTCAGTGAGTGATTCATGGCGCATGAGGAGTTCCTGTCGCAGGAAGAAGTCGATGCCCTTCTGAAGGGTGTCACCGGCGAACAGGATGACCGGTCCGAGTCGGAAGATAATGCCGGCATCAGGCCTTACAACATCGCGACGCAAGAGCGCATCGTGCGCGGGCGCATGCCCACGCTCGAAATCATCAACGACCGCTTCTCGCGACTGTTCCGCATTGCGCTGTTCAACTTCATGCGCCGCAGCGCCGAGATCTCGGTCAGCCCGGTGCGCGTACAGAAGTACAGCGAATTTATTCGCAACCTGCCTGTCCCGACCAACCTCAACCTGGTCCACATCAAGCCGCTACGCGGCACGGCGCTGTTCGTGTTCGATCCGAACCTCGTGTTCCTGGTGGTGGATAACCTCTTCGGCGGCGACGGGCGGTTCCATACGCGTGTCGAAGGGCGCGACTTTACGCAGACCGAACAGCGCATCATCGCGCGGCTGCTCGATCTGGTGTTCGAGAATTACGGCGCCTCGTGGAAACCGGTGCACCCGGTCGAGTTCGAATACGTGCGTGCCGAGATGCATACGCAGTTCGCCAACGTCGCCACGCCCAACGAGGTCGTCGTCACGACCACGTTCGACATCGAGTTCGGCTCGGTCGGCGGCGAGTTCCACATCTGCATGCCCTACTCGATGATCGAGCCGCTGCGCGATCAGCTCTCGAGCCCGCTGCAAGGCGAAACGCTCGAAGTCGACAAGCGCTGGGTGCGTCTGCTCTCGCAACAGGTGCAGGCCGCCGATGTGGAGATCGTGACGAACCTGGCCCAGATCGACATGACGCTCTCGCAACTGCTCAACATGCGCGTGGGCGACGTGATCCCGCTCGACGTGCCCGAGGTGCTCGAAGCCAAGGTCGACGGCGTGCCCGTGATGCACTGCAATTACGGCGTCTTCAATGGTCAATACGCGCTGCGCGTGAACCAGATGATCAACCATTCGCACAGCGATTACACGAAGGACAACGAGTGATGAGCGATACCCCTCAAACGCCCGGTGACGACGCCCAGGCCATGGCGGACGAGTGGGCCAGCGCCATGGCGGAGCAGACCGCTGCCGAGCCGGCTGCCGCCACGGCACCGCAACCCGCCGCCGCCCCCCCCGTATTCCAGCCGCTGGCCGCCACGGCGGGCAATCCCGCGACGGCCACGCACAACGACATCGACCTGATCCTCGACATCCCGGTTCAGATGACCGTGGAGTTGGGCCGCACCAAGATCGCCATCAAGAACCTGTTGCAACTGGCGCAGGGTTCCGTGGTGGAACTCGACGGCATGGCCGGCGAGCCGATGGACGTGCTGGTCAACGGATGCCTTATCGCCCAGGGCGAAGTGGTGGTCGTGAACGACAAGTTCGGCATCCGCCTGACTGATATCATCACGCCATCCGAACGCATCCGTAAGCTCAACCGATGATTGCAACGAAAGTCCGCGGCAAGCCCGTGCGGCGTGCTGCGGCAAGCAGCGCCACGGTGACGGCCGCCGCCCGTACCGTAGTCGACGCCGTTCGCACCATGGCGCGACGCCTGCCCGCCTCGAATCGCCTAAATCGTACGATTCGTACGATTCGTCCGAACCGCACGACCGGCCTGGCCCGCGCGGTCTTCGCCGGCCTCGGCTGTCTTCCCCTCGCCAACGCTTACGCTCAGGGCGCCGCCTCGCAGGCGGCGGCCGTGCCGAGCCTTGGCGGCGCGGGCATCGTGCAGACCGGCTTCGGCCTCGTGCTCGTGCTCGCGCTGCTGTTCGGGCTGGCATGGCTGGCCAAGCGCTTCGGGCTGCAACGCCCGCTAGGCGGCGGCAACGTACGCATCGTAGGTAGCGCCGCCGTGGGACAGCGCGAACGCGTGGTCGTGGTGGAAGTGGCAGGCGACTGGGTGGTGCTCGGCGTGGCGCCGGGTCAGGTACGCAGCCTGCATGTGATCGACGCCGATCGCGTCGCCGATCTGCCGGCGGCCCCCGCTGCCGCCCATCCGGGTGCGCAGGCCAATCGCGCCGCGCAGGCTTTTGCGCAAAAGCTGCGCGAATCGATGAAGAAGGATTCCTGATGTCGCGCGGCCTGCCCCGCTTCCTGATGCTCGGTCTGGCGCTGGCGTGCCTCGTCGGTATGGCCTTGCCGGGGGCGGCTTTCGCGCAGGCCACGTTGCCGGCGTTCACCACAACGCCGTCGCCCGGCGGCGGACAGACCTACTCGCTGTCCGTGCAGACGATGCTGCTGCTCACGTCGCTGGGTTTCCTGCCCGCGATGTTGTTGATGATGACCGCCTTCACGCGCATCATCATCGTGCTCTCGCTGCTGCGCCATGCCATCGGCGTGACGACCTCGCCGCCGAACCAGATCCTTATCGGTCTGGCGCTCTTTCTGACGTTCTTCGTCATGTCGCCCGTGCTCGATCAGGTCTATACGAACGCCTATCAGCCGTTCGCGGCGAACAAGATCAGCTTCGAGCAGGCCATCGACACCGGCGCCAAGCCGTTCCACTCCTTCATGCTCAAGCAAACGCGCGAAGCGGATCTCGCACTGTTCGCCAAGCTCGCCAAGACCCCGCCGATGAACGGCCCGGAAGACGTGCCGATGCGCATTCTCGTGCCCGCCTTCGCGACGAGCGAGCTGAAAACGGCCTTCCAGATCGGTTTCACGATCTTCATCCCGTTCCTGATCATCGATCTGGTGGTCGCGAGCGTGCTCATGGCCATGGGGATGATGATGGTCTCGCCCTCCACGGTGTCGCTGCCGTTCAAGCTGATGCTGTTCGTGGTGGTCGATGGCTGGCAATTGCTGCTGGGCTCGTTGGCCCAGAGCTTCACGATGTAGCGGGGAGGCCACCGAAATGACTCCGGAAACCGTCATGGCGCTGGCCCATCAGGCCATGCAGGTGTGCCTGCTGCTCGCCGCCCCGCTGCTGATCGTCGCCCTCGTCTCGGGCCTGCTCGTGAGCCTGTTTCAGGCCGCCACGCAGATCAACGAAATGACGCTGTCGTTCATCCCCAAGCTGCTCGCCGTGTTCATCACGCTCGTGGTCGCCGGCCCGTGGATGCTCAACATGATGGTCGACTACATGCGTCAGTTGCTCACCGGCATTCCCGGCCTCGTCGGGTAAGCCGCCCGGCCTTGATCAGCTTCACCTACGACCAGCTCTCGGGCGTCATCGCGACGTTCCTTTTCCCGTTCGTGCGTTTGCTCGCGCTGTCCATGACGGCGCCGCTGTTCGGCGACTCAAGGGTGCCGGGCACGGTCAAGATCGGTCTGGCGGGCATCGTCGCCCTCACGCTCGCCCCCCTGATCGGTCCCGCACCCGCCGTTTCGCCCTTCTCCTGGGAAGGCCTCTGGATTCTCGTCCAGCAGATGATCATCGGCGCGGCGCTGGGCTGGTGCATGCAGATCGTGTTCTCCGCCGTGAGCATGGCGGGCGACTTCGTCGGGCTGCAAATGGGCCTGTCGTTCGCCACGCTGCTCAACCCCAACGCCGACGGCAGCACCGCCGTGCTCGGCATGCTGCTCAACGTGGTCATCATGCTCGTGTTCCTCGCGACCAACGGGCATCTGGTGATGTACGCAACGCTGGTGCAGAGCTTCGACGTGTTGCCGATCTCGGGCACGCCGCTGTCCGTGGGCGGATGGCACTACCTCGCGATGCTGGGCGGGCAGTTGTTTTCGCTGGCGCTGATGCTCTCGCTACCGCTCGTCGCGGCGCTGCTGATCTGCAATCTGGCGCTGGGCATTCTGAACCGCGCCGCGCCGCAGCTGAATATCTTCGCCGTGGGCTTTCCGCTCACGCTGGGTGTCGGTCTGGTGGTGCTCGAACTGATGATGCCGCGCATTGCGCCCGTGCTGGACCACTTCAACGCCATCGGCATCGACATGATGATCCGGGCGACGGCCGCCTTCGTGCCGAAGCCCTGAGCGGTGCACCTTCGTCACTCCCCGCGCTCAAAATGAAACAGGCCGCCCGAAGGCGGCCTGTGAGGTGTTGCGGCGTTGCGATCAGAGCATGCTGAACAGCGACAGCTTCTGCGTCTGGATGAAGGTTTGCTGCGACGCTTGCAGCGATGCCTGCTGCTGCGCGAACTGGCTCGTCGCGGAGACGATGTCCACGTCGAGCAGGTCCTGCAACTGGGACGTGTAAGCCAGATCGTTGGCGCTGCCGATGTCGTTGAGCGTGGTCACCTCGTTCATGCGCGAGCCGACCGTCGTGCGCAAGGTCGTCACGTTGTCGTAGCTGTTGCCGAACATCTGGTTGAACGTGGTCAGAGCGTTCGTCATGTTGGCCGCGCCCGCCGGACCCTGCGCATTGATCGGCGTCTTGAGCGTGTTGATCAGCGCTTGCAGATTGTCGAACACATTCGTGCTGGACTTGCCGGGCGGATCCACCTTGAAGGTGTCGCCTGCGGCCGGCGCGCCCGTGAACGTCACCGACTTGCCGGCGAACGTGATCGGCTGCCCCGAGGTGTACACACCCGTGACGTCGGGCGCCGTGGTGTTCGTCAGGTCCTTGACCGTGTAGTTCGTGGTCGGCGGCGTCGTGGTGTTGTCGATCGCGAAGCTGATCGAGAACTGATGATTGGCCGCTGCGTTGGTCACGTCCGTCGTCGAGACCGGCGTGTACGTGGCCGTCCCCGTGTTCGACAGGCTGCCGCTGATCACCGTGCTTGCCGTCGCCGGCTGAATCGACTGGAAGATGTTCGAGCCGATGTCGTTGATCGCGATCTGGCGGTTCGGGCCGACCTGAACGTACCGGATACCGGTATCGCCCGCATAGCTCGCGCCTGTCGGTGTGGCGACATAGGCGGCCGAATTGCCCATGAACCCCGAAAACAGGTACTGGCCGTTCGCGTCGGTCGTGTTGGCGAGCGATAGCAGTTGCTGGAAGCTCGATTGCAGATCGGTCGCAATGGCCGAGCGATCGTTGTCGTTGAGCGATGCGCTGCCGGCGGCCACCACTTGCGACATGACGTGTTGCAGCGTGTTGACGATGCTGCCGAAGGTCTGGTCTTCGAGCTGTAATGCCGTCGTGGCCGAACTTCGGTTCGTCGCGTACTGCTTGTTCATGTCCTTGTCCTGCGACACGGCCACCGCCTGCGCCGACGCCAGCGGGTCGTCGCTCGGCGTGGTCACGCGCTTGCCCGAGGTGAGCTGCGCTTGCGTGTTGAGCAGATCGGAGACGTTACGGCTCATGGCCGACGACCCCTGATCGAAAATCATGCTGGTGCTGATGCGCATTTGTCGTCTCCTCAGCCTTAGTTGACCATCTGCAGAATCGTGTCGAACAACTGCGACGCCGTCTGGATGACCTTCGAGTTGGCCTGATAGAGCTGCTGGAACTTGATCAGGTTGGCCGCCTCTTCGTCGAGGTTCACGCCGGAATTGGACTGCTGGGCGGTCTGCGCCTGCTTGAGCAGCGTTTGCTGCGCGGCGCTCGTCGCCTTGTAGGTGTTCGTGGTCGAGCCGACATACGAGACCAGATTGGCGTAGGCGGTCGCATAGCTGTCCTTGCCGCCGACCTTGGTCTTGTCGTTTTGCAACGCCGAGAGCGCCAGGCCGTTGCGGTTGTCCGTCGTCGCGCCCGAGCTGTTCGGGGCGATGGTCAGCTTGTCGCCGTCCGCCGGCGTGCCGCTCACGTTCACGGTCATACCGCCGAGCGTAATCTTCGCGCCGTTGGCGGCGTCGTACGGCACCGTATCGCCGGCAGCGTAAGTCGTCGTCGTCCCGTTGACAGTCACCGTCATCGGCGAAGGTGCGACCAGCGTGATGGCGCCCGTCGTGGGATTCTTGCTGAACGTGAACGTCACGGGCGACGTCAACGGCGAACTCAGGTAGTTCGCATCGACCGTGCCCTGATCCGTCTTGAGCGAACCGGTGTTGGTCGACGGCACCGAGGCCAGAATCGGTGCGGCCAGCGCGATCTTGCCCGGGTCGGTGATCGCCACGCTGATGTTGCCGGCCGCATTACGCGTCGGCTCGATCGTGAAGCTGTCGCCCGCGACCATGTTGCCGACGGTAACGTTGAAGCCGTCGTCGAACGCCTTGCCGCCGCTGTCGGTGAAGGTCAGCGGCGCGCCCGGCGTGGCGGGGGCGCCTGCGGTCCACTTCGCGCCGTCGGACTGGCGGGTCATGGTGTAGTTCGTGCCGTCGTACGTCACGGTGTAGTCGCTCGCCGTGACCTTCGACGCGTCGGTGATCTTCGAATTGAGCACCGCGCTGTTCGAGTTCTTCGCGTTGGCGACGATCGTCGGGTTCGGCACGGTGAAAACGTTACCGCCCAGCTGGCCGTAGAGGTCCAGCCCGAGCTGGTTTTGCGCGTTGAACGTGCCGGCCAGCGACAGTGCGATCTGGCCGAGCGAGTTCTGCGCCTGCGTGAGCGCCCCGCTGCGGAACGACAGCAGCCCGGCCAGCGAGCCGCCGGTAATCGACGATTCCGGCACCGGCACCTTCGTGCCGCTCGGTGTCACGTACGCGATGGTGAGTTCCGACGGGTCGTTGGTCGAGGCCACCGTCGTGAGCTGGTAAGCCGAACTGCCCGTCACGAGCGACTGGCCGTTGCCGACATAGACGTTGTACGAGCCGTCCGACGCCTTGACCACGTTGGTCTGAATGATGGCGTTGAGCTGCGAGACCGCCAGGTCGCGCTGGTCGAGAAGGTCGTTCGGGGTGGTGTTGCCGCCGTTGGCCTGCGCCTGCACGATGGCGTCGTTCAGTTGCGCGATCTGCTTGGCGTAGACATTGATCTGGTCGGTGGACTGGGCAATGCTGGCGTTCGTGCTGCTGCGCAGGGTGGACAGCGTGCCCGAGAGCGACTGGAACATGCTGGCGAGCGTTTGCGCCGAGGACACGACCGTGGCGCGCGTGGCCGAGTTGGCCGGCGCCGAGACGATGTTCTGCAGGTTCGTGAAGAACTGGCTCATCGTGGCCGACAGGCCGGTCGTCGAACTGCCCAGCGCGTTGTTGATCTGCGAGATCTGCTGGTAATACGTGTTGAGCTGGCTGTACTGGGTCTGGGCCTGATTCGTCTGGTTCGACAGAAACTGGCTGTACACGCGCGAGACGTCGTTCACCAGCACGCCAGAGCCCAGATAGCCGACGCCGGCATACTGGCTGGCGGCCTGGGAATAGTCGACGATCTGGCGGTTGTAACCGGCCGTGCCCGAGTTGGCGACGTTATTGCCAGTGGTGCTGAGGGCGAACTGGGCGGCGTTCAGCCCGCTCATGCCAATATTGATTAGGCTCATGATCTCGCGGCTTGAGTTGGAGGCGCGCCCTGCGGCAAAAAGTCCGATGCGCACCGTTACCGATGTGTTTACGGCAGCCCGGCGACAAAATTGAGGCCGTCGCCCCGCGGGTTTTCGTCCCGCTTTCCGTGGCTTTCCGGCCAGCTTGCGGTCGGATTTCGGCCATTTTCCCGAATCCCGCCCCGTCCCTCACCCTCAGATGAAATGCTTCATGACCTTCATCAGCTTGCTGGCGTACTGCGGATCGGTCGCGTAGCCGGCACGTTGCAGATTGTTGGCAAAGCTCGCCGCGTCGTTGGCGCTCGCCACGACCGTCGAATAGCGCGGGTTGTTCGAAATCAGGTTGGCGTAGTCGGCGAACGCCTCGTCGTACGAGCCGTAAGCCCGGAACTTGGCCGTCACGCGGCGCGGCTGGCCGTTCACATACTCGGTCGTGGCCACTTCCACGGTCGGGCCGTTCCAGTTTTTGCCCGCCTTGATGCCGAACACGTTGTGGCTGGTGCTGCCGTCGGCACGACGGATCTCGCGCTTGCCCCACCCGGACTCCAGCGCCGCCTGGCTCAGCATGAAGCGCGCCGGGATGCCGCTGCGCGCGCTGGCGCTCTGCGCCGCGTTGGCCATGCGGTCGACGAACTCGCCTGCGACCGCCGGCGCACCGTCGGCGACACCGATGGCATCCGCCGCGTTGTAGGCACGGCCGGCGAGCGACTGCTGACGGCCCATGGCCGCCGGCGGCAGCGTGGTGCCCGTCTTGGCCAGTTGCTTGAGCATGAGATCGGCCAGCCCGATCCCCTTGTGCGACGCCAGTTGCTGGGCAAGCTGGTCGTCGAGCATGCCGTTGAACATCTTTTCCTGATCGCTGCCGAGCAGGCCGCCGGACAGGGTGGCGTCGCGCATGCTCTTGACCATCATCTGCGTGAAGACGGCCTCGAACTGCTTGGCCGCCTGCTGCGTGGCCTGCGGCGTTTGCTGATGCGCCGCCGCCCGCAGGGCCGAGAGGCCCTGCATGTCGTAGGCGGCGCGTTGCGTCAGATCGGGCAGATTGTTGCCTGCCGCACCGGTCAGGCGGTTGCCGTCGGCCATATCAGATGATCTCCAGATCGGCGCGCAGGGCGCCCGAGGCCTTCATGGCCTGCAGAATCGACATCAGGTCTGCCGGACTCGCACCCAGCGAGTTCAGCGCCTTGACGACGTCGGCGAGGTTGGCGCCCGCTTTGACCATCTTGAGCGCGTTGTTCTCCTGTTGCACGGAGATTTGCGAATTCGGGGCCACGACCGTCTGACCGCCCGAGAACGGCGCCGGCTGGCTCACATTGTTCTGTGTATCGATGACGACCGACAGGTTGCCGTGCGCCACCGCGCACTGCTGGATCGTCACGTTCTGGTTCATCACCACCGAGCCCGTGCGGGCATTGATGATGACGCGCGCGGCGGTGTTGTCCGGACGCACTTCCAGACTTTCGAGCTGCGCCAGGAATTGCACACGCGACGACGGATCGGTCGGGGTGCGCAGCAGGATCACACGGCCGTCGAGCGCCTGCGCCGTGCCGAAGCCGAAGCGCCGGTTCACGGCATCGACCACGCGCTGCGCGGTCGAGAAGTCGGTGGCGTTGAGTTCCATCTGCACGGTGCCCGGCTGACCGCCCATGGCGGTCGGCACGGCGCGCTCGACGATGGCGCCGTTCGGAATCCGGCCCGACGCCAGCTGGTTGATGGTCACGCTCGATCCGTTGGCGGACGCGCCCGCGCCGCCGATCAGCAGGTTGCCCTGCGCCAGTGCGTAGACCTGTCCGTCCGGGCCCTTGAGCGGCGTCATGAGCAACGTGCCGCCGCGCAGGCTCTTGGCGTTACCCATCGACGAGACCACCACGTCGATGGCCTGCCCGGGACGCGTGAACGCCGGCAGCGTGGCCGTCACCATCACGGCGGCGACGTTCTTCAACTGCATGTTCGTGCCGGGCGCGACGGTGATCCCCAGTTGCGAGAGCATGTTCGTCATGCTCTGCACCGTGAACGGCGTTTGCGTCGTCTGGTCGCCCGAGTTGTCGAGACCGGCCACGAGACCGTAGCCGATGAGCTGGTTATCACGCACGCCCTGGATCGACGCCAGTTCCTTGAGACGCTCGGCGTGCGCCACGCCGGGCGCGAGCATCGTCGCCACGCCGGCCACGCTCACTGCGGCCGCCACGGCGAACGTGGAGACAGTGCGACCGAGCGACTGGCGCGACTGATGCAGGAGACGGAGGTTAGGCGCGCGGCGCGACGGGGACGACATGATCGACATCAGAAGGGCGAAACGTTAAGGAAGAAGCGCTGCAGCCAGCCCATGGTTTCGGCTTCGTTGATGTAGCCTTTGCCACGGTATTCGATGCGCGCATCGGCCACCTGCGTCGAAGGCACGGTGTTCGCGCCCGAAATCGTCTGCGGGCTGACGATGCCCGAAAACTTGATGTACTCCGTGCCCTGATTGATGGCGATCTGTTTCTCGCCGGCGACCGCAAGGTTGCCGTTGGACAGCACTTCCATCACGGTCACGGTGATCTGACCGGAAAATACGTTGTTGGCGTTGGCCGCGCCCTTGGCATCGAACTTGTTGCTGCCGCTGGCATCGAGCCCCTGATTGTTGAGCACACCGCCGATCACACCGGGCGTCTGGGTGAGCGTCAGGCTGCCGCTGCCGGCACGCGTGGTATTGGCCGCCGAATTCTTGCTCGCCGCCGTGTTCTCGTTGATGACGATCGTGAGAATGTCGCCCACGTTACGCGGACGACGATCTTCGAACAGCGGGCGATTCGAATACAACGGACGGAAGATCGAGCCTTCCGGATCGGCCGCCACCGGCGGGGGCGGCGGACGCGTGGTGGTCGGCCCGTTGACGACCGGCTCTTGCGGCACGTAGGCGCAGCCCGCGAGACCGGTCAACACAGTGGCGGCCACGAGCGCAAGAAATCGCGCGAGGCCTGCGCTGCGTTGCATTTCGGTCTTTCGTGCGGACATATCGACGTTCATTCCCAGGGCTGAATACGGTTGGCGAAGGAGAGAGAGGCGGTCAAACCGCCGCTTACATCTGCGTGAGACGTTGCAGCATCTGGTCGGATGCCGTCACGGCCTTCGAGTTGATTTCGTAGGCGCGCTGCGCTGAAATCATGTTCACGAGCTCTTCGACCACGTTCACGTTCGACGTCTCGACGTAATTCTGGTTAAGCACGCCGGCGCCGTTGGTGCCCGGTTGCGCCACGTTCGGCGCGCCCGAAGCCGCCGTCTCCGCGTACAGGTTCTCGCCCAGGCTTTGCAGGCCGGCGTTGTTGATGAACGTGGCGAGCTGGAACGTACCGATCTGCACGTTGGCCGTGTTACCCGGCTGCGTGACCGAGACCGTACCGTCGCGCGCGATGGTCAGCGACAGCGCGTTGGGGGGAATCGTGATGGCCGGCTGGATCGGGTAGCCGGAGGCCGTCACGAGCTGGCCGTTGTTGTCGACCTGAAACGAGCCGTCGCGCGTGTAGGCGGTCGTGCCGTCCGGCATGAGCACCTGGAAGAAGCCGTCGCCGTTGATGGCCACGTCTTTGGCGTTGTTCGTCGACGTCAGGTTGCCCTGCGTGAAGATGCGCTCGGTCGCCGCCGGACGCACCCCCGTTCCCAATTGCAGCCCCGACGGGAGCAACGTTTGCTGCGACGACTGCGCGCCGGGCTGACGGATCGTCTGGTACAGCAGATCCTCGAACACCGCACGGCCTTTCTTGAAGCCGTTCGTGCTGGTGTTGGCAAGGTTGTTCGAAATCACGTCCATGTTCGTCTGCTGGGCGTTCATGCCGGTGGCAGCGATGTAGAGCGAACGGATCATTGGATGTTTCTCCCCGTGGGCGGTGGCGGTGCGCGTGCTCGCCGCTGGCGAGCGTTGTGCATCCGGCGCCGGTTAGCTGAAGTTCAGCAACTGGTTGGCGGTTTGTTCGTTGGTGTCGGCCGTTTGCAGCATCTTCATCTGCATCTCGAAGGCCCGCGACTGAGAAATCATGTTCACGAGACCGCTCACCGGATTGACGTTGCTGGTCTCGATCGAGCCAGCCACCACCACGACATTCGGATCGACCTGCGCCGGTGCGTTATTGGCCTGACGGAACAGTCCGTCGTCGCCGCGCACCAGATTGCCTTCCGGCGGATTGACCAGCTTCAACTGCCCCACCACGGCGACGGAGTTGGGCGGATCGCCCTGCCCCAGCGCCGAGATCGTGCCGTCCGTGCCGATCGTCACCGACGCGCCGGGCGGCACCGCCGCAGGACCCGCGTCGGTCATGACCGGCAGGCCGTGCAGCGTGATCTGGCCGTCGGCCGTCATTTCGAGGTTGCCGCCGCGGGTGTAGGCTTCGCGGCCCTGCGCATCGCGCACGGCCAGCCAGCCCTGTCCCTGAATGGCCACATCGAGCGCACGGCCGGTCTGTTGCATGGCGCCGGGCGTGAAATCGGTGCCCGGCGTGGAGGTCGTGACGAACGTACGCGTGCCCGTCGAGCCGTCGGCCGCGCGCACCGGCGCCTGACGGAACGCCGAGAGCTGGGCCCGAAAGCCCGGCGTCGAGACGTTCGCCAGATTGTTGGCGGTGGTCGATTGCTGCTCCATCGCCTGCTTCGCGCCGGTCATGGCGATATAGATCAGACGATCCATCGACGCCCCTCCTGCAAGTTACGCATACGCGCCGCTCCGTCTTACAGGTTGACCATCGTCTGCATCAACTGGTCTTCCGTCTTGATCGTCTGCGCGTTCGCCTGATAGTTGCGCTGCGCGGTGATCATGTGGACCAGTTCGGCCGTCAGATCGACGTTCGACGCTTCGACGGCGCCGGCCTGAAGCTTGCCGAGGTTCGTGCCGCCCGGCACGCCGACGATCGGAATGCCCGATGCGGCCGATTCCGACCAAAGGTTGTTGCCCAGCGGGATCAGGCCGTTCACGTTGTTGAAGTTCGCGAGCGCCACCTGACCGAGCACGATCGACTGCGTGTTCGAGTACGTACCCACGATGGTGCCGTCGGCGCTGAACGTGAAGCCGGTAAGGCGGCCCGACGAATAGCCGTCCTGCGTGAGCGTGTTCGGCGTGTAGCTGTTACCGAATTGCGTGGTGCCGGTCAGGTTCAGCGTCAGGTTGCCTTGCGCGGCGCCGTTGCCGTACGTGATCGTCGGCAGCGTGATCGGGCCGGTCACGGTCGCGCCGGTCGAATCCGTCTGCGAGATGAGGCTGCCCGACGAATTGAACGTCAGCGTGCCGATCGCGCCGGTGCCGACCTGCGTCGTGCCGTCGACCGAGGCGTACACGGTCCACGTGGCGTTGTTGGTCGTCGCATCGACGCTCGTCTTCTTGAAGTACAGGTTGACGTCGTGGGAATTGCCCAGCGAGTCGTAGACCTTGAGCGACGTGGCGTTGGTGTACGAATTCGGATCGGTGATCGAGAACGGCGTGGTGTTGATGGCGCTGCGCGAGTCGAGGTTGAACTGACCCGTGATTTTCTTGGTGGCCGTCGGGGCCAGATCGCCCGTCGGAACTTGCAGATCGACCGGCGAGACGCTGTTGATGATGCCGTTCGGGCCGGCCAGATAGCCGGTCAGGCGATCGCCGTTCGAGTCGACGATGAAACCGTTCTTGTCGAGCGAGAACTGGCCATTGCGAGTGTAAGCAATCGTGCCGTTGTTCGACACGCGGAAAAAGCCGTTACCCGAGATCGCCAGGTCGAGCTGACGGTTCGTGACCGTGATGTCGCCCTGCGTGAACTGCTGAGCGATGGCCGCCACACGCGTACCGATACCGACGGTGTTGTTGCCCGCGCCGAACAGCGAGTTGGCGTAGATGTCGGCGAATTGCGCCTGACCCTGCTTGAAGCCGACGGTGGCCGCGTTGGCAACGTTGTTGCCGATGACGTCCAGGTCCTTGGAAGCGGCGTTCAGGCCGCTCAATCCGGTCGAAAAGGCCATGTGTTACTCCTGAAATTCGGTTGTCGACGACGGGTGTCGCGACGGAATCGGTGAGAGACTTACGTCGTGATTGGGGTCAGTTACAAAATTTCGCGCACGTCGGAGAGCTTGACGTTCGAGCCCGTACCCACGTTGAGCAGCGGCGAGCCGGTCGTGCTGGCCACCACGCTTTGCACCTGGGCGTACGAGAGCAGCGTCGGCGTAATGGCCTTGCCGTTGGCCGTTGCCGTCACGCTCAGCGTGTACTTGCCGTCGGCGACCGTATTGCCGGCGTCGTCCTTCGCATCCCACGTGAGGGCCTGCACCCCGGCGTCCAGTGCGCCCGCGTTCACGGTGCGAATGACCTTGCCGGTGCTGTCCTTGATCTCGATCTTGACCGTGTCGGCGTCGCTCGGCAGCTCGAAGCCGAACGGTGTGGCCGTCTTGGTGACGGTGCCGTCGGTGGCCTTGGTGCTGCCCACGCCGATGTTGTTGCCCGGAATCAGCACGCCCTTGCCGACCAGCGCCGCCGCTTGCAGGCTCTGCGTGGAGTTCAGTTGCGAGGTGACGGACGAGAGCGTCGTATTGAGCTGGGTGATGCCCGAGACCGTGCTGATCTGCGCGAGCTGCGAGGTCACCTGCGAGTTGTCCATCGGGTTGAGCGGATCCTGGTTGTTCATCTGCGCGACGAGCAACTTGAGGAAGCTGTTCTGCAGATCGTCCGCGCTGCCCGCCGACGACTTCGAGCTGCTGCTTTTCGCCGTCCCGTTGATCGAGTCGAGGAAGTTCTGCGAGAAGTTGCCGGTGTTCGACGTATTGATGCTGGCCATCTTTCTGGTCTCCGCGCGGCCCCTTACTGGCCGACCGTGAGGGTTTTAAGCATGAGCGTCTTGGCGGTGTTCAGCGCTTCGACGTTGGCTTGGTAAGAGCGGGAAGCGGAGATCATGTTGACCATCTCTTCCACCGGATTCACGTTGGGCATGGTGACGTAGCCCTGTGCGTTCGCTGCCGGGTTCTTCGGGTCGTACACGGTCTTGAGGGGCGACGGATCCTCGACCACGCCGGCAACCTTCACACCGCCCACGTCGGTGCCCGTGATCGGGTTGACCTGAAAGACGACCTGCTTGGCGCGATACGGCTGGCCGTCCGGACCGGTCACCGATTCGGCGTTGGCCAGATTGCTGGCCGTCACGTTCATGCGCTGCGACTGCGCAGCCATGGCCGAGCCGGCGACATCGAAGATGCTCATGAGTGGCATGGCGCTTACCCCTGATTCGTGATGGCGGCCAGCATCGTCTTGATCTGGCCGGTCAGGACCGTGAGGCCCGTCTGGTAATGCACGGCGTTGTCGGCAAAGTTCACACGCTCGGCATCGAGTTCGACGGTGTTACCGTCGACGCTTTGCTGGTAAGGCACGCGATAGAGCAGTTCCGGCCCGCCCATGGGCGGTGCGCTCGTGACGGCGCGCCCGGCGATGTGGCGCGAAGACGTACGCGAGAGCGATACGCTGGACTCGGTGGCGAGTTGCTGCTGTGCGCCGCGCTCGACGGCCTGACTCAACGCGCTATTGAAGTCGACGTCGCGCGCCTTGTATCCCGGCGTGTCCGCGTTGGCAATGTTCGACGAGATCACCTCCTGGCGATAGGCGCGCATCGACAGCGCCTGCTGGGAAAATCGCAATGCCGCGTCCAGTTTGTCCATGATCTCGTCTCGCCTGATGCTTGCCTTGATGCTGGGTACTTGGGTGATGCAAAGAAACCTTGCCGTAGTGCGACCGATGCCGGCCCAGCCTTATACGACGGGCGAATGCGGCGGGCGATGCGATGCACGAACGGGATGTCCTGCCGGGCCCGGGAAAAAATGGGGGCCTTTTGGCATGCTTCGCATCGTATGCGTACCCCCCGGGATTCAATCGGACGAATAGGAAGGAGATTGACCGCCATTTCGGGCCATGCCCCGTCGCGGGACATCTCTAGAATGGCTTCCTGACGGCATCGGGCGGGGTTCGCCCCCCAGGCACAGGGACACTGCCCGGTGTCGTCGGCTTCACAGTTTGAAGCGGGTTGAGTGCCGGATACCCCGAAATCACCTCGGGCGACGGCCGCAAGGAGAGTGAGCATGACAGGCAAATCCGGCGACCGTCTCGCCTTTGCCGCGCGCCCGCATGGCGTGCGGGACGGCCTGCGTGCGCGCCTCCGGTTCGCCCTGTCAGGCCTGTCCAGCCTGATGGCAGCGATGGTGGGCGTCGCGAGCCTCGGCATCGCGGTCGGCCCCGTCTCGGCTGCCGCGCAAAATGCCGGCATCGCCACGGACCCCGCCGCGCAAAATCTCGGCAACACCCTCGGCCCCGGCGCCATCGTCATCCCCGGCAACAATGCCGCCGCAGGCGGTGTCGCGTCGAATGTGCCCAGCATGGTGCGTCCCGTGACGGCGAACACACCCGTCGCCGCGCAGCCCGTCGCGGTACAAGCGCCACAGGTCGCCAGCCCTCAGACATCTCAGTTCCAGAACACACAGGTCATCCGCCAGACCGCCGAGCGTTTCCTGCGCGAGCAGACGACCGGCCTGCCCGGCCAGGTGAGCATCACCGTGGGCGAATCGGTCTCGGACCGCATGCCCACCTGTACCGCACTCGAACCCTTCCTGCCGCCCGGCGCGCGGCTCTGGGGCACGACCAGCGTGGGCGTGCGCTGCGCGGGTGAGCGTCCGTGGACGCTGTATCTGCAAGCACGCGTGAGCATCAACGCAACGTACTTCGTCGCCGCGCGCCAGATCAATCCTGGCGAGACGATCGGGCCGAACGACCTGTCGCCGCGTCAGGGCGATCTCACCTTGCTGCCGCGCACGGTCGCGACCGATGCCGGCCAGATCGTCGGCACGGTGGCGGTAAACCGTATTACGTCCGGACTGCCGATTCGCTCGGACCTGCTGCGCAGTGCGATTGCGGTGCAGCAGGGACAAACCGTGCGTGTGGTCTCGCGCGGCGCCGGATTCGAAGTCAGCACCGAAGGTCAGGTGCTCACGCGAGCCAGCGCGGGGGACCCCGTGCAGGTGCGCACCCGGGCCGGACAAGTCGTCAGCGGCACGGTAAAGACAGGAAAAAACGGCAACGTCGAAGTCGAAGTTGCGCTATAAGTGATCACTCACTATCATTAAGTATTCGCTGAAATCACCCGGGCACTTGAACTGGTAACAGGATGTTACTTGCCTAAAGTTATGGCGGATAATGCCGTTACACAGGCAGGTTTCTGGGGAAAGCACATGAAAATCGAACCACCCGCCAATCCGTTGACTGGCGTCGGCGCGAGCAAGGCGACGACCGATCGGACGACGACCGGCTCTGTGAATGTTGACGTAACGATTACGCCTGCGACGACTGTCGGCGGCGACGCGAGCGTGAGCACGAGCGCATTGTCGTCGGAGATGCGTGCTTTGCAGGAAGCGCTGGCACAAACGGGCACGGCGGACATCGACGTTGCGAAAGTGACGGCGATCAAGGCGGCGATCGCCAACGGCCAACTGGCCATCGACACATCCAGGATTGCGGACGGTCTCATTGCGACCGCACGCGATTTGCTCTCTGCGCAATCGAATTCATGACAACCGAAGCCCTGCTGAACGCCCTGTCTGCCGAAACGACCGCGATCGGTACGTTTTCGGCATTGCTTGGGGAAGAACAGCAGGCATTGGTGAGCGGCACGCTGGACGCGCTGCCGGAACTGACCGAGCGCAAGACGCGTGCCGTCGTGGAACTCTCGGCGCTGGGCCGCGAGCGCGATGCGCAATTGCAGGCACTGGGCTTTACGCCGGATGAAGCCGGGGCGACGGCAGCCGCCGCCACCGACGTGCGCATCGACGCCGCCTGGAATGCCTTGCTCGCCGCAGCCGCGCTGGCCAAACGCGCCAATGACACGAACGGCCTGCTCATCAATACGCGCCTGACCTACACGCAACAGGCGCTCAACGTCCTCTACGGCCCGGGCAACAATGCCCCGCTCTACGGCCCCGACGGCCGCACCACCCCGCGCTCGAGCGGGGGAAGCGTTACGGCCTGACGAATCAACCGGCGCTAACCAAGCACTCTGCCTTGGCTGAGTGCGAGTTTGAGGCGCGCCAGCCGATTCAGGCTCCCCCTTCTGCGCAGCTTCGATGACCAGCGCACTCGCATCGGTGGAATGCGCACGCGATTCGTTCCTGTTGGAAAATGCCCTGAGCATGCTGAGTTGCTTCCTTTACCCGGAACTGGAGCGGATTTCTTGATGCCTTTGGTCAAATGGATGATCTCGTCTTTACGCAATTTCGCTCGTCGGATCGGTGGCGGTAAAACCGTCGGCGTGCGCGCATTGATCATCGACGAGTCAGATCGCGTCTTGCTTGTCAGGCATACCTACCTGAACGGATGGTTCACGCCTGGCGGGGGCGTGAATGCGGGTGAAACATTGATGGAAGCCTTGCGACGCGAAGTCTTCGAAGAGACCACGTTGCAAATCACAGGTGAGGTACAACTCTTCAACGCGTACTTCAGCAATAGTGAGAATCGCGATGACTATCCGGTTCTATATGTGATTCGAGAGTTTTCCGGTACCGCACGTATTGGCGACGCGGCCGAAATCGCCGAAATTGGCTGGTTCCCCATCGACGCTCTGCCGGAAAGTACATCGCCAAAGACGCGCCAGCGCGTTTCCGAGTTTCGGGGCCTCTGTCCCAAGTCCGAGCGTTGGTGAGACGCAAAGACGCTACCCCCCCCTCATCGGCGGTCCCGACACAACGAACCCCGTCTAACGCGTCACCTGATGTAACACCGGGATAAAACAAAAACCCTCGGGAGCTTTTATCTCACCGAGGGTTCGTGAGCGGCTTCGGCATTGCGCCGACGCAACGTTAACTCAATTCGCCGACGTCCACGCCTTCTCACGCAACGTGGCGCGAAGTCGCGAAATCGCCTGGCTGTGCAACTGACAGACGCGAGACTCGCTGACTTCGAGCACCGCGCCGATTTCGCGCAGGTTCAGGCCCTGTTCGTAATACAGACTCATCAGCAACTTTTCACGATCCGGCAGGCGGTCGATGGCGTCGATCACGCCGCCGCGTAACCCCTCGTCGAGCAACATCGTGAGCGGATCCGCACCAGGGTCCGCACAGATGCGGTCGATGAACGGCTCCTCATCCGCCGCCTCGAAATCTTCGTAATAGATGAGCTGGCAGCCGTGCACGTCCTGCAACATCTGCTGATACTCGCTCAGACCGATCGACATCTCGCCCGCAATCTCGCTCTCGGACGGTCCCCGCCCCAGACGCTGCTCCAAACGCTGCACCGCCTTCTCGATCTCGCGCGCCGTCTTGCGGATGCCGCGCGACGCCCAGTCCAGCTCGCGCAACTCGTCAAGCATCGCCCCGCGAATGCGCTGGCTCGCATAGGTTTCGAACTGCGCGCCCTGCGTCTCCTGATACCGGTTCGCCGCATCGAGCAGCCCCAGCATGCCGGCCTGAATCAGGTCTTCCAACTCCACGCTGGCCGGCAGCTTCGCCATCAATTGCAGCGCCAGACGGCGCACCAACGGCGCGTATTGGGTCAGCGTGTCGTTCGTGTCGACCTTCCCGCGCGCGGTATACATGTTTCCCTCCGCTTCCTCTCGACGCGTGCCGTGACTCAGACCGTGTGTGCGCTCACCGCGCCCACGCCATGCGTCATCTCGCCACCGCGATCGCCGCCGATATCGTCGATCCCCGTGCGCCCCGTCTCTCGCATGGCCAGCGGCCAATGCGTGACCTGCGACGCCAATTGACGAAACGCCACCGCCGCCGGCGCCATCGGGAAGGCATCGACGACCGTGCGCGTCAGATGCCGCGCGCGCACGACCTGCCGATCCGACGGCACATGACCCGCCAACTCCAGCGACACCGCCAGATAACGGCTCGCCGTGGTGGCGAGATTGCGGCATACCACCCGTGCCTCCATATCCTCGGTGCGATTCACCAACACCCGGAACTGCGCCAGCGCATACTCGAAATGCGCCTGCTTGATCCAGGAATACGCCCCCGTGATCGCCGCCGGCTCACACCCCAGCACGACGAGCACGTCGTGCGCATGCGCCGCGAGCGGACTCAACACCCCGCCCGTATGTGTGCAATCGACGACCACGACGTCGGGCTCGCCCGCCGTCAGCAAAGGCAGCGAACGCTGCGGATCGATACGCTCAGGGTGACGGTGCGCCACCGGCACCAGCACTACGTTGTCACGCGTGTGTACGCGAATCGCATCGGACGACACGCGTCCGGCAATCACGTCATGGATGTCGCCGCGCAGCGGCAGGCCGAGCGCCGGCGCCGCATGGCCGCTCTCGTCGGCCAGCACGACATCCTGACCGTGATGGGCCAGCGCGCTGGCCAGATTCAACGCAACACTCGTCTGACCGGCCTCAGGCGCACTTCCCACCACCGCGACGATACGGGTGGTATGGCGCGCCACCAGACGGCGCAGCCCCTCAGCTTGATCGAGTACGAGTTTAACCAAAGCAGGCCTCGCCTGAAGGTTGCGCGGGCGCGAACAGCCCGCTGTAGTTGGGATCGACCCCACGCACCACTGCCGGCAGATCTTCCTCGGACGGTACGAACGGCGACCCCGTGACCGGCGCGGACAACGCCGTGTCGATCAGGAACTGCCGGTCGGCCACGTGCAGATTCTCCGGCACGCGCTGTCCCGTGGAAACGTAATGCACCGGCAAACGGTGGCGGATCACCGTATCGAGCACCGACCCGAGATTGGTCGTCTCGTCGAGCTTCGTCAGAATACACCCGGCCAGATCGCCACCGCCCTCGGCGCTGGCGCTGCGGTAGGCGTGCACCACTTCATTGAGCGTGTCGCCATGGCTCGTCGCGTTGAGCAACAGCAGACGCTGCACCGGCGTCTCCGCCCCACACAGCATCGCGACCTGTTCCGGCACCGTGCGATCGCGCTGGCTCATGCCGACCGTGTCGATCAGCACCATGTGCTTGTTACGCAACTCGGTCAGCGCCAGGCGCAGGTCCGTCGCGTCCTTCACCGCGTGCACCGTCACACCGAGAATCTTGCCGTAGATGCGCAGTTGCTCATGGCCGCCGATACGATAGCTGTCGGTCGTGAGCAGCGCGAGCTTCTCCGCGCCATGACGCATCACGCAACGCGCCGCCAGCTTGGCCGTCGTGGTGGTCTTGCCCACACCGGTCGGCCCCATCAGCGCATACACCCCGCCGCGATCCATCAACTCGTCTTCGTTCGGCATGATGGGCAGGTTGCGCTTGAGCGCATTCTTCACCCAGTCGAGACCGTTTTCCCGGTCGCTGCCTTCGGGCAGATGTTCGAGCAGCGCCCGGCCAAGCTGCGCCGAGAAGCCTGCCGCGAGCAATGTGCGCAGAATCTCGCCCTGCGCCGGGGAGCGGCGCTGTTTGTCGTTCCAGACCAGCCCGGCGACCTGCTCTTCGAGCAAGCCGCGCATGCTCTGAAGCTCGCCCATCATCGATTGCGCAAAGGCGCTCGCCGCCGCCATGTCGTTCGCCGCCGTCGTCTGCGCGGCGGACACCGGGGGTGCAGCCGGACGCGGGCGCGGACGATGCGTCGGCAGATCGCCGCCGGCCAGTGCGTCCAGATCCTCTTCGGCCAGCGCCACGATCTCGACGCCGTTGGCGACCGAACGGTTGGACAACACGACCGCATCGGGTCCGATTTCCTCGCGAATCTGGCGCAGTGCGTCGCGGCACGTGCCCGCAAAGAATTTCCGAATCTTCACGCTTGACCTCCGATGAGTGCCGTCATTTTCACATTACGGGTATCTGGCACTTCCGCATACGACAAAACCTTGAGCTGCGGCAAGCTGCGACGCAAGAAGCGCGAGAGCAGCGAACGCAGCGGATGTTGAACCAGCAGTACCGTCGGCAAGCCCTGACGCTCCTGACGCGCCACCGCTGCCTGGGTTTCACGCAGCAGCGTGTCCGCAAGGCCTGGCTCCAGACCGGTGCCGCCGCCCGCCGACAACGCCTGCGTGAGAATTCGTTCGAGATTGGCGTCGAGCCCGACCACTTCGAGATCGCCACTGCCCGGGAACACGCTCTGCGTGATCGCACGGCCCAGCGACAGACGCACCAGCGCCGTGAGGTCGTACGGATCCTGCACGCGCGCGCCGTGTTCGGCGATGGTATCGATGATGGTGCGCATATCGCGAATCGGCACCTGCTCTTCGAGCAGGTTCTGCAGCACTTTCTGCAACGTGGTGAGCGCGATGGTCTTCGGCACCAGGTCTTCGATGAGCTTCGGCGCGTCCTTGCCGATACGCTCGATGAGCTGCTGCACTTCCTGACGTCCGAGCAACTCGTGCGCGTGAGCGTTGATCAGGTGATTCAGGTGTGTGGCGACCACAGTGCCCGCATCGACCACGGTGTAGCCGTACGCCTGCGCCTGATCGCGCTGACCGACGTCGATCCATGTCGCGGGCAGCCCGAAGGCCGGATCGCGCGTCGGTGTGCCTTGCAACGGCGCGCTGACCTGCCCCGGGTCGATGGCCAGCAACTGACCGGGGTAGGCTTCGCCTTCGCCGATGATCACCCCCTTGAGCGTGATCCGGTACTGGTTGGGCCGAAGCTCCAGATTGTCGCGAATGTGCACCACCGGCGCGAGGAAGCCGATTTCCTGGGCGAACTTCTTGCGGATACCCTTGATGCGCTTGAGCAGTTCGCCGTCCTGATTGCGGTCGACGAGCGGAATCAGACGGTAGCCGACTTCCAGACCGAGCGGGTCGACCAGCGCCACGTCGTCCCACGACGCCTCGGCCACTTCGGCCGGCGCCTGCGCCGCCACCGGCGCCGGACGCGCCGCCTGCACCTTGGCCGCCGCCGCTTTGCGGAACTGCCAGCGGGCAAGCGCGCCGAGTCCCAGCGCGAGCACCAGGAAGGCGAAGTGCGGCATGCCCGGGATCAGGCCCATCAGGCCGAGGATCGCCGCCGTGATGCCGAGTACCTGCGGATTGCTGAAGAGTTGCGAGACGACCTGCTGGCCGACGTCTTCGTCCGTGGCCACGCGCGAGACGACCACACCGGCGGCCGTCGAGATCACCAGCGCCGGGATCTGCGCGACGAGACCGTCGCCGATGGTCAGCAGCGTGTAGTTCTTGGCGGCGGTGCCAAGGTCCAGATTGTGCTGGACCACCCCGACGATCAGGCCGCCGATGATGTTGATCAGCATGATCAGCAAGCCCGCGACCGCGTCGCCGCGCACGAACTTGGACGCACCGTCCATGGACCCGTAGAAGTCGGCTTCCTGGGCGATCACCGCGCGGCGCTTGCGGGCTTCCTCTTCGCCGATGAGACCGGCGTTGAGGTCGGCGTCGATCGCCATCTGCTTGCCGGGCATGGCGTCGAGAGTAAAACGCGCGCCCACTTCGGCGATACGGCCCGCCCCCTTCGTGATCACCATGAAGTTGATGACCACGAGGATGATGAACACCACGATACCGACCGCGTAGTTGCCCCCGACGAGGAAGTGACCGAAGGCCTCGATCACCTTGCCGGCAGCGTCCGGGCCGGTGTGGCCTTCGAGGAGCACCACGCGGGTGGACGCCACGTTCAGCGACAGGCGCAGCAGCGTGGAGAACAGCAGCACGCTCGGGAACGCCGCGAAGTCGAGCGGCTTTTGCGTATACATGCTCACGAGCAGCACCATCACCGCCAGGGCGATGTTGAACGTGAACAGCAGATCCAGGATGAACGGCGGCAGCGGGAGGATCATCATGCCCAGAATCATGATGATCAGCACCGGCGCGGCGAGCGACTTCAAATTGCCGCCGAGGAGCAATTGCGACGTACGCAGCAGCTGGTTCGCGCGTGGGTTGAGGTTCATTCGTTACACTCGTTTCGACCCGAGGCGCCGGGGCGCATCGAGTTCTGCCGGCACCGGCAGGTCCGACGGGGTCATCGGCTCGATCCCCCCTTCGGTACGCCAGCGGCGAAGCTGGAAGACCCACGCCAGCACCTCGGCCACGGCCGTGTAAAGCGTGGCCGGGATTTCGTGACCGATTTCCACATGACGGTGCAGCGCACGCGCGAGCGGCGGGGCTTCGAGGATCGGGATACGGTGCTCCGCCGCCATCTCGCGAATACGCTGCGCAACCAGATCGGTGCCCTTGGCGAGTACGCGCGGCGCACGCATGCTGTCCTTGTATTCGAGCGCGACGGCGAAGTGCGTCGGGTTCGTCACGATCACGTCGGCCTTGGGCACGTCCTGCATCATGCGGCGGCGCGCGGCCTGACGCTGCAACTGGCGGATCTGCGCTTTGACGTGCGGATCGCCTTCCGTTTCCTTGTTTTCCTGACGCACTTCCTCTTTGGTCATGCGCAGTTTCTTGTAGTGCTGCCAGATCTGGAACGGCACGTCGATGGCCGCCACCAGCAACAGCGAGGCCACGATGAACGCGCAGCACACCACGATCATTTCGCCCACATAAGGCAATGCGGCGCGCGGCGCCTGCGTCATCAGCCCCATCACGGCGTCTTTGTCGCGCGCAATCGCCCAGTACGCCACCGCCCCTACGAGCAGTGTCTTGGCCACGGCCTTGACCAGCTCGACGAGTCCCTGCGTGGAGAACATGCGCGTCAACCCCTTGAGCGGGTTCAGGCGGCCGAAATTGGGGGCGAGCGATTTGGTCGTGAAGAGCCAGCCGCCGAGCGCCATCGGCGCGGCGATGGCGGCAATCACCAGCAAGCCGAGCAGGGGTGCGATGACCATGAGCGCGTCGGCGCCCGAGTGCGCGGCGTACGACAGCATGCGACGGGTATCCATGGCCGTGCCCGGCTCGAATTGCATGCCGTGGCGCATCAGTTGGGCGAAGCCCTGCGAGATGCGGTCCGCCGTCATCCACATGCCGGCCACGCCGGCGGCCAGCAAAGCGAACGTCGAAAGCTCGCGCGAACGCGCGACCTGACCCTCCTCGCGCGCCTTCTCAAGGCGCCGGGGGGTCGGTGATTCCGACTTTTCGAGATCGCTTTCCTCTGCCATGCCCTATCCACAGCGGGCGGACGAACCCACCCTATCGCGACCGATTATGGCCGTAACCGTCAAGTCACAAAGGGGGGAATAGAGGCGGGATTAGGCGGTATATTGGGCCAGACTTCGCGCCAAGGTCCGGAGCGGGGGCGTGAATGTAGGGAAAAGCCCTCTTCGGCAGGGATGTCGCCCGCCGGTCGGGGGCTGACGGCGACGATGCCGCGCGCATGACGGTGAGGATGGTGAGGATAGCGCGGCACACGCCGTGACGTGCCGGCGTGCGCGCGCCCGGACGTCGTGCTGCGGGTCCGGCCGCGGACCCGGCAGACGTCAGAAACCGAGGCTCGCGAGCAGGTCGTCGACCTGTCCCTGGTCGGCCACGATATCGGTACGGCCTTCTTTCTTGACCTGCGGCCCGTTGAGCAGCGAGTCTTCGGCTTCCTTGCGCTTCTCGGGCGGCATGTTCTCGAGCAGCGTCTGGAGCAGATGCTTCTCGATCTCCTGCACCACGTCCATGATCTTCTTGATGACCTGTCCGGTCAGATCCTGGAAGTCCTGCGCCATCATGATTTCCATCAGATGGTTGTTGGTCGCGCGGGTGTCGTCCGGCACGCGACGCAGGTAAGTGCGGGTTTCGGTGACGAGCTTGCGGGCGTCGTCGAGTTCGAGCGGCTGGTCGAACCATTTGGCCCAGCGCTCGTCGAGCGCGTTGGCGTCCGCTTCGAGGCGGTCCTGAATGGGCTTGGCCAGCTCGATCGCCGTCAACGCCCGCACCGCCGCCTGTTCGGTCATGGTGGCGACGTAGTTCAGGCGGTCGCGCGCATCGGGAATGGCCTCCGCGGCCTGCTCCAGTTGCTTGTCCAGACCGAGTTCGCGCAGGTTGTCGCGCAGCATGCGCGTCAACTGCCCGATGCGCATGAGCATGCGCTCCGCCGGATCCGCCTCGCCGGTCACGTAAGCGCCGCTGGGCTCACCCGGCCATTCAGTGCTCGACTCGTGGGTCACGTTCAGGCCCCCGTTTTTTCCATTTTCTCGAAGATCTTGCCCAGCTTCTCATCGAGGGTCGCCGCCGTGAACGGCTTGACCACATACCCGCTTGCGCCAGCCTGGGCGGCGGCGATGATGTTTTCCTTCTTGGCTTCGGCCGTCACCATGAGCACCGGCAGCTTCGAGAGGTTCGGATCGGCGCGAATTTGCTGGAGCATCGTCAGGCCGTCCATATTCGGCATGTTCCAGTCCGACACCACGAATTCGAAACTGCCACCGCGCAGCTTGGCCAGTGCCGCCGCGCCGTCTTCCGCTTCGTCGACATTGGAGAAACCCAGCTCCTTGAGCAGGTTTCGCACAATGCGACGCATCGTCGGGAAGTCGTCGACGACCAGGAACTTCATGTTCTTATCAACCATCATCACTCCAATTCTGCCGGCCCCGCGCAGGGGGCCGACGATATTCACGGGCAAATTCCACCGTCACTCAGTGCCCTGAGTGTGGACGCAAATCGCTGCGGACCATACGGCGAAAAAACGCCAAAAACCGAACTATACCCGTTGCGTGCGCTCGCCGAATTTTGCGACCTGATGAAGCACTTTTCGGGCCATCTCGTGCAACGGCACCACCTCTTCCGCGCCGCCCATCGCAATGGCCTCGCGCGGCATGCCGAACACGATGCAGCTCGCTTCGTCCTGTGCGAGGGTGTGCGCACCGGCGCGGCGCATCTCCACCAGGCCCGCCGCACCGTCGCGGCCCATGCCCGTGAGAATCACCCCGATCGCATTGCGTCCGGCGTGCACGGCTGCGGAGCGAAACAATACATCGACCGACGGCCGATGTCGATTTACCGGCGGCGCCGGATCGAGCACGGCCACGTAGTTCGCGCCGCTGCGCGAGAGTTGCAGGTGCGTGTCGCCGCCCGGGGCGATGTACGCGTGACCCGGCAACACACGCTCGCCATGCTCGGCTTCCTTCACCGTGATGCGGCAAAGCCCGTTCAGGCGCTGCGCGAACGACTTGGTGAAGCCTGCCGGCATGTGCTGCGTGATCAGAATCGCCGGGGCGTCCGGCGGCATCGGCACGAGCACTTCGCGAATCGCTTCCGTGCCGCCCGTCGACGCGCCGATGATGATCAGCTTCTCCGTCGAGACCAGTGGATTGCGCAGCATCGGCGCGGCTTCCACCGGCGCCGGCGTAGCGCTCTTGGGCGGGGCGCTGCGCACGCGGGCGCGAGCGGCAGCGCGAATCTTGTCGGCAATCATCTCGCCGTATTCGAGCATGCCGTCCCGAATCCCCAGACGCGGCTTCGTCACGAAGTCCACCGCGCCGAGTTCGAGCGCGCGCATCGTCACTTCCGAGCCCCGCTCGGTCAGCGACGACACCATGAGCACCGGCATCGGCCGCAGGCGCATGAGCTTCTCGAGGAAGTCCAGGCCATCCATACGCGGCATTTCGACGTCGAGCGTGAGCACGTCCGGGTTATGTTGTTTGATTAGATCACGCGCCACGAGCGGATCGGGTGCGGTCGCCACGACGGTCATGTCCGGATGCGCATTGATGATCTCCGTCATCAGGCTGCGCACGAGTGCGGAATCGTCCACGCACAGGACTTTGATTGGTTCGCTCAAGCCTCCTCCATTTTTCGGTTGTCAGGCCCCGGCCGAGGCTTGGCATTTCTGGCCGGTGGCGCAAAGAGTTCTACGGAGCCCCGTACTTCGCGTGCACGCAAACGCTGCGCGTACGCCTGTTCCCGCTGGACGATGGCCGGATCGCCCCGGTCGCCCAGCTTCTTGACCATCACCCGCCCGGTGCGCGGCAAGAAGCACACCTTGCGCGGATGCGGTCCGAGCAGATCCTGCGCAGTCACGCGAATCTGCTCCATCTCGAGATAGCGCAACACGAAATTCGCGTTGCGATCGCCGATATTCAATGTGGTCATGCCCGCGAGCACTGCACCGCCGCCGAAGACTTTCGCCTCCAGTCGCTCGCGCCGCGCACCGAGCTTGATCAGCTCGTTGATGAGCATTTCCATGGCGTACGCGCCGTAACGCATGGACGCCGAGAGTAACCGGTCTCGCTCGCTTTCGCCATCGTCGGGCAGCATGAAATGGTTCATGCCGCCAATGCCCGTGACGTTATCTCGCACACACGCGGCGACACAAGAACCGAGCACCGTCACGAGCATGATGTCTTCCGTCGTGACGTAATACTCCGAGGGCAGCAACTTCACCGCCTGCGTGTTGAACGCATTGTCGAAGTAATGGTTGGTCGCCAGTGCTTCGGCCAGTGGCTGTGCCATGTCAGGCTCCCCGTGCGCCCGCACCAGCCAGTTCGTACACCGTCTGCCCACGCAGACGGAACGCCCGGCTCACGTAAGTAAAGTTCTCCGAGTGCCCCGCGAACAGCAGGCCATCCGGTTTGAGCAAGGGCACGAAGCGCTCCAGAATACGCGCCTGCGTGGCCTTGTCGAAATAGATCATCACGTTGCGACAGAAGATAACGTCGAACGGCCCGCCGATCTGCCACGACGGTGCGAGCAGGTTGAGCGGCTCGAACGTGACCAGTTGCTGCAACTCGGGACGCACCTTGATCTTCCCCGAATTCGCCCCGGTGCCGCGCAGGAAGTGTTTGCGCAGTTGTTCCTGCGTGAGCTTGCCGGTCTGCTCGCCGTTGTAGACGGCGGCGGACGCGCGCGCGAGGACTTGCGTATCGACGTCGGTGGCCAGCACGCTCGCATTCGGTCGCGAGCCGAGCGTGTCGACCAGGGTCATCGCAATCGAATACGGCTCCTCGCCCGTCGATGCCGCACAGCACCATACCGAAATCGGCTTGGCGCGGTGGCGCACGAAGTCGGCGAGCAACGGAAAATGGTGGGACTCGCGGAAAAACGACGTGAGGTTCGTCGTCAGCGCGTTGGTAAACGACTCCCACTCGCTGTCGCCGGTGTCCGCTTCGAGCATGTCGAGGTATTCGGTGAAGCTCGTCATGCCGAGCGCGCGCAGACGGCGAGCAATCCGGCTGTACACCATCTCTCGCTTGTGCTCGGCCAGCGCGATGCCGGCGCGCTGGTAGATCAGGTTGCGAATACGGCTGAAGTCCGCCAGCGAGAACGCGAAGTCGCGCTCGCCCGAGAGGGCGGCGCCGCTTGCGCGCGCGAAATCCGCGCCGCGCGAGCCAGCGTCGCCGTCGGTGCCGGGGGCGCCGCGACGCGTCAGATGCGAGGTATTGCGCGAATCAGTCATGGTGTCTCACTTTGTCACGGCGTCACGTGAGCGCCGATCCCCATTTGCACTACTCAACTGCCAACGTCGTAACGGCTAAGCCTGCGGTGTCCTGACGTCATGGCCCACCCGGCTCACTTCAGCTCACCCCGGCTCACCCCGGCTCATCTCATGCCGCCCGGGCCATCGGTTGTGACGCAGGCTCGCGGCGCGTCGTGCCGAGCGTGTGAACGCTGCCGGCGCTCACCGCCGCGCCCGTCTGGAACACCGATACCGCCGCGCGCAACTCGTGCGCCTGCGATTCCAGCGCCCCGGCGGCGGCCGCCGCCTCTTCGACCAGCGCCGCGTTCTGCTGCGTGACTTCGTCCATCTGCGTGACCGCGCGATTGACCTGCTCGATACCGCTCGACTGCTCGGCAGACGCCGCCGAAATCTCGCCCATAATGTCCGTCACACGTTTGACGGCCTGCACGATCTCTTCCATCGTCTGACGCTGACGCGCCACCAGCGCCGTGCCGTCCTGCACGCGACGCGACGAGTCCTCGATCAACGCCTTGATTTCCTTCGCCGCAGCCGCACTGCGCTGGGCCAGCGTGCGCACTTCGCCCGCCACCACGGCGAAACCGCGCCCCTGCTCGCCCGCGCGCGCCGCTTCCACCGCCGCGTTCAGCGCCAGAATGTTGGTCTGGAAGGCGATGCCGTCGATCACGCCGATGATGTCGACGATCTTGTTCGAACTGGCCGAGATACCGTCCATGGTCTCGCCGACCTGCCCCGAGACTTCCCCGCCGCGCGTAGCGATCTCGGACGCGTTCACGGCAAGCTGGCTCGCCTGACGCGCGTTGTCCGCGTTCTGGCGAACGGTCGCCGTCAGTTGCTCCATCGACGACGCGGTTTCCTCCAGCGACGCCGCCTGCTGTTCCGTGCGTGCCGACAGATCGGTGTTGCCCGCCGCGATTTCATGCGCGGCCGTGGTGATCGACTCGGTACCCTGTCGGATCTGCGAGATGGTTTCCGCGAGCGTATGCTGCATGCGTTGCATCGCGTAGAGCAGGCTCTGCGTGTCGCCCGGCGCCACGCTCACATGGCTATGCAGGTCGCCGCCGGCGATGCGATGCGCGATCTCCGATGCGTATTCGGGTTCGCCGCCGAGGCTGCGATGCACGTTGCGGATGATGATCACCATCGCCGCCGTGACGATAGCGCCGATCACGAGCAAAGCGATGCCGAAACGGGCGAGCGTGCTATAGAACGCATCATCGATGTCCTGCACGTACACGCCGCTCATCAATCCCCAATCCCACGGCGCGTAGTACTTCACGAACGAGAGTTTGGCGAGACGCTTGTCGCTGCCGGCGACACGCCCGAAGTATTCGACGAAGCCCGACCCTTTGTCCTTGGCGACGCGCGCCATCTCGACATAGAGCAGCTTGCCGTTCGAATCCTTGTAAGTGGAGACGTCCTTGTTCACCAGATCGGCGAGCGTCGGGTGCATGAGCACGGTCGGCCGGGTGTCGAAGATCACCACATAACCGCTGCCGCCCTCACCGTAGCGCATGGCCTTCAGGCGCGCCATCGCCTGTTGCTTCGCGTCTTCGACGCTCATCTTGCCGGCGGCCGCCTGTGCGGCGTAGTCGCGCACGATGCCGTCGGCGCTCGTCACGATGTTCTCCACCGATGCGCGACGCTCCGATGCCATGGTGCCGCGCTCATGCCAGGCGGCCAAACCGCCGAGAATCAAAAGACCCAGCCACATCAGCGCGAGCGCCGACCAGAGTTTTGCCTTGAGACTCAACTGCATCATGATCCGACCCTCCACCACCCGCCTGCCGGGGCGTCACACGGCTGTGCGGCGCCCACGACGGCTTTTGTCTTGCCGATTATTGCCACTTGCCGACACACGTCTTGCATGTCCCGGCGATCCTGCTTCGCCGGGGACAAACGCGTGCACCTTACCTATGATTTGCTGCTGTCTTGCGCTATCGCTTCGTGGCGACCGGTCGCGGTTGTGATGGGGTCAGAACGTCTCCCAGTCGCCGTTCGCGTCGTCCGTGCCGGTACGTGCAGCCGCCGGTGCAGCAGCCGCGGGGGCGGGCTTGCGCAGCGGCGCCGGTGCGGGCGTAGCCTTCGACGCGGTAGCGGTGGCGGCGGCCGGCGCCGGCGCAGCAGGGGCTGCGGTCTTCTTGGGTGCGGCAGGACGTGCCGCCGGCAGCGCCGCCAGCGTGGGGGCGACCGGGCTTGCCGAGACCTGGCTGGCGTCCACACGGAACACCGAGACGGTCGTCTTCAGCCGGTTGGCCTGCTCTTCCAGCGAACCGGCGGCGGCGGCCGCTTCCTCGACCAGTGCCGCGTTCTGCTGCGTGACTTCGTCCATCTGCGTGATCGCGCGGTTGACCTGCTCGATGCCGCTCGACTGCTCGGCGGACGCCGCCGAAATCTCGCCCATGATGTCCGTCACACGCTTCACGGCCTGCACGATTTCGTTCATCGTGTGACCCTGCTGGGCGACCAGTGCCGTGCCGTCCTGCACGCGACGCGACGAGTCCTCGATCAGCGCCTTGATTTCCTTCGCCGCAGCCGCACTGCGCTGGGCCAGCGTGCGCACTTCGCCCGCCACCACGGCGAAGCCGCGACCCTGTTCGCCCGCGCGCGCCGCTTCCACCGCAGCGTTCAGCGCGAGGATGTTCGTCTGGAACGCAATGCCGTCGATCACGCTGATGATGTCGACGATCTTGCTGGAACTCGCGGAGATGCCATCCATCGTCTCGCCGACCTGACCGGACACCTGACCGCCGCGCGTGGCGATTTCCGATGCGTTCACGGCAAGCTGGCTCGCCTGACGCGCGTTGTCCGCGTTCTGGCGAACGGTCGCCGTCAGTTGCTCCATCGACGACGCGGTTTCCTCCAGCGACGCCGCCTGCTGTTCCGTACGTGCCGACAGATCGGTGTTGCCCGCCGCGATCTGCTGAGCGGCGGACGTCATCGATTCCGTGCCCGAACGGACTTCGGCGACCGTGCGCACGAGACTGTCCTGCATATGCTTGACGCCCTTGAACAGACGGCCCGTCTCGGTGTCGTTCCAGACTTCGATGCGTTGCGTGAGGTCGCCGCTGGCGATCTTCTCGAAGTGCTTGATGGCGTCGTTGATCGGGCCGACGATGGCGCGCGTGAGCGTGATCTGCGTGACCACGCCGACCAGCACGCCGACCGCCAGGCCGATGCCCACGAGCCACATCACCAGCGTGTAGCGTTCCTGCGCGACGGTGTAGCGGTCTTCGGCGCTCTTGAGTTGCTGATCGGCCAGCACCGACATCGCCTTGGTGTAGTCCGCGAACAGACGCGGCACGTCCATCACGGTCTTGGCGTGGAAGTCGGGGATGTCACCCGATTCGATGGCCTTGAGCGCGGGCACGATGCCGTCGTTGACGACCTTGCCGCGTGCCTGGGCCACGGCGTCGGCCATGGCTTTTTCATCGGCACTCATCGGCAGCGCGGCGTAAGTCGCGTACGCCTCGTCGGCTTTCTTCAGGTTCGTGCGCACGCTCTCGATAGCCGACTTGATTTCGGTCGGATCGGCAATGAATTCGATACGTGAGAGCGTCACACGAGCGCGCAGCGTATGGATCGTCGTTTGCGCGAGCGCCTGCGACGACGCAATATCGTTCGTATAAATCTCCTGCATCGCTGCATTGCTTTGTCGCAGTGAGATCAGCCCCGCAGCCGCACCGACGATCAGCAGCACCATGAAGAGTCCGAGCGCCAGCGTCAGCCGTGCCCGGATGGTGACATTCTTAAACATAACGACCTCTACCCCGTGAAGACCGGCCTCTGACCGGTATAGCCATCACAACAATCTCGACTCTTGGCCGACGCTTTGCATCCACGTACCGTCAAAACTCTTCCCAGTCGCCCGGGTCACTGGTCTTTGCCGTCGACGTTGTCCCCGTCGCTCCGCCTGCCGGTGTCTTGCCACGACGCGCCGCCAGTTGCAGCACTTGTGCATCTTCCTGTGCGTCCGCCGCCGGTGTGGCGACTTGCGGGCGCCGCGTCGCCGTTCGTGTCGCGGCGCCGCCCGCGCTCGCGCGCGCCGGTGCGGCACCGGCCTGAGTCGATTGAATCGATTGAGTCGACCGAACCGACTGCCCTGACGAAACCGGCTGGACCATCGGCACCGCGTGCGCTGCCTGCATGGTCGCTGCGACCGGCTTGGGCGCGACTTGACGCACGCCCGTCGCATGTTGTTGCGCCAGCGCGTGCCGTGCGCTCGGCGCGCCGGCCGCCTGGAAGGCGTCGCCCACACGGAAGACCGACACGGCGTCGCGCAGCCGATGCGCCTGATCTTCCAGCGACCCGGCTGCCGCCGCCGCTTCCTCGACCAGCGCCGCGTTCTGCTGCGTGACCTCGTCCATCTGCGTGACCGCGCGGTTGACCTGCTCGATGCCGCTCGACTGCTCGGCGGACGCCGCCGAAATCTCGCCCATGATGTCGGTGACGCGCTGCACGGCCTGCACGATCTCGTCCATCGTCTGACCGGCTTGCGCCACGAGAGCCGAGCCGTTTTCCACGCGCCCGACCGAATCTTCGATGAGGACCTTGATTTCCTTCGCCGCAGCCGCGCTGCGCTGGGCCAGCGTGCGCACTTCGCCCGCCACCACGGCGAAGCCGCGACCCTGTTCGCCCGCGCGCGCCGCTTCCACCGCAGCGTTCAGCGCGAGAATGTTCGTCTGGAACGCAATACCCTCGATTACGCTGATGATGTCCACGATCTTGTGCGAACTCGTCGAGATGCCCTGCATCGTGTCGACGACGTTGCCCACGACCTGACCGCCGCGTGCGGCGATTTCCGACGCGTTCACGGCGAGCGCGCTCGCCTGCTTGGCGTTGTCGGCGTTCTGCTTGACGGTGGCCGTCAGCTCTTCCATCGACGAGGCAGTCTGCTCCAGCGATGCCGCCTGTTGTTCGGTGCGCGCCGACAGATCGGTGTTGCCGGCGGCGATTTCACGCGAGGCGATATTGATCGACTCGATGCCTTCACGCACATCCGAGACGATGGACAGCAAGCTGTTCTTCATCACCGTGAGACCGAACAGCAACTGCCCGATCTCGTCGCGCCCGGTGCCTTCGGCCTTGCCCGTGAGGTCGCCCGCCGCGATCTGCTTGGACATGGCAAGCGCGACACGCAGCGGGTGGTTGATCGCGCGACGCAGAATGCTGCCGAGCACGAACAACACGACGATGCCGCCGAGCACCGCCACGGCCGTCGCCGCACGCACGAGCGTGTGCTCCTTCTGCGATTGTTGGTAGAGATCGGTCGCCTGCGTGAGTTCGAGGCGCGTAAGCGCGTTCAGCTCGTCGCGCATCGGACCGTACGCCGGCTTCACTTTCTCCAGGTACGTCTGCTGTGCGCCTTCGGCCGAGCCTACACGCAGCATCTCGACGGTCTTTTGCAGCCCGTCGCTGGTAAAGCGCTGACGGATCACGTCGAAGCGCTCGGCCTGCGCTCGCGTGTTGGTGTCGACCGTCTTCATGTACTCCGCCCACTGGCGGTTGATGTCGTCGAGGCTGCCCGCGATTTCGTCGCCCGCGCGCTTCATCGCGTCGAGGTTCGGGCTGCCCACGGCTTCGGCCACGAGCAGAACATCGCGGTCGAGTTTCTGACCGATCGCACCCAGCGTGCTCACCGGCACCATGCCGTTTCTGTACACCTGCAACAACTTGGTATTGCTGCTCGACACGCCCCACAGGCCCAGCCCGCCGACCAGCGCGAGCATGAGCGCGCCGAGCACGATGATGCCGGTCAGCCGCGCGCGCAGCGTGTCCAGACGCACACGACGTGCGAGCGCTGCGATGCCGCCGCGCTCGATCTGACCGCCGCGAATGCGCAGGTTGCCCGCCTGCGCGTTGCGAAAGCGCGCGTAGACGGCGTCGGCTTGCGCCGTGACGCCGGCCGCCGGACGCACACGCACCGACGTGTAGCCGACCACCGCGTCGTTTTCCAGCGTTGGCGTGACCGTCGCGAGCACCCAGTAGAAATCGCCGTTCTTGCGGCGGTTCTTGACCAGCCCCGTCCACGTGTCGCCGCGCTTGATCGTCTCCCACAGATCGCCGAATGCCTCGGGCGGCATGTCGGGATGGCGCACGATGTTGTGCGGCGCCCCCAGCAGTTCGTCACGCGAATAGCCGCTCACCTCCACGAAGGCGGGATTGGCATACGTGATCCGCCCCTTCAGATCCGTCCGAGAGATCAGGTACTGATGCTCGCCGATGACGAATTCGTTCTGGGTAACGGGCTGGTTATCGCGCACGTGCTCGGTCTCCGTGGACTGGGGTGAATGGGTTATGTCTGTAGGGAGTCACGCGGCGGGTGTCTCGGCCCGCCGTCGGATTTTGCCTCGGCGGCGTCGGCCGGGCTCAGCTCGCCAGACGCTCGATGAGCGCCATGTCGTCGCTGGTCATCAGCTTCTCGATGTCCATCAGGATCAGCATGCGGCCTTCGACCGTGCCCAGCCCCGTGATGTACTCGGTGGCCAGTTGCGCGCCGAACTCGGGCGCGGGCTTGATCTCGCCGCGCGCGAGCGTGAGCACGTCGGACACGCCGTCCACGACCATGCCGACCACGCGACCCGCCACGTTCAGAATGATCACGACTGTCTGCGTGTCGTACTCGACGCGCCCCAGACGGAACTTGATGCGCATGTCGACGATCGGTACGATGATGCCGCGCAGGTTGATCACGCCCTTGATGAAGTCGGGGGCGTTGGCGATGCGGGTGACCGCATCGTAGCCGCGAATTTCCTGCACCTTCAGGATGTCGATGCCGTACTCCTCTTCACCCAGCGTGAAGACGAGAAATTCCTGGCCGTCGCCATCGGTCTGCATGGCGCCTGCGTGGCGCGACACGGCCTGCTCTTGCGAAAGGTTGTCCATCTAACGCGTCTCCGACTTCAGTTGAAGATGGTGGCAGCGGCCGAACGCTGACCGCGCTGGAGCGCCGCCACATCGACGATCAATGCCACACTGCCGTCACCCATGATCGTGGCGGCGGAAATACCGTGAATACGGCGGTAATTGGTTTCGAGGTTCTTCACCACGACTTGCTGCTGACCGACCAGTTCGTCGACGAGCAATGCGAAGCGACGGCCTTCGGCTTGCAGAATGACGATGATCCCCTGTGTCGGATCGAGACGCGCTTCGGGCACGTCGAACGCACGGTACAGTTCGACGAGCGGCAGATACTCGCCGCGCACCAGCACGACCTGACCTTCGCCGGTCACGGCGCGAATGTCGTCGCGACGCGGTTGCAGCGACTCCATCACGAAGTTCAGCGGCAGGATGAAGATCTCCGGGCCGACCTTGACGGACATGCCGTCGAGAATCGCGAGCGTGAGCGGCAGCACGATGCGGATCGTGGTGCCCTTGCCGCGCGTGGACAGAATCTCCACGTGACCGCCCATTTGCTGGATGTTGCGCTTGACGACGTCCATGCCCACGCCCCGGCCCGACACGTCGGTCACGGCTTCGGCGGTGGAGAAGCCCGGCGCGAAGATCAGTTGCCAGACCTCCTCGTCGGACATCGCCTCGGACACGTTCATGCCCTGCTGCTGCGCCTTGGCGAGAATCTTCTCGCGACGCAGCCCCGCGCCGTCGTCGCTCACTTCGATGACAATGTTGCCGCCCTGATGCGCGGCGGACAGCACGAGCTGGCCCACCGGGTCCTTGCCCGAGGCCACGCGCAGTTCGGTCGTCTCGATCCCGTGGTCGAGGCTGTTGCGCACCAGGTGCGTGAGCGGATCGATGATGCGCTCGATCAGGCTCTTGTCGAGTTCGGTCGCCTGACCGAACGTGACGAGTTCGATCTGCTTGCCGAGTTTGGTCGCGAGATCGCGCACCAGACGCGGGAAACGCGAGAACACGTAATCCATCGGCATCATGCGGATGGACATCACGGCCTCTTGCAGATCGCGCGCATTGCGCTCGAGCTGGCCCATGCCGTTGAACAGGCGATCGTGCAGCATCGGATCGAGGCTGCTGGCCGTTTGCGCGAGCATGGCCTGCGTGATCACCAGTTCGCCCACGAGGTTGATGAGCTGATCGACCTTTTCCACGCCCACGCGAATCGAGCTGTTCTCGTGACCGGCAGCCCCGCCGGCCGCAGGCGCAGCTGCGCGCTTTTCGGGCGGGTGATGGGCGCCGTTCCCGCCACCGGATGCCGCAGCCGGCGGTGCGGCGGGCGGCACGACGATCGGCTCGGCCGCCGGCGGCGGCACGACGGCGGCGGCGGGCGCGGTGGAAGACGCGGTGGAAGACGCGGTGGAAGGCGCGGCGGTAGGTGCTACGGAGACCGGGGCCGGCACTTCGATCGGTGCGGAAGCGGCCGGGGCCGGCGTGAAGATTTCGGACGTCGGTACGGGCGCGGCGACAGGTTCCGGCGCGCCGGCGCTCGCGGCAGGCGCTGCCGCAACGGCCGACGCGTCCTGCACGTCGATCTGCGACGGCTCGATCACGAAGCAGCACACGGCGAGAATGTCGTCGGCGCCGCACGTGGTGTCGAGCCACAGGTGCAGTGCGTCGCCCACCGACTGACGGCCGGCGACGGTGCCGAGGTTGCCCAGCTCTTCGGCGAGCAACGTCTGATCCTTCTCGCCAACGCCGGTGAGTGTGACCTTCAGGCGAGTCTGGCCCGGCGGGATGGCTCCGCTCGGCGCGCCGCTGGCGTCCGGCCCCGCGTCGGGCTGCGGCGCGGGCGCGGCTGCGACCGGTGCCGGTGCCGGCGCGGGTGCCGCAGCCGGCGTGACGGGCGCAGCGGAAACCGGTGCGCCGTCGCCTTCGGCGGCCAGTTGCTGGAGTACGGCGCAGATGCGCTTCATTGCCTCGGCATCGGGCTCACTGGAGGCGCGGTAGGCATTCAACTGTTGATGCAACACGTCTTTGGTTTCCAGGAAGGTATCAACCATCTCGGTGCGCAACTGCAATTCGCCTCGACGTGCGCGATCGAGCAAGTTTTCCAGCAGGTGTGTGGTTTCGGTCAGCGCGGTGAAACCGAACGTCGCAGCGCCGCCCTTGATCGAGTGCGCTGCCCGGAAGATCGCGTTCAGTTGCTCGTTGTCGGGCGCGCTGACGTCGAGCGCCAGCAGGAGGTGCTCCATCTCGGCGAGCAACTCTTCCGCTTCATCGAAAAAGGTCTGGTAGAACTGGGTGATATCCACCGGTTTCCTCGTCCTAACTTGGTTGTGCCATCGACGCCATCGACTTCATCGTCATGCGCCTTCGCCGACGAGCGAACCGACCACGTCGACCAGTGCTTCGGGGTCGACCGGCTTGATCAGCCAGCCGCTGGCGCCCGCTTCACGGGCTGCCGTCTTGTAGGCGCCGTCGACTTCCGTCGTCAGCACCAGAATGGGCGTTTGCGCGAACGCATCGAGTTCGCGCAGCGCGCGAATGAGCGATAAGCCGTCCATGCCGGGCATGTGCTGATCGGTCAGCACCAGATCGAACGCCGCGTTCGACGCCAGCGCCAGCGCTTCCTGCCCGTCACGGGCGGTCGTCACGGCATAGCCGGCTTCGTCGAGCGTAGCCGCCAGAATCTGACGCATCGACGCGGAATCGTCGACGGCGAGAATCGTGTTGCGAAGGGCCTGCATGCGTTTCCTCTTGTCGGTTATCGCGCGGTCGCGCCAGGCACTGCGGGGGCGGACGGGGGTGCGGGTGGTGTGGGCACACCCGGCACGGCCGGAAGCTCGCCGCTCATCGCGGCGCTCACCGCGTTGCTGCCTGCGCCGCGTGCGTTCGCGGCGTCGATCGTCGGTTGATCGGCTTCGTGCTTGACCGACTGCTCGGCGCGCCGGTTGAGCACGATGATGCTGATACGACGGTTGATCGGGTTGTAGGCGTTGTCGCGATCGAGCGGCACGGTGGACGCCAGCCCCACCACCCGCAGCACCTTCTCGCCGTCCAGCCCGCCTGCGATCAGTTCGCGACGCGACGCGTTCGCCCGGTCCGCCGACAACTCCCAGTTGCTGTAGCTCTTGTCACCTTGCGCGTAAGCCGTGGCGTCCGTGTGACCGGACAGACTGATGCTATTCGGCACGCCGTTGAGCGACTTGCCGATCTCGCGCAGAATGTCACGCATGTAAGGCTGCACCTGCGCGCTCGCATTGGCGAACATCGGGCGGTTCTGGTCGTCCACGATCTGGATGCGCAGACCTTCGGTCGTCACGTCGATGAGCAGTTGCTTGCGGAACTGCTTGAGCGTGGGGTTACTTTCGATCGCTTTCTCGATGCGCGCTTTGAGCTCGCGCAAACGTTGTGCATCGGCCCGCTCGGCGATCTCGGCCGTCGTCGCATTACGCGCACGCGCCTGATCGCCGCGCGACTTCTGGCCGTCGGTGCGCGTGGTGTCCGTGCCGCCGCCCGGGATCACGCCGCTGTTGTCCGCGGCGTTACGTCCGCCCGTGAGCGCGACCTTGAGTGGCGTGCGGAAGTATTCCGCGATGCCGCTCAGTTCCTTGCTGCTCACGGAGCTGAGCAGCCACATCAACAGGAAGAACGCCATCATGGCCGTCATGAAGTCGGCGTAGGCGATCTTCCACGCACCGCCGTGATGGCCGTGCCCGCCGGCTTTGCGGCGTTTGACGATGATGGGCCGCTCTTCTTTCTCGCTCATTGCGCTCGCCCGTCAACGTGCCTTGACCTGCCGCACGTGCTCTTCGAGCTCGGCGAACGACGGACGTACGGTGGAATACAGCACCTTGCGGCCGAACTCGACCGAGAGGGCCGGCGCGTAACCGTTCAGGCTGGCGAGCAGCGTGACCTTGATGCACTCGTAGAGCTTTACCGACTCGTTGATGCGGTGTTCGATGAGTTGCGCCAGCGGCGAGATGAAGCCGTAGGCGAGCAGAATGCCGAGGAACGTTCCCACCAGCGCCTGCGCGATGAGCGCGCCGAGCACGGCCGGCGGCTGGTCGGCGGACGCCATCGTGTGCACCACGCCCATCACGGCCGCCACGATACCGAAGGCCGGCATTGCGTCGCCCGTCTTTTGCAGACAATGTGCGGGAACTTCGCCTTCATGGCGGTACGTCTCGATTTCGTGATCCATCAGGTTCTCGATCTCGAACGCGTTCATGTTGCCGCTGACCATCAGGCGCAGGTAGTCGGTGAGGAATTCCATGATGCGCGGCTCGCCGAGAATGCGCGGGTATTGCGAGAACACCGGGCTCGATGCGGGGTCTTCGACGTCCCCTTCGATGGCGAGCATGCCGTCCTTACGCGCTTTCGCGAGCAGCACATACAGGAGCGCCATGAGCTCCATGTACAGCTCTTTGGTGTATTTCGAGCCCTTGAACAGCATCGGCAGCGCTTTCATCGTTGCCTTGATCGCTTTGCTGTTGTTGCCCACCACGAACGAGCCGACGCCCGCGCCACCGATGATCAGCAGCTCGGTCGGCTGAAACAGCGCGCCCAAGTGGCCCCCGCCAATGACGAAGCCGCCAAAGACCGATGCCAGAACGATGATGTAACCAATGACGACAAGCACTGCCGGATACCTCTCGCAAAAATACGTCTACGGAAAAATGTCCTTCCTGTTCAGAGGGCTTAACGGCAGACACGCAGGGAAACTGTAGGGGCGGGATAACCTCAGGGTGTTCTCGTCGGGCAGGCTCGCTCAGGCGGCCAGCGGGGAGATGTCCGGGTCCGGCTCGGTGGAAGCCACGGCGGGCGCCAGATCGGCGGCATGCGCGTGTTTCGCTTTCCGGGTCTTTCCGGCGCGCGACGGCGGCTGGCACAGACCGCAAACGTACTGGCCATGCGGCTCGTGGGCGTGCGTGACGAAATGGCCGCCACAGCGCGTGCACGGCGTCATCTGCAACATCTTGCTGTCGAAGAAGCGCACGAGCGTCCATGCCCGCGTAAACCCGAGCACCGCTTCCCATCCGTGCAATTCCACGTGTTCCAGGTACAGGCGATAGGCCTTCACGATGGCCTCGATGCCCTGGCAGCCGCCGTATTGCACGAGGTGTCGATAGATGTTGTGGAAAAGCGACGAGTGGATGTTGGGCAACCACGTCACGAACCAGTCGGTCGAGAACGGAAGCATGCCCTTGGGCGGCGATGCGCCCTTGAGTTCTTTGTAGAGTTTGATGAGCCGGTCGCGGCTCAGGCTCGTTTCCGCTTCCAGCAACTGGAGGCGGGCGCCGAGTTCGATCAGTTCGATGGCCAGCTGAATCTCGCGGGCCTCGAGAACGACGCTTTTGGTGCGCATATACAGGCTTCCTGGCAAGTCACGCCAAGCACTGTCCTGTCACGACGGCAGGACGGCGCGAGGCGCGCGTCGCGTATGTCGTGCGCTCAGCCGATCTGCTCGACGGGCTGCCCCGCGAGCAGAATCGAAGCGTGCGACTGCTGCATACCCACGTCTTTCGCACCGTGCGTGAGGCTCGAAAGAATCACGTGGTCGTCGAATCGAAATCGGCACAGAAGCTGGTTGGACCCCGCGAACTTGACGAGTTGCGCAAGGGTGAGACTGCCGAGCACGTCGGCGAGCTGGTCGCTGATCCCCAGGCGGAACATTGCCGCCGCGCGATCCTCGCGGATCAGGCGCTGGGCCAGGACGAGGTAGGAGAGATTCAACTCACGAATCTCATTCAGTGTTTCGCTGTTTCGCATGCGGCCCCCCGGCGCAATGGATGAATCTGGCGGTGACTGTCTATTCCCCCGCATTGTGGACAAGGGCGAAAGATAAAGAAATCGGAGAAAAACTACAGAAGGGAGCGAGAAAAGAGGAAGTTTTTTGTAGGAATTTTTCCTACAAGCGAGGCGCACAGGGATCCGACGACGCGCTCGGGGGGAACGTTCGGTGACAGAGCGTGACGACTTCATGAAAGTGTCACGAAGCTACGCTCTACTACTTGACTGTATTTCGGCCGACTTTCACCGAACTTTAGCCATCCTTGCAAAAAATTTCGGGGGGCTTCTGCAGGGGAGCTGAGACGTGCTCTGCCTCGTACTTTGCCCAGTACGCAGGCACGGGAACAGCGCAATTACAAAGTGTTACAGATGTAGTGGGGGAGCCGAATCCTAAGTTTGGAAGCGTCGCTCGGGTTACGGTTCCCGAATAGTTGCCGGGAATCGCGAAGCAAGTCTTACTAATCCTTTCGATAACGTGCGCCTGTTCAACCTCGTTTCGCCGATCAGGCTTCAACTGACGCCTCGAATCCGGTGACGTTCCCGCCGCCTCACCTTGACGACGCGTTGAAGAAAACTGTCAGACGGGGATCGCCCGTGTAGGAATCGGCGTGTAGGACAGACAGCGCCATGTGACGATCGTCACCCGGTCATACCGTCACCTCGTCACTTCATCCCGGTGGCGGGCGGCAATACCGGTCTCCCCCGGCGGATCAGCACCGTGTGGAAGCCCCACGACAACACGCCGCACACCGCCATGACAGCGGCCATGGGCACCGCGGAGCGGGCGTGCAGTAAGCCGACGGCAGCGCCGGCGCTCGCCGCCGCGAGGAACTGCAACGCACCGAGCAACGCCGAAGCGGCGCCCGCACGTTGTTGCTGGCGGTTGAGCGCCTCGGCAATCGCATTCGGCTGCGAGAAGCCGAGGCTGGTCACGTAGGCGAACAAGGGCACCATCAGTCCGATCAGGCCGCCGAGCCTGAGCGCCGCCACGGCCAGCAGCAACAGACCGAGGATCGCGACGAGATTGTTCGTCCGGCGCAGCACGGCAGCCGGGCGGCGCGTGCGCAGGAGATAGGCGTTGATTTGCGAGCCCGCGATGATGCCACAGGCGTTCAACCCGAAGAGCCAGCCATAATTGGCCGGGTCGATGCCGTACAAATTGATGAACACGAAGGGCGAGCCGGTGATGTAAGCGAACATCCCTGCCTGAGAAACGCCGCCCGCGAGCGCATTGCCCATGAATTCGCGATCGCGGATCAACGCGCCGTAGTTGTGCCACGCCGTCGCGAGCCAGTTGCGCGCCTGCTTCGCTGCCTGACGCGTCTCCGGCAACCAGTAAACGGACATCGCGAAACAGGTCGCCCCGAAGGCCGTCAGCCCCCAGAAGATCCAGCGCCAGCCGACGAAGTCGAGTACTTGCCCGCCGATGAGCGGTGCGAGAATCGGGGCGGCGCCCATGATGAGCGTCATGCGCGAGAGCACGCGCGCGACGGTCGCCGTATCGAAAAGGTCACGCGCCATGGCCCGGGCGATCACGAAACACGCGCAACCGCCGACCGCCTGAAGAAAGCGGCTGACGATCAGCGTCTCGATGTTGGGCGCCAGCGCGCAGCCCGCCGACGCGAGTGTGTAGACCGCCAGGCCGGCGTACAGCGGCCGCTTTCGCCCATACCGGTCGGCAAGCGGGCCATGCAGTAGCTGACCGAGGCCCAGTCCGATGAAGAACGATGCCAGGGAGAACTGCACCGCGGCGTCCGTCGTGTTCAGTTCGCGTGCGATGCTGGGCAACGCGGGCAAATACATGTCGATCGACAGCGAGCCGATGGCCGACAGGATGCCGAGAACGAAAACGGTGCGAAAAGTTTGGGCGGGCATTGAGCGAGGCCTAGGGTAATCCCGAATGATACGGCAATCGCCCCGGTTTCGCTTAAAAAGTGAGCAGTGGCGGTATCCGGATCGGTTTGGCCGCCGGCGTTGGCCCTGCGTCTGCCTCGGGCAACGTCGCTCACTGCCCGCCGTCCCCTCGCACGTCCCTTGCACGTTCCCGCCACCTGGCCAGCCTGGCCCATCCGTCCCGTCAGGCATGGACCTATGGTTTGCGAGGGCACGGAGAATGCCAACGTCGGTCATGCACGCTCCGCGAGCGGCCCGGCGCGTCACGCCGTCTTGGCCTCCTGAAGCCCCAGCGATTCGACCATCGCCTCGCGCATGACGAATTTCTGCACCTTACCCGTCACGGTCATCGGCATCTCGTCGACGAACCGGATATAGCGCGGGATCTTGTAGTGCGCGATCTGATCTTTGCAAAATGCGCGGATATCGTCCTCCGTCGCGCTCTGTCCCGGCTTGAGCACGATCCATGCGCAGACCTCTTCGCCGTATTTCGCATCCGGCACCCCGAACACCTGCACGGCCTGCACCTTCGGGTGACGGAACAGAAACTCTTCGATCTCGCGCGGGTAAATGTTCTCGCCACCGCGAATGAGCATGTCCTTCACCCGGCCGACAATGTTGCAATAGCCGTCTTCGTCGATCGTGGCCAGATCGCCGGTGTGCATCCAGCCGTCGCGAATCGCTTCGCGCGTGCGGGGTTCGTCGTCCCAGTAGCCCAGCATCACCGAATAGCCTTTGGTGCAAAGTTCGCCCTTCTCGCCGACAGGCACGATCTCTCCTGCGGCATCGACGAGTTTGACTTCGAGATGCGGCTGCACCCGCCCGACGGTCGTCACGCGCTTTTCGAGCGGGTCGGTCGTGGTGGTCTGGAAGGAGACAGGACTCGTTTCCGTCATGCCGTATGCGATCGTCACTTCGCTCATGTGCATCTGGTCGATCACGCGTTTCATCGTTTCGATGGGGCAAGGCGAGCCGGCCATGATGCCTGTGCGCAGCGAGTCGAAGTGATAGTTGCCGAAGTCCGGATGGTCGAGCTGCGCGATGAACATCGTCGGCACGCCGTGCAGCGCCGTGCAGCGCTCCTCGGAGACGGCGGCCATCGTGGCCTTCGGGTCGAACGCCTCGCCGGGGAAGACCATCGTCGCGCCGGTCGATACGCAGGCGAGCACGGCCAGCACCATGCCGAAGCAGTGGTAGAACGGCACCGGAATGCACAGGCTGTCGTGCTCCGAGAAGCGCATCGCCATCGCGATGTAGCGACCGTTATTGACGATGTTGTGGTGCGTGAGCGTCGCCCCCTTGGGGTTGCCGGTCGTGCCGCTCGTGAACTGGATGTTGATCGGATCGAAGCAGTCGAGCCCATCGGAGATTCGATGCAGTTCGTCCAGGTCGGCGTCGGCGCCGAGCGTCACCACGTCACTGTAGTTCATCATGCCCGGCGTGCTCTGCTCCCCCATGCGAATGATGGTGCGCAGCGTCGGGAATTTCGCCGCCTGCAACTGGCCCGGCGCGCACGTCGCGAGTTCAGGTGCGAGCGTGTTCAGCATGTCGAGATAGCGCGAGGTCTTGAACGACTCGGCGGCGACGAGCGCCTTGCAGCCGACCTTGTTGAGCGCGTACTCCAGCTCGGCCATCCGGTAAGCGGGGTTGATGTTTACGAGAATCAACCCGGCGCGGGCCGTTGCGAATTGCGTGACCAGCCATTCCACGCGATTGGGCGACCAAATCCCCACGCGGTCGCCTTTCTTCAATCCGAGTGCGATCAGGCCGGCGGCAAACGTATCGACGTGTGCGATGAACTCTCGCCACGTCCAGTCCACGCCCTGCTCGCGAAACACGACTGCCTGGCGTTCGGGAAACTTCGCCACCGTCTCGGCGAGCAGCCCGAATACCGTCAACGTCGAAAGCGGCACGGTGGTGTCACCCTTCACGTACGACAGTCCATTACGAGGTACAACGCCCGCACCTTCCCGGCTTTCCATGCTTTTGTCTCCTGAAGCAATGCTGAAGTGGTGAATGCTGTCGCGTGACGGTGACGGCCCCCTTCCGATGACGCTTTGTGGCGTCGACGCGGCAGGCGGTTTCGCGTTCGTGGCCTTGAACGCCGTACGCCGTTGGCGCTAGTGGCACGTCCGGCACTGTCGATACGTTATGCGCGGAGGTTCGCCCAATACTCGCCCACGGGGATTACGTCTCGCTGACGAAGGGCTCCCCTGTCGCTGGCGCAAACGACGGATCGCTTCTCTTCATCACCATAGCGCGTCACGCTGGGTTGACGTTTACGTTAACGTAATTTGAGTCACCTTTCGAGTGGGGATGGCCCTGATGCGGGAGACGCGGGCGCGTGATGTTGGGATGCCGGGATGCAAAAAACAAAAGCCCCGGACATTCGCATGTCCGGGGCTTTTGGTGCCGCTTCGTCACGAGGCGCGTTTCGTCAACGCGCGCCGCCACGAATCGACTGACATGGCACGGCGCGTGAGCCGTACCGCGTCGAGATTTACCGCTTCGAGCGCAGCTTCGAAATTGCAGCGAGTTGTGCCATCGCTTCGGCCAGTTCGGCCTGGGCGGTTGCGTACTCGATGTTCGATTCCTTGTTCGACAGCGCTTCTTCCGCACGACGCTTGGCTTCATTGGCCTTCGCTTCGTCCAGATCCTTACCGCGGATGGCGGTGTCGGCGAGCACGGTCACCGTGTTCGGTTGCACTTCGAGAATGCCGCCTGCCACGAAGACGAACTCTTCGTTGCCTGCTTCGTCCTCGATACGCACCGCACCCGGCTTGATACGCGTGATCAGCGGCGTGTGGCCGGGCAGAATACCCAGCTCGCCGGCTTCGCCGGGCAGCGCCACAAAGCGCGCCTCACCCGAGAAGATTTCCTCTTCCGCGCTGACGACGTCTACGTGAATGGTTGCCATAATCGCTCCCGTTGAGTGTGATGAAGCGGCAGGCGCGCCAGTCCGGGCGTTACCGCCCTCGCTTCGCTACCCCGCCCCGCAACAGTCACCTGCCGGACTGCGGCGACGTCTCTCGCGAAACGCCCCCCTCGTCCGGCACTCAACCGTTTACTGCATCTTCTTGGCTTTTTCGAACGCTTCGTCGATCGTGCCAACCATGTAGAACGCCTGCTCCGGCAGGTGGTCGCACTCACCGTCGACGATCATCTTGAAGCCGCGGATCGTTTCCTTGAGCGGAACGTACTTGCCCGGCGAGCCCGTGAACACTTCCGCCACGTGGAACGGCTGCGACAGGAAACGCTGGATCTTACGCGCGCGGGCCACGGCGAGCTTGTCGTCCGGCGACAGTTCGTCCATACCCAGAATCGCGATAATGTCGCGCAGTTCCTTGTAACGCTGAAGCGTCGATTGCACGCGACGGGTCACCGTGTAGTGCTCTTCGCCAATCACGTTCGGGTCGATCTGACGCGAGGTCGAGTCGAGCGGATCGACTGCCGGGTAGATACCCAGCGAGGCGATGTCACGCGAGAGCACGACGGTGGCGTCCAAGTGGCCGAAGGTGGTAGCCGGCGACGGGTCGGTCAAGTCATCGGCAGGCACGTACACGGCTTGCACCGACGTGATCGAGCCGGTCTTGGTCGACGTAATACGCTCTTGCAGCTTACCCATTTCTTCAGCCAGCGTCGGCTGATAGCCCACGGCCGACGGCATACGGCCGAGCAGTGCCGACACTTCGGTACCGGCCAGCGTGAAACGGTAGATGTTGTCCACGAAGAACAGCACGTCGCGACCTTCGTCACGGAAGTGCTCGGCCATCGTCAGACCGGTCAGCGCAACGCGCAGACGGTTGCCCGGCGGCTCGTTCATCTGGCCGTACACCAGCGCGACCTTGTCCAGAACGTTCGAGTCCTTCATTTCGTGGTAGAAGTCGTTCCCTTCACGGGTACGCTCGCCCACACCGGCAAACACCGAATAACCGCCGTGTTCCTTGGCGATGTTATTGATGAGTTCCATCATGTTCACGGTCTTGCCCACACCGGCGCCACCGAACAGACCCACCTTGCCGCCCTTGGCGAACGGGCAGATCAGATCGATAACCTTGATGCCGGTTTCGAGCAGTTCCGTCGACGGCGACAGTTCGTCAAATGCCGGCGCCTTCTGGTGAATCGAACGGGTGTGATCCTTGGCGATCGGACCGGCCTCGTCGATCGGACGGCCCAGCACGTCCATGATGCGGCCCAGCGTCGGCTTACCGACCGGCACCGTGATCGGCAGACCCGAGTTTTGCACCGTCATACCGCGGCGCAGGCCTTCGGAGGAACCCAGACAGATGGTACGGACCACGCCGTCGCCCAGCTGTTGCTGGACTTCGAGCGTCAGTTCCGAACCTTCCATGGTGAGCGCGTCGTAGATCTTCGGCATGCTGTCGCGCGGGAACTCCACGTCGATAACGGCGCCGATGCACTGTACGATCTTGCCTTCAATCAAAGCAGTACTCATCGCTTTTCCTTTAGATACTCAAATTCATTTCGCCTTACGGCGCATCGGCCCGTGCCACCGCTTACACTGCGGCGGCGCCACCCACGATTTCGGACAGTTCCTTCGTAATCGCTGCTTGACGGCCCTTGTTGTAGACCATCTGCAATTCACCGATCACGGTCTTCGCGTTGTCCGACGCGGCCTTCATGGCCACCATGCGGGCGGACTGTTCCGACGCCATGTTCTCTGCGACTGCCTGATACACGACAGCTTCGACGTAGCGCACCAGCAGGGCATCGACGACCGTCTTCGCATCCGGTTCGTAGATGTAGTCCCACGAATGCTGTGCCGGCACCGCGCTCGCTTCTTCCGATTGGCCTTCGAGCTTCTCGGGCAGCGGCAGCAGTTGCTCGACCACGGCTTCCTGCTTCATCGTGTTGACGAAGCGGTTGTATGCCAGGTACACGGCGTCCAGCTTGCCTTCGGCGTACGCGTCGAGTTGCAGCTTCACTGCACCGATCAGCTTGTCCAGGTGCGGGGTGTCGCCCAGTTGCACAACGTGCGAAACCACCTTCGCGCCGATGCGGTTCAGGAAGCCGAAGCCTTTGCCGCCGATAGCGGTGGCCTCGATCTTCAGGCCCTGCGCTTCGATTTCCTTGAGCTTGGTCACCACGGCACGCAGCACGTTGGTGTTCAAGCCGCCGCACAGACCCTTGTCCGTCGTCACCACGATGATGCCGGCCGCTTTCGCGTCGGCATGCTTCACCATGAACGGGTGGTGGTATTCCGGATTCGCCTGGCCCATATGCGCAGCGATCTGGCGCACCTTGTCAGCGTACGGCCGGGCATGACGCATGCGTTCCTGCGCCTTGCGCATCTTCGACGCGGCCACCATTTCCATGGCCTTGGTGATCTTGCGCGTGTTTTGCACGCTCTTGATCTTGCCGCGAATTTCCTTCATTCCAGCCATTGCTTACTCCTTGTCTCGGCGCGACGTTCGCTGTTGCCTGAACATCGCGCCTTCCCGGGTCCGTTGAATAGTTACCGATTCAACCGGATTAGTAAGCGCCGGTCTTCTTGAAGTCCTTGATCGCAGCGTGCAGGGCGGCTTCGTCGTCCTTCGAGAGATCTTTGGTCTCTTCGATACGGCCGATGAGCGCGCCGTGGCTGGTCTTCAGAACTTCGCGCAGACCCTTTTCGAACGGCAGCACCTGAGCGATTTCGAGGTCGTCCAGATAACCGTTGTTGGCGGCGAACAGCGACACGGCCAGTTCCCACACTTGCAGCGGCGCGAATTGCGGCTGCTTGAGCAGTTCCGTCACGCGGCGACCGCGCTCGAGCTGCTTGCGGGTAGCTTCGTCCAGGTCCGAGGCGAACTGCGCGAACGCAGCCAGCTCACGATACTGTGCGAGGTCGGTACGGATACCGCCCGACAGCTTCTTGATGACCTTCGTCTGCGCTGCACCACCCACACGCGACACCGAGATACCGGCGTTGATTGCCGGACGGATGCCTGCGTTGAACAGGTCGGTTTCCAGGAAGATCTGGCCGTCGGTAATCGAGATCACGTTCGTCGGCACGAATGCGGTCACGTCACCGGCTTGCGTTTCAATGATCGGCAGTGCCGTCAGCGAACCGCTCTGGCCCTTGACGGCGCCGTTGGTGAACTTCTCGACATACTCTTCCGAGACGCGAGCGGCGCGCTCGAGCAGACGCGAGTGCAGATAGAACACGTCACCCGGGTAAGCTTCACGGCCCGGCGGGCGGCGCAGCAGCAGCGAGATCTGACGATAGGCCCAGGCTTGCTTGGTCAAGTCGTCGTAAATGATCAGCGCGTCTTCGCCGCGATCGCGGAAGTATTCGCCCATCGTGCAACCGGAGTACGGTGCGATGAACTGCATGGCGGCCGAATCCGAAGCGGTGGCGGTCACGATGATCGTGTATTCCATCGCGCCGTGCTCTTCGAGCTTGCGCACCACGTTCATGATCGACGAAGCCTTCTGGCCGATCGCGACGTAGACGCAGGTCACGCCCTTGCCCTTTTGCGAGATGATCGTGTCGATGGCGACAGCGGTCTTACCCGTCTGACGGTCGCCGATGATCAGCTCACGCTGGCCGCGGCCGATCGGCACCATCGCGTCGATAGCCTTCGTACCGGTTTGCAGCGGCTGCGACACCGACTTACGCCAAATCACGCCCGGCGCGATCTTTTCGATGGCGTCGGTTTCCTTCGCGTTGATCGGACCCTTGCCGTCGATCGGCTGGCCCAGCGCGTCAACGACGCGGCCTTTCAGTTCCGGGCCGACCGGCACTTCCAGAATGCGGCCCGTGCACTTGACGGTGTCGCCTTCCGAGATGTGCTCGTACTCGCCCAGAATCACGGCGCCGACGGAGTCGCGTTCGAGGTTCAGTGCCAGACCGAACGTGTTGCCCGGGAATTCCAGCATTTCGCCCTGCATCACGTCCGACAGACCGTGGATGCGGCAGATGCCGTCAGTCACCGAGATCACGGTGCCTTCGTTACGGACTTCGGCGCCGCTATCGAGACCTTGAATCCGGCTCTTGATCAGTTCGCTGATTTCAGAGGGATTGAGTTGCATATGTGCTCCTGATATTCAATTCTTGCCGTCGCAGGCGTCTCGCGCCGGCCTCAGGCCGTCAGCGACGTCCGCATAGCCGCCAGGCGGGCGCGCACCGAAGTGTCCAGCACCTCGTCGCCAACCACCACACGCACGCCGCCGATGAGCGACGGGTCTACCGTCACGCTCGGGTTGAGCTTGCAGCCGAACTTGTGCTCGAGGCCCTTGACCAGCGAGGTCAATTGCTCGCCTTCGAGCGGGAAGGCGCTTTCGATCGTGGCGTCTGCCGAGCCGGCAGCAGCGTTCTTCAACGCTTCGAACTGTTCGGCGACTTCCGGCATGGCAGCCAGACGGCCGTTCTCGACCACAGCGGCGACGAAGTTGCGCACTTCGGCGTCGGTCGATTTCACGGCGGCGGTCAGCACATCGACGACTTGCGCCGGCGAGACCTTCGGATCGTCGGCCAGATTGGCCACTTCGGGCAGCGCTGCCACTTGCGCCAGTTCGCGCACGAGCTGCGACCAGCGATTCAGATCGCCGGACTTGGCCACGCGGAACAACGCTTCGGCATACGGACGAGCGATGGTTGCGAGTTCGGCCATGATCAGAGCTCTGCCTTGAGTTGGTTCAGCAGGTCGGCGTGGGCCTTGGCGTCAACTTCACGCTTCAGGATCTGCTCGGCGCCCTTGACGGCCAGACCGGCAACTTCTTCGCGCAGCGTCTCACGGACCTTGACGGCCTGATTCTCGGCTTCGGCCTTGGCGTTGGCGATGATGCGAGCGGCTTCAGCTTGCGCCTGCGCCTTGATCTCGTCAGCCACTGCCAGCGCACGCTTCTCAGCGTCGGCGATACGCTTCGCGCCTTCGTCGCGGGCGTCCGCGAGCGCTTGCGTGGAGCGCTTGTTGGCGGCCTCGAGTTCAGCCTTGCCCTTATCGGCGGCAGCCAGACCGTCAGCGATTTTCTTCGCGCGTTCGTCGATAGCCTTGATCAGCGGCGGCCACACGAACTTCATCGTGAACCATGCCAGGATCAGAAACACGACGGTTTGCGCGAACAGAGTTGCGTTTATGTTCACGGTGTTTCCTTTCGGTGATGCGAGTCGATTGGCAAAACAGCGCGCCCCATTGTGCCTGCTGGCTTGGGCGCGCCGTTCATGTCCAGTTGGCCGCGCGGGTCAAAGCGCGACCGGCCGAAAGAAACTTAAGCGAGGCGCGACAGCAGCGGGTTCGCGAAGGCGAACAGCATGGCAACGCCCACACCGATCAGGAATGCAGCGTCGATCAGGCCGGCCAGCAGGAACATCTTCGTTTGCAGCGGGTTCATCAGCTCGGGCTGACGGGCGCACGCTTCGATGTACTTACCACCCATCAACGCGATACCCAGACAGGCGCCGATAGCACCCAGACCGATGATGATGCCGATAGCAATGGCGGTCAGACCCTGGATGTTGGCGATGAAAGCTTGCATGATTACTCCTTTTGGTTAGAGACTTGAAACTTTGAATTTGAAAAACTGGAAAAACCGAAAAACGTAACTTCCGCAACGACCGATCAGTGATGGTCGTGCGCCTGGCCGATATACACCAGCGTCAGCATCATCATGATGAACGCCTGGAGCAACACGATCAGGATGTGGAAAATCGCCCATGCGGTGCCGGCAATGACGTGACCGACAAAACCCAGCACCGACGCATCCGCGCCAAAGCTCCAGATACCGCCCAGCAGAGCGATCAGCAGGAACACCAGTTCGCCGGCGTACATATTGCCGAACAGTCGCATACCGAGCGACACGGTCTTGGCACAGAATTCGATGATGTTGAGCAGCAGGTTCGGAATCCACAGGAGGAAGTGGTTGCCGAACGGCGCGGTGAACAGCTCATGCATGAAGCCGCCTGCGCCCTTGATCTTGAAGCTGTAGAACAGCATCAGGATGAGCACACCGACGGAGATACCGAGCGTGCCGTTCAGGTCGGCCGTCGGCACGATGCGGTGATGCGTGATGATGGAACCCAGACCCACCCACTCGATCACCTTCGACGGCAGATCGACCGGCAGCAAGTCCAGCGAGTTCATGAGCGTGACCCAGACGAACACGGTCAGCGCGAGCGGTGCAATGAAGGTACGATTGCCATGCACGATGCTCTTCGATTGGTCTTCGACCATTTCCACGAGCATTTCGACCGCAGCCTGGAAACGGCCCGGAACGCCAGCCGTGGCTTTGCGCGCAGCCATCCACAGCACGAAGCAGCCCAGAACGCCCATCGCGATCGACCAGAACATCGTGTCCCAGTTGATGATCGAGAAATCGACGATGCTAGTCTGAGTCGAGCTCGCGAGGTTTTGCAGGTGGTGCGAAATGTACTCCGACGGGTTCGGAGCGTGGCCGGCTTCTACTGACATAGCGATCAAACACCCAATTATGAAAATCCGCACACGGTAGCGTGTCGACGCGTGAGCGGTATTTCCACCGCTACTTCAGTGCCATCGCAAGCCAATAGACCTTGAGCGTAAGCACGAAAGTGACCAGCAGCGCGACCCAGTGAACCCCGGGAAAAGCGAACGCCACCGCCACCAATAACGCAATCGTCGTTGCCACCTTGATCGCCTCCCCCGTCACTAAAGCGCCAACGGAGAGACGATCACCTGAAATTCTTAGCCGCAGCGCAAACAACGCGCCCGGGATCCAACCTATCGTTCCACCCAGCCATGCTGACAACGCCGCGTTTCCTGGCGATGCCGAGAGTATCCACCAGGCCAGTGCCGCAATCAGCGACAACAGCACCTGGGCTCCCACCACCCTGAATGGAGTCACACGGGATGCGCGCCCCACATCGGGACCGAACAGGCGCTCGGCCTGCGCACGCGTGAGCGGAACGATGATTTCTGGCTGCTGCTCGTCGTCCCAAACCTCTGGTGTTGCATGTGCCGGCGCTTGCGGTTTCGGTTCCAAGTTCGACCGTGTTTTATCGGTCATCTCGTTGCCTCCCCACCCGACTCGTGCAAACGAATGGGCTCTTCAAGCAGTTAAACCCGCGAGATTTTACGGGAAATTACGAAGGCCAGTCAATCTAAACGCGCAACAAATTCGCCGAAACTGCACAGTGCATGCTTCGATTTGGCGCCAACTCTCACGGAGCGCGATTTTCCTCATGGTGCAGCGCGACATGACGCGCAAACGCCGCACAATCCCCGCAACTGACCTACGTTCTGCGCGCGATCAAACCCATTTCAGAGCCACGAACCCAATTAGCAGTGCCATCAGATAAAACGGAACGGAAAGATAATGGAAGTGCCGCCAGATCTTTTCCGATTTCGCCATGCGCAATGCGATCAGGTTCGCCAGCGATCCCACCGCGAATCCGAAGCCCCCGACGGCCACGCCGTGGGCCAGCGCCGGCCAGTTCTGCGTGTACTCGGCGAGCAGGATCGCTGCCGGAACGTTACTGATGAATTGTGACAACACGGCCGCCACGCCGTAGGCCATGACCGGGCTGGAGAAATCCAGATGTCCCAGCGCCGCGCGCACGTCCGGCAAACCGGCGACGCCGCGCAGCACCACGAACATCAGCACGAAGATCGCCAGCAGCAACCAGTCGATGCCGAGCACCGCATTGCGCCGCGCAACGAGCAGCACCGCCGCGACACCCGCACATGCCCATGCGGCGAAGCCGTGGTCCGCGAGCGTGACGAAAGCGGCGAACAACGCCAGTGCGATCCACAACAACGGCCAGCGCACGTCGTGGCGCGGCCCCTGTCGCTGGAAATGCAGCGCGCGCGAATCGAACGCGAACGCGCATATTGCGAGCAACAGCGCCATGAGCGCGAGTGTGATCGGCGTCATCATGAGGACGTACGCACCGAAGCCCATGCCGCTGCTTTGCCAGAGGAAGAGGTTTTGCGGATTGCCCAGCGGCGTGAGACTGGAGCCGGCATTGACGGCCAGCGCGAGAAAGATGATCAGTCGCTCGATGCGAACCGGTGCGATGCGCGCGAGCGACTGCGCAAGCGGCACGACGGCAAAGAGCGCAACATCGTTGGTGAGCAACGTGGAGAGTGCCGCGGCGAACGTCACCATCAGCAACGCGAGCCGCCGCTCGGTACGAAACGCACGCAGCAAGCGTTGTGCGAGCCAGTCGAGAAAGCCACTCTGATCGATCGCGCGGGTGAGCATCAGCAATCCGGCGAGCGTCAGGATCGTTTGACGATCGATGCGCGCGAACAACTCGCCAACGCTCGCGGGCTTCGCGATCTGGAGGAAGACGAAACCCGCGAGCAGAATGAGCAGTACCCGATCGTCACGCACCCGCTCGTACGTCGCACGTAAAGCACGTGCAACGCGGGACACTATCGAGGTTGTGGACGTTGTCGAGGCCGTCACCTTTTCCGTGCGTGCCGCGTCTGCCGGATCGTTCGTGTCGCTCACGGAGAATGAATCAGGATACCGAAATTACTCTGCGCGAATGCGCGCGAGAATACCGTCGAGCGCATCGAGGCTGCCGAATTCGATCGTCAGTTGCCCGGCGCCTTTGCGGCCGACCTTGATCTTGACGTTGGACGCGAGCAGATCCGACAACTCTTCTTCGAGGCGCGTGACATCGCGTCCGCCCTCTTCCGCCGAACGACGACGAATGCCGTCGCCTTGCGGCTTGAGCGATGCATTCACGATGCGCTCGGTGTCGCGCACCGACAAGCGCTTGTTCACCACCTGATTCGCCAGCGTGATCTGCGTAGCGGCGTCGACGGAGAGCAATGCACGGGCATGTCCCATGTCGAGATCGCCGGCGAGCAACATCGTCTGCACGGGATGAGCGAGATTGAGCAGACGCAGCAGGTTCGACACCGCGCTGCGCGAACGTCCGAGCGACTCGGCGGCCTGTTCGTGCGTGTAGTTGAATTCGCCGAGCAGGCGCTGAATGCCCTGCGCTTCTTCCAACGGATTCAGATCTTCGCGCTGAATGTTTTCGATAAGCGCCATTGCGGCGGCGGCTTCATCGGGCACCTCGCGCACGAGCACGGGCACCTCGGTCAGTCCCGCGATGCGGGCTGCGCGAAAACGTCGCTCGCCCGCAATAATTTCGTACTTCTCACCATCGACGCGACGCACCAGAATCGGTTGCATCAGCCCTTGCGCGCGAATACTCGCGGCGAGCTCCTGCAACGCGCCTTCGTCCATACGCGTTCGCGGTTGGTACTTGCCTGCCTGAAGGCGTTCGAGCGCCATCACCGAAGGTGCGCCTTCGGCACTCGCCTGCGCCGCGCCGTTATGGTTATCGGCGTGCGCGCCCAGCAGCGCTTCGAGGCCGCGGCCCAGGCCCTTTTTTTTCAGTGCGTTGGTCTTGGTCGCCATGACAATGCGTTCCTGCGCGAATGCGCCTTACATAGTTTGAATGCGCGCGATCATTTCCGCGCCGAAGTCCAGATACGCCTTCGCACCGCGTGAAGCGGGATCGAAGACGACGCCCGGCATGCCGTAGCTCGGCGCTTCGGCGAGTCGCACATTGCGCGGAATGATCGCGTTGAAAACCTTGTCGCCGAAGTGCGACTTGAGCTGCTCGGACACTTGCTGCTGCAACGTGATGCGCGGATCGAACATGACGCGCAGCAAGCCGATCACCTTCAGGTCGCGGTTCAGATTCGCGTGCACCTGTTTGATCGTATTGACGAGATCGGACAACCCTTCGAGCGCGAAGTACTCGCACTGCATCGGAATGATCACCCCATGCGCGGCGCACAGGCCATTGAGGGTGAGCAGCGAGAGTGTCGGGGGGCAATCGATGAGGACGAAATCGTAATCGCCGTCGACCTTCTCCAGCGCCTGCTTCAGACGCGTGTCGCGATTTTCCAGCGAGACGAGCTCCACGTCGGCGCCCGCCAGTTCCCGGTTTGCCGGCAGCACGTCGTAACTTCCCGACTCGGAGTGCTGTGCGCTCGTCTTCACATCGATGCCGTCGACCAGCACTTCGTACACGCTCGTCTCGAGCGCGGCCTTATCGATACCGCTGCCCATCGTCGCGTTGCCCTGCGGATCGAGGTCGACCAACAAGACACGCTGCCCGTGCGACGCCAGTCCGGCAGCGAGGTTCACCGTGGTGGTCGTCTTGCCGACGCCGCCCTTCTGATTGGCCACGCAGAAAATTTTCGCCATGCCGATGTAGTCCTCCGATTGCTGCCGTGTTGATGCGATTGATGCAGATGATGCCGGGATGCCACCGGCGAAAAGCGAAGTGTCCGTCTGCCCGCTTCGCAAGCATCCCGCTGATTCGATTACCTGAGCAAAGCTCAGTTATTGCCCGATGCCGCGTGTCGTCCGATGCTGGAGACGCCGGCGCGGAGTGCTCAGGGCGCGGCCTTTTGCGGCGTCAACACCAGCTTGTCGGTGTCGTATCCTTGCTTGCGCAACTGGGCACGCATTTGATTCAGCGTGTCGTCGTCGATCTTCGGCGTGCGCGAAAGAATCCAGAGATACTCGCGGCTCGGTTCGCCAATGGCGGCATACTGATAGTCACCGTCGAGCACGATAACCCAGTAGTTCGCCCAAAGCCAGGGAATCCAGCGCAGCCAGTCCGGCGCGAACGTTACCTTGAAACGTGCCGTGCCGGTGCCCTGCCCGTCGGTACGCGCCACTCCGGAGGCGCTCGCCCATGCACCGTCTTCCTTGCGGCACTTGTTCGTTACCTCGATCTTGCCGTCGGATCGCGCAACGTATTCCGCCGTCACGTCCGACACACATTTTCGCTCGAAGAAATTCGGATAGCGTGCTATTTCGTACCATGTGCCGACATAGCGCGACTTATCGATGTTCGGTACGGGGCGCACGCGTGTGGTCAGCGATTCCTGACCGGATTGCGCCCACGCCACCGCTGCCACCACCGACAATCCGACCATCACTGCGCCGGTCCAACGAGTCATTCGAGTCATCCCGTTACCTTTACGCGGAGCAGATGACGCTCGGCGTCGAGAAATGGCACATCCAGCGCCAGACGTTCGACGAGTTCGCAGCCCTCGGGCAATGCTAACTCGCGCTCGGCGGCCACACCTTTCATTGCCCAAAAGCTGCCTTCGGGCGCCAGCAAGTTGCGGGCGAGCGTGACGAAATCAGACAGTTCGGCAAACGCACGCGACACGATGGCGTCGAACGGCGCAGGCACTTCCTTGCCGACGACGAGCGATTCGACGCGGCCGGTCACGACCGTAAGATTGGTGAGCCTGAATGTTGCGCGGGCCTGTGTGAGAAAAGCGGTTTTTTTATGCACGATGTCGTTGACCGTCACCTGCCAGTCCGGACGCACGATCGCAAGCACGACACCTGGCAACCCACCGCCGGAGCCGACATCGAGCACACGTGAAATCGGCTCGCGATCCAGACGCGGCAGAATCGAGAGCGAATCGAGAAGATGCTTGATGACCATCTGTTGCGGGTCACGGATCGAGGTCATCTGCAACGAAGCGTTCCACTTCGTGAGCAACCTCTGGTAGTCGAGCAGACGTGCCTGCTGTGCTGGCTCGATCGACAAGCCGAGTCGCTCGATGCCGTCGGCCAGCAGCGTAGCCAGTTCGTTGCCGCCTTGCGCGGCATGACGCGGAGCAGTCATGAGGTCTCCGCGTCAGGCAGCGTGCTTGCCGCCAGTGTCGCCGTCGGTGGCAACATTGGCATCGGCATTCGCTTGCTCCGGCGCACGACGGCGACCGAGCCCCTTTTTCAGATGGATCATCAGCAACGAAATCGCGGCAGGCGTTACCCCGGAGATCCGGGAAGCCTGACCCAGTGTTTCCGGACGCTGCGCGTTGAGTTTCTGACGCACCTCGATCGACAAGCCACGCACATCGTTGTAGTCGATCGTCGGGGGTAACACGGTGTTCTCGTTGGCTTCCTTGCGCACGATTTCATCGGCCTGACGGTCGATGTAGCCCTGGTACTTCACAGCGATCTCGATCTGTTCGCGAATCAGGCTCGCTTGCAGCGGATCGTCGGACAATGCCGCCTGCGGAGCCAGACGACCGCCCTGCACTGCCATCAGCGCGTCGTACCCGACTTCAGGACGACGCAGCAGATCGGCCAGCGAGTATTCGTGATCGATGGCCTTGCCGAGCAGCGGCACCGAATCTTCCGCCGGGAAGGTTTTCGGATTCACCCATGTCGATTTGAGACGTTCTGTTTCACGTGAAACAGCGTCGCGTTTGCGGCAAAACGCTTCCCAACGAACGTCGTCGACGACGCCGAGCTGCCGCCCCACTTCCGTCAACCGCATATCGGCATTGTCCTCACGCAGCGACAGGCGATATTCCGCCCGGCTGGTGAACATGCGATACGGTTCGGACACGCCACGGGTAATGAGATCGTCGACGAGCACGCCGAGGTAAGCCTGATCGCGGCGCGGGCACCAGGCCTCACGGCCCTGCACTTGCAGGGCCGCATTGATACCGGCGAGCAGGCCTTGGGCGGCGGCTTCTTCGTAGCCGGTCGTCCCGTTGATCTGCCCGGCAAAGAACAGCCCGGAGATGACCCGGGTTTCAAGCGAGCTGCGCAGGCCGCGCGGATCGAAGTAGTCGTATTCGATGGCGTAGCCGGGACGCAGAATATACGCGTTCTCCATGCCCTTCATCGAGCGAACGAGTTCCAGCTGCACGTCGAAAGGCAGGCTGGTGGAGATGCCGTTCGGGTAGAACTCGTTGGTGGTCAGACCTTCGGGTTCCAGGTAGATTTGGTGCGAGGTCTTGTCGGCGAAGCGATGAATCTTGTCTTCGATCGACGGGCAATAGCGTGGCCCGACGCCTTCGATGACGCCGGTGTACATCGGCGATCGGTCGAGGCCACCACGAATAATGTCGTGGGTCCGTTCGTTGGTGTGCGTGACCCAGCACGGCACTTGGCGCGGATGTTGTTCCGGGCGGCCGAGGAACGAGAAAACGGGCACGGGATCGAGATCGCCGGGCTGGGCTTCGAGCACGGAGAAATCGATGGAGCGGCCGTCGATACGCGGCGGGGTACCGGTTTTCAGTCGTCCTTGCGGCAGCTTCAATTCTTTGAGCCGAGCCGATAGCGTGATGGCGGCCGGATCACCGGCACGACCGCCAACGTAATTGTTCAGCCCAACGTGGATCTTGCCGTCGAGGAATGTTCCGGCGGTCAGCACCACAGCGCGGGCGCGGAAGCGCAGCCCGACCTGCGTGATGGCGCCGACGACGCGTTCGCCCTCGACGATAAGATCTTCAACGGCTTGTTGGAACAACCATAAATTCGGTTGATTCTCGAGTCGATGGCGAATGGCTTGCTTGTACAGCAGGCGATCGGCCTGTGCGCGGGTCGCACGAACGGCGGGGCCTTTGGAGGAATTCAGTATACGAAACTGGATACCGCCTTCATCTGTGGCGGCCGCCATGGCGCCGCCGAGTGCATCGACTTCTTTGACGAGATGGCCTTTGCCGATGCCCCCGATGGAGGGGTTGCAGCTCATCTGGCCGAGCGTCTCGATATTGTGGGTGAGCAGCAGTGTCTTACAGCCCATGCGGGCCGAGGCGAGCGCAGCCTCGGTGCCGGCATGGCCGCCACCCACCACGATCACATCAAACTCGGTCGGATAAAGCATCGCAATATTGCCGCTGGCGGCAAACTCTCTGGATTCGGTAATTGCGGAATTATAGCGGTATTGCGATGCATCATTTGTAACCGCACCGTTGTTTCACGTGGAACGTGCGTGGAAAGCGACGGTTTTGAGGACTGTTTCACGTGAAACGTCTATCGGGACGACTGACTTGATCTACGCGGTGTTGGCCTCATGCCTCACTCAAACACCACACCCGCCAACGACTCTCCCACGCTTCTTCGCTTCCGGGCAGCGAAGATCGCCGGCACCCTGACTACGTTCCAACTTAAAGTCACTCCGTCAGGGCACCAGCAATCTTCGCCAAGCGAATTTCCAAAGGACGGCCGACGACAGTTTCGGTGGGTGTTTCACGTGAAACATTTCGAGGGAACGACTGATTTGATTTACACCGGTGGCATCACGCTTCCCTCAAACACCACACCCGCCAACGACTCTCTCACTCCCCTTCGCTTCCGGGCAGCGAAGATCGCCGGCACCCTGACTACGTTCCAACTTAAAGTCACTCCGTCAGGGCACCGGCAATCTTCGCCAAGCGGATTTCCAATGGACGACCGATGGCAGTCTCGGTGGGTGTTTCACGTGAAACATTCCGAGGGAACGACTGATTTGATTTACACGGGGCTCACGCCTCCCTCAAACACCACACCCGCCAACAACTCTCTCACTCTTCTTCGCTTCCGGGCAGCGAAGATCGCCGGCACTCTGACTACGTTCCAACTTAAAGTCACTCCGTCAGGGCACCGGCAATCTTCGCCAAGCGGATTTCCAATGGACGACCG
>NZ_CABPSB010000007.1 GCF_902459655.1 Pandoraea anhela
TTCACGTTCGCGATGTCGACGCCCGTGCCGTCGCTCTTCACACGAACTTTTACGTTGTAATCCACTACCCGTTTGACCGGTACCAGGATCTTCATGAACTCGCTCCAAAGTTACGTTTACGTCAATCCGCTGCCATTATAACCACTCGGCTTATGACGTATTTATTGCATATTTGAGGCAATTTGTGGCAAAAATCCATGAGACGCTCTGATTTTTCCACGCATGCGCGATCTCGTGAAACTCGGTGTCGGTGCCTGACGGGACGCGCCTGAGCGCCGCATCCTCACCCCGAACGATCGTGCTATTTTTATGCAAATCGCCCATCACAGCCAGTTTCCTCGTGGTGCGTTTCCTCTAGAGAAATCGCACCAGCGCGCTGACGGCTATGATCGAATGGCGCACCAACAAATACACCAACGGTTTCACCGACAAATCGCAAAATCGCAGCGCCGTCGTGCGTATGACGGCCACCCGGGCATTGCGCCAGGAGGAGACATGACAACGCATTCGGAATCGCGCCTGCAAGCCAGCGACGGGTTGACGCTCCACGTCCATACCTGGCAACCGGAAAACGCCCGCACCGAGGGCATCGTGGGCATCGTGGGCACCGAGGACAGCAAGGGTGCCGAAGGTGTCGAACGCACCCCGCTTCGTGCCGTGGTCGCCATCGTGCATGGCATGGGCGAACATGGTGGACGGTACGCACGTCTGGCCGAGCACTTCGCGCAGCAGGGTATTGCGACCGTCGCCTACGATTTGCGTGGGCACGGCCGCTCGGAAGGCGCGCGCGTCTACGTCGATCGGTTCGACGAGTATCTGAACGACACCGAGATCTTCCTCACGCACGTGCGCACCACGTTCGGCCCGACACCGCTGTTCCTGCTCGGTCACAGCATGGGCGGCGCCATCGCCGCGCTCTATACGATCACGCGCGCGCCGGCCAATGTCAGCGGACTGATGCTGAGCAGCCCGGCGCTCGCGCCGGGCGAACCCGTCGCGCCCTGGATGGTCACGGCCGGACGCTGGGTGTCGCGCTGGTTGCCGAAGGTACCGGTCTTCAAGATCGATCCGACAGCCATCGCCCGCGACAAGGCCGTCGTCGATGCCGCGAAAAAGGATCCGCTCAACGCGTACCGCGGCACACCGGCGCGCACGGCCGCCGAGTTGCTCGACGCCATGGCGCGCATCCACGCCAATGCCGGCGCCCTGCATCTGCCGATCTACCTCTTCCACGGCACGGCGGACCGGCTCACCGCGCCATGGGCGAGCGAGCAGTTTCACGGCAATGTCGGCTCGCAGGACAAGACCCTGCGGCTCTATCCCGGTCACTTTCACGAAACGCTCAACGACCTGGACCGCGAGAAGGTCATCGACGATTTGACGGCCTGGCTGGTGGCGCACCTCCCGCAAATGCAGGCCCGGCAACCCGAAGCGTCGGAAGTAGAAGGGGTGCAAGGGGCGTCGGAACCCTCCGAACTGGAGATGGACGCGATGCAAGGCACGCGCAACGCCGGCACGGCCCGGACGCCTTTCGGCACACATCGGCGTATTTGACGCGCGACGCCGAACCGTCCTGCCCCGCGCAGGACGGAATCCGCCCTGCAAGCAGGGTCTCGCGATGGAATGCCTCGGTGCGCGTTACACTGAAGCGGTATGGATTCGCGAGGAGCCTACGGCATGCAAGCGCAGACGAAATACTCGCCGCAAACGGTCACCGGCATGCATTTCTGGACGCCGACGATCTTCAGCATCAAGACGACCCGCCCGCCCGGCCTGCAATTTACGGCCGGCCAGTTCGTGCGGCTCGGACTGCCGGGCGACGATGGCGCGCTGATCTGGCGCGCCTATTCCTTCGTGAACTCGCCCGCCGAAGATACATTGGAGTTCTATGTCATCACCATTCCCGAAGGGCAACTCACGCCGCGACTGGCGCAACTCAAGGTCGGTGACGCACTGTTCGTCGACCACACCGCATACGGCTTCCTCACGCTAGATCGCTTCACCGGCGGCGAAGACCTCTGGTTACTCGCCACCGGTACGGGGCTCGCGCCCTTCGTCTCGATCCTGCGCGACCCGACCGTATGGCAACGCTTCGAGCGTATCTTCGTCGTACACAGCGTGCGGTGGGCGCGCGACCTCGCGTATTACGAGGCGCTCAAGCATTTCTCTCACCCTGACGTCGATCCGTCGTGGGTGGACAAACTCCACTTCGCGGTGAGCGTGACGCGAGAGCAAACGCCGGGCGCACTTGACGGACGCATCACCTCGCTGCTGTCGTCGGGCGAACTCGAAAAAGCGCTGGGCGCGACGCTCGATCCGGCAACATCGCGCATCATGGTCTGCGGCAATCCCGACATGATCAAGGAACTGCGCACATGGTTCACCGGCCATGGTTACGCCGTCAGCCGCACGGCGACGCCGGGGCCGTTGGTGCTGGAAAAACAATGGTGAATGCACACGGCGTCATGCGCGAGCGAAACGCGGCTGGCGTGTCGGGTAGCCTGTCATGCGCCGCGCCACCCGAGCGCGGCGATCAGTCCGTCGGCTTCGCCCAATCGGGCGCACGTTTCTCGATGAACGCCTGTACGCCTTCGAGGGCACACGCGTCCATCATGTTGCATGCCATCGTCTGCCCGGCCATCTGGTACGCGGCCTCGATGCCGGTTTCGGCCTGCCGGTAGAACAACCCCTTGCCTGCGGCCACCGCTGCGGCGGGCTTGGCGAGAATCGAGCGACACAGCGCCGCCACTTCGGCATCGAGCCGCTCCATAGCCACCACACGATTGACGAGTCCGCGCTCGCGCGCCGTGTGTGCATCGATGAAATCGCCCGTCAGCAGCATTTCCATCGCCTGCTTGCGCGTGAGGTTGCGCGAGAGCGCAACGCCGGGCGTGGCACAGAACAAACCGACATTGATGCCGGAGACGGCAAAGCGGGCCACCGACGTCGCCACCGCAAGATCGCACATCGCCACGAGCTGACAGCCGGCGGCCGTCGCAATACCGTGCACACGCGCGATAACCGGCTGCGGCATGCGTTGTATCGTCAGCATGACGCGCGTGCACCGGTCGAACAACGCCCGATAGCCATCGAGCGACGGTTCGGCGCGCATCTCCTTGAGGTCGTGCCCCGCGCAAAACGCCGGACCGGCGGCGGCGAGCACCACCACGCGAGCGCTGTCGTCGCGCGCGACATCGTCGAGTGCGCCTTGCAGCGCGTCAAGCATCGCCTCGGAGAGTGCATTGAAATGACGCGGACGATTGAGTGTGAGCGTGACCACGCCGGCCAGCGCACCGTCTGCACGACTGACGCACACCAGCGGCTCGGGGGCCGCCGTCGCTTGCAATGACGTCATGTTGTCTCCTGTGCCACACGTTCGCGCCGCCGTGAGGAGGCACGCCAGGCGACTATCGAACCGGAACGCCGGCGTGCGGCCATCAGACGTCGGCGAGCACCTTCAGATGCGCCACCACACTGCGGCCGAGCGCCGAGAGGTTGTAACCACCTTCGAGGCAGCTCACGATGCGTCCCTTCGCGTGGCGATCCGCGATGGCCTTCACTTCCTTCGTGATCCAGGCGAAATCCGCCTCGGTCAGTCCCAGCCCGCCAAGGTCGTCTTCCCGGTGCGCATCGAAGCCCGCCGAGAAGAAAATCATCTCCGGACGGAACGCGTTCAGGCGTCCCAGCCAGCCGTACTCGATGGCTTCGCGCGCGGCCATGCCGGACGTGCGCGCTTCGAGCGGAATGTTGAGCATGTTCGGCGCCGGGTCCTTCGCGCCGGAGAACGGGTAGAACGGGTGCTGGAAAATGCCGCACATCAGCACGCGCTCGTCGTTGCCGAACGCCGCCTCCGTGCCGTTGCCGTGGTGCACGTCGAAGTCGACGATCGCCACGCGCGACAGTCCGTGGACTTCGAGCGCGTGAGCCGCCGCGATCGCCACGCTGTTGAACAGACAGAAGCCCATGGCGCGCGTGGGCGTGGCGTGGTGCCCCGGCGGACGCACGCTGCAAAACGCGTTGTCGAGTTCACCGCGAAGCACGGCGTCCGTCGCCGCCACGGCAGCCCCCGCCGCACGCGTTGCCGCACGCCACGAATACGGATTGAGCAGCGTATCGGGATCGATTGGGAAGTAGCCGGACTCGGGAATGTTGTCGCGAATAAAATCGATGTGGTCTTGGGTGTGCACGAGCCGCAGGCTGGCCTCGTCGGCCACCGGCGCTTCACGGCGTTCGAGCAGACCGTCGATGCGTCCGGCGATCAGTTGGTCCTCGATGGCACGCAGCCGCTCGGGGCATTCCGGATGCCACTCGCCCATCTCGTGACGGACGCAATCGGGATGTGTATAAAACCCGGTAGCCATTCGTTGTGTCGCCTATCGCTTCGAATCGTTATATTGGGACGGGCGGGGGATGCCCGCCGCGCCGTCGTCTCCACGTCCGGTAGCGGCCGGATGCGGAGCCTGGCTCGCGCCGCAACGATGTGACTGACAGCAGTCGACGACACCTGCAAACGCGTGCCGATGGCCGGCATCCCCCATGAACACTGTCACGGACAGTGCACAGGCCTTAAGGTATCACAGGTGCACTCGGTTATACTGCCAGGCAGTCTCCCAGCAGACCCGTGACAGCCGGCAACGGCCGTTCTCCCGAAATTCGGGACGGCAGGAACTGGCATGAATGGTTGACGCTCTAGGTAACAACGCACGCCGAGTCACTTATCGACGCCGATCGCATCAATACCGTGCGCATCGAAAATGGCTTCGACGAGAGCATCAACGCGACTAACGTGACGATGGCCCCAACGGCAGCGTCGCCTTCGGACTTCATACAGGCCTGACAGACAGCATGACATCACCGGTACGGATGTACGATTCTCTCCCGACGGCGCACGCGCGCCTCACCCATCGACCGGAGACTGGCCGCCATCCCGCGATGGCCGCACTCGGCAAACCTGCCGCACCAACGCCCCGGTCGCCCTCGGTTGCGCAACACACCCGCCGCTCGCGGGCTTCACGCTCGATGCGCGTCATCGGTTCGCTCGGTATTGCGCTGTGCATCGGCGCGTTGGCGCTCGCGAACGTGGGCGCGCACGCGCAGTCACGCGGCAAACAGGCGGCACAAACGGAGTTCGAGGAGGAAGTGGTGCCGCAGCGCTACGCGGCGAATCCGGAAGTCGACGCGTTCATCAACGATATCGTGGCGCGCGACGGCTTCGACCGTAACGAATTGCAGAAGGTCTTCTCGCGCGTCGTGTTCTCGCAGACGGCTGCCCGCCTTGCTGCCCCGCCCGCGAGCCCCGGTCAGAAGAACTGGACGAATTACGAGAAGCGCTTCCTCGACAACACGCGCATCAACGGCGGTGTGCGATTCTGGAATCAAAACGCCACGGCGCTCTCGCGCGCCTCGAAGGAATACGGCGTGCCCGAGGAGATCATCGTCGCGATCATCGGCGTCGAGACGATCTACGGGCGCAACATGGGCAACTTCCGCACCATCGATGCGCTCACCACGCTCGCGTTCGACTATCCCCCTGCACGCAACCGTTCGGAGCGTATGGCGTTGTTCCGCAAGGAACTGGAAAACCTGCTGCTCTACGCACGCGAGCGCGGTGTCGATCCGTTCAGCATCTATGGCTCATATGCGGGCGCGATCGGCATTCCGCAATTCATGCCGTCGTCGATCCGCAACTTCGCGGTCGATTACAGCGGCGACGGCAAGATCAACCTGACGACGGATGTCGCCGATGCCATCGGCAGCGTCGCCAACTTCCTCAAACAGCATGGTTGGCAACCGGGCCAGCCGGTCGTATGGAACATCGCGGCGGACCGCGGCAGTCAGGGGCTGGCGGAGGCCGGTGCCGACGGGCAACCCGAACCGCATTGGAAACTCGGCGACTTCATCAAGGCCGGCATGCTCATGAACGAGCCGCGCCTCGATGTCGGCTCGGCGCTCGACACGCCGGTGCTGATCGTCGATCTGCCGACGCCGGGACAAGCCACGCAGTACCGCATGGGCCTGACGAACTTCTATGTGCTCACGCGATACAACCGTAGCTTCTTCTACGCGATGTCCGTCTACGACCTGGCGGACGCCATCAAGGCGGCACGCGCTCCCTGACCCTCGTCGGCCGGCCGTCGTCATGAAAAACGGGACCCTCGGGTCCCGTTTTCGTTTAAGGCGTCATTGGCCGGCTCATGCCGGGAAAACGCCCGTCGAGAGGTAGCGGTCGCCACGGTCGCAGACGACGAATACGATGGTCGCGTTCTCGACTTCATGCGCGAGATTCAGGGCGATCTGGCATGCGCCGGCCGCCGAGATGCCGCAGAAAATCCCCTCTTCCGCCGCAAGCCGGCGCGCCATGATTTCCGCGTCGGCCTGCGTCACCGACACCGTACGATCAACGCGTGCGCGGTCGAAAATCTTCGGCAGGTACGCTTCGGGCCACTTGCGGATGCCGGGAATGCGCGAGCCTTCGGCCGGTTCCGCGCCGATGATCTGCACCGCCTCGCTCTGCTCCTTCAGATACTGCGAAACGCCCATGATCGTGCCCGTCGTTCCCATCGCGGACACAAAGTGCGTGACGCGGCCTTCGGTATCGCGCCAGATTTCCGGACCGGTGGTTTCGTAGTGGGCGAGCGGGTTATCGGGATTGGCGAACTGATCGAGGATGACGCCACGGCCGTCGCGCTGCATCTGTTCGGCGAGGTCACGCGCATATTCCATACCGCCTTTGACCGGCGTGAGGATGATCTCCGCACCGTAGGCGCCCATGCTCTGACGGCGCTCGATGGAGAGGTCTTCCGGCATGATCAGGACCATCTTGTAGCCGCGGATCGCGGCGGCCATCGCCAGTGCGATGCCGGTGTTGCCCGAGGTCGCTTCGATCAGCGTGTCGCCCGGTTTGATGCGGCCGCGCAACTCGGCGTGTTTGATCATCGACAGCGCGGGACGATCCTTCACCGAGCCCGCCGGGTTATTGCCCTCGAGCTTGCCGAGAATCACGTTGTTGCGGCGACGGATCTCGTCGTCGGGCAAACGCACCAGTTGCACCAGAGGCGTATTGCCGATGGTGTCTTCGATAGTCTTATAGGCCATTGCGCTAAGCTTTTTTCGGTCGGGAATCAGAACATTCTAATCCACCGGCCATGACCGCGCTCGGGCGCGGTCTCGCGGCCGGGCATCGCGCTGACGAATGCCCCGATGCATGCCCGGACGCACACCCGGCGAGTTGGGAATCAGGAATAGGGAATTCGGGCGCCGGTGACGTCAGTGTTCCGGGGCGCCGGCGCTCGCCGGTGCAAATCGCCGGACCAACAGGTCCATATCCCGCATGAACCGGAAGTAAGCATGTCGATCGTACGCCATGCCTGAGTCGTCCACGGACGCGCTCAGCGCATCGAGACTTGCCACAGTGGCCGTCTCGTCCAGAATCAGCAGCCCTCCACGAACCCGATGCAACAGCCCGGCGATTCGCGCAGTGTCGCCACGCTCAACTGCCATGTCGATCAACGCGCGATCCTCGAACCATTGTTCGAGAAAGAGACTTCTCAGTTTCGCCGAGGGTGTGTCGATCTCGGTCTCCCGCTCCGCCCGGGGCGTCAAGGGCATTTCCGGAAAAAATCTGCTGAGCATGCTTCGAATCTCGGACATCGATATCGGCTTGATCAATACGCCGTCAAAAACGGCCTCCGCCCCCGAGGCAACCGTGACATCCGCGCTGCACAGCAGCATCGGGATCCGCATGCCCATCGCTCGCAACTGTTCGCACAGAGACATCCCGCTCATGCCGGGCAGGTTCGAATCGGTCACCACCATGTCGTACTGCCGCCGGGAAACCATCGACATGGCCTGTTCGGCCGAATCGGCGAGGTCCACGACGGATATCCCGACAATCTGTAGCTGGTCGCGAAGCAGACGGGCGCTGACGCCGTCATCCTCGACGACCAGCGCCGTCAAATCGCGACCTCGCCACGCCTCGGCGCCCGGCCGCGCGTGTCCCGCCAGCGGCCGGGCGCTCTCCAGGAGGATTTCGGCAACGCCATCGAGCCACGCGCGCCCGCTGTATGCCGAGACTTGCAGGCGCGAACCGCGCCACGTCGGTGTAAAAGGTGCGTCGAGCGCGATCAGCAAACTACGCTGCGTGTCCGAGGCGCCGTCGGGCACGTCGTCCACGGACATCGCCACCATCACGCAGAGCGTTTTTTCGCCACGGGGAAGTCCTGCAAAGGCGTCGCCGAACCGCGCGGATTCGTCGAGTCTGACGACTGCGCCGGGAAACCATGCGCGGAACTGCTCTCTCAGCGACGTCGCCCACAGTGGGTGTTCGCAGCGAATGGCGATGTGTTCGGGGGCCGGCGAAATGCCCGGCGCGGCATCGCCCCCCACTTTCGGTGCCGGCAGCGACACGGAAAACAGCGTGCCGACACCGCACTCGCTTTGCACGGCAATCTCGCCGCCCATGTGCGCGACGATCTTTTCGCATAGCGCAAGCCCCAGCCCCGTGCCACCGCCCTGCCGATGTGCGGCGCCCCCCTGCACGAACGGCATGAAGATCCGGTCAATCTCGCTCTCCGGTATGCCACGGCCGGTGTCGGCAACGCGCAGCAACAGCCGATCGGCGTCGTCGACCGACAACGCCACCGTCACGGTCCCGTGATCGGTAAATTTCACGGCATTGCTTGTCAGGTTCATCATGACCTGCGACACCCGCACCGGATCGACATGCCAAACCCCGCGCGCCTGCGGCGCAATCAGGCAAAGCAAACGCACGCCTTTGGCCCGAGCAATCGGAAAGAGTGTGCGAACCGTCAGTTCGAGCGACTCGTCGACGCGGGTATCGACATTACGCAAGGCAAATTCAGCGTCGCTCAGTTTCGAAAAGTCGAGAACATCGTTGATCAGCGACAACAAGGTCTTGAACGAATCCATGGCAACTTCGAGATACCCGCGTTGGCCACGGCTCAGCGTGGACATGCCGAGGAGTTCGAGGTTGCCGAGCGCGCCGTGCAGCGGCGTTCGGATTTCGTGGCTGATCGTTGCGACGAAGACGCTTTTGGCGTTGTTCGCCTCCTCCGCCCTTCGTCGCGAGTCCAACAGCGTTCGCTCGATGTCTTTTTGCTGCGCAAGATTCACGAGCCCGATCACAAAGACCTCCTGGCCTTTGTATTGAGCGCTTGCGTAGGCCACGTCCAGTTCGGGCGCCATCTCGAACCGGCCGATATCCCCGGCGGCGGCCTCGCCTCGCGCGTGAGCGTTCACGCGTTGCCCCACCTGGGCCAAAAAGGCGGATGGCGTCACCCCGTCGTTCAATCGTGACGCCGCCAGTACGCTCAGCTCTTGCGCTTCCGTATTCTGCATAAGCACCTCGCCGGTCGAGCGGTCGACGACGGCGAGGCTCACCGGTGCGACATCCAATACGGAACGGCTGAACGCCTCGCTTTCCGCGAGCCGTTTGACCTGCTCGCTTGCCGGCCTGACAACGCGATTTCTGAGCCAGACGGCGCCGATCCATACGAGGCCAAGACCGAGCGTCGTCGCCAGCATGAGCCAAAACAACTCGGTTCTCACGCCCAGCAGCAAGTCCTGCCATGTGTAGGCGTAGACGGCAATCCAGTCCGGCCCCGGCACCCGCTGCGTGATCAAAAAAATGCCGTCACGCCAGAAGGTCTGCGTCTTGTTGCCGGACGCCAGGTGCAACTCAGGATATCGCTCGAATACGCGAATCCACTTGGCTTGATAGGGGTCGGACGAATCGATTCCCAGGAACCGGTTATTGCGGCATGTCACGACGAAGAAGTTCGGGTCGACATCCCCCTGAAGAAAATTGTGGCTGAACTTTTCACATGGGATCGTGAGCACAATGGTCGCGAGACGGCGACCGTGTTCGAAGACGGGCGCGGCGACATATGTGGTGGTCAGATCGCTCAACGGGTCTCGGGCAACCGTCAGCCAAAAGACCTTGTGGATCATTTCGTCGTCGGTCAGATTCCCTAGCCTCTGCTCGATCGGTGCGCTGCGGTCCTTGATGTATTGAACGATCGAGACGTTCCGAGGCGGGCCGGCGTCCAACGGTGCCGGCATGACCGATGGAGACGAGCCCAGAAACCGCCCGCTGGGGCTGTACACGAAGCCGCGCAGCGCATCCGTCGCGGCCGCATCGCGCAACACGCGCGATGTGGACATTACGCCGGTCAGTTCGAGCAGGTCCTGCAATTCATGTGGATCGTCGTGCTGGTCCGCGCTCAACAATATCGAGTACGGCGCGGTGGTCTGCCCGTTTTGCAACGGTAGCCACGGGGGCTCCTCGAGCCAATGCCCGGTTTGTGCAGCGCTGCCGGCATAAGGCGAGAATTGCCAGTTCCAGTGGGCGAACTCGAAGGTACTTACCAGTTGACGAACACTGGCCTCCTGCATGTCGACTTCCGTCTTCAACGACTCGCGGCGAGCGGCAAACGTCTGGAGGTATTCCTGCTTCTGATGCGACACCAGCAAGTAGCTAACGCCAGCCGCACACACGAGCATGAGCGCGCTAAGACACAGCGCTGACGCGAGTAGCAAGGGTTCCGTCAAGGCAACGCCGCGCGCTCCCGGGATTCGGGAGGGGCGCAAGCCGCTTCGAGACGTCATTGCCATGCCTGTGTCGGAGATGACTTAGCCGAAATATTCAACGTACAGGCGGTACAACTCGGCGTCGGATTTCGCGCCCAGCTTTTGCATCGCCTTGAGCTTTTGTGTACTGACGGTTTTAACGCTTCGGTTCGTTCGCATGGCGATTTCAGTGACCGATACGCCCTGACCGACGAGCCGGAAGACTTCGAGTTCGCGCTCGGAAAGACTGCTCAGCGTGCCGGTGTCCCCGTCGGGTCCCAGCAATTCGGCCGCCGTTTGCGGATCCAGATACTTTCCACCTGCGTTGATGTTGCGAATGATGCCGGGCAGGCGCGATATTTCGTCGCTCGATTTTCGAAGGAATCCGGCGACGCCCAGATTCATGACGCGGCGCACCAGCGATGCGATGTCGCGGTGGCCGGTCAGGACAATAATGGCAAGGTGGGGAAACTTTCGGCGAATGCGGTGCAGCAGATGCAATCCATCGGGCTCCGAATCTCGCTCGAAAGCGTAATCGCAGATCAATACGTCGCATTCAACGTCGTTCAATGTGCTCATCAGACTTTCGATCGTCACGCACACGGCCTGAAGTTGAATATACGAATGCCTGCTCAACACGGCGCCCACCCCTTCGCCGACCACGGGGTGGTCATCTGCAACAACCACTCGGACAACATGCGATGCCGCTCTGGAAGTGCGATCCATAAACTTACCTATGGAGAAGCGCGAACGTTCCCGCATGATACTGCTTATGGTCATTGGGGGGCGTTCGGTAAATTGGGACGCGCAGTTATTCTCTTGACCGGCGATACCGAGCCTGCGGCTTCATTGCCGGTGTTCACACGTAAGCGGGCGCGCCGCGATGAAAAACGGTCGAAATAATGGCCGAACGAACGGCCGGAATAACGACTGCAAATCGGTTATTCCGGCCGCCCGACGGATTGAAACAGCGCCGTTAGAACTCGAACCCCACACCGGCGCCCGCTGTAACGCGTCGGCTCATGTTGTCGTACGCGACACCGGCACGCGCCGAAAAGGTGTCACTGAATCGCCGCCCGGCGCCGACAGCAAAGGCGACGGCGCGACCCGACGTGCCCGTGGCGAGCGAAACCGACGTCTTGCCGACGGTGTACGGAATCACCAGGTTGGCCTGCGCGGCACTTTGCGCCATGAAGCCATCCACTTTCCGATCGAGCTTACCGACACGGCTCTCCAGCCCCGAAACACGGTTATCGAACGCATTCATTCGTTCCGTGTTTGCGGCGATTGCTTTGCTATTTCCGACGATGTCTGCCGTATTTTGACGAATGGAATTACCGTTACTATTGATCCGGTCTTCAAGTCCTACCATTAGATCAAGACCTGCATCAATGTCTTCTGCATTTGTCCGAATGGCATTGCCATGCCGACTGATGTTATGACCGATATCCTCAATTACCTTTCCATGCCCCACGACGAGTTCTCCAGTGCTGACCACCAAGTCCGTGTTAGCTTGGATCTGGTTGCCAAGAGCCTCTTGGTTTTGCGCTAGTGCCACAATGTCCATCCCGTTCTCGATCGTGCTGATCAGGTTCTCAACGCCAAGAGGGAGCTTGGCCTTTGCGCCGTCCGCATCACCGTCGCCTTTGGTCACGGGGACCAGCGTACCGCCTTTGCCTTGATCGGGAACATGGACCAGTGCACCGCCTTTGCCTTGATCGGGAACATGGACCAGCGCACCGCCTTTGCCTTGATCGGGAACATGGACCAGTGCACCGCCTTTGCCTTGATCGGGAACATGGACCAGCGCGCCGCCTTTGCCTTGATCGGGAACATGGACCAGCGCACCGCCTTTGCCTTGATCGGGAACATGGACCAGCGCACCGCCCGTGGCAACTGCCTTGACACTCGCGTCTGCGCCAGACTCGACTTTCTTGCTTTCAGCGTAAACATCGAAACTGAAGACTGGCAGCGACGCCAGGAAAATCGCCTTAACCTTAAAAGAATTAAAAATACTCATGAAAACTCCAGAAACATTATTCGAATAACCACTTAAAACGCAACCTGCGTCCAATGCGTGGGCTACCGGTGTATTTTCTGGAATCCCATTAGCACTTCACATACCAAAAGTCCGACATTCAAATAAGAAAATTCTTATTCGAAAAAGCGGACCCGATGAAACGAATCAGGCGACGCGCTATCCACCAACGCGATCATCAACGACTGAATAAGCGCCACAGATGCGAGGCACGAAACAAAACGGGGAGCCATCTGGCTCCCCGTGCGTCGGGCGAATCCCGACGTTGTGCTTTGCGCGGTCCGGCCGCGCTTCGGCGCGGTTACTGCGCTAACAACCACCGCACGTAACGCGACACTCCCTCGCCGACCGTGTAGAACGGCTGCTGATAGCCGCCGGCCTGCCGCAGATGCGCAACGCTCGCCTGCGTGAAGCATTGATACTTGCCGCGCAGGGCGTCCGGGAACGGGATGTACTCGACGAGTCCCTGCTTGACCATCTCGTCGAGCGAAAGCGGCGCTTCGCCGGCTTCCTCGCGCAACGTGTTGATCACGGCGATCGCAATGTCGTTGAACGGCTGCGCACGCCCCGTACCGAGGTTGAAGATGCCGCTGCGCTCCGGATGATCGAAGAAGTGCAGATTCACCTTCACGACGTCTTCGACCGACACGAAGTCACGGCTTTGCGTACCGGCCGCATAACCGTTGTACTCACCGAAGAGCTTCACACGGCCGTTAGCACGGAATTCGTTGAAGTTGTGAAACGCCACCGACGCCATACGCCCCTTATGCGCTTCGCGAGGGCCATACACGTTGAAGTATCGGAAGCCCGCGACCTGACTCGGCAGCTTGCCGCCGGCATCGCGCATGGCGCGACGCACGATCTGGTCGAACAGGAACTTCGAATAACCGTAGACGTTCAGCGGCTTCTCGTATTCGCGCGTCTCCACGAACGTCTCCGATGCCCCGTAAGTCGCCGCAGACGACGCATACAGGAACGGCACGGTCTGCGTCTGACAGGCGTCGAACAACGCCCGCGTGTAGCGGAAGTTGTTCTCCATCATGTAACGGCCATCCGTCTCCATCGTGTCGGAGCAGGCGCCTTCGTGGAAGATCGCCCGCACCCGACCGAATTCCCGACGCTGGAAACGCGCCACGAAGTCGGCCTTGTCGAGGTAGTCGCTGATCTCGCAATCGACCAGATTACGGAATTTGTCGGCGCGCGTGAGATTGTCGACCGCTACGATGTCGGTCTCTCCGCGCTCATTGAGGGCTTTGACGAGGTTGGCGCCGATGAAGCCCGCGGCGCCCGTCACGATGATGGTCATGTCAGCTCGGAAAAGAGTTCGGTGTAGTCAACGGTCGCCGTACCCAGCTTGCCGACGACGATGCTGCCCGCGCGATTGGCGAGCACGACCGCCTGCGGCAACGGCAGACCGGCGGAAAGCGATGCGGCCAGCGTGGCGATCACAGTGTCGCCCGCCCCCGACACGTCATACACTTCGCGCGCCTGCGCCGGCACGTGCAGCGCACCGCTTTCGGTGAAGAGCGTCATGCCCTCTTCCGAGCGCGTGAGCAGCAGCGCTTCCAGGTCGAGCGATTCACGCAGATTCTGCGCCCGCGCCGTCAGATCGTCTTCCGAGCGCCACACACCCACGACCTGCTGCAACTCGGAACGGTTCGGCGTCAGGATCGTGGCGCCGCGATAGCGCTCGTAATCGCTGCCCTTGGGGTCGACTAGCACGGCCTTGCCCGCAGTACGCGCAGCCTCGATCATCGGCTGCACATGCGTCAGGCCGCCCTTGGCATAGTCCGAGAGCAGCACGACATCGTAGTTGGAGAGCAACTGACGATACTGATCGAGCACCGCCAGCAACACCTCGCGCGCCGGCTGATTCTCGAAGTCGATACGCAGCAGTTGCTGTTGACGCGACACGATGCGCAGCTTGATGGTGGTCGCGAGATCGGCGTCGCGCGTCACGAACGCGGTCACGCCGCTGGCATCGAGCATGTCGACCACTCGCTCGGCAGGTTCGTCCTCACCGAGCACGCAAAGCAGACCGGCCTGCGCGCCGAGCGAGGTGGCGTTGAGCGCCACGTTGGCCGCGCCGCCCAAACGCTCTTCATTGCGCTTGACGTGCACCACAGGCACCGGCGCTTCCGGCGAAATGCGGTTGACGTCGCCAAACCAGTAGCGGTCGAGCATCACGTCGCCGACGATCAGCACCCGGGCACGGCTGAACGCCTCGCGGGGTACGTTGGGCACGCCCGGCGCCTGAACCGTACGTGTGAGCGAAGTTGCCGTCAAAGTCATCCGTCGTTCCTCGAAATTCAGGCGGACTCGCCCAGACCCCGGCCAATGCCGTGGTACTCGATACCCAGCTCTTGCATGGCTTCCGGATCGTACAGATTACGGCCGTCGAAGATCAGCGGCAGCGTCAACGCCTGCTTCACCTTGGCAAAGTCCGGGCTGCGGAATGCCTTCCATTCCGTGACGATGATCAGGGCGTCGGCACCGACCAGCGTGTCGTTCTGCGTCGCACAGAACTCGATGCGGCTGCGGGCCTGTGCGTCGTCGGCAAAGTCCAGCGCGATCACACGACGCGCTTCCTCGAGGGCCACCGGGTCGTAGGCACGCACACGTGCGCCGCGACGCACCAGTTCCGCGATCACACGGCGGCTCGGTGCCTCGCGCATGTCGTCCGTGTTCGGCTTGAACGCCAGCCCCCACAGCGAGAAGGTCTTGCCCTTCAGATCCTCGCCCAGACGCGCCACGACCTTGTCGATCAGCACCGTCTTCTGCGTTTCGTTGACGGCTTCCACCGCGTTCAGAATCCGCAGCGGCAGGCCGTAATCCTCGGCGGTGCGCACGAGCGCCTGCACGTCCTTGGGGAAGCACGAACCGCCGTAGCCGCAGCCGGCGTAAAGGAAGTGGTACCCGATTCGCGGATCCGAGCCGATGCCCTGGCGCACGTCCTCGATATCCACGCCCACGCGATCGGCCAGATTGGCCAGTTCGTTCATGAACGAAATCCGCGTCGCCAGCATGGCATTGGCGGCGTACTTCGTGAATTCCGCCGAGCGAACGTCCATGTAAAGCGTGCGCTCGTGATTGCGGTTGAACGGCGAATACAGGCGCTTCATCATCGCGCGCGCCTGCTGGCCGTCGGCGTCGTCGTCCACCCCGATCACGATGCGGTCAGGACGCATGAAATCGTCGACCGCCGCGCCTTCCTTCAAAAATTCGGGATTCGAGACGACCGAGAACTTCACATCTTCACCGCGTCTTGCCAGTTCTTCCGATACCGCGGCACGCACTTTGTCCGCCGTGCCGACCGGCACCGTCGACTTGTCGACGATCACCTTGAAGCTGTTGGCGTAACGGCCGATGTTACGCGCCGCAGCCACGACATATTGCAAGTCGGCCGAGCCGTCTTCATCGGGCGGCGTGCCGACCGCGATGAATTGCACATCGCCATGCGCCACGGAGGCTTCGACGTCCGTCGAGAATTGCAGACGGCCGGCTTCACGGTTGCGCGCGATGACCTCCTGGAGGCCCGGTTCGTGAATCGGCACGCCGCCGTTGTTCAGGATCTCGATCTTGCGCGGGTCGACGTCCAGACAGAACACGTCATTGCCGACGTCCGCGAGACAGGCGCCCGTAACAAGGCCGACGTAGCCGGAACCGATGATGGTGATCTTCATGATTTTGCGATGTTATGAAACTTATGATGCCGCCGGCACGTCGGCGCGGCGCGGCGTGTACGTCTCCCAGCCGTTACAGCCGGGGCACTGCCAATAGAAAAGTCGCGCGCGGAACCCGCATTGGTCGCAAACGTAACGTGGCAACGATTTGGTACGTTGCGTAATCAGCTTGCCCATGAGTTGCAGGTCCGACTGCGTGTCGCCGTGGGCGGTCGCCGCATGGGCTTCGAGCAGGCGCGCCATGCCGGGCGCACTCGGGGCACGATGCATCTGCTCGCGCATCAACGCGAGGGCGGCTTCCGGCCCATCGAGCGACAACGTCTTCTCGTATACGATTTCCAGCAGATCGTCCGACGGATTCTTGCGCAGTGCGTCGCGCAGCATCGTGAGCCCTTCCGGGGCACGGCCCAGCGCCTCGTAAGCCTTCATGACACGCTTCGCGGCCAGCCCGAGGTACATCGGGTTCTGCTCCTCGATCGTGCGCAGCACGCGCAGCGCGCCTTCGGCGTCGCCGGCGGCGAGCAGCATGTCGCCGCGTAGCAGCGGCGCACGCACGTTGGCCGGATTGACGGCGAGCGCGGCGTCCAGTTCACGTCCCACCGCTTCGGTATCTTTGCGTTGCAGCGCTTCCTGCGCCAGTTCGCAGTGGAACTGAGCGATCTCCTTGCGATAGGAGACGGCCGGGTCCAGATCGGTCAGCGTCTCGGCTTCTGCAAGCGCCTTGCGCCATTCCTTTTCGATCTGATAGATCGTGAGCTTTGCGTGCTGCGCGGCCTTCGCGTAGGCGCCGGTGTGCAAGCGGCTGAAGGCGTCTTCCGCACGGTCGAGCAGACCCGCCTTGAGAAAGTCGTGGCCCAGCTCATAGAGCGCATGCTCCTGATCCGCTTGCGGCAGATCGTCGCGCGAGAGCAGATTCTGATGCACGCGAATGGCGCGCTCGGTCTCGCCGCGACGACGGAACAGACTGCCAAGGGCGAAGTGCAGTTCGGTCGTTTCGGGATCGAGCTTGGCGACTTCGATGAAGGCGTCGATGGCCTTGTCCGGCTGTTCGTTCAGCAGGAAATTCAGACCGCGGAAGTAGGATGCCGGCAGATTGCGGCTTTCCGAGAGCAGGCTGCGCAAGTCCAGTCGCGCAGCCACCCAGCCGCAGCCGAAGATCACGGGGATGGCCAGTAGCCACCAGACCTCGAATTCCATGAATGCGTGTTGTCGTTGAAACAGTCGATGAGGATGGCGAGAGTCGTGCGCCGCGCCGCCTTAGACCGGCGGCAGCATCGGCGGCTGATCGCTCGCCTCGGGATCACGCTGGGCACGGACCAGATCGCGTCGCGTACGACGCAGTTCAAGACGCTGGCGCATCAGGCTCGGCAGCGTGGCGAGCACGCCGATGACGCCACCGACCACAAAAAACGCCAGCCCGATCATGATGAGCGGCGCCGTCCACGTATGCCCCAGGAACAGGTTCAACGTGACCTCGCCGGTATTGGCCAGCGCGAGACACAGCAACACCACGAATACAATCAGACGAACGATCCAAACAATCAGCTTCATGCCGAAAGGCTCCTGCGGCAGGATTGCCGTATGTTTTGCAACTTGGGCCGCCCGCATGAGGCATGAAAGCCATCAACGCACCGGGCCGCCACGTGGGCGTATTGTACCGGATGTGCTCTGCGAGGCGTCGTTCCTGCAAAGGGCTTCACATTTCCGGCGATTGTCCGCACCGGCGATCTCTCGTTGATCGCCAGAGACAAAAAAAGCGCCCGAAGGCGCTTTTCTTGCGTAGTAGATCCCAAAGGGCCTTATTGGTCCGACGCCTTGTGATCAACCCGCTCTCGCAACTCCTTGCCGGGCTTGAAGTGCGGCACGAATTTCTCCGGCACCATCACTTTCTCGCCCGACTTCGGGTTGCGGCCGACGCGCGGAGGCCGACGGTTGAGCCCGAAACTGCCGAAACCGCGGATCTCGATTCGATGACCGCGCGCAAGCGCGTCAGCCATCGCGTCGAGAATCGTCTTCACCGCGAAATCGGCATCCTTGAGCACCAACTGGGGAAACCGCGCCGCCAACTGGTTGACCAATTCAGACTTGGTCATAGGCCTTGGACCTTACTGATTCTGGCTGTCCAGCTTGGCCTTGAGCAGGGCACCGAGGTTCGTGGTGCCGCTCGCTGCCGAGCTATCCGACGACATCTTGCTCATCGCTTCCTGTTGTTCGGCCGAATCCTTAGCCTTGATCGACAGGTTGATGTTGCGCGACTTGCGATCGATGTTGACGATCATGGCGTTGACGGCTTCGCCTTCCTTCAGCACGTTACGGGCATCTTCCACACGGTCGTGCGAGATTTCCGAAGCGCGGAGGTAGCCTTCCACGTCATCGCCCAGCGACACGACGGCGCCCTTCGGGTCGACGGCCTTGATGGTGCCGTCAACGATCGAGCCCTTGTCGTGAATCGCCACGAAGGTGTTGAACGGATCGCCTTCGAGCTGCTTGATACCCAGCGAAATGCGTTCCTTCTCGACGTCGATGCCCAGAACCACGGCTTCGACTTCGTCGCCCTTCTTGTACTTGCGAACGGCTTCTTCGCCGGCTTCGCTCCACGACAGGTCCGAGAGGTGGACCAGGCCGTCGATGCCGCCAGGCAGACCGATGAACACGCCGAAGTCGGTGATCGACTTGATTGCGCCCTTGATCTTGTCGCCCTTCTTGAAGTTGCGCGAGAAGTCATCCCACGGATTCGGCTTGCATTGCTTCATGCCGAGGCTGATACGACGACGGTCTTCGTCGATCTCGAGCACCATGACTTCGACTTCGTCGCCCAGCTGGACAACCTTGGTCGGGGCAACGTTCTTGTTGGTCCAGTCCATTTCCGACACGTGGACCAGGCCTTCGATGCCCGATTCCACTTCGACGAATGCGCCGTAGTCGGTAATGTTGGTGACCTTGCCGAACAGGCGGGTGCCTTGCGGGTAACGGCGAGCAATGCCTTCCCACGGATCTTCGCCGAGTTGCTTGACGCCCAGCGAGACGCGACCCTTTTCCTGATCGAACTTGAGGATCTTGGCGGTGACTTCCTGGCCAACCGACAGGACTTCGCTCGGGTGACGCACGCGACGCCATGCGATGTCGGTGATGTGCAGCAGACCGTCGATGCCGCCGAGGTCGACGAACGCACCGTAGTCGGTGATGTTCTTGACCACGCCCTTGACGATCGCGCCTTCCTTGAGCGTTTCGAGCAGCTTGGCGCGCTCTTCGCCCTGGGTGGCTTCGATCACGGCGCGGCGCGACAGCACAACGTTGTTGCGCTTGCGGTCGAGCTTGATGACCTTGAATTCGAGGGTCTTGCCTTCGTACGGGGTCGTGTCCTTGACCGGACGCGTATCAACCAGCGAACCCGGCAGGAATGCACGGATGCCGTTGACCATCACGGTCAGACCGCCCTTGACCTTGCCGGTGATCGTACCGGTCACGAGGTCGCCCGATTCGAGGGCCTTTTCCAGTTGCAGCCACGAGGCCAGACGCTTGGCCTTGTCGCGCGACAGCACGGTGTCGCCGTAGCCGTTTTCCAGGGCGTCGATCGCCACGGAAACGAAATCGCCGGCCTGAACTTCGACCTCGCCCTGATCGTTCAGGAATTCTTCGATGGGGATGTACGCTTCGGACTTGAGGCCGGCGTTGACGACCACGAAGTTGTGGTCAACCCGAACGACTTCAGCGCTGATGACTTCACCAGCACGCATGTCTTGACGGGAGAGCGACTCTTCGAAAAGCGCCGCGAAAGATTCGTTGGTCGAGGTTTGCAGGTCGGACATAAAAGTGGATTACGCCGCTGACGTCCGTCACCCGAGGGGGGCTGACGATAACGCACAACGGTTGGGTTAAAGGTTAAACAAAGCCATGCCGGGTGACTGCATGAAACACCCGGTCAGGCGCCTTGCGGGTACTGCACTTGCGCGAACCATTCGAGCACCTGAGCCACCGCCTGATCGACGTTGAGCCCCGATGTGTCGAGTACCCGCGCACCCTCTGCTGGCCGCAGCGGCGCTTCGGCACGGGTACGATCCCGCGCATCACGCGCCTCAAGATCCAGCATGAGACTGTCTATGTTAGCAGAAAATCCTTTTTCTATCAATTGCTTATACCGCCTCTCAGCACGCGCCTGTGGCGTGGCGGTCAAAAACACTTTCAAATCGGCTTCCGGGAAGATCACCGTCCCCATGTCGCGACCGTCCGCCACCAGCCCCGGCGCGGTCTTGAAGCCCCGCTGGAGCGCCATGAGCGCTTGCCGCACCGCCTTGTGCACCGCAATGCTGGATGCCCGGTTGCCGATCGCCTCGGCCCGGATCGCATCGGTCACATCCTCGCCCGCCAGCCAGATACGCTGATCGCGGAAACGCACATCGAGGGTTTCCGCAAGCACGGCCAGCGCGCCGACATCGTCCGGATCGATCCCATGGCGAGCGCTCGCCAGCGCGGTCAGCCGGTAAAGCGCCCCGCTGTCGAGGTAATGAAACCCCAGTTCGTCGGCCACACGGTGCGCCACCGTACCTTTACCGGATGCCGTCGGTCCATCCACCGTAATGACCGGAATCGAGTCGTCCACCACCGTCAAATCAGGCATTCCTTCGTCTCTGTCTATCGAACACATTGAAAAATAAAACTTCCCATCTAAATAATAATGATTATCATTTAGATATAGGCGCTATTTGCGTCGCCGGAAGGTGTGACTGCCATGCAAAGCCGCGATTATCCCTTAGCCGCCCCCGAATGGGTGCCGCCGCCCGATCCGCAAAACGGGACGCCGCGCCGTGCGCAGCGCTGGATGGGGTTTGCCGGGGCGGGAACGCTCATCGCCGTCGGCTATATGGATCCGGGCAACTGGGCCACGGCGATCGCGGGAGGCGCCCGCTATGGCTACACGCTGCTGAGCGTGGTGCTGCTCTCGAGCGTCATGGCGTTGTTGTTGCAATGGTTGGCGGCACGCGTCGGTCTGGTGACCGGGCGCGATCTCGCGCAACTCTCACGTGACCAGTATAGCCGCCGCACTTCCCTGGCGTTATGGGGGCTTTGCGAGATCGCCATCATCGCCTGCGATCTGGCCGAAATCATCGGCAGCGCCGTCGCCCTGCAATTGCTGTTCGGCCTGTCGCTGCCGGTCGGTGTCGTGCTCGCCGGCGCGCTTGCCTTTGCCATGCTGGGCCTTCAAGGTTTTGGACAGCGCCGCCTGGAAGGCGCCGTCGCGGCCCTGATCCTGCTCACTGCCGGCTGCTTCGCAGCCCAACTGGCACTGGCCAATCCCGACTGGGGCGCGGCCATCTCCGGGCTGCGGCCGCGCAGCGAAATCGTCTCTCAGGCGGGCATGCTCTGGCTGGCGGTCGGTATTCTCGGCGCCACGGTAATGCCGCATAACCTGTACCTTCACTCCGCCTTGCTTCGCATGCGTGGCGAGGCGATGCCAGAACGCACGCCGTCCACGATGCATCAGGCGCTGCGGACAACCCAGTGGGACACCACGCTCTCGCTCGGCTTCGCCTTCCTCATCAACGCGGCGCTGCTGATCCTCGCTGCGGCCGTGTTTCACGCCAGTGGCAATACCACCGTGGAATCGCTTGGCGATGCGCACAAGTTGCTCACACCGCTACTCGGCAGTCAATGGGCGGGCGTCATGTTCGCGGCCGCCCTGCTCGCCTGCGGCCTGAACTCCACCGTGACAGCCACGCTCGCCGGTCAGGTCACGATGGAAGGCTTTCTGAATATGCGTATGAAGCCATGGCAGCGCGCGCTCATCACCCGCGGGCTGGCATTGGTTCCGGCATTGCTGATCGTCGGCCACGGCGGCGACGCGCAGACCACTAACCTGCTGATTTTCAGTCAGGTAGTGCTCAGTCTCCAATTACCGTTTGCCGTCATTCCCCTCGTGCGGTTTGCTGGCGATGCAACGCTGATGGGCCAATGGCGCGTTCGCGGCGCGTTGCTCACGACGGCATGGCTCATCGCCGCCGCCATCGTCCTGCTCAATGGCGTATTGCTCTGGCAAACGATGACGGGACAGGCGTGAGGATCGCCTGAGGATACCTTGCAGGCGCTTGCCGGCCCGATGCAGCCCCGTGCGAGATCGGCACAGGACTGCATCGGGCCCTGCCGATATCGCGCAAATTACGAGGCGACGCGCGAGAACTCGGCGAAGTAAGTCGGAAACGTCTTGGCAACGCACTTCGGATCATTGATCGTCACGGGCACACCGCCGAGACTCACCAGCGAGAAGCACATCGCCATACGGTGATCGTCATAGGTGTCGATCGCCGCGTTAGGCGTCAGCGCGGCCGGCGGCGTCACGCGCAGATAGTCCGCCCCCTCCTCCACTGTCGCCCCGACCTTGCGCAACTCGATAGCCATCGCCGCCAATCGGTCCGTTTCCTTCACACGCCAGCTCGCAATATTGCGTAGCGTCGTAGTCCCGTCGGCAAACAGCGCCGCCACGGCAATCGTCATCGCCGCATCCGGAATGTGATTGAAGTCCATATCCAGCGCGCGCAGCTTGCCGGTGGGCGTATCGATGCCATGGACTTCGATGGCGTCTTCGTGCAGCGTCACGCGGGCTCCCATTGCAGCGAGGGCGTCGACGAAACGCACATCGCCCTGAATGCTGTCACGCCCCACCCCTTCGACGCGCAAAGGACCTCCCCCGATCGCACCCGCCGCAAGGAAATACGATGCCGACGAGGCATCGCCTTCCACACGAATCTCGCCCGGGCTACGGTACTTGGCGCCCGCAGAGTCGGCGGCAGGCAGCGTGAATCGCGACCAGCCGTCCTGACGCACGTCGATGCCGAATCGGCGCAGCAGTCGCAGCGTGATGTCGATATACGGCTTGGAAATCAGCTCGCCGTCAACCTCGACAACGATTTCCCCCGTCTCTGACGGCAACAGCGGCAACGTGAGCAGCAAAGCCGTCAGGAACTGACTCGAGACATCACCACGAACGCGAATCGGCGTGGCAGGCGCCTTCACATCAGAGGGCTTGATATGCAGCGGCGGATATCCCGCGTTACCGAGATACTCGATCTGCGCGCCAAGCTGGCGCAGACCGTCGACCAGATCCCCGATCGGACGCTCGTGCATGCGCGCCACCCCCGACACCTCGTAGTCGCCGTGGCTCAGCGACAACGCTGCCGTCAGCGGACGAATCGCCGTACCCGCATTCCCCATGAACAGCTTCGCCGCTTTCACGGGAAACACGCCGCCACAGCCTTCGACGATAAAGTCACGCGAGTCGCCGACCTGCGTGCATTTGACGCCAAGCGCCGCGAGCGCGTCGAGCATGACCTGCGTGTCGTCCGACGCCAGCAGTTCGCGCACGCGAGTCGTGCCGCGTGAGAGCGCAGCGAGCAACAACACACGGTTCGAGATGCTTTTCGAGCCGGGCAGTCGAAGCGTGCCTTCGGCGTGGCCGTACGGGCCGAGATCGAGCGTTTCCATTACTTTTCCTGTTGCTTGGCCCAGTCCGTTCGCGCCTGGCTGGTGCGGGCGAACACGGCCTCGAGACCGGCGCCGTCGCCGGCATCGATCAATTCACGTAGCGAGCCGAGCGTGGCGAGATAGCCATCGAGTTCGGCCAGCAATGCATCGCGATTTGCCACGCAGATGTCGCGCCACATTTCCGGATTCGACGCGGCGATGCGCGTGAAATCGCGAAAGCCGCCGCCGGCGAACCCGAACTTCTGCGCAGCATCGGGAGCGTCGAGAATCTGTGCGATCAGCGCATACGACAGCACGTGGGGCAGATGACTGACCGATGCAAACACGCGGTCATGTTGCGTCTCCGTCATTTCGGAAACACGCGCGCCTGTCGCTTCCCACATCGCACGCACGCGAGCAACGTCTTCGCTTCGATTGCCCGCTTGAGGGCAGAGCACGACGCGGCGGTCACGATAGAGATCGACCTTCGCCGCATCCACGCCCGACAACTCTGCACCGGCAATGGGATGCCCCGGCACGAAACGCCATGCGTCGTCGCCCAGCGCCGAGCGCGCTGCGGCGACCGCGTCCGTCTTCGTGCTGCCCGCATCGGTCACGATGGTGTGACCTTCCAGATAAGGGCGAATGGCCGCGAGCAACGCAGGGGTTTGCGCGACCGGTGCGGCCAGCAGGACGATGTCGGCGCCGGCGACGGCATCCGCCATCGAGGTCGCCGCCCGGTCGATCACGCCGAGTTCGCATGCGCGCGCGAGCGACGACTCGGTGCGCCCCACGCCCACGATTTCTTTCACGGCACCGGCCGCTTTGAGCGCACGCGCGAGCGAGCCGCCGATCAGACCGACGCCGCAGATAACGAGCTTATTCAGACTCATGGTGTCTTGCTCCCCGGCGTCATGCGGAACGCGGGTACGAGCCGAGCACCTTGCAGTAGGCCGCGTTCTGCCGAAGCGCTTCGAGCGCCTTGGCGACGTTCGGATCGTCGCGATGCCCTTCGAAGTCGACGTAGAAGTAATACTCCCACGCCCCGCTCTTGGCCGGACGCGACTCGAAGCGTGTCATCGACACGCCGTTATTCGCCAACGGCTCGAGCAATGCGACGACCGCGCCGGCGCGGTTCGGCACCGAGAGAATCAGCGAGGTTTGATCGCGTCCGCTGGGTGCTGCATCCTGCGTTCCGATCACGACGAAACGCGTGCGATTGTGCGGGTCGTCCTGCACATGCGAAAACGCGATCTGCAAGCCGTATTGGGTGGCCGCCGACTCACCGGCAATCGCGGCGATGGTGGGGTCCGCAGCCGCCATGCGCGCCGCTTCGGCGTTGCTCGACACGGCCTGACGTTCAAGCTGCGGGAAGTGTGCCGTCAGCCAGTGCTGGCATTGGGCAAGCGACTGCGCGTGCGAACAGATACGCGTCACGCCATCGAGCGCCCCCGAACGGGACATCAGGTTATGGTGAATCGGCAACGCCACCTCACCGCCGATCGTCAGCGGGCTTTGCAGCAACAAATCGAGCGTGCGCGACACAACGCCTTCGGTCGAGTTTTCGACCGGCACCACGCCAAAGTCCGCGCTACCGGCCTCAACGGCACGGAACACTTCGTCCAGCGACGGGCATGGCAGGCCCTTCACGCTCTGACCGAAATAGTTCAGCGCCGCTTGCTCGCTGTAGGTACCCGCCGGGCCAAGATAGGCGACGGTCATCACCTTTTCCAGCGCACGACTGGCCGACATGATCTCGCGCCAGATGGACGCCAGATTGTCGCCGTACAACGGGCCGTCATTGGCTTGTTGCAGACGCGAAATCACCTGCAACTCGCGCTCGGGCCGAAACACCGGCGCACCAAAGCGCTTCTTGACCTCGCCCACTTCAAGGGCGATGGCGGCACGTTGATTGAGCAGCTTGAGCAGTTGCGCATCGATGGCATCGATTTTTTCGCGCAAGGGGCGCAGCGATGCGTTCAGATCGTCTTCCATGGAGCGTATTGTCTTCTTGCTATGTGACATGGTCAGGCACCTCGCGGCGTAACATCGTCAAGACATCGCGCCGGCCGTGCGCCCTCGTCAGCCGTGGCTGCGCTCGAATTCGCGCAGATAGTCGACCAGCGCCTCGACGCCGGCAAGCGGCATTGCGTTGTAGATCGAGGCGCGCATGCCTCCCACGGACTTGTGGCCCTTGAGTTGCAGCAGGCCGCGCTCTCGAGCACCAGCCAGGAATGTTTCGTTCAATGCGTCGTCGTGCAGGAAGAACGGCACGTTCATGCGCGAGCGGCAATCCGGCGCGACTGACGTGCGGTAAAAATCGCTGCCGTCGAGGAAACCGTACAACAGCTCCGCCTTCGCCTTGTTCACGGCGTCCATGGCGGCAAGACCGCCCTGGCGTTTAAGCCATTGGAACACGAGTCCCGCGATGTAGATTGCGTATGTCGGCGGTGTGTTGTACATCGAATCGTTATCTGCGACCGTCTTCCAGTCGAACGCGCTCGGCGTGAACGGCAACGCACGGCCGAGCAGGTCGTCGCGCACGATCACCACCGTCAGTCCCGACGGCCCGATGTTCTTCTGGGCACCGCCGTACATCACGCCGAACTTCGACACGTCCATCGGGCGCGAAAGAATGTGCGAGGAAACATCGGCGACCAGCGGCACGTCCGGCAACCCGGCGGCGGCGAGATCCGGCGTCCAGAAATACTCGACGCCGTGAATCGTTTCATTCGTGCAAATGTGAACGTAAGCCGGATCCTTCGAGAGCTTCCACTCGTCGATCTGCGGCAACCGCGTGAAATTCTCCGCTTCGGTACTCGCTGCGATATTGACGTCGCAATACTTGCGCGCTTCCTTTTGCGACTTCACCGACCACGAGCCGGTCACGACGTAATCGGCCGTACGGCGTTCGTTGGCACGGGCGCCACCGAGCAGGTTCATCGGAATGATCGCGTTCTCTGCGAGCGCACCGCCCTGCATGAAGAGAATCCGGTAGTTGTCCGGCACGGCAAGCAGTTCGCGCAGATCGGCTTGCGCCTGCGCCAGGATGCTCATGAACTCGCGGCCGCGATGGCTCATCTCCATCACGCCCATGCCGGCACCATGCCAGTCCAGCATTTCCTCAGCCGCCTGACGGAGTACCTCCTCGGGCAACGCCGCCGGACCGGCGGAAAAATTGAAAGCGCGCGTCATAGTGGTTTTGCAGCAGTAAAAGTGAAACGCAAGCCGGCGGATATTGACCCGTGCGGCTTGCGTTTCACGTCTTGCGAGGACTCGCGATGTGCCGGGATTCCCGGCCGAGCGGCGGCGGCAAAGACCAACTATACCGCCAGTTAGCCTTTAAGTGCGGGCGCAGGCCGTAATTCCGGCGCGCGATGATCATTTTACGGAAAATTCCGAGCAGAACCTGCCGGCAAACCTCTCGAATGCAAAATGGCCGTTTGCGATCTCTCGCAAACGGCCATGATCGGCGAATCCCCGAGGGGCCGGCCGGATTACTTCTTGGCCGGCGCCTTCGGTGCCGACTTGGCGGCCGCAGCGATTTCGGCGTCAGCTTGCTTGCTGGTCGCGTCGATCGATTGCGGCATGTACTTCTGCATCAGACCGCCAACCACTTCCTGGCCGACCTGATCCTGCACCTTGATGTACTTCTGGCCGACCGCGCTCTTGTAGAACGTCGTCAGACCCTTGATTTCGTCGGTCGTGTAGAACTTGCCGTACGCATTGTATTGCGCCTGGACGGCGTCGTTCTTGAAACCGTCGGTCGTGAAGACCTTGCCGGCGCCGTCGACCAGCTTCTGCACCGAATTCTGTTGCAGGGTCGGAACGATCGCCTGCTTCTGGGCATCGGTCAACGTCTTGTTTTCGACCAGTTGGCGCTCGAGCACTTGCGGAGCCAGTTGCTTGGCTTGCCCTTGTGCGCCCTCACCGATAGCGGCCACGAGCTTGTTCGCGTCGATGGCGTCCAGCAGTTCCTTGATGGCTGCCTTCTTGTCCGCGTCAAGCGGAGCGCTCTGCTGAGCCATTGCCATTGCCGGTGCTGCGAGCAGCAGCCACATCCACTTCTTGACGTTGCGTTGCATAGTAATAGTCACTCCAAAGTTCGTCGGTTTGCACCGACGATAAATAGATGCATCCTCGCCTGGGCACTTCACTGCATCGGGCCAGATTCTACTGACTTTTCGGGGCAATGCACCCCTAGATTACATCGAGTTACGCCGGTATTACTCGGTGACATCCGTTTCCGGCGTCTCATCGTCGCCCTGCGCGTCGCCGTTCTCGGCGACTTCCGCATCGGACTCAACGATGCGTTGCAGCCCCGAGAGCGTCGTGCCTTCGTCCAGGCTGATCAGCGTCACCCCCTGCGTTGCGCGCCCCATTTCGCGAATCTCCGAGACTCGCGTACGGATCAGCACCCCGCCTGTCGTGATCAGCATGATCTCGTCATCCGGCTCGACCAGCGTCGCGGCGACCACACGGCCGTTGCGCTCGCTCGTCTGGATCGCAATCATACCCTTAGTGCCACGGCCGTGGCGGGTATATTCCGTGATCGACGTGCGTTTGCCGTAGCCGTTTTCGGTCGCCGTCAGCACCGACTGCTGCTCGTTCTCCGCGACCAGTAACGCGATGACCGTCTGGCCGTCTTCGAGCTGCATGCCGCGAACGCCACGAGCCTCGCGACCCATCGGGCGCACGTCGTTCTCGTCGAAGCGCACAGCCTTGCCGGCGTCGGAGAACAACATGACGTCGTGAGCACCGTCGGTAATGGCCGCACCGATCAACACGTCGCCGTCATCGAGATTCACGGCGATGATGCCCTTCTTGAGCGGACGGCTGAAGGCCGCCAGCGGCGTCTTCTTGACCGTGCCCAAGCTCGTTGCCATGAACACGAAACGATCTTCGGTGTACTCCTTGACCGGCAGCACCACGTTGATCTTCTCGCCTTCCTGCAACGGGAACATATTGACGATCGGACGGCCACGAGAGTTCCGCGAACCTTGCGGCACCTCATACACCTTGATCCAGTAGACGCGGCCACGGTTCGAGAAACACAGGATCGTGTCGTGCGTGTTCGCAATGAACAGCGTATCGATCCAGTCGTCGTCCTTCGTGGCTGCCGCCTGCTTGCCGCGACCGCCACGCTTTTGCGCACGGTATTCCGACAGCGGCATCGACTTGATGTAACCCGAATGCGACAGCGTCACCACCATGTCCTGCGGCGTGATGAGGTCTTCGGTATCGAGTTCGGTGGCGTTGTGTTCGATGGTCGAGCGACGGGCGTCGCCGAACTCCGCGCGCACTGCGGTCAGTTCTTCGCTGATGATCGCCGTCACCCGCGGCGGGCTGGCCAGAATGTCGAGCAGGTCGGCGATCTGCGCCATCACTTCCTTGTACTCGGAGACGATCTTGTCCTGCTCGAGACCAGTCAGGCGTTGCAGGCGCATCTGCAGAATTTCCTGCGCCTGCGTCTCCGACAAACGGTACAGCCCGTCGGGCTGAACGCCGACCGCGGCATCGAGCCCGTCCGGACGATAGGCGGCCAGGCCCCCTTGCGTCTCGCTCTCGGCGCGCGCCAGCATCTCGCGCACGACCGACGAATCCCACGACTTTTCCATCAACGCGGCCTTCGCGATCGGCGGCGTCGGCGCCGCCTTGATGATCGCGATGAAGTCGTCGATGTTAGCGAGCGCTACCGCCAGACCTTCGAGCACGTGACCGCGCTCGCGGGCGCGGCGCAGTTCATAAATAGTGCGGCGAGTAATCACTTCGCGGCGATGGGCCAGGAAGTGCACCAGCATTTCGCGCAGGTTCAACAGCTTGGGCTGGCCGTCGACCAGCGCCACCATGTTCATGCCGAACGTGTCTTGCAACTGCGTGTGCTTATAGAGATTGTTGAGCACAACCTCCGGCACTTCGCCGCGCTTGAGTTCGATCACGACACGCATGCCGCTCTTGTCAGATTCGTCGCGAATGTCCGAAATACCTTCCAGACGCTTCTCATTGACGAGTTCCGCGATCCGTTCGAGCAGTGAGCGCTTGTTCACCTGATACGGCAGCTCGTCGACGATGATCGCCACACGCTGGCCGCGATCGATGTCTTCGAAGTGCGTCTTGGCGCGCATCACCACGCGGCCACGGCCGGTGCGATAGCCTTCACGCACGCCCGAGATGCCGTAGATGATGCCGGCGGTCGGGAAGTCGGGCGCCGGAATGATCTCGATCAGTTCATCGACGGTCGCTTCCGGATGCTTCAACACATGCAGACAGCCCTCGACGACTTCGTTGAGGTTGTGCGGCGGAATGTTGGTCGCCATACCGACCGCGATCCCGGACGAGCCGTTGAGCAACAGGTTCGGGATGCGCGCCGGCAGAATGAGCGGCTCTTTTTCGCTGCCGTCGTAGTTGGGACCGAAGTCGACGGTTTCCTTGTCGATATCGGCGAGCAGTTCGTGACCGATCTTGGCCATACGAACTTCGGTGTATCGCATGGCGGCGGCATTGTCGCCGTCGACCGAACCGAAGTTGCCCTGACCGTCGACGAGCATGTAGCGCAGCGAGAACGGCTGCGCCATACGAACGATGGTGTCGTATACAGAAGCGTCGCCGTGCGGATGGTACTTACCGATGACGTCACCGACGATACGTGCCGACTTCTTATAGGTACGGTTCCAGTCGTTGTTCAGCTCGTGCATGGCGAACAGCGCCCGGCGGTGAACCGGCTTCAGGCCGTCGCGCACATCCGGCAGAGCGCGGCCGACGATCACGCTCATGGCGTAATCGAGGTACGACCGCCGCATTTCTTCTTCGAGCGAAATCGGGAGAGTTTCTTTGGCGAACTGATCCATTATCCGTGTCTATCAAGCCCTAATCGCGATAGGCGGCTGCCGGCGATATGATCTTGCGATTCTAACATGCCCGTCATAGGCATCCGAAACGAGCGTGATGAGCACGTGATGCGACGCACAAGAGACGTTCGGCATGCCAAAACGCCAAACAAGGGAAAGAAATGAAACGGTTGGCGAGGGGCCTCAAAAGGTGTTGCGCTCAAACCACAACTGCGCCACGACGGGCGGCAAAGCTGGGGTTTTTCTCGCGACCGTCTGAGTCGCTATGGCAAAATGCCGTGGCATAAGTTAGACATTATTCGAAGTGCATGGGCCATGCTTTCGCGCACTTGCCGATGTTATACTTCGAGCGATGTAAGACTTTGGTTCTGTCGTCTAGGCTCGCAGTAAACCTGCGGTAATCTCATTTCGAGAGGAGAAATATGAATAAATTCGCTAAGCTCGCGATCGTTGCAGCTACCGCAGTGATGGCTGCTTCGGCTATGGCCCAAAACTACGTCCAGACCGCTCCGGGCCCGATCGCGGCCTCGAAGCAAGCCGTCAACGACAACTGGGTGAACGGCAGCGGCGAGTGGGCATGGAAGAACGGCACCGACGAACTGTGCTGGCGCGATGCCTACTGGACGCCGGCTACGGCTAATGCCAAGTGCGATGGCTCGATCATCCCGCAAGTGGCTCAAGCTCCGGCCCCGGCACCGACTCCGGTCGCTCCGGTCTCGCAAAAGGTCACGTACCAGGCTGACGCGCTGTTCGACTTCGACAAGGCCGTCCTGAAGCCGGCTGGCAAGCAGAAGCTGGACGACCTGGCTGGCAAGGTTCAGGCACTGAACCTCGAAGTCGTGGTTGCTACGGGTTACACCGACCGCATCGGTTCGGACAAGTACAACGACCGTCTGTCGCTGCGCCGTGCACAAGCTGTGAAGGCTTATCTGGTCAGCAAGGGCGTCGAAGCCAACCGCGTGTACACCGAAGGCAAGGGCAAGCGTAACCCGGTTACGACTGGTTGCAACCAGAAGAACCGTACGCAACTGATCAGCTGCCTGGCTCCGGATCGTCGCGTGGAAGTCGAAGTCGTCGGCACGAACAAGTAATACGGTTCGCCGACAACGAAAAAACCCCGCCGAGGCGGGGTTTTTTTTCGTCTGCCGTCGCAGGCATGGCAAGACGGGAAGCCTCAACCTGACCTCAGGCGATGTCAGGCCTCGCTGCCGAGCTGAGGATACTGACGCTTCACCATGAAAGACATCAGCGCCTTGACGGGGCGATCGCGCCACCACGAGCCGGTCTCCAGCGGCTTGAACATCATGCGTGTAGCCGCTTCCACCGGCATGTATTGCTTCATGACGTCACCCGACATGGCGAGGAAGGCGTCCCAACTCATCGTCTCGAACGGCGGCGGCGAGCGCCAGAACCGATTGAGCGGCTCGAAGGCAAACGCGATGTCCTCATCGCGCACGAGTTCGCTTCGGGCCACCATCGTGCGCAACCGACTGATCACACCGTGCTGCTCCACCGCGTTGTACCGGTCGAAGGTCTTGCGGAAGTAACGGTAGTGGCCGACCTCTTCGCTGCTCAGCTTGTGCATCATGGCTTTGAGTTCGTCGACCGGCATATACGATTCGAGGCAGCGATAAATCATGGCGGTCTGCGTCTCGGTGACGCACCGCGACAGCGCCTCGAGGGCGAGCGAAGGCCGCATGTACTGCACGTCGCAACGAGGTTTGTAGCGCGCCAGAAAAGCGTCGTACGCCTGTGTCCAGTCGAACTCCGGCCACACACGTGCGATATAGTCTTTGGCAAGCCGCCCGTGCTCGACCTCCTCGGGCAGCCAGGTATCCTGAAGCCACGTGCGCATCTCGTCGTCGTCGCCATACATCTGATTGAGCGTGGAAACGAACTCGGGGACACTGGTCTCGATGAACGACACCGTGGCAAGGGAATAGAAGATGAACGCGTTGCTACGAACAGACGACTCTGCTGCCATGACTCACTCTCCTATCGGCATAGGCGGTTGAACATGTACATGAAACGTCACGCAAAGGTCACAAAGGCATAGTATAGGAATTGGCCCAATGTCGCAGTGCGGCAACCTATCGATGACGAGTGCCTCGCCTGCGTCATGCCTCAGGCCATTGACGTGATGGCTTGTCTCTCAGGCGACCCGCTCGCATATCTTCCGACGCCAACCGCTAGCCACCCGGAACACGAAAACGACATGACGCAACGTTACTGGCTGATGAAGTCCGAACCCGACGAGGCAAGCATCGACGACCTCGCCAATGCCAAACAACACACCCTCCCCTGGACCGGTGTGCGCAACTATCAGGCGCGCAACTTCATGCGTGACGATATGGGGGTGGGCGACGGGGTACTCTTCTACCATTCGAGCTGTGCCGTACCGGGTATCGCAGGCCTCGCTACCGTGGCCTCCACAGCGTATCCGGATCCCACGCAGTTCGACCCAAAAAGCCCATACTTCGATCCCAAATCCAAGCCCGAGTCGCCTCGCTGGTTACTCGTAGACGTCAAACTCGATCGCAAGACACGGCTCGTGCCACTCACGGAAATGCGTCAGACGCCTGAACTCGATGGCATGTTGGTCCTCGCGCGCGGCAACCGTCTCTCGATCACCCCCGTGTCGCCCGAGCATTGGAAATTCATCAGCAAGCACTTACTTAGAGTCTGAGATTTACAGGAAGGATCCCAAAAGGGAACAAAATTGTTGCGATAGCGTCTGTATAACGTTGCTGACACACGCATAGCGCGTACTTACTTGCCACGCGTGTGTCGTCGACCGGTCAAACGTTCGCCGTCAAGATGCGAACTTACATTCGAAAAAGGACATAACTATGCGCAAGTCTCTCGCTGCCGCTCTTCTTATCGCCACTGCCGCCAATGCCGCCTATGCCCAATCGGGGGACGAATCGGCGCGTCAGGTGTCCGGCGTGCTGGGTCTCGAAGCGAGCGCCACGAAGGAAGTCGAACAGGACACAGTCCACATCACCATGTCGGCGCAGGAACAAGGTGCCGATGCCGCCACGGTGTCGCGCAACCTCACGCAAAGGGCGAACAAGGCGATGTCCGTCGCCAAGAGCCAGAGCGTGGTCGAAGTGCAGACCGGCAATGTGTCGCTCTACCCGACGACCAACCGCGACGGCAAGATCACCGCATGGCGTGGTCGCACGGAGTTGCAAATGACGTCGAAGGATTTCGGCGCGGCATCGCGTCTCGCGAGCCAGATCTCGGACCAGATGCAGATGGACGGCGTGTCGTTCTCGCTCTCGCGCGAAGCGCAGGAGAAGACGCAGGCCGAACTGACCAATCAGGCTATTCAGGCATTCCGCAATCAGGCGCAGAACAACGTGAAGGCGTTCGGCTATAGCGGCTACACGATCCGTCAGGTGCAAGTCGGTGCGAACGCGCCGATGATGCCGCGACCGTACGCCATGAAGGCGATGGCCATGAGAGAAAGCGCCGACGCGGCTCCGCCGATGCAACTCGAAGGCGGCAAGACGCAAGTGACCGTCACGGTCTCGGGCACCGTGCAAATGAAGTAAGTCGTGACGATGGTGTGAAAGCGCCATCGATCGCAGCAACGAAAATGCCGCCTCACGAACGTTGTCGAGGCGGCATTTTTTTATCGGACGCAGACCGGACCCACACCCCCATCGCACTCGGCGCGGCATGTTGTCGCATGATGCTACGCCCTCTCATGCCGCCCCTTCTCACGCATCACTCAACACATCGCTCAACACATCGCTCAACACATCGCTCAACACATCACTCAACACATCGCTCAGCGCAGCGTGAACGCACACCTGCCCCCCGGTCGCAAACGGCTTATCGGAAGCGATCGCGCAGCACGTTCTTCTGCACCTTGCCCATCGTATTGCGCGGCAACTCGCTCACGACATGCACGCGCTTCGGCACCTTGAAGTTGGCGATGCGCTGCTTGAGCGCATCGATCACCGCACGTTCATCAGGGGCCTGAGCCCCCTCTCGCGGGACGATGACAGCGACCACGGCTTCCCCGAAATCCGGATGCGGCACGCCGATCACCGCGGACTCGGCCACCCCCTCAATTTCGTCGATGAACCCCTCGATTTCCTTGGGGTAGACGTTGTAGCCGCCGGAGATGATGAGATCCTTCGAGCGTCCGACGATATGCAAGTACCCGTGCTCGTCGAACTTGCCGACGTCGCCTGTCTTGAAAAAACCGTCGTTCGTGAATTCTTCGGCGGTCTTCTCCGGCATGCGCCAGTATCCCGCAAAGACGTTAGGCCCCTTGACCTGGATGTGACCGATGTCGCCCTGCGCGCTCGGCAGGCCGTCTTCGCCGACCACGCGCACGCTCACCTCCGGCAACGGCACGCCGACCGTTCCGGCGCGACGCACCCTCTCCGCCTCGCCGCGATAAGGATTGGACACGAGCATCACCGTCTCGGACATGCCGTAGCGCTCCAGAATCGTGTGCCCCGTGCGCTCGCGAAAGGCGTCGAAAGTCTCGCGCAACAGCGGCGCCGATCCCGAGATGAACAACCGCATATGACGGCACACGTCGCGATTCAGTCCCGACTCCGCAAGCAACCGCACGTAGTACGTCGGCACGCCCATGAAGACCGTCGCGCGCGGCAACTGATGCAGGACGTCGCGCGCATCGAACTTCGACAGCCAGAGCATCTTGCTGCCCGAATAAAGCGCCGCATGGCTCGCAACGAATAACCCGTGCACGTGAAAGATCGGCAACGCATGCAACAACACGTCGCCCCCTTCCCTTTCCCCCCATCCCCAGAAGGCGTGCAGCACGCGCGTATTGCTCGCCAGATTGCCGTGCGAGAGCATTGCGCCCTTGCTACGACCGGTGGTGCCCGAGGTATAGAGGATGGCGGCGAGGTCGTCGGACGCGCGCGGCACCGTCTCGAAGGTATCGCCGAACCACGCCGCGCGCGCCAGCAGCGAACCGGTGCGATCGTCGCCCAGCGTGAAGACGTGCTTCGCGCCATTGGTGAAAGCGATTTTCGATACCCAGCCGAAGTTCGACGGACTGCATACCACGACGTCCGGCGCCGCATTCTCGACGAAGTAGGCGATCTCGGCCTCACGATAGGCCGTGTTGAGCGGCAGGTAGACGAAGCCGGCACGCAGCGTGGCGAGATAGAGCAGCAGGGCTTCCGGCGACTTCTCGACCTGCACGGCCACGCGTGCGCCCGGCGTCAGGTCGAGGCTCGCGAGCAGATTCGCCATGCGGGCACTGGCGCGCTCGAGATCGTCCCAGCTGTAATACAGCCCTTCGGGCGTCTCGATGGCGCACGCCGTTTTGTCGGCGGGAAAACGTTCGGCAAAGAGTCGGTAGAGGTTGGCGTCTTGCGTCATAAACAGAACCGGATTCGGAACAAAACATGCGTCGGTAAAAATTGTGTACGGACGAGGGCTTGCGGCTCATCGCCCCCGGAAATCGGGTGCGCGCTTGTCGAGAAAAGCGGCCACGCCCTCACGGTGGTCGTGGGAATTCCAGTACGAGAAGGCCATCTGCCACTCGGCCTCGGATAGCGGCGGCACCGCAGGCGCCAGCCGGGCGATCAGCCACTTGTTCAACTGCGCGGCGAGCGGCGCGCCAGCCGCGACGCGCCGGGCGCAAGTGTAGCCTGCTTCTTCCACCGCTTCGTCTTCGACGACGCGCGTGAGCAACCCCTTCTCCTTGGCCTCGGCCGCACCGAACACGCGGCCTTCGAGCAGGATTTCGAATGTGGTCGCGCGTCCGGCCAGCGCAAGCACGCCGCGCAACTCCCCCGGCGCCATCGGAAAGCCGAGCTTGTTGATGGGCACGCCGAATCGCGCACCTTGCGCCGCAACGCGCAAATCGCAATGCGCGGCAATCTCCAGCCCGCCGCCCACGCACACCCCTTCGATGAGCGCCACGCTCGGATGCCGGCAACGCGCCAGAGCGTCGAGCGTCGGGCCGATGATCTCGCCGTGATAGCGACGCAGCGCATCGTAGCTGCCCCGCTCCACCGGAAACTCCTCGATGTCCGCCCCAGCGGCGAAATTGCCCTGCGCGCCGCGAATGACGATGGCGCGCACGCGCGCGTCGTCGTCGAGCGTGTGCAAATGCGTGCGCAGCGCCAACCACATCGCCACCGAGATGGCATTGAGCTTGCCGGGGCTGGAGAGCGTGAGCGTCACCAATCCCTCGTCGAGCAAACTATCGTCGCGCAGAACGTCGCTCACGCGTGTCTCCTTAGGGTATTCGGATGGTCACAACAGGCGCGCGACGGCGCGTCCGAGCGCCGGCTCACCGTCGATGAGGCGTTGCAGATTGGCGTCGAGTTCGTCGGGCGCGTAGCGGTAGTTCACCATCATGCCGCACGACTGTTTCGCTCCTTTCCTGGAGAGGTCGGCATGCCAATTGATACGTTCGACCCGCGCGCCATTGCCGAGGTGAAAGCGTGCGACCGGATCGCGCGGCTGCCCCCGAACGGTCTCCCGAGCCAGATAGTGGGCGGCCAGCGATTCGCCGAGCGCGCGCTGCAACGCCTGCACGCCCTTGCGTTCGGGCGACGTCTGCAACCACGCCATCATCTGCGCGCCGGACGCCTCGTTCGCCAGCGACGGTTCCTGCGCGAGCAGTTTCACACGCTTCGGCCCGAGCACTTCGGCGAGCGCCGCCGCCGGCAGTTGCCGCAGCCAGTCGTTGAAGCCGGGGATCGGCGAGAGCGTCGCGAAGTTACGCAGCTTCGGAAAGTCGACATGCAACTCGTCGATCACCCGCTTGAGCAGGAAATTGCCGAAGCTCACGCCGCGCAGCCCCGGCTGTGTGTTCGAGATCGAATAGAAGATGGCCCAACGCACGCGACGCAGGTCTTCGAGCGGGGCCTTTTCGTCGAGCAGGGAGTGTACGTCCGCCGCCATCTCCGGCACGAACGCCACCTCGACGAAAATCAGCGGCTCGCGCGGCATGCGCGGATGGAAGAACGCGTAGCAACGACGGTCGGAATCGAGCCGGTTGCGCAAATCCGCCCACGACGAAATTTCATGCACCGCTTCATAGCGCATCAGCTTTTCCAGCAGCGACGCAGGCGAGTCCCAGGTGATGGGGCGCAACTCCAGCAGTCCGACGTCGAACCATGTCGAGAAAAGGCTGCCGAGGTCTTCCTCCAGCGAAGCGAGACCCGGCAATGTCGCGCGGTACTGCAACATGTCCGAGCGCCAGCGTACGAGGAAAGGCAGACCGTCGGGCAACGCATTGAAACGCTTCAGGAACCGCACGCGTGCGCTGCCCAGTGCGCCCGCCAGCCCGGTCGCGGCACGTCTGGCGTCCTTGCCATCCTTGCCATCGGTGTTGGCGTCGCCGTCGCTCGCGCAAACATCGGCCACGACCGTCAACAGCGCCAGTTGCTGCGCGGCAGGCGCGGCAAGATAGCGCGCCATGAAGTCACGCGCCGCGTCGTTGGCCGCCGAGTCCGTCAGGCGCGCCGACAAGCATTGCATCAACTGACGCCGCAACGCGCTCTGCGCACGCGCCGACAACGGCGCGGCGACGACCGTGCCGTCTCCTTTTCCATCCTTACCGTCCTTACCGTCTTTAGACGCGCCCCCGCCGGATCTGCCGGCGCGTCCGAACCACTGCCCGAGGCGCTCGCCCAGCGACGGCTTCGTCGACGGCACCGGGGCGCTCACCTGCGCCACGCCCTCCGGCGCAGTGCGCGACACCGACGCGGAAATCGTGGGCATGGCGGACACGATCGGCTCATCTTTCATGGCTTCCTCTCAAGCGCGTGCGGCCCGCCTTCACCCCATCAACCGATCCGGCAGCCACAGCGACAGACCGGGCAACAGGCAGATGAGCACGACGGCGACGACCATCAACACGACAAACGGCATGACGCCCCAGACGATCTCGCGCAACGCGATATCGGGCGCGGTATTCTTGATCACGAATATGTTGAGACCGACGGGCGGATGAATCAACCCCAACTCCATGACGATCGTCATGACAACCCCGAACCACACCAGATCGAACCCCGCAGCGCGCAACGGCGGCAGAATGATCGGCGCCGTCATCAGGATAATGCTCACCGGCGGCAGGAAGAAGCCCAGCACGACCACCATCAGCAAGATGGCGGCGAGCAGCACCCAGCGCGACAGGTGCAGCCCCACGATCCACTGCGCGGCCGACTGACTGATGTGCAGATAGCTCATCACGTAGGAATACAGCAGCGACATGCCGATGATGAACATGAGCATCGTCGACTCGCGCAGCGTGCCCGTGAGGATCGGCGCCAACTGACGCGGTTTCCACATCCGGTAAATCACGGCGATGAGCGCGAGCGCCAGCAGACCGCCCAGCCCGGCGGTCTCCGACGGCGTCGCGTAGCCGCCGTAAAGCGCCGCCATCACGCCGATGAGCAGGGTGACGAACGGCAGCACGCGCGGCAGCAGCGCCAGTTTCTCACGCATCGTGGCGGGCGGCTCCGTCGGGAACGGTGAAGGCGTGCCGTCGCGTGCGAGCGCGACCTGCGCACTGGCGTATTCCTTCCGGTAGCGCCATGCCGCGTAGCACGAGAACAAGGCCACGAGCAGCAGCGCCGGAACGATCCCCGCGAGGAACAAACGCCCCAGCGATTGTTCGGCGGCCACGGCATACAGAATCATCGTGATCGAAGGCGGCAGCAAAATGCCCAGCGTGCCGCCTGCCGCGATGAGGCCGGCGGCAAACCCCGGCGAATAACCGCGCTGGCGCATCTCGGGAATGCCGGCGCTGCCGATGGCCGAGCACGTGGCCGGACTCGATCCCGCCATCGCCGCGAACAGCCCGCATGCGAAGACGTTCGCGATGCCGAGCCCGCCGGGAATCCGTCGCATCCACGCATGCAGCGCGAGATACAGATCCTGCCCCGCACGCGACTTGCCGATGGCCGCCCCCTTCAGGATGAACAACGGAATCGACAGCAACGTGATGCTCGCCATCTCCTCGTAGACGTTCTGCGTGATCGTGTCGAGCGACGACGCAGGCATGAACCCGAACATGAACGCCACCGCGACCGCCCCCAGCGCGAACGCAATCGGCATGCCCGAAAACATGGCGACGAGCGTTGCGCCGCCATACAACAATCCGATACCGAGCTCGCTCATGCGCGCCCTCCCGTGCGATCCGGTGCGCGAGGCGCGGCAGCGCCACCCGCTCTGAGCGACGCCTCCCCTGCACCGGTCCCCACATCGCCCGCCAAATCGCGCGCCACATCGCCCGCCACATCGGTCCCAGTGCCCGTCCCGATCTCGCCAGCGCCGATCGCCACCTGCAACAGCAACTGCACCGTGAGCAGCGTCATGCCGAACGCCATCAGGCCATACGGAATCGACAACGGCGGTCCCCACGTCGAACTGCTGGTCTGCCCGTCGACGTAGGCTTCGTGAAAGAGGGTCCACGACTTCCACGCGAAGAAGCCGCAGAACGCCAGCGTAAGCACGTCGACGACCCAGCGTCGCACACGGTTCACGCGCGGCGGGAGCAACGCCGTGATCGCCTCGATGCCGATGTGTCCGCGCAGATGCTGCACGTGCGAGGCGGAGACGAAGGTCGCGCCGACCAGCATGAACACGGCCGCTTCGTCCTGCCAGTCGGTAGCGAGCTTGAGCACATGCCGCGCGAACACGCTGTAGCTGAGTACCAGCGCGGCGCCCACGAGCGCCAGCATGCACACGACCATGAGCCAGCGGCTCACGCCTTGCAACCCGGCATCGAGTCGCCGCAGCACGCGCGAGCATGCGGCCGCCGGTTCGGCGCTCGCAACGGCCCCGCTCATGCCGGCACCTTCTCGGCCAGCGCAAGCAGCTTCGCACAGGTGTCGGATTTGCTCGCATAGTCCTTCCACGCGGTGCGCCGGGCAATGTCGCGCCACTTCGTCACCGTCGCTTCGTCGAGGTCGTAGACCTTCGCCCCCGCCTTGGTATAGACGCTCGCAATCTGAGCATCGTCCCCCTTGGCCGCGTCGGTGCCGAACGACTCCAGCGCCGCCCCGACTTGCAGAATGACCTGCTGCTGGTCCTTCGGCAGCTTGTCGAAGATCGGCTTCGACATGAGCAACGGCTCCAGCATGAACCAGTAGGACTTGTTGCGGCCCGTGGTCAGATGCTTAGAGACTTCTTCGAGACGGAACGACATGAGGCTCGTGGACGATGTCATCGCCGCGTCCATCGCCCCGGTCTGCATGGCGGCGTAAAGCTCGTTGGACGGCAGCGAAATCACGGCGGCGCCGGCTTCCTTGAGCATCATGTCCATCTCGCGGCTGCCACCGCGCACCTTCAGTCCTCTGGCGTCTTCCGGTGCGACCAGCGGTTTGGCGCGGCTCGCCACGCCGCCTGCCTGCCAGACCCAACTGACGATCACGATGTTCTTTTCGGCGAGCACGTCCGTGAGCACTTTGCCGATTTCGCCGTGGCGCCAGGCATTGCCTTGCGCGTAGGACGTCACCAGCCCCGGCATCAATCCGATATTGAGCTCGCGCACTTCGCCGCCGGCATACGGCAGCGGATAGAGCGAAAGATCGAGTGCGCCGCGCCGCAAGGCGGCGAACTGCGCGTTCGTCTTCATGAGCGAGCTGCCAGGGTAGACCTGAAACTTCAGCGCGCCGTTAGTCCGCGTCTCGACTTCCTGCGCGAACTTGCGGCACAACCGGTCGCGGAAGTCGCCTTCCGTGAGCGTGCCTCCAGGGAATTGATGGGAAATCTTGAGCGGGCCGGATTGTGCGAAGGCGCCGCCCCAAGGGCTGGCCAATCCACCGGTCGCCAGCGCCGATGCGGCGCCAAGCATGAGTTGCCGCCGCAGCGGGGAAGGTGTTGTCTCCATGGCGTCTCCTGTCACTTCTGTCAGCGATGAACCAGCGAAGCCCGGTGCCTGACATCGCCCGCAACAGGTCGTCGAACCTGCGAGACCCCGTTGCGGGTGCACCGCCGGCGTGCCGGCACTGCATGTACGGATGACTGCTTTGTTTTGACGTTTCGAGGGCGCGAGTTGCCGCTCTCGGATTGAAATCGTATAGTTAATCCACCAACGTGTATACAAATAGGCCCTTTAAAAAATACACTGATGGTGTTTACCCCGATCTCCAGCGGGGGCGTTGCCGGCGACTTTGGCAGCCCGGCCCCCGAAACGGCCCCGTCTGACGGGATCGAAACCCGACCGAGCGAGACCGTCATGACCGTAAAACCCAAACGATCGGAAGCGTTGCGTCAGGCCATCGAGGAGAGGATCGCCGTGGGCGAGTACCCGCCCGGCATGCGGCTCGACGAAGTCGAACTCGCCACCGCCTTCGGCGTGTCGCGCACACCATTGCGCGAAGCGCTGATCCAGTTGGCGTCGTCGGGAGTGATCGAGATCCGGCCACGCCGGGGCGCGGTCGTCTCGCAGATCGACCCTCAGCGGCTTTGCGAGATGTTCGAGGTGATGGCCGAACTCGAATCGATGTGCGGTCGCCTCGCGGCGCGCCGCATCACGGAAGACGAACTCGACGAGTTACGTCGCACGCACGAAGCCAGCCGGGCGGCTGCCGAAGCGCGTGACATCGATACGTATTACGAGGTCAATGCGCGTTTCCACGCGCTGATCTATCAGGCGAGTCACAACACCTATCTTCAGGAGACGGCGCTGCAACTGCATCGCCGGCTGCGTGTGTATCGCCGGTTGCAACTGCGCGTTCGCGACCGGCCGCATCAATCGTTTTCGGAGCACGACGCCGTGTTTCGGGCCATCGAAACGGGCGACGCCGAGGCCGCGTCGGAACGTCTGCGGGCGCACGTCACCGTCCAGGGAGAGCGCTTCGCCGACCTCATGGCATCGTTGCATGCGCTGGCGCGCAAGACGGCGTAGGACGCTTCACGCCGGCATGGCGGTGGGCGCGACATGCACCGGGATGGCGCGCCCCGTCGGCGGCGTTGACTGTCGGCGATGCTAACTGTCGTCGGTGTTAAATGTCGTCGGTGTTAACTCTCGGCAGACCTCGCTCGCCAGTCACCGAACAACGGGCCTTGCGTCGCGCGCATCACACGACGTGGGGACGCCCGATCATCGACCGGCCAGCGCGCCGGTCGCTCCAGTTCGCGGAACCAAGCTTCGATGTCGCCGGCTGCGTCGAGTGTGTCGCCGTCGGTCAGCGCCTGCGCTTCACGGCTGTTATCGCCAAACCACGCCTGCATCATGTCGCGAATGCGCGCGGCGTAACTGGCGCCGCCGTGCGATGCCGGGCCGTAGAGCACACTCGCGACGTCGCAACCGTAACCTTTGAGCTGCGCCATCGCGCCGAGCCAGTGATGCAGCGCCCCTGCGTCGACGGACCGTCCCAGTTCCAGCAGGCGTGTCGCGAGCACTTCGCACAAGTGCTCGCCGTTGATTCGGCGGCGCGACTCGACGGTGTCCGTGGCGATCCACGCGTACAGCGCCAGCAACGTACTTTCGATGAGCCCGTAACGCGGCCAGGACACCCGATGCGCCGTGGCCCCGGCCAACGCGATCGGGTCGTATCCGTCGTATGTCATGGCATCGAGCCGGCCGCCGTAATCGAGGAAAAACGTCGACATCGCGGCGCCCCGCCCTGCGAGCGCCGCGTGGTGCAGCGCCGTGCCGCCAGCCACGTAGTCCAGACCGCACGCCGGCCCGCTCAGGTCGTCGCGCATCAACGGTTCGTTCGGATCGGCGTCGTAGCGGAGCAAAACGTTGAGCACGAGGTCGGGCACGCCCCGTGAGAGCGCGTAGATGAGCGGCGGCACGCCACCGAATGCCACGGCGGCGATACCCGCACCGCACCCCAGCACGATCGACAGAGCGGTCGCCACGTTTGCAACGCCCGTCACATCGGGTGCGGTGCGACCGACGAAGCTGTCGAGCAAGGCCTGCACGAAGCCGTGCCCGCCCATGGACTCGGGAAGGCGCATGTCGGCAAGCGTCGCGCCGCCGATGGCCCGGCCGATCAGGACGACGACGGCCATCCCGTCGCCGGCCAAGGACGCATGGGCGCTCGAATCGCGGGCCGCCAACCCGTTGACCAGCATATCGAGCACCTTCTCGACGGCCGTCGCCCCCGCCGTCAACATCGTCAGTACTTCGGACGACGTGAAGGGAATGAACGGCGTCGCCCGCAAGTGCGCCACCAGATGGCTCGCGGCGAGCCGGTCCACGCCGAGATGTTCGAGATGCTCGGACGTCCACGCGTCGACACGCTCACGCAGCAGGCATTCGATCTTTCGGGCCAGCGCCTGCGTCATGTCGCCGACGCGAATGCCGCACGCGTCGGCGATATCACCGGTCGCTGCCCACGCTGCGGGCATAGGCATGTGGTCGATCCTCATCAATACACGTCTCCGGCAATGTTTCGCCCCTGTCGGGCAAGGTCGTTGAGGAAAGCGAGGAAGTCCGCATCGAATCGCGCCCGATCGTGCGGCTCGCTCAACATCGACACGAGATACTCGTACGAGTAATTTGCGGAAGTGCCGTCCAGCAGGCCGGGAAACACATCCTGCGCGAGTCCTGCGTCGAGCGCCGGCAGGAGCATGCGCATCAATTGATTGAACGACGCAAGATTCACGATCGATTCGGGCGTCGATTGGCGCAGTGTCTGCACGAGCGGTGCGAGATCGACGGTACCGCCGCGCCACTCTTCACGGAGGTACACGCCTCTGAACTCGTGTGCCGGCTTGTACGCCCAGGGTTGCGGCGTCACGTCATCCTTCCATCCGATGGCCGCGTGGCCGCACTCGTGAAACAGGATGTCCGCGAAGTGATGCCCCGCAACGTTCGCCGCATGCGTGCCCTGAGCCGTGAAGATGTTCTGCACGAGATGTCGTGCGATGAGAATCAGCGGGACATCGTAGAACGTATTCATGGGGACGTCTGCCAGCGAGCCTGTCGTCATGCCGAGCAACAGCCCTCGCGCCGAGGCGCCGTTTTGCGGCTGGAAATCGGCAATTGCCGCCATGTCGTTCAGACGACGGAAGGTCGTCTCCAGCGCGGACCTGTTGCGCGCGAGCGTATCGCCGTGCAGCGCGACGAGGCGGCGTGCATTCGTTTGCGCATGCGCATCGTCCGGCACGAAATTACGATAAAGACGAATCAACGCCGGGCACGGATCGTTCAGCACGTGCAGCATCGTGTCGAGTTGCTGCGTAAGTTCTTCGCCTGCCTCCGTGAATAACCGCGCAAGTCCTGCGTCGTTCACGACCCACTTCAGATTGAAACGAGCGCCGCTCTCCTGCCCCGGCGCGTACGCCCAGCCGGGGCCGTCTGCGCGACTCACGAACATGGTGATTTCCATTTTCGCGCCCATGATGCGGTCGGCCAATCGGAACATACGATCGGCATCGCCGCCCGGGAGCGCCCGGTGCGCCACCACGGGCGTGGCGCAATCCTCGGCCGGCGGCATCGCAAACGCGTAGCTCGCGTCACCGACGAAAGTCATCGCATACGTCTGGCCGTCCGCCCCCAGATACTGGCCGTAAGGCGAACTGAACAGCAATGTCACCGGCGGCTCGCCCGCCTCGGGTGCGATCTCGACCGGAATGACGACGAGGCCCTCGGCATCGCCCCTGAAGTTCACCGACACGCACGCCGGATAAGGAAACGTGCCGAAGTCTTCGTCGCTGCGCATGAGCGCGCGCCCGGGACGGCAGGCGTCGCGCCATTCGGTGGTTCCCTTGAGGTGGCCCGCTTCATAACGGAACTCACGCTGGCAAACGATCGGGAAATCCGTCGGCAGCCCCATGCGCCGCGCTGCCGCAGGGGCAACCGCTTTGCTGAGTACAGCGGGCAGCGCTCTCGGCGCACACTCGACAGTCTCGCGAAACGCGACCGTCGAATCGAACTGCCAGCAGCCGACGTCGGCCAACGCGTTCGCGGCAACGACGTTGCACCAATCGCCCGGAAGCGCCGGCACACTCGACACCGGCATGTGCGCCTCGGCACTGGCGACCCACTCGGCGCACGCCTGCGCCGCGCTGGCGCGATGCATTGCCCCGGGCGTGAGCAGGTCGCGTCGCAGGGTCTCGATGACCGAGGAGAGCTTCGTCTGCGACGACTGACGCACGCCCGCGAAATCGTCAGCGAAATCGTCAACGGAAGCGTCAACGGAAGCGTCCGAACCATTCGAAACGCTGTCGGCATCGATCGCACCGCGACGCTCGACGATGCGCCCGCACGGACCGGTGAGCCTGATATCGCTCTGCGGCGAGCGCTGCGATGCGCCGCTGAAGTCGGGCAGACGTCGTGTGACGCCGTGCGCGTCGGAGGCTTTCGCATCGCTTCCCGCGATGCCCCGATAAATCTCGACCCGCTCACGCAGGTCCCTGATCGTTCCGAACCCCGGCTCTGCCCCCGTCCACCCCATTGCGCCCTGCCCCCCCTGGAAACCATGGAAACGTATGATGCTGTCGGGCCGGTGCCTTCGCGTGGTCGTGTCCCGGCGACAGCAAGAGCTTACCGGCGGGCATCGGAGACAACATGTAGAAATCGACCAATGACGGGGCGAGCGACAGGTCGGCAGGGGGCGCGCAAGTGGGCAGGCGCCGCTCGGAAACGGCGTAAACGACAACGGGCCGCCGGAGACGTCTCCGGCGGCCCGTCATGGATGGCGGAACCGCTTGATCGTACTTGGTCGTGCTTGTTCGTGCTTGGTCGTGCCCGTTCGTTCGAGCGCACCGGTGGCGGGGCGACGCGGTTACACCGCCGACGTCGCCGGCCCACGTCGATACGTCCACACCAGCATGATCACGCCCGCGACGATCATCGGCAGCGAGAGCCACTGGCCCATCGACAAGCCGAACGACAGCAGGCCGAGGAAGGCATCCGGCTCGCGCGTGAACTCGGCAAGGAAGCGGAACAGACCATACCCCACGAGGAACATGCCCGACACCGCGCCGACCGGACGCGCACGTCGCGCGAAGCACCACAGCAGCACGAACAGCGCCACGCCTTCGAGCGCGACCTCGAACAACTGCGACGGATAACGCGGCAGGCCGTGGAATTGCGCGAACACCATCGCCATCGCGTTATCGGCCATCGCTTGCGGATGCGTCAGCGCCCACTGCGCATCTTCCGCAGCTGCTTGCGGGAACAGCATCGCAAAACGCGAGTCGGGCGACGTCACGCGTCCCCACAGTTCGCCGTTGATGAAATTGCCGAGACGCCCCGCCGCCAGACCGAGCGGAATCATCGGTGCGATCAGATCGGTGCCTTCGAGCAGCGAGTGGCCGCGTCGGCGAGTGAACAGCCACATCGCAACGAGCACGCCGAGGAAGCCGCCGTGGAACGACATGCCGCCTTCCCACACCTTGAAGATGTCGAGCGGATTCGCCAGGTAGAACGAGAGCTTGTAGAAGATCACGTAACCCAGACGTCCGCCGAGAATCACGCCGAGCACGCCGTAGAACAGCATATCGTCGAGATCCTGCGCCTTCCAGCCTTGCGCCGCGATGGACGGTTGACGCACGCGCAGACGGCCCACCAGCAGGAAAAGAATGAAACCGACCAGATACATCAGGCCGTACCAGCGGATAGCGAGCGGGCCGAGATGAATCGCGACCGGGTCGAATTGAGGATGAATCAGCATGGATCAGAAGAATCGATTCGTGAACAAAAGTTCCGCCAGCAAGGATGGGATGCCCTTCGTCAGGCTGTCGTCGCCATCGGCTTGCGCCGCTCGGTGACACGTGCGTGCCGCAGGCGACGGGATGGCCAGCACAATACCACGAGCGCACGACGTCGCGACATGCGCGACACACGTCTCCACGATTGCCGGGTGCATTGCACACTGACTTTTCACGCATCGCCGCGCGTTGCCCGGGATTCAGGCCGAGAGCGTGGCCCCCGGCGGCGTATGCGCGACCCCGCGGGCCGTCTCCAGAAAGCCTTCGAGCACCGGCGTGACTTCGGCGGTGCGCCAGAGCAGGCCCGTCTCGATGAGCGCGCTCGTCTCGCGCAGCGCCCGGTAGGTCACGCCGGTGCGTCGCAAATGACACAGCGACTGCGGCACGAGCGCCACCCCCATGCCCGCCGACACAAGGCTCACGATGGTCTGCATCTGAATCGCCTCCTGCCCCACGCGCGGCGTGAGGCCCAGCGCGGCGTAGCATCCCATGATGATGTCGTAGAACGCCGGCGCGACACGGCGCGGGAAGATGACGAGCGGTTCGTCCGCGAAATCGGCCAGACTCACCGGCGCGCCGGGTTGGCCGCCGGCGCTGTCGTGGGCCTCGCCGCCCCTGCCGTCATTGCCGCCATGCCCGGCGGGCAACGCCAGCATCAGCGGCTCACGGATGATCGGCAGATACGACAATTCGTTCGCGTAACGCGCAGGCACCGGCGGGATGAAAAGCCCCGCATCGATGCGCCCCTCCATAAGCGCCTCGATCTGAATATCGCTCGTCGCTTCGAGCAGTTGCAAACGCACCCGCGGATACCGCTCGCCGAACTCGCGCAGCAGCGGCGGCAGAATGCCGTAGTCCGCCGTGGAGACGAAGCCGAGCGACAGCGTGCCGACCTCGCCGTGCGCCAGCCCCTGCGCGAGCGCAGGCAGCGCGTCGGCGTCCGCCAGAATGCGACGGACCTCGGGCAGCAATTGCCGCCCCACAGCGGTCAGCTCGACCGAGCGGTTGGTCCGCACGAACAATGGCGCACCGAGCGACGCCTCCAGCGCCCGAATCTGCTGCGAGAGCGGCGGCTGGGTCATCGAGAGGCGCTGCGCGGCGCGCCCGAAATGGCGTTCTTCGGCTACGGCGACGAAGTATCGGAACTGACGCAGGTCCATGATATGTTTTTCGACTCAATCCGAGTTAAATAATATATTTGACAAGCATTCGAGGAAAGACGAATCTTGACGTCCGGCCGGATCGACCCGCTGACCCGCCGACCCGCTGCCCCGCGAGTACGACGGTTCGATGCATGGCGCTGGAAAGCGCCGCACGGCACCGGTTTTTTCGTTGACCCCACAAGCACAAAGCGTTTCCAGGACGACCATGCCTCAATACCGTTCCCGTACCTCCACCCACGGCCGCAACATGGCCGGCGCCCGCGCCCTGTGGCGTGCCACCGGCATGACCGACGCCGACTTCGGCAAGCCGATCATCGCCGTGGTGAACTCGTTCACGCAGTTCGTGCCGGGTCACGTGCACCTGCGCGATCTGGGCGCCATCGTGGCCAAGGAGATCGAAGCAGCGGGCGGCGTGGCCAAGGAATTCAACACCATCGCCGTGGACGACGGCATCGCCATGGGCCACGGCGGCATGTTGTACTCGCTGCCGTCGCGCGAACTGATCGCCGACTCGGTCGAATACATGGTCAACGCGCACTGCGCCGACGCCATGGTCTGTATCTCCAACTGCGACAAGATCACCCCGGGCATGCTCATGGCCGCCATGCGCCTGAACATTCCGGTCGTGTTCGTCTCGGGCGGTCCGATGGAAGCCGGCAAGGTCAAGAACGGCGACGGTCAGGTGATCGCCAAGATCGACCTGATCGACGCCATGATCAAGGCCGCCGATCCGAAGATCAGCGACGCCGAAGTGGCCGAAGTCGAGCGCAGCGCCTGCCCGACGTGCGGTTCGTGCTCGGGCATGTTCACCGCCAACTCGATGAACTGCCTGACCGAGGCCATCGGTCTCGCCCTGCCGGGCAACGGGACGATCGTCGCCACGCACGGCTGGCGTCGCGGTCTGTTCGAACAGGCCGGCCGCCTCGTGGTCGATCTGTGCCGCCGCTACTATCAGGAAGACGACGCCTCGGTCCTGCCGCGCAACATCGCCACCAAGGCCGCGTTCGAAAACGCCATGGCGCTCGACGTCGCCATGGGCGGCTCGACCAACACCGTGCTGCACTTGCTGGCCGCCGCGCAGGAAGCCGGCGTCGACTTCAAGATGGCGGACATCGATCGCATCTCGCGCAATGTCCCCTGCCTGTGCAAGGCTGCGCCGGCGACCGACAAGTACCACATTGAAGATGTGCACCGCGCAGGCGGCATCATCGGCATTCTGGGCGAACTGGCGCGCGGCGGTCTGCTCGATACGTCGTGCGGCAACGTTCACAGCGGCACGCTCGGCGAGGCTATCGCCAAGTGGGACGTGAAGAACGCCGCCAACGACAAGGCGCAAACGTTCTACAGCGCCGCCCCCGGCGGTGTGCCCACGACCATCGCGTTCAGCCAGACGTCGACCTATCCGTCGCTCGACCTGAACCGCGAAACCGGTTGCATCCGCGATAAGGAACACGCCTACACGAAGGACGGCGGCCTGGCCGTGCTGTACGGCAACCTCGCCGAGAAGGGCTGTATCGTGAAGACGGCCGGCGTGGACGAATCGCAGTGGGTCTTCACCGGTCGCGCCCGCGTGTTCGAGAGCCAGGACGATGCCGTCGAAGGCATTCTCGGCGACACGGTGCAACCGGGTGACGTGGTCGTGATTCGCTACGAAGGGCCGAAGGGCGGTCCGGGCATGCAGGAAATGCTGTATCCGACGTCTTACCTGAAGTCGAAGGGACTGGGCAAAACCTGCGCCCTGTTCACGGACGGCCGTTTCTCGGGCGGGTCGTCGGGGCTCGTCATCGGTCACGCGTCGCCGGAAGCGGCCGAAGGCGGCACGATCGGCCTGGTGGAAGACGGCGACGTGATCGAGATCGACATCACGCAGCGCAAGATGCATCTGGCCGTATCGGACGAAGAACTCGCCCGCCGCCGTGCCGCCATGCAAGCCCGTGGCGATCAGGCATGGCAGCCGGTGAACCGCGAGCGCGTGGTCTCGCAGGCACTGCAAGCCTACGCCGCGCTGGCCACCTCGGCCGACCGTGGTGCGGTGCGCGATCTGTCGCAACTGAAGCTGGGCAAGCGCGGCTGATCGCGACGCTTCGGTCATCGGTTGAAGCGGGCGCCGCCGCAGGTTTGCGGCGGCGCCCGTGCCGTCAGGCAATATGGCAGGACAGCGTGATACAACAACGCCTATGTGCGACGCTGCGACAGCCCGTGGCGTGGCCCATCCCCACAGGAGAGAGACGTCATGGCATTCAACCGTCGTTCGCGCAACGTCACGCAAGGCGTGGCACGCTCGCCCAACCGCTCGATGTATTACGCGCTGGGCTACAAGGAAGAAGACTTCGGCAATCCGATGATCGGCGTGGCTAACGGCCATTCGACGATCACCCCGTGCAATGCGGGGTTGCAGCGTCTGACAGACGCCGCCGTGGACGCCATCAAGACCCATCGGGCCAACCCGCAGACCTTCGGCACCCCGACCATTTCGGACGGTATGTCGATGGGCACGGAAGGCATGAAATACTCGCTCGTCTCACGCGAAGTCATCGCGGACTGTATCGAGACGGCCGTGCAGGGCCAATGGATGGACGGCGTGGTGGTCATCGGCGGCTGCGACAAGAACATGCCGGGCGGCATGATCGCACTCGCGCGTATCAACGTGCCGGGCATCTATGTGTACGGCGGCACGATCAAACCGGGCAACTGGAAAGGCAAGGACCTCACCATCGTCTCCTCGTTCGAGGCCGTGGGGGAATTTACCGCCGGGCGCATGAGCGAAGCCGACTTCAAGGGCATCGAGAAGAACGCCTGCCCGACGACAGGCTCCTGCGGCGGCATGTACACCGCCAACACGATGAGTTCGTCGTTCGAGGCGCTGGGCATGTCGCTGCTCTACTCGTCGACGATGGCCAACCCCGATCAGGAAAAAGTCGATTCGGCCGCCGAATCCGCGCGTGTGCTGATCGAAGCCGTCAAGCAAGACCTCAAGCCGCGCGACATCATTACGCGCAAGTCCATCGAGAATGCCGTCGCCCTGATCATGGCCACGGGCGGCTCCACCAATGCCGTGCTGCACTATCTGGCCATCGCGCACGCCGCCGAGGTCGAGTGGCGCATCGAGGACTTCGAGCGCATTCGCGCGCGCGTGCCGGTCATCTGCGATCTGAAGCCGTCCGGCAAGTACGTCGCGACCGATCTGCACAAGGCCGGCGGCATTCCGCAGGTGCTCAAGATTTTGCTCGACGCGGGCCTTTTGCACGGCGATTGCCTGACCATCACCGGCCGCACCATCGCCGAAGAACTCAAGGACGTGCCGTCGGTGCCGCGCGCCGATCAGCAAGTGATCTTCCCCATCGACCGCGCGCTCTACAAGGAAGGCCACCTCGCCATTCTCAAGGGCAATCTGGCCGAAGACGGCGCGGTTGCCAAGATCACCGGGCTGAAGCATCCCGTGATCACCGGACCGGCGCGCGTGTTCGACGACGAACAGAGCGCGATGGAAGCGATTCTCGGCGACAGGATCCAGGCGGGCGATATTCTGGTGCTGCGCTACCTCGGACCGAAGGGCGGGCCGGGCATGCCGGAAATGCTTGCCCCGACGTCGGCGATCATCGGCAAGGGGCTTGGCGAATCGGTCGGTTTCATCACCGATGGCCGCTTCTCGGGGGGCACGTGGGGCATGGTCGTCGGACACGTGGCGCCGGAGGCGTTCGTCGGCGGCACCATTGCGCTGGTGCAGGAAGGCGACTCGATCACCATCGACGCCCACAAGCTGCTGCTGCAACTGAATGTGGCCGACGATGAACTCGCCCGCCGTCGGGCCGCCTGGAAGGCCCCCGCGCCGCGTTACACCCGCGGCGTTCTGGCCAAATACGCCGCACTCGCTCAGCCGGCCAACAAGGGCGGCGCGACGGGCTGACAGCTAACGTCCCGCGGCCACCCGGCTGGCACCGCGCGGCGCGCTTCGCACAGAGGGCGAGCGCGCCGTTTTTCATGCGTCGCCGTGATGCGCCCAGGTGCCCAGGCGGCTTGACGTCACGGCGTCATGGCGTCATGGCGTCAAGGCGTCGGCCCGTCGCCGTATAATGGCGCGTCGATGCGCCTGCCCATTACCCGCAGGTCGATATCGCGTCGTCCCGCCTTGCCCGGACGACCGCGAACGGCCCACGCCGGCAGCCTCGCATCGTGATTCCGTCAACGGTCGGGGAGTACCAAATGAAGGGATTTGCCGGCGCTTGTGCCGGAACGATGTTGAGTGTTGGGCTCACGCTTGCCGCCGGCACGGCCCTCGCGCAATCCGACGCGCCGTCGGTGTCCGCGTCCGACGTGCCCGACGCACGGGCGATGGAGAAGCTCGCCCGCGCCCGAAACTGCATGACTTGCCACGCCGCCGACAAAACGCTGCTTGCACCGTCTTACCGGGACATCGCGAAACGCTATGCCGGACAGCCGGGCGCGGCCGATATCCTGGCACGCTCGATTTCCGAAGGCAGCCAGGGGAAGTGGGGAAAGATCCCAATGCCAGCGAGCCTGCAACTCGCCCCGGGCGAGGCCGGCCGTCTGGCGCAGTGGATTCTTGGGATGGCGCCCGCGTCGCGCCCCTGAACCGCGCGGCCGGGGCGACGTTCGAACCGGGATGCCGGCATCGGGGCGCCGACTCAGGCGCCTGCCAGTGCACGCGCAGAATGGGCGGGTGGACGGATGAGCGGGTGGGATACGCCCGGACATGCGTGCGAGGCGACCGGCAAAGGCTCGCGCGGCCGCGCGTCAGCCCTGCGAGCGGACCTGCTTCGCGACCTCTTCGATCACCGCCTGCCGGATGCGATCCGGCAGTTGTGCCTGCAAGGCGTCGGCGACCTGCTTGCCGATCAGCTGGACGAGCCAAGACGTCTGATCGATCAGCGCATCGTGACAGCGACGCTCCACCATCGTCGTGATTTCGTCGGCCAGTTGCAGCGTGAGCCGGGCGCTCACGCGCTCGGCGAAGACCGCCACATCGGCCGGCACCCCCTGCTGCGCCAGCGGGGCGGCATCGGCGATATCTCCGATCCCGCCAATGTCGGGCAGCGGTGCGCCTTCTCCCGGCGCGAGCACTTCGGTCAGCGTGGGAATGCCGGGATCGTTGCGCTCGGGCTCGTTCGTCACGGTCAACCTCGTTGGTCGTAGTTGTTCAGGGTGTAGCCACGGTCGCGGTAAAAACGATACCGCTCGCGTGCGCCGGCCAGGTCCTCCGGCGAGTCGCCGATGATCTCCACGACCCGCTCGAACCGGGCGAAATGCGTCGGCACGCTGCCGGCCAGATTCAGCAGCACCTGATGATGCTGAGCCTCCTCGTCGGGCGCAGCGAGCACCACCGGCGTTCTGGCGGCGAGCGGGTCGCGCGTGAAGCAGTGCGGCACGAACTCCAGCGGTGAAAACGTCCACAGGGCCTGATCGAACGCACGCAGCATATCGGCTTCACCGACCACCACGAGCGTCTGCCCGGCCCCGTAGACCTTACGCGCGAACCGGCACGCGTAATCCAGCCGGTTCGTGACATGCGTGTGAAAGTCGACGCGGGTCACCGGGCTTCGCGATCGATCAGGAATTGCGTGAGCAACGGCACCGGACGGCCCGTCGCGCCCTTGGCTGCGCCACTCTTCCAGGCGGTGCCGGCAATGTCCAGGTGCGCCCACTCGTACTTCTCGGTGAAGCGCGCGAGGAAGCAGGCCGCCGTCACGCTGCCGGCAGGACGCCCGCCGATGTTCGCCACGTCGGCGAAGTTCGACTTGAGCTGCTCCTGATATTCGTCCTCGACCGGCAGACGCCAGGCGGTGTCGCCCGTCGTGCGGCCAGCGGCGAGCAGTTCGTCGGCGAGTGCATCGCTCTTGGAGAACAGACCCGAGTTCACGTGACCGAGCGCGATGATGCAGGCGCCGGTGAGCGTGGCCACATCGATCACCGCCGCCGGCTTGAAGCGCTCGGCATAAGTCAGCGCATCGCACAGGATCAGACGGCCTTCGGCATCGGTGTTGAGCACCTCGATGGTCTGGCCGGACATGCTGGTCACGACATCGCCCGGCTTGGTCGCCTGACCGCTCGGCATGTTCTCCGTCGCCGGTACGATGGCGACGACGTTGAGCTTGAGACCCATTTCGGCAACGGCGCGGATCGTGCCGAGCACGGAGCCCGCGCCGCACATGTCGTACTTCATCTCGTCCATGCCCTCGCCCGGCTTGAGCGAGATGCCGCCCGTATCGAACGTAACGCCCTTGCCCACGAGCACGATCGGGGCCTGTCTGGCGCTGCCGCCTTCATATTTGAGGACGATGAACTGCGGCGGCTCGACCGAACCGCGCGCAACCGACAGGAAAGACCCCATCTTGAGCGCCTCGATCTGCTTCGGTCCGAGGATTTCCGACTTGAGCTTGAACTCGCGGGCAAGCTTGCGGGCCGTGTCGGCCAGATACGTCGGCGTGCACACGTTGCCCGGCAGGTTGCCGAGGTCTTTGGTGAGCGTCATGCCGTTGGCGATGGCTTCGCCCTGCTTGGCGGCCAGCTTGGCGGCCTTCAGGTCGTCCGGGGCGACCGAGAAGACGACCTTGCGCAGCGCGGTATTGGCCGGCTCTGCCTTGCTCTTCATCTGAGTGAAGCGATAGGTCGCGTCGCGCAGCGCGAGCACCGAGGCGCGCACGGCCCAGGCGGTGTCCTGCGTGAGCACCCTGGCTTGCGGCAGCGTCCAGAGGGCGTCGGTGGCGCGCGAAGCGAGCACGGCGCGAACGGCGGCGCGGGTGGCCTCGTTGAAGTGCTTCTGCGAGAGCTGGTCCTCACGGCCCAGGCCGACGAACAGCACACGCGCCGGGCTCCAGCCAGCGACTTCGTGCAGCATCAGCGTGCTGCCGAGCTTGCCGTCGAGTTCGCCACGCTTGACCATGCGGGCGAGCAAGCCCTTGCTCGCGGCGTCGAGCGCCTTGGCCAGCCCGGCGAGCGGCTGCTGCTCGAACACGCCAACCACCAGACATTCGGTCTTTGCGTTGGCGAGACCGGCTTGGCCCGCCTTGGTCGAATCGAAGGCTTTTGTGCTAAAGTCCATCGCGCTTTCCTCGGGTAAAATTCGTACGAGCCGCAATTATCCGCTTTTTTCCGCGCTCGCCCAACCGCGAGAGCACCCCAACCGTCATCACATGATTTTTCAGCGTTCCCTGCAGCGCGAGCTGAACTACACCGCCGGGGCCGTCTTCATGGTGCTGATCACCGTCATGCTCACCACCATGATGATCCGCATCCTGGGCTTCGCCGCGTCGGGGAAAGCCGATCCGCGCGACGTGCTCGTGCTTATCGGTCTGGCCGTGATCGGCTACCTCGCCGTCATTCTGATCGTGACGCTGTTCGTCTCGATCCTGTTCGTCCTCACCCGGTGGTACCGCGACTCGGAAATGGTCGTGTGGTTCGCCTCGGGCCTGTCGATCACCGACTTCATCAAGCCGGTGCTGCGTTTCGCCGCCCCTTATCTGGCCGTCGTGACGTTCTGCGCACTGGTCGCGTGGCCGTGGGCGAACCAGCAGATCTCCCTGCTCGAAGCGCGTTTCGCCCAGCGCGACGACGTCTCGATGATCTCGCCGGGCCAGTTCCGCGAGAGCGCCGCGAGCCATCGCGTGTTCTTCGTCGAGACCGTCTCTCCGGACGCCACGAAGGTCCACAACGTCTTCGTCTCCGGCACGGAGAACGGCAAGGTCAACGTCGTGGTCTCGAAAGACGGCCACATCGAGACGGCCAAGGACGGCAACCGTTACATCGTGCTGGACAAGGGCCGTCGCTACGACGGTGTGCCCGGACAGCCCGATTACCGCGTGATGGAATTCGAGCGCTACGGCGTGAAGATCGACAATCCGACCGCGGCCGATCCCGACAATACACCGACCAAGGGTGTGCCCACGGCACGTCTGTTCCGCGAAATCCAGAACCCGATCTTCCGCGGGGAAATCGTCTGGCGCATCGGTCTGCCATTGCTCGCCCTGTCGCTGGTGCTGCTGGCGGTGCCGCTCGCCTATCAGAACCCGCGGCACGGACGTACCGTCAACCTCGTCATGGCCGTGCTGATCTATCTGGCTTACACCAACCTGCTGAGCCTGTCGCAGGCGTGGGTGGCACAGGAGCGTCTGCCGCTGGCCGTTGGCGTATGGCTGCTGCACGCGCTGGCGCTGGCCATCATCGTGCTGCTCTATGTACGCCGGATGCGCTTCCGTGGCCTGTTCGGCCTGCGCCGCAATAGCGGCGCCGGCGGCGTGCGTGCATCGGGAGGCACTCGATGATGCGCGTCTACGAGAAGTACTTTGCGCGCCAGATCTATCTGGCGTTCCTCTTCGTCCTGCTCGCGTTCGTCGGCCTGTTCGTGTTCTTCGATCTGGTCAGTGAACTCGGCGACGTCGGCCGGGGCGGCTACCGCTTCCAGCACGCGCTGGCCTACGTGCTGCTGTTTGCGCCGCAGCGTATGTACGAAATCATTCCGGTCGCCTCGCTGATCGCCGCCATCTACGTCTGCGCGCAACTGGCCGGCAATTCGGAATTCACGATCTTCCGTGTCTCGGGATTGTCGACGGGACAGGCGCTGCGCTCACTGCTCAAGATCGGTTTCCCGGTAGTGCTGATCACGTTCGTGATCGGTGAGTACATCGCGCCGAGCGCCGAGCAACTGGCGCAGAAGATCCGTCTCGAAGCGTTGGGAAGTTCGGTCTCGGCGGGCTTCCGCTCCGGCGTCTGGGTGAAAGACACCGTCGATCAGGACGGCAAGCGTGTCACCCGCTTCATCAACGTCGGCACGCTCAATCCGGACAACACCATCGCCAATGTGCGCATCTACGAGTTCGACGACAAGTTGCGCCTCGACAGCGTGCGTCTGGCCAAACTCGGGCAGTTCGACGCACCGAATTTCTGGAAACTGACGGACGTATCGGAGACCGTTTTCACCGCGACGACCGATGCCACGACCAGCAACGACCCGCTGCGCGCGCTCGTGCAGAGCAAGCAGGTGCACATCGACACGGTGCAGATGCGCTCCGAGCTCACGCCCCAGATCCTGTCCGTGCTGATGGTCTCGCCCGACAATATGGCGATCGGCAGCCTGTATCGTTACATCGGCCACCTGAAGGAAAACCAGCAAAACGCCGACCGCTACAACCTCGCGCTGTGGCAGAAACTGCTGTATCCGTTCGCCGTCTTCGTGATGATGGCGCTGGCGCTGCCGTTCGCCTACCTGCACGCCCGCGCCGGGGCCATCGGTCTGAAGGTGTTCGGCGGGATCATGCTCGGCATGAGCTTCCAGTTGCTCAACAACCTGTTCTCGCATCTGGGATTGCTCAACACATGGCCGGCGTGGTTGACGGCGGCGTTACCGTCGCTGCTCTATCTGGTGCTCGCCATCGGGGCCTTGCGCTGGGTGGACAAACATTGAGCAAACACTGAGGTGATGACAATGCGTGGCAAACCCGGCGTCGTTCTCTTCGCTCACGGCTCGCGCGATCCGCGCTGGGCCGAGCCCTTCGAGCGCCTGCGCGACAAGCTGGTCGCACTGCGCCCGGACGCCGACGTCCGTCTCGCGTTTCTCGAACTGATGACGCCGAGCCTTGCCGACGCCGTCGACGCCCTTGCCGCGCAAGGCAGCGCCGACATCACCGTCGTGCCCGTGTTTCTCGGCCAGGGCGGCCATATTCGGCGCGATCTGCCGGTGCTCGTCGACGCCTGCCGCAACACGCATGCCGACGTGACGCTGCGCGTGAGCGCCGCCATCGGCGAAGACGACGCCGTACTTCAGGCGCTGGCAACGTACTGCGCGAGCCAGCTGGATCGCGACTGAACCGTCATCCCACCGCTCACCGGCCTTTGCGACGCACAGCAGCGTCGAGCCATCTCCTGAATCCCCCGGCGCGGGGGATTTGAACAAAATCTGCAATTCCTGCCCTTGCCTCGCGAACAGACTTGCGTTTCGCGACCGGCACGCCCTGCTGCGTGGTCTTAGCAGGCCTTTACTCGCGCTGGTCTCTTGTCGTTGCACGGTAGTGCATTCGGCGGTTTCCACGGGAGTTCCGGCATGCATGCAAACGCAGCAGGTGCACTGGCGATATCGATCCCACGTGCCAGGTTCGGCGACGCGTCCGTCGACGCGCAGCCATCGATCGTCATCGCCAACGTGGCGCGTTTCGATGCGCTGTCGACAGCGGCCTGCACGATGTTCGACGAGCCACCGGAAGCGCAGACTGCGCTGGGCCTGCTGTTGCGGCTGGCCGAGTACAACGTCTGCGTCGAGGACCTCGCCGCGCTGAACGATGACCTGATCGGGCGCTTTGCCGACGCATTCGGCGACGACCCGTGGCGGGCCACCTATCTCGTCGACCGGCTCCCCGTAGCACTCGCCGCACGCGAACCGGGAACGCGCGTGGAAGCGGTCTGCGAAACCCTGCTCGATGCGGCCGCCGGGCACGATTTCGAACCGGCCGTGGCATGCCCTGCGGCGCCGGCACCGGCAACCTCCCGCTTCGGTGGCGCGTGGCGACGCTACTTTTGCGACTGGCGCACATCGATCGTCGAGGCGTGGCGCGACTTCCTGTTGCTCGGCAGCGGGGCGCGCGCGTCGCATCGCCACCTCCGGAGGGCGAGTCCTCCCGAGGCTGCTTATGCCGCGCCTGCGCTCGATTTCACTCGCAACGGGAAGACGGGGTATGTGCTGGGGCTGTTGTTCATGTCATCGCTATGCCACGAGCGCCGCCCGGGCCTGCCGGACCGGCGGCATCCGGTTTTCGCCGCCCCCGGCATGGCGCTCGTCGACGAAGCTTGTTTCAATATCCCGGATAACATCGCGACGATGCCGACGCCGGACCGGACGATGCTCGACCGGATCGGCCGAATGCTCGCGGAATCGACCCGCGTCGTGAGAAGACTCTCACGACCTGCCGCCGGTGCGCTGCACGCGACGCTCGACCGGGTCCTGTCCTTTCCGTCGTGTCCGTTTCCTGCCGCCGAGGCTTATCTGCCCTCCCGTCCGGCCCTCCTCGTCACGAACGGCACCGCCAACGTGTCGCCTTTCCCGAGCATGGCCGCGTCTCCCGAAATGCAACGCCTGATGAGCGTTGCGCAGTTATGGCAGCACCGCGCCGCCACGCACACGGAGCTGCGTGCGGGGTTCTCGCCGATGCTCACGTTCACGCCGTTGCCCGACGAGCAAACGCTGCTCGACGGATTGCTCGGCGCCGCCGACGAACTCCGCTCGGTCACGTTGAGCGAGCTGCGACTCAGACGCTACATGCCTGCGGAAGACGACAAACGAGCCAAACGGGTAACGTACTGGCCCCTGCTCGAGGCGGCCGACAACATCCGCTCGGGCAAACTCAACCTCACCGCGACACCCGCCGGCGTCGACTTCGATATTTGTGTCGAAACGCCGGCAGGCGCCATCTACGAAACGCCCACGATCATGTCGTCCGGGCGCTTCGACGCGATCGTCTCGCGCTGGATCGTGGCGTGTCGCGAGCGCGCATCGCGCACGTGGGAACTGTCTGCCGACCTCGCCAAACGAGCGAACGGCAGTCTTATCGCGGCAGTGAGCACGTCACTGGCGAGCATCGACCTGTCGCTTGCCGGCAGTAGCGGTGTGCTCCCCTCTCAGGCACTGCGTCTGGGACAAGCCACGCTTGCCAACATTTCGCTCTCGGACGATCCGTCGGCCAACGTGTTTTTCTCCCATCGGCTCGAGTTCTCCGTGCGCCTCGACAACGGAACGACGCAACTGGCCACACCGGCGGGCACTTGCATCGTCAGTGCCCCTGCCATGAACGATACGACCTTGCTCTACGTTCAGGGGGACGCGCAAACCTGGCGGGCCTACCCGTCGCCCCAGGCGTTGCTCGACGATATCGGCAGCAACGAAACGTCTCTGCACAGCCTGCTTTGCGACCGCCTTCCGCTATCGCTGCGCCGGTGCGCCCGGACACAGTTGCCGGTCATCCGGTTGCGACATCAACAAGTCCGGCGTCCGCTGGCACTGGCGACGCAAGCCACGCTTGCCACCATCGCGGCAGATGGCCCGTTGCGCCTCATTCATCCGGGCACACGTCCCCGTCTCGCGCAATACCTTGCCTGGCTATCCGGTGCAGACTCGGGCGATGTGGCGCAACGTCTGCGGCAGCGCCGCGCACAGGAACCGCACGACGCGCCGCGCTCGCCCGACAGGTCGCCGGACGTGTCGCTGAGCGACGTCGCCGCGATCGCGCACATCGCCGACCTGCGGCACCGGGTGTCGTTATCGATTCCCCGTGTGCGCCTGATGACGCGGCAACATCTCACCACGCAACTGAAACGATGCGCAGCGCTGCGCACCGATCCCGAAAAGGTCTACGTCAAGACCAGTTGGCTCGAAGCGCAATCGCTCACCGATGTCGCCCTGAGCCCGACGCTGCGGCTGGACAAGCTTGCCAACCTGCCGTTGCTGGTCCAGGGGTCCAGCGGTCTGCGCGAAATGCCGGGTTCGCCCCCGTTGACGAAGCGCTCGCCATTGTTCAAAGACGTTTTCGATGCCACGTCGGCCCAGACCCTACGCACTAAGCTCGACAAAGCCAGCAAGACGTTCTGGGACACCTCACGCGATCACGTGCGCAATGTCATCAAATCCGAGTTCATCACCCAGGTCTGGCTACATCGCACATATGGGCGAATGTCGGACGCACTCGTCGCCATCGCGTCGCACGTGGCAGGCCCCATCGAGTTGGGTCGTCTCAGCAGCGATGCGCTCGAACAGACGATCGAAACGCCGGCGGTCGAGCGCGAATGGCTGCGTATTGCCGGCCGCACCACCACGCTGATGTCAGCGTCCGTCGCCGGGCAATCGCCGTGCCTGTTGATCGCGCCCTACACCGAAGGCCTGCGCGTGTACGGCTTCGACGATCGTGCGCAATTGACCACGTGGTTCGAGCGGCAAATGCGCAACGAAACGACACGAGCGCGCGTCGCAGCGACGCTTGCCGAGTTCACTTCGCCCACTGCCGCGTGGTTGGAGAAGGCTCGCCTCGACGAGACGGGCGAGCGCGAGACGGCGGCGCGCGACACCTTCACTGCGGTGGCGTCGGCGTACGAGACGCGACAGCAGATGCATTGGAAACACGATTCCGACGGCCACTCCGTCATGCGCCCCGTGCTGGCCATCATGGACGCACTGGCGAAATTCGATCTGGCGCTGGGCGCCGGCACCTGGCTGCAACCGGCGGCCCGCCCGATCAGCATCGCTTACTCCGCGGCGGATTTGGGGATCGGCATGATTAGTCTGGTCGGCGGTCTCATGGCCGACGACACGGACCTGTCGAAACAAGGCTGGCACTCCGTGCTGTCGGCCATCGGAGCCCAGGGGATGAGGGCCGCACACTTCCGGGCGCTCATGATTCTCACCGGGGACATGCGCTACAAGTACTTCGTCGCAGACGCGCCGCACGAAGAAGAAGTGCTGATCAACGGCCTGCATCGGGTGGCCGGCAGATTCTACGCTGCGATCGACGCGGACACGCGCGCTTATGTGTCCTTTGACGACGCTACCGGTTTTTTCCGTATGGTGCACGCCGATCCTGCCGCGCCGATAAGCGACACCGCGCCCCTGCTGACGCTGACGCCCGGTGGCGAGTGGCATGTTCCCGTGCAGTCCGATTTTCCCGTGCCTGCACTGGATGAGCCGCAGATCGCCTGGCGTATCGACCAGGGCTTCCGGGCTCGCCACGACCGGTTACGCGACGGCCGTCATGTGGTCTTCGAACGGGCGCGCCGGGCCGTCACGAGTGCGGGCGCCTCGGGCACCACGACACAGTTGCGGTGGCAATTGCGCTTGCGCAAGCTCGAATTTCTGGACTTGACCGAGCATGACCTGGAGACGCTCGGCACACTGGCCGGGCGCATCGACTTTCTGCAGAACGCAGTGGATGCCAGCGAGTTGTTCGTCATCAGTCCGCTGGCCAATGATGCGGCGCGTCTGGGGGCCGTCTACCGTGAAGTGATTCAACGTCCACGGGTGTATATCGGGTACGTACATGCCGGCTTGATGCGCGCGTGCGCACTGGTGTCGCCGGAGTTGCGAATCGAAGCGATGGTGGACATGTTCAATCAGTTGGCCCGATGGCCTCCTTCGGTGACCGCCGAATTCGTCAATGATCTCAGCGAATTCGGCCAGACGGCGATCCGTTACATCGACGAGCCGTCGCTATCGCTCGGGCTTCCCAGTCTCGACACGTTGTTCGATGGGGAACCGCGAGGCGCCCGGGCGTTCGAGATCACGGCGGGCACGCGCAAGCTCCTGCTCGGCCGCCGCCTTCGTGGCACCGGCGCGCAGGAGTATTACTTCATGGACCCGGCCGTGGCCATCGTCGTGCACGCGAACTATGCGAAGGTGCTGAGCATGATGCGCGCGCATCTCGGCGCATTGGCGCGCCCGTACGAACTGGTCAGTGAGGGCACGGTTCTCGCCGTCGAGACGAATGAAATCGACTTGCCGAGGCTCGCCGAAGTGAAGTTGTACCGAAGCCAGACGGAAAGGATACCGGCACGCATTGCCCTGCACATATGACGCACGTCGACCGGGGTTCGGACTCACGTGAGACACCCTATCCCGTTCACATCGGACAGCCTGCGCTTTGGACACCGAGCCGACTCCCCGATCCCTGCAACGCCGGCGATTTGGACGCTATCTGCAAGCTACCGGACACCCCCGCCGACAGACTGACATATCGCGACCGGCGCGCCCTGCGTTACCTCGCTCACGTCGGCCATCTGTCATTGCACGGTAGTTCCTTTCCGCTGGGAGCTCAGGCATGTTCTTAAACGCAGCAGACATTTCGCCGGCATCCGTCCACTTGCCGTGTCGGCATAACGAATGCGACGGCGCGACACACGACCTCGCCTTTCTCGACGTAACACGCTTCGATCGCCTCGCCTCGGGGGCGCAAGCCATCGTCGACGCGCCGCCCGAGGCACAACCCGCACTGGGTTTAATGCTTCGCCTAATAGAGGCCCATGTAACGCCGCACGATCTGGCGGCACTGAACGACACGATCATCGAGCGATTCGCCGCCACGTTCGACGACGCGCCGCAAGTCGCCACCTGCCTCGTGAACATGCTGCCCGATGCGCTCGCCCAACGTGCGCCGTCCGAAAGCGTTGAGGATATCTGCCGCCGCCTCCTCAGCAAGCGCGCACTGCGCGATCTCAAACGCTCGCTGTCACGCGAAGCCGCGCCGACCGTGGAATCCGCCCGTTATGGCAGCGCCTGGCATCGTTACTTTTCCGAATGGCGCGACTGGGTGGTCGACAAATGGCAGAACTTCCTGTTGCTGGGCAGCAAAGAGCGATCGCACGACCCCTGGTTCACGCTCATGCGCGGCGCAGAACCGACACGCACCGCCGGCCCGCTGCCTCGCAGACGTTCGGGGAAAACCGGCTGCGCCCTGGGAATGCTATATGCCACGTCGTTTGTCCAGTACCGCACCGAGCCGCTGCCGGCGCAGGGTTTCGCGCAAGGTTTCTCGCCGTCTCTCGCACACGGCGGCACGATCGGCCTGCCCGGGCAGACGATCGCACCGGCCACCTCGGTCACCTCCGAGACGATGCTCCTCGACCGGCTCGTTCAAACGTTCGCCGATGCGGCCCGTTACGTCGCCGATGTGGCCACACCGGTGTCGGAGCAGGTGGACTCGGCGCTGGCGGTCATATCGCCATTCATGTCGCTCGCACCGCCCGGCGCCGACGGGGCGAGCACGCCGCTGCCGGTAGTCATCAAGCGCACGGGCGTCAGTCCTGCGCCGGCGCCTCCCGACATGCAGGCGTCGCCGGAGCTGCAAAGTCTTTTCGACATCGCGCATCTGTGGCGACACCGGGGCGCGACGCACCAGGAGCTTCGCAAGTCGTTTCTCCCGTTGCTGACGTTTTCGCCACCGCCATCGGAGCGCGAGCTGCTCGACGGCTTGTTCGAGAACGCGCCCGAACTCGCCAACGCCGACCTGAGCGAATTGCGACTCAGGCGCCATACGCCCAACAAGGACGGCGGACGGCTCAAGCGAGTCTCGTACTGGCCGCTGCACGACGCCGCAGCACTGGTTCGGTCGGGCAAGCTGAACATTTCCGACACCGACGACGGCGTGCGCTTCGATGTCAGCCGCAAGACCCTTGCCGGCGCCGTGTATGAAGCGGCTTGCGTCATGTCGGCGAAACGATTCGATGACATCGTCGGTCAATGGCGCGAGGCATGCGAGCAGCGGACGGCCGCGACATGGCTCTCCCCGCCGGGGCTGGTGTCGAGGGCGAAGTCGAGCCTCACGCTCGCCATCGGCACGGCGTTCGCGCTCGACGAACTGTCGCTCGGGTACACCCATGCGTTGATCGGAAACAAGGCGTTCTATCTGGGACACAACGCGCTGACGAATCTTTCGCTCTCGAACGACGCATCGAGCCGATTGTTTGCGACCCATCGCCTCGAATTTACGATCCGTCATGCCGGACGGGATCACGTTGCTGCGCCGGCCGGCAGTTGCGTCGTGACCGAGGCGTCCGGCAACGGCACGACGTTGCTCTATCTTCAGGGCGACGTTGCGGCATGGCGCGCCTTCGCGTCGCCTGAGGCATTGCTCAGCGACATCGGACACAACGCGCTGAGTCTGCGCACGACGCTATGCGAGCGGCTTCCGCTACCGTTGCGCACCGGCGCGCTCACCGGTCGGATCACCACGAAACTGCACCCTCAACCCGGGCAGGAACCCGTCCGTATCGCAACCCAGGCCACCCTCGATACTGTGTATGCGGACGGCAAGCTGCGGACCAGCCACGCCGGCACCGGACCGCGTATCGCGCAGTACCTGACATGGCTCACGGGCGTCAGCTCGGAGAGCGTCGAACGAGGCCTGCAAACGTTTCGGGAGCGAAGTCGATCCGCGGGCGTGAGTTTGCCGGGCAAGCCGGCCAACATCGCCTTGCGCGATATCAGGAGCGTGGCGCATGTGGAAATGCTGCGATACGACATCTCGACGGCCATTCCCCGGGTCAAGCCGATGGTGCGGCAGCACATCTCGAACCGGCTAACGGATCTCGGGGTATTGCCGGCCGACGGCGATCAGGTCTATATCCGCGTCGCGGGGCGCGTCGTGCAATCGCTCACCGATGCCGTTCTGGTCGGCACCATTCCCTCGGACGCGGCGAAACGACTCCCGCTGCTGATCCCGGAAGTGGGCGGCAAATACACCGCAGTCCACGGCGCGAATCAGCCGACCGGGCAGCCCGTGTCGGTCGGGGACGTCTTCGACGAGGCGTCGATAGAAGCGTTGCGGCAGAACATCGACCGGGCCGCGACGCAGTTCTGGGAAACCTCGCGCGGCAAAGTGCGCAAGGTCCTCAAATCGGAGTTCATCGCGCAGGTCTGGATGTCGCGGGTGCAGCGACGAATGTCGGTGGATCAGGTGCACATCGCCGCCAGGATTGCCGGACCGATCGAGGTGGGGCGACTCGGCAGCGACGACCTCGAGCACGAGATCAACGCCCCCGACGTCGAACGGGAGTGGCTGCGGGTGAACGGATTGACGTCGCGACTGATGCGGGTCTCGATTGCCGGCCGCGCCCCTTGCCTGCTGATCGCGCCCTACCCCGAGGGCCTGCGGATCTACGGCTTCGACGATCGCGGCCGCATGACCACGTGGCTCACCGAGCAAATCCATAGCGAAGCGATGCGCGAGCGCATCGCCAGCATGTTCGACGCCCCGCCCGACAACGCCACGTGGTACCGGACAGCCAGCATCGACACGCAGGGCGTGAGCGACAACATCGTCACCGACACCTTCACCGCCATCGCGTCGGCATACGAGTCGCGGCAAAATCACACCGCGCCGCCCGTCGCGAAGTCCGAGCCTCGCTTGGTGCTGGAGCTCATGGACAAGTTCTCGAAAGTCGACCTGGCGTTGGGGCTCGGCACCTGGGCGCTGCCGTTCGCGCGCCCGATCAGCCTGGGCTACTCCATCGTGGACGCCTCGATCGGCACCGTGGGCATGGGCGTCGGACTCGCGACGCAAGACAGCGCGATGTTCAGGCAGGGCTGGGAAAGCACCTTATCGGCGATCGGCGCTCAAGGGTTGGCCGCGACACATTTCAAGACGATGCTGTTCCTGACGGGCGACGCTCGCTATAAATACTTCGTGGCCGAGGCCCCTCGCGCCGAGGACGCATTGATTCTGGGCCTGCACCGTTCGCAGGGCCGGTTCTATGCCGCCATCGACGCCGATACGCGGGCTTATCTCATCCTCGATAACGACACGGGCTTTTTTCGCATGGTGCCGGAAGCCGCATCGGATACCGTGAAAAAAGACGCCCCGCTGTTGCGCCGCTCGGCATCGGGCAGTTGGCGCGCCGTAACGCAATCGGAATTCGCAACGCCCGAGCTGGAAGATCCGGATACCGCGTGGCGCATCGATCAGGGCTTTCGTGCGCGTTTCGACGAGCTTCGCGACAAGCACGATCCGATTTTCGAGCGCGCGCGACTTGCCGCGTCGAGCGAGGAGACGCCGGGAAACGCTATCCCGCTCGAATGGCGGCTGCGCCTGTTGAAACTCGATTTCGTCGACCAGTCCGTGATGGACGTCGAGGCGCTCGGCAAGCTCGCGGGTCGCATCGACTCACTGCAAAACACCCTGGACGCCGCCGAGAAGTTCGTCATCAGCCCCCTCTCAGACGAGGCCACCCGGCTAGGCGCGATGTATCAGCCGATCACGCAGCGTCCCCGCGTATATCTCGGACATGTTCGCACCGGATTGTTGCGGGCTTGCCCGCTCGTGAATCGCAATCTCCCGATCGAGACGGCGGTGCGCATATTCAATCAGCAGGCGACGTGGGCGCCATCGGCCTCCGCCCGGCTCATGCAGGATCTGAGCGAGCTGGGGCGCGTGAAGCTTCAGTATTTGCCGAATCAGCGCTTGTCGCAAGAGGTGGAGACGCTCGATACGCTGTTCAGCGGCGCACCGAACACGGCGCGCGCCTTCGAAATGACGGCCGGCACCCGACTGCTGCTCGTCGGGCGCCATCTGCGCAATGGCGCGGCGGCGCAGTATTACTTTATCGATCCGGCGCTCGGCCTCGTGACGCACGCCGACAGCGAGACGTTGATCGGCATTCTGCGCACGCACCTGAACATCATGTCGGATTCGTACGCATTGGTCAGAGAAGGCCGCACCTACACGGTCAGGACGAAGGAGATCGACTTGCCGCATCTGGCTCGCGTAGACCTGCTGCGCGACTTCAATGACGTGGTGCCGATACGCGTAGCGCTGCGGCTATGATCGGGGGACCACCCCGGGGCGGCTGTTTTCGACGCGCCACGCACTTGGTTGCGATTTTCCGGCGGCGCGTGGTGCGAACTCAATGCGAACCAGGATGCGAATCAAATGCGGCATAAATACCGCCTAAATGTCGCCCAAATACCGCTTGAATGCGCCCCCATGTGACATCAAGCAGCCGCAGGCACCGGCGGTTGCGCGATGGCGACTGCCGATGTCGCCGCCGACGTCACCCCCTGCGACACCACATCGGCAAAGGCCTCGCCGACGAGTATCACGCTGGGTTGCGAGTTATCGAACCATGCGGCGGCAGCACCGTCGCGCAGCTCCGCGAGCGTCATGCCGATACGCCGCTCGCGCGACGTCGTCACCGACTCGACGATCGCCACCGGCGTGCCCGGCGACTTACCCGCATCGATCAATTGCGCCGCGATCCGGGCGGCGGCCTCGCGTCCCATGTAGTACACGAGCGAATCGGCCGAGGCGTCCTGCGCGATCTCAGGCGATCCGGGCGCACGGCTTTGCGTGACGAAAGCCACGCTGCGCGCCACGCCGCGCAGCGTGAGCGAGCGGCCCAGCGACGCAGCACTGGCCAGCGCCGCCGTAATGCCCGGCACCACCTCGACGTCGATGCCCGCCGCTTCAAGTGCACGCAGTTCTTCGTCCGCGCGGCCGAACAGCATCGGATCGCCCCCCTTCAGGCGCACGACCCGTGCATGCGTTCGCGCGTGATCGATCAGTTGCTTATTGATGAATTGCTGCGCGCTGGAGAGTTTGCCGCAGCGTTTGCCCACGGCCACGAGCTTGGCCTGCGGGCACAATGCGAGCATTTCCGGCTCCACCAGTGCGTCGTGGAGCACGACGTCCGCCTGAGCCAGCAGACGCGCGCCGCGCACCGTGATCAGGTCGGCGGCGCCCGGGCCGGCGCCCACCAGGTAAACCTTGCCCATGACCCGGGCCGGCTGCGATTGGGGGGGGTGCGTCGTCATGATGCTGCCGTCGTTGCGTGGGTCAGTCGATCTTCGGCCGGAATCAGGCCGCCAGTGCGCGGATCATACCGGCCGCCACGGTGTGATGCGTCGCTTCGTCGATGAGCACGAACGCCCCCGTAGCCGGGTTGGCGTCGTACGTATCGGCAGCGACCGGTTTTTGCAGGCTCAGTTGGACACGACCGATGTCGTTCATCGTCAGCGTCGTCTTGTCCGTGCCGTGCGAGAGCGTGCTGACGTCGAGGACCGTGTCCACGCTGCCGATCTTCACGTACACCGTGCTGGTCGCCTGCTTGAGCAGGTACTTGCGTTGCGGCGCGAGTGCGTCTTCGTCGAACCAGCAGACATCCGCCGAGAGCTTGCGCGACGGTTCGAGCGCCGAATCCGCCCCCACGAACGTATCGCCACGCGACACGTCCACGTCTTCCGTCAGACGAATCGTCACGCACTGACCGGCGAACGCTTCTTCGAGCAGTCCACGCGGGCCGACGATTTCGGCGACGGTGGCCGTGCGCCCGGCGGGCAACACGCGCAGCGACTGACCGACAAGCACCGTGCCCGATTCCACGCGCCCCATGTAGCCACGGAAGTCGTCGGCATGCGAGCCGTCCTGACGCGCAACCAGTTGCACCGGGAAGCGGAGTTCGCCGCCCGTTTGCGTGACCGGCAGCGATTCGAGGACGTCGAGCAGCGGCTCGTCCTGATACCAGGGCATGCGCTCGCTCGCGTACACGATGTTGTCGCCCTTGAGCGCCGAGACCGGCACGAAACGGACGTCCTGCAGGCCGAGGCGTTGCGCCAGTTCGAGATACGCCGCGCGAATATTGTCGAAGATCGTCTCGCTGTAATCGACCAGATCCATCTTGTTGATGGCGACGATCACGTGCTGCAAACCCAGCAGCTTCACGATGGCGCTATGACGCTTGGTCTGCGCGAGCAATTCGGTGCGACCGTCGACTTCGGTCACGCGCGTGGCGTCGACCAGAATGATGGCGGCATGTGCCGTCGACGCGCCCGTGACCATGTTGCGCGTGTACTGCTCGTGGCCCGGCGTGTCGGCGATGATGAACTTGCGGCGCGCCGTCGTGAAATAGCGGTACGCGACGTCGATGGTGATGCCTTGCTCGCGCTCGGCTTCGAGGCCGTCGGTCAGCAGCGAGAAATCGATGTCTTCGCCGGCGGTGCGCTTGTGCTTGGCGCGCGCGAGTGCGGAGAGCTGATCGGTCAACACCGACTTGCTGTCGTACAGCAAACGGCCGATCAGCGTGCTCTTGCCGTCGTCGACGCTGCCTGCCGTGATGAAACGCAGCACGCCGAGGTCTTCCTGATGCGGGGTGAGGCTCATGATCTTTTCTACTCGATGGCTTGGCCCCGGCGCGACGGTGTGGGTCGCCCGGCGGGCCGATATGTCTGAACGGGGTTCCGATCGCTACATGCGCAGCGAATCAGAAATAGCCCTGCTTCTTGCGCTGCTCCATCGCCGCCTCGGACGTCTGATCGTCCATGCGGGTGGCGCCACGCTCGGTAATATCCGTCACGGCCGTCTCGGCGATGATCTCCACCGGACTCGACGCGACGCTCGCCACCGGGCACGTGCAGCTGATATCGCCGACGGTACGAAAGCGCACCTGCGCCAGTTCGCTCGTCTCGCCGTCCTGCTTCGGTGTGAGCGGCGTGACGGGTACGAGCAGGCCGTTACGGCGCACGATCTCACGCTCGTGCGAGTAGTAGATCGAGGGCAGATCGAGGTTTTCGCGGGCGATGTATTGCCATACGTCCAGCTCGGTCCAGTTCGAGATCGGGAACACGCGCAGATGCTCGCCCTTGTGCAGACGCGCATTGAACAGATGCCACAGTTCCGGGCGCTGCGCCTTCGGATCCCACTGACCGAATTCGTCGCGGAACGAGAAGATGCGCTCCTTCGCCCGTGCCTTTTCTTCGTCGCGACGGGCGCCGCCGATCATCGCGTCGTAACCGTATTCGTCGATGGTTTCGAGCAGCGTGACCGCCTGCGCCGCATTGCGCGAATCGTTTTCGCGACGCAGGCGCACCGTGCCGCGCGCAATCGAGTTCTCGACATGGCCGACGACCAGTTCCGCACCGAGCGCCTCGGCGTGACGGTCGCGAAACTCGATCACTTCCGGATAGTTATGGCCCGTATCGATGTGCACCAGCGGGAACGGCAATTGGGTCTTGCGACCCGGGCCGAGCCCGAACGCCTTGAGGGCCAGATGCAGCACCACCACCGAATCCTTGCCGCCCGAGAACAGCAGCGCGGGTTTGCGGCACTCCGCCACGACCTCACGCAGGATGTACATCGATTCGGCTTCGAGCCAGTCCAGATGATCCATTCGCGAGCCGTTGGCCTGCGCAACTTCGTGCATCGCACCCATAGTGTTACCTTCCTTGACGATTCCGAGTGATTCCGAATACTTCACGATTCTTGTTGCCCGATGTGCGCCAGAGTCGTCTGGCCGTCACATCCGCTTCTATCTGATATCCAGTGAGTTGCCCGGCATGCCGATGATCGGATTGATCGGATCGATCGGGCCGGTCCGGTCAATCAGGTCGACTGCACCGACACCGGGATCTTGCTCAGGTTGCTCGCGTGCAACCCGCATTCCTTGCTGTCGCGCGACTCCCACCACCAGCGTCCCGCCCGGCTGTCTTCACCGGGGCGAATCGCGCGGGTGCAGGGCTCACAGCCGATGCTCGGGTAGCCGCGGGCGTGCAGCGGGTTGACCGGCACGTCGCGGGCGGTCAGGTAAGCCCACACTTGCGCTTCGGTCCAGTCGAACAGCGGGTTGTACTTGGCGATGCCACGGGCATCGTCCTGTTCCGCAAAGGCGAGTTCGCCGCGTGTGACCGATTGTTCGCGGCGCTGGCCGGTAAGCCATGCGTCGGCGTCGGCGAGCGCCCGCCCGAGCGGTTCGACCTTGCGGATCTGGCAGCAAGCCTTGCGCAGATCGACGCTTTCGTAGAAAGCGTTGGCGCCGTGCTCGGCGACATACGCCTCGACAGCCTCGGCGTGCGGTGTGTATTGCACGACGTCATAGCCGTAGCGCGTCTTGATCGTGTCGATCATGCCCACCGTCTCGTCGTGCAGACGGCCGGTGTTCAGCGTGAAGACGGTGATGGGCAGTTGCTGACGCAGGATTACGTGCGTGAGCAGCATGTCTTCGGCGGCCAGGCTGCTCGCGAACTTCACATGGCGATGCGAACCCGCGATGCGGGCGAGACGCTCGGCCAGCACGGCTTCCATTTCGTCGAGCAGCGCCATGTCCCGATGCTCGGCATCGGCCACATTCGACGGTACGGCGGCCGGGGTGGGGTCCCGGCGGGATTCGTTTCGCATGTCGCGAACTCCTTGTTTTCTGTGGGGTGTCAGCCGACCAGCTTGACTGCCGCGAGCGTGAGCGTCGCCGCCAGCGCGCCGCGCACGATGCGCTCGGGCAAGTGACGGGTGAGCCTCGCGCCCAGCCAGATCCCGGGCAGGGAGCCGATCAACAGACTGCCGAGCAGTGCCCAGTGCACTGTCTCGAGCCAGATATGACCCAACGCGGCAATGGCCGTCAGCGGCACCGCGTAGGCGATATCGGTACCGGCGACTTCGGCCGGTTCCAACTGCGGGTACAACATCAGGATCAGCGTCGCGCCAACGGCGCCCGCGCCAATCGAGGAAATCGTGACGAGTCCGCCGAGGAGCGCACCCACGGCAACCGTGGCCACGGCCTGCGGGCGTCCCCTCAACTGCCAGCTCGGATGCGCACGCAACGTCGCGAGCAACCTGGCCCGAAAGAGCAGCGAGAGCACCGTCAGCAGAACCGACGCCGCGATCGTGAGCTTGATGAACAGCAGCGCCGACGCATCGATACCGCCCAGCCGCTTCAGGAACAGGATGGTGACGAGCGCCGCCGGCAGCGCGCCGAGCGTGAGCCGACGCACGATATGCCATTTCACATGGCCGTGCGAGCGGTGCGCAAGCGTCCCGAAACTCTTGGTGATGGCGGCGAAGGCAAGGTCCGTTCCCACCGCCACCGGCGCGGCATACCCCAGCAGGAGCGTGAGCAAAGGCGTCATCAGGGAGCCCCCGCCGACACCGGTCAGGCCGACCAGCAGGCCGACGCCAAATCCGGAAAGGGGTTCAAGCCACAGCGACATGGATGACGTTCCTGGTGGTTCCTAAATGCCTGTAAGGAATAACGTTATCGAAACAGTGGCACCCACTGTAATGAAAAGGCTATATACTTCAAACGAATTAAAAATTGTTTGTATATTTTCTAAAGTTATACAAATGAACCTGCACCAGTTTCGCTTCGTGCGCGAGGCCGTCCGCCAGAATTTCAACCTGACGGAAGCCGCCAAGGCACTTTTCACCTCCCAGCCGGGCGTGTCCAAGGCCATCATCGAACTCGAAGAAGAGCTCGGCGTGGACATTTTTGCCCGGCACGGCAAGCGTATCCGTAACCTCACGGAACCCGGACGGATCATTTTCGAGTCGATCGAGCGGATTCTGATGGAGGTCGAGAGCCTCAAGCGGATCGGCAAGGACTATGCCGCACAGGATCAGGGCAGCCTGACCATTGCGACCACCCACACGCAGGCGCGCTACTCGCTGCCGCACGCCGTGGCCGAGTTCAAGAAGCGCTATCCGAAGGTGCGTCTGTCGATCCTGCAAGGCAGTCCCACGCAGATCGCCGAGATGGTGCTGCACGACCAGGCCGATCTGGCCATCGCGACCGAAGCTATCGCCGGCTATAAGGATCTGGTGTCGTTGCCCTGTTATCAGTGGCAGCATGTGGCCGTGGTTCCGCCCGATCACCCGCTGCTGCAATTGCCGTCGGTCGGCATCGAGGATCTGGCCAAGTACCCGCTCATTACCTATGACCCGCAGTTCGCCGGACGCGCCAAGATCGATCAGGCGTTCTCGCTTCGTCATATGCAGCCGGACATCGTGCTTGAAGCCATCGACGCCGACGTCATCAAGACTTACGTCGAATTGGGGCTGGGCGTGGGGATTCTGGCGGGGGTGGCCTTCGACCCGGAGCGTGACCGCAACCTCCGGGCCATTCAGGTGGGGCACCTCTTCGGCACCAATGTGACACGCGTCGCGCTCAAGCAAGGCGCTTATCTGCGTGGATATGTTTTCACGATGGTTGAGCTGCTTTCACCCATTCTCACGCGCAAGCTGGTGGAACAGGCCTTGCGCGGTGAGCACGAGAGTTACGAGCTTTGATCCGTCGGCCGGGGCTCAATGCTCCGGCAAGTCGAACGGCATCAGTTCGTCGCCGAATCGGTGCATCCATGCGGCGTTGTAGTCGAGCGCGTGCCTCAGCGTCGAGAGTTCCATCTGGATGACGGGGGACGGTCGTTGGGCCGGCGGATTGCCGGGATGCCCGTTGAGGACGCTCCGGAACGTTTTCTGCAAGTTTTCTACCCGCGCGAACTTGCTGGCGAACAGCAGCGGATTGTGCAGCCGGTGGGCATTGCGCAGCCCGTGCAGCGCCGCGTCGATGTGTCTCAGGTTGTCGACGATCTTCGTGTCACGCGCATCGAAGCGATAGCGCTGCGCATCGACATTGGCCAGCGCCTTGAACATCGCTCTGAACGCACTCGTTTTCACCCGCCCGTGGCCGTTCAGGGCGTTCGGGGCAATGCAGGCGTCGATCACTTTCCTGGCATCGGCGATTTGTTGGGCAAATGAGGGTTTTTCGGAGGGGAGGAAGACTTTCATACTGTCAGAGACTCTTATCAAACGTCGTTGGAAACCATGCGGCGATGACCGCGCCGTCAGTGACATGCCACGTCACCACGACGTTCCGCCCCGAATCGCGCCTGAACCGCTGATCGGGAAATCCCCTCAAGCCCTGTGTCGTGCGCCGATAGCGTTGCCGCAGAAACCGAAATTGACGGCAATCGGCCGGCATTGGAAGTTACCGCCGAGGTTTTGTAGCGGCAGCGGTACCCCTGCTAGAACGCTTCGTTGATCTGAAAATAGACGCCGCGCGTCTGCCGTCCGAAGCCGACATCGAACCGCACGTTCACGCGCGGCTTGAATTCGAAGCGATAGCCGAAGCCACCGTTGGGCAGCCAATGGGCCGACGCCAGATCGCCCGGCCGGTCGGCAATCGCCCCCGCGCCGACCCACGCGACCACGCCATGCCGGCCAACGAGATGCATCCGGTATTCGACCTGTGCCGTCAGCATGTTCCTGTCGCGATACTGGCCGAGGAAATAACCCCGCATGTGTTTGCCGTCGCCGAACGTCGGCATCATGCTCCATGGCACATCGCCCCAACTGAACTTCCCATAAATATCGAACGCCAGCACGTCACGCTGGCGAAACTTCGTGTAGTGGTCATAGGACCATTCCAGCGATTCGAACGACGTGCTGCTGCCGAAGGCGCGCCGGTAGACGGTCGTCGTCAACGCAAGCGCCTGGCCTTTGTATGGGTTGGGAATGAAGTCGCGCGTATCGTAGGAAAAGTTGGCGCTCAGGCCGATACTGCGCACATACGGGCCGACGGGATCGGAGACGAAGGCGCTCGCGTCGCCTTTGTCGCGGTTCACTGCGGCGTCGAAGTGGGCATCGACACCGAAGCCACCGTACGCACTCGGCCAAAGTCGCCACAGAAAGGTCGGACGCACGAACGCGCTGCGCTTCGTATATTTCTCCCGATAATCGTCGTTGCTCGCGCGGTCGTATCCAACGCCCCAGTATTGCGTCGGCATGTTCACGATGGCGCCCGCGAAGACGAAACGGAAACGGTCGTCGGTGAAGAAGGTCGTGTTGTCCACGCCGATCCCGAACGCACCGGTCGTGGTGCCGAAGCCATGGATCGTCATCGTGGAGAGTTGTGTCGTCGGCAGCGCGTCGCGCGTCTTGTAGAGTCCGACGGCTGCGGCGCCGATACCGAATCCCATCTCCGGGTTGTAGAACGGTCCGGGCATGACGCCCCAATCCATGCCATGACTGACGTCGACCGTGTCGGCGGCGCCGAGCCTGGCGAGCAGGCGATCTAGCCACCCTTGCGGCTCGGCCGGGGGTGGCGAGACAGCGACGGGTAGCGCGGTGTCGTGATGCGTCGTCTGCGCTATCGAGACGCCAACCTGCGTGAGCGCGATGCCCCACGCGGCGCAAAGCGTCGCGTGCAGCAGCGCGCGTTTGACGGCGATCGTCCGATGCGCGCGCATCAGAATCTCAGAAAGGCGGTCAGAATGACATCGTTACGGTTGTAGCCGTAACCGAACTCGGCAAGCAAGCCGAAGCGCTTGCTCGCTGCCCAACTGACGCCTGCCACACCGCTCCAGCTACCGGTCACGGACTGGTCTATCCGATAATCGAGCCGCTGTGTCTGGCCGCCGGCGGCTTCGATGGGAATGTCGAAGTGACCGGTGATGACGGCCTTCGTGCGGAACCATGTGGCGCCGACGTAAGGCGTGAGAATGCCTGCGGATCCGAGGTGCACGTTCCACCCCACGCGCGGCGAGATGTTCCACGAATGGATCAGCGATTCGGACATGGAGATGTCCGAGACGGTGTACGTCACCGGCAGCGAGAAGAACAAATCGCCGTAAGTGCCGACCAGCGTAAAGCCGCCACCGTAAGTGTGGCCGCTGTAATCGGCGTGCGCCGTCGGCAACTTGATCGGATTCGCGCAATTGGGGGGCGGACGTCTGCCCGCACACCCGATATTCAGCCCAAAGAACTGTTCGAGCGCCGTGAGCGACGAGAAGCTGATGTTGATGTCGCCGCCACCGCGCACGTTGCCCACGATACCGTAGACATTCATGAACGGGAACAGCCACGCGCCCAGTTGGAATTGATTCGATTCGCTGCGAATACGCGACTGATCGAACTGGACGAAATCGGCCGAGCGCAATCCGTTGCCGTTCGCCCCGACCATCAGATTGCTCAGTTGGTATCGCTGGGTGCCATTGAAGTACGAGTAGCCCACGTCATAGGGATTCGGCAGGTCGTAGCCACGATCGACGACGCGCTGCGCGAAAAAGGGAAGTTCACGGTCCCAGTGCTTGGGCGTGGGCGGCGCAGACGAGGCATCCGCCGATGCTGCCCCGGTCGATGACGCCGACGCATTGGCTGCCGCCTTGTCGTCGGGCAAGCCCGAGGCTGACGACGCCGTGCCGGCTTCCGGCGTGGCTGTCGGCCCGATCACGCCGCGATACCAGCCTTGACGCGCGGAAACGCTGCCGGGCGTGTCCGGTGTCGGCGCGATCATCGTAGCGCCGGTCGCGCCTGCGCCCCAGGCAGCGGCGTCGCGAGGCGAGCCGATCAGGCAGGCCGCGGCCATCGCCATCGACACCATCGCCGGCACTGAGCGCCAATGTCCGGCATTACGCCAGGTTCGCCAAGTACGCATGAGCATGCCCTGTACTGGAAACTGAGAAAAGGGACGACGAGCGAGGATCAGTGCCATGCGCTGCCGACCTGAATGTAGAAAGCGTTTTCGCCTTTACTGTGGGCGACATCCACGCCTACGGCCAGGCCCAGCTTGGCGGCGATCAGGTAACGAAAACCGGCGCCGACGCTGACAACGGCGTCCGCTTGCGAGAAGGATTTCCATTTGCCCCATGCACGGCCCGCGCCGCTGAAGCCGAGTACCGACCAGCGCGGTGCGACGTTCCAGCGCAACTCCGCTTCGACCATCGCCGCGTGTTGATCCTGATACCGGCCCTGCTGCACACCACGCAGCTTGACGTAGGGCTGGGCGTAGAACGGCGTGTCGCCGGCCGAGAAGCGGCCGTCGAGCCGCAAGCCGAGCACCCAGTCGCGTGCGAGCGGCAGCCATGTGTAACCGCGTCCGTTATATGTCTCGAACGATTGGGAGCTACCCGCCCACGGACGCGCCGCCTGAATTTCCAACTCCAGGTAGCTGCCTTTGTTCGGGAAAAACATGTTGTCGCGCGTGTCGTAGTCGATCACGAGACCGACCTTGCCGATACGTCGTTGCGCGTCCGGAATGCCGACTTCCTGTGCCGCCTGTCCGGTGAAATGCGTGTTCGAATCGAAGTAGGTGTATCGCGGGCCGACGAACCAATGCGATCTGCCGATGCGAAACAGGACTTGCTGTATCAACAGCCAGCCGTTGAGCTGATAGGCGCGCGGCGAGTTCGACAGACCGTAATAGTCCGTCTTCATGTTCACCTTGGCGAGACCACCGAGATAACGAATGGCGTCGCCGCCCCAGGTATGAAAGTGCATCAGACCGGCGCCCCACGTGCCGTTTTCCGTATACATACCGCCGAGCGCTGTGATATTTGGCGGCGACATTACCCCCGTTTCTTGCGCGTTTTTTGCCGCGTCGGCCATCGATTCGGAAAAAAAAATCAGCGCCACGCCGCCGCCATAGCCGATCGCCGGTTCCGTAATGATCATGGGAACGGGTAAGGCGCCACGGTGATTCAGCAGAAAATCGCTGGCATCGAAGTCTCCGTCTTCCGGTGCGCGCCAGGTGACTTTATGCGGCGCGGATTCGGCTGCTGTATTCGATGCCTTATTCGATATTGAATTCGCTGATGCATTCGGCTTGATATCGGTGGCATACGGCGCATCCGATGTGGCCGGCGTGCCTGTCGTTTGCGCGTGCGCCGCCACGGTGAGTGCGAGGCAATACGACGAGATTGCCATCGACAAACGTCGGCGGAGCTTGCCGGTCAATCGATGGCCGCTGCCGGCGTAAAGCCGCTCGCGAACCGCGATGCGCGTTGTTTGCGACCAGAGGAATCGGATCGACCGCGTTCGTTCGCATAACGCGGTCTCGCAAGCGTTCTCCCACGACAGTCTCCGCATCGGCTGTTCGCTCTCCGGAAGCGAGGATGAAATCGACCGTATTTAAATCGACAAAAATCACCTTGAAATCCACCAAAGTAATTTAAATTACTTTTAAATTACCAATAACTCACAAAAGCAAGGCAATCACATCAAAACACTAAATCAGCCCGCACGACTTCGTCAAAATTAATTTTCAATCCACCCGCCGCCCATTAAACAAGGGGCATTTATCGTGCACAGAAGATGACACGGCGGCCGGCACCCCGCATTCCGTGACGTTTGACGAGTATTTTTCCGGCTGGTCGAATGCTGTCGGTGCGGTATGCTTACGCGATTCGACCCAAAGGAGACCTCATGCGCTCACCTCTTCGCGGCATTCGCTTGTCGGGCATGCTGCTTGCTCTGGCGCTGACCGGTGTAGTGACGGCCGCGCGCGCCGATCTGACCGTCGGCATCGATCTGTCCTCGACGGGACCGGCGGCGGCCATCGGCATTGCCAGCAAGAACGCCATGCAACTCTGGCCTGATCGGATCGGTGGGCAAAAGGTGCATTACATCTTTCTGGACGACGCCTCGGATCCGGGCACGGCGGTGAAGAACACACGCAAACTCATCAGCGAGAACAAGGTCGACGTCATCGTCGGGCCGAATATCACGCCAAGTGCGCTGGCAATGCTCGATCCGGTATCCGAAGCGGAAACGCCGATGATCACGTTGATCGGTTCGGCGGTCGCCGTGGAGCCTCAAGACGCCAAGCGTCGCTGGGCATTCAAGATGGCTGCCAACGATTCGGCGATGGCCGATGTGATGACGCGTTATATGGCAAACCACGGTATCAAGACGGTGGGGTTCATCGGGTTTGCCGATGCCTATGGCGATAGCTGGTTCAAGGAATTCACGAAGTTTGCGGAGTTACGCAAGCTGAAGATCGTGGCGCAAGAGCGTTTTAACCGGACGGATACGAGCGTCACCGGTCAGGCGCTCAAGTTGATGTCTGCCAAACCGGATGCCATTCTGGTGGCCGGGTCCGGCACGCCGGCGGCACTGCCGCAGCGTACGCTCCAGGAGCGGGGTTACGCGGGCAAGATCTATCAGACGCACGGTATCGCCACGTACGATTTCGTGCGTGTCGGGGGCAAGGACGTCGAGGGCACGCTATTCCCGACGCAGCCGGGCGTCGTTGCAAAGACGCTGCCTGCGGGACATCCGGCGCGGACTGCGGCGTTGGCATTCACGAAGAAGTACGAGGCCAAGTACGGTACGGATACCGTGACGCAGTTTGCGGCTGACGCATATGGCGTATGGGATCTGCTCAACGATGCGGTGCCGCGGGCGGCGAAGGTGGCGGCACCGGGCACGCCGGCCTTCCGGGTGGCGTTGCGCGATGCCTTGGAGTCGACGCATAACCTTGCGATTCCCAACGGCATCATGAACCTGAGCCCGCAGGATCACGTGGGGCTGGATCAGCGTGCCGGGGTAATGGGGCAAATCAGGAATGGCAAATTCGTGTTTGTTTCGGACTGATCGCCGTCTGGCCGGAGGTTGACGCTGCCGCAGGCCCCTGATGGATTCGCGCCCACGGGGCCTGCGGCGACAAAAACCGAACGCGGCGGGCTTGTGGCCGAAGAAAATTTCGGTCATAATCTCGCCTTCGTCCGGTAAACCTTCAGGTTAATCGAACGTCTCACGCTGCGACACCGTTCGGTGCCCGCACACCCGCCCAGGTGGTGAAATTGGTAGACGCAGGGGACTCAAAATCCCCCGCCGCAAGGCGTGCCGGTTCGATTCCGGCCCTGGGCACCATCCGCAACTCGCGTATCCCCCCGCAACACCTTGCCCTGGGTGCGTTAATTAAATTTCAACTATAAAAATAGTACACGACTTTCACATCAACATCAGCAACTGGAAGCCAAACCCGGAGAATTCCCAAGCCGACGTACAGGGGGAGGTTTATTAAACAAAAAATCACTAAAAACGACCGAGCCTCCTGTCTTGGTGTAGCGCTTTTTTGGACAATCCATACGCATCCACCTCAATTGGTTTTCGAGCGCTATTACAAACGCAAAACTCACCTCACAGCCTTTCGAAGAAATCCCGGAAAGCCCCGTCTCTGCTACATCCCCAGCACCGCCCTGCTTGTCCTGATCAAGCACCTCGCCGCACGATAAAAACCAAATTCTCTCCACCACCCAACCAATTTTTTATCGTCAGAGTTCTCGCATCACATGCGTCGATTATTTGGCTTACGACGATCCAGTCTCCTGCTTCCAAGAATATTGGAAGAAGCAATCCCCTCACCCTCAAAAAATCATAGTCACCACCGATTTTTTTTTACAACACGCTTACCGAGGAACGACTGCCGTACTAATCACTCAAGACACACCGCCGAAAACCCTATAAAACCATCGACTCTTAGCGCATAACGCGGCCAAATTTTCCAACGCCAATCAAGAGAATTCGGCACAGCCATCATCAACTCTCATGACGCCGATATCTCATGAATTTTCATCACCGATTAGCGCACAAAGAAAATTACACATTAATCTCATTCTGCATACTTGCCCGGCGTCCCTCCCCCTCTCCAGACAACATATGGACATGAATCAGAGCTCGGTCCCCACGCTATGCCTCTGGGTTCGTACCGACAACCGCACAAGCTGCGACGTCCAAGATCCGGCAGATCAAATTTCGTAAGCGGACAACATCGGCTGCGCATCTCGGTAGACACTTGCCGTCGCGGATGTCGAAGCGGAAACGTCGCCAAGAGCATCCCCTTCAAGGAGGTCGTGGCGCGGTGCGCGCGCATGTGCGCGTATGTCCGCTCATGGAACAGCGCGTCGCTTGCGTAATACGCCCGCTGTCTACGGCATCAAGACAACGCATTATTCGCGATGGGTTACGTAAATTCTTAAACGGTTGCCGAGCCACGCTCACCCGGCGTCAGCCCCGCCTGCTTTCCGGGCAGTCCCGTGCGTTCCGGCGAAACGCGCGTAGCACATGGATTTGGAGATACACAGCACGTTCACACGGATTTGTGAAAAACGCCAAAACCTTTCGGGTCAGACGCGCCTGCGCTTCCTATTCGGATGATGCTGAAACTCAGGTGACTTCACTCCTGACATCATGGACTTACCCCCCATCGGAACAACTTTTGAATGGCTACTGGAGACTGGTATGAACGTTTCGAAGGACGTCAGACGCGTGAAACCCAATGGGGCAATCAAGAAGAAGCGTAAGGAGGAAGTCGTGCTGAAGGTGCCGAAGTCGCTAGCAAGAGAGGGCTATGTCGTCTGGTTTCATGACCACGGAAAGTATCTGGGACTCGCATGGAACGAAGACGCCGCGGAGATCGAAAAAGCGCACGTCACGGATGACGACCATGCGATCTACTTCGAGACGTTTGCGCAGGCGGCAGTCGCATGCGATAAGTTCGTCAGTCCTTGCCGGGTGCTCCACTCGCCCGGCCCCGGCAAGCGACCAAAACTCATGGGCTAGCAAGACGCGACGGTCCGTCGATGCAGACGGACCGTCGTTGCCTCCGACGCCGTCACCGCCCCGGACAGTGCGTCGCCCACGCGCTTTCGCACAGCGTTCATGATCACCCGGCCTTCGAAACAAAGTGCGTCGCGGCCACCAATGCGGTGCCAAGTGTCACCATTGTTCCGACCAACCGCCATGTCAGGACGTGCAACTCACGATGCAATGTTGAGAACCCTTCGCTCATCTCGTTGCGCACCTTGCCAAACTCATGATGCATTTCGGTTCGTACCTGCCCGAACTCCTCATGCATCTCGCTCCTCAGGCCACCGATCTCACGGCGCATCTCACTTCGCAGACCGCCGATCTCCCGGTGCATATCACTTCGCAGGCCACCGATCTCCTGGCGCATCTCACTTCGCAGGCCACCGATCTCCCGGTGCATATCACTTCGCAGGCCACCGATCTCCTGGTGCATCTCACTTCGCAGGCCACCGATCTCCTGATGCATCTCACCTCGCAGGCTGCCTATCTCCTGATGCACTTCCGCACGCGCCGCGCCGATCTCTTTGGCCAGATCCTCCTTCGTCGCAAGCGTGGGCAGCAACGCATCGACTGCCACAATGCGCTCGCGCATCCTCATTTCGTCATGCCTGGCTTTGGAATCTGCGGGGCTAACTTTCAAACGCGCGAACCGCGAGTCAATTTTCCGGAGTGTTCCCATCTTCATCAGCACCTTCTGTCGCATCGTTGCCTCTGAAACGGCCAACGACAACGCGTGAAAAAACGAAGTGCAATGCGAGTGATTCGGTATGAAAATCACGATGTTTCTCGGTGCTTTTCAAGGTTCGACGACTCGTTCTCGTCACTGCATGGAAACCACTCTATCCCGTCGTACGGGGCATTCGGCGCTACGTAGTCGCCGATGTCGCCTCGTTGAGATACGCAATGACTTCCTGTGCCGTCGCCCGAGCGCTGCGCATCACACCAATCAGCGTTGCCGACGCATACCCCGTCCACTCCCCATACCCCACGAGCCATAGTCGGGGTTCATCGATGCTTCGTGTCCCCGAGACGCGAATGCGTCCGTCGTCCTGCACAATCGGTAGCGACCTCAAATGCCCTAATGCCGGCCGAAACCCCGTGCACCAGATGACGACATCTACCGCCGAAAACGTGCCATCCTCCCAGATCACGCCATCCTCGACGAATCGGACGAACGGCCGCACCGTCTGCAACGCACCACGCTCGCGCGCCGCCATCACCGACGGCACCATGACGATGTGCCCGAGACCGTTATCCGGATACGGGTCGGGCAACCCGCGTTGTACCGCTTGCCACCGCGCCGTTGCACGCTCGAAGAGCACGCGCCCGTCGACATCGTCGGGAAGAAAGGACGGCGGCGCGAGCGTGACCCACTTCGCATCGCTCACGCCCGCCACTTCGGCAAAGATTTGCGCGCCGGAATTGCCGCCGCCGACGACCAGCACCCGCTTGCCGCGCACCGCGTCGTCGCCGTCGTACGCCGCCGAGTGCAACTGACGCCCGCGAAACAACGTCTGCCCCGGATACGGCGGCAAGTAAGGCGAGCGCCAGGACCCCGTCGCACTGATCACGGTACGCGCCAGCCAGTCACCCTGGTCGGTGCACACGCGCAATCCGCCGTCCTGCACGACGACACGTGTCACACTGACCGGACGTATCACCGGCACCTCATAGCGCGACTCATATTCGCGCAAGTACGCCACTACCTCGTCGCGCGACGGATAGTGCCGCTCCCCCCCGCGCATCGGCCAGCCGGGCAGCGAACTCCACTGTGCCGGCGAGAAGAGGTGCAATGACGGCCACGCGCGCTGCCACGCCCCGCCCGCCGTGGGTTGATCGTCGAGAACGACATAGTTCACCTGCCAGCGACGCAGGAAATACGCTGTCGCCAACGCCGACTGACCACCCCCGATGACGAGCGTATCGACATGCCGAAGCGGCACCGCGTTTTCCAGACCTTCGCGCAGAGGCTGTTGCCGACTCATACGGCATCCTCGTCGTCCGGTTGTGCCCGCGGCCCGACCTGCCGGAAATATCGACCCGGCGACTCACCGAACGCCCGCCGGAACATCGCGATGAAATTGCTCGGCGTGGAGTACCCCAGCGAGTCGGCGATGGTGCCGACGGGCTCGCCGTTGGCGAGTCGCTCGAGCGCGCTCACCAGACGCGCCTGCTGCCGCCACTGCGTGAACCCCATCCCCGTCTCCGCCACGAACAGCCGCCGCGCGGTGCGCGACGAAACCCCTGCATGCTGCGCCAGCATTTCGAGCGACGCCTGCCCACCCAGATCGTCGAGCACCGCACGCGCCACGCGCATCACGCGCGTATCGGTCGGCATCGGCAAGCCCAACGGCTCCGCCGGGGCACGCGCAATCTCGTCGATCAGCACCTGCGCCAGACGCATCTCTTCCTCCGTCAATACGTCGCGAGACGCCCACGCCACCGCCCGCTTCACAAGCGCCGCCAGCAACTCGGACACGCCCACCACACGCGGAGTCGACGGCAACACCGTCGCAGCGCCCGGCGCTACCAGCACGATCCATCCGCTCACCACGCCTGCGAACGATACGCGGTGCGTCACGCTGGGCGGGATCCATCCGGCACGGTACGGCGGAAGCACCCACGCCCCGTAAGGCGTGTGCACGTGCACCAGTCCCGAGTGAATGCAGAACAATTGCCCGCGCACATGCGAATGCCAGTCCAGCTCACGTGTGCCGATCCTGAAAAGACTGCGCTCCCGATCACTCCCGCCGAACGCCCATACCGGCGGACCGTCGGGACGATCGTTCGGCTTGTAACGGGCGAACGGCGAGTTGTCCAGAGACATCTTCGGAATGTCCGCCTTGCGTTGCGATTGCGCGGAGAGCGGGAACGGCTCAGCGGCATCGATGGGATCGATGGCGTCGATGGCGTCGATGCCATCGGCAGGGGCGCGGCGCATACCTTTGTCCGATTTGCATTGTTTTATGACCAAACGATGTTATCAGGTCAGCGCCCGGCGCGCAGACAATGAGCGAAGTACCACACTCAGCCGCCTCCGGGTGGCGCCTTCACGTTCATGTCAGCCTTGTATGTCAACATCATCGGCGCGGGTCTCGGGGGCCTGTGCCTCGCCCAGGGTCTGCGTCGCGCGGGAATATCGTTCGACGTGTTCGAGCGCGACACCGCGCCCGAAGCCCGTTTTCAGGGATACCGCCTGCGCATCGACGCCGACGGTCTCGACGCCCTCGCGCAATGTCTGCCCGAAAGCCATATCGACCGTGTGCGCGAGCGCTCGGCCGTCATGCGCAGCGGCGGCCGCTTCGTCACTCCGCACCTCGATGACGCCGACGTCGTGCTGCCGCCCAGTTGGCACGACGCCCATACGGACGACAGCGTCACCGTGCATCGCCGTCGCTCGACAGTGGCGGCTGCCCGTGCAGCATCACATGCCCCGGAGATTCCGGGCGACGTCAGCCTCCATCGCCAGACGCTGCGCGAAATCCTGCTCGACGGCATTCTCGATCGCGTGCACTTCGGGAAAGCCTTCTGCCGCACGACCACGACCGGAGACGGTCGCCGCATTGCGCATTTCGAAGACGGCGGACAAAGCGCTCCCGGCCTCGTCGTCGCCGCAGACGGCACCCACTCGCGCGTTCGAGAATACGTGCTGCCCGGCATGACCCCGCGTGATACCGGCGATGTCTGCATCTATGGCCTGACGCCGCTGTCCACCGCCCTGCTAGTCCTGATGGATGCGCACGGCGAAGCCACGACGATGGAGGGCAGCACCGTGGTGTTCGCCGACGGGTTCGCCGTCGTCATCGAAGCGATGCTGTTCCGCCGTCCGCTCGCCGGTTCGGGATCGACGCCCGACGCCTGCTGCGCAACGCAAATGCCGCTCTCCCCGGTCGCCGACTACCTGTACTGGGCGTTCATCGGTCCGTCGCACACGCTGCTGGGCACACCACGCACAGGCATCGGCCTGGCGGACAACGCACCGCTCGCCCGCATCGAAATGCTTACCGAGGGCTGGCACCCGCATCTGGGCTCGCTGTTCACGCATGCCGCCGCGGAGACCATCCGCACGATGCCCGTGCGCAGCACGACCAGTCCGCTGCCGTGGCAAATCGGGCACGTCACGGGCCTGGGCGATGCTGTCCACACCATGAGCCCGGCGGGAGGACTCGGCGCCAACACCGCACTACGCGACGCCGCCCGACTGGCCGGGCACCTGCACGCCGTGGCGCAGGGACGCACCCCGCTCATGCAAGCGATCGCCGACTACGAGCGCGAAATGTGTGAGCGCGCACGAGAGGCCGTCCGTCTGGCCGACGCCGGTGCGGCGTTGCTCAACGCCCGACGCCGCTCGCCCCATCAGTCGGGGCAAAGCACCTCCGACGCTATGCTGTTATGAGACGTTTGCCCTCCCGTGTTACTTTTACGGCAATGTGACTGCGCGCGAGGAGTGACCATGTACACCGTAATGGGTATCACGGGACGCGTCGGCGGCGTCATCGGCCACGATTTGCTGAAGGCGGGGCTCCCGCTGCGGGCTGTCGTTCAGGACCCCGTCAAATCGAGCCGATGGGCGACGCTCGGCGGTGAGATCGCCGTTGCCGAGAATGGCGACGTGGATGCACTGACCAATGCCTTTCGCGGCAGCGAAGCGATCTTCGTCATGCTGCCGCCGAACGCCGATCCCGAGCCGGACTTCTCGCACGCGCGCCACCTCATCGACGCCGTGCGTCAGGCGCTGGCCGCCACGCGCCCGAAGCGCGTGGTGTGTCTGTCGAGCATCGGGGCCGATGTCGAAGTCCCCAGCCTGCTCTCGGCGCTGCATATGTTCGAGACGGCAATGGTGTCGCTGCATCTGCCGGTCACGTTCTTGCGCCCGGCGTGGCTGATGGAGAACTTCGCGTGGGACATCTCGCCCGCGCGCGAACGGGGTGAATTCCCCAGCTATCTGGCCCCCGTCGACCGCGCCATTCCAATGGTGTCGACCAACGACGTCGGCCATTTCGCCGCCCGCGCCATGCAGGACGACTTCAACGACGAACGGATTTGGGAAATCGAAGGGCCCGAGCACTATTCGCCGGACGACATCGCCGCCGCCCTCGCCCGCACACTGGTTCGCGACGTACGCGCCGAAGCTGTCCCACGTGCCGGCTGGGATCCGCTGTTCCGCGCGCAAGGCATGCGCAATCCCCTGCCGCGCATTCAGATGCTGGATGCATTCAACGACGGCACGTTCCAGTTCCGTGACGGTGGCCAACACACGTTGCGGGGCGATGTCACGCTCCTCGATGCCATTGCGGCACTGGTTCGCGAAACCTGAACCGGCACGGTCATCAGTTCCGGCCACCCGACTCACCATGACGCGCGGCGCGTGAGCAAGGCATGTCGCCCATCGCTTAGCGGGACGCCCTGCACGCCGGCGTCTGCGCGAGCAGATCACGCCACTGCGCCGCCCAGTCGCCGTCGTGCGAAAGCCCCTTCACCACGGACGTCCTGACGCACTCGCCTCCCACCGCGGCAGCGAAGCGCTTCGCGACGTTCGGCGGCACGACCGTATCGTTGGCGCTGCTGAAATGGATCTGAGGAATGTCCGCGACCTGCCGAGCGACGTCGATCGGATTGCGCGACGCCGGCATCGCCGACACGTGATGCAATGCATTGACGTACTCGACATCGAGATTGCCCGCCACCGTACGTAACGAAGCGACGTCATGGCGACGGGCCGCGACCAGCACGGCAATCGCACCGCCGCCGGAAAACCCGACCAACTCCAACGGCTGGCCCGGGACGAGCTTCGCCAACTGGCCGATCTCGGTGTCCATCGCCTCGATCACTTCCTGCGCAAACCGTTTGCCTGTCCAGTAGACGACGCCACAACGCGGGTTGTCCGCCATCGGTGTGAACTGGCAGGGGCGTGCGAGATACACGACATTGGCGGACGGATCGGCGGCGGCCAGCGCAAGCCCCGTGGCGGCAACCGGCGTGGGGTCGAGCGACGGCTCCGTGCGCGACACCCACGCAAGTCCGTCGCCTTCAATGTAAATCCGCAGCGGCTTATCTGGGCGAGTGATGCGAGAGAACGCCGTCATGCGAAACGCGCCGCTGCTCAACACTTCGCGCTTCAGCCCCGCTGGCTGGGCGAGCGATTCGGCATGCGCGTTGCGATCACGACTCGCGCAGCCGCAAACGAGCGCGAGCACGCCCAGCGCCATGCCCCATCCTGCCCACTGCGCCCATCGCGGCATAACCAAACGCTCATTGCTCGCCATGGTCGCTCCTCGCGGGCGTCCACCTCGCCACGAACTGCGTCAGCTCGTGCGCCATGCGCGCGACCACCGGCGACCATTGGGCGTGGGCCGCCTGACGGAACAGTCGCACGCCGGGATACCAGGGGGAGTCGTCTCGCCCGAGCAACCAGCGCCAGTCCGGCACGAATGGCAACAACACCCACACCGGTCGCCCCATCGCGCCCGCCAGATGCACGGGAGACGAGTCGACGGAAATCAGCAGATCCGCGAGATGCAAAATCGCGGCGGTGTCTTCGAAGTCGCGAATCTCATCGCTCAACGACACCATCGACATACCGGCCGGCGGCGTATTCGCCTGCGAAGACGCCGGTCCCTTCTGAATCGACAGGAACGTCGCCCCGCTCGCCCCCAACGGGGCAAGCTGATCGAGCGCCACGGAACGGTTGCTGTCGTTCACATGCTCGGGACGCCCCGCCCACACCACCGCGACCCAAGGCCTCGGCACGTCGGCCAACCGCGCACGCCAATACGCCACGCGTGCGGGATCTGCGCTCAGATAGGCGGCATGGCCCGGCAAATCGTCGAGCGTCAGCCCCATCGCCATCGGCAAGCTCATCAGTTCGCAATGCTGATCGAACGTCACGGGCAACGTGCCGCGAGCGACGATATCGGCGTCGCCCCACATACGTCGCGCAATCGACAATGTCTCCGGATTCACCTCGAAGATCACACGCGCCTGACTCCGGTCGCGCGCCCACAGCGCCATACGCATGAACTGGAACGTGTCGCCGTAACCCTGCTCGTCATGAATGAGCAGTGTCTGCCCGGGAATCGGCTGGCCGTCCCAACGCGGGCGCTGCACCTTACGTTCGATGGATTGCGTGTGATCGAGACTGTACCGATAGCGATACTCCTGCCAGCCACGCGCGAAATCCCCCAGCAGGAGCGACGCCTCGGCCAAGTCGAATCGGTTGGACAAATCGCCCGGCACCTGACGCGCGAGCATCGCCAGCACGTCGCGGCCTTCCTCGGCCTTGCCTTGCGCGCGCAAGGCCACGGCGAGCAATCGCCACGTCGACATTGGTGCGGCGCCGGCGGACACGACCTCGCGAAGCAACGCTTCGGCCCCCTCGAAATCCTGTGACGCAATGCGTTTGGCGGCCGTCTCGTGAATCGCGGCAAGATCCTGCCTCGCGAGCACATGCGAAGCCCCATCGACACCGTCAGATGTGGGTCCTGACGACGCCCGCGCGGCGATGTCGGCTTCCACAGCCGCCAGGGTAGCGCGCAAATGGGCGTTATCCGGCGCGAGTTCGACCGCTGCACGGGCGCTGACCAGCGCCTCGTCGAGACGTCCCACGAGACGCAGGATGCTCGCACGCGCCACCAGGGTCGACGGATGCTGCGAGGCGAATGCCGACATCACCTCGACGACCTGCAACGCCGAAGCCAGATTGCCCCGCGAAAGCTCGATGTCGGCAAGATTGCGATAGGCGTCCACAAAACTCGGCGCCAGTTCGATGGCGCGCCGGGCCAGCGCCTCGGCATCGTCGAATCGCCGCAGCACGCTGAGCAACGACGCGAGATTGCTGAGCGTGTCGGCGCGCTGCGGATCGAGTTCGAGTGCACGCCGGTAATGCGCTTCGGCCACGTCGAAACGACGCAACAGACGCGCGGTGTTGCCAAGATTGTTCTGCGCGTCGGCCGAGCCGGGTTCCAGCTCGCCTACGCGGGCCAGGCAGGTCAGGCTCTGCTCAAGTTGCCCCACCTCCTGCAAGGCGATGCCGAGATTGTTCCACCCGGCAGCGAATGCCGGATCGATCTGCACCGCACGTCGCCCGGCGATCACGGCATCGTCCACACGCCCTGCCTGGCGATACATCTCGGCAAGATCCGACCAACAGGCCGCATGCACATTCGTCGCGCGACAGGTCGTCTCCAGATGCCCGATCGCCATGTCCCGTTTGCCGAAGGCATGCGCCATGAGACCCAGAAGATAGTGCGCATCGGGATGTTCGGGCGCGACTTCCAGCACGCGGCGGCACAGTATTTCGGCCTGCTGCGCCTGCCCTGCCTGCCAGTGCGAATTGGCCCGCGCCATCGCCTGCGCGAAGGTCAGCGTTTGCGGCGCGCCGTACGACGTTTCGGTGGCAGACGATGAGGATGACGTGGAGGTGGAGGCGGAGGCGGAAGACATCGGATGACGACCGGGAGAAAGCCAGAGAATGCTACGCGAGAGCGAGGCGCCGACCGGAGACATTGTACGGCCGGGCTACCGCATGATACTTCCACGGCGGTCGCAGCCGTGTCAATGGCTGCGACCGCCGGGTTTCCCCCGAACTCGTCAGACGGTCAGAAACGCTGTTGCACGCGCACGATACCCGTGTGCGACACGAAGCCCGAGCCGGCTTGCAGGTCATAGCGAATCGACGCGCTCAGATTGTTCGCCCGCATGAGCGTCACGCCCAGCGACATCTCCGCCAGATCCGACATCGGGGTGGCCCCCACGGTCGTGAACCCCGTCTGACCGGTCAGATCTGCGGCGAAGCTCGCACCGGTGGTCACGGTTCCGCGATTGACGAAAGTGCCGATCGTGCCGCTGTTGTAGGATCCCGAGCTATTGCCGGTGACATTGATCGCCCCATCGTTCTCGACGCGCGTCACATTCGCGCTTGAGCAAAACGCCAGCGCATAGGCACCCGTGAGCGTGCCAGCGTCCGAGATGGTGCCCAGAGCGCCGGTAATGATGGGGGAGATAAGCCCGCTCGTCCGAAGGTCAAGACGTTGGAATAGCCTGTGCGTGACACAGGCGTATCGATGCAGCGAGAAGCGACGCGGAACATTCGGACTACCCCGTTGTTATTGGCAAACGCGTGACGCGTGCTGTTTGTCGCAATTTTCTGATCCGACGAATCCTTTCGCACGCTTACACGACGATCAATCGCCAAACAACAATGCTCCTCGACACCGGTCTCCCCCACACGCGCGTCCTCCTCGATGCCAACGCACCCGTCACGGTCGTTGTCCCTGCAAGACCGGGCCAGCGTTCGCCCGCGCTCAGCACGCTCGCCGGGCGTGCGCTACACTCGCCGGACCCTCTGCGGCCCCTTGCCGCCCCCCTCCCATCCACAGGAATTTTCATGAGCACGAACATCGAAACCGTCGCCGTCAACCGCAACGACGGCACATCCGCCACGCTGGCCGATTACGCAGGCAAAGTGCGTCTGGTCGTGAACGTCGCCTCGAAGTGCGGTCTGACGCCGCAATACGAAGGCCTTGAGCGTCTCTATGAAGACAAGCGCCCCGCAGGGCTCGAAGTGCTGGCGTTCCCCGCCAACAACTTCAAGGGACAGGAACCGGGCACCGACGCGGAAATTCTCGAGTTCTGCACCACGCAGTACAACGTCACGTTCCCGCTGTTCGCCAAGCTCTCCGCGCTGGGCGACGACCGTCACCCGCTTTACACGGCGCTGGTCGAAGCACAACCCGACGCCGTCGGCGAAGGCCCGTTCCGTGAACGTCTGAAGGGATTTGGCGTCGAGCGCGAGAACCGCGCCGACGTGCTGTGGAACTTTGAGAAATTCCTGATCGGCCGCAACGGTCAGGTCGTGGCCCGTTTCTCGCCGGACGTGAAGGCCGACGATCCGCGTCTGGTCGCGGCCATCGACGCCGAACTGGCGAAGTAACTCGCCTCGCGGGGACGACACGTCCCCGCGCCCGCCACACCCCGACTCAGCGCTTGGTCGTGTCGGTCATGAACTTGCCGCCCGGCGCTTCCCCGCCCGTCTTCTGGCGACGCGTGTTGCCGTCCAGCCCGCCGTCCACGGCCCACTCCGCGAACACCGTCGGCCCCGGTTCGAAGTCGCGCGGCTGCCATTCCGGCGTGAGGATGTCCTCGTCGGCGTAATACTCGATAAGCGCGCCGCACGGATTCTTGAAGTACCAGAAATACGCCGACGAAATCGGGTGACGTCCCGGCCCCAACTGTGTTTCCCAACCGCAGCGGTCGATGTGCATGCCGCCGCCGAACACTTCGTGGATATCGCGCACGGTGAACGCCACGTGATTCAGGCCACGCTTGCCGTTGGGCAACGCAAGCAAGAACAGATCGTGGTGGCCGCCGTGCGGTGCACAACGCATGAATGCCCCGCGATCCGGATAGCGGTCGGACAATTCGAAACCGAGCTTGTCCTCATAGAACTGCTGCGTGGCCGCCAGCGCATTCGTGAAGAACACCACGTGACCGACTTCGATCGGTTGCGCGCGCTCATACACCGGGCTGGGTGTGTTCACGCGCTGCGCCGGCCGTCCCCACGGATTGGTCGGCGCCCCCTGTACATCGAGCGCACGCTTGCCCGTGACTTCCACGCGAACGGCCAACCCGTTCGGGTCGAGGCAGCCCGTCACGCCGTCCCTGAAGAAGTAGCCCGGCTGGTCCGCAAGGCGGTCGGCAACGGCCGCGACTTCCGCTATCGTCGTCACCCCCCACGTCACCTCACGCAGCGTCGGCCCCGCCTCCATCGCGGGCGGCAACGACGGATCGTCGTGACGCACCGCCAGCACGCGGCAGCCGTTGAGCGTCTCGAAGCGCGCGCCGCGCTCATCGGCCACGATTTCGGTCAGCCCCCAATCGGTGAGAAACCGGCGGCAAGCGTCGAGGTCGGTGACCCCGTAGGTAATTTGTTCGATGCCAAGAATCGTCATGACAGTCTCGGGTAAAGGTTCTGGGGCAGGAGATTCACAGATCCAGCGTCAGACGGTCGCCCTTGCAACCGGACACGCAGATCATCATGACCTTGTTCGATGCGCGCTCCGACGCGCTGAGCACCGAATCACGATGATCGGGACAGCCGTCGAGCACGCGCGTCTCGCACGCACCGCACACACCTTCCATGCAGCTATGCTCGGCGTCGATACCGGCGGCGAGCAGCGTGTCGAGCAGCGTCGCACCGGCCGGCACCGTGATGTCCTTGCCGGATTTGGCGAGCGTCACCACGTAGCCGTCGGACGTCGCGGGCGGCGGCGCGTCGGGCGCTGCGGCGAAGCGCTCGATATGTACATTGGCGATTCCCGCCTCGGCGCAGGCGGCCTCGAAGGCATCGAGCATCACGCCGGGGCCGCAGCAATAGGCATGCGTGCCCGCCGGCGGGTCCGCCAGAAATGCCGCAAGCGACGCCGGCTTGCCGTCATGCCGTTCGTCGAAGTGATACGTCACGTCGCCGCCGAGCGCATTCAATTCCTCGACGAAGGCAGCTTGCGATGCCGTGCGAGCGCAGTACAACAGCTTGACATTGCGTCCCAGCGAGCGCAAACGGCGATACATGCACAGGATCGGCGTCACGCCGATGCCACCGGCAACCAGCACCGAGTGCTCAGCGGTCTCGTCGAGTTCGAAGTGGTTGCGCGGGGCGGAAATCTCCAGTGTCATACCGACGCGGAAGTTGTCGTGAATGAAACGCGAACCGCCGCGGCTTTTCGGGTCGGCCAGAATACCGAGCACGTATCGGTCGACTTCGCCAGGCGCATTCACGAGCGAATAACTGCGCACCAGTCCGCTCGGCAGATGCAGATCGATATGCGCGCCCGCCGTAAATGGCGGGAACGCCGTGGTGCCGCCCGCCACAGGCACGAGTTCGATGCTCATGATGCCCGCCGCCTCGTAGCGAAGCGTGCGCACCATTGCCGACAGGTTTGACTTGCTCATAACGCCGCTCTCTGATGTTGCTGATCTACTGGATGGCCGCGCGGGTCAGCCCGCCACGGACAAATCGATGTCGAGGCGCGCGAACGCCTCGATCTCCACGCGCAGCTCCGGAAATACGAGCGCGCTGACTTCCACGAGCGTCGAGCACGGATACGCGCCGCCGTTGGCCGCCACGTCCGCGAAGAACACCCGGCGCGCACGCCGCACTTCATCCTTGTCCGCGATGTCGGTCACGTACACCACGAGCTTGTAGATGTTCGCGAGACGGCCACCGCCCGCCTCGACCAGTGCGCGAATCTTGCCGAGCACGACAAGCGTCTGTTCGTAGGTCGTGAGCGGCTGTTGTGTGTCACGCGTGGCCGGATGCGCGGTCATGCCCGACATGAGAATTTCATTGCCGAAGCGAATGCCGTTGCTCCACGTCGCCGTGCCGAGATCGGGCACGGCTTGCGCGCGGATACGCTCGGCCTTCCGGGGGTGGTCGATCTGCATGGGGTCCTTCGCGCTCCGTGCCCGTTAAGCCTTGCCTTGCTGCATGCGTTCGAGTTCCGCCTTCGCCAGTTGCTTCAGATGGCGACGCAGACGCACAATGCCCATGTCGTGCTGATACAGGTGCTCGTTCTGATTGGCGTCCGGTTCCATGTCTTCGAGCATCACGCGGTCCTGTTCCAGCACAGCCCAGTGACGCGCTTCCAGACGATTGCGATACAGGAAACGCCACGTGTCGCGCTGCCAGCCATCGAGCTTGCGGCAGCGCCAGTGAAACACGGCGGCGAGCGTGGGCGAGATCGGCGTGTAGCTGCCCACGATCACGAAGTTGCCGCCGGGGCCGCCCGTCTTCGGATACGGAATCTCCAGACGCATCCAATGCGTGCCCGTATCGGCCCACTCGGTCCAGTCGAAGTTCACGTCGCGCTGGCCTTCCTTCTCGAACACGAAGCCACGGTCGGTATCGCGAATGCGGAAGGCCGCCGAGTTGTCGCCCTCGGCCATCGAATGCGACTGCTTGTGCAGATAGGTGCCGTGCATCGGGTCCATCACGTTATCGAGCACGTAGCGATAATCGCCCTTCCATTCCGTGTAGCAGAGGAACGACGAGAACGGACCGTCTGCATCAAGTTCTTCCGGCAGCACGAGCGGCGGCGGTGTATCGATGTTCTCGGTGGCGTTGTATAGCCAGACCGCGTCGTTACGCTCGACAATGTGATACGCCTGTGTGGGACGCGAGCCTTCGAGCTTGCAGCCCGGGCTGCCGGGCACGCGCGTGACGGTGCCGTCGCAGCGCACCTGCACGCCGTGATAACCGCAGGCGATGCGGTCGCCCATCACGATGCCCTTCGAGAGCGGGGCGCCACGGTGCGGGCAGTGATCGTCGAGGGCATGCACCTTGTTGTCCTGGTCGCGCCAGAACACCAGCTTTTTGCCCAGACGGCGCAGCGAGACCGGCTCGCGGCCGATCATGTGCGAGGGGCAAATCGGATACCAGAGGTGCTTCAGGCCGCGCTCCAGAATGGCGTCGGCAGTAGGAATCGGCTGTTGCGTAGTCATGGGGGAACGTCTCCGTCGCGTTCGTCGCGCGCCATCGTGCAGGCCGCGCGCGGCGATCGCGCTGTGTGATGTTTTACTCTTCGGCCAGGCGGGCGATCTGCGCTTTGTAGACGTCTTCGGTCCACACTTCGCCGTCCTGCGGGCCGGGGCCGGTGCGATTCAGGTAAGCCACGAGGCCGGGCAAGTCATGCGTGCCGGCCGCATAGGCGCGCTCGATAGCGTCGCCCAGCAGGCTTTCGTATTGCGTCGGCTCATGGCGACGCGCTTGATGCGGTTCGAGATAACGGTCCATCATTTCCCTCCATTGCGAACCCGCTCGCGAATACGCGCGTGCACGGGTACGAAGTTGTAAGTCGGATAGCATTCGGTACGGAACACCCCCCACGCCGAGCGTTCCAGCTCGACGTTGACTGCCGGCAGCAAATGCGGCGGCAGCGCCAGCGTGACGATCTGGCCGAAGCCCATCGCCACGGTCCACGACACCACTTCCACGCCGGCGGGCGGGAAACGCTCCCACCACTCGGCCGCCTTCAGACGCGCCTGAAAATCGTCGAGATTGTTCGACTGATCGTGACGCAGGAACACCGTCAGCAACATGGTTTCGGACGGGGCGTCGCCTTGTGCGGTTTCACTCATCGCAAGCCTCGCGTTACTGCACGAACTGGTTGGTGAACAGGTCGTCCACCTTGGACTTCTCGCGAATGACCTTCTCCTGCGCATAGAAGTCTTGCAGCTTCGTCACGCGTGCCGTATCGAACGCGCCCAGACGCTGCTGGCCCGAATACACGTTGCGGGCGTAATACGTGAGGATTTTCTCGATCTCGGCTTCCGTGCCCTTGTAGCCGGGCACGGTCGCGCAGTACTCCTTCGCGGCACCCGCCGGATCCCGCATGATTTCGGCAACCGATTTGACCGTCGCGCGCACGAACTTGCGGATCATCTCCGGCTTCTCGGCAATGGTCTTGTCCGACGCCAGAATCGCCTGCGCCATGCCCGGGAAGTATTTGTCGGTCGACGTCATGGTGATCTTCACCCCGGCGTCTTCGATGTTCTGCGCCCACTCCGGCGTGCCGACCATCACCTCCGCCTTGCCCGTCGCGACCTGCTGCCACACGCCCGCCGGACCCGCGCCCTGAATACGGGCGTCGTTACGCGTGAGACCGGCGGAGGCGAGCAGACCGAGCGTGGCGTAGAAGCCCGTGTCCTGATAAGCCAGCACCGTGATCGTCTTGCCTTTCAGATCGGCGGGCGACTTGATGTTCGCGTCGTCGCGCACAACGAGTTGATGCAGCGTGCGGCCGCCGAGCAGTGCCACCCCCTTGATGGGAATGCCGTTCGGACGCAGCACGATCGGCGTGTCGCCCAGGCCACCGCCCAGATCGCCGTTGCCGGAGGCGAGCTGTTTGCCGACATCGGCGCCGCCCTGCACCGTCAGCCAGCGCACCGACAAGCCTTCGGCGGCGTAGTAGCCCTTCTTCTCAGCCAGCATCAACGGTGCAAAAGCCGGCAGGTTGGCCGGCGCCGGCAGCAGATAAGTGATCTGCTGGGTCGCCGGTTGCTGCGCCATGACCGGTGCGGCCACGCTCGTGAGTCCGGCCACAGCGCACAGGCCTGCCGTCAGAAAGGCGCGACGCGCCAACGATGCACGGAAAATCGACAACATATCTTTGCCTCGCTCAAGTTTCGGATGACCGCGATGCCCCGTGCATCGCGGCTTGCCACCATTCGTCGCCAAATTCAGACCCGGCCCGCCCAGGCGAGCGGGTGATCGTTCATGCCCCAGTAAAGACTCTTCTGGTTCGTGTATTCCAGCAGCCCCAGACGTCCCTTCTCGCGCCCCATGCCGCTCTCCTTCCAGCCGCCGAAAGGCGTCGAGATCGAGAACTGCTTGTAGGTGTTGATCCAGACGGTGCCCGTCTCGAGCGCACGCCCCACGCGCCAGGCGCGCTTGTAATCGCGCGTCCAGATGCCTGCCGCAAGGCCGTAGACGCTGTCGTTGGCTTCTCGCAGCAGGTCGTCTTCGTTCTCGAACGGCAGCACGGCCAGCACCGGTCCGAAGATTTCCTCCTGCACCATGCGCGCCTGATTCGTCAGCCCCGCGACGATGGTCGGCTGATAGAAGTAGCCCTTTTCACGGCCGTCTCCCACCGGACGCTCGCCGCCGCAAAGCAGACGTCCGCCCTCTTCCAGCCCGATCGCCACATAGCGTTCGATGGACTCGCGATGCGCCGATGTCACCAGCGGTCCCATCTGCGTGTCTTCGCGCAGCGGGTCGCCCACGCGCAACTGCTTTGCCCCGGCAACGAGACGCTCGACGAACGTCTCGAAAATCGCCTTGTGGACGAACAGACGCGAGCCTGCAATGCACGATTCGCCCGACGAGCTGAAGATGCCGTAGAGCACACCGGCCACGGCGTGGTCGATATCGGCGTCTTCGAAAACGATGGTCGGGGACTTGCCGCCGAGTTCCAGCGACACCGGCATGAGCTTGTCCGCCGCCAGCCGCGCAATGCCGCGACCGACTTCGGTACCGCCGGTGAAGGCGACCTTCTTCACTTTCGGATGTCGTACCAGAATGTCACCGATGACCGACCCCTTGCCCGGCAGCACCGACAGCACGCCGCGCGGCACACCGGCGGCTTCGCAGATGCGGCCCAGTTCGAGCGACGCGAGCGGCGTGACTTCCGCCGGCTTGAGCACCACGGCATTGCCGGCAGCCAGCGCCGGGGCAAGCTTTTGCGCGTCCGAGGCGATCGGCGAGTTCCAGGGCGTGATGGCCGCCACGACACCCAACGGCTCATGCACGCTCATCGTCAGGTAATCGCCACGCGACGGCGTGAGCGTCTCTTCCAGCGTCTCCAGGCACGAGGCGAAGTAGCGGAACGTGCCCGCTGCGCTCGCCACAAGCGCGCGCGTCTCGCTGATCGGCTTGCCGTTGTCGCGCCGTTGCAGATGCGCGAGCGCTTCGGCGCGTTGCGTAATGCCGTCGGCCACGCGGTGCAGCACCGCCGCACGCTGGTGCGGTTTGAGACCGGCCCAGTCGGCACGACGCCAGGCGGCATCCGCCGCTTCGACAGCCTCGACGGCATCGTCCGCACCGGCCGCCGCGATCTCGGCGTTCACGCTTTCGTCCGCCGGATACAGGCTCTGATAGCGCTTGCCGGTGCCGGCACGCCATTCGCCGCCGACCAGAATGTCGCTCGAAAACCCTTGCAGCAAATCTTGATGGCTCATGAGGCTATTCCTGCTAGATCACACAGTTCGCCACGCGATTGCGCAGCGCGCGAATGGCCGAATAGGCCGTCAGCGCCGAGGTCTTCGGGTTATCCGGCAACGGCTTGCCGCACATCTCCAGCGACATCTCGCCGAATGCGCCGCGCGCGGCGATGTGATGCACGTTGCGGGTGGTCGCCGGATCGGCGATCAGGCGCACGCGCGTCGCATCCAGCCCCAGGCCGGCGATGGCAACGGTTGCCGCCACATTGGCGTTCTTCGGGTACAGACGCGCGGCGTCGCGCGCACTGCCTTCGAAGATCACCCTGGCCGTGGTGAGCGTCGCCAGATCGCAGACCTGTTCGGCGGGCGTGCCCTGCCAGCCCATTGGCGGCTTGCGGCCGGTGTACAGCACTTCGTCCAGACCGCCTTCGCGGGCGGCAGCGATCGCGTCGATGCCACCGATCGCGCCCGAGAGCAGCGTGACGGTCGAGGCACCGTCCTTCGCGGCTTGTTCGAGCGCGGCGAGTAAATCGGTATCCGAGAGCGCGCCGATGGACGCCACCGCGCAATCCACACCCGACTTGAGCAGCGGCACGACGTGGCCCGACAACGCGCTATGACCGGCACACTCCAGCACGAAGTCAGGACGGCTCGTGAGCGCCTGCGCCGACGACACCACTTCGGTGCCCGCGCGCACGCTGCTGCGCACGCGCTCGGCAGCGTCTTCCGGCACGATCACGTGGCCCACGCGCAAATGGGGATCACTCGCGCACGCCTCGTAGACCTTCGAGCCAATCGCGCCGAAGCCGATCAGCGCCACGTCCACGGGACGGTGGTTCAGCTCATGCATTCGCTGGCTCCCGTACCGGCGGACCGGCAAAATGCGACGCGAAGTTGCCGACCGACAGCATGTCGACTTCGAGCAGCACCGGCCCGTCGTGTGCGACGGCGCGCGCCACGGCCCCTTCGGCCTGATCGATGGACGTGATGCGTTCGTGCTTGAGTTGCAGGCTGGCGCAGAATGCGGCGAAGTCCGGCTGATGCAGTTGCACGTAGTGACGACGCCCGCCGTACTGCGCGTCCTGAATATTGCGGATCACGCCGTAGCATTGGTCGTTCATCAGCAGAATCACGACCGGCGCCTTTTCCTGCACGGCGGTCGCCAGCTCACCGACGTTTACCATCAGGCCACCGTCGCCACACAGGGCGACGGTCTTCTTTGCGTTACCCGCGAGCGCTGCGCCGATGCCCATCTGCATGCCCTGACCGATGCCGCCGCCCAGCGCGTGCACCCCGGCGCGCGGCGAGAAGATCTTCAGCAGACGGTTGCCCCAGGTGCTGTTCGAGATCGTGACGTCGCGCACCCAGTTGAAGTCGCGACCGAGCGCGCCTTGCAGTGCGGCAACGAGTTGGCGATACGGACCGAGCCCTTCGGCGACTTGCTTGACGGCGGCGTCGCGCGCGGCGGCGAGATCTGCATGAAATGCCGGATCGACCGACACGCGCCCTTGCAGACGGTCGGCCAGCGCGTTGAGCACACTGGCCGCGTCGCCCTGAATGAACAGGTCGTTGCGATAGCCACGGTTGTCGGCGAGGCCGTCGGCGTCGATGCGATACAGCGCGCGCGGCAGCGCCAGCTTGTACTTGAGCGTTTCGTTGCCGCGCAGACGCGAGCCGACCACCACGATCGCGTCGCACGTCTTGTAAAACTTCTCGACCGTCGGGTGAATGTTGAACGCGCCGAGCGTCGCGGCGTGGTCTTCCGGCACGATGCCGCGCCCCTGCACGCTCGTCACCACGCCGAAGCCCATCTCGACGAGACGCTTGACGGCGCCTTGTGCGCCGCGCGCGCCGCCGCCCAGCCACAGCAGCGGACGACGCGCCGACGCCAGCTTGTCGGCCAGTGCGGCCACGCGGGCGTCGTCGTGGGTCGGCACCGGGATGTGGGGTGCGCCCAGATCGGCCGGCCAATCGATTTCGGCTGCCTGAATGTCGATGGGGATCTCGACGCTCACCGGGCCGGTCGGCGCCGTGAGCGCCGCGCGCACCGCTTCGCGCACGGTCGAGAGTGCCGTATCGACGCAACGCACACGGTACGCGGCCTTCGAAATCGAGTTGAGCATGCTCAACTGGTCCGGCGCCTCGTGAATATAGGCCAGATCGCGGTCGAGGAATTCGGTCTCGATCTGCCCCGTGATGTGCAACACCGGCGTGCCGGCGGTGAGTGCTTCGACCATCGCGCCGGCTGCGTTGCCCGCAGCGGTGCCCGTGCTCGTGAACGCCACGCCCAGATCGCCCGAGACGCGCGACAGGCCGTCGGCCATGTTCAGCGCGCCGGCTTCGCCGCGTGCGCCGACGTAACGGATCTTTTCGCGACGCGCAATGGCGTCGAGGATCGGCATGTTGTGAATCGAGATCACGCCGAACGCGGTCTTCACGCCGCACTGTTCAAGGAACGCCGCGATGACTTCGCCGACGGTGGTTTTGTTAGACATGTCTTGCCAAGCCTCCGGAAACATCGATGTGACTGCCCGTCGTATAGGACGATTGCGGGCTTGCCAGGAAAAAGATCGCTGCGGCCGCCTCTTCAGGCTTGCCCAGACGTTGCAACTGAATTTGCTTCTTGCGCGCAAGCTCGCCGGTCCATGCTTCCCAAGTCTGGCCTTCACCCTGCGCGGCAAAGCGCCGACGCCACTGGCCGGACTCCACCAGACCGATCAGGATCGAATTGACACGCACGCCGTGCGGCGCGAACTCGCTCGCCATCGAGCGCACGAGGTTCTGCACCCCGGCGCGCGCCGACGACGTCGCCACCATGTGCGGCTCGGGCTGCAACGCCAGCAGCGAGTTGACGCAGACGATGGCGGCGTCGCCCGTCTCGCGTGCGGCGTCGCGCAGCATCGGCAGGCACGCCCGTGTGGTCCGGATCACACTGAAGTACTTCAGTTCGAGTTCCTCTCGCCAGGCATCGTCGGTCGTATCGGCGAACGTCGAGACACGGCCCTGACCGGCGTTGTTGACGAGCATGTCGAGACGGCCGAACTCGCTACGGATGCGCCCGGTCAGCACGGCAACCTCGCTCTCGTCGAGCACGTTGCATTGCGCGGCGATGAGACGCGCGTCGGGGTGACGGTCGCGCAGATGGGCTTCGGCTTGCGCCAGCCGCTCGGTGTCGCGGCCGCAGATCGCAACAGCGGCGCCGGCGTCGAGCAGACGCTCGGCGGTGGCGAGTCCGATGCCGGACGTGCCGCCCGTCACCAGCGCGGCGCGTGCGGAAAGGTCGATCTTGATCATTTCAATCCCAGTGACTTCATGTAGGGGGTGGACGCGTTGTCGCTGCCGGGCCGGTAGTTCAGCCGGTGCGAGAGCGCGTCGGCGGCTTCGCGCACCTGTCCGATGAGGCCCGCGTCGAGCATCGACGAATCGATGTTCGCGCGCGGAATCGTGACTGTGATGGCGGCGCAGATGCGGCCCGCATCATTGCGCACCGGGGCGCTCACCACGCTGATGCCGCGCTCGAACGACGAGGCGGAGACCGCGTAGCCGCGCTCGGCGTCTTCGCGCACGCGCGCGAACAGTTCGGCGAGCGTCTCGGGGGTTTGCGGCGTGAACTTCTCCAGCGTCTTTTCCGGATACAGCGCACGCAGCTCCGCCAGCGTCAGGTCGCCCATCAGCACATGGCCGTGCACCGTTGCATGGGCCGGCAAACGCGTGCCGACGTTCACCTTGATCGAGTTGAAGACGCCGGCGACGCTCTGCGCCTTCGCCACGAACACGATGTCGCGGCCATCGCGGATCACGATGTGCGAGGTCAGTTGCGTGGCGTCCCGCAGACGCTCGATGATGGGAATGCCGAGATCCGTCAGTTCCAGCGAACTGAGGTACTCGAAACCCAGTCGCAGCACGGCCACGCCCAGACGGAAGTTCTTTTCACTGCCCGCGCGCTCGAGAAAGCCCATCGCTTCGAGCGTCTGCAACAGGCGAAACACGGTCGTGCGCGGAATGCCCAACCGCTGCGACAACTCCGGCGCGCTGAACACCGGCTCGCGCGGGGAGAACTGCGTGAGGATGCGCAGACCGCGCTCCAGCCCCGGCACGAGATAGCGGGACTCAGCGGGTCCCCCGTCATTGCCCCCATTGCCTTCATTGCCGTCAGGCGGCTCATTGGGCTCATTGGACTCATTGGGCTCGGCGGCACTCTCACCATCGACCAGCGTCGACGGCACCCGCAGGGCTTCGTCTTCCATGAGCGCTTTGCGCTTCGGCGTTGCCGGTGCCATCTCAACGCTCACCCGCCGCGACACGTCCGAGCCACGCGGCAAGCGCGGCGTTCAGCATGTCCGGCGTTTCGATACACGACGCGTGCCCCGCGCCTTCGATGATTTGCAGCGGCACCCCCGCCACGTTGGCAATGACCTCGCACGCCGCGGGCGGTGTGATGCCGTCTTGCGCCCCCACGGCGACGGCTACCGGCCCCGCGCTGGCGGCAACGTACCGGGCGAGTTCGCCCGCGACATCGCCATTCGAGAGCAGATGCGTCGCCTGGCGATAGCCAGCGGGCAGCACGCGCGCCATGTTCCACTTCACCCACGCGCGCGGCAGGTCTTGCGCGTTCGGTGCAACGAGGTTGTCGCTGCGCTCGCGCGCCATCCCCGCCGGGCCGAGCTTGTCGAGCATCGACAGACGCGCGTCACGCTTCGACACGCGCAGTTGCGGGTCGGCCCGGCCGTAGCCGTTGGCCGGTGAGCACAGGAAGAGCCCGCGCACGCGCTGCGGCGCGCGACTCGCGAACGTCGTCGCCATGATCGCGCCCAACGAATGGCCGACCAGTGCGACGCGATCCAGTCCGAGCGCGTCGAGCCACGCTTCGAGTGCGTCAGCATAGGCGTCGGCCTGCGGCTCGACAGCGGCGACGTTCGACGTCTGGCCGTAGCCCGGGGCGTCCCATGCGTAGCGCGAGGCATTCAGTCCCGTGGCATCGAGCTGTGCGACCCACGACGCAGCGCCCGAACCGATGCCGTGCAGCATCACGACCGGCACCCCCACGGCGCTCTCGCTCTGTGCACAGCGATAGCCGACGGTGCCGGCGCGCGTGGCGACGGTGCGGTAGGGGAAGGCGTCGAGTCGCGCGCGCAACGGCGCGACGACGGCATCTTCCGGTTCATCGGGCACTTCGGACGACATGGCTTCGGCTTGCATGACTTGTGGCTGAACGTCTGACTTCGTGAATTCCTGCCGGTGCCGCGTGCGTGACGAGACGACACTCGTAAGTTCGCCTCGCCCGCATTGCATGCATTGCACGCATTGCACGCGTGGCACCGGACTGCTTCGCGGCTTATTTCGCTTCTCGCTTGATCTTCGCGAGCGGCGAATCCGGCGGGTACGTCGGCGTGACCGGCTTTTGCGAGCCGAGCATCACGCACATCAGCGCATCTTCGTCGCCGATATTGATTTCCGTGCGGTACACGCCCGGCGGCACCGAGATCAGATCGCGCTCGCCGAGAATGGCTTCCCACGTCTCACCGTCGCGCTCGCAGATCACCTTCATCTTGCCGCGCATGACGAAGAAGATTTCCTCGACATCCATGTGAATGTGGCTCGGGCCGATGTTGCCGGCCGGAATCACCATCGTGGAGAACGTGAAGTGACCGGCGGGCACGGTGTTGATGTCCTTGGCTACTCCGGTGCCGCCCGTGCCGACGTAGCGCATTTGCGCGCGGCGGTACTTCGGGTCGTAGTCCGCCTGAAACTTGAGGGCGTCCCAGTCGTACTTGCGCGTAGCAAAGCGCGCCACGCGGGTATCGAGCCAATCGCCGAACGTCTGACCTTCGGCCTGTGTCCAGCTTTCGACGGCCTGCGGCGTCGCGGTGTTTTTAGCTTCGGCTTGCGCCATGGTGTAACTCCTTATAGGCGTTGCGAATGAGAGCGGCTCGTCAGGACATGACGAAGCCGCCGTTGACCGGCAGAACCTGACCGGTCACGAAACGGGAGGCGTCGGAGAGCAGGAACAGCACCGGGCCGACGACGTCGTCGGGCACCTGCGCACGCGGCAGGGCACGGCCTTCCAGATAGTGGCGATGGCGGGCCGCCGGCACATACGCCGTGGCCTCGACCTCGACGAGACCCGGCGCGATGGCATTGACGGTGATGCCGTCCGGGCCGAGTTCACGGGCGAGCGAGCGCGTCATCGACATCACGGCGCCCTTGCTGGCGGTGTACGCGAGCAGACGCGGCGCGCCCCACAGTGCGGTGTCCGACGCGATGTTCACGACACGGCCCTGCTTCGACGCGCGCAGGAACGGCAGCGCTGCCATCGTCATGAGCCACGTGCCGCGCACGTTGACGTTCATCACGGCATCCCACGTCTCGACGCTCAGTTCGGTGGCTGTCTTGCCGCCCGAGTTGGTGATCGCACCGTTGTTGACGAGGCCGTCGATACCGCCCATCTGCCGAGCCGCCGCCTGCGCTGCGGCTTGCACCGACGCCGGATCCGACAGATCGACCCGCACGAACCCCACGGCATGGCCGGCGTCGCGCAACTCGGCGGCGAGCGCCTCGCCCGCCGGCACGGCGATATCGGCAATCGTCACTTGCGCGCCGCGAGCGACGGCGGCACGCACGAAACCTTCACCGAGCCCGCGTGCGCCGCCGGTGATCAGGAGCGCCTTGCCGTCTAGCGGCGCGAGCGTGGCGATATCGAGTGGGAGGATGGGCAGCTCGTTCACGATCGATTCCTTGTGACGTCGTACGCTTACGCGATGTTCATGGCCGCACGCGGCACGTAATGCAGTGCGCGGCGCTCCAGCCAGACCACGGCGGCGTAGGCGGCGATACCGATGACTGTCAGGCCGGCGATGGCGACGAAGACCATCGCGGTATTGCCCTGGCCTTCGCCGTACACGAGCAGATAGCCCAGGCCGCGGTCGCCGCCGACGAGTTCGCCGACGGTCACGCCGATCACGGCCAGCGTCGACGCGATGCGCAGCCCCGCGAAGAGCGCCTGCATGGCCGACGGGAATTCGACGAAGCGGAAGATCTGCCAGCGGCGGCCGCACAGGGCACGCACCAGATTGACCATGTCCGGATCGACCGAGCGCACCGCACCCAGCACGTTGATCATCACGGGGAAGAAGACGATGAGTACGGCCACCAGGATCTTCGGGTAGATCGTGTAGCCCATCCACATCACGAACAGCGGTGCGAACGCGACCTTCGGCGCGATTTGCAACGCAAGGATGTACGGCGAAAGCATGGCTTCGGTCGACGGCGACAAGCCGAGGATCACGCCGATCAGCACGCCCAGCGCCGAGCCGATCACGAAGCCCGCAATGACTTCGAGCGCCGTCACGCCAATATGCAGCCAGAGGTTCTCGACCTCGAACATGCGCACGCCTTCGACGAGCGTCGACGAGAGCTTCGGCAGCACGAACTCAGGCACGCCGAACGCCGACGGGCCCCATTGCCACACGGCCGCGAAGATCAGCAGCAGCAGGAAGCTGCCGGCGGTCAGTTGCGTTTTGGAAAGGGATTTCATAGCGGAGATTCCAGTGTCTTGTGCTTGATTCGCTGAGATGAGCGGCGGTGATTCGTCGGGAGCGGTGGCGCGATCAGCCGAGGTGATCGTCGCGACCGACCTTGAGCAGTTCCATCAGATGCGCGACGTATTCGTTCATCCCGGCCTGCTTGCGGCGCTCGATAGGGTTCTCGCGATGCGGCAGATCGACGGTGATCTCTTCGATGATCGTGCCCGGTCGTTCGCTCATCACGAACACGCGATCCGACAGCGCAATCGCTTCGGCGAGATCGTGGGTGATCATCAATGCGGTCTTGCCCTCGGCGGCGAGCATCTGTGCGAGATCCTGCTGGAGCACCATCTTGGTCTGTGCGTCGAGCGCCGAGAATGGCTCGTCCATGAGCAGCACGTCCGGCTCGACGGCCAACGTCCGGGCGAGCGCGGCACGCTGGCGCATGCCGCCCGACAACTGATGCGGGTAGTGATTCTCGAAGCCCTTGAGGTGACAGCGCGCGAGCAGCGCTCTGGCGACTTCCGCGCGTTCGGCCTTGTGACGGCCGCGAATCTGCATGCCCAACTCGACGTTCTTCTGAATGGAGCGCCACGGCATGAGCAGATCCTTTTGCAGCATGAACGCGACTTGCTGCGACGGACCGCGCACCGGCTTGCCCGCAAGCGTCACCTGCCCTTCGCTCGGCGCGTAAAGACCGGCGCCCATGTTGAGCAGCGTGCTCTTGCCGCAGCCGCTCGGACCGATCAGCGAGACAAACTCTCCAGCCTTGATGCCGATGGACACATTCGACACGGCCGTCATCTCGCCCTTGCCCTGACGATTTTTGAACCGACGCGTGACGCCGTGGTACTCGATAGCGAACGGCAGAGGCGTTGCCCCCGGCTGCGCCTGACGGGCTTCGGCATAGGCCTCGGCTACGTTTGCGTCCTTCAACTGAATCGACCTGAGCATGGGAAACCACCGTGTTTCTGGATGTTCAACTTGCTTCGGGCAACGTGCGACGTCTGTTCCGGTGCACGGCTTGCCAGCCTGTCTTTCTCTTTCGCACAACGTCTCATTGGTGAAACATTGATTTACTTATGGATCAATTATAGGGAGTGACACGCGCAGTCAAAATTGTTTTTTGCCTAGGGGAAACCCGGATCCACCGGCCCGACGGACGATGGACGATGGACGACGAGGGGCGTACACGACCTCGGCGGCATCTCGCGTCCCTGACAACGTTGACAGCTGACGCGGGTCATGACGGTGTGCGCAAATGAAGCCCCAGCCGACGAAGAGGCAGCGATATCGTGACCACTTCACTTTCCGCTCGTCGCCCGCCCATATCGCGCACCGCCCGACGTGGCGCGTTGCGGGCGCTTCTTGGATGGCTCGCTTGCACGGCGGGCGGGCATGCGTATGCCATTGACGGTACCGACATCGCCTACCTGATGAATCAGCGCTATCAGGCGACGCCGAGCAAGTGCGCAGCGAATCGCCCCGCATGGATGTGCGCCGGCGTTCTGGTGCGCCCCCTGCCCGGCGACGCGTCGGCGTCGCTGACGTATCTGACGGAAAGCGAGCGAGCGCTGGGGTCGGCGAACGTCGCGTACTTGCGCAGGGATCTTGGGACTTCCGAGTTGTCGACGAGCGCCGGGATCATCTTCGCCGACGGGTTCACCGCCGCCGGATGGCAATTGCCCCTTTCCCCCCGGTGCGTCTATCCGGTCGCCGTCGCGCCGCCGTCGGGCACGCCATCGAACGGTTGCGATCTGACGTCGCCCGTGACGCGCGCCGCCGAGCCGGGCTCGTGCGCCGCCCACAACGTCACCGATGCCGCCGGTTGGCTACAGCATTTCGCGAGTGCGGACAACGACCCCGGGAAACAATGCTCGTTGAACGCCGCGAACGATCAGCAGTTCGCATCGACGCTGCAGGCGCATCAAGCGGCGGATCCCCGCGTGGCGACGAACGCTGTCGTCATGCTGCTGCCGGCCTGGCAACCGGATGCGGTGCAAAAACTGCCGATTCAGGCGTTCTTTTACGACGTGAATCACGGCGGTCAGTTGCCGCAAGCGCAGCGCTATCAACGTCAGTATTTCGACGCCACGGGAAAATGGCTGCCCATATTGCGCGTTGCGATCGCTGCCGGCGCCACGTCGTTCGGCTTCGACGAGCGCGATCAACTCGACGACGGAGAGCGCGTCGCAGCCCGGTTGAACGCCCGGTTCGCGGACGTGCGCGAGTGCCCTGGCGATCAGTCGGCATTCGTATGCAGTGGCGTGATCGTGCGAATCACCGGCTATGGCGAGAACTTTCACTCGTGGAATTTGAGTCCCACCAATATCCGGTTGAACGGTGTGGCGACGACGTGGATGCGACTCGACGCAGAAGTGTCGGGACTCGCTTACGGGGCCGGAGAAGGGTTCGCCTTTTCGGCGCTCGATGCCCCCGCGCAGGTAAAACTCGAGCCGCAGTGCTTCTACCCGAGCGACGGGTATACCTCGTTGCGCGAGACACGATGCGGCAAGTGGCCGACACACCCGACGAGCGCCTCGTGCGCCTCCCTCGGCATTCGCACCCTGAGCCAATGGCAAGCGCATTACGCAGTCACCAGCTATATGCATCAATGTTCTCTCGGCGTGGACAAGACGTCTTTTCAGCTCGGCATCGATGCGCGCCGTACGCTGAAAAAGCCGCACACCATCGCGGAGTCGTGGAACGAACTGATTCTTGCCGTATGGCCGGCCGACATCCCGACATCGCTCCCGATCGAAGCCATCGTTTATACGCCAGGCAGACTGGCAGGCGCGCAGTACATTCAGCAGGACTACTGGAGCGTGACCGGGCGCTTCTTGCCGGTGATTCAGGTCGATGTCGCCAAACGTCCGCAAGCACCCTTCGTCTACGCCCCCGCGGATCAGGCGAGCGCAGACGCCCCTCGGAAGTAGTCCGCGAAGCCTGCTTGCAGGAGGCTCCCCTACAACAATCGCTCAGCATTAAAAAACGCCGGCGGGCGATGGCCGGCCGGCGCGTCAAGAGAGACCACTGGGTGAATCTGCTGCGCGTCAGAACGAGTGATGCACGCCCGACATGATCACGAGCTGGTTCGAGGTGGACGACGGACTGATCGTGTTGATCGCCGTGACCGCACCGTTGCCGCTCGCGTGCTGATACGCGCCGCTCACGTACACCTGTGTACGCTTGGAGAAGGCGTAGACGTCACCGAGGCTGACCTGCGTCCAGCGTTTGCCGGACATGTTGGTCGTGGCTGCCCCGAAAGTGATCGTGTTGGCAACGCTCGTCGCATAGTTCACGCCGCCGTCGAATGACTGATACGTGTCGCTGCCGCCCGGCGACTGAAGCTTCACACGCGTGTACAACGCATGCAGCAGCCATGGTCCGAAGCCGTAGGAAACACCCGCCCCCATGTTCTCGACATTCTTCGCCGCGTACGTCGCGACCGGCTGCCCCTGGAACGTCGCGCCGCCGAGCACGGCAACGTTCGGCGTGCGGTCGTTCTCGTTCGAGTACACCGCCGACGCCTTGAAGCCGCCGTTCGTGTAGTTCGCGGCCACACTCCACTTGCGCCCGGTGGCGAAGTTCGTGGTGTTACCGAGCGAGATCATCGCCCCCGCCTTGAAGCCCCGGAAGTCCGGCGTCACGTAACGCACCGAGTTGTCGGTCTGCACCACGGACGTGTTCGCAAGTTCATCGAGGTTGCCCGGGTGGAACATGTACCAGTTCATGCCCAGATAGGCCGTGCTGAACGGGCCCAGCCAGTCGAAGTTGAACGAGGTCATGTGACCGATGGTGACGGTGCCCATCTTGTCCGACTGCAACCCGACCCACGACTGACGATTGAACATCGCACCAGCCTTGAGCGTGTTGCCCGTGAGCGTCGAGAAGCCGTTCTCCAGCAGGAAGATGGCGCGATTGCCGCCACCGAGATCCTCCACGCCGCGCAGCCCCCAGCGATCCGGCTGCGAACCGCCCTGTTGCGCGATCCAGTTCGCCTTGCCACCCTGGTTGTTCACGAAGGCCACCCCGGCATCCAGGCTGCCGTATAGCGTGACGTTGCTCTGCGCGTGCGCAGCAACCGGCACGCCCGTGGCCAGCAGCATCGCCGCCGCCCACCGGGTCATGCCCGGGATCCGCCCCATCGGAAACCGCTTCATCTGTGTACCCCCGTCGTTCAATGATGTTCGATGATTCAAGAACGATGGATACGTCCGGCATGTCGCACGCAAACCGGCCAGGCCCCGCCGATTGTGCCCCCTGCACGCGCCCACCTTTTCGTTCCATCTGTGAAACGTTGGATTACTTATGAAACCAACTGTGCAGAGCTTAGGCCAGGAGACGCCCGGTGCTCGCAGCGGAGATACACGAATTGATGGCGAGAAATTGGCGTGCTAACGCGCGGATGCCGATCCACGGGTGAACCGTCTTTGCCCTACATGGCAAGGTGCCGAACGTCCCGCCCGCGTTGCCGGAAGTCCCGCGCCGCGGACATTGCGCACTGCACGCGATGCTCAGGATTTACCCGAGGAGGACTTGCGATCGATCGAATCAAAAACAATAATATTTGAACGATATGTTCATATTTGAACGTTTTATTTTTTCCGATTTACGTCTCTTTCGTCAAAGGATGTCCCCATGCAACCTCCTCTCATCGGCATCAACGGTGCCGGCATCGGCGGTCTGGCCGCTGCCATCGGTCTGCTGCGCGCAGGTTTTCGGGTGCGCGTTTATGAGTAGGCGGCACAGTTCGCGCGTGTCGGGGCGGACATCAACCTGACGCCGAACGCCGTACGTGCGCTCGACGGGCTGGGGGTCGGCGACGAATTACGCAAGACGGCCGCGCAACCGAGTCACCGCATCAGCCGCACCTGGGATTCCGGGGAGGAGACGTCGCGACTCGAGATGGCGCAGACCGCACAGACGAAGTACGGTGCGCCGCAACTCACGATGCATCGCGCGGATCTGCTGCAAGCGCTGGAGCAAGCCGTGCCTGCCGAATCGATTGCGCTTGGCAAGAAACTCGTGTCGTTCGAAGCCCCGGGCGAGGGCCGGACAGGGCGCATTCGGTTGACGTTTGCGGATGGCACCCACGACGGCGTCGATGTGCTGATCGGTGCGGACGGCATCCACTCGGTGGTGCGCACGGGCCTGTTCGGCAAGGAGTCGCCCGAGTTCACGGGGGTGGTTGCGTATCGCGCGGTGGTGCCCGCCGAGAGGCTGGCCGGCGTACCGAACCTCGGTGCGTTCACGAAGTGGTGGGGGCCGACGCCGTCGAGTCAGATCGTGACGTTCCCGCTCAACCTCGGCCGCGACATCTTCGTGTTTGCGACGACACCGCAGGACAGCTGGACGCTCGAATCGTGGACTGCGCCAGGCGACGTGCAGGAGTTGCGCGCCATGTACGCCGACTATCACGCTGAAGCCCGCGCCCTGCTCGATGCCTGCGACAGCGTGCTGAAGTCGGCGCTGTATGTGCGCGATCCGCTGCCGCGCTGGTCGCAAGACCGCGTGTCGCTGCTCGGCGACGCGTGCCATCCGATGATGCCCTTCATGGCGCAAGGCGCCGGCATGGCGATCGAGGATGCTGTGGTACTGTCTCGCCACCTGACGCAGGCCGGTCCGATGGCGGATGCCGCGACACTCGCCGGCGCGCTGGCGAACTACGAGGCCGCGCGTCGCGAGCGCACGGCCCGCGTGCAGATCGGCTCGCGCGGCAATCAGTGGCTCAAGGAAGGCGGCAACGCCGATTGGGTGTACGAATACGACGCGTGGCAAGTACCGCTCGCTGCCTGAGACGTGGGCTAGCCGGCAGCGCCATCACGCGCTGCCCGCCGTGGGCAGCCGTGACGATCGTTCGCGGCGAGTGCGCCCTCACGCACGCTCGCCGACGCGCTGGGAAGATGCAGGCAACGCAAACGGGCGAGGACAATGGCCCTCCCCTCTCCCGTCCAACTCCGACGAGGAGTCAATAAAGGGTCGAAGAGGGGTCGACGAGGAGTCGACGAACGGTAACGAATGGAATCGAACGCATGACGAAAGCATCGCCCGCTGACGCGCCCAACATGGGTCCGACCGCAACCGACGCTCAGGACACCACGCAAACCGGCCTCGTGACGCCGGTCATGCGCGCGTTGAAGTTACTGCGTTACGTGGCCGACGGCGGCTCCACGGCGAACCTGAGCGATGTTGGCCGGCGCATCGGCGTGAACCGGGTGACGGTCATGCGCCTGATCGAGACATTGCAGTTCGAAGGCGTGCTGGAACCCCTGCCACACGGCGGTCATCGTCTCGGGCTGGGGTTTCTGACGCTGGCGGCCAGCGCACTGGCTGGCGAGGATCATCTGGCGACAGCCCGTCGCGTCCTTGCGCGAGTAACGAGTGAGACCGGCCTGTCGAGTTACCTGACGGTGCTCGACGGTGCGCAGCTTCGGTATCTGTTGTGCGAGACACCGTCCCTGCCGCTCGTGAGCAACATCCGTGCGGGCAGTCGTGTCACGGCGCATCTCACGGCGCCGGGCCGCTCGCTGCTCGCGCATCTGAGTACCGAGCGCCGCCGTGCGCTGCTGGGTCCCGAGCCTCTGGCCGCCGCCACGGCGCAAAGTGCGCGCACTTACGCAGCGCTCAATACGCAGTTGGCACGCGACCTCGAAGCGGGATGCGCCTGGAGCCAGGACGGTTTCGAAGCCGGTATCGACGCCTGCGCCGCAGCGGTACTGGACTCGCACGGCAGACCGCTCGCAGCGCTCAGCGTGGCGGGTCCGCGCTCACTGGTCGGCACCGACGCGGGCACGCGCGAGCGCACGGCGCGCGCCGTCAAGTCGGGCGCCGCCGATCTGGCAGTCTTACTGGCAGACGCGCCAGCATTCCTCGCAGCAGCGGAACGCGCTTGACGCGTCGATTGCGCCTCCGAAGTCGACCGCCGTCTCCCTGCGCACACGGTGCGCCATCCGATCGGAACCCGATTCGTCGGCATGACGCCGCCGTGAGGATCGCGGCTGCGCGTGCAACGCATCGGCCGACGCCGTAACACGTCGAACGCCCGCCCCGCCATCGCACTTCCCCTCGGCGCTGAGCCCCATGGGTCCCCGGCCTCGCGCGTGCCGCGGGCCAACGCTCTCCTCACGCCTCGCCCCCCCTGGATTTTTGTATCGCAGTGTATCTGCCGGGCTCCCGGAAACATGCCGTTGCACTGCCCCGCTTGCGCGGAAACATGCCGGCTACATGGCCGGGGTCAAATACCAACACGCAAGAAGCACGGTGCCTCTTGCGCAGTATCGACCCAACAGGCCCGACTGCCGGGCTACCCCTTCAGCCTCAGGAGAAATCTTCATGAAACTCGTTAAAGTCATCGCGCTTGCCGCACTCGCCGTCGCCCCTGCCCTCTCGTTCGCCCAATCGTCGAGCGGTGTCACACGCGCGCAGGTTGTCGCCGAGTTGGAACAGCTCGAACAAGCCGGTTTCAATCCGGCAAGCGACAACACGCAGTACCCGGCCGGTATCCAAGCTGCGCTGGCACGCATTCATGCCAGCGGCAACACGGTGGCAAGCGGCGCCTCCAATGCCGAGACGCCTCGCGCAGCGGCAAACCATGCATCCGCCCAGAACGACGTCACGGGCGTAGGTTCGATCTACGCACATTCGTGATCGCAACAGCATTCGCGGTCGGCGGCGTCGACCTAGCCAAGTCCCGGTATTACTGATTGCACTGAGCCATGAAAATCGACACATCTCCCGCTTCTGCCTCGCCATCACGGCGCAGGTTCGTCAGCGCGGCCGCAGCGACGGTTGCGGCCGGCTCGCTGAGTCCGCTCGTTCGCGCGGCCACGAACGAAACCGTCTTCACGGCTGCACCGACCGATCGCGAGGCGCCCGAAGCGATTCGGCGCATTCGGATACATGCGCAGGAAGCACAGCTCGTCGACTTGCGACGACGTCTTCGCGCAACGCGCTGGCCGGAGCGAGAGACCGTGGCCGACGACTCGCAGGGTGTTCCTCTGGCCATGGTCAAGGAACTGGCGCATCACTGGTCGACCGACTACGACTGGCGGCGATGCGAGCAACGGTTGAACGCATTACCGAACTTCGTGACCGAAATCGACGGGCTCGATATCCACTTCATTCATGTGCGCTCCAAACATGAGAACGCCATGCCGTTGATCGTCACACACGGCTGGCCAGGGTCGGTAATCGAACAACTGAAAATCGTCGATCCTCTGACCGACCCGACGTCCCATGGCGCGAGTGCCGACGACGCCTTTCATCTGGTCATACCGTCACTGCCCGGCTATGGATTCTCGGGCAAACCGACCACGACCGGGTGGGGTCCCGAGCGCACCGCGCGGGCCTGGGTCGTGCTGATGAAACGGCTCGGCTACGAGAAATTTGCGGCGCAAGGCGGAGATCTCGGCGGCGTGGTCGCGAACGTCATGGGCAAACAAGCCCCACCGGAACTGTTGGGAATTCACGTCAACTTTCCGGCGACCGTGCCGGCAGATATCGCCAAAGCGTTGCAAAGCGGCGCACCGCCGCTGCCGAGTCTGTCGGCAGAGGAGCGGCATGCCTACGAACAATTGGCGAGTGCCGCCGCGAAACGACGCGCTTACGCATTGGAAATGGGCACGCGCCCACAAACCCTTTACGGCCTGGCGGATTCGCCCGTTGGCCTTGCCGGCTGGTTGCTCGACCATGGCGACGGCTACGTGCAGCCCGCCGCCGCACTGACGTCAGCCGTGTTCGGACGTGCGGTCAATGGTGAGTCGGCGGGCGCCATGACACTGGATGACCTGCTCGACAACTTCACGCTGTACTGGCTCACCAACACGGGCGTTTCGGCGGCACGGTTCTATTGGGAGTCGCATTTCAATTTTCTGGCCGCCGCCGATGCGTCGGTGCCCGCCGCCGTCAGCGTGTTCCCGCGCGAGAATTATCAGGCGCCGCTGAGCTGGACCAAACAGGCGTATCACCAACTGATCTATTACAACCGCGTCGACAGAGGCGGACACTTCGCGGCGTGGGAGCAACCGGAACTGTTCGCCAACGAAGTGAGAGCCGGCCTTCGCGCCTTGCGGAAGGCTTAGGCCAACCGCAAGCCGTCGCCGGTGACTTCGCCGGTGACGTCGTCGAGCACGGACGAGGTCGCCGGTGCTCTGGCAGAGCCAGCCCGATCAACGGCCGGCTCTGCCAGAGACTTTCATCCGGACGAACCGGCGCGATCAGGCCGCAGGACGGTAGGCGGCACAAAGCTTGTTTCCATCTGCATCGCGCAAATACGCGAGATACAACCCACTGCCTGCCGGCCCCCGCCAGCCCGGTGCATTCTCCGCCGACTGCCCGCCGTTGGCCACACCAGCGGCGTGCCAGTCGTCGACCTCAGCGCTCGATCGGCACGTAAAGCCGATCGTGCCGCCGTTTGCGGGCGACGCGACCTGTCCGTTGATCGGCTCCGTGACAAAGAAAGCCCCCGTGCTTGTGCGATACGCATAACGCCGACGCGACCCGTTGTCATCGAGGCGGCCCTCGCCGATACCGAGTGCCCCCAGCACGGCGTCATAGAACCGCTTTGCATTCTCAAGGTTGTTCGTTCCCACCACGACATGACTAAACATCGATAAATTCTCCACGAAAAATTCAAACGTTCACAACGACAAACCGCATCAATCAACCTCGACATTCATCTCGATCTCGACGCACGCACCTAAAGGAATCTGCGTGACGCCGAACGCCGAACGCGCGTGCCGGCCGCGCTCGCCGAACAATGCCACGAGCAGTTCGGATGCACCGTTGGTCACCCGATGCTGCTCGATATAGTCCGGCGTCGAGTTGACCAGACTCATCAGTTTGACGACACGGGTCACGCGGTTCAGATCCCCCAGATGCGCGTGCAGCGTCGCCAGGAGATCGACAACGACTGCGCGCGCAGCGGCATACCCCTCGTCGGTTGTCATGCTATCGCCGAGTTTGCCGGTCCACACTTGCCCGTCTCTTTTGGCGATATGGCCGGACAAACATACCAAGTTGCCGGTTTGCGCGCACATGGCATACGCGGCCGCAGGCGATCCGGCGAGCGGCAGTTCGATCCCTAACGCCTTCAGTCTGGCGTAGACATCCTGTTCAGACATGTGATTCTCCGTTGTGACGACATATTTCACGCGAGGGCTATGCGGGCACCGTTTCGCGGCTGAATCTGTCCATTTCGCGAACGAGACTGTCGGCCGCCAGCGTGACCAGCGCCCCGCCTCTTTCCCTCGACGCCTGAGCCGGGTCCGATCCCATGCGCCCGTCGGCAAACCGTGCGCGAAAGTCCAGCGCTTCGCGTATCGGGCCCGATGGGGCGATCTGCGGGGTGTAATGGGCCGTCTTGATCGTTTCGGGAAGTGCCCACTGCGTGATGGCGATTTCGGAGGGCGTTGCGTGGGCGCCGTGCCCCTCGGGGAATTGCGCACGCGCCAGTTCACCCACCCCTTCGAGGTCCCACCAGTTGCACAGCGTCATGGCGAAGCCGAGGCGTCGCTTCGCGAAACTCGCCTCGGCATAGATTTCGGAAAATGCGGCTTCGATCGACGCAACATTACCGCCGTGGCCGTTCAGGAACAGGATCTTTTCGAAGCCGTGCACCGCCAACGAGCGGACCCAGTCGCCGATGGCGGCGATGAAAGTCGATGGACGCAGCGAGATCGTGCCCGCGAATCCAAGGTGATGCTGCGCCATGCCGATGTTGAAGGTGGGTGCGATCAGAATATCGGCACGCTTGTGCGCCTCGTGCGCGATGATTTCCGGGCATAGCCAGTCCGTTCCCAGCAGCCCTGTCGGACCATGCTGTTCGTTGGAGCCAATCGGAACGACGATCGAGCGGCTACGTTGCAGGTATTGCTCGATCTCGGACCACGTCGACAGATGTAAAAGCATTTCGGATTCTCTCCATTGGTATGCACCGCAAGTTGCGCGGTGCATTGAATCAGCCGCCGCCAGCCGACCGGCGGCGGCCCCTTTCCAGATACGTCGGACATATGTCGATCGCGGGGGACGACAGCTTCCCCGATCGTCATTCGGCCGGGAGTTTGTTCGTGAACAGGAGTACCGCGCCGCAGCCCGCCAAGGCCGCGATGATCAGCATTCCCAGGTGAAGATTTCCCGTCGATGTCTTGGCCCATCCGATGATGGCGGGCCCCCAGAATCCGCCCGACAGTCCGATCGTATTGATCAGTGCGATTCCGCCGGCGGCCGCGTCGCCTTTGATGTATTGAGGGGGGATCGCCCAGAAGACGGTATAGGCCATCCACAACATCGTCGTTGCCAGCGTCACCAGCACGAGCGAGGCGAAGAGGTGGCCGTCCGTGAGAACGAACGCGGCGAGCAGAACCCCGGCGAGCAGTGCCGGCACCGAACTGTGATAGCGCCTTTCCCCGCAGGCATCCGATCGACGACCGATCAGGACCATGCCGATCGCCGCACCGACGTAAGGAATGGCGGCGTACCAGCCGAGCAAAAGCGTATCTTCCACGCCTTGCGATTTGACAATGGTGGGCACCCAGAAACTCATGGCATAGATGGACGCGATGATGCAGAAATACGCGCAAGCCAGCACATAGACTTTGGGGTTACGCAAAACCGCCTTGAAGGAATGCCCGTGGCCGGTCCCGGTCATCGCGAGTTCGCTATCCAGCACGCGCTTTTCTTCGTCACTCAGCCAACGGGCTTGCGCAGGCCGATCCGACAGCACGAACAGTGTCAGGACTCCCAGTACGATGCACGGCGCCCCTTCGACGAGAAACATCCATTGCCATCCGGCAAGACCGGCCTTGCCGGCCAGCGCCGTCATCAGCCAGGCCGACACCGGACCGCCGACAATTCCCCCGATCGGCCCGGCCAGGAACACGATGGCGATGGCTCGCGCCATGCGTGACGGCGGGTACCAACGGGACAAGTAGAAAATCATGCCGGGTGCGAAGCCCGCTTCGAAAATACCCAGCAGAAAACGCATGGCGTAAAACATCTCCACATTGCGCACGAACAGCATGCTCGCGGAGGTGATGCCCCAAAGGACCAGGATGCGGCTAAACGTCTTGCGAGCACCGATTTTGGGCAGCATTAAGTTGCTGGGGATCTCGAACAGTACGTAGCCGATGAAGAATATGCCCGCCCCGACACCGTATGCCGCGTCCGAAAAGTGAAGGTCGCTTTGCATTTGCAGTTTTGCAAAGCCGACATTGACCCGGTCCAAGTAGGCGAATAGATAACAGATCAGCAGGAACGGAAGAATCCGCCAGTTGAGTCTGTCGTAAAGCGCGGGAACATCGCGCCCGGCGATCGCCGTCTGAATGGTTGCCATGCTCGTCTCCTTTACCCATGTTGTTTTCAGCGGATTCGTGGGTGCATCTTGGAGAGGACGAAATACTCTAGCAATAGCAACTAAGTTCACATTGCGTTGCTTCGTGAGCAACGGTTAAGATTCCGCCCATCGGGGGCAAACCGGTAGCCGGAGCGGCTACCGAGACGGGGGATGCGATCCATGCGGGAAATCAATCAGCAGCGCCTGCGTTATTTCTATGAAGTGCTGACGCACGGCACGATCCGGGGTGCGGCGGACCACCTCAATACGTCGCCCTCGGTGATCACACGGCAGATCAAGCTGCTGGAAGATGAGTTGGGCGCGATGCTTTTCGAGCGGCAGGCCCGAGGCGTCAAGCCGACCGAGGCGGCAGCACATCTGCTGGAGTTCTGGCGGGGATATCGCTCGCACCAGGAGAAGCTCGAAGATCGCCTTCATGCGTTGAAGGGCTTGCGGCAGGGTCACGTCCAATTGGTCATGAGCGAGGGGTATGCCGATGTGCTCGTCGATGAAGTTCTGACACCGTTTTGCGCGCAATATCCCGAATTGAGCATCGGCGTTCAGAGCCTCGGCGTGGATGACATCCTTAACGAAGTCGCGGAGAGCCGCGCGCACATCGGCCTTGCGTATAACCCGCCGCCCCACGAGCGCATCGAGTATCGCGCCACGTCCTCCCAGCCTGTCGTCCTGCTCGTGCGCCCCGGCCACCCGCTGGCGGTGAGCGGCCGGGCAGCGACGATCGACGATTTGCGCGCCTATCCGATGGCGATGATGCCGCCCACATTCGGTATCGGCCACGCGGTGAAGATGCTGGAGTTTGCAGAAAACATCGAACTCCGCCCGACGCTCGTTTCCAACTCGCTCACCACGCTCAAGCGGATCGTCGAGTCGAGCGATTTCGTCACGTTCGTCGGTGAATTTGCGGCGTATCGCGAAATCGCCGCAAGCGAGTTGACGATCGTCCCGATCGACCATCCCTTGTTTCAGGGCGCCAAGGCACGGTTGCTCGTGAGGTCGGGCAGGCCGCTCGTGGCCGCCGCGCAGGAACTACTCGACTGGATACTGGCCCGCATGTCCATGTTCTCGGAATCGGGCGACGCCAGCCAGGCTTAGCGAAGCGACTGCCCGGCGACTTCTGCGTCATGGACATCGACCGTGCGCCCACGAGCCATCTGGCATTACGTCGCAGTCCTTTTATTTAAGATATTTATTAGAGCGTTAATTCGAACGCACATCGCTTTTCGATGTGCTCGATGGCCTTATTCCATCGGGGTTTCGAGGCTTTTCGTTCTTCGCAATGCATTGTTGCGCCGTATGCGGTTACTCCTGCGACATGGACGTCCTACCTTAGAGGCGTAGGCGGTGCCGGACTCAAAAATGCGCCGGCCGACCACCAAGAAAAGCAATGACAGGAGAAAAATCATGACCCGCACACTTTCCCATCTGATGATCGCTGCGACCCTTGGCCTGGCTGCGGTTCCGGCCGCTTTCGCAGGCACTGGCGGTAACGGTTATCCGGACGAAAACTTCTTCTGGCAATCGAGCGTGTATAGCGAAAAGCTGGCCGTGCCGCGCGCCCAGGTGCGTCAGGAACTGATGCAAGCGCAAGGCTCGCTCATCCAGACCGATAGCCAGTACCCGGTGCTGAAGACCTACGGCACCCCGATCAGTGGCCGCGTGCACGGCTCGACCGAGTTGATGAACTCGACGTATCGGGGTAATTGATCGGAGCGTTCGCTGTCGATGCGTCGATCGTCAGGACACCGCAAACGACCGGCGCTTGCGATGTCGGGAGAATTTGACGAATAGAACGAATTGGACGAATCGAGTGAGTCGGACCAATGCAACCGCTTTGATTGCCGTCTCGGCATAAATACCGGAAGTCATTCGCACCCCGCCCCCTGCCGGCGGGGTGTTTCTTTTGGATGACGTGTGTCGTTGCGTGTCGACGGATCAGGCGGCGATGGCGGAAAGCTGACGCTCGCCTAGCGGCGTGACGCGCAACGCACGCGCCTCGCGTGTGGGTTCGAGCCATTTGGCGTCAAGACAGGTGCTGAGGAGCACTGCGCCCAAAGCGCCGCCGAGATGTGGCTTGCGCTCGCTCCAGTCGGGGCAGGTGCAGGCGAAACGACGGCGTCGGGCGCGAGCGATGTCGAGGTCGACGCCGAGGCCGGTAAGACCCTCGGTACCTGCCTCGGTCAGTGTCACGTCGCTACCGTCAATCCGGAGCCAGTGCCGGTCGTGCATCCTGGCAAAAAGATCGACGGCGATTTCCCCTGCGAGATGGTCGTAGCAGGTTCGGGCGTGACGCAACGGAACCGGCGTCGCGCGACTCACCGGCACCGGACGCGGCCGAAGCTCGCGCGTAGCTAGCACTGCACTGGCGAGCGCCTCGATAGCAGCCGCCGTCTCAGGCGTGGCAATCCGGAAATAGCGATGGCGCCCGCGCGATTCCTGCGCGAGCACGCCACCGTCGACGAGGCGAGCTAGATGCCCGCTGGCGCTGGACGGCGATAGCCCGGCGACAAGCGCCAACTCTCCGGCAGGACGAGCAGACCCGTCCATCAGCGCCCAAAGCATGGTCATGCGACCGGGATCGGCGAGAAGCGCGGCAAGCGAACTGACACCCGGGGTCGGGTCACGCACGGTGTCCACGGCAAGACTCCATCAGAGAACATGCATCGCAGTATAGGCCCGGCGATGCGCTCGACACTTCACAACGCGATGAAACGTGCCCGTCGTCAAAAAGCGCATGCTTGGCCGCATTGACACCCACACTCCCGGCCATCGACATGCCCTTCACTAACGCCGACGCCTTTGCCGCTTCGCATCCCAACCACGCTCCCGCCAACCCCATCGACGCCGTCGTCCACCCCGATCCGTACCCGTATTACGCGTCGCTCGCCGCGCAGCAGCCGTTCGGTTTCGATGCGTCGCTCGGGATGTGGGTCGCGGCGGGGCCAGAAGCGCTCGCTGAAGTGCTGCGGCACCCGGCTTGCGGCGTACGGCCCGCGGGTGGGGCGGTGCCGCCTGCATTGGCAGCCGGTCCTGCCGGGGAATGGTTCGGCGCACTCGTGCGCATGAACGACGGCCCCGCCCACGGCGCGATGAAGCCGTGGCTGGCGGCACGACTCGCTGCGCTGCACGCGGACCGGGCCGCCCTCGTCAGACTGCACGACGCCACTCAGGCCGCCTGTGCCGATGCATATCTCGGTCGCGGAAAAGCGCCCGGTGCTTGTCTCGACGACTTCGTCTTCCGGCAGCCGGTCTACGCACTCGCCGCCTGGCTGGGCGTGCCCGCCGCGCAATGGGCCGACGTCCATGACGATGTCCGGCGACTCGTCGCAGCGATGGCGGCGTCCGGCAAACCGTCACCGGACACAGACGTGCTGTCACTGGGTCACACCGCCGCCACCGCCCTTCGCCGTCGCGCCACCCGGTGGCTCGACAGCGAAGGCATACCCGGGACATGGCTGCGCGAGACGGCCCGCCGCGCCGCGCGCGACGACGCCATCGACTTCGGCATGGTGCGCGCGAATGTCGTCGGCCTCTTCACGCAGACACACGACGCCTGCGCAGGACTCGTGGCCAACAGCGTTCGACGGCTGGCCCGAATTGCCGCCACAGGTGAAACACCCGGCGCATCGATCAACGCACCGGGCCACGACGCAACGGGTGCCGTTTCCGCAACGACCGCCGACGCGATCCGAACCGTCGGCGACGTGATCCGCGTCGATCCGCCCATACAGAACACGCGCCGATTCCTGCATGCGCCCGCCGTCATCGGCGGGCACACGCTCGCCAAAGGAGACACGATTCTCGTCGTGCTGGCCTCCGCGCCGTCAGGCACCTCGCCCGACGGCGTCGCCTGGACCTTCGGAATCGGCACCCATGCCTGCCCGGGGCGCTCGCCCGCCAGCACCATTGCAGCCCTCGGCGTGCAGGCAATTCTCGACAGCGCCGTGGATCTGGCCCCCCTCGCCAGCGGTACGACTTACCACCCGCTGGCAAATGCCCGCATCGCCCGGTTTTCCGCATAGGGGCTGGCGCATCGCATCGATCCAGTCGGCCCGACGATGATGTTTTATCTGATGGAACTTTAATTTCAACAGATAAAACATGGTTTCGATTCCTGGAACCCAATGAATACAAGGCTTTGCGCGCCCCCGCATCGTCGTTTCAAGAATTCGTGCAGGATGACGCTTTCCCCTCGCCGCTCCCCTGTCGCGCCATTCCCGGGCACGATGGATGCTCGGCCGTCTACTGCGCCGCTCTCATGTCCGACACACTTACCGACGGTATGCCCACGCCCGCACGGCTTTGGGCCATTGCGACCGTGATGCTCGCGATCTCGCTCTCCGTCCTCGACAGCGCCATCGCCAACGTCGCGCTGCCAACCATCGCGCGCGACCTGAACACCAGTCCCGCCACGTCGATCTGGATCGTCAACGCCTATCAGCTCGCCATCACCATCTCGCTGCTGCCGCTCGCAGCGCTCGGCGAGATCGTGAGCTATCGGCGGGTCTACACCGTGGGCCTCGCGCTCTTCACCGTGGCGTCGCTGGCCTGCGCGCTGTCCGACTCTCTCGTTACGTTGACGCTCGCACGCGTGGCCCAAGGTTTCGGCGCAGCCGGCATCATGAGCGTGAATACCGCGCTGGTGAAGGCCATCTATCCGTCGCGCTGGCTGGGACGCGGCGTCGCGCTCAATTCGCTGATCGTTGCGGTGTCGTCCGCCGTCGGGCCGACGATTGCCGCCGGCGTGCTGTCCATCGCCCACTGGCCGTGGCTCTTCGCGATCAACGTGCCGCTGGGCATCGTCGCGTTCGCCATCGCCGTGCGCTCGCTGCCCGACAGTGCGCGGGCATCGCATTCGTTCGACTGGATCGGCGCTGTCCTCAGCGCGCTTACGTTCGGCTTGCTCATCTCCGGCATCGACTCGTTCGGTCACGGTCAGGAGCGCTGGCTCGTGGCGGTCGAACTCGTGGCGGCCGTCGTCATCGGTACGGTCTTCGTGCAACGCCAGCGCAACCAGCCCGTGCCGCTGCTGCCCGTCGACCTGCTGCGTATCCCGATTTTCGGGCTGTCGATCTGTACGTCAATGGCGTCTTTCTGTGCGCAAATGCTCGCGTTCGTCTCATTGCCGTTCTTTCTTCAGGACACACTCGGTTTCGATCATGTGCGCACCGGCCTGCTGATGACGGCGTGGCCGCTCACTATCGTCGTCATCGCCCCGGTGGCCGGACGGCTGCTCGAGTACTACAAGCCCGGCTTGCTCGGCGCCATCGGACTGGCCGCGTTCGCGCTCGGTCTGCTCGCGCTCGGCCTGCTGCCCGCGCAGCCGACCACGCTCGATATCGTCTGGCGGATGGCTTTGTGCGGATTCGGCTTCGGCCTGTTCCAGTCGCCCAACAATTACGCGATGCTGATGTCCGCGCCGAGGCATCGCAGCGGCGGGGCGAGCGGCATGCTGGGCACGGCGCGCCTGACCGGGCAGACGACCGGGGCCGCGCTCGTGGCGCTCGTTTTCAGCGTCGCGCCACAGGGGTACGGCACGCGCGCGTCGCTGTACGTGGCGGCCGCTTTCGCGGCGGTCGCCGCCGTCGTCAGCAGCCTGCGCACCCTGCCCGCCGCGCAGCCGGACACGAAATCGTCGCACGGATGAGTCGGCGCGCAACTGTGGGCCGATGCGGCTTACGTCGGTATTGGACGTCAGCATCGGAGATCGGCATGGGCGCCTGGCGTCGACGCGGGGCGCCCTTGAGCCGCGTCGGTTCCGGGCGGTCTGGCCGCATTCATCCGACCGACCGTCCGGCCGTGCTACACTGCCGACCTTTTACGGCTCGCCCGCGCGGGCCGCAAATGCCATGAGTTTCTGCGCCATCGATTTCGGCACTTCGAATTCTGCCGTCGCCGTGCAAAGCGGCGGCGCCATGCGTCTGGTCGAACTGGAAGCCGGCTACGGCACGCTGCCCACGGCGGTGTTTTTCAACGCCGACGAGGGCGGTCGCGCCTCGTTCGGCCGTCAGGCTGTCTCCGACTATATCGATGGCTACGACGGGCGTCTGATGCGCTCGCTCAAAAGCCTGCTCGGTTCCTCCCTGATCGAAAGCACCACCGACCTCGGCAACGGCTCGGCGATGCGCTATATCGACATCATCGCCACGTTCCTGCGGCACCTGCGCACGCACGCCCTCAAGGCCGACGGCGGTGAACTGCGTCATGTGGTCATGGGCCGCCCGGTGTTCTTCGTCGACGACGACCCCAAGGCGGATGCCGCCGCACAGCGCTCGCTCGAACAAAGCGCACGCGACGTGGGTTTCAAGGACGTTCACTTCCAGTTCGAACCGATTGCCGCCGCCTTCGATTACGAATCGCGTCTCACACATGAGCAACAAGTACTCGTCATCGACATCGGTGGCGGTACGTCGGACTTTTCGCTGGTGCGCGTCGGCCCGGAGCGGGCGCGTCATCTGGATCGCAAGGACGACGTGCTCGCGCACCACGGTGTGCACATCGCAGGCACGGACTTCGACCGCCGCATCGAACTGGCGACGATTCTGCGCGAACTCGGCTACAAGGCGCTCGGCCCGGACGGCAAGGAAGTGCCGAACCGCATCTACTTCGATCTGGCCACGTGGCACCTGATCAACACCGTCTATACACCCAAGCGGGTCGGTGAATTGGCGCTCACGGCGCATCTGTATGCGGATCCGGCGCATCATCGCCGCCTCATGCGCACTGTCGAGCAACGCCTCGGACATGCGCTCGTGGGCCATGCGGAAGATGCCAAGATCGCAGTGTCCGCCGGTGGCGATACGCGCATCGATCTCTCGGTGATCGAGCGCGAACTGAGCGTCGCGTTCTCGGAAGCCGCGTTGGTGGAGGCCGTGAGCGACGAGATCGCCAGCATCACGGCGGGCGCGGTGCACACGGCGTCGCTCGCGGGGCTGCGTCCGGAAGACGTGGATGCGCTGTACTTCACCGGTGGCTCGACCGGCTTGCGCTGTCTGTCCGACGCCATGTGCGCCGCATTCCCGAAGGCCACGCCGGTCTTCGGCGACCGTCTTGCGAGCGTAGCGCTCGGCCTCGGTATTCACGCGAAGCGGGTGTTTTCCTAATCGCCTCGTGGCCCACCGACCCCACGTTCACCGCATTCCATCGCATCAAATGAAAAAGCGCGCGACCAGCAGGTCAGCGCGCTTTTTTCATGCCATGAATCACACGGATCGGTTCACACCAGCAACTGCCAAAGCACCAACGTCATCACCAGCCCCACCACGGACACGATGGTCTGCAAGACGGACCAGACCCACAGTGTCTCCTTGAGCTTCAGGCCGAAGTACTCGCGCACCATCCAGAAACCCGCGTCGTTCACGTGGCAGAAAAACACCGAACCCGCGCCGATCGACAAGGCGATGAGCGAACCCTGCACCGGCGGCAGATGCATCACGAGCGGCGCGACAATGCCGGCCGTGGTCGTGGTCGCGACCGTGGCCGAGCCCGTCGCCTGACGCAGCGCCACAGCGATCAGCCACGCCAGCAAAATCAACGGCATATGTGTGCCGACCGCCACCTTGCCGATGGTCGTGGCAATCCCCGCCGTGACCAATGCCTGCTTCAGACCGCCACCCGCACCGATGGTCAGCAGCAGCCCGGCAATCGGCGGCAACGCACGGCGCAGCGTCTCGCCCACGCGGGCGCGCGGCACACCGCGTCCCCATCCCAGCACGACGATGGCAACGACGACCGTCAGCGCCAGCGCAATGATCGGTTCGCCCAGAAAGTTGAGCGCCTCGAATAGCGGTGTCTCGGGCGTAAGCGCCACCTTCGCGAGCGTACGACCCAGCATCAGCACCACCGGCAGCAGAATCACCAGCAGCGCCGCCGCGAACGGCGGCGGTGCGATGTCGTCGTCTCGCCTGGTGAAGAGCTCGCCCAGTTGCTGCGGCGCCTGCACCGGCAGACGCGGCGCGAGCCACATGCCGTACAGCGGTCCCGCAAGCATCACCGCCGGAATGGCGATCAGCAGCCCGAGCCCCATCGTCATGCCCAGATCCGCATGCAGCGCCGACACGGCGATCAGCGGGCCCGGATGCGGTGGCACCAGCGCATGCAGCGTCGTCATGCCCGCCAGCGCCGGGATCGCGACACGAAGAATCGGCGTATCGGCACGGCGCGCCATCACGAAGATGATCGGCACCATCATGACCAGACCGACTTCGAAGAACAGCGGCAAGCCGATGATCATCGCGACGAGCGCCATCATCCACGGCAACGCCGCCCCCTTCGCGAACTTGAGCAGCACGGTCACGATGCGATCCGCCGCGCCGGTGTCGGCCATCAACGCCCCGAGCATGGCCCCGAGCGCGATGATCATGCCCGCGTCGCCAAGCAAACTTCCCGCCCCCTTGCTGAACGAACTGGCCACCGCTTCGAGCGGCAAGCCGGCACCAAGCCCCGCAATGAACGTGCCGATGAGAATCGACAGGAACGGCGAGAGCTTTAGCGCGCTGATGAAAACGATGATGGCCACGAGGCCGACGAGACAGGACAGCAGAAGGCGAGTGTCGTGCGCTGCCCAAGGCACGACGTGGTTGACTATCTCCACGATGATCCTTGATGACGAGAAACGAAAACACCGGCGCGCAGCGCGCGGCCGGTGTGTGCAGGCATTGTGCTATCGGAGTCGGCCGCGTGCACGCACGGGCTACAACGCCCCGTGATACGGGGCAGGTGGAGGGCAGCAGCGAGTTTCAGTCGACGAAACATCGCGGCTGCCGGGTCGCGTTACTGGAACGCGACTTCGTTGAAACTGCGCAGTTTGCGACTGTGCAGACGGTCCAGACCGTTATCGCGCAGCAACTCCATCGCTTTGACACCGATTTTCAGGTGCTGATCGACCCGCTCGCGATAGAAACGATCGGCCATGCCGGGCAACTTCAGTTCGCCGTGCAACGGCTTGTCGCTCACGCACAGCAACGTGCCGTACGGCACCCGGAAACGGAACCCGTTCGCGGCAATCGTCGCGCTTTCCATGTCGAGCGCAATCGCGCGGCTCTGGCTCATGCGTTGCACCGGCTCGCGATGATCGCGCAACTCCCAGTTGCGGTTGTCGACAGTCACGACCGTCCCCGTGCGCATCACGCGCTTGAGCTCGAAATCGTCCAGTTGGGTCACGTCGGCCACGGCACGCTCCAGCGCCACCTGCACCTCGGCCAGCGGCGGCACCGGCACCCACAGCGGCAGGTCATCGTCGAGCACGTGATCCTCCCGCACATAGCCGTGCGCAAGGCAGTAGTCCCCCAGACGCTGGGAATTGCGCAGCCCGGCGCAGTGCCCCAGCATCACCCAGGCGTGCGGGCGCAACACCGCGATGTGATCGGTGATGGTCTTCGCGTTCGACGGACCGACGCCGATGTTGACCATCGTGATGCCGGTGTTGTCCGGGCGCACGAGGTGATACGCCGGCATCTGCGGCAGACGCGGCGGCGATGTGCCCTCCTCCGGGCGGGGGTCGACGTTCTGATTCCAGTGCGTCACGTTGCCCGGCTCCACGAACGCCGTGTACTGGCTGCGATATTCACGCAAGGCGGGATCGTCGGTGGCGCTCATCAACTCGCGTCCCAGTTCGACGAACTCGTCGATATAGAACTGGTAGTTGGTGAAAAGCACGTAGTTCTGGAAATGCTCGGGCGACGTGGCCGTGTAATGACGCAGACGGTGCAGCGAGTAGTCCACCCGCGGCGCCGTGAACAATGCCAGCGGCAGAATTTCGCCGGGCAACGGATCGCGTGTGCCATTGACGATGCTGTCGTCCATCTTGGCCAGATCGGGCACATCGAACACCGTGCGCATCGCGCGCAGGTGCGTCTGGTCGAGATCGCCTTCGAGATACACGCCGTCCTGATAGGCGAAGTGCACCGGAATCGGCTCATCGGACACGCCCACCTCGAACGCCACCCCGTGGTTGTGGGCGAGACGTCGCAATTGCTCGATGTAGTAGTTCTCGAACAGATCGGGACGCGTGACCGTCGTCTGATAACTGCCCGGCCCGGAAACGAAACCGTACGACAGGCGCTTGTCGAGCTGGGTGATGTCTTCCGTGGTGATGCGGATGAAAGGGTAATGCGCGCTCACCCGCCGCGCCTGATCCTTCTGCCTGGAAAAGCGCTCGAAAGCGGCGCGAAGATACGCCGTATTGGCGTCGTAAATCGTCTTCAGATAGGCGACGGCTTCCACCGGATCCGTGATCGATCGGGTGGCATGAACCGGTTCTTGTTCGGACATGCGCAAACCTCTTCTGTCTTTTTCGTGATCTCGAGTATGCGCCTATTGTGACACGACTGTACGACATCTGCGGGGCATTACAGCGTGCCGATTCTCATCGGCCGGGGCGGCCGAAAACCGCGACGCGCGGGGGAGGCGTTTCGGGAGATTGCTAGGGGATTTCCGAGCGATGTCGGAGAAATCGCGGCGAGACATCGGCACGAGAGCGGCAGGGGAAAGACGCCTTTGCCTCCCCCACCGGAAAAATCCTGCGCTCAGTCTTCCAGACGCATGCCGACCTTCAGCGTGACTTGCCAGTGAGCGACCTTGCCGTCCTCGATATGGCCGCGCGTCTCCGTGATTTCGAACCAGTTCAGGTTGCGCAGTGTCTTGCTCGCGCGCTCGATGGCCCCTTTGACGGCGTCATCGATGGACTTGGTTGACGAGCCGGTCAGCTCGATTTGCTTGTACACGTGATTCGTCATGTCAGTCTCCGGGTTGGGTTGGGAGACTTCCCATGCTAGGCCCGGACTACCGAGGCCGCAAGTCGGTGAATTCCGACATGTCGTCGTCAGTGCCGTCGAGGTGCCGCGCGGCAGCGCCCGCGCCGTCGTTCCCGCCGTCGTTCCCGCCGTCGTTCCCGCAGTCGTTCGTGCAGGCGGAACGGGAGCCCTCAACGACACCGCCGGCCGGCTCCCGACGCAGCATCGCGGGCACCACCGTGTCGAGCGGCGTGGGCACGACGTTGCTGAGATTACGTCGCACCTTTTGCAGCAGTTGCGTGAGCTGCACCGCCTCGAAAGCGGTCAGGCCGTGCAACGCCTCGTCGCGTACGTCGTCGGAGAGTTTGCGCGCGAGCTGCAACTGCGCGACGGCCGCACGCGTGACGAAAAGGCGTTCGATGCGGGCGTCGCGCGCGTCCGCACGGCGGCGAACCCAACCGGCCTCCTCCATGCGCTCGAGCATGCGGGCAAGTGCCTGCGGCGGGGTTTCGAGGATATCCGCGAGCACCGTCTGGCTCACGCCGCGATTGACGCTGAGATAGGCGAGCAAGCGGCATTGGGCGCGCGACATCGGCAGTGTGCGCTGTGCGAACTGCTCGAAGCGGCGCCCGAACAGACGTTGAATGTCTGCTACGAGAAAGCCGAAACGTTGGGCGGAATCGGTCACTTTCATATGCCGCATTATGCTGAACATGTTTAGGGATATCAAGGCGCCGAAGATTCGGCATCCGGTGTATCGCCGTCTTGGCCTACATGCCCTACATGCCCTACACGACATGGACGGCCGACGCGGCGCGTCAGGCCGCCGCAGGCGTCCCGGCGTCCTGTCCGCTGCCGTGGCCCAGCCAGTCCAGTGCCCCCTCGCCCGCCGTTTCCGCTCCCGGCCCCGCACGACGAATGGCCACGCCGACAGCGAGCACGTCGATGGCGGCCAGATGCAGAATGCGCGCGATCATCGTGACGTGCGCCCCCATCGTCTCGACGTGATCGTTAGGGAGAACCAGCGTCGCCTTGCGGGCGAGCGGCGAATTGCGTGCCGTGAGCGCAATGACCTTCGCGCCACGCGCGAGCGCGATATCGACGGCGCGGTTCAGATCGGCCGAGCGCCCCGAGGCCGAGATCGCGACGACCACATCCCCCTCGCCCAGCAAGCCCGCGGACGCCTGCAACAGATACGGGTCGCCGTACGCGATGGTCGGCTTGCCGAAGCGGAAGAACTTGTAGTGCGCGTCCTGCGCGATCACGCCGGAATTGCCCAGCCCGTAGAACTCGATGCGGCGCGCACCGTCGAGCAGTGTCACCGCCGCTTCCACCGTGCGTGCATCGAGATGCTCTCGCATTTGCAGAATCGACGAGACGGTGTTGTCGAGCACTTTGGCACTGAACTCCGCCGCCGTGTCACCCACGTGCACCTGCCCGTGACGCACCGGCAGCGTGCCCGTCAGTGCACTCGCGAGCTTCAGCTTGAAATCCGAGAGGCCCTGACACCCGAGCTTGCGACAAAAGCGGATGACCGTCGGTTGGCTGACTCGCGCCAGCCGCGCAATCTCTGCGACCGGCTCGGCCAACAACGCGCGCGGCTGCTTGAGCGTAAGTTCGGCCACGCGCTGCTCCGCCGGACTCAGGCGGTCGCGCAAGCGATGCAACCGGTCAATCAATGCGCCCGCGCCTGCGGCGTGCGTGCCGAGTTGCTCGGCGAGGATCGCGGACGTGCCGAGAAATGCCGGATGATCGGCGGTGATGACATACGTCGGAATCTTCTTCAGATACGCCTCGAAACGTCCCTTCGCCTCGAAGCGCTGGCGAAACGGCGAGTCCTCGAACAACTTGCCGAGTTTCGGAATCACGCCACCGCCCAGATACACGCCGCCGACCGCGCCGAGCGACACCGCGACGTTGCCGGCGAGGGTGCCGAGCATCGCGCAGAAGGCGTCGACGGTCTCGCGCGCCAGCGCATCGCCCGACTTTGCGAGTTCGACGATGGCCGGCGTCTCCAACGATGGCACACGACGCCCCGCACGTTCGGCCAGCGCCTGATAGACGAGCGCCATCCCGGGGCCGGCAACGAGACGTTCGAACGACACGTGCGGGAAGTGCTTCCATGCGTAGCGCAGCACGTCGATGTCACGCTCGTCCGCCGGCGCGAACGTGGTGTGCCCCCCCTCGCTGCCCAGGGCGATCCACCGGTCGCCCGCAGGAATCAGGCCGGACACGCCCACGCCGGTGCCCGGCCCCAACAGCCCCAGCACGCCGTTCGGACGGGGCTCGCCCCCGCCGATCTGATACTTCTGCGCTTGCGTGAGATACGGCAGCGCCATGGCCAGCGCGGTGAAATCGTTGACGACCAGCAGCGTCTCGAAGCGCAGCGCGCGACGCGTCGCTTCGATGGAGAAGCGCCAGTCGCGATTCGTCATGCGGATCTCGTCGCCTTCGATCGGATTCGCAATGGCGATGGCAGCATGCCGCACCGGTTCGGCGTGATCGGCCTGATCGAGATAGGCGCGAATCACTTCTGGCACGCCGGCATAGTCGTCGCAGGCGTAGTCGCGAATCTCGACGAGATCGCCCGGCGCAATCTCCAGCGCGAAACGGGCGTTGGTGCCGCCGATGTCGGCAAGCAGGCGCGGGCCGCTCAGATGCGGCGGATTATTCCTCACTCCAGAAGACATCGATTTTGACTCCTTCACGGTGGATCAGCCGGGAGATGGCGTTGTCCTGTTCGTCCGCCTGCGCTGCTTCGAGCACGGCACGTTTGGCCGGGCCCTGAATTTGCAGGATGAGCCGGTCGCAGGCCGCAAGCGCGGCGAGCGACCACGACACACGCTGATACGGCGCGCGCTGCGGCTGCACAAGGACGAACTTGTCGTGGGTGGTGATGGCGTGTTGCCACTGCGGGGCGTCGGCGAACAGCGACGCCGTGTGACCGTCCTCGCCCATGCCGAGCACGCAGACCTGCGGCACGCCATGCGTCCACGTGTCGTTGAGCGTGCGCACCTGCAAGGTCGCGGCCGTTGCCGTGTCGACGAGGGGCAGCCAGCGTGCCCCGGTCGCATCCGGCAATAACGTCTGCGCAAGCAAACGCGCATTGCTGTCGGCATGGTCGGGCGGCAACCAGCGGTCGTCGACCAGCGTGATGTCGACGTTGCGCCATGCGACGGGCAAGCGCGCGAGTTGCGAGAGAAACGCCCGTGGACTGGTGCCGCCGGAGACGGCCAGCAAGACGCGTGGCCGAATCGTCAACGCTTCGTCGATGCCCGCGACGACCGCGTTCGCGAGGGCATGCGCCTGCGCGTCGCGCGTGGGAAAGGTTCGCCAGTGGATCATGGGTGTGTGTCTCCGTGCCTTGGCTGTGGACGGTGAGCGCCGCGGCCGTTTCGGCCCCGGCGATCCGTCACGCTTGTTCTATGGGTGCTTCCGGATGGACGCTGCCGCGTCGATCAGTTGTCTTCCTCGACCCAGCTCGTGCCGTATTGCGCGAGGAGCGCGCTCGCGGCGGGCGGCCCCCAGGTGCCGGCGGCGTAACGCTTCGGCCCCTTGTGCTGGCGCGACCAGTACGCCTGAATCGGCGCCACCCAGCGCCACGCCTGCTCCTGTTCGTCGCGTCGCACGAAAAGCGCAAGGCGTCCGTTGATGACGTCGAGCAGCAGACGCTCATACGCGTCCATCCGGTGCCCCTTGAAGAACTGGTCGAATGCCAGATCGAGATGCACCGATTGCAGATTCATCCCCTCGCCCGGCTGCTTCGCGAGACAGTACAGACGAATCGACTCGTTCGGTTGCAGGCGAATGACGAGACGGTTCACGCCCGGCTGCGCGGTCGCGTCGCCGAGCAACGGGTACGGTGTTGCGCGGTAGTTGACGACGATCTCCGCCACGCGCTCCCCGAGGCGCTTACCGGTACGCAGAAAGAACGGCACCCCCGCCCAGCGCCAGTTGTCGATGTCGGCCTTGAGGGCGACGAACGTCTCCGTCTGACTGTCGGCCGGCACGCCCGGCTCGTCGACGTAGGCAGGCACCGCCGACTTGCCGATCGCGCCGCCGCCGTACTGCCCCCGCACCACATTGCGCGCCACGCTCTCGTCGTCCAGATGACGCAGCGAGCGCAACACGCGCATCTTTTCGTCGCGCACGGCATCGGCGTCCATCGACAGCGGCGGCTCCATGGCCACGATGGCGAGCAGTTGCAGCAAGTGGTTCTGCACCATGTCGCGCAGCGCGCCCGTCTGTTCGTAGAACTCGCCGCGCCCTTCGACACCGATCTCCTCGGCAATCGTGATCTGAATGCTGTCGATCAGTTCACGCCGCCACAGCGGCTCGAAAACCGCGTTGCCGAAGCGCAGCGCCAGCAGGTTCTGGACCGCCTCTTTGCCGAGGTAGTGGTCGATCCGGTAGATCTGGTCTTCGCGGAAGATCGCGCCCACGGCGTCGTTGATCGCTTCGGACGACGCCAGATCGTGTCCCAGCGGCTTTTCGAGCACGATGCGGCTGTTCTCGTTGAGCCGGGCGCTGCGCAGCCCCTCGCAAATGGGGATGAACAGCGACGGGCCGGTCGCGAGATAGAAAATGCGCACGCCCGGACGCGTCGCCAGCCGCTCGGCCAATACACCGAACTCGGCTTCGCGACCGAGATCGAGCGGCATGTAATCGATGGTGGCGAGAAAGCGCTTCCAGACGTCCCCGTCCCAAACGTCGGTCTTGATGTGCTGGCGCACATGGTGTTCGCACCACGCTTGATATTCGGCGGCGTCCATCGGCTTGCGGGCGACAGCCAGGATACGACCGGCATCGCCCGTCTGCTCGGGGCCGAGTTGCCCGGTGCGAAAGGCGCGAAACAACGACGGCAGCACTTTGCGCAGCGACAAATCGCCGGTGGCGCCGAACAACACAAAGGTATAGGGTGAAGGCGTGTTCATGACAAGACGTCCACGTGTCACTGGGAAAGCGCAACTTTGACACTGCATTGTAGTTTAACTACACTACAAATCAACAAAATCTCGTGCTTTGACTACATCGCCCTGTCACATGGCGGGGTTCGCAGATGAAGATCAGGGCCGCAACACAGCCAGCATGCGGGAGACGCGGCAGGCCGGGCAGCGTGCACATGGGCGGCCCGACGGCGATTCGATGCGCTCACCGTATGGGGCGACCCACAACGATGTCCCCCGTCCCGGAATCACCATGACCCAGTCTTCGCACAACGTGTCCCTGCATCCGGTGGTGCAACGCGTGACCGAGCGCCTCATCGAGCGCAGCCGGTCGTCCCGCCAGGCATATCTCGAAGGCGTCGCGCGCGCCACGCAGGGCCAGCCCGGTCGCGAAAGGATCGGCTGCGCCAACCTCGCCCATGCGCTCGCCGCCGCGCCCGCCGACGATCGCCTCAAGATCCGCTCCGAGCGCAGCCCCAACATCGGCATCGTCACCGCGTACAACGACATGCTGTCGGCGCACGCGCCGTTCGCCGAATTCCCCGACATCATCAAATCCGCCGCCCGCGCCCATGGCGCGAGCGCGCAGGTCGCCGGCGGCGTGCCCGCAATGTGCGACGGCGTAACGCAAGGGTACGCCGGCATGGAACTGTCGCTGTTCTCACGCGACTTGATCGCCATGGCGTCGGTCGTCGCCCTCTCGCATCAGATGTTCGACGCCGCCATGTTCCTCGGCGTGTGTGACAAGATCGTGCCGGGTCTGGTGATCGCCGCACAGGCGTTCGGCCATCTGCCCGCCGTGTTCAGCCCCGCCGGGCCGATGCCTTCCGGGCTGCCGAACGACGAGAAGTCGCGCATCCGGCAGGAATACGCGGCCGGGCGTGTCACGCGCGCCGCCCTGCTCGACGCCGAACTCGCGGCATATCACACCGAAGGCACCTGCACGTTCTACGGCACGGCCAACAGCAATCAGATGCTCATGGAGTTCATGGGCCTGCATCTGCCCGGATCGTCGTTCGTCAACCCGCATACGCCGTTGCGCCATGCGCTGACACAGGCCGCAACCGCCCGAGCGATCGCCCTGGCGAAGTCGGGCATCAACACGTCGCAAATTCTCGATGAGCGAGCGTTCGTCAACGGCGTGGTCGGGCTGCTCGCCACCGGCGGGTCGACGAACCACACGCTGCACCTCGTGGCGATGGCGCATGCGGGCGGCATTCTGCTCGACTGGCAGGACTTCGCCGAACTGTCGGACGTCACACCGCTACTCGCCCACGTCTACCCGAGCGGCAAGGCCGACGTGAACCAGTTCCACGCGGCAGGCGGCCTGAGCTTCCTGATTCGCGAATTGCTCGACGCCGGCTTCCTGCACGACGACGTGACCACCGTCATGGGGCACGGGCTGCGCACTTATACGCAGGAAGCGTTCCTGCGCGACGACGTGCTGTCGTGGCACGACGCGCCTGCCGAGAGCCTCGACGAGACCATCGTGCGCCCCGCGTCGCGACCGTTCGCCCCGGAGGGCGGGCTTCGTATGCTCGCGGGCAATCTGGGGCGCGCCGTCATCAAATCCTCCGCCGTCAAACCCGAACACCGGAAGGTGCGCGCCCCGGCACGCGTATTCTCCGACCAGGAATCGGCCCAGGCCGCGTTCAAGGCGGGCGAGCTCACGCGCGACGTCATCGTCGTGGTCCGCTTCCAGGGGCCGCGTGCGAACGGCATGCCCGAGTTGCACAAGCTCATGCCGATGCTCGGCCTGTTGCAGGACGAAGGACATCACGTGGCGCTCGTGACGGACGGCCGGATGTCGGGGGCCTCCGGCAAGGTGCCCGCCGCGATTCACCTGTCGCCCGAGGCCGAGCAGGGCGGTATGCTCGCACGGGTACAGGACGGCGACATCATTTCCATCGACTGCGAGACGAACTCGCTTCACTGTGAAGTCGACGACGCGACCCTCGCCGCCCGCGCGCCAGAACCCGCACCGCACCGGCCGTTCGATCCGTGGCGCAATATGTTCGGCTTGTTCCGCAACAACGTGGGCGCGGCGCCCCACGGCGCTTGCGTGCTGTTCAACGACGCGGACTATCCCGCGCAGGACTGATCGCGCCCCGCGATCCCCGCCAGAATGACGGTAAAGACAGGCGTCGAAATCTTGACGCCTTTTTTACCCGCGCGTCCCTAGACTGGCCTCGTTGTCACTTCAGTCGTCAAACGACACGTTGCCATGCCTGCTATCGCCCAACGCGCCAGCCTCGAACCTCCCGGTGCGAGCGCCGTCCCGTCCACTTCCGCCGACACGCTCCGAGCTTTCGGGGCCTTCGACCTCACGCCCGCCGCAGCGCGCGCCTCGGTCACGACAGCCAGCCCCGTCGCCGTGTCGACGCCGGCCAGCGCCCAGGCCGCACCTCCCGCCGACGCCTTCGCCGCAGCGCGGCAACGCAATCGATACAACCCACGCGCGCGTCTCGACGCCACGCTCGACATCACGCTCAGCCGTGCCGCCGTCTCCTCGCTGGCCGTCACGCTGGCGATGAGCCTGCCGCTGCCGTGGCGCGTCGAGACGATTCGTCCGATCCGCCGCGATACGGCCGCCGTCGTGTCGATTGCCCTGCCGCGAGTCGAAGCCTCGCGGGCGATGGATGTCGTCATGCAGTCGCTGCCGGAAGCGGAATTCGGCGCGCTGCGCCTGCGTCCGTCCGTCTGAGGTCCTGCCGTCAGAACGGCCGGCGTCGGAGAGTGTGCCGACGCCATTGGTCAAACACAGCATCTTCCGGTTATGAACACAGCCATCTTCGAAGGCGTGTGGGTTCCCCTCGTCACGCCCATGACCGGCGCCAATGGCGCCCAGATCGATCGCAACGCCTTTGCGCGCCTGGTCGACTACTACCTCGCTGCCGGCGTAAACGGTCTGGTCGTGGCCGGCACCACCGGCGAAGGCACGCTACTCGATGACGAAGAGCGCCGCTGGCTCGTCGAGACAGCCTGCCATCTGGCCCACGGCCATGCGCCGGTGCTCGCCGGGGTGGGCGCTGCCGACACGTCGAACGCCGCACGTCAGATCCGCAGTCTCGACGACCTGCCGCTCGCCGGGTACCTCGTGCCGCCGCCGTATTACCTGCGCCCCTCGCAGGAAGGCATTCTCTGGCACTACCGCACGCTCGCGGGAGGCACCCGCAAACCGCTGGTGCTCTACAACGTGCCGTTGCGCACGGGGGTCACGCTCGGCGTGGACACCATTCGCGAACTCGCCTCGCATGAAGCCTTCGCCGCCATTAAGGAATGCGACGCGCATCCGCTCACGCATCTGCCCTCGCAAGTCACCATGCGCGTGCTGTGTGGCGACGACATGCAGATCCTGCCCGCATTGCATGCGGGCGCCGTCGGCTGCATCTCCGCTGCGGCGCACGTCCGGCCCGACCTGTATCTGAAGCTCATCCGTTACGTGCGCGAGGGCGACATGGATCACGCCAACAAGCTGTTCAACGGCATGAAACCGCTGATCCGGCGTCTGTTCTCCGAGCCGAATCCGGTCGCCATCAAAGCCGCGCTCACATCGCTCGGCCTGTGTACGGAGACGGTCCGTCGCCCACTCATGCCCTGCTCCGCCGCGCTTCGCAAAGACATCGAAGCGCAGCTCGAAGTGATGATGGCGTTCTGACGTCGCACGTCGACAATCTCACGCGCGCCCTCGTCGCCCCGCATTTCCTCCGCTCTCACGACAGGACTTTCGTTATGGATGACATCGAACAGCGTCACCGCACCGTCGCCCGTCTGCTGATCAAACTCTCGGGCACGACACTGGCGCGACTGGCCTATGCGACCGGGATCACGGGCAATACGATCTCGCGCTGGGTGCACGGTGATTACTGCGCACTCGGCACACATGGACGAGACAAGCTGTTCGCCGCGCTCGGCGTGCGCAGCGACGGCGTGAACGTACGCTTCGCGCCTCGCGCCACCGGCGCCGCGCAACCGGTCTTCCAGATCAACGGCCTCGTGCAGGCCGAGCGCTTCGCGACCCTCGCCGCGCTGACCTCGACCCAATTCGTCGCCGCACGCGAGACGTGTCAGGGACAGACGCTGGTGAGCGTCGTCACCGACATCACCGGTCAAACGACCGCGTTGCTCGTCGGCACACGTGAAGCCCTCGACGAGTTGTATGCGGAGCTTGGCATCGCCGTCTCTCCCAAGCGCCGCTCGGACCGTCTCGACCGTTTGGAGGCAGACCTCCGTCCTTATGCTTCGGCTGGCACGGCCGTGCGGCTACACTCGAACTGACCGCTAAACACGTAGTGCCGCACCGCCTCGCGCAGCGCACTGCCCCAGCCGCCTTTTGCCCCGGCCGCCTTTTGCCCCGGCCCGGCAGCCCTCCCGGGGGTAAGGCGGCGTTCCATTCTTGGCCCCCCGTCAACTATGGAGCGTGTCATGACGACAGATCGCATCAACAAGCGCCTCAAGGTGTACGCCAAAGACGGCTGGCAGGACACCGGATACAAAGTCGGCGCACAAAACGCACCGAAAGTGATTTTGCGCGCCGAGGGCGAATGGTGTACCCGCACGGACGATCGCAAGTTCGGACGCCGCGACGCCAACGGCCGCACGCCGAACTCCGGCGCCACGTATCTCCACAAGGTCTCCGGCGACAAGGCTTACCCATACCACGCAAGCGACGCCTTGATGGGGCAACTGGTCGGGCGGTTCGGTGAACATGGCGAACCGTTTCTCGTCGGCAGTCACAAGTCGTTCCGCGTGGACGGCATGCCGAAGGACGTGACGCTCTGGCTGTGCTGCAACGACCCGCTCGACAGCGCCAAGCGCGACAACGACGGCGCGCTCGACGTAACGCTCGAACTCGATGACGCCCGCGACGTCTTCGCACCGCGCCCGCAACATTTCGACCGTCCGTCAGGGCGTTGGGTGGACGATTGAGCCGCTCGCCGACCCTGGTGCAGACGACATAAAAAAGCCAGCGGCGAGCCACTCGCCGCTGGCGCGATGGCGTGACATGACGTGACGCAGCGCGCGTCACCGCCATCCGAGCCGCCATCCCAGCCACCGCGCGCATGCTCTTCATGCATGGCGTGCGCACGGCGTGGGCCGGCGCAAGCGCGGCGAGCATCGGGACGTCAGGCGCGTCTGGCTTGGCCGTAGCGCTTCACGAGCGACCGCAGCCAACGTCCCACACGCGTCGTCACGCCGCTACGCGCGGCCATGTCATGGGACAAGGCAGCATCGGCGTGCGGATCGACGTGATAGTGATGCAGGCACTGGGACGGCAGCAGGAGCGCTTGCGGATTGCCCGAACGAAGGGTCATGGAGTAACGGAACACGATGAATCTCCCGGCCGCACGGCAACCGACCTTCGCAAACGTTCCGTTCGCGTCACCCCGAGGCTCAGGGACACACACGAACGCACGCGCACGACGGGACAGCCCGAACGGCAGACGTAAAACCAATAAGGGAGCGTGCTACGAGAGACGGACGCTAGCGACGGAGCCCAACCCGGTCCATGCCATGGTTACGCAACGAGTGCGGCCAAAGAAGGCAAAGAAGGCAAAGAGGGCAAACCATCGAAAGGTACGTCTGAGGTGCGCGCCAACCCGACTATGCGAGTTAGCGGCAGGGAAGATCCCGGGGACTAACTCGCGGTGATGGTGTCGACTTCGGTCGACCGGCAACTACCACTAGAACAACTGTCCACGGAAGGATCTCCTGAGAGCTATGACGGCGCGATTTTACCCCCGAGTGCGTCGAAAGAAAAGTGACAATTCAACGTGTTACAAAATGATGACGGAAGCCACTTTCCTCCGCGCGCCGGCTCGGCCAGAATCTGTCATCTATTCGTCACAAACCGCCTGCCGGCGGCCGACGGCCCGCTGCTGCGCCGGTATCCGGCGATCCGGCAACGCGCCGAACGTCCGGCAGGCACTCGATTGCCTCCGGACTTCATGGATTCGTTCAACCGCGCCCTCTTTCTGGCCATCAACGCCTCGCCCAACGTGAGCGAGGGCGAACTGGCGCTCGCCGTCTTCCTCGCGAAGTATCTGATTCTCCTGTTGCCGATCGGTCTCGCCACGCTCTGGCTGGCCGGGGGACGCGATCGCGAAGGCGCCGTTCACGGCCTGCTCGGCGTGGGCCTCGTACTGCTCGTCAATGCCGTCATCGGCCTCGCCTGGTTCGAGCCGCGTCCGTTCGTCGTCGGCCTCGGCACGAATCTGCTTGCGCATGCGCCGACGAGCGCGTTCCCCAGCAATCATGGCGCCATCATGTTCACGTCGGCCTTCGTACTGATGGGCACCGTCGCACGCACGCCGCGTCTGCTCGGCAAGCTTCTGCTGATTTGCGCGCTGCCGGTGTGCTGGGCGCGCGTCTATCTCGGCGTGCACTGGCCGGTCGATATGCTGGGCGCGCTGGTCGTGTCGATCGTCGTCGCGCTCATCATGCGCACGGCGAGCGCGCGCGAGACGAGCCGTATCGTCGCCGCCATCCTCGAAGGCGTTTATCGTCGACTGATGGCGTGGCCGATCGCGCGCGGCTGGCTGCGTCGCTGAGCGTGGCGTGACACGGTCGGCACCACGGGACGGCGGGACCGCGAAGCGCGGCGCTGAACGCTGCAAACGCGGTCGAGCCGGTTGGCGCGACTAAGTCGGCTAAAGCGCGGATAAACGGATAAACGGATAAGCGGATAAGCGGGTGAGGCGGGAAAGGCGGAAAGCGGGTGAAGGGGGTGAAGCGGGAACGTCGGAAGCGCGTGAGGGAAATGCCTGGGAGACTCGGGAGATCCGAATCTCCCAATGGTGCCGGGCAGACGTGAATCAGCGGTGGTACTCGCCAGCGGCTTCCGGCTGGTAGTCGAGGCCGAGCAGTTCAAGCTCGATCAGGTGACCGCCCGGCACTTGCCAGTGAATCGACTGACCGATGCGCAGCCCCAGCAGCGCACTGCCCACCGGCGCAAGCACCGAAATGCCGTTTTCCGTAGCCGCGAGATGCTGCGGATACACGAGCGTCACGCGATGCTCCTGCTGCGTGGCGAGGTCACGATAGCGCACCACCGAATTCATCGTAGCGACGTCGGCCGGCATTTGCTCCGGGTCGACGACGCTCGCACGGGCGAGCTCTGTTTCGAGTGCCTCCACATACGGCAATGCCGCGCGCGGCGCATTCTCGATGACCGAATAAAGACGATCGAGGTCGAGAGACGAGACAGTGATCGAGGGACGTTGCGAGTTGACGGTGGACATGTCGACGGGCCTTGAATTTCCTTGGGCGTTGAGTGAAGGTGCCCTCAATCTAACAGAAGCCCCGCGCGGGGAGAAGTCCCGGTCTCGGGCGGCATCCGCTAGAATCGACGCATTAAGGTGAATAGGCCTACGCGCCGCAAAGCTGAAGTCATGTCCGAAAACACTACGAACGACGCGCTGTTCGAGCGCGCCCAGCAAACCATTCCCGGCGGGGTGAACTCGCCCGTGCGCGCCTTCCGTTCGGTCGGCGGCACACCGCGCTTCATCGCTCGCGCACAAGGCCCCTACATGTGGGACGCCGAAGGGGTGCGCTACATCGACTACATCGGCTCGTGGGGCCCGATGATCGTCGGCCATCTGCATCCGGAAGTCGTTGCCGCCGTACAGGTCGCGATGTCGCAGGGCTTCAGTTTCGGAGCGCCGACGCAGGCCGAAGTCGAGATGGCCGAAGCCATCTGCCGCCTCGTGCCGTCCATCGAGCAAGTGCGCCTGGTGTCCTCGGGCACGGAGGCGACGATGAGCGCCTTGCGTCTGGCGCGTGGCTTTACGGGGCGCAACAAGATCGTCAAGTTTGAAGGCTGCTATCACGGCCACGCCGACAGCCTGCTGGTCAAAGCCGGCTCAGGCCTGCTGACCTTCGCCGACTCGACGCGCAATGCGCCCTCCTCCGCCGGCGTGCCGCAGGAAGTCACGCGCGACACGCTCGTGCTCGAGTACAACAACGTCGACCAGCTTCGCGAACTTTTCGCGGGACAGGGCAGCGAAATCGCCGCCGTCATCGTCGAGCCGGTCGCGGGCAACATGAATCTCGTGCGCGGCTCGCGTCACTTCCTTCAAACGCTGCGCGAGCTGTGCACCGCGCACGGCGCCGTGCTGATCTTCGACGAAGTCATGTGCGGGTTCCGCGTCGGTCTGGGCGGCGCGCAAGCGCTTTACGGCATTACGGCCGACCTCACGTGCCTGGGCAAGGTCATCGGCGGCGGTATGCCCGCTGCGGCCTTCGGCGGACGCCGCGACATCATGTCGCATCTCGCGCCGCTGGGCGGCGTCTATCAGGCAGGCACCCTCTCGGGCAATCCGCTTGCCGTGGCGGCGGGCCTCGCCACGCTCAAGCTGATCGAGGCGCCGGGCTTCTATGAGGAGCTCGCCCGACGTACGTCGAAGCTCGTGAGCGGGCTCGTCGATGCGGCACAGGCCGCCGGCGTGCCGTTCTCGGGCGATAGCGTGGGCGGCATGTTCGGTCTGTATTTCCGCGCCAACGTGCCGCAGAGCTTCGCCGAAGTCACGACATCGGACGTTGCGCGTTTCAACAAGTTCTTCCACGCCATGCTCGATCGCGGTGTCTACCTCGCACCGAGCGCGTTCGAAGCCGGTTTCGTCTCTGCAACGCATGACGACGCGATCCTCGATGCGACCATCGATGCCGCGCGCGATGCGTTTGGGACGCTCGTGTGAGCGCCGCGAGGCGCTCACTACCATTTGCACTGTGGCGCTTTCCACGTATTGCGTAGTCCGCCGGATGTCCGTCCGGCCATAACAAGGGGAAACATCATGCAAATGCTGCTGCCGATCAAGCTTCGTCAATCGTTCGTGCGCTGGCTGGCGTTGGGGCTGCTCACGTCGTTGCTCAGCGCGTGCGGATACAACGAAATTCAGGTCAAGGACGAAGCGGTCAAGGCGTCATGGAGCGAGGTCGTCAACCAGTACCAGCGACGCGCCGATCTGGTGCCGAATCTGGTCAATACCGTGAAGGGCTACGCGGCGCACGAGCAGGCCACGCTCACCGAGGTGATCAATGCGCGCGCCAAGGCAACGAGCATCACGGTCACGCCGCAGACGCTGAACGATCCGGAAGCATTCAAGCGCTTCCGGCAGGCCCAGGGCGAATTGTCCGGCGCCCTCTCGCGTCTGATGGCCGTCTCTGAGAACTATCCGAACCTGAAGGCCGACGGTCTGTTCCGCGACCTGCAATCGCAACTCGAAGGCACGGAAAATCGGATTACCGTGGCGCGCAATCGCTACATTCAGGCGGTACAGGACTACAACGTGTACGTGCGCCAGTTCCCGAACAATCTGACGGCCAAGGTGTTCGGTTACGCCACGAAGCCGAACTTCACCGTGGACAACGAGAAGGCCATTTCCACGGCGCCGGCCGTCAAGTTCTGAGGATCCGGCAATGGCGGCACTGCATCGGCCGAAGCGTTGGCTGTGGACATGGTGGGCACTGGCGCTGACCACACTGTGCTGGCTGTCGCTGCCGGCCAGCGCAGACGCGCTGGTCGCGGTGCCCGCCCTTACCGCTCGCGTGACCGACCTCACCGGCACGCTCACACCCGAGCAGCGCAACGCGCTCGAGAACCAGCTCGCGCAGTATGAGCAGCAGCGTGGCAGCCAGATCTTCATTCTGATGTTGCCCAGCACTGCGCCGGAGACCATCGATCAGTACAGCATCCGTGTCGCCGATGCCTGGAAAGCCGGCCGCAAGGGGGTCGACGACGGTGTGATCATGCTCGTCGCGAAAGACAATCCGAACGACTTGCGCAAGATGCGCATCGAAGTGGGACGCGGCGTGCAAGGCTCGCTCACCGACGCGATCTCGGGCCGTATTCTGCGCGACGTGATGGCCCCCAACTTCCGTCAAGGCGACTTCTTCGGCGGGCTGGCCGCAGGCGTGGCCGCCGTGCAGGCGGCGATGAACAACGAGGCGCTGCCCGCACCGAATCTGCCCGCCACGCGCGCGCCGCATTCCGATCTGTCCGATTTCCTGCCGTTGCTGTTCATCGTCTTCATCATCGCGATGGTCGTGATCATGGAGAGCCGCCGGCGTTTTCAGGGCGCCGGGCTACCCAGCGCCAACCCGAACGATCCGCGTTCGCGCGTGCTGACCGGACAACGCGGACGCATCGGTCCCGGTGGCTTCGGCGGTGGTATCGCCGGGGGGCTCGGGGGCGGACTCGGCGGCTGGGGACGTAACGACGGCGGCTTCGGTGGCGGCGGGGGCGGTGGTGGTGGTGGATTCGGCGGCGGGGGCGGCGGCGGTTTCGACGGCGGCGGCTCGTCGGGGAACTGGTGACGGCGATGGCGACGGCACACGAGAAGGAGATCGCGATGCAACACAGGCCGCACGACATCTCGCGCTGGCTGCGTCACGCCGGCACGTGGCGCGCGCATGCCCGCTGGCTGTTTCCGGACAATGCCCTCGATACCCTGGAGGCCTCGATCCGCGATTCGGAGCGCGAGCATCGCTGCGAGATCCGTCTGGTGATCGAGGCGGCAATGCCGCTATCGGCCGTCTGGCACGGGCAAACGTGCCGTCAACGCGCCGTTCAACTGTTTCATCAGTTGGGTGTCGCGCACACTGGCGAGCGCACAGGCATACTGCTGTACATCAACATCGCCGATCACGATATCGAGCTGATCGCCGACAAAGGCGTCAATGCGCTGGTGAGCGCTCATCGCTGGGACGCCATCGTCGAACAAATGAGCGCCGGTTTTCGTGACGAACGTTATGTCCAGAGCGTGCTCGACGCGCTGAACACCCTGCGCGGCATTGCGCGCGAATCCCTGCCGGCCCATGCCGGCGCAGCACCGGACAATGCGTTGACCGACCGGCCGCTGATGCTTTGACGATCTGACGTCTCATGTTTTCCGATCAGGATTTTGCTTACATGCGCCGCGCGCTCGCGCTGGCAGAGCGCGCGATGTTCACCACGACGCCGAACCCGCGCGTCGGTTGCGTGATCGTGCAGGATGGCCGCGTCATCGGCGAAGGCTTCACGCAACCCGCCGGTCACGACCACGCCGAGGTGCAGGCGATGAAAGACGCGCGCTCGCGCGGCGAATCGGTGCGCGGCGCCACGGCTTATGTCACGCTCGAACCCTGTAGTCATTACGGACGCACACCGCCGTGCGCCAAAGGCCTCATCGAAGCGGGCGTGAAGCGCGTGATCGCCGCGATGGAAGATCCCAACCCGCTCGTTGCCGGACGCGGGCTCGGCATGCTGCGCGAAGCCGGCATCGAGGTGCGCTGCGGCTTGCTGGAACAGGAAGCGCGCGAGATGAACATCGGCTTCATCGCCCGCATGACGCGCGGCACGCCGTGGGTGCGCATGAAGGTCGCCGCCAGCCTCGACGGCAAGACCGCGCTGAACAACGGCGTGAGCCAGTGGCTCACCGGCCCGGCAGCCCGTGCGGACGGCCATGCCTGGCGCGCGCGCGCCTGCGCCATCCTCACGGGCATCGGTACGGTGCGCGAGGACGATCCCGCCCTGACGGTACGTGAGGTGCAGACCCCGCGCCAGCCACTGCGTATCGTCGTCGATTCGCGTCTGGAGATTTCCCCGACGGCCAGGGTGCTGGCCGACGGCAATGCGCTCGTCGTCTGTGCGAACGGCGATCCGGACCGTGTGTCACGTCTGCGCGATCTCGGCGTGGGCGTGCTGGATTTGCCCAACGCGAACGGCAAGGTCGACTTGCCCGCGCTGTTGCGCGCGCTGGGGGAGCGTCAGCTCAACGAAATTCACGTGGAAGCCGGGTACAAGCTCAATGGCTCGATGCTGCGTGAAGGATGTGTGGACGAACTGCTGACGTACATCGCGCCGTGTATCGTCGGTGAGGCGCAGGGCATGTTCAACCTGCCTGCGCTCACGTCGCTCGACGACAAGCTCGCGCTCGAATTTACCGACGTGCGCATGATCGAAAGCGACCTGCGGGTGATGGCGCGTGTGGTGGCGCGTATGAAGCAGTGACGCTTGCGGGGGGCGGCGACACGACTGCCTCCGTCTTTGCCCACCCCTCCGCTCGCAGACTCACGCAACCCAAAAGCACACGGGGTGTGCCGCGTCGTATCGACCGGTACACCCCGTGTTGCTTTGCCCGGGCAGCACACACCGCCGCAGGCCGGACGATCAGACGTGGAAGCCCACGCGGCCGAGCGACTCCATTTCGACCGACACGTAGTGGCCCGGTTTGATGTATTCGGCCGGCGTGGCGCCGCCCGCCATCACGATCCAGCCCGCCTGCAACGGTTCGCCGGCGGCGGCCGACAAACGCGCCGCCGCCACCAGCGAGCGCAGCGGATGGCCGAGCAGCGCCGCCGTCGAACCGACCTGCACCGTGCGGCCGTCGATCGTCATCGCCAACCCGAGATTCGAGAAGTCGACGTGCGGGTCGTGCCATGCACCGATGACGAACCCGCTCGACGACGCGTTGTCCGCAATCACTTCCGGCAGCGTGAACTTGAAGTCCTTGTAGCGCGAATCGATGATCTCGATGGCCGGTGCAATCGCCTCCACCGCCGCGAGCGCCTGCGGCCCTGTGACGTTGCCTTCGAGCGGCGCCTTCAGAATGAACGCGATTTCCGGTTCGACGCGCGGATGCACGTAACGCTTGAAGTCGATGGCGGCCCCTTCCTCGACTTGCATGCCCGAGGTCAGACGGCCCCAGATCACGTCAGAGAGTCCCATCTGGATCATCTTGGCGCGACTGGTAAAGCCCATCTTCACACCGACGCGTGTCTCACCGCGCTCGGCGCGACGCGCAAGCGATGCGGCCTGAATGGCGTAGGCGTCGTCGAGCGACAGACGGTTATCGGTGTCGAACTGCTCGACTTCGTGGACGAAGTGCGCTGCGTCGTCGAGCAGCTTGGCGTAGTCGTGGATATGGCTCATCGTGCCGCCTCGCTGGCAGATTCAAAGACGGCGCGGACCGAGCCCAGGCCGTTGATACGGGTCTCGAAGATGTCGCCTGGCGTGACGGCGGCCATCGGGCCGAGTGCACCGGAGAGCACCAGATCGCCCGCCTTGAGCGGTGTGCCGACGGCCGCCATCGTGCGCGCGAGCCACACCACCGCGTTGATCGGGCTGCCGAGGCAAGCCGCCCCGGCCCCGACGGACACCGGCTCGCCGCGACGCTCCATCACCATGCCGCACAGGCGCACGTCGAATTCGGACAGCGTCTTCGGCGTATTGCCGATCACATAAGCCGACGACGATGCGTTATCGGCAATCGTGTCGGTGATGCGAATGTTCCAGTCGGCCACACGGCTGCCGACGATTTCCAGCGCGGGCAGCGCGTATTCGATGGCGTTCAGGACATCGAGCTGCCCCGGATTGTCGAGGTTCAGATCGCGTCCGATGACAAAGGCGATCTCGGCTTCGATCTTCGGTTGCGTGAGTATCGACGCGGGAATCGGTTCGCCGTCGCCATACCCCATGTCGTCGAACAACATGCCGAAGTCGGGCCGATCGACGCCGAGTTGCTTTTGCACGGCGACGGATGTCAGGCCGATCTTGCAGCCGACGATGCGACGCCCGGCGGCCAGACGGCGCTCGGTGTTGATGCGCTGGATTTCATAGGCGTCGTCAATGGTCAGCGGTGCAAACGTGTCGCGCAGCGGCGCGATGAAGCGATGCGAGCGCTCGGCGTCGAACAGCGCGTCGGCGGCCTGCCGCAGACGCGCCTGCGTGGCGGCGTCGCGCGGCGCGTGGGACGTGGCGGCGCGCATCACACGCCTGCCTTCGCCGGTGCCACCGGCTCGTCCTTGGTGCGCTCGCCCACCGCCCAGTGCGCCGCCGGCACCTGCGTCGCATAGACGCGAATCGATTCGAGCGGCGCGCCGAGGGTCTCGTGCACGGTGCGTACGACGGCCTTCACACAGGCCTTTACGGTGGCGTCGTCACGCCCCTCCACCAGATGGATATGAACGATCGGCATGTTGGTGTCCCCTGAGAATGCCCAAACAAAAGTCTTCGAGCGCCGATGATGCGGGCTCGACGGGATACCGTCCAATACCGATTTTCGAGAATCCGATACCATTTCGGTATCAGGATGGAGAACGTTTCATGGATATCAGGCAAATGCGGTACTTCCTCGCCGTGGCCCAGGAGGGCCATTTCGGACGGGCCGCCGAGCGACTCAACATGGCGCAGCCGCCGCTCACCCGTCACATTCATGCGCTCGAAGCGCAGTTGGGCACGGCGCTCTTCGTGCGCACCCCCAAGGGCGCCGCGCTGACCGCCGCCGGACAGACGTTGCTCGCCGAGGTGCCCAATATCCTGTCGCTCACGCGCCGGGCGGAGGAACAAACGCGGCTCGCAGGCGAGGGCTATATCGGGCGGCTCGACGTCGGCATATTCAGCTCCGGCATTCTCAACGTGATTCCGCGATTGCTGGCGAGCTTTCACACCGAGCGTCCCGAAGTGAAGATCGGCCTGCACAACCTGTCCAAGACCGAGCAGATCGCAGCGCTGCGCGAGCGGCGCATCGCCATCGGGTTCAATCGCCTGATTCCGGATGAACCGGACCTCGTCGTCGACTGGATTCATCGCGAACCGTTTCTCGTCGCGCTTTACGAAGGGCATGCGCTGTGCAAACGGACGTCGCTCACGCTCGCGGATCTCGACAATGAACGCATGATTCTTTACCCGAACGCGCCGGTGCCCGGCCTCGCGGAAGAAGTGACTGCGGCCTTCCGCGCGGAAGGCGTGACGTTACGGGTGGAGCAGGAGGTGGAAGACGTGGTGACGTCGATCGCGCTCGTGGCGAGCCGCTTCGGTATTTGCGTGACGACGGAGTCCGCCGCCAACCTGCGGTTGCCCGGCGTGGTGTATCGCCCGTTGAAATCGCAACGTTTGCGCGCCATCGAACTGAACTGCATGTACCGGCGCGACGACGACTCCCCCATCCTCGCCGCGTTTCTCGCCCTCATCCGGCAATCGCGTACTCGGCGTCATCCGTTATCGATGTAAGCGATCGGCCCCTCGGGCGCTTGCGCGCTATCAACCGTCAAATTCGGCCAGATGGATGCAAAACGTTGAACATTGGATTTCAATGCAATGCGGATTGTATCCAAAATGTCCTGATGCGTAATCCATTGTCGCCATTCAATATGGCCCCGATTCCACGATTTGATCGGCGGATATCGTATTAACAACCTGCGTAGTACTACGGAGTATCTCTGTGACGACTCTTATTTTTTTCTTGCGACCCTTTTGAAACCCTTTATCCATGGGGGTTTTCGGGGAACTCAGGATACCTGTTTCTATTGACGAGCGTATTACGCTACTATGGCGCATCGTTCGAGCCGCCGATGGCCAGAATGATCCAATACAGACCAGGTTCAGCAGTCGATTAAGACTATCGCATGCCCGGGTAGTCAAAAAATACAAATCAAGGAGATGTCCACAATGCAGTTTCGTCACAAATCCCTGTTCGTTGCCGCTGCTCTCGCCCTCCTCGGAACGGCTGCCAACGCCGAGACCGTCAAGATCGCCATCGCGGGCCCGTTCAGCGGCTCGGTGGCTCAGTACGGTGACATGGTCAAGGCCGGCGCACTGACCGCTATCGAACAGGTCAACGCCGCAGGCGGTGCGAACGGCAACAAGCTCGAAGCCGTGTTCATGGACGACGCATGCGAGCCGAAGCAGGCCGTCGCCGTCGCGAACAAGATCGTCAGCCAGAAGATCAAGTATGTGATCGGTCACGTGTGCTCGGGCTCGACGATCCCGGCATCGGACATCTACGAAAACGAAGGCGTGGTGATGATTACGCCGTCGGCCACGGCACCGCAGCTGACCGAAGGCAAGAAGCGTCACTTCATCTTCCGTACGATCGGCCGTGACGACCAGCAAGGTCCGGCAGCCGCGCAGTACATCATCAGCAAGGTCAAGCCGAAAAAGGTCGCTGTGCTGCACGACAAGCAGTCGTACGGCCAGGGTATCGCCACCTCGGTGAAGAAGGATCTGGACGCCGCCAAGGTGCCGGTCGTGCTGTTCGAAGGCATCAACGCCGGTGACTCGGACTACTCGGCCGTGATCACCAAGCTCAAGTCGCAAGGCGTGGACTTCGTGTACTTCGGCGGCTACCACCCGGAAATGGGTCTGCTGCTGCGTCAGGCGCGCGAGCAAGGCGTGAAGGCGACGTTCATGGGACCGGAAGGCGTGGGCAACAAGGACGTGACGGCCATCGCCGGCCCGTCCTCGGAAGGCATGCTCGTCACGCTGCCGGCCGACTTCGCTGCCGACCCGGCCAATGCCAAGCTGGTGAAGGCCTTCGCCGACGCCAAGCGTGATCCGAACGGCCCGTTCCAGATGCCGGCCTACACCGGTGTGAAGCTGATCGCCGACAGCATCGCCGGCGCCAAGAGCACGGACTCGGAAAAGGTCGCCAAGTACCTCCACGCCAACACGTTCGACACGCCGATCGGCAAGGTGGCGTACGACGCCGCCGGCGATCTGAAGTCGTTCAAGTTCGTGGTCTTCACGTGGCACAAGGACGCGACCAAGACCGCTGCCAACTGATTCCCTGACGCGTTACCGGCCAGCGAATCACCCTCAGCCGCCCGCCGACCCCGGCGGGCGGCTCGCATTCGCGCTCGGCCCCCGCTAGTCGCGAGGCTTCCCGCATGAACGAATTTTTCCCACAGCTTGCCCAGCAACTGGTCAATGGCCTGACGCTGGGCGCGATCTACGCGTTGATTGCCATCGGCTACACAATGGTCTACGGCATCATCGGCATGATCAACTTCGCCCACGGCGAGATCTACATGATCGGCGCCTATGTCGGGCTTGTCACACTGACTGCAATCGGAACGGCGGCAGGCTACCCCTTGCCGCTCGTGCTGGGCGCAGCGCTGCTGGTATCGGTGCTGATCACGGGCCTCTACGGCTTCGCGATCGAGCGGGTGGCGTATCGCCCGCTGCGCGGCGGACCTCGTCTCGGACCGCTGATCTCCGCGATCGGTATGTCCATCTTTCTGCAGAACTACGTGCAGATCGGTCAGGGCGCGCGTGACGTTTCCGTGCCGATGCTGATCTCGGGCGCCATCGACATTCCGATGGGCGACTTCACCGTGACCATTCCCTACGCTCGCATGCTGATCGTGGGCGTGACGGTGGCGCTGATGATTCTGCTTACGCTGTTCATCGCCAACTCGCGCATGGGCCGCGCCTGCCGTGCCTGCGCCGAGGATATGCGCATGGCCAACCTGCTCGGCATCGACACGAACCGCGTCATCTCGTTCACGTTCGTGCTCGGCGCCATGCTCGCGGCCGTGGGCGGCGTACTGATCGGCCTGACCATCGGCAAGCTCAATCCGTATATCGGCTTCATCGCCGGCATCAAGGCCTTCACGGCGGCGGTGCTGGGCGGTATCGGCAGCATTCCCGGCGCCATGCTGGGTGGTGTGCTGCTGGGGCTGGCGGAGACGCTCGCCTCGGGCTACATGCCCTCCGAGTACAAGGACATCGTGGCGTTCTGCCTGCTGGTGCTGGTGCTGCTGTTCCGCCCGACCGGCTTGCTGGGCAAACCCGACGTCGAGAAAGTCTGAGGTCGACCATGACACAACAACTCACCCTCAAGTCCGGCGCCGCCAACCGTGCACCGGCAGGAGAAACGCTCAAGGGTGCGGTCATCGCCGCAGTCATGACGATCATCCTCACGGCCCCGATCCTGGGCCTCCAACTGAAGCTCGACGGCTACAAGGTCGTGCTCGAACAACACTGGCGTCCGGTGTGGATCGCGACCGCACTGGTGTTCGTGTTCCAGTTGATCAAGCCGTTTCTGGTGCGCACGAAACGCGCCGTGAAGCTGCCGACGATGCCTGCGATGGGACGTCGTCAGCAACTCACGGCGATGTGGGTGCTGCTCGCCGTCGGGCTCGTGTGGCCGTTCGTGGGCTCGCGCGGCGCGGTGGACGTGGCGACGCTCGCCCTCATCTACTGCGTGCTGGGTCTCGGCCTGAACATCGTCGTGGGCTTCGCCGGTCTGCTCGATCTGGGCTACGTCGGCTTCTATGCCGTGGGCGGTTACACGTATGCCCTGCTCAATCAGTACTTTGGTCTGACCTTCTGGGAATGCCTGCCGCTCGCCGCGCTCATGTCGGCCACGTTCGGTTTCCTGCTGGGCTTCCCGGTGCTGCGCCTGCGCGGCGATTACCTCGCCATCGTGACGTTGGGTTTCGGCGAAATCATTCGCCTGCTGCTCAACAACCTGACGAGCATCACCGGCGGCCCGGACGGGGTGTCGGGCATTCCGAAGCCCAGCGTGTTCGGCTTCGAGATGGCGCGCTCGTCGAGCGTGGAAGGCGCGAAGACATTCCATGAACTGATCGGGCTCGATTACAGCGGCTCGCACATGGTGATCTTCCTGTACCTGCTCGCGTTCGCGCTGGTCGGCTTTACGCTGTTCGTGACGAGCCGTCTGATCCGCATGCCGATCGGCCGCGCATGGGAAGCGCTGCGCGAAGACGAAATCGCCTGCCGCTCGCTCGGCCTGAACCCCACGCGCATCAAGCTCTCGGCGTTCACGCTGGGTGCGTCGTTCGCCGGGCTGGCCGGGGCATTCTTCGCGGCACGCCAGGGGCTGGTCACGCCCGAGTCGTTCACGTTCATCGAATCGGCGCTCATTCTCGCCGTGGTGGTGCTCGGCGGCATGGGCTCGCAGATCGGCGTGATTCTCGCGGCCATCCTGCTCACGATCTTGCCGGAAGTCGCACGTGACTTCGCCGAGTACCGCATGCTGATTTTCGGTCTGGTGATGGTGCTGATGATGATGTGGCGTCCGCAAGGTCTGCTGCCCGCCACCCGCCCGCATGTGGAGTTGCCGCAATGAGTGCAGAACTGTTGAAACTCTCCGGCTTGCAGATGCGCTTCGGCGGTCTGCTCGCCGTCGATGGCGTCGAGTTCGACGTCCGCAAGAACGAAGTCTTCGCGATCATCGGACCGAACGGGGCCGGCAAGACGACGGTATTCAACTGCGTGGGCGGCTTCTATCGGCCGACCGGCGGCTCGATCGTGCTCGACGGCGACAACATCACCGGCCTGCCGAGTCATATGGTCGCGCGTCGCGGACTGGTGCGTACGTTCCAGAACATCCGCCTGTTCCGCCAGTTGACGGTCGTGGAAAACCTTCTGGTCGCCCAGCACATGACCGTGCACAGCGGTTTCCTTCAAGGGCTGTTCTCGACGGGCGCGTTCCGTCGCGCCGAGCGCAAGGCGCTGGAGCGCGCCAAGATGTGGCTCGATCGGCTCGGCCTCACCGGCGTTGCCAACCGTGAGGCGGGCACGTTGTCGTACGGGCATCAGCGCCGTCTCGAGATCGCACGTTGCATGATCACCGAACCGCGCCTGCTCATGCTCGACGAACCGGCGGCCGGTCTGAACCCGCAGGAAAAGGTCGAATTGCAGCAACTGGTCGACAAGCTGCGTCACGAGTTCGGTATCTCGGTACTGCTCATCGAGCACGACATGAGTCTGGTGATGGGCGTCTCCGACCGGATTCTCGTGATGGAACACGGCAAGCCGATCATGACCGGCAAGCCCGACGAGGTGCGCAACGATCCGCGCGTCATCAAGGCCTACCTCGGGGAGGAATAATGCTGAAGCTGGAACAGATCCACACCCATTACGGGGCCGTCGAAGCGCTCTCGGGCGTGTCGATCGAAGTGAACAAGGGCGAGATCGTCACGCTCATCGGTAGCAACGGCGCGGGCAAGACCACGCTGATGATGACCGTGTGCGGCACGCCTCGCGCGTCGAGCGGTCGCGTGCTGTTCGAAGGCAACGACATTACGGCGCGTCCCACGCACGAAATCATGCGCATGGGGCTGGCGATTTCGCCCGAAGGGCGTCGCGTGTTTCCGAGCCTGACCGTCATCGAGAACCTGAAGATGGGCGGTTTCTTCGCGTCCAGCGACGAAATCGATGCCGGCATGGACCACGTCTTCAAGTTGTTCCCGCGACTCGCGCAACGCGGCAAGCAGCGCGCGGGCACGATGTCCGGCGGTGAGCAGCAGATGCTGGCGATCGGGCGGGCGCTGATGAGCCGTCCGCGTCTGCTGTTGCTCGACGAACCGACGCTCGGTCTGGCGCCGCTCGTCATCGCACAGATCTTCGACATCATTCGCGCGATCCGTGAAGAAGGCGTGACGGTGTTTCTGGTCGAGCAGAACGCGAACAAGGCGCTACACGTGGCCGATCGGGGCTATGTGCTCGAAACCGGTCGTGTGGTGCTGGCCGATTCGGCCGACAACCTGCTCGCCAACGACGACATCAAGCGCGCTTATCTGGGCGCGTAAGTCAGTCGCAGGTATCGCCGACACGGCAGCGCGTTGGCGATCCTGTCATGCGACGTTGCCAACACGGTGTCCGTGGCGTTCGCGACATTCGGGAAGCTCGTCGGCAGCCGTTGCCGCGAGGCAAAAAAAGGGATGTGCCTTCGGGCACATCCCTTTTTTCTTGAGCCGACGACACCGTGCCGCCGTGTCACCGTGTCGCCGTACTCGTCACTTCATCAGGCCGACCAACTGATCGAGCGCCTTGCCCCAGCCGTCGTGGAAGCCCATCGCTTCGTGCTGCGCGCGGGTCTCCTCGTTACCGTGAATCGCAATCGCCGTGTAGCGCGTGCCCTTGCCTTGCGCTTCCATCAGCACGGCGGCCGTAAACGGGAAACCGCCATGCTCGGCCTCCGGCGCGGGCGCCGGACGAAAACCGGGCAGCACGGCATTGGTCCAGACCAGACGCGAGTTCTCGATGACCTCGAGATAGCAACCGACGTTCGGGAACTGCTGACCTTCGGGCGAACGCATCACGGTGTGGAAGCGTCCGCCCGGACGCAGATCGATCTCGCACTCCACCGTCTGCCATGGCGCAGGGGTGAACCACTTCTTGAGATGCTCAGGTTGCGTCCATGCCGCCCAGACGCGCTCGCACGGCACATCGACGTAACGCTCCAGCACCAGATCCAGCTTCGGGTCGACCGAGAAAAGCGTGGCTTGCTTTGCGAGGCTCATGTTCACGTCTCCTTCATCTGCAATAGATAGTCATCGAGTTGATCGAGGCGGCGCGTCCACTTGTCGCGCTGCAACTGGAGCCAATCCTGTGCGCCCGCCAGCGTCTGCGTCTCCAGGGCATAGGTCCGCACCCGCCCCGTTTTCCGTGAGACGACCAGCCCGCTCTCCTCCAGCACATTCAGATGCTGCGAGAACGACGGCAACGCCATCGAGAACGGACGCGCCAGTTCACTGACCGACGCCGGGCCCAATGTCAGGCGCTCGACGACCGCACGCCGTGTCGGATCGGACAACGCCTGAAAGATACGATCGAGAGGGATGGATTGGTTAGCCATACGCCTAACTATAGGCGCCCTCATTACTTAGGTCAATACCTTTGTATCGATGCTTTTTCCTTAGGTCGAAGCCCCAGATCGGGCGCAGGCGTGCACCGGCTTGGCGTAGAATAGAGCCTTTCCAAATTCAGCCCCGCGTCGCCCCTATGCCGTTGGCCACTACAGAAGAAATCATTGCCGAGCTGAAGGCCGGCCGCATGGTAGTCCTCGTCGACGAGGAAGATCGTGAAAACGAAGGCGACCTGGTCATGGCAGCCGAATTTGCAACGCCCGAGGCCATCAACTTCATGGCGAAGTACGGCCGTGGCCTGATTTGCCTGACGCTCACGCAAGCCCGCTGCAAACAGCTCAACCTGCCGCTGATGACGTATCGCAACGGCACGCAATACGGCACGGCGTTCACGCTGTCGATCGAAGCGGCCGAGGGTGTGACGACGGGCATCTCCGCCGCCGATCGTGCGCATACGGTGCAAACGGCGATCTCGCGCGATGCGCGTCCGGAAGACATCGTCCAGCCGGGCCACGTCTTCCCGATCATGGCGCAACCGGGCGGCGTGCTGGTGCGCGCCGGTCACACGGAAGCCGGTTGCGACCTCACGGCGATGGCAGGCCTCACGCCTGCGGCCGTCATCTGCGAAATCATGAACGACGACGGCACCATGGCGCGTCTGCCGCAGTTGCTGGAGTTCGCCGAGCAGCACAACATCAAGATCGGCACGATCGTGGACCTGATCCACTACCGCAGCCGCACCGAATCGATGATCGAGACGGTGGCGTCGCGCGAAATGCAAACGGCATGGGGCCCGTTCCAGGCAACGCTGTATCGCGACAAGCCGAGCGGCAATCCGCACCTCGCGCTGATGCGCGGCGCGCCGTCGCCCGACGAGGAGACGCTGGTGCGCGTGCACGAGCCGCTGTCGGTCATGGATCTGCTCGAAACCGGCGTGTCCACCCACTCGTGGACGCTCGCCGGGGCGATGCAGGCGATTGCCGACGCCGGCAAGGGCGTGGTCGTGCTGCTCAACTGCGTGGAAACGCCCGAGCATCTGTTCAATCAGTTCGAGGCGCTCGACGAAACCGAGAAAGCGGCCCGCGCCAAGCGCCGCCCGGTGGATTTCCGTACGCACGGTGTCGGCGCACAGATCCTGCGTGAGCTGGGCGTCGGTAAAATGCGCGTGCTGTCGAGTCCACGCAAGATTCCCAACATGGCAGGTTATGGCCTCGAGGTGACCGGTTTCCAACCGATGCCCGGTGCCGAATCAGCCTGAGTTATACCCCGTATCGATGCCTCGTCCAATGCAGACGGGGCGTCATCTTGCCGAGCATTGCCTGTCTCGGGCGTGCCGGCACAACGTTGGCCGCACCGCCTGGACGGTACTTTTTTGAGGAAGCCCATTATGGAAATCGGACAATACCAGCCGGAACTCGACGGTGTAGGCCTGCGCGTGGGCATCGTGCAAGCACGATTCAACGACGCCGTTTGCGCGGCGCTGCGTGAAGCCGCCGTCGCCGAACTCGAACGCCTCGGCGTCGACGGCGAAGACGTGTTGCTCGTGACCGTGCCCGGCGCACTGGAAATTCCGCTGGCCTTGCAGAAGATGGCCGAGTGCGGCCAGTTCGACGCGCTCATCGCGCTCGGCGCGGTAATCCGCGGCGAGACGTATCACTTTGAGCTGGTGTCGAACGAAAGCGGCGCCGGCATCACGCGCATCGGCCTCGATTTCGGCATCCCCATCGCCAACGCGGTGCTCACGACCGAAAACGACGAACAAGCCGAAGTGCGCGCCGCCGAGAAAGGTCGCGATGCGGCCCGCGTGGCGGTGGAAATGGCCAATCTGCTCGAAGCCATCGACATGCTCAGTGGCGACGAGGGATCGGATGAAGACGAAGACGAAGAAGAGGAAGATCGGTAATGAAGAGTGCACGGCGCCGCGCGCGCGAATTCGCGCTGCAAGGAGTGTATCAATGGCTGATTTCGCGCGGCCACGCGAGTGAGATCGATGCTCACCTGCGCTCCACCCCCGGCTACGACAAGGCGGATCAGGTCCTCCTGGAAGCTGTGCTGTACGGCAGCATCCGCGAGGCGGACGCCTTGTCGCAGCAACTCCAGCCCTATCTCGACCGGCCGGCGGCGCAGTTGTCGCCGATCGAACATGCCGCACTGATCGCCGGCGCGTACGAACTGATTCACCTTCAGGACGTGCCTTATCGTGTGGTGATCAACGAGGCAGTCGAAGTCGTGAAGACGTTCGGCGGCCCGGACGGCCACCGTTTCGTGAACGGCGTGCTCGACAAGTTCGCCGCGGAAGTCCGCCCGGTGGAAGTCGCCGCCAATCGCAACGGCGGTCGCGGCAAGAGCGCCTGATATCCCAATCCATCTGGACAACCCTCCCCCCGCCCCCATGGATCGCACGCCCAATCTCGCTCCCGCGCTCACGCTGGCGCAACGTGTCGACGATATCGCCCCCTTTCACGTGATGGAGCTGGCCAAGCAGGCCGCGCTACGCGAGAAGGCGGGGCACCGCGTGATCCATATGGGGATCGGCGAGCCCGACTTCACAGCACCCGAAGCGGTGATCGAGGCGGCGGCGAAAGCCATGCGCGACGGAAGCACGCAGTACACCGGCGCGATGGGCATTCCTGCGCTGCGTGAGGCCATCTCCGGCTACTACCGGAGTTTCTACGGTGTGGACGTCGACCCGTCGCGTATCGTCGTGACGGCAGGCGCATCGGCTGCACTCGTGCTGGCCTGTGCGGCGCTCGTAGGCGTGGGCGATGAAGTGCTGATGCCGGATCCCTGCTATCCGTGCAATCGCCACTTCGTCTCGACGTTCGACGGCAAGCCCGTGTTGATCCCGTCAGGGCCGGCCGAGCGTTTCCAGCTCACCGCGCAGCGCATCGAATCGCACTGGGGAGCGAAGACGAAGGGCGTGCTCCTTGCCTCGCCGTCGAATCCGACCGGCACATCCATCGAGACGGAGGAATTGTCCCGTATCGTGCGGACGGTGCGGGCACGCGGCGGCTTCACGCTCGTCGACGAGATCTATCAAGGCCTCTCGTACGACGGAAAGCCCACCACCGCGCTGAGTTTCGGTGACGACGTGCTGGTCGTGAGCAGCTTTTCGAAGTACTTCAACATGACGGGCTGGCGTCTCGGCTGGCTGGTCGTGCCGCCCTCGATGGTGCCGACGTTCGAGAAGCTCGCGCAGAACCTGTTCATCTGCCCGTCCGCCGTTGCGCAACACGCGGCAACGGCGTGCTTCCTCCCGGAAACGCTGGCTATCTACGAGCAACGCAAGGAAGCATTCCGTCAACGACGCGACTTCGTCGTGCTGGCGCTGGAACGTCTGGGATTCAAGGTGCCGGTGATGCCGGACGGCGCGTTTTATGTCTACGCGGATTGCGCCGGCGTCGCTCACGCCGATGCGGGCGACAGCGACCGTCTGACGCAATCGCTGCTTCAGCAGGCAGACGTCGTGCTGGTGCCGGGTCTCGACTTCGGTTTTGCCGAACCGCGTCAATACATCCGTCTCTCGTACGCTACCTCGCTCGAACAATTGCGCGAGGCCATGGACCGAATCGGCAAGGTGTTCGCAGCGGGCTGAGCCTGTGCCTGCATTTCAAAGTTTCCCGGATACTCGCTCGCCTGCCAGGCGCCAACAAAAAACCCATCGAAGCGATTTCGATGGGTTTTTTGTTGGCTGTTGCGACGCCTCTCTATATAGATAGCATCGCTGGCCGATGGACGCGCCGGCCGTGGCGCGTCACGCGAGGTCGTTGGCCGCCAGGGCCGCGCAGGCCGATCAGGCCGCCGTGCTGTCGTCCGCTTCCAGCGGCTTGGTGGCCGCAGCCGCCTTGCCCGACGACGTCGACGCTGCCGGCGCAGGCGCCGATTCCGTCGAGGCATCCGACTTGCCGCTCGAGACCGGCTTCGCCACCGGCTTGGCCGAGCTGACGATCACCGGTGCTTGCGGCTCGTTCGGCGACACCTTACGTCCCATGGACACGCCACGCAGACGATCGCGCTCGGCGAGAACCTTCGCGCCATAGCCGCCGTCGCCGGCGCTGGTCGATCCGACATACAGACGCAAACCACCGGCGAGCGAACCGCCGCGTGCAATGCATTCCTTCAGGATCAGCGCACCGACCTTGATGTTGGCCAGCGGATGCAGCGCCGCCTCCGGACCGCCGAAGTATTCCAGCTTGTCCTGATGCACCTTCGACATGACCTGCATGAGGCCCTGCGCACCGACGGTGCTCTCCGCATACGGGTTGAAACCCGATTCGATCGCCATTACGGCGAGCAACAGCAGCGGATCGAGGCCGACTTCCTTGCCGGTCGAATATGCCGCGCGCACGAGGTTGCCCGTCACGTCGCCCGCCACGCGATAGCGGCGTGCGAGATAGTCGGCGACCGCGATCTGCTCACGCGTATCGAGTACCTTGGTCGCGCGCGCATCGGCGGCGACACGCTGGTTCGGAATATAAGCCGCGAGGACAGCGGCCGAGGGCACGTGCTGCGCCGCTTGCGCCATCATCGTCGAATCCGACGGTGTGCCCTGTGCAAGCGCGCCGCCGGTGGCGCCCTGGCCGGCCGCATTGGCCGAACCGGTGGCTGCCTCAAGCAGCGGACCCACGCGCGACGCCAGATCGGCACGCCACGTCGGTCGGGCCCACAACGCCAGCGTGCCGACCACGGCAACCAGACCGACCGCGCTGGACGTATACAGTCCAACACGACCGCCGTGCCATGCAAGGCGACGCCAATCGCGGCGAGCCAAGGCTACCGTTGCCGCACCGCGTGCGCGAAGCGCAGCGAACACGGCCAGTAGCCAGGGTGATAAACCAGACTTCTTCATACTACGTACTCCGGTTACGCCGTCACCACGGGGTGGCCCCGGGGCGTAAGGAAGTAAGCCGGTATGCCCGCCAGGCATCCCGTGAAGCGCTTACTTACGGCATATGGAACGAGGCGGTGCATCGTGTTTGTCATGGACGATGCCGCTACCGCCGCAGCGCGCCGACCTGTTCAGGTCTTCGGCGCTGACGAGCTATCGCTCGCGCTGCTTCCTAAAACACTGGTTTCCCGACCTCGGCGAGAAAACCAGCCACTGAAAATCCACGTCGATGTTGTAGTTGTCGCTAAGCTTGAGCGGGTCGGCCTACCCGTCATCGAAGCCGCCTTTCTGGATTCAACGGGCGGATTGTAGCAGTGATATATAAACCGTCAATACTATTATTAGTGAAAATCATTACTAAAAGTAATTTGTAACGGCTGTTTTGCCGTGACGTTCGAACGCCCTGACCGGTAAAATGCCCTGCCCCGCCCCGCGTTTACAAGGGTGTTCCCCCGACATTCATCGATTTCAAACGACCGTTTACCCCGGGCGTATGAATTTCGTAAAATTTTTTGGTAACGGTTTGTTTCATGAAATATCTCGATCTTCGTGACTTCACCGCGCAACTGGAGCGATCCGGCCAGCTTCGTCGCGTAGACGTGCCGGTCTCGCCGGTGCTGGAGATGACTGCGCTCGCCGATCGCGTGCTCAAAGCGGGGGGCCCGGCCCTCTGGTTCGAGCGGCCGACCGGTTACGACATGCCGGTGCTCGCCAACTTGTTTGGCACCCCTGAACGTGTGGCGCTCGGCATGGGCGTCGAGCAAGGGGAGAATGCGCTGAGTTCCCTGCGCGATATCGGACGCCTTCTCTCGACGCTGAAGGAACCCGAACCGCCGCGTGGGCTGAAGGATGCCGGCAAGTTGCTCGGCATGGCCAAGGCCGTGTGGGACATGGCGCCCAAGGAGGTGAGCAGTCCGGTGTGCCAGGAAATCGTCTGGGAGGGGGACGATGTCGATCTCTCGCGTCTGCCGATCCAGAGCTGCTGGCCCGGCGACGCCGCCCCCCTGATCACGTGGGGTCTGGTGATCACGAAGGGGCCGCATCGCAAGCGCCAGAACCTTGGCATTTACCGCCAGCAGGTGATCAGCCGCAACGAGGTCATCATGCGCTGGCTCGCGCATCGCGGCGGGGCGCTGGACTTCCGCGAGTTCGCCCAGGCGAATCCGGGCAAGCCGTTCCCCATCGCCGTAGCGCTCGGCGCCGACCCGGCAACGATGCTGGGCGCCGTGACGCCTGTGCCCGACACCTTGTCCGAGTATCAATTTGCCGGCCTGTTGCGCGGCAGCCGTACCGAACTGGCGAAGTGCGTCACGCCGGGACTGGAATCGCTGCGCGTTCCCGCGCGCGCCGAGATCGTGCTCGAAGGGTTCATTTATCCCGCCGAACAGCCGCCCGTCGTGCCCGAAGGTGCACCGCCCGCGCCATCGCGTGGCGCGAGCGCCGCATATCAACATGCCCTCGAAGGCCCGTACGGCGACCACACCGGCTATTACAACGAGCAGGAGTGGTTCCCGGTGTTCAAGATAGCGCGCATTACGATGCGTCGTAACGCCGTCTATCACTCGACATATACGGGCAAACCGCCCGATGAACCGGCCGTGCTCGGCGTCGCGCTGAACGAAGTGTTCGTGCCGCTGCTGCAAAAGCAGTTCCCCGAAATCACCGACTTCTATCTGCCGCCCGAAGGCTGTAGTTACCGCATGGCCATCGTCCAGATGAAGAAGGCGTACCCGGGACACGCCAAACGCGTGATGTTCGGCGTGTGGAGCTTCCTGCGCCAGTTCATGTATACGAAGTTCATCGTCGTGGTGGACGAAGACGTCGATATTCGTGACTGGAAGGAGGTGATCTGGGCGATCACCACGCGCGTGGACCCTACACGCGACACGACGCTCGTGGACCAGACGCCGATCGACTATCTCGATTTCGCCTCGCCCACAGCCGGGCTGGGGTCGAAGATGGGGATCGACGCGACCAACAAGTGGCCGGGCGAAACTTCGCGCGAGTGGGGGCGTCCGATTGAAATGACCGCCGACGTGGACGCTCGCATGGCAGCGCTATACAAGGATCTCGGCTTGTAAAACCGGCATCACGATCCGCTGCCATGCCGAACGCCGGCGGCCGTCAGGCTGCCGGCGTTTTCATGGGTGCTACCGGCGCGGGAGATCCCGGTCCCTCGCGCCGTAGACGCCAGCCGGCTCCCGACGGACAGGTCAAACGATGTCGTTTCTTCCGCTTTCGTTGCTATTTCCGTCCCCTGCGCGACGCATTCCCCCCGGAGCGCGCCTCGCGGCCATCGAAAGGAGCCGATCGTGTCATCATCCCGCCCGTCCCATACCTCCCGGCAATCCCACTCGTCCGCCAGGCCGCATCCCGCGCTGGCCCGCCTGAACGACCCCGAACTGCTCAGATCCGACGCCTACATCGACGGTGACTGGACGCACGCCGACTCCCGCGCCACCTTCGTCGTCAGCGACCCGGCCACCGACGCCGAGATCGCGCATGTCGCCGACCTCGGTGCGAAGGAAACCGAGCGTGCCCTGGTCGCCGCCGAGGCCGCGCTGCCGGCATGGCGCAGCACGACCGGCAAGGAGCGCGCGCGCATTTTGCGCCGCTGGTTCGATCTCATCATGCAGGCGCAGGACGATCTCGGCGCCATCATGACCGCCGAGCAAGGCAAGCCGCTCGCAGAAGCCAAAGCCGAAGTGGCCTACGGGGCGTCGTTCATCGAGTGGTTCGCCGAAGCGGCCAAACGCATCGACGGCGACGTGCTCGCCTCGCCCGAGGGCGGCAAACGCCTGCTGGTGCTCAAACAGCCCATCGGCGTATGCGCATCGATCACGCCCTGGAACTTCCCCATTGCGATGATCACCCGCAAGATCGCCCCGGCCATTGCGGCCGGGTGCACGATCGTGGTCAAGCCCGCTCGCCTCACCCCGCTCTCGGCGCTGGCGCTCGCGGAACTCGCCGACCGCGCGGGGCTGCCGAAGGGTGTCTTCAACGTGGTGACGTCGAAAAATTCGTCCGAAGTGGGTGACGTCTTCACCGCCAGCCCGCGGGTGCGCCATCTCTCCTTCACCGGTTCGACCGCCGTGGGCGCGAAGCTCATGGCGCAGTGCGCATCGACCCTCAAGAAAGTCGCACTCGAACTGGGTGGCCTGGCGCCGTTCCTTGTCTTCGACGATGCCGACGTGGATGCCGCCGTCGAAGGCTGCATCGCCTCCAAGTTCCGCAATGCCGGCCAGACGTGCGTGTGTGCGAACCGCATTTACGCACAGGATGGGATTTACGACGCCTTCGTCGAAAAGCTCACTGCCGCCGTGAGCGAGCTGCGCGTGGGCAACGGCTTCGATCAAGGGGTCGTGATCGGCCCGCTGATCGAAGACGCCGCCGTCGCCAAGGTGGAGCGCCATGTGGCGGACGCCATCGCCAAAGGCGGGCGCGTCACCGTCGGCGGCAAGGTGCTGCATGGCCGCTTCTTCGAGCCGACCATGGTCGCAGACGCCAGCGCCGACATGCTCGTCGCGCAGGAAGAGACGTTCGGGCCCGTCGCGCCTGTCTTCCGGTTCAAGGACGAAGCGGACGGCATCCGGCTGGCCAACGCCTCCGATTTCGGGCTGGCGTCTTACTTTTTCGCCCGCGACGTCGGACGCGTCTGGCGCGTGGCCGAGGGCATCGAAGCCGGTATGGTCGGCATCAACACCGGCCTGATCTCGAACGAAGTCGCCCCGTTCGGCGGCGTCAAGCAGTCGGGGCTGGGGCGTGAAGGGTCGAAATACGGCATCGACGAGTACCTCGAACTGAAGTATCTGTGCCTCGCCGGCATCTGAGTTTTATCTGACCCTTTAACAATTTGTAATAGTGGGATTCTCACGGCGCGAGCCGCGCCGTGACTGGCTTGCGCCCATTTTGACCTAACGTCGGCGAACGGGATGTCATTGAGAAAGTGTTACAAAGTCCCACACACCCCCGTCGGCTCGGGTAGAATCGCGCTTTTTTTCGCGAACGGCGACCCCGACCCCAATTCCGGGTGCCACATGCCCCCTGCGGTGCAATGTCGGAAGCCGGTAGTTTTTCGCGAAGCCGATCAACAGAAGTCGCGTCCGTCAGCGCTACCCCCGCGCCGTCATGCTCCTTGTGATGGCGAATGGCCTGCCGGCGTGTCCGCCCTCGCGCAACGTGCCACCCCATCTCACGGGAGCGCCGCTTGCACCCCCCGGGCGTGGAGAAGACAGCAATGGACAACAACCCATCCCTCATGCGCAACATCGGGCCGTTCGCTTTGATGTTGACCGGCCTCGGCTCGATCATCGGCTCCGGCTGGCTGTTCGGCGCCTGGAAAGCCGCCAAGATCGCAGGTCCCGCCGCCCTGCTCGCCTGGCTCATCGGCGCCGTCGTGATTCTGGCCATCGCCCTCACTTACGCCGAACTCGGCGCCATGTTCCCCGAGTCGGGCGGCATGGTCCGCTATTCGCGTTACTCGCATGGCAGCCTTGTCGGTTTCATCGCCGCCTGGGCCAACTGGATCGCCATCGTCTCGGTGATTCCGATCGAAGCCGAAGCGTCGATCCAATACATGAGCACATGGCCGTACGACTGGGCGCACGCGCTGTTCGTGGACGGCACGCTCACCACCAGCGGTCTGACGCTGTCCGCCTTGCTCGTGATCGTGTACTTCATGCTGAATTACTGGGGCGTGAAGCTGTTCGCCCGCGCCAACACGGCGATCACGCTGTTCAAGTTCGCCATTCCGGCCCTGACGATTGCCGGACTGATGATCGCCGGCTTCCATGCCGACAACTTCAACATCGCCGAGCACGGCGGTTTCGCGCCGAACGGCATGTCGGCCGTGCTGACCGCCGTCGCCACTTCGGGCATCGTGTTCGCGTTCAACGGTTTTCAGAGTCCGGTCAACCTTGCGGGTGAAGCGCGCGATCCGGGGCGCAGCATCCCGTTTGCCGTGGTCGGTTCGATCCTGCTCGCCACCGTCATCTATGTGCTGCTGCAAGTGGCTTACATCGGTGCGCTCTCGCCCGAACAACTGGCCGGCGGCTGGCACATGGTGAGCTTCAGCTCGCCGTTCGCCGAACTGGCGATCGCGCTCGGCCTGAACTGGCTGGCGATCGTGCTGTACTTCGACGCGTTCCTGAGCCCGAGCGGCACCGGCACGACGTATATGGCCACGACGAGCCGCATGATCTACGCGATGGAGCGCAACCGCACGCTGCCGGCGATCTTCGGTCGCGTGCATCCGCTGTACGGCGTGCCGCGCCAGGCGATGTGGTTCAACCTCGCGATCTCGTTCGTCTTCATGTTCTTCTTCCGCGGCTGGGACTCGCTCGCCGCCGTGATCTCGGTGGCGACCGTCATCTCGTATCTGACGGGCCCGATCAGCGTGATGGCGCTGCGCTACTCGGCGCCGGACATGCACCGTCCGCTGCGTCTGCGCGGGCTGTCGCTGATCGCGCCGTTCGCGTTCGTGTGCGCGTCGCTCATCCTGTACTGGGCGCGTTGGCCGCTGACCGGCCAGATCATCGTGCTCGTGGTCGTCGCGTTGCCCGTCTACTTCTACTATCAGGCCAAGGACGAGTGGCAAGGGTTCGGTCGCGACCTCAAGGCGTCGTGGTGGCTTATCGGCTACCTGCCGTGCATGGCGTTGTGCTCGTACATCGGCAGCAAGGAATTCGGCGGCATCGGGCTGCTGTCTTACGGCTGGGACATGGCGATCGTCGCCCTGCTGTCGCTGGCGTTCTACCACTGGGGCGTGAGAGCCGGCTGGCGCACGCCGTACCTGTCGGAAGAGCGCGATCAGGACGCGGCCAGCATGGAAGGCATGCCCGCACTCTCGCACTGAATCCGCTGATGCACTGCGCCCGCCGAGCATCGGGCGTCGGGCCGACATCACCCGACATCACCCGACATCACCCGACATCACCCGACATCACGCAACATCACGCAACGAAAAGCCCGCCAACCGGCGGGCTTTTTCATGGCCGACGACAACCGCGTGAGTTGCTTTACCGATGCGCGCGCCGGCGCTCGATGAACAAGCTGTTGCCCAGCGCGCGCTTGGCCATCTTCTTGGCGTCGGCAGCGGCAGCCGAGACTTCGACATGAGAGGGGAAGCTCTCCGGCGTCACCGCAACCACACCGATGGACAGACTTGTGATCGGATGGAAGATGACCATCCCGCGACGATCCTCCGCCTCGAACCCTCCCGCCGCGATCTGATCCGGATGGAAGTATTCCGTCACCGCTTCGCCGAAACGCGTGAGGGCCTCGCGGCAACGCGCTTCCCAATCGGGGCTGCGGAACAGAATCAGAAAATCGTCACCACCGATATGCCCGAGAAAATCGCGCTCGGGATTGCGCACCGCCATCAGCACGCGGGCGACGAGTTGAATCAGATCGTCGCCACGCCGATAGCCGAACACGTCGTTGAACGGCTTGAAGTTATCCAGATCGACATAACACGCGTGGAACGACTGCCGCTCGCCGATCATGCGGTCCATATAGTCGTCGATCGGCACGTTGCCCGGCAGCAGCGTGAGCGGATTGGCATAGCGCGCCGCATCGAGCTGCATATCGGTGATGTGGCGCATCAGGGCGTGCCCTTGCGCGACACCGAAATAGCGCCCCTGATCCGTCACGATAAACCCTGCCGCAATCTGACGGCTGGCCCCTTCCGCGATCATCCGGCTCAGATCCTCGACGCGCGCGGCTTTGTCGAACGTCAGCGGACGCGGCTCCATCACGGCCGAGCAGGGTTTGCGTCCGTAAAGTTCGCGGGTAAACGGTCGCGCGAACCGGCCGATCAGCGAGGCGCGCCCGATCAGCCCCACGGCGCGCTCGCGCTCCACCACCGGCAGCACTTCCAGTGCGGGATCGCTCTCGAAACGGGCGACGACATCCTCGCTGCGCGTGTCCGGCGAGACCGGCGCGACATAAGACGCAATGCGCTCGAGCGTCACATTGCCAGCGCCCAACTGGCTCGGTTGCTGATGCACGTAAGCGCGGCGCTCGTTCACGACCTCCTGCACATTCGCCGTGATCGCCCGTTGCGGCTGCGCTTCGGGGCGCGCGATGAAGTATCCCTGCCCGAGGAAAATGCCCAGATCGCGCACGACCTGGAGTTCTTCGGCGTGTTCGATGCCTTCGGCGATCACGCGCGTGCCGCTCGTCTCGGCGATCTGACGCATCGAACGCACGAACTGAAGTTTCAGGGTGTCGGTATCGATGCCGTCGACGAAGTGCCGGTCGATCTTCACGTAATCGGGCCGCAATTCCGACCACAGCCGCAAACTCGCGTAGCCCTCGCCCATGTCGTCGAGCGCCACTTCGAAGCCCAGCGCGCGATACGCCGTCAACGACGCCCGCGTGCTCGCCAGATCCAGTGTCGGCGCGTGTTCCGTGAGTTCGAGCACCACGCGCTCGGGCGGGAGCCGAAACGACTGGAGCATGGCGAACGTCTCGTCCAGCCCGAGCGATTCGCTCACGCCGCCACCGGGCAACGCCCGCGTGACGGGACCGATGTTCAGAAAAAGACGCTCGGGCAGATCCTGCTCGACGAACCCTCGCAGCACGGTACGTCGACACGCGAGTTCGAGCGGTCCGAGCAGTCCATGGCGGCGCGCGGCGGCGAACAGCGCCATCGGCGAGTGGATCGACGTGCCGGCCGGCCCACGCACGAGCCCTTCGTAACCGGCAATTTCGGAGGTCCGGAAATCGAGTATCGGCTGAAAGACGCAGGTCAGGCCGATGCCTTCGCAAAGCTCGGCCAGCAGCGACGCCTCGTCGGGCTCGACGTAAGGCGTTGCAGACGAGACGGCAGACGCCGGCGGGGCAGAGGAAGCGATCGGGGAGGCGGGGGAAGTCGGAGCAGTCGGGACAGTGGAAGGCGAATGCGCATCGCGCGCCGTCACAGCAGCGCCAAAGCGGTCTTGCGGACGTATCCCAGCAGTGACGACAGGCGGGGGAGGGTTCAACTGAGACTCCGTTGGTCGATGCGGTGCGCCGGCATCATGCAAACCGCTTTACATTGTGCGGGCATCTGTCGGGCACACGCGTACGCACCGCAGGCATCGTGCCCCGATGAAGTCTCACCCGTTCCCCGTGCTTCGCGTGCGGTCGCTGCTCTTCGGCCCATATCCGCGTCTTGTGGCGGCGCCCGCAGGCACCTTATTTGACTTGCCGCTCAGGCTATCGCCGTTATTTGACAAAACCGTGACAGCACCGGCATCGCCACAACTGTCGGGACGACGCCTGTGCCGGCATCTTGTCACACGCGAATCCGGCGCCCGTACGCGAAAAAAACGGCAACGCCGCAAAGCGTTGCCGTTCTTGGCGCCGCTCGCCGCCGCGCGGCGAGTCGTCTCGAAACATCGTTGAACCGACGTGTTCGCGATTACCAGGCCGTAACCACCGAACCACCGAACTTTTGCTCGATGAAGGCCTTCACTTCCGGCGAGTGGTAAGCCTTGATCAGCTTGGCCACCCACGGCTTGTTCTGGTCGACCGAGCGGATCACGAGCACGTTGGCGTACGGACCGTTGGCGTCTTCGATGGCGATCGAATCCTTCTTCGGATTCAGACCGGCTTCCATCGCGAAGTTGGTGTTGATGACGGCCACGGCAACGTCGTCGAGCGAGCGCGGCAGTTGCGCGGCGTCCAGTTCCACGAACTTCAGCTTTTTCGGGTTTTCGGCCACGTCGATCGGCGTTGCCTTCAGGCCTGCGTCGGCGCGCAGCTTGATGAGACCCTGCTTTTGCAGCAACAGCAGCGCACGACCGCCGTTGGTCGGATCGTTCGGCAGCGAAACCTTGTCACCCGTCTTCAGATCGGCCAGCGACTTGAGCTTCTTCGAATAGATGCCCATCGGGAAAATGACCGTTTTGGCGATGGATTCGAGCTTGTAGCCACGGTCCTTCACCTGGGCGTCCAGATACGGCTGATGCTGGTAGCTGTTCACATCCAGATCGCCCGAGGACAGCGCCGCGTTCGGTTGCACGTAATCGCTGAATTCGATGACCTTGATGTTCAGGCCGTCCTTGGCCGCGACCTTCTTCACTTCGTCGAAGATCTGGGCGTGCGGGCCGCCCGTCACACCGACCTTCAGATTGATGGCGTCAGCCGCAGCCGCGGGAGCCGCGAATTGCGTAGCGAAAACCGTAGCGGCGCCAACACCGGCCAGCAGCTTGAATAGCGTACGACGTTGCATAGAAAACCTCGCGTGTGTGAGTGAGTGCCGGGCTCGTCGGCCCGGCGACATTGTGATGTGGGTCGTTACTTATGGCTCAGCCGGCGTACCAGCCAGTCGCCGAACGTCTGTACCAGTTGCACGAAAACGATCAGGATCAGCACAACGGTGATCATGACTTCCGGCAGGAAGCGCTGATACCCGTAACGAATCCCCAGGTCGCCCAGACCGCCGCCGCCGATGGCGCCGGCCATGGCCGAATAACCGACCAGACTCACGAACGTGATCGTCAGACCCGCCACGATACCGGGCAGCGCCTCGGGCAACAGCACCTTCATGACGATCTGACCGGTCGTCGCCCCCATCGACTGCGCTGCCTCGATCAGGCCGCGGTCGACCTCACGCAGCGCCGTTTCCACCAGACGCGCCACGAACGGCGCCGCCGCGATCGTGAGCGGCACCACGGCCGCCATCGTGCCGATGGACGAACCGACGATCAGACGCGTGAACGGGATCACGGCGACGAGCAGAATGATGAATGGCGTCGAGCGCACGGCGTTGACGATGATCCCGACGATCCGGTTGGTCGGCAGGTTCTGCAACACGCCGTTGCGGTCCGTCAGATACAGCAACACACCCAGTGGCACACCGACGACGGCGCCGATCAGGCCGGAAATCCCGACCATGACGAGCGTTTCCCAGAACGACGAGACGAACAGATCGAACATTTCACTCCACATGGCTCAGCTCCTCGACGACGACGCCTTCACTGGCGAGGAACGCCATGGCTTCGGCCACACGGGCCGGCGTGCCGCCCGCCATCACGGCGAGCGAACCGAATGCCTGGCCCTGGATCTCGTCGATCTGGCCATGCAGGATGTTGAAATCGAGTTCGTAGCGACGAATCGCCTCGGAGAGCAGCGGCTGGTCGACCCCCGCGCCCGAGAACGCCAGTCGATAGAGATGGTCGTGGCCGTTGCCGATGCGCGAGGCCACGCGCTCGCGCACGCCCGCCGGCAACTCCTGCGAGATCACATCGCCGATCAGCGCGCGGGTGACGTCATGACGCGGACGCAGAAAAACGTCGATCACGGCGCCCTGCTCGACCACACGGCCGGCGTCGAGCACCGTGACGCGGTCGCAGACCTGCTTGATGACTTCCATCTGGTGCGTGATCAGCACGATCGTCAGGCCCAACTCGCGGTTGATGCGCTTGAGCAGGTCGAGAATCGATCGGGTCGTCTCCGGATCGAGCGCCGACGTGGCCTCGTCCGAGAGCAGCACCTGCGGTTCGCTGGCGAGCGCGCGGGCAATGCCCACGCGCTGCTTCTGACCGCCGGAGATTTGCGAGGGGTAACGATCCTTTTGTGCGGTCAGCCCCACGAGTTCCAGCAACGGCAGCACCTTCGCGCGAATCTCGGCGGCCGACATGCCGGCGAGTTCGAGCGGCAGCGCCACGTTCTGATAGACGGTGCGCGAGCTAAGCAGGTTGAAGTGCTGGAAGATCATGCCGATGCGGCGACGCGCCTGACGCAGGTCGTCAGGCGATAACGAGGTCAGATCCTGACCGTCGACCCGCACCGAGCCGTCGCTGGGACGGTTCAGCAGGTTGATGACACGCACGAGCGTGCTTTTACCGGCGCCGCTCCGGCCGATGATGCCGAAGACTTCGCCGCGCTTGATCGACAGGCTGACGTTGGAAAGCGCGTCGATCGGCCCCTTGGGTCCAGCGAAGCGCTGGGTAATGTTCTGGAGTTCGATCATGCAAAAAAATAGCAGCCTCACTGCAAAACCGCCCGCAGTGCCGCCGCCAAGACTCTATTTAGCGCAAAGGCGACATTCTAGCCCATGCGCCTAAATAGTTGAAAATAATAAAATTTGATCTCTTTATATGGATTTCCGGGGGTCAAGAATCGATGCCCCCTGAGAGGGGGCTGTCAGGCCTGCCGGCCGGTCGCAAATTCGTCGAGCACCTCGATGACCCGGTCGAACTCCAGGGACTTGTCGAAAAAATGCTGCACGCCCAGTTGCTGGCAGCGTTTGCGATACGTCGCGAGGGCGTAATTCGTCAGCACGATGGCCATGAGCTTTTCCAGCAGGCCCCGCTCGTGCAAATACGACAGCACGTCCATGCCGGAACCGCGCCGCAGCTGAATATCGACGATGACCGCGTCGAAGGAATCGTTTTCCAGGGTGCGGACCGCGTCATCGGCCGTCTCCGCCACGCCTGTGACCTCCAGCATCCCGGTCGATCCGAGTGCTTCGGACAGGCTCTCGCGAATCACCGCCGAATCTTCGATCAGCAGCACCTTGAGGGGCAAACGGGACCCCGTAAGCGTTGCCGCGTTCCCGGTTGACATGACAGCCTCTCTCTCAACTGATCAAACCGTTCTTGAGCGCATACAGCGTCAGATCGGCATTGGTTTTCAAACGCATCTTTTCCAGCACCCGCGCGCGATACGTGCTCACGGTTTTCACCGACAGATGCAACTCGTCGGCGATTTCGGTCGGCGTGCGCCCCTGCGCGAGCTTGCAGAACACCTGAAACTCGCGCTCCGAGAGCTGCTCGTGCATCGGTTCGTCAACGGGCTTGTCGAGCTTTTGCGCGAGCAGATCCGCCGTCACTTCGCTCACGTAGCGATGACCGCGCGCCACCGTGCGGATCGCCCGGATGATCTCCTCGGGCGCCGCATCCTTCATCAGATAGCCGTCCGCCCCGGCGCGCAGCAGATTCACCGCGTATTGCGCCTCCGGATAGGTCGACAAGAACAAGACACCTTGCTCGGGCCGCAACTGCTTGATCACGCGCAAGGTGTCGATACCGTTCTTGTCAGGCATGGCGATATCCAGCAGCACGACATCGAATTCGGCGTCTCGCACGGCACGAATCACTTCGTCTCCGCTCGCGGCCTCGCCCAGCACTTCCATATCCGACTCGTCGGCGATGAATTGCTTGAAACCGGTACGAACGATGGCGTGATCGTCGGCAATCAGAATTTTTATTGTCAGTGACATCTAAGCTCCAGAGACTGTCCCCGTCGGCCTCATGGCCGCGCTCGAGCGACATGGGCGCGCGCCGTGCCCGTCATTCCCGGTCGAGCAGATCTCGCATATCGTCGGCATGCTCCTCCTCGACGGCGAGGATTTCTTCGAGCATGCGACGCGTTGTGGTATCCCGGTCGCCCAAATAATGAATCATCTCGCGGTAACTCTCAATCGCAATACGCTCAGCGACGAGATTTTCCCGGATCATGTCCCGCAAGGTGCTACAACTGACGTATTCCGCGTGGCTGCGGGCGGACAGACTGTCCGGGGAAAAGTCCGGCTCGCCGCCCAGTTGCACGATACGCGCTGCGATGCGATCCGCGTGATCCTGCTCTTGCGCCGCGTGCTCGGCGAATTCGGCCGCTACAGGCTCGGCGTGGATACCCGTGGCCATGAAGTGGTGACGTTTGTAACGCAGCACGCACACCAGTTCCGTCGCGAGCGCGTCGTTGAGCATGTGCACTACGGCGTCGCGGTCGGCACGATAGTCCTCGGTGACGGCGCCTTCGTCGAGGTGCTCACGGGCACGCTCGCGCAGGGCGCGAACGTCGATTTCGAATTCATCACCCGCGTGCTGGCTGTGACCATTACCCGTCATCGCGAGCTTGGCGGGCTTGGCGTGTAGCTTGGCTTGCTTGGCAGTATGCATGAGCGAATCCTCCTGTAGCGGTTGAGTGCGTGTGGCAGGGTTTCGGGGCATCAGAAAACGGGGGATGGCGACAGCGGACAGACGACGGCGCCGGCTACGGTAAAGGGCGCGACAGAGGGCAGCTCATGCCGCCCCCCGGGCCATGGCGCTATCTATCGTCGGACGACCCCAAAGAGCAGCGTGACCAGGAAGATCACCAGGAAGATGAAGAACAGGATCTTCGCGATCTCGGCGGCACCGGCAGCGATTCCCGTAAAGCCGAAAACCGCGGCGATCAACGCGATCACGAAAAAAACGACGGCATAGTGAAGCATCGCAACCTCCTTGAATGACGATGGCTAATCGACGATCTTCTTGGCGACGGTCAGTCCAAGCAGCAGGAAGATCACGAACAGGACCAGGAACAGAACGAACAGAATCTTCGCGATCCCGGCGGCGCCGGCGGCGATCCCGGTGAACCCCAACAGACCGGCCACGATCGAGATCAGTGCGAACAACAAAGCCCACTTCAGCATGGCGTTCTCCTTGTTTATTGCCTCGTATCCCGGAGACTTTTCCGGCTCCCCGTGGTCGGCTCGAACCGGGGGTCAGTAACTCCCTGGCAATGGGCAAACCCTGGGGCGCTGAATGCATAGTAGAAAAACGCCGCCGACGGGACTGCCCGCGCGGCGCTGTTTTTTGCGTAGGAATTGACTGACAAATGCCCGCATCCTGCGGTTTTCGCCGTATGATCAAAGCACCTGACGTCGCGTGATGCACGTCGAGATATGCCGGCGCACGCCACTCAACGCCATTTCACCGGCGATACACACCGTTCGCCGCCAGTCACCGCCATCCAAGGCCGCCATTTCCCCCATGCCCCGATTCACGTCCTGGTTACGTCGCAGAAGCTGGATCATCGCCATGATCGCCGCGATCGTCATCACGGTCGGCAGCCTGATCGGGCTGGAATCGGCGCACCGCCGTCTCGCGTCGACCTACGAGAGCGCGCTGCAAAGCATGATGGCCGCCAACGAACTCAACGAGATCATTGCGCGCACCTCGACCGTGGTGGCCAGTCAGCGCGGCTACCTGCTTACGAACAACCCGGCCTATCTCGATCCGTATCTGTCGGCGGTGCGGCGCATCCGCGACCTCTCGGCGCTCATCATTCAGCACTATCAGGACGTGAAAGACGATCAGGCGACACAGGAGTTCGCGCGCGTCATGAAAGTGTTCTCCCAGCGCATCACGGCGATGGACACGGCGCGCTCGGCCGTCACGCAGGGCGAGATGTCGCTGGAGGAAGCGCTCTCCCCGTCCAATCTCGGTATCGGCACGATGGAGCCCGTGCAGACCGGCATCACCGATCTTTACAACCGCGAGCTGGCGCGTGCGCGTACGGCGCAGGACGACGGACGCTTCGATCAGGCGATCTCGGCCATCAGCGCCGGCGCGCTCTCGGTGCTCACGATTCTGCTGTTCGTCATGCTCTTCCGCACGCTGGGCAAGCAGATGCGTCAGGAGCAACTCGCACGCGACCAGTTGCGCGAACAGCAGGCGCATCTGGACCGGCTCGTGCGCGAGCGCACCGAACAACTCGACGAACTGGCCACGCACTTGCAGAACGTGAGCGAGGACGAGAAAACGCGACTGTCGCGCGAACTGCATGACGAACTCGGCGCCATTCTGACCGCGTGCAAAATGGACGTGACGTGGGCGCATCACAAGCTGCGCAACGCCGATCCGGTCATTGCCGAAAAGCTCGCGCGCGCACAACGCAATCTCGACTCGGGCATTCAGACGAAGCGCCGCATCATCGAGAATCTGCGCCCGACGGTGCTCATCAACTTTGGCCTCGTCACCGCACTGCGCTCGCTCGCCGAAGAGACCGCCGACCAACAGCACTGGCAACTCGATCTCGATCTGCCGGAAGAAGACTTTGCATTGCCGGAATCGACGGCCATCGTGCTGTTTCGCGTCGCCCAGGAGGCCCTGACGAACGCGGGCAAGTACGCGCGCGCGACGACGGTGCGCGTGGCGCTGGCCTGCGACGATCAGCGCGTGCGGCTCGAAGTGATCGATAACGGCATCGGCCTCACGCGCGACCAGTTCAACAAACCCAAGACGCACGGTCTGTTCGGCATGCGCCAGCGCGTATCCGCCAAGGGAGGACGCATCGACATCCACTCCTTGCCGCAGCGCCTCGGCACCGAGATTCAGGTGGTGCTGCCGCTGTGCAATCCGGCGGATGCCCCCGAAATCGCCACGGAAGTCACCGAAAGCGCCGCGACGCAATCGTCACTGGACACGCACGGCATCAAGGCCGACGCGTCGACATCATCCGCCTCGCAAGCCCAGCCCCCGCGCCCGCCGGTCGGAATGCACTGACAGCGCAACCCGACTCCACCTACACCGCGACGAAAGCGCGGCTGACAGCGCGAACACTTCGCACTCCCTATCATGGAATCACCTGCCGCCGCCCCGACGGGCGCGGGGGCTGAACCCAACCCAACACGATAAGGAGTTGTCATGAACTCGGATCTGATCAAGGGCAAGTGGAACCAACTCAAGGGCGAAGCGAAGAAGCAGTGGGGCAACCTGACCGATGACGATCTGCTGAAGATCGAAGGCAATCGAGACAAGTTCGTCGGTGTGATTCAGGAACGCTACGGCAAGGCCAAGGCCGACGCCGAACGCGAAGTCGACACCTGGAACAACCAGCACAAGCTCTGGTAAGCGGGCAACGCAGCGCCCGATGCGTGGTTTAGCGTCGTCACATTCACAACGTCGCTCACGCAGACCATGCTCGCCGGGAGGCGGGCTTGGTCTCCCCCTCGCGCGCCCTATGCGCCTCGAACAACATCCTCTCTCGAAGGAGACATCAAAATGAAACGATTGATCGCCATCGCTCTGCTTTCGGGCTTCGCACTGGGCCTCGCAGGCTGCAACACCATCCACGGCGCGGGCAAGGACGTCGAGAAGGGCGGCGAAGCCATCCAGGGCGCCGCCGACCGCAACAAGTAATGCGACGCCACGCCGATACCCCCCCGGCGTGGCGCGCCGTTCCCCCGAATACACGAATCGCGGCGCCGCGGCGTCGCGCCTCATGCTCGCCACATCCCCAGCCAAGGAGGACTCTGAGATGAACCATCGAATCGCCATGAACGTCCTGACCTGCGCCTGCATCGCGGCAGCCGGCATGCTGAGCACCACGGCAGCCAGCGCGGCCGATGCTGCCGCCAAGGATCGCTACGACGCCGCGCAGAAGGCTGCCGAAGCGGACTACAAGGCGGCCGCCGCGCGATGCGACGACATGAAGGACAACGCGAAGAAGATCTGCGTCGAGGATGCGAAGGGCAAGGAGAAGATCGCCAAGGCCAACGCAGAAGCCGACTACAAGCAAACGCCCAAGGCCCGCTACGACGCCGCCGTCGCCAAGGCCGACGCCGACTACAGCGTCGCCAAGCTGCGCTGCGACGACAAGAAGGGCAACGACAAGGATGTCTGCGTGAAGGACGCCGACGCCGCCAAGACGAAGGCCTACGGCGACGCCAAGGTCATGCGCACGAGCCGCGAGTCGTCGAAGGACACCATGGCGGCACGCCAGGATGCCAACGCCGACGCCAACAAGGCCCAATACAAAGCCGCGATGGAGCGTTGCGACAGCCTGAGCGGCAACAGCAAGGACAACTGCGTGGCCGAAGCCAAGACGCGTTACCACCAATAACCCGAGTTATTTCCCAAAGAACGGCACCGGTTTCGCAGGGAGGAGAAGGCGTCTCACGCGAATTTCGCTGAGCGTCGGCAACGGGCGAATGTCGCGCAAGTGGCATTCGCCCGCTGTTTTTGCGCGACATCCCGAGCGCGTGATGTAAATGAATGTAACAAGTGTCGCGCGCCGTCCGCGTATCCGTAGTGCCCGCGTCACCGCCCCATGTCAACCGATACCAGCGCAAAGCGTTGATTCTGCATAGAATAGTGGTCTGATATACACGTTTGGCGGCCGCTTTTCTACACCCGAACGTTCCTCATACCGGTCAAATGCGCATACTTTGCAACAATTGCGACGAGACCGCGTTTCGGAACTTCAGTAAAGTAAAAGCTAGGAAATCCGACGAATCAGGGTGCCGGCGGGCACCAGGCGCGTCGAACGGCATGGTGCCGTCCGGGCGCTGTCATCAGTACGCTGCCAAGTCCGCAGGAGAAATGTCATGAAAACCAAGTTTGCCGCCCTTGCCATCGCCGGGGTCGCGCTCGCCGCAGGTGCGGTCGGGACGGCGCAAGCGCACGTCTCGGTCGGGATCGGCATCGGCGTGCCGCTGATCGCGCCCGCGCCGGTCTATGCGCCGGCACCGGTCTACGTGGCACCGCCTCCGCCGGTCTACGTCGCGCCGCCGCCCCCCGTCTACGTCGCGCCGGCCCCCGTCTACTATGGCCCGCCGCCGGTGTATTACGGTCGTCCGTATGGCGGCTATTACGGTCGCGGTTACTGGCGTCATGGCCGCTGGTACGGTTATTGATCGACGACGGCTCGACGCGCGACGCGCGTCACGGGTCCAGCGCAAAACGCGCCGCCGACGGCAATGTCGGCGGCGCGTTTCGTTTGTGCCGCAAAAGCGTTGTGTGACGCTCAGCGCGCGACACGGTAAGCGATACGGAAACCGCCCCAGTGGCGCCCGTTCACGTAGATCGGCGCGGAGGCGTCCTTCATCACCACGAACTCCCCGCCGCCCATGTCGCGACGATAGGTTTGCAGCAACAGCGGTTTGGTATTGCGGCCGGCCGCCGCCCCGGTGCGGTCGTTGAATAGCCGCCGGTTGCGGCAATGCGCGGCGTTCCATACGGGATCGTTCGTCGGGGCCTGCGAGAACTTGCGGTTGTGCGTGGGCAGATAACCGTTCTCATCGACGGCCGCGCAGAACGTAATGCGCTCGTTCATACCGAGCAACGGTTCCTGAATCGCCGGCAGCGTCTCGTCGGTAAAGCGCGTGAAGCGCGCCATCAACTGTTGCGGATTGGACCCCGGAATCGGCTCGTAGCGACGGTCGAACAATTCCTGCTCGCTGATCTTTCCCTTCGCCAGCGCCGCCTCGAAACTCTCACCGACCTGTTTGGCCGCACGACGAACCGCACGAATGAACGGCGTGTCTTCAGTCTCGACATCGGCCTCGGCGATCAGGCCGATCAGATGCTCGGACACCGACAGCAGGCCGTTAATACGCTCGCGGGCACTCTCGACGTGGTCGGCGGAATGCGTCACGCCGTCGGCCATTTCATCGACGTGCGCGGCCAGCGTGCTGCATTCGTTTTCGATGGCCTCGCTCGCCTGTGCGATCTGCCCGGCCTGACGGTCGAACGTATCGAGCGCGCCGCCAGCCGTCTCGATCACGCTGGCAATGGCGCGCGTGCCTTCGCGGGCGTCGTTGGCGCGTGCCACGTTGGCGTTGCTCTCGCGCATGAGACGCTGGGTGCGCTCGCTCAGCGCGGCGAGCGTGTGCTCGATCTGCTGCGTCGCCTCGGCGGTCTTGCTGGCAAGCAACTTCACTTCCGTCGCCACCACGGCGAAGCTGCGACCGGCCGCACCGGCGCGCGCGGCTTCGATCGCGGCGTTCAGTGCGAGCAGGTTCGTCTGTCGGGCGATGACGGAAATCCCTTCGGCCACTTTGCCCACGTGATCGAGCGCTTCACGCAGCCCCGATATCTCGTCGGCCATGCCCGACACCCCTTCGACAAGACCGTGGATCGACGCGAGCGAGGCGTCCGCCGTACTGCGCGACGCGGAAATTTCCGCGCTCGCGCGCTCAGCGACATCACGTGCCTCGCGCGCGGCGCTGGCGATGCGTTGATTGCCTTCGCTGGTATCGGTGGCGGCACGCCGAAGCTCCTGAAACACTTCGGCCTGACGCTTGATCCGAACGGCGATTTCGTCGACGTTACCGGCGATATCGCACAACTCCACTCCGAGGGTGCCCGCGTTGGCGGCCACCTCGCTCATGATATTGACGGTCTGCGCGGCTCCCCTTGAGCGCGTGAATAGCCCCATCGTCAGTCTCCTCGCATCTCTGATCTGCTTGTTATGACGAGGGCGCGACGGTCGCCGGCACTACGGGAAAACGTAAAACGCCGGGTAGACGTCTGCGCCACACGTTCGGGTATCTCGTTACCCTTGTGTCGAAAAGTATAACGGGAGAAAAAACGGCGGACTTGAGGGTGGCGTTACCTGCCCTCGCCTCGCGTCACCCGCGTTTTCTCCACTTTTTCGACGCTTTCGATGTGATGGAGCCACACTCTCACGCAAGGCTTACGCGGGACTTACTGCGCAGCGGCGGCTTCATCAGCCCCCCCCAGTGCCCGGCGCAACGCCTCGCCCACGGCGACGACCAGTGTCCCGGCGTCGCGGCGGCGCAGCAAGGCGACTTCGCTATCGGCATGGGCGTCGTCGAGCGCGACGCGGCTGACGTCCGGCCCCGCCAGCGCCGCGAGGCTTTCAGGCACGATCGCCACGCCGAATCCGGCAGCGACCAGATGGACGAGCGTTGTCTTGCGCGATGTCGCCACCGCTGCCGTGGGGAAAAACCCGTGCTGCTGGCACAGTTGAGCCACGCGATAGCTCAGCCCGCCGCGCTCACGGTGCGGCAGCGACACGAACGGCACAGCGGCCAGCGCCGCTACGCTCACCGACGCCCGTCCCGCCAGCGCGTGTGCCTTCGGCACGAGCAGCAGCAGACGTTCGCGCGCCACCGTCTCGCACACGAGCGACGGCGCCGGGCGCAGCACCGGCAGGCGCACGAGCCCCACGTCGATGCGTCCCGCTTCGATTTCGTCCTGCTGCTGTTCTGACGACAGCGTAGAGATGTCGACGCTCACGCCGGGATGCGCTTGCAGATGGGCATATAGCGCCGGGGGCAACGCACCGACGAACGGTACCGAGCTGGAATGCGCCAGCCTCACCGTGCCTTGCTCGCCGCGCGCCACACTGCGGGTCAACGCCACGGAGCCTGCCAGTTCGGTGAGCACGCGCCGCGCCTCGCCCACGAACGTGCGGCCTGCGGGCGTGAGCGTCACCCCTTTGGAGGAACGTTCGAGCAGCACCGCCTGCAATTCCCGCTCCAGCTCCGAGATTTGCCGGCTCAACGCGGATTGGGCGACGAACAGACGTTCGGCCGCCGCGCTGAAACCGCCTGCGTCCACCACTTCGAGGAAATAACGTAACTGCCGCAGCGACACCATGACCATGCCGTTTCGAGATCGAACATCGCCACATTCTATATTGGCGCGATACCCGCACACGGCCCTAAGCTGACGGAAAACCCGCGTGCCACCGGCTTTCCCGCCCCCGCCCGCATCACCACAACTTCCCCTCGAACGCTTGCCCTTCCTCATGCTCGCAACGCTGTCCGCCGCTCTGTCCCCGTTCTTCCACACGCTGATCGACGCCCTCCCCACGCCCGGCCACTGGCTGCTGATGAGCGTAGCGCTGGTCGTCGCCTATGTGATTTTCGGCATTGCCGGTTTCGGCACGGCGCTGGTCGCCAGCCCGATCCTCGCTTACGCGATGCCCGTCGCACAGATCGTGCCGATGCTCGCGCTGCTCGACTTCGGCGCGGCGTCGGGCAATGTCGTGCGCAACGCCCGTGCGGCCGATAGGGACGAACTCCGGCGTCTGGTGCCGGCCATCGTGCTCGGCAGTCTCGCGGGCGGCGCGCTGCTGCTGCACCTCCGACCGGACGTCCTGCTGCGTGCGCTCGCGTGGTTCGTCTGCGCTTATGCCGTCTTCGCGTTGACCGGTCCGCGTGCGAAATCGCGTCTGTCGCAGGCGTGGGCGGTGCCGTTCGGTGCCGTCGGCGGCATGTTGGGCGCGATGTTCGGCAGCGGCGGCTTCGTCTTCGCCATCTATCTGACGCGCCGGCTGGAGCGCATCGAGGCGATGCGCGTGACGCAGGCGACGCTCATCGGTCTGAGTACCCTCGTGCGCGCCGCATTGTTCCTGTTCGCCGGGGTCTATGCCCACGCGCCGATGCTCGCCACCGCTGTCTCGCTAGTGCCCGCGATGATGCTCGGCATGTGGCTCGGCAAGCACATGACATTGCGCCTCTCGCGAGAGCAGTTCGTCAAAGCGGTGAACCTCGTGGTGCTGGCCGCGGGCATCGCGTTGCTGATGCGCAGCCGGTGAGCGTGGGGCGCCGGCCGGGCGTATGACTATCGGTCATGGCTAGCGACCACGGTTATCGGAGCCGACGGGAACGGACCCGGTGTGCGGCAGGCGTCTAGGAGCGCCGCGTACGCGAGCGTGCTGCGCCCGGATCCGGGTATGCTGACGACCGTTCTGGAATGATCGTCACGCGACCTTTACATCATGTCTCTGCCCGCTTTGGTGGTTTTCAGCGAAGCCCTCACCGATCTGATTCGCCGGCCTGACGGCGCCGGCCGACGATGGATTAGCCGCGCGGGCGGCGCCTGCTGGAACGTAGCCCGCGTGAGCGCCGCGATGGGGGTCGCAACGGGCTACGGCGGCGCGATCAGCACACGCGCGCCTTTCGGCGCCGAATTGCTCGCGCTCACGCGTGCGGCGGGACTGGACGATCGCTATGTGCAAGCCGTCGATGCGCCACCGCTTCTGGCCGTGGTCCATCGTCACGATCCCCCCGCGTACTACTTTCTTGGCGAAGGGGCCGCCGATCTGGCCTTCGATCCGACCGCCCTGCCCGACGGCTGGCAGAACGCCGCCCGCGTTGCGCACTTCGGTTGCATCAGTCTCGTGCGCGAGCCGCTGGCGAGCACCCTGCTCGATCTGGCGACCCAATTGCACGCCCGCGGCGTGGCGATCAGCTTCGATCCGAATCTTCGCAATCTGATGGGGCCGGACTACTTCGCGACGTTTGCGCGAATGGCGAAGCTCGCCACGTGGCTCAAGCTCTCCGTGGAGGATTTGCGAGGCCTGTACCCCAAGCGCACCGACGACGAAGCGCTGGCGCACGTGCGTCGCATCGCGCCGCAGGCAACGGTTTTGCTCACGGACGGCGAGCGCGGCATGCGACTTGTGTCGCCCGACGGCGCAACGCGCGTCCAGCCCGCCTTCACCGTGGACGTGGCCGACACGGTCGGCGCGGGCGACGCCGCCATCGGCGGCTGGCTCGCGAGCCTCGCGCGCGCGCCGCAGGCACCGGTGGAAGATCATCTGCGACGCGCCGCTGCGGCGGCCGCCCTCGCCTGCACCCGCACCGGGGCGCATGCGCCGGACTGGAAGGCCGTCGAATCCCTCATCGCGTCGCAACGCTTCGCCTGAGCGTTCCCCTGCCGTTGCGCCAATCATCCGAATTATGGCTATGATGAGAGACAATCATCACTTCAGCCGATAATTTCACGCCATGACGCCGGACCAATTGCTGACTTTCGCGACGGTAGCCGAACTGGGCAACATCAGCCACGCGGCGCAGGCGTTGCATCTGTCGCAGCCGGCGGTCTCGGGCCAGTTGCGGCTGTTGCAGGAGTCGTTCGGCGAGCCGCTTTACCGGCGCGACGGTCGCGGCATCCGCCTGACCGCCGTGGGCGAGCAGGTGGCGGTGTACGCCAACAAGCTGCGGCAGGACTACCGTCAGGCCATCGCCCTGCGCGACAGCCTGCGGGGGCTGGAGACGGGCGCGTTACGCATCGGCGCCAGTACGACGCCCGCGAGCTACCTGTTGCCGTACGTGATCGCGGAATTCCATCAGCGTTACCCGGCGGTAGCGCTTCACATCATCGACGGCAATACCAGCGAGATCGTCGCGCAACTCGACCAGCTCGACGTGGCGTTCATCGAGGGCGCGGTGCCGCCGGGGCTGTCGCCGGAGATTGCCGTGCGGCCGTGGCGGGACGACGAAATCGTCGCCATCGCGCGTGCCGACCATCCGCTTGCGCAGCAGCCGGAAGGCGCGTCGTTGCAGGCCATCGCCGCCTATGCGCTGATCATGCGCGAGCCGGGCTCCGGCGTGCGGGCGCTGGTGGCGCGAGCGTTCTCGGTATCGGGACTGGCGCCGCGCGTGGCGCTCGAACTGGCAGGGGTGGAGAGTATCAAGGAAGCGGTGCGCGCCGGGATGGGCGTGGGTTTCGTGTCGGCGATGTCGATGCGCCATGAAGACGCGGCGCTCGCCGCCGTGCGCATCGATCCGCCGCACGGCCTCAAGCGACTGCTCACCGCGCTCGTGCCGCATGCGGATGCGCTGTCGCGTCCCACCGAGCGCTTTCTCGCACAATGCTTCGCCGGCGACGCCTCAGGTCCTATTTGAAATCCCAGGCCATTTGTTCAGCAACGGACGTGGCTTCGGACGACCGCACGCACACCTCCAGATAGTCCGTGACCGCCGGCGCAGGCGGTGTGCCTTCGGACAGCAGACGACGATTGTCGAACACGTAGTCGAGCGCGGCGAACGCGCCGTAGCGTCGCAGCGCCTTGGCCATCAGACGGCTGTTGCCATGTCCCACCTGACGCGCGAGTGCGGGCGTCAGACGATCGATCTCGGCGTCGCCGATGTGCCGGAAGCGCTCGCCCAGCGGGGCAACGCCACGCGCTTTCGCCAGCGCCGCCTCGATTTCCCGAATGGTACGCGCACCGCGCTCGCCCGCCGACACGTGATACAGGTCGTGACGCAGATGCGGCAGGAACGCGAGATCGATCAATGCATCGGCACAGTAGTCGACGGGCACCACATCGAGCCGGTCGTCCAGTCCGCACGTGAAGGCCCCGAGCAACTGCACCATCCGGAACATCCAGAAAATGCTGCCGGACGGCTCGCAACCGAGACGCGTATGGCCCACCACGATGGAGGGTCGCGCGATTACCAGCGGCAGGCCCGGCCATTCCTTGCGCAGCCGTCGCTCGGCCTCCGCCTTGGACGCCGTGTATGCCACGACCTGATGATCGGCCAGCGCGAGTTCGTGCGACTCCATGACCCGCCCGCGCAGCGAATTGCCGCAAGCCATCGCCGTGCCGACGTGCACGAAACGCTCCAGCACCGGGGATGCCGCCACCGCACGGGCCAGCGCCAGCGTGCCGCTCACGTTGACGGCATCGAGCTGCGGATGCGCCGAAAAGCTGGCGATCGCACCGGCGTGAATCACATGCGTGACGCTGCGCATGCGCGGGTCGTCGTCGAACGTGACCGGCTGCGCCAGATCCCCGCACACGATGTTCGCCTCGCTCAGCGCGAGCCGGTGCACGGGCGCGACACGGAAACGGTCCATCGCCGCGCGCACGCGGGCAAGACCGTCGCTGACGGTGCGCGCGCGCACGAGCAGCAACAACGACGGACCGAACCCGTCCTTGAGGAGCTGGGCGACAACGGCGCCGCCCACAAAACCAGTACTGCCGGTGACGAGAATTCGCATGGCTTGGGCCTCGCAACACTAGGGAGAACGAAACCGCGACGTCAGAACGTATAGTCGAGCGTGGCGGCGACCTGGTAGTTGGTCTTGTTGAAAACGATGGGACTCTTCGACGCGTTGCCGGTGTAGCGCATCACCCCGCCCGCGACCGTCGTGCTCCAGTGCCTGGTGAACTTATGCGTCCAGTTGGCGGTGAGACTCACGCCGTAAAGACCGCCGCCGACGGCGTATTGCCGGTAGCCGGAATTCAGGCTCTGGTTGGCCGTCACACCGAAATACGTTTGTGCGTATTTGCCGCTGGCGAAGTGCGCCGCAGCGCCCACACCGACGGAATCCGTCGGCGTCTCGTAGACCACGCTGTCCACCGCGAAGCGGTAGACGTTGCCGCGATCGCGGTTCGTGAGCGGGATATCGGTCGCCACGCTCACGACAGCCAGATCGCCGATGGCGTAACCGGCTTGCAGCGTGGTGAAGAGCGAACCCTTGATGTCGCCCATGCCGCGCAGCTTGTCCGAGCCGGAATCGAGGCCTTTGGCGCGGTCTTTGCGGCCGTCGTCGTACGACAGCGCGGCCGACAGGAAGAAGCCGGCCGGCAGCGTGAGGCGATAGCCGATACCGCCCAGTCCGACGAACACGCCGAAGGGCGTTTGCATCGCGAGGTTCAGGGCGGGCGTGGCGCGGTACTCGTCGCTGCCCATGTAGCGCGGGGAATAGCCGACGCCTCCGCCGATGGTGAATTCGTAGCCGCTCTCGGACGCATTGGTCGGCAGGCTCTGATCCGGCTGAATGCCGCTGTAGCGGGCCGGTTCGACGGCATACGCCAGCGAAGCCGTGCCGGCGAGCAGCAGGCCCGTCACACCGGCCGCTGCGAGGCGATGCGAAGCACGGCGGTTTCGATCGTTCCGACGCGAACGAATGTAACGAACGAGGCTGGCGGGGCGGCTTTTCATGGCACTCCTACAAAATCCGGTGAAGGGTTGAATATCGATGGCGGGGATGTCGTTGCGATTTGCAAATGGATCGCAAGGTGAACGCATAGTAGGAAAGAAGCCGCCGCGTGGCTGTTATCCGATTTAGGAGAGTTGTGAACAAATGTTTTCATTTGTTCGCAGGTTTGAAACGCCCGCCCGGAGGGGCTGCCGGGCAGTAAAATGCCCATCACCGGAGTGCCGCCGGCGTTGTGCGGCACCGCACAACAGGAAAGGAATACCGGCCATGTACCGTGTCTTGCTGGTCGAAGACGATGCGCGTCTGGCCGCGCTCGTCACCGAATATCTGCACGCTTACCGCTTCGAGGTGCTGGTGGTGGGCGACGGCTCGCGCGCGCTGGAGCGTTTTCGCGCGTTTTCTCCCGATATCGTGGTGCTCGACATGATGCTGCCCGGCATGGACGGCATGGAAATCTGCCGTCAGTTGCGCGCGGTCAGCACTACGCCGATTCTCATCCTCACGGCACGGGAAGACACATACGATCAGGTGGCCGGGCTGGAAGTCGGTGCGGACGACTACGTCGTCAAGCCTGTCGAGCCGCGTTTGTTGCTGGCGCGCTTGCGCGCCTTGTTACGGCGTGCCTTGCCGGCAGCCGAAGTGGACGTCGGGAGCGACGATGGGCTGACCTTCGGCCAGTTGCGGATCGTGCCGCGTGACCGCATGGTGTTCTGGCGCGGTGCGAGCGTCGAACTCAAATCGAACGAATTCAGCCTGCTCCTGATCCTGGCGCGCGGTGCGGGGCGGGTCGTCACGCGCGACGAAATTCTCCAGCAACTGCGCGGCATCGAATTCGACGGCATCGATCGCACGGTCGATGTCGGCATTTACCGGTTGCGCAAGCGGTTCGAAGACACCGACGGCGAACCGCAGCGTATCAAGACGGTTTGGGGCCGTGGCTATCTGTTCAGCCCGTCCGCCTGGGAGAGTTGACGCATGTTTCGCGTGCTTTTGAAGTTGTACGCGCTGGTCGGCATCTCTGTCGTCGCCGCGATTCTGATCATCACCTATACGTTCGGCCATCTGTTCATGGACACCATGAACCGCTCGGCGCAGACGCAATTGGGCGGCTACGTCTGGCTCATCAACGAGAAGCTGGCCGACATTCCCGAATCCGAGTGGCCCGCCTTCATCGAGGAATTCGCCGCGAAGACGCAGGACAAGCTTGAAATCAAACCGCTCAAGGACTTTCCGGTCGAGCGTGAATATCTTCGCAAGGAGCTCGAAGCGGGACTGCCGATCGTCAACGGCACCGATGGCGAGCATTACGCGATGCGCCTGCGCGATTCGCAGTGGGTTCTGACGTCGGAGAGCGGCACCGACCTGAGCATGAAGCAGATCAACTACCTTGCCTATGCCGTGGTGGCGCTACTGATGCTGATCGCTGTCCTCACGTGGGTGCGCTGGTACTGGTCCGATCTGAAGTCGCTCAACCGGGCAGCGATTCGGTTCGGCGAAGGCGATTTCAGTTCCCGGGCGAAGGTGTCGAGCTTCTCCAACCTGACGGCGCTGGTGCGCGTGTTCAACACGATGGCCGATCGCATCGAGCGCTCCATCAAGGCGCAGAAGGACATGATCAATGCGGTGTCGCACGAGTTGCGCACACCGATTGCACGGCTGGATTTCGGGCTGGAGATCTTGCAGCAGCGGCGTCACGACCCGGATGCGGACGACCGGATCGATGCGCTCAAGGGCGACATACGGGAGTTGGACGAACTTGTCACCGAACTGTTGTCGCTGGCGCGTCTGGACCAGATCACAGCGCCGCCAACGCGTCAGGTAGTCTCGCTGCGACTGATGTTCGACAGTCTGGCGGCGAATTGTACGGAAGTGCTGGCGGCGCGCTCGATTGCGCTGGATATTGCCGCAGAGCCGGGGGCCGATCGTGTCGACGTCGAACCGAAGCTGCTGGCGCGAGCGGTCCAGAACCTGCTCAGTAACGCGATGCGCCACACCACGCGACGCATCGTTTGCGGCGCCAGGACGAGCGAAAACGGCGAGATCGTGATTTACGTCGACGACGACGGCGATGGGGTTCCCGCACTGGAGCGGGCACGCATCTTCGAGCCGTTCCACCGACTGGACAGCAGCCGCAATCGCGCGACGGGCGGCTTCGGTCTGGGATTGGCCATCGTGCGTCGCATCGCCTTGCTGCACAGCGGACGCGTTGGCGTCGAAACCTCGCCACTCGGCGGCGCCCGCTTTACGATCACCCTCCCCGCGAGCCACGCGGCCCCGCTCGACCTCGCGCGATAAGCGACGACGACACCACGAGCGATCCGCGTTGCCTTTTGGCAGAATCCGGCAGGAACGTTTGCGTTTTTTGCCAATCTTCCCACCATCAATCACGCGCGCGGCACGCATCGCCCTCCCGGCAGCCGCCTGCCACGCCGCTTTCGGATGACGGGTCATTGTCATTTTGGCGACATGTTGGCCGCTTACATTGGCGGCTCAATTTAATCCCAAAGAGGACCTTGTCATGAAACCCAACCTCCGCTTCGCGGCGGCAGGGTGCTGTCTGGCGCTCGCCGGCAGTCTGCCCATGCCCGCGCTGGCCCAGTCGAACGTTCAGCTCTACGGACTGATCGACTCGGGTATCGAATTCCTCACCAATGCCGACAAGAACGCCGCCGGCAACACCGTCAGCCTCTCGCGCGTCACCTCGGGCAACCTCGCCGGTTCGCGCTGGGGCCTCAAGGGCACCGAAGACCTCGGTGGCGGCAACAAAGCGCTGTTTCTGCTCGAAAACGGCTTCAACCTCGGCAACGGTCAATCGCTTCAGGGCGGTCGCGAATTCGGACGTCTCGCCTACGTCGGCCTGTCGAACCAAAACATCGGCACTTTCACCATCGGTCGTCAGGGCGGTGTCTTCCTCGACTGGGTTTCCAAGTTCAACCCGCTCAACAACGCCGTCTACGCGATCAAGATGCACGACACGGCGTTCTCCGATCGCCTGGACAACAGCCTGCGCTACACCGGCAAACTCGGTGACTTCGAAGGCATGATCCAGTATTCGAAGGGATACGACGACGTGAGCTTCGGCGCAGCCAGCACCACGCCGGGCGACAATCGTCGCGCGCAAGTCGTCGACGCCGGCCTGCGCTACGCCAGCGGCCCGCTCTCGTTTGTGATCGCCTACGATCAGAAGAACGGCGGCTCGACCCTGCCGAACGCCGCCATGACCTCGAAGGTCGGCGGCTATGAAGGCAATATGGATCGCCGTATCGCCGCCGCCGTGCAGTATTCGCTGCAAAGCGTCGATCTGTATGTCGGCTACCGCTACCTGAACGCCAAGGCCATCCACCTCTCGGCCCTGAACAAGAGCCCGGTGGAAGCGTCGAGCTACTACTGGGTCGGCTCGACATGGCACGCCACGCCGGCACTCGATCTCTCGGCCACGGCGATGTATCAGGATTTCTACGGTACGAACCGCGATCCCCTGTCGTTCCAGGTCAGCGCCGACTACAGCTTCTCGAAGCGTACCGATGTCTACGTCAACCTCGGCTACGTCTTGAACCGCAACGGCTCCGACCTCGGCCTGAACGGTTTCGGCACCAACGTGGTTGCCGGCAAGCACCAGTTCGGCACGATGGCCGGCATCAAGCACGCGTTCTGATGACGAGCGACACTCGCGCTTTGCATGACGGCACGACGCCGTCGCGCCCGGGCGTGTGCGTGTCGCTGCGCGCGCTGCACCAGACCTTCGGTGCGGCGCGCGTGCTCGACGGCATCGACATCGATGTCCCGGCCGGCACCACGACCGCCCTGCTCGGCCCGTCGGGATGCGGCAAGAGCACGTTGCTCAAACTGCTCGCCGGCCTGCTTGCGCCCACCGGAGGCGAAATCCTTTTCGACGACACCGTCGTCGCCAGCGCCAGCGTATGCCACGCCCCCGAATTGCGCTCCCTCGGGATGGTCTTTCAGGACTACGCCCTTTGGCCGCACATGAGCGTGGCCGCCAACGTGGCCTTCCCCCTGGAGATGCGCGGCGTCAAGCGTCATGAGCGCGCCGAGCGCGTTGAAGACGCCCTCGCGCTCGTTGGCCTCGCGGGTCTCGGCGCACGCCGTCCGCAAGCGCTCTCCGGCGGTCAGCAGCAACGTGTGGCGCTCGCACGCGCCATCGTCTCGGCCCCGCGTCTGCTGTTGTTCGACGAACCGCTATCCAACCTCGACCGCGATCTGCGCACGCGTTTGTGCGCCGATATCGGCGCGCTGCTCTCGCGCCTGGGCACCACCGCCGTCTATGTCACGCATGACCGCGATGAAGCCGAGGCGCTGGCCGACCAGATCGTGATCCTCGCCCACGGGCGCGTTGACAAACGCATTACGAGGTAGCCCATAATGCTCCACCGCAAAATTATCGCGACACTCACCATGGCCTTTGCTGCAAGCGTCGGCGCGCAACATGCGCATGCGCTGACCGTGTATACCGCCGGCCCCGGCAATCTCAGCAAGAAACTCGCCGCGGGTTTCGAGAAGAAGACCGGCATCAAGGTCGATGTCTTTCAGGCCACGACCGGCAAGGTGATGGCCCGCATCGAAGCCGAACAGGCGAACCCGCGTGCCGACGTGCTCATCTCGGCCTCCTGGGACACCGCACAGGATCTCGAAAAGCGCGGCTGGCTCGCGCCGTTCCAGAGCGCCAACGCCGCGCGCGTGCCGGCCCCGTTCAAAACGACGCATTACATCGCGCAAGGCCTCTCCGCGCTCGGCATCGTCTGGAACGCCAAATCGGGCACGCCGGAACCTCACGACTGGCGCGATCTGACCCAGCCGGCCTACCGCAATCTCGTGACGATGCCGGACCCGGCGCTCTCGGGCGCATCGGCCGACCTGCTGCTGGGCCTGCAAGCGCGTCTGGGCAGCGAAGCCTGGAAACTCTTCGACGATCTCAAGCAGAACGGCATGGTCGTCTCGGGTCCGAACGCGCAGGCACTCAACCCGGTGCTGCAAGGCGCAAAGGCCGCCGTGTTCGGCGCGGTCGATTACGTCGCGTACGCCGCCGCTGCCAACGGCGAAGCCGTGAAGGTGCTGTTCCCGACGAGCGGCACGGTCATCGCACCGCGCCCGATGATGATTCTGAACACGTCGAAGCGGCAAAACGAAGCACGTCAGTTCATCGACTACGTACTCTCCGAAGAGGGCCAGCAGATGGTCGCCGAAGCGTGGCTGATTCCGGCCCGCGAAGACATCGCCATCAAGCGCGCCTCGTTCAAGGATCTGCGTTTGCTGCCGCAAGGCGACGCGCAATCGTCGAGCGCCTCGCGTGCCGATGTCCTGGCGCGTTTCGCCAAACTCAACGGCCAGCACTCACGGTGAAATCGCTCCGACTTCTGACGACGGCGACCGTTGCTGCGCTCGCCGTCGTGGTGGCGTTGCCGGTCGCGTTCGTGCTGTTGCAGGCGATCTTCCCGCATCTCGCGCAGGGCGTGTTCACAGCGCCCTTCTCCGCTGTGCGGCCGACGTTGGCGCATGACGACACGCTACCGCTCGTCACCAACACGCTGCGTCTGGGCTTGTCGGTGGCGCTCGGCACGGCGCTGGTCGGCGGCGCGCTCGGGGCGGTTCGCGGTCTGTTTCACGTACCGGGCGCGCGGTTCTGGGATCTTTGCTTTCTCCTGCCGTTTCTGGTGCCGCCGTATCTCGCGGCGCTCGGCTGGATGCTGCTGTTGCAAACGGGGGGCTACGCCCAGCAACTCACCGGGCTGGATGCCGGTCGGTTCCTGTTCTCGCTGCCGGGCCTTGTCTTCGTGATGACGCTCAACATCTTCCCCGTCGTGTACTTCGCTGTGTCTCGCGCGCTCGCTACCACCGGCTCGCGACTGGCCGACGTCGCACGCGTGCACGGCGCCTGCGCCTGGCGCGCGTTCGTTCGCGTGACGCTGCCGCTCGCGTTACCGGCGTTCGCCGCGAGCTTGCTACTGGCGTTCACCATGGCCATCAAGGAGTTCGGCGCGCCCGCGGCGCTCGGCGCGCGCGCCGGTTTCTCCGTGCTCGTGACTGCCATCGAAGGCCGCTTCGCCGACTGGCCGATCGATCTGCCGGGCGCCTCGCTACTGTCGGTGGTGCTCGCCGCACTCGCGTTGTTCGCCTTCGTCTTGCAGCATCGACTCGCTACGGGCAGGGATGTCGAGACGCAGACCGGCAAACCCATCGCATCGCCCCCCCGTGAATTGGGACGCTGGACGGCGCCTGCGATGATCGGCTTCGGCGCGGTCGCGCTGCTCGCCACCGTCGCCCCGTGGTTTTCGATTCTGGCGACGGCGTGCTCGGGCACGCTTTCGGGCGGCCTGTCGCTCGCCAACCTGACGACCGCCCACTTCGCGGCATTGTTCTGTCAGGGCGCGGAAGGCCTCGAAGCGTTGGTGACGAGTCTGTCGCTGGCGCTGGGCACGTCGCTCGTGACCGGCGTGCTGGGTTTCCTGTGTGCATGGTGCGTGGTGAGGTCGACGATGCGCGGGCGCATGCTGATCGACGGCCTCTCGCTGCTGCCGCACGCCTTGCCGGGCATCGTCGTCGGCGTGGGTCTGATCCTCGCGTGGAACCTGCCTTTCTGGCCGCTCACGCCATACAACACCTGGGGCATTCTGCTGCTCTCGTACAGTTGCCTGTTGTTGCCGTATCCAGTGCGTTACACCAGTGCGGCATTGCGTCAGATGGCCGCGTCTCTCGAAGCGGCCGCGCGTGTTCACGGCGCCCCGGCAGGCGTCGCACTGCGACGCATCACGCTGCCGCTGGTCATGCCCGCGCTGGGCGCATCACTGATGATCGTGTTCGCCATCGCCTCGCGCGAACTGGTGACATCGTTGCTGCTCGCCCCCAGCGGCGTGCAGACCGTCTCGATCTTCATCTGGCGTCAGTTCGAGCAAGGGTCCATCGGTCAGGGCATGGCGATGGGCGTAGTGTCGATGACGGTCAGCGCGACGCTGCTCATGCTGGCCTCGCGGCTCGGCAGCCAGCGGGAGCGCGCCGCCTGAGCATTGCCAACGGCCGTTGCACCGAGCGTCGACACGAACGGCGCGCCACCGCACACCGGTCGGCGCGCTTTTTTTGTTAACGTCCACGCCGCCCTGCACCGACACCCGCGTGCACACCTGTCCATTAGTTGTACAGGTGTCATTGCAGCGAACGTCCGCCGGTCGGCGAAAAATCCATTTGATTGTCGAGATTCTTGCGTTTCGAGACGCTGGCATCGAACTTGCTGATCCCTGTGGGCGACGACGTGAAAGTCGCGCCGCACTCCCCCTCGCACAGGTTGATTTCCATTTCGTTATCACAAGGATGCCTATCGTGGACAAGATCGAACATCTCGAACGTCAGATCAAGGAACATCACGCGACGCTTGCACACCACCCCGTTTTCCACTCCATCGAATCGATGCAGGGCTTGCAGACGTTCATGGAATGGCATGTCTTCGCGGTCTGGGATTTCATGTCGCTGGTCAAGCGCCTCCAGGCCGATCTCACGACAATCACGCTGCCGTGGATCGCGCCGCGCAACATTCACGCTGCGCGTCTGATCAACGAGATCGTCCTCGGCGAGGAGTGCGACGAGACGCCGCAAGGGCCGAGGAGCCATTTCGATCTGTACCTTGCCGCGATGCGCGACGTGGGCGCCGATACGCGTCAGATCGAGAAGCTCATCGACCTGCTGGTCAAAGGACACAGCGTGAGTGCGGCGCTCGCCGCCGTCGAAGCGCCCGCCCCCGTGCTTCGATTCGTCAACTCGACCTTCGCCACCTGCTACGAAGGCAAAACGCATCAGGTGCTCGGCAACTTCTTCTACGGTCGGGAGAACGTGATTCCCGACATGTTCCGCACGCTGCTCGACGGCTGGCAGATCGATCCGAAGCGCGTGCCGCTGCTCACTTTCTATCTCGAACGTCACATCGAGGTCGACTCCGGCGAACACGGACCGGCCGCGCGCGCCATGATCGTGGAGGCTGCGCACAACGACGAGCGCCTGCTCGTCGAAGCGCTGGAGGCTGGTCTGCGCGCCATCGACGAACGCCTGCGTCTGTGGGACGGCCTGCACGAGCACATCGTCGCGACGCAAAAGGAAGCCGTCGCCGCGTAACCCGCGACGGGCGGGACGGGAACGATGGACACGCCCATCGTCCTCCCGTCCTCACGCCGAATGCTCTCTGCCGTCCCCCATCTACCGAGGCAACGCCATGTCATTGCAGAGTTACGTCAGCCACGCTGACCAATGGGAACAACGCGCCACGATCCGCTCGCGACCGCGCCGCATCGTCGAAGACGACGATCTGAGCTACTACCCCGTCGAGCGCCAGCCGCTGTACGCGCATCCCGCCGTGATCGACGCCGGTCGCGACGTGCAGGACTACATCCTGCTGCAAAGCTTCTACAAGTACATCAACGACGTCATCATCTTCGAGACGGAAATCGTCAACCGCACGGCGCTGGCGATCGCTAAGTCGCGCTTCCCGTTCACGTTTCCGTTCGCGTGCCGCAGCGACGCCATGTCGGTCGTGATCGACGAGAACTACCACGCGTATGTCGCGATGGACTACCTCGATCAGGTCGAGCGCAGCACCGGCATCGGCCCCATCGAGCAGAACAAGGAAATCGAACTCTCGCGCGCGATTCCCCGCGCCATGGCGTACGTGCCGCCGCAGTACGCCGCCGGCATGGAATTGCTCGGCGTCGCCATTTCGGAGAACACCGTGACCGCAGAAGTCGCCGCCTTCTCGCGCGACGCCACGCTCAAACGCTCGGTCAAGGGGGTGATGGCCGATCATCTGGCGGATGAAGGCCGTCATTCGGTCTTCTGGATCAATCTGGTCAAGCTGTACTGGTCCGAGATCGACGAGACGGCCCGCGTCGAACTCGGCAAGGGGCTGCCGTTCTTCCTGCGCGAGTACCTCACCAACGAGCTTCAGCTCGAATTCGACCGGCGCCTGATCGGCACGCTCGATCTGCCCGCCGCGACGCGCGAACAGATCGCCAACGACATGGTCGGCGCGTATCCGATCACGAATCAGCACCCGATGATCGTCAACATCCGCAAGTTCTTGAAGATGGCCGGCCTGCTCGACCACGAGCCCACGCGCGCAGCCATCGCGCAATACCTGTGAGGAACGAGTCATGAGAGCGATTTCCTTCGCCATCGCGGGCAACAACCGCCTCGGGGCACGCCTGTTCGCCGCGCTTCACGACATGGGGCACGACGTAACCCCGCTGTGCCACTCGGCCGGTCCGCTCACGCAGATGGCCGAGCAACTCGGGGCGTCGGCACCCACGCCGGGCGCGACGCCGTTGCCCGTCGAATGGCGCATCGATTGCGGTGACATCACACCGGAGATCGCCTGCACCGCACGGCAGGTGCTCACGTTCCGTGCCTTCGCGCCCGCATTTGCGCCCGCATTTGCGCCCGCATTTGCGCCGACCCGCGCCGTGCTCGCATGGCAGTGGCCCGGCGTCAGCGGAGACATCGATGTCGCGACCGCCGAATGCGATTTCGGCCATGCGCGCTGCGGCGCCGATCTCGTCGCACGGATCGATGCCGAAGCCGAGGCGATGCTCGTGGATATCGTGAGCCAGCTCGGCCGCGGCATCCTGACGCCCGAATCGCTCGCCTCGCGCCCCATTGCCGTCGTCACGCCGGGCAGCATCGCACTGGACCTGCATCGCTTGTCCGGCTGGCACGCGAGCAACGAGACCGCACGCACGATCGCGCTGGCGCCTTCGCTGCCGGAGATGGTGTCGCGTCGCGCTCTGGAGACCCCTTCGGCCATCGCGTTGCGCGACGCACACGGCGACGTCGATTACCGAACCTTCGTGGCGGCGTCGATGCAACTCGCCATCGATCTTGCCGCACGGTTGCCGACAGTTGCGCCGGAAGACGGCTCGCCCCACGTCGTCGCCGTGCGTTTGCCCAAGTCGCGGTTGCTCTACACCGCGATCCTCGGCGCGATCGGCGCGGGCGCGGCCTATGCGCCGCTCGACCCGTCGTTCCCGCCCGAGCGCGTGCGCCAGATCCTCGAACAGAGTCGCGCCGCGTGTCTCGTGACGGACGACGATTTCGATGTCGGCATGCTCGACGGTCTCGACATCAAAGTGATCCGTCTGCGTGCGCTCAACGTGGCGGATGTGGCCATCGGCGCCACCGCATGGCCGGTGGAGGCCTTCGCGGACCGCGCCAGCCGCTGCGCCATCACGATCTTCACGTCCGGCTCCACGGGCACGCCCAAGGGCGTGATGCTCACCCACCGGAACATCGTGCACTTCTGCCACTGGTATCGCGATTACATCGGCCTCGACGCCGGCGCCCGCGCGTTGCAGTTCTGCACGGTCGCGTTCGACGTCTCGCTGCTCGACATCTTCCCGACCTTTCTCGCGGGCGCGACGCTGGTGATTCCCACCGAAGCACAACGCCACGCGCTCGACGACCTGAGCGCGCTCATCGAACGTGAAGCCGTCACGCACGCCTTCCTGCCGCCCGCGCTGCTCGGTGTGATGCCCGATGCGAAATGGCCGGCGTTGCGCCACCTGCTCACCGGCGGCGACGTGTGCTTCCCCGACACGATTGCGCGCTGGAGTCGGGGGCGCGAATTTCACAATATCTTCGGCCCGGCCGAATGCACTGTACTCGTCACCATCGCGCGCCTGAAGGCCGGCGACAGCAACCGACTGATCGGACGTCCCATCGCGAACGTGCGCTGCTACGTCCTGACCGAGACGGGGCAACCGGCGCTGACCGGCGAGCCGGGCGAGCTGTGTGTGGCGGGCGCAGGCGTTGCCGACGGCTATCTGCATCGCCCGGACCTCACCGAACACAGCTTTGTGCCGAATCCGTTCGCGGATCCGGCAGGCGCCTGGCCGTCGGCGCGCGACGAGAAGCGCTATCGCACAGGCGACATCGTGCAATGGGACGACGACGGGCAATTGCATTTCGTGGGACGCCGCGATGCGCAGGTCAAGATTCGCGGCTTTCGCGTCGAACTCGGCGAAATCGAGTCCGCCGCCCTGGCCACGGGACTCTTCGGCCAGTGCGCCTGCGTGGTCGACGACCGCAAGCGCATCCGCGGCTTCGTCGCCCGCACGCTGACGGCCGGTGCGACGGGCGAGGCCCTGCGCGAGCGGCTCGTCGCCAGGCTGCCGGACTACATGGTGCCGTACGAGATCGTCGTGCTCGACGCACTGCCCGCCACGAACAACGGCAAGATCGACCGGAGTGCGCTCGCACGACTGTCCGTACAGCGCGCGCTGCCGCTCGACGCCGATGCACAAGCGCCGCTGACCGAGACCGAAACGAATTTGCGCGCGCTCTGGGCGCGACTGCTCGATCTCGAACCGTTCGAGATCGGCAAGGACGATTCCTTCTTCAACCTCGGCGGTCACTCGCTGCTCGTCTCGCGACTCATGCTCGCCGTCAAGAAGGAGTTCGGCGGCAACGCGCCGCTGGCGCGCTTCATGGAACGGCCGACCATCGCTGCGCTGGCCTCGCTGCTGGCGAACGACGACGTGAACAAGGGCGAGCGTATTCCGCAACGCGTGTTCGACGACATGGCGCTGCCCGACGAGATCCGTCCCGTCGACGGCCTGCGCCCGGTCGCCGATCACGCGCGCGCCGTGCTGCTCACCGGCGCGAACGGCTTCCTCGGCACGTTCATCGCCGCCGAACTCATCGCGCAGACGTCGGCCACCGTGCATTGCCTGGTACGTGCGGCGAGTCAGAAGGAAGGCGAAGCGCGGCTGGCGCAGGCGTTCCAGGCCAACGGGCTGGCGTCGCTTGCAGGTCATCCGCGGCTGAAGGTCGTACTCGGCGATCTGACCCAACCTAGACTCGGCGTATCACCGCAGACCTGGCGCACGCTCGCGCGCGACATCGACGCGATCTATCACAACGGCGCGCACGTCAATCACGTCTACGACTATCCGTACCTGTACGACGCGAACGTCGGCGCCACGCTCGAACTGCTGCGCCTGGCCTGCGAGTTGCGCAACAAGTCGATGCACTTCGTCTCGACGTTGTCCGCTGCGAGCGCGATGGACGCCAACGGTCATGTCCTGGAGCAAGGCCCGGCCCGCAACGCCCCCGCGTTTGTCAACAACGGCTACAACGTGACGAAGTGGGTCGCCGAGCATCTGGTATGGGAAGCCGCCGAGCGGGGTGTCGATGCCACCCTCCTGCGCCCCGGCAACATCACCGGCGTGGCGGGCACCGGGCTGTGCCAACCCACACGCAACCGCATCCTGCTGCTCGTCAAAGGATCGTTGCAACTCGGCGCGGCCCCCGCCGGCGACACCGACTTCGACTTCACGCCGGTCGACTTCCTTGCGCGCGCCATCGTCCGCTGCACGACGGACCCCAAGCGCGATCTGCGCGTGTTCCATCTTCAGAACCCGCAGCCGCTCACATGGGAGGACTATCTCGGCGCGCTCGCGCAATGCGGCTATTCGCTCACTCTCGAAGAGCCGGCGCACTGGCGTCACCGGCTGACGTCCATCGACGAGAGCAATGCACTGTTCGACGTCGTCGCGTTCTATCTGGACGACAGTCAGGAGGATATCGGCGACATGGCGCGTATCGCCCACCGCCGCACGGCGCAGGCGCTGGCGCGTCTGGGCCTTGCGTATCCGCGCAAAGACGCCGCCCTCCTGTCGCATCACTTCCGCTATCTCATCGACAGCGGCTTCCTGCCCGAGCCGGGCGGCAGCAGTACCCGGCGCACCGAACGCGAAACCGAGACGGCGCCCGTCGCCTGATCGCACGTCCCGTCGACACTTCCCCTGATTTTCGCGCAGTCCCTTTTCTTTATCGAGGAGTTCATCATGCTGCAAAAAGTCCGCACCGAACTGCAACCCGATACGCTGATCCACAACCTGACGACGACGGTCCACGCCGGCGTGGCGGACCTCGACGCCCCTGCGCGCGACGTCTGGAACGTCGTGGGCCGCTTCGACGGCTACAACCGCTTCGTCACCGGTCTGGAATACATTCAGATGACCGGCACCGCGACCGGGCCTCGCTCGCTGCGCCACAAGCACTTCACCGGTGGCGATCTGGTCGTCGAGCAACTCAACACGCGTGACGACGACGCCATGACGATGAGCTGGACGCTCATCTACACCACGTTCGACATCGGCAACATGTGGGCGTCGATGGAAGTCGTGCCGCGCGGCGACAAGGCGTGCACGGCGACCTATCGCATCGTGGGCGAAGCGCGCTCGGGCAATCCGAAAGACCAACCGGCGTTCGACGCCTTCGCCGTGGCTTTCCTCAAGATGGCGATGGACAACCTGCGCAAGATGTTCAACGACTGACGGGGCGACGGCGCGCATCTGCGCGCCTTCACCGGTATTTCAGGCACTTTTTTCCGCCCTTCACCGGCATGCATCCGGGATTCCCTCCGGATGGTTCCGGCCTCACGCCCCCACCTGCCGCACGGTGGGGGCGATCCCCATCGCTTCGCTTCGTCACGGACCGCTCTATGGACAGACATCTCCCGCCCGCCGGTCGCTGGCCACTCGCGGCGCGCGCGCAACGCATGCAGCCGTCGGCGCTGCGCGAACTCCTCAAGGTCGCCGAGCGCCCCGACATCATCTCGTTCGCGGGCGGCCTGCCCTCCCCCTATGCGCTACCGGTCGAACGGCTCCGGGCGTCGGTGGAACGCATCCTGCATCGCGATGCGCTCGGCGCACTGCAATACGGTCCGTCCGAAGGCTATCTGCCGTTGCGCGAGGCCATTGCGGCGCGGCTGACACGCCAGGGCGCGGCGGTCAGTCCGTCGCAAGTGCTCGTGACGACCGGCTCGCAACAGGCCCTCGATCTCGTCGCCCGGGTACTCATCGACCCCGGTTCACGCGTGCTGATCGAGACACCGACTTACCTCGGTGCCGTGCAGGCGCTCGCGCAATACGAACCCGTCTTCGAGGAAGCGCCCGCCGACGCCGCCGGTCTGCTGCCCGAGCGCATGGACGAGACGTCGATGCGCAACGCGCGCCTGCTCTACACGCAGCCGAACTTCCAGAACCCGACGGGGCGCACCCTCGCGCTCGACCGACGCATGACCCTTGTGTCGCGTGCGACTCGCAACGGGTTGCTGCTCGTCGAAGACGACCCTTACGGCGAGCTGGTCTACAGCGGCGTCACCCCACCGTCGCTGCTATCGATGGCACCCGATGGCGTCGTGCATCTCGGCTCGTTTTCCAAAGTCATCGCGCCCGGTCTGCGGGTGGGGTATGTCGTGGCGCCTGACGAACTGATGGTCAAGCTGCTGCAAGCCAAGCAGGCAAGCGATCTGCACACGACCGGCATCACCCAGCGTCTGGCGCACGCGCTGCTGACGGATGGCGAATACGACACCCATCTCGAAGCGATTCGCCTGCGCTACCGGGCGCAATGCGCGCTCATGCTCAAATGCCTCGCCGAACACATGCCCGAGGGCGTGTCGTGGACGCGTCCCACCGGCGGCATGTTCCTCTGGGTGACGTTGCCGTCCGGCATCGACGGCGCGAGCCTGTTCGACGATGCGCTGGCGCGCGGCGTCGCCTTCATTCCGGGGGCCGCTTTCCATGCAGTCGCGCCGAAGGCGAACACGATGCGTCTGAACTTCACGACCGCGACGCCGTCGCAGATCGAAACCGGGATTGCGCGCCTCGCCCAAACGATCAAGGCGCGTTTGCGCGAGCCGCAAGCTTGTCTTAGCGTCTGCTGAAGACCGACGCTGCACGCCGTCGTCGGCCGGGCGCCGACGGCGGCGTCATGCGCACGCCTGAAGCGCAGCGTCCGACGGCCCGAACAGACCGAGGTTCTGCGCGGTCTTCACGAATCGGGGCACACAGGGGTTGAGGCTTTTCTCATTCCACACGAGCGCCACATCGATATGCGGCGCGTGCAGCAACGGCACGAACTGCACGTTCTCTGCGCGGGTACTGCGCATCGAACTATGCACGAGCGCCACGCCGAGGCGCTGTCCGACGAGATTCACGATCGTCTGCTGAAAATTCGTCTCCAGCCGCACACGCGGAGAAAACCCCGCCTGCCGGCAGTGCTCGGTGATCGTGTTGTGGATGAACGGCGAGGCTTCGTGCGGCGAGATGATGAAAGCGTCGTCGCGCAGCTCGCCGATGGAAATCGCGGTGCGGGCCGCCAGCCTGTGACCGGCGGGCAGCGCCGCCACCAGTGGCTCGCGGAAGATGGTTTGCGTGCACAACTCGTCGGTGGCGTCGGAGGAGTACATGATGCCGACGTCCACTTTGCCGCAGCGCAACTCGTCGGCAAGCTCCGTCGGGATGGTCTCCTTGAGCTTGACTTCGATACGCGGAAACGCCGCCGCAAATGCGCGAGTGAGGACCGGCAGCACGCTGCAGGCAACGGCGAACATGAAGCCGGCGCAAAGCATGCCCGAATCGCCGACTTCCGCCGCACGGGCGTGCGAGCGCGCCTGATCGAGCGTTGCGAGCACCGACCGGGCGTCGCGATAGAAGCGCTGTCCCGCCGCCGTGAGCGCGACACTGCGCTGCGTGCGTTGAAACAACACCACCCCCAACTCCTCTTCGAGCATTGCGATCTGGCGCGACAACGGCGGTTGCGAGATATGCAGCAGGTTCGCTGCGCGCCCGAAGTGAAGTGTTTCAGCCAGGACTACGAAATAGCGAAGTTGCCTCAGTTCCATGGAGCCTTACCCCTTAAAAGAACATCGGTTTCTATTCATAGCGAACCGGTATCAGTCATCGCATCATATGGTATTGGAGACCGCGTGCGAATCGAACTATGCTTGGTTTTGCTTTATGGAGCACCCCCCAAGGCATTCGCCACGATGCGATCTTGCGCCGCCAAACGCAGCGCTTGCCAATTCCAATAAAGTCAATGAGAGACGCTATGTACGCCCACGATCCGCTGGACCGTTCAAACGCAAACTTTCAACCTTCTTCCAGGCCGTCGCTCGACCGGCTCTGCGGTAACGACCCCTCGATGCTCGCCACCCTCGCCCGCGCCCGTCTGCTCATCGATCGGCAGCTTCCCATTCTGATTCTCGGAGAAACCGGTACCGGAAAGGAGTATCTGTCGCGTGCATTGCACGACTACAGCGCTCGCCGTCAGGCCAGCATGGTGTCGGTCAATTGCGGCTCGATTCCCGAAAATCTCATCGAAAGCGAACTGTTCGGCTATCGGCGCGGCGCGTTCTCCGGCGCACTCAACACCGGCATGAAAGGCAAAGTCGTGCAAGCCGACGGCGGCACGCTGTTTCTCGACGAAATCGGCGACATGCCTTTCGCCCAACAAACCCGTTTGCTGCGAGTGCTCTCCGAGCGGGAAGTCACGCCCATTGGCTCGGCAACGCCCGTGCCCGTCGATCTCCAACTCATTTGTGCGACGCACCAGAATCTGGAGTCGCGTGTTCAGGCAGGCGCGTTTCGCGAAGACCTCTACTACCGGGTCGCCGTAGGCATCGTGCATCTGCCGCCGCTACGACTCAGACAAGACCGCGCGTGGTTGCTCGACGCGATGATCGTCGCGGAGTCGCGTGGTCACGCCAGTTTCGAATCGCTCGACAATGAAACGCGCGAGCTGCTGCTGTCTTACTCGTGGCCGGGCAATCTTCGCCAGATGCGCGCGGCGGTCCAGTATGCGTGCGCCGTCAAGAGCGACGACACGATCCGCGTGCACGATCTGCCGGCGAATCTCGTGCAAGGTGCCACCGTCGCGACAACGTCCACGGTGCCGATGCCGACCGTACCGGCAAGTTCGTCCGGCAACATTCAGGCCACCCCGCTCGCCACGCTCTCGGCCATCGCCAACGGCGAACGTGAAATCATCATTCGCGTGCTGTCCTCCCGACGCTGGAACATCTCGGCCGCGTCGCGAGAACTCGGAATCTGCCGCACGTCGCTCTATCGAAAGTTGCGCGAACTGCATATCCCCCATGTGCGCGACATGGGCAGCGACGTCCTGCTCGGCACGCAGCGCTGAACGAATCGACGGGCGGTATGGCTTGCCGCCCGCCATGCTCGTTCAACGTGTCTCTCTTGCCTTCTCCTGTCTGTCCCGCATCGCCGGCGCTATGGTGGATCTTTATGGTGGATCTCTATGCCGGATCTGCCAGCAGCGCCATCATCGCCGTGGCCTTGTAGCGGGCACCGGTTGTCGCCCCGGCCCCGAAATGCGCTTCGAGTGCGCGCGACATGGCGGGATCGATGGGCACGCTCGTGGCGCCGAGGTTTTCTTCCAGACGGCTCACGCGCCGCGTGCCGGGAATCGGCACGATATCGTCGCCGCGCGAGAGCAGCCACGCGAGAGCGAGTTGCGCGGGCGTCACGCCGATTTGCGCGGCGTAGCGCGCGAGCGTTTCGGCCAGTTTCACGTTGGCGTCATAGTTCTCGCCTTGCACACGCGGATCGGACGTGCGGCGCGAATCGCCTTCCGGGAAGTCCTCCGCACGTCGCGCGGTGCCGGTGAGAAAACCGCGTCCGAGCGGCGCGAACGGTACGAGTCCCACGCCCAGTTCGCGAAGACAGGGCAGAATCGACGCTTCGAGATCGCGATGCCAGAGCGAGTATTCGCTTTGCAGCGCGCTCACCGGATGCACCGCGTGCGCGCGGCGAATCGTTCGCTCCCCCGCTTCCGATAGCCCGAAGTAACGTACCTTGCCCGCTTTCACAAGGTCGCCGACCGTACCCGCGACGTCTTCGATCGGCACATTGGGATCGACGCGGTGCTGATAGAGCAAATCGATGTAGTCCGTCCCCAACCTGGCGAGACTGGCGTCGACGACCTCCCGGATATGCGACGGCCGGCTATCGGCACCGGTCACGACACCGTTCTCGAAACGGAATCCGAATTTGGTCGCGATGATCGCCTTGTCCCGACGGCCCTTGAGCACGCGACCGAGCAACCGCTCGTTCTCGAACGGCCCGTACACCTCGGCCGTATCGAAGAAATTGCACCCCATCGCCATCGCCCGTTCCAACACGCGAACCGACTCGGTGTCGTCGGCAGGCCCGTAGGCATAGCTCATGCCCATGCAACCGAGTCCAATAGCGGGGACTTCCAATCCCTGATTCCCTAGCCGGCGTGTTGGCAGCATCGCAAAACTCCTGAGGTGTGGTCGTGGGTCCGGCATCGCATGAACGGCACACGGGCGACACCGGTACGTCGTCATGGCTATGCAAGTTTCGAACCATTGGCGCGCGATCCGTCCCGGCGTTGGCGTCTCTGCGACGTTGCGAGCGACGCAACCGTCTCACAACCCGCATGCCTGCACGTGATGAATTCGCCTGCGGTTTTTTCGCGCGGCGCGAGCTGTCGCGCAAACCGCGCCCGGATCGACGCGCTGTCGACGAGTCCGGCATGACACAGCTGTGACACAGCTGTCCGAGGCTGCGACACCTGTCGCACGCTGCTACAGGTGTCCGCGCGCACGAGCCATTGGCGAACAAAAGAGGGAGTCGTGAGAAATACTCGAGAAATTCGTGAGACATCGTTATTTTTATGATGGCATCCAAATTGCTTGGAGTCCGTTATTTGTCTTCGCCTCCCACACCATGCAGGGCGCACGACACACGATGACGAACGACAACACGGTCACACAAGCCCAACGCAGGCTTGGCGGGCCAGACCAATCCGACGGCCCCCACGCCCCCCACGCCCCCCACGCCCCCCACGCGCCCCAAGGACTCGCAGGGCTTAGCGGACTCGCGCTATACGGCGCGTCGAGCAGCGTATTGGCGCGCTTTGGCGGCTGGACGTCGCATCTCACGCCGGACGAACGTCGGCGGGCCGACGCCTTTTCCCGACCGGCCGATCGGGAGGATTATGTTGCAGCGCATATTCTCGCGCGCGTGGCGGCGGCCCGCGTCACGGGCAGCCCCGATACGCCGGGCGCCGCGGCACGGACTTACGTGCTCGTACAGCGCTGCGAGCGATGCGGCGGCGCACACGGACGCCCTCGCCTGCCCGCGCATCCCGGCTTGCATGTGAGCCTCAGTCACACCCGGGGCTCGGTGGCCGCGGCATGCGCCATTGCCCCGGTCGGCATCGACGTCGAACACTGGGACGAGACGTTGTCGCTCGATGTCGATCTGCCCGGACTGAACGCGCGCGAGCGCAGCCGTCTCGGTGCGTTCGCGAGCGTGGCGCACACCCATCACGCGCCGTCGCCGCGAGCGCTCGCCTGGCTGCGGCTATGGACACGCAAGGAGAGTCTGATCAAGGTCGGCGGCACGACGCTCGAAGGCATGAGCGGCATCGACCTGTCCGGTCTGCCGATGAGCGAGGCGCCGTTGCGCGCGTGGCAGCGCCGCGTGGCACACGGCGCCTGGGCGATGACGGACTGGCTCGACCCGGCGCTTCGCATCACCGGCACGGTATCGAGCGCGGGCAACGTGTGTGTCGAGCGTATCGACGTGTAGCCTCGCGTTTTAAGCGGGACTAATGTGCCCGTTAATGTGCCCGTTAATATGCCCATTAATGTGCCCGCTAATGTACCCATTAATGACGCGATGCCGCACGTCAACCCTCGGCCACGAAGTAACACCGACACACGACGCCCGCAACGCGGCAAGCCGCCCGTGGGCGGCTTGTTGCGTTGCAGCGATGATGCCTGACGGGGGTCTCAGGCCACAGCGGCTTCGTTCTGCGCGACGTCGGCCTCATCTTCCACCGAGCTGAGCATGAGATGCTCGAACGCGCCGAGCGATGCCTTGGCGCCCTCGCCGACCGCAATCACGATCTGCTTGAACGGCACGGTCGTGACATCGCCCGCGGCAAACACGCCGGGCACCGACGTCGCGCCCTTGGCATCGACTTCGATCTCGCCGTGACGTGACAGCGCGACCGTCCCCTTGAGCCATTCCGTGTTCGGCACAAGGCCGATTTGCACGAATACGCCTTCGAGCGCAATGGTCGAACGCTCGCCCGTCGCACGATCGAGATACGTCAGCGCGTTGACCTTCTGGCCGTCGCCGACGATTTCGGTGGTTTGCGCATTCACCAGCACACGCACGTTCGACAGGCTGCGCAGCTTGCGCTGAAGCACTTCGTCTGCACGCAGTTGCGCGCCGTATTCGATCAGCGTGACTTCCTTCACAATGCCCGCCAGATCGATCGCCGCTTCCACGCCCGAGTTGCCACCGCCGACCACCGCAACGCGCTTGCCCTTGAACAACGGGCCGTCGCAATGCGGGCAGTAGGCCACGCCGCGATTGCGGTACTCGCGCTCGCCCGGCGCGCCGATTTCACGCCAGCGGGCGCCGGTCGCCAGCACCACGGCGCGAGCCTTGAGCACCGCGCCGCTGGCGAGATGCACTTCATGAATCTTGCCCGGAATCAGGGCTTCGGCGCGCTGCGTGTCGATCACGTCCACCTCGTACGACTTCACATGCTGCTCCAGCGCCATGGCGAACTTCGGCCCTTCGGTGTGCGTGACGGAGATGAAATTCTCGATCGCCATCGTGTCGAGCACCTGACCGCCGAAACGCTCGGCGACGACGCCCGTCACGATGCCCTTGCGTGCGGCGTAAATCGCCGCAGCGGCCCCTGCCGGCCCGCCGCCGACGATCAGCATGTCGTAGACAGGCTTGTTCTCGAGCGCCTTGGCCGCCCGCGCCGTGGCCCCCGTGTCGAGCTTGGCCAGCAATTCCTTCACGCTGGTGCGGCCTTGCGTGAACGATTCGCCATTGAGGAACACCGTCGGCACCGCCATCACCTGACGGGCTTCGACTTCGCCCTGGAACAGCGCGCCGTCGATCGTGACTTGCTGGATGCGCGGGTTGATCAGCGCCATCACGTTCAGCGCCTGCACGACTTCCGGGCAGTTCTGGCACGACAGCGAAATGTACGTCTCGAAGCGGAAGTCGCCATCCAGCTCGCGAATTTGCGCGATGGTGTCGTCGTCGAGCTTGAGCGGATGCCCGCCGACTTGCAGCAGCGCCAGCACCAGCGACGTGAACTCGTGCCCCATCGGCAAGCCTGCGAAACGGATACGTGGCGCCTCGCCCGGCGTGCCGATCGCGAAGGACGGACGACGCTCGTTGGCATCGTCGCGCGACACGACCGCAATCTTGTCCGACAGCGGCGCGATCTCGTCGACCAGCGCCTTCATTTCGGCGGACTTGGGGCTATCGTCGAGCCACACGGCGATCTCGATGGGGCGCGTGACTTTCTGAAGATACGTTTGCAACTGGGCTTTGAGGTTCGCGTCCAACATGGCTTTGTTTCCGTCTCGATAGGGTGAGCGAGGTCCGCCGCGTCGGCCATGGGCTGGCGCAGCAGGCGCAAATGCGCGTCGGGAATTCGGGGTGAGGTGCCGGCGCAGCGGGGTTTAGGGGGAGCCCGAGCGCCGGCAGGACACGCCGCTGCATGACGCGAGCGGCGCTTACAGCAACGAAACGACGATATCGTTTCTCGTTTCGATAACGCGTGAAGCTTAGATCTTGCCGATCAGGTCGAGCGACGGGCTCAACGTTTCAGCGCCCGGCGTCCACTTGGCGGGGCAGACTTCGCCCGGGTGAGCGGCGATGTACTGCGCTGCCTGCACCTTGCGCAGCAGTTCCTTGGCGTCGCGGCCAATGCCGTTGTCGTGGATTTCGCACAGCTTGATCTCGCCTTCCGGGTTGATCACGAACGTGCCACGCAGCGCCAGACCTTCTTCCTCGATCAGCACGTCGAAGTTGCGCGAGATCGCCAGCGTCGGGTCGGCAACCATCGGATACTGGATCTTTCGGATCGTGTCCGACGTGTCATGCCAAGCCTTGTGCGTGAAATGCGTGTCGGTCGAAACGCTGTAGATCTCAACGCCCAGCTTTTTGAAGGCTTCGTAGTGGTCGGCCAGATCGCCAAGCTCGGTCGGGCACACGAAGGTGAAATCGGCCGGGTAGAACACCACCACCGACCACTTGCCCTTGAGGGTCTCGTCGGTCACGGTGATGAAGTCGCCATTCTGGTAGGCGTTGGCTTTGAACGGCTTGATCTGGGTGTTGATGATCGGCATGTCGTTGTCTCTTGGACGGGGTGGAAAGTGTTGACAGTATGCCGAATGCTATCGATCAATAGAAATTGATTATTGAAATCTATACGATAAAGCCAGACTATCGGGGTCGATAGTCTGGCGGCTATGGCGTCGCCCCAAGTCCGGGAGCCTTGGCGGCGACGGGGACGCTCACCCCTTCGGATAACGCACGGCGCGCACCTTGCCGCTGGCCGCGCCGCCGCAGTAGAAGGTGCCGTGACCGTCATACTCCAGGCCGCTCACGACCACGCCGTCGGGCATCCGCACCCGCGTGAGGACCTCGCCGCTGGAGCAATCGACCCGGCGCAGCTCGCTCTCGTCGTTCTCCCATGTGCCGTGCCACAACGCATCGTTGGCCCACGTCACACCGGTGACGAAGCGGTCGGACTCGATGGTGCGCAACACGCACCCGTCCGCCGGATCGATTTGCAGAATGCGACGGTCGCGATACTGGCCGACCCACAGGCTGCCTTCGGCCCATGTCAGGCCGGAGTTACTGCCGCGATCTGCCGGCGCGGGGATCGAATGCAGCACGCGCCCGGTCGCCGGATCGATCTTGTCGATGCGCGACCCGGCGATTTGGTAGAGATGCTTTCCGTCGAAGGCGGTACCGGCGTCGCTCGGGGCGTCGAGCGTGCGGCTGACTTCGCCGCTCGACGGATCGAAGGCGACCAGCGTTTCGCCGGTGGCGGCCCAGACTTGCCGTCCGTCGAAAGTCACGCCGTGAATCCGGTCGATGCCCGGGAACGGCCCGTATTCGCCGGTGATGTCGGCCGCGCTCACGGCGGTCGTCGGGAAGCTGCGTTGCGGTTTGCTCGTCATGCCAGGCTCCTGTCCTCTGAAGTCACACCGTGTTCGGCGCGCAAGTCCACTCTAGCCAAACGCCCATCCGGCAGGGAGTAACAATATCGTCGTGAATTCGGTGAGCGGCGGGGCTATCCAGCGACGCGCGCGGGCCACGCCGATCGCGCGCACACGGCCCTGCGCTTCGAGATCGCGCAGCGCACGCTGAACCGTGCGCTGACTGGTGCCGAGCGCCAGCGCGAGCGCCGAGGTCGACCACGCCGCGCCGTCGGCAAGCAACGCCACGAGCGACGCGCGCTCGCCGTCGATGGGCGGGAGCAGAATGGCGACATCGTGCCCGCCTTCGCGGGCGGAGGGCCGCAGCGCAAATCCGGCGGCAGTGGCGTCGATGTTCGCGATGCCTTTCAACAGCGCGCGCAGGCGCCCGATCTCGACGCGCAGTCGCGCCCGGTGTGTCTCGTCCATATCGTCGGCACGCCGCAGCCGGAACGCGTCGGCCATCAGCGTTTGCCGAGCGACGTCGCCCGGCCAGGCACGCGCAAGCGTCAATGCCAGCGTAAAGAGCACCGGTCGTCCGGCAAGCGGACGCCATATGTTGCCCGTGCCGACCCCGCGACGGCAGGCGTCGACCACGAGCGTTTCCGAGTGCAAGAGCGCTGCCGCAGCCTCGACGGACACCGACTGCTCGCTGCCGCGCTGCCACCGTCTGGCGGCGGGGCGTATGAGCGCGTCGAGAAGGCCGTCGACCTCGGCGCTGAGCGCGGGCACACCGGCCGCATCGGCGGCGGATCGCGCGCGAGTGAGCGCACGGCGAGCGTCGTCGACGCGCAGGGTGCGCAGCGCCAGTTCCGCGACGATCAGCGCATGAACGGCGGCCAGACGCGCCGGGACATCGCCGCAAGGGGCCTCGTCGAGCGCCTGCGCGGCGGCGTCGAGCTTGCCCACGAGCAACGCACGGCGCGCGACGATGAGCCGTGCAAGCATGGCGTTGGAAATGTCGGCATGCGCGGTGAGAAGCGCTGCGGCCGCTTGCAGCGCGCGCGGGGTGCCGCCGAGATCGCGCGTCGCGAGCGCGACTTCGGCGTCGGCAACGACACATCGTGCCCGCGCGACGGCCTCGTGCGTACCGAAGCGGCGGGCCGCGCGCTTGAGCAGGTCGCGGGCGCGCGGATAATCGCCGAGTTGCGCCATCGCGATGCCACGCAGCGCGAGCGCCGGCGGATCGTCGCGAAGGGCGACACGCTGCAACGCGCCGAGCGGATCGCCTGCGGCGAGCGCGCGGGAGGAAGCGGCAAGGAGGGAGTCCATCGGGGGATATTACCCTGCGACGTCTCGCGCCCTCTCGGGTGCGCCCAAGGCGGCGGGCACGTCGGACGCGTCGTCAGGCGCACGCCTATCGAACGCACGGCAGGAACCGCCGCCACAAGCGCAGCGCAAGCATAGGAAGGGGAGGAAGAAGGGGCAGGATTACAATCGAGCCATCCCGACGCGAGGTCATCCATGCCAAACGTATCGCATGACACCCACGACCACGATCACGGCCACGGCAGCCATGGTCATCATCATCACGGGCACGCAGGACACAGCCACGCCAGCGGCGTGACCGATCAGAAACGAATCGGCATCGCCTTCGTGCTGATCGCGGTTTTCATGGTGATCGAAATCGTGGGCGGCATACTCTCCGGCTCGCTCGCCCTGCTGGCCGATGCCGGTCATATGGTGAGCGACGCCGCCGCCCTCGCCTTCAGCTGGATTGCGATTCACTACGGCAAGCGACCGGCGACGCTGCAACTCACCTATGGTTACAAACGGCTCGAAGTGCTGGCGGCGTTCGTCAACGGGTGCGCGCTTTTCGTCATCGCGGGATGGATCGTGATCGAGGCGATCCGGCGGTTTGCCGAGCCGGTGCCGATCGTGGGCAGGACGATGCTCATCGTGGCGTTTGCAGGACTGCTCGCCAACATTGCCGCGTTCATGGTGCTGCATGGTGGCAACCGCGAGAACCTGAACATGCGCGGCGCATGGCTGCACGTGCTGGGCGACATGCTCGGGTCGGCGGCGGCCATCGTCGCGGCGCTCGTCATTTTGCTGACCGGCTGGGCGCCCATCGACCCGCTGCTCTCGATCTTCGTCGCAGTCATCATCCTGCGCAGCGCGTGGGGCATCGTGAAATCATCCGCCCACATCCTGCTCGAAGGCACGCCCGATTCCCTCAACCCGACAGAGATCAAAGCCGATCTGGAAGCCACGGTGTCGCAAGTGCGCAGCGTGCATCACATTCATGCGTGGTCGATCACGGGCGAGCGTCACATGATCACCCTGCACGCCGTCCCCGCGCCGGGCGTGAGCGCGCGCGACGCGATGGTCGCCGTGCAGCAGCGGCTCGCGACGCGCTTTAACGTCGAACACGCCACGATCCAGATGGAAGATGCGGCATGCGGGCCGGCATCGTCATGCCACGCACGTGAGGAATGACGCCGGGTAGCGGCCCGCACGGCGTCAAACGTCGCGGGCCCGCCCGCATGCGTTACCAGTGATATGTCGCGCCCAGCTTCACGACCGGGTAGAAGCGAAGCCGGTCGGCCTTGTCCTGAAGCTGCTGACGCTGCGCGTCGACGGTGGCCTGCCCCACGATGGACGTGATGAGCGGCGGCACATCCAGCTCGACCGTCGGTCGGCCGTAAGCGACGCCGGCATCGAAGGACATCGACCAGCCCGGGGCGCCTTCGGGCGTGTGGCCGAAACCGATACCGAGATACGGACGCACCGTCGGCAGCTTGATCCGGCCGGTCACCGCCTGCCCCGCCGTCGGATACGCAACGCCGCCATAGACGTAGGTGTCCTGCACCGCGTGCCCCACGAGATCGACATGGTCGTTGCCGACCAGCATGCCCGCCGTCAGACGAAACGGCAGCGTCGAGGGTGCCGGGAAAAAGTCGGCGTAAAGGCCACCATGGACGAAACGCGCCTTTCCGTCGTAACGGACTTCGCCGGCCGTGAAGCTATGCGACAGCGCCAGTCCGTTCACGTCGGCCCGCGCGCCGATATGAGGCGTAATACCGACGCCCATACCGTAACCCAGACCTTCCGTTCCGACGGTGCCGTACATTTCGATGGCGTACGCATGTGCCGTGCAGGCGAACGCCGCCACGGCAAAAGCCAATGCTTTGCAGTTCATGTGTTGCTTGAGACTCGAATAAGGGAGAAAAACGTCGGGGGACGTTCAAGGGCGAGCGTCGGTTGACGACGCGCATCGCTGAGGCAGCTGAGAGGATCGAACGACGTGGCGCGGCGAACCGCGCTCGCGCACGTCTGTTTCGACATTGCTGGCCGATGCCGGGATCGCGCAGCGATCGACGCGACCGGTCCTACGGTGGATTCCGAATTCAAACTTCACTACATTCCCCGCTGTGATGTTGCGCCCCTGACGATTGCCGTGATGTTCGGCATCGTTCTGCTTTAGTGCGGGGATGCTAGCACGCGCGCTGTGACAGTCCGATGGACAGTGAACATGCGTTGCCGTCGCACAACATGGGCGCTGCGGGCAGAGGAAATCGACGGTCGGCGGCCCCGGCCTGTCGCGCAGACACGCCGTGGACGACAGCCCTGGGTGACAGCGCTAAGTGACAGCGCTAAGTGGCGGCCGTGGGTGACGGCCGTGGGTGACGCCCTCGGAACGCGCATTCAGTGCGGTGTGGACTCGCCGTCGTCGGGGCAATCGTTGCCCGCGCAACGCGACGGCGCGCCGCGTACGTGCGCGCCCGCGCCGGGCGACGCGCCCTGACGTCCGAAGCCGATCTGCTCAAAGACACCGCCACCGATTTCGAAACCGGTGGCGTAGTGATAAGCGGCAACGGTCGAACCGAGTGCCACCGACAGCAACAACAACGTTCCCGTACGCCAGCGGCGTCGGACCGTGGAAGCCATGTCTCCTCCCTGTCAGAGGTCGGCCCGCGCGGGAGACGCCTGTCACCGGCATACGGCAAACAGCACGCCGGCACTGCTACGTCCTGGCGGGGATCGAGTTTCCAGTCACTACTGAGTCTCGTTTTTTCGCGATTCTGCACGCGCTGCCCCCCATTTGTCATCCCGGCTATCCCTAAGACCGTCAAATATATCGTTATGTGATATATTTTTCGCCTTTCGGACCTTGCCTATATCGTTGGCCGCCGACTTATGACTGCATCGACGCCGCCGGATCGTCCCGATCCCCTTACTACCGCAACGGCACCGGACACGCCGAACGTGACGAACGTCACGAAAGCGCCCACCACGTCCGCCACGTCCACCACGCCGGTCACTGCCGACGCACTGACGAAGCAAGATTTCGAAGCGCTCTCGGCATTCCGCTATCGCCTGCGACGCTTTCTCAACTTCAGCGAGACGGCCGCACGCGAGGGAGGCATCACGCCGCAACAGTATCTGTTGCTGCTGCACGTCAAAGGTATCCCGGGGCGGGATTGGGCGTCCATCAGCGAGTTGGCGGAACGTCTCCAGGCCGTGCACCACAGCGTGGTGGCGCTTGTCGCGCGGTGCGAAAAGGCGGGGCTGGTGACGCGTCGCCAGAACGAGAGCGACCGGCGTGTGGTGGAGGTGCATCTGTCGCCAGCCGGCGAAGCGTGTCTCGCGAATCTTGCCGCTCAGCATCGCAACGAACTGAGCACCTTCGCCGACATCTTCCACATTCGTGGCGTTCACCTGTAATCCCGGGGCAGCCATGGCTCGCGTACCTCTCGATAGGGCACCAGACACAGGCACGGCACGGCCGGAAAATCCGCACAAACATGCGCCCGGCCCTGCGCGCGATTTCGCGCGTACACCGGGCCTGCCGCGTCTCATGGCGCTGGCGGCCGTCATCGGCGCGTGCGGCGTGCCGGCCGCGTGGTTGCTGCTGAATCTGATTCAGGGCTTCACCAACCTCTTTTTCTACCAGACGCTATCCCTCGCCGCGCGCTCGCCGGCGCAGAATACGCTGGGGCTTGCGGTCATCGCGCTGCCCGTGGTCGGCGGTCTTGTCGTCGGCGCGATGGCGCGCTACGGCAGCGACAAGATTCGGGGGCACGGCATACCCGAAGCCATCGAGGCGATTCTCTTCGGCAAGAGCCGGATGTCGCCTCGTGTGGCCGTGCTCAAGCCGCTGTCGTCGGGTATCGTCATCGGCAGCGGCGGGCCATTCGGCGCGGAAGGACCGATCATCATGACGGGCGGCGCCATCGGCTCGCTCATCGCGCAGCATTTCCACCTGAGCGCCGCCGAGCGCAAGACCTTGCTCGTCGCCGGAGCGAGCGCCGGCATGACGGCCGTCTTCGGCACGCCGGTCGCGGCCGTACTGCTCGCGGTCGAGTTGCTGCTGTTCGAGTGGCGTCCGCGCAGCCTGCTGCCGGTGATCGTGGCGTGCGCCGTCGCGGGATTCGTTCGCCCGCTGTTGCTCGACGCCGGCCCCCTCTTCCCGATGGCGACGCCCGCCGTCTCGCCGATTGCGCTGTTCTCGTGCCTGATCGCCGGCGTGTGCGCCGGTCTGCTGTCCGCCGGCATGTCGCGCGCCCTGTACGCCATCGAAGACGCCTTTCACAAGCTGCCCGTGCACTGGATGTGGTGGCCCGCCATCGGCGGACTCGCCGTGGGTATCGGCGGGTATCTCGAACCGCGCGCGCTGGGTGTCGGCTACGACGTGATCGCCGATCTGCTCGCAGGCCACTTTACGATGCCTGCGGCGCTCGCTTTGCTGCTCGTCAAGGCGCTGATCTGGGCGATCGCGCTCGGCTCGTGCACATCCGGCGGGGTGCTCGCCCCGCTGCTCATGATCGGCGCGGGACTCGGCACCTTGCTCGCCCCGCTGCTGCCCGGCGGCGACGTCACACTGTGGGCGCTGGTGTGCATGGCCGCAACGCTCGCAGGTGTGCTCGGCGCGCCGCTCACGGCGATCGTGTTTGCGCTGGGACTCACGCACGACGTGAACGCCCTGCTGCCGTTGCTGCTGACATGCGGTATGTCGTACGGCGTTACGGTATGGATCATGCCGCGCTCGATCATGACGGAGAAGATCGCGCGACGCGGGCGTCACATCCATCGCGAATACGGCGTCGATCCGCTGGAGCGCCTGCATGTGGGCGAACTGATGACGCACGACCCGGAATCGCTGAGCGCCGATATGACCATCGACGACGCGGCACGGCAGGCGTTCGGTGCGAACCAACGTCATCGCGCTTACCCCGTGGTCGACGCGTCGCGCGCGGTGCTCGGGATGCTAGACCGGCAGGCGCTCGCGCAGGCGCAGGCACAGGGGCTGCAAACGCTGGGGCAGTTGTACGGCGTGAATCCGCCCCTCGTCGCCCTGCCTTGCGAGACAGGACGCATCGTGTCGGCACGCTTTGCCGCGCATCATCTGGAACGCTTGCCCGTGGTGAGCAATGCCACGTCTCGCCAGCTTGTCGGCATCATCAGTCGCAGCGATCTGGTGAAACCGGCCGAGCACTGGCGCGCCGAAGAAGAAGTGCGCGAGCGCATGCTGCGTTTCGGGCGCTAGCGGAACCGATAGCGAAACCGATAGCGGGACTGATAGTGAGACTGAGTATCCGGGCGGCGACGCTGCACAGCGCGTGGCGCGCATCGACGTGCGTCGCGGCAACCTCGGACTGGCGTCATGGGCAGATCTGGTTGACGCGCGCCACTCCGTTGATTCACCATCGGAGACTTCATCCCACCGAAAGCGCACCGCCGCGTGCGCCCCTACCCGATGGCGACGACCCGATCCCCCCAAACAACCGCCGGTGCAGACGACATGCGCATTCGCATCGGCGTCGGCGGCTGGAACTTCGCACCGTGGCAAGGCACGTTCTATCCCGAGAAGTGGCCCAAGCGCCGCGAGCTTGAATACGCGAGCCGGCACCTCACGTCCATCGAAATCAACAGCACGTTCTACGGTTCGCAAAAGCCTGCGACCTTTCGCCACTGGTTCGAGCAAACGCCGGACGATTTCGTCTTTTCGGTGAAGGCGTCGCGCTATGCGACACATCGTCGTGTGCTGGGCGAAGCGGGCGATTCCGTCGCACGCTTCTTCGACAGCGGTGTGCTCGAACTGGGCAAGAAGCTCGGCCCGGTGAACTGGCAGTTCGCGCCGACGAAGACGTTCGATGCGCAGGACTTCGAACACTTCCTGAGTCTGCTGCCGACGACGGCGGGCGGACACCCCGTGCGCCATGCGCTCGAAGTCCGGCACGAGAGCTTCGCCGTGCCTGAATTCGTCGCGTTGGCGAGAAAGTACGGAATGGCCATCGTGCTCGCCGGCGACGCCCGGTTTCCCTGTATTGCCGACGTCACCGCGCCGTTCGTCTACGCGCGCCTCATGGGCACTGAAGCACGTTACAAGCTGGGCTATGCGCCGAAGGCGATGGCGCAGTGGCTGGACCGTGCGCAAACGTTCGCCGCCGGTGGCGTGCCGCGCGATCTCGACACCGTCGCCAAAGCCCCACCCCAAACGCCACCCAGAACGCCACCCAAAGCGAAACAACGCGACGTGTTCCTCTATGTCATCAGCGGCTTCAAGGCGCGCAATCCGGCCGCCGCAATGGCGATGATCGACGCGCTCGGAAAGCGCTGACGTTCGCGTCGCCATGAAAAACGCGGCGCACATGGCGCCGCGTCGGATTCAGCAATGGCGACGACGGTCAATCGTCGGGGGCCGTCTGTGCTTCGGCCCGTCCACGGATCAGTGCATCGCGGCGGAATTGCGCGCATCGGCGGCGTTTTGCGCCGGCATGTTGCCGCGCGTCCGCTCCCAGGCATTTTTGGCCAGCAGCGCGACGGTCGCGAGTACGGCCGGAATCGCCAGCAACGAGAACGTCGCCGAAAACCCCAGATGACGACGCACGAGCTCGGCGCCGAGCAACGCGCCCGCGATACCGCCGAATCGACCGATGCCGAGCATCCACGCCACGCCGGTCGCGCGACCGTTCGTCGGGTAGAACATGGCGGCCAGCGAGGGCATCGACGACTGCGCGCCGTTCATCGCCGTACCGGCGAGAAAGATCAGCGTGACCAGCATGCCGATGTTGCCGATCGCCTGCCCGACGGCGTACACCAGCACCGCCGTGAGCGCATACCCGAACGCCACCACTTTCTGTGCATTGAACTTGTCCATCAACCAGCCCGAGAGGATCGTGCCGATGCCGCCACCCAGCGGGAACAGCGCCGTAATCAGCGCGGCGCGCTCGACTGTGAAACCGGCGTCCTTGAAGAGGATCGGCATCCAGCTCGTGAGCAGATAGAAGATTACGAGCCCCATGAAGTAAGTCACCCACAACATGACCGAGCCGAACCCGTACTGTTTCGAGAGCACCACGCCGATGGCCGAACCGCTGCGCTTGGGCGCAGCTTCGTTCACCGTGAACGTGGCCACGTCGTCGAACGATTCGCCCGAGATGCGCGACAGAATGCGACGCACGCGCGCCACCGGCTTTTGCTTGACCACGAGGAACTTCACCGACTCCGGCAGGCAAGCGATCAGCAGCACCGACAGCGCCAGCGGCAGCACACCGCCGAGCACCAGCACGCTGTGCCAGCCGAAGTGCGGAATCAGCCATGAGGCCACGAAGCCGCCCACGGACGCACCAAGCGGGAAGCCGCAAAACATCGTATTGACGATCACCGCACGGCGCGCCTCGGGAGCGTACTCGGAAATCAGCGTGACCGCATTCGGCATAGCGGCGCCAAGACCGAGGCCGGTCAGAAAGCGCAGGATGGTCAGCGTCTGAAGATCCTGAGCGAAGGCCGTCGCCAGGCTCGCCACGCCGAAGAACACCACGGACGAGACGAGCACCGTCTTGCGACCGACCTTGTCGGCCAGCGGTCCGGCGAAGATCGCACCGCCCGCCAGACCGAACAGCGCCGCCGAGAGCACCGGGCCGAGCGAGCCCTTGTCGATGTGCCACTGCTGCACCAGCGACGGCGCAATGTAACCGATCGCGGCCGTATCGAAGCCGTCGATGGCCACGATAAAGAAACACAGGATCAGCACCAGCCACTGGTAGCCGGAAAACCGTTGTGCGTTGATGTAGGCGGGCACGTCCACTGTGCGCGGATGATTCATGACGCTGTCTCCTCGGGGCGGGGGCGCCCCGTTGTTCATTCCATTATTTTTTTGAAATCGCTCGCCGCCTGTGCGCGTGCCTGTGTCGGGGGTAACGCGGATAACGTGGATAACGCGCGAACCGGCGATCCGACTGCCCGGCCGTCTTGATGCGGCATCGTAGCAAAGTGGATTTCTGCCGCTAATGTACGTCCTTATCTCGCCAGACGAAATGATCTTTCGTCAGGCCATCCATAACGGACGGTTATGCTTGACGCCACTGGTGGCCGTCATCACACACCGGCGGCGCGGTCCCGATGACGGCGGTGGCCTGCCCGGGCTCGTTCATGTGCCGGCGGGCACGAATCAGGTCAGGCGAGCGGCAGGCCGACGTAGTTTTCCGCGAGCATGAGCGACGCTGCGCGCGAGCTCACGACGTATTCCAGCTCGGCACGCTGCATTTGCTGCTCGAACGGCGTGGCGTCGTCCAGACGGTGCAGCATGCGCGTCATCCAGTACGAGAAATGCTCGGCGCGCCAGATGCGCCTGAGCGCCGCCGCCGAATAGCCTTGCAACGCGGTTTCACTGTCACGATGAAAGAAGTCGTCGAGCGCCTGCGACAACCGCCACACATCGGCGACGGCGAGGTTCATCCCCTTCGCACCGGTCGGCGGCACGATGTGCGCGGCGTCGCCCGCGAGGAACAAACGACCGTGCTGCATCGGCGTGGCCACGAAGCTGCGCATGGCGACCACGTTCTTCTGGAAAATCGGCCCTTCCTTGAGGCGCCAGCCGTCGTCGCTCTCGGTGCGCGTATGCAGTTCTTCCCAGATGCGCGCGTCGCTCCACGTCTCGGCGCGCTCGTTCGGATCGCACTGAAAGTACATCCGCTGCACCGTGGGCGAGCGCGTGCTGATCAGGGCAAAACCCCGATCGTGCGCCGCATAGATCAATTCGTCAGATGACGGCGGCGCCTCGACCAGCACCCCGAACCAACCGAACGGATACACGCGCTGGTACTCCTTGCGCACCGAGGCGGGCATGGCCGGACGGCACACGCCGTGAAAACCGTCGCAACCGGCGATGAAGTCGCATGTGAGGCGGCGCGGCTGACCGTCGACGACGAACTGCACGCTCGGCTGCGCGCTGTCGACGTCGTGCACGGACACCTCCGACACGTCGAACAACATCTCGCCGTGCACGGCCTCGCGCGCGGCGATCAGGTCCTTGATGACTTCGTGCTGCGCATAGACGGTGATGGCGCGTCCGGTCAGTTCGGTAAGCGCGATGCGATGGCGCTGCCCCCCGAACGCGAGTTCGACGCCGTGGTGCTCCGCGCCCTCGCGGCGCATACGCTCGCCCACGCCCGTGTCGTTGAGAATGTCCATTGTGCCCTGCTCCAGCACACCGGCGCGGATGGTCGACTCGACCGCCGCCCGCGAGCGCGATTCGAGCACGATCGAATCGATGCCCTTGAGATGCAGCAGATGGGAAAGCAGCAGGCCGGCGGGACCGGCGCCGACGATGACGACGGGGTAATGGGTGCGCATAGGTTGTCTCCTGTCATGGCACCGCCCACGTCCGGCACACCTGCGCCGGGCATCTCGCGACAGAAAACAGGGGCAGCACCGACAGACGGCGAGTTGCATTTCTTGGATGCCTTACGCTCGCTGCACCACTTAGGACTGCGCGTAAACGCGAACGTCCGAAGTGTTTTTGACGCCTTGTCACGAGGGGCGAATGCGTCATATCTTATGGAGCGCGTACGACGCATTGAATGGATGAATCGACGACTTTCTTGTACTTTTTCGACAACTTCGACCAAGGGAAAACCAGTATGCCAGGCGCGTCATCCCGGCTGCGCGCGGCGCGCGAGACGATTCCGGAATTCTCGTTGTACGGCGAGTTGACCGAAACCGACAGCGGCGATTTCGTCCATATCGAGTGGATCGAGACACGCAGCCGCCTCTACGACTGGCATATCGATACGCATCGTCATCTGGGACTGTTTCAGGTGCTCGCGATCTTCGAGGGGACTGTCGAAGCGAACGTCGACGATGCGACGTGGGAGGTCGAGGGCCCGGCCGTCATCACAGTGCATCCGTCGGCCGTGCACAACTTCCGCTTCTCGCGCGGCGCACACGGCTTCGTGCTCACCATGGCGCAGAGCGTGCCGTTCGATGCCGCCATCGGCGCGGACGCCGACATGACATCGCTGCTTCGCAAGCCGTGGCTTTTTCCGCTGGCCGAGGCACCGCAAACACGCGACCGGCTCTACACGCTGCTCGGGCTCATCATGGACGAGTTTTCGCGCCCGCAACTGGGGCATGCGGAAATGGTCGGATGGCTCACGCGCAGCGTACTGCTGTTGCTCGCACGACTGCACGCGCATCAGGATTCCGCAACGCGTACCGGGCGCATGGAACTGGATCTGTTCGCACGGTTTCGCGCGCTCGTGGAAGCGCACTACACCGAAGCGTGGGCCGTGCCCGCCTATGCGGCGCGCCTGCACGTGACGGAGAGCAAACTCAATCGCCTGTGCCGCCGGATCTCGGGTAAGTCCGCGTTCGATCTGGTGCAGGATCGGCTCATGCTCGAAGCGCGACGCAAACTCATCTACATTCCCGCGCCGGTCTCACACGTCGCCTACGAACTCGGCTTTCAGGATCCCGCTTACTTCTGCCGCGTCTTCAAACGCCATGTCGGCGTGACGCCTTCGGCCTTCCGGCGAACGGCCCAACACGCGCATCTGGGGGATGACGCCGACCTGCCTGCCGCCCCCTTGCCCTGAGGCCGTTCAGCGCGGGGGGGTGGCGGCGGTGGCTGGCGGTGGCGCCGACCAGCGGCTCAACAAGCGAACGAGCGATCGACACCGGCGCCATCGAAACCGCTCAGACCCGCAGAAAGTGCAGCAGGGCGTCGTTCACCGCCGATGCACACTCGATGTTCGACAAATGCGCGCCGGGCACGACGACCTGCTTCGCGCCGCGAATGCGTTCGACCATCGCGGTAGACATCGCGGGCGGCGTCGCCAGATCGTTCGCCCCGGTGACGACCAGCGTCGGCGCGATGATCGCCGCGATCTCGTCGAGCTGATTCATATCGCGCACTGCCGCACACGCCGCTGCGTAGCCGGCCGGAGAGAGCGAGCGGAACATCGCCTTCATGCGCTCGACGGTGGCGCTTTCGCGCTCGGCGTATGCCGGCGTGAACCAACGCGACACGACCGCGTCCGTCACGGCGTTCATTCCGTCGGCCTGCACTGCGCGAATCCGCCCGTTCCACACGTCCTCGGCGCCGATATGCGCCGACGAGCAGACGATGGCAAGACGATCGAGACGCTGCGGCGCATGAATGCCCAGCCACATCCCCGTCATGCCGCCCATCGACACGCCGACGAGACTGGCGCGTTCGATGTCAAGCGCGTCGAGCAGCGCGACGACATCGCGCCCCAACTGGCCGATGACGTACGGTCCCGGCGTAACGGACGACCCGCCATGCCCGCGCGTGTCGTAACGAATCACCCGAAATTCGCGTGCGAGCGCGGACACTTGCGGCGCCCACATCTCCAGCGTCGTGCCCAGCGAGTTCGACAGCACCAGCGCCGGCGCACGGTCGTCGCCATCGACGGCCACGCGCAGTTGAGCGTCGCCCACGTCGATCAGACATTCCACGGTCATTTGTCCTGACTCCTCAACCTTGTTCCTCAACCTTGTGCATCGGACGCCGCAGTTGCCGACCCGCGTGTTGTCGACCCCGGCTCGGCGGCTTCCATCTCCGCGAAGACCTTCTCCGCGTCGTGAATCGCCTGATTGGCTGCGGGCAGACCGGCGTACAGCGCGGCGTGCATGAACAGCTCCTTCATTTCTTCACGCGTCACGCCGTTGTTGAACGCGGCGCGCACGTGCATGCGGAATTCGTCGCCGCGATTGAGCGCAATGAGCAGCGAGAGTGTGATCATGCTGCGCATGTGCCGCGTGAGGCCCGGGCGCGTCCAGATGTCGCCCCAGGCGAAGCGCGTAATGAAGTTCTGGAAGTCGTCGTTGAAGTCGTTGCGGCGTGCGAGTGTGCGTTCGACGTGCGCGTCGCCGAGCACGCCGCGACGCACCTGCATGCCGTTGTCGTAGCGTTCCTGATCGTTCATGGGGATGTCCTGCCAGGGGGTGAGGAAGGTGCAGCCGTCGCCACGTCGGCGAGTGCGAGCACGCGGTTCACGAACGTGTCGGCGGCACCGAGATAGTGTTGGGGGTCCGTCAGGCGCGCCAGCGCTTCGACGGACAGGATGCGGGTGATGTCGGCGTCCTCGCGCAGCACGTCGAGCAAGTCGCGCTGCTGCGCGAGCGCGTCGCGGCAGTGCGCCTCGACGCGTCGGTGCGCTTCGAGCCGCCCCATCGATTCGCCGAGCGCCATCGTCACGGCTTCGGCCATGATGAGCCCGTGCGTCACATCGAGGTTCGCGCGCATACGGGACACGTCGACCGTCCAGTCGTGTACCAGCGTGCGCGCCGTTGCCAGTGCGCCGCCGCACAGCATGAGCAGTTCGGGCAGCGTCTCCCACTCGGCGTGCCAGGTGCCGAGTCCGCGCTCATGGTCCTGCTGCATCGCGCCGAACAGCGTGGCGACGAGTTGCGGCGTGCGCGCGGCCGCCGCCAGAATCGCCGCGCATCCCACCGGATTGCGCTTGTGCGGCATGGTGGACGAGCCGCCGCGCCCCGGGCCGGACGCTTCCGCGATCTCGCCGACTTCCGTCTGCGTGAGCAAGGCCGTGTCGCGCGCGAACTTGCCGAGCGAGCCGGTAAGCGATGCCGCCCAGCTTCCCACGCGCACGATGCGGTCGCGCTGGCCATGCCACGGGGTCGCGACGTCCGACAGGCCGAGATGACGCGCCAGCGCCGCCGCGACGGCCGGCCCCTGCGTGCCGAGCGACGCCAGCGTGCCTGCCGCACCGCCGAACTGCACGCAAAGCGCCTGGTCGCGCACATTGGCCAGTTCGATGCGCGCCCGCAGCAAGGCGTCGAGCGTCCCCGCGAGCTTGAGGCCGAACGTGATCGGCAACGCATGCTGAAGCCACGTTCGCCCGATCATGACGGTCGCGCGATGCTCGCGAACCTGCGCCGCGAGTCGATGGATCAGCGCGTCGAGATCGGCGCCGAGGTCGTCGAGCGCACCGCGCACTTGCAGCACGAGGCCGGTGTCGATGGCGTCCTGACTCGTCGCGCCCCAGTGCACATAGCGGGCGGCATCGGCGTCGAACGTCTTGACGCGGGCGGTGAGTTGCTTGACGAGAGGAATCGCGAGGTTGCCCGCGCACGCGGCCGCGTCGCGCAGTGCCTCCCAGTCGAGGTCGCCGGCGCGGGCGGCTTGGGCGATGGGGGCGACGGCAGCGGCCGGGATCAGGCCGGCGTCGGCTTCGGCGGCGGCCAGCGCCACCTCGAAGTCGAGCATGCCCTGTAGCGTGGCATCGCGAGAAAAACGCGCCGTCACGGCAGCGCCGCGCAGCAAGGAGTCAAGCAGTTCCGTCATCGGGATATCGATGTTAGGTGCGTTGTTGATGCATCGCAAAAAATGCACATACGGCGGCGGGCCACCGGCGTTGGCATGCCGACGGCCCGAAGCCGCCCCAGTCTCCGTTTTACATCGCCGACGTCAGATATCGAGGAACACCGTCTCCTCGTCGCCCTGCATGCGGATGTCGAACCGGTACGACACTCGCCCGCCGCTCACCTCGCGACGCGCAATCAGCGTGTGACGCCGCTCGGCCGGCACTTGTTGCAGCACGGGGTCGAGCGCATTGGCCGCCGCCTCGTCGTCGAAATAGATACGCGTAAACAGATGATTGAGCAAGCCTCGCATCGTGAGAATGACGTCGATGCGCGGCGCGTCGCCCGGCGCAGCCACGCCCGGCTTGATCGTCTCGAAGACGAAACGGTTTTCGGCGTCCGTGCCGGTGCCGCATCGGCCGGTCCCGGCGAAGCCGGTGCGCTCGATATCTTCGGCCGTCTGCACATAGCGCCCATGGGCGTCGGCCTGCACGACTTCGATCAGGGCATCGTTGACGGGATTGCCCGCACCGTCGAGCACCTGACCGACGAGACGGATTTGCTCGCCGTCGGCGCGCTCGCTCGCGACGAGCGGCGTGAACGCGCTCTTGAAGTCGTACAGGTATTGCGCCGGCGACAGGCCATAAGCGAAGTACGGACCGACGGTCTGCGACGGCGTTTGCTTGAATTCGGCGGTAAGGGACATGGCTCAGGACTCCATCGGCGTTTGGTCGGCACCGCGCAGCACGATGTCGAACTCGTAACCCAGCGCGTACTCGGGCTCGGTGATATCCATCGAGAAGCGCGCAATCAGTCGGTCGCGCGCCTGCGCCGGCGTCGCCTGGAAGATCGGGTCGTAGGCGAGGAGCGGATCGCCCGGGAAGTACATTTGCGTCACCAGCCGGGTTGCAAAGTAGTGCCCGAACACCGAGAAGTGCAGATGCTGCGGACGCCATGCATTGTGGTGGTTCTTCCACGGATACGCGCCCGGCTTGATCGTCAGAAACTTGTAGCGGCCTTTGGCATCGGTCAGCGCACGGCCCGCGCCCAGGAAATTCGGGTCGAGCGGCGCATCGTGCTGGTCCACTTTGTGAACGTAGCGCCCACACGCGTTGGCCTGCCACAGTTCCACCAGGGTGTTCGGGACCGGACGGCCGCCTTCGTCGAGCACACGGCCCGTGACGATCATGCGCTCACCGAGCGGCTCGCCGTTACGAACGGCATTGCGCGTGAGATCGCCGTCGAGTGCGCCGATGATGCCGTTGCCATAGACCGGCGCGCGCAGATCCGCGAGGTTCTGCCTGACCGGCACCAGCGGTTGTTTGGGGCCGCGCAGCGCCGTGGACTTGTACCCACTGTCGATGAGCTTGGGATGGGAATCCCAGTCGCGGGGGCGCAGGACGGTTGTCGTCTTCGACATGGTCTCACTCCGTTTTGTGTTGACTGATCTGGCAGGCATCTCGGCCAGTCGCCAGCGTGTTTTCGACACTATATCCATAATCAACGGATATATTTATTGACATTTTCTTAGGCTTTTCATAACTTTCCGGCATGGAAAGACACCGACTCGACGGACGGATCAAGCTGCGCCATCTGCAATGCCTGCTGGCGGTCGCCCAGCACGGCAGCTTGCAACGCGCGGCCGAAGCGCTGTCCATTACGCAACCGGCCGTCAGCAAGACGATTGCCGAGCTGGAGGGCCTGCTGGGCGTGCGCCTGTTCGACCGGGGCCGCAACGGCGCCCGGCCCACGGCACAAGCCGAGTTGTTTCTGCGGCATGCGGGCGCGAGCGTCAGTGCGCTGCGCCAGGGTATCGACGTGCTCTCGCGCGCCGTCGGCCAGACCGGCGGCGTGATCGAGATCGCGGTGCTGCCCACACTGGCCGCCGCGATGATGCCGGGTGTGCTCGAAGCCTTCCGGCGCGAGTGGCGCGGCATCGTGGTGCAGGTGCATACCGGTGCGAACCAGCAATTGCTCACGCAGTTGAAGTCCGGTCAGGTCACGCTCGCGCTGGGCCGGATGTCCGACCCCGACGGCATGGCGGGTCTCACCTTCGAGCACCTGTGCGCAACACCGTTGTGCGTGGTCGTGCGCCCCGGGCATCCGCTCGTGCAGCAGCGCAGCGTGTCGATGGCCGACATTGCGGGCTATCACGTCGTGCTGCCGCCGCACGGCACCATCCTTCGTCACACGGCCGACAGCTTTCTGCGCACGCATGGCGTGGGCACGCTGGACGACTATTCCGAACTGTTGTCGATGTCGCTGGCGCGCGCCATGACGTTGCGCGACGACGTCGTGTGGATCGCCTCCGAAATCACCGTGCAGGACGACCTCGCCGATGGCGCGCTGTGCGCTCTGCCCTTCGCGACGAAAGGCACGGAGGAGTCCATCGGCATTCTGTGGCGCAACGACACCGTTCCCACGCCGCCCGAACAGACGCTCATCAGCGCCATGCGCGAGGCCGCACGGGTACGCTACGGCATGCCGGGGCTGCGCTGACGTCAACGGCTGCATGTGGGCGTGTGGGCGTGTGGGCGTGTGGGCGTGTGGGCGTGTGGGCATGGTGGCTGGTGGGCACGCCGGGCATGAAGATTCACGCAGCGTCGGCTCGCATCGTCGTACCGACCGGCAATCCCAGCATGCGCGCGGCATTGTCTTTGAGCAGCAGCGGCTTGACCTCGTCGCGAAATCCCGCCGTCTCGAAATCCTTTAGCCAACGGTCGGGGGCAATGAGCGGAAAGTCGGAGCCGAACAACATCTTGTCGCGCAACAGCGAGTTGGCGTACTGAATCAGTTCCGGCGAGAAGTACTTCGGCGACCAGCCCGACAGATCGATGTAGACGTTCGGTTTGTGCAACGCGATGGACAACGCCTGCGATTGCCACGGCCACGACGGGTGCGCGATCACGATGTTCATGTCCGGGAAATCGGTCGCGACATCGTCGAGGTGAATCGGCTCCGAGTACTTCAGACGTAGCCCGCCGCCGCCGGGCATGCCCGAGCCGATGCCCGAATGACCGCTGTGAAACACCGCCGTGAGCTTGTACTCGGCGATGAGTTCGTACATCGGATACGCCATGCGATCGTTGGCGAAGAAACCCTGCATCGTCGGGTGGAACTTGAAGCCACGCACGCCGAACTCGTCCACCAGCCGGCGCGCCTCGCGCACCCCCATGCGCCCCTTGTGCGGGTCGATGCTCGCGAACGCGATCATGATGTCCGCGTTCTCCTGCGCGAAGCCGGCGATCTCTTCGTTCGGAATGCGCCGGCGGCCGATGTTTGCCTCGCAGTCGACGGTAAACATGACGAACCCGATACTGCGCTCGCGATAGTGCGCGATGGTTTCGGGAATCGTCGGACGGCGATGCTGCCTGAACACCGTCCCGAAATACTTGTCGGCGGCATCGTCGAAGGCTTTGCCGAACAGATCGGGCGGCTGGCAGCACGACACCTCCGCGTGCACATGCGTGTCGATAGCGACGAGGGTCTCGAGATTCATTGGGCCGTCTCCGGATCGTTGATCTGCGCCCGGACGATCGCCATGGCGCGACGCGTCTCCGGCAATTCGTACTTCAGCCAATAACGGGCGGCGCGCGACTTGCCGCCCTCCGGCGAATCCGCCATCGCAGCGTGTGCCCAGAGGCCAGCCATCGACAATCCGTGCACCGCACGCATCACTTCGTCCGCCACGCACAGCGCGGCGCGTGGCGACGTGCGCGCCAGCGCAACAAGGCACGGCATCAACGCAGTCCAGTCGTCGAGACACCATTGCGCGTCGGCGAAACCGCGCAACGTGTCGAGCGCTGCCGCTTCGTCCACGGTCGCACGCACCCACGTCAACCAATCCGAGAGCGCGGCCCCGTCGTCCTTGACGATCTTGCGCATCAACAGGTCGATGGCCTGAATCTCGTTGGTGCCCTCGTAGATCATCGGAATCCGCGCGTCGCGCACGAACTGCGAGATACCGGTCTCTTCCACATAGCCGTAACCACCGAAGACTTGCAGCGCGTCGCTCGCGCCGCGAAACGCCTGCTGCGTCGTCATCGCTTTGATGACGGGCGTGAGGAGTGCGGCGAGCGCCCCGGCCCCCTCTGCATGATCGGCACGATCATCATGATGGGCCTGATCGACGGCTAACGCCGCCCGGTACAGCAACAGCCGAGCGCCCTCGATGGCAACGCGCTGCCCTTCCAGCAAACGCCAGACCGCCGGATGCTGTGCGATCGGGGCGTCGGTAGGCGCACCCGGCGCACGCGACTGAACGCGCTCACTGGCGTGATGCACGGCCATTTCATAAGCGCTTTGCGCCAGCCCCACCGCCGACGCTCCCACGTGCAGACGCGCCGAGTTCATCATCGCAAACATCGCTTCCAGACCGCGATGCGGCTTGCCGACGAGATAGCCCGTCGCCCCCTCGAACGCCATCGCGCACGTTGCGCTGCCGCGAATGCCCATCTTGTGCTCGATGCCCGTGCAGTGCACTGCGTTGCGCTCGCCGTTGGCCAGCACCTTGGGAACGAGAAAGAGCGAGAGACCGGCGCTGCCGGCAGGCGCGCCGGGCGTGCGCGCAAGCACGAGATGGACGATGTTCGGCGTCAGATCCTGATCGCCGCCGGAGATGAAAATCTTCTCGCCGGTCACGCGCACGGCCCCTTCCTCGGGCGTGCCGATCCATTCCGCCCGCGTGCGGATCCGGCCGAGATCGCTGCCCGCGCCCGGCTCCGTGAGGCACATCGTCGCGAGCGATTCGCCGCTCACGAGCGGGCCGAGCCACGCGTCGCGCAGCGCGTCGCTCCCGAAGCGATGCACACACGCGTAAGCGCCGTGCAGAATACCGGGATACATGGTCCATGCGAGATTCGCACCCGCCGTCAGTTCCTGCACAGCGATCTGTGCGACGAGCGGCAGGCCCTGCCCGCCCAGCGACGGATCGCACGGCAGCGACGGCCACCCCGCCTCCCGGTAACGACGGTAAGCGTCGGCGAACCCCGTGGGGGTTCGCACTGCGCCGTCGCGCCACGTGCAACCCTCGCGATCTCCCACGGCGTTCAACGGTGCGAGCACCTCGCGGGAAAACCGGGCCGCTTCCTCCACCACCTGAACGAGTGTGGCCGTATCGAACTCGCGATACGGCGCGAGGCGCGTCAACGCCTCGCCGATGCCAAGCCGCGACAGCGCGAACGCGATATCGTCGGCCGCGCTGCGCAATGCCGCAAGCTGCATGTCAGCCCCCTGCCGGCGCGAGGATCACGCGCGGGTCATCCGCGTTCGCGGCGTGCAGCATGTCCACCGTCGACGCGCGATGGTCCTGCACCGCCCGTTGATTGATCGACCCCTTGTCGGTGACTTCGCCGCGATCGAGCGACGGCGGCGTGTCCAGCAGCACCAGACGCGCCACACGCGTGGCGCTGCCGCTCGCGCTGGCGTTGAGCCGGCTCAGCAGCGACACGAACACGTCGCGCACCGCCGCCGACGCCAGCACGTCGGCCAGCGGGGCGTCCTGCGACAGACCGCTCAGGCGGCGGCAATCCTCCACGCGCGGGAAGATCATCAGTCCGATGTCGTCACGGTTGATGCCGGTGATCACGACGTCCTGCACATACGGCGCGCCTTCCGAAATCACGCGGGCGCGCAGCGGCCCGACGCTCACGAAGGTTCCCGAACTCAGCTTGAAGTCTTCGGTGATGCGACCGTCGAATTGCAGGCCGGCTTCCGGCGCGTTTGTGTCGTGGAACGTGGCCGCATCGCCCGTGCAGTAGTAGCCTTCCTCGTCGAAGACCGGATCGGACGACGCGTGTCGCCAGTACCCGGCCATGACGTTCGGGCCGCGAAACCGCACTTCGAGCTTGCCGCCCACGGGCGCGAGCTTCACTTCGCATCCCGGCGCGGGCAGGCCGATGTAGCCGGCGCGCATGACCGGCCCCGTGGTGAACATGCAGCTCGGCGACGTCTCCGTCATCCCCAGCCCGGACATGATGCGAATTCGCTCGCCGCAATGCGCCTGCGTCACACGTTCGAGCCGATCCCATGCGGCTTGCGACAACCCCGCGCCGCCGAAGAAATACAGATTCACGCGCGCGAAGAAGCGTTCGCGCAGTGCAGCGTCGCGCTCCAGCGAGATGGCGAGGTCTTCCCAGCCCTTCGGCACGTTGAAATAAACCGTGGGGGAAATCTCGCGCAGATTGCGCAACGTTTCTTCGAACTTGCCCGCAACGGGCTTGCCGTCGTCGATGTACAGCGTGCCGCCGTTATAGAGCGCGATGCCGACGTTGTGACTGCCGCCATAGGTGTGATTCCACGGCAACCAGTCGACCAGCACCGGAGGCGTCTCGCCGAACGTCGGAAAGGTCTGGAGCAGCATCTGCTGGTTGCTGCACAGCATGCGCTGTGTGGTTGGCACGGCTTTCGGGGCACGCGTCGAACCGGAGGTGAACAGGATCTTCGCGACGGTATCGCCGTTCACCTGCGCATGCGTGGCGTCGATGTTGCGCGGCACGGCGTCGAGCAGCGCGTCGAACGCCAGCGTGTCGTCGTCACCGTGCGCCGTGACACGCATCACGTCGGCATCGAGCACGGCATCCATTGCCCGGCCATAGGCCCTCGCATCGCTCGCGTAGACCAGCCCCGGGCGCAACAGGCCGAGCGTATGACGCAGCTTGCCGTAATCCGTCGACACGATGGAATACGCCGGAGAGATCGGCGCGAACGGCACGCCGGCGTACATCGCCCCCAGCGCGAGCTGAAAATGTTCGAGATCGTTGCCGGAGAGAATCGCGATCGGACGCGCAGCCGACAACCCACGGTCGCGCAGCGACTGAGCGATGGCGCGCACGCGCGGCAGCATCTGCGCGTAGGTAATGCCGACCCACGCGCCGTCGACACCGCGTCGCGCAACGAGCCACCGCTCGGGGTGCTTCGCCGCGCCCGAGACGAGCCGGTCTGTCAGACGCTCCGGGAAATCGCCCAGCGCCTCGCGCGAACGCAGATACCAGCACGCGCCGTCGCGACGGACGTCGACACCGGGATTGCCGATGGCGACCGGCCGATAGCGATGCCCGGCCATGTTGTTGCCTTGGTTCAAAACACTGTCTCCTGCCTGCTTTGTGCTTGCTTCGTGCTAGCTTTTTGCCGTCTGGCGCCGGTTTCCCGCATCGGCGCGTCCGCGCATCTGCGCATAGCGACGCTTTCTCGGTAGCGTTCGCGCATGCGCCCTCCTCATCGAGCGCCGGACGCGATCAGATCGGGTAGTGACGCGGCGTCGTCTGCACCGTGATCCAGCGCAACTCGGTGAATTCGCCGATAGCCGCCTTGCTACCGAAGCGACCGTAGCCGCTGGCTTTCACCCCACCGAACGGCATCTGCGCTTCGTCATGCACGGTCGGGCCGTTGATATGGCAGATGCCCGATTCGATGCGTTTGGCCAATTGCAGCGCGCGCGACACGTCGCGACTGAAAATCGCCGCCGACAGACCGAATTCGCTGTCGTTGGCCACGCGCACGGCTTCGTCGTCGCCGCTCACCCGCTGCACCGTCACCACCGGGCCGAACGACTCTTCGCGATACAGCCGCATCGCCGGCGTGACACCGTCCACGATGGCGGCTTGCATGATCGCGCCCGCCACACGACAACCGAGCGGCAGGTGTGCGCCATACTCACGCGCGTCCTCCACCAACGCGGCCACGCGCGACGCCGCCTGCGCACTGACCATCGCGCCGAGCACGCTGTCGGGCGACGTCGGCGAACCGGCGTTCAGCGTCGCAGCCTTTGCCGCGAGCTTCTCGACGAACGCGTCGGCAATGCGCGCATCGACGATCACCCGTTCCGTCGACATGCAGATCTGTCCCTGATTGAAGAACGCACCGAAAGCCACGCCATCGACGGCAGCATCCAGATCGGCGTCGTCGAGCACGAGCACGGGGGCCTTGCCGCCGAGTTCGAGCAGCGCCGGCTTGAGATGTTCGGCCGCCAGCCGCGCGATAATGCGGCCCACGTGCGTCGAGCCGGTGAAGTTCACACGCCGCACCGCGGGGTGCGCGATCAGACGTGCGACGATCTCGCTCGCGTCCTGCGGCGCATTCGTCACGACGTTGACAACGCCGTCGCCCAGCCCCGCCTCGTGCAGACACGCGCCGATCAGCGCGTGCACCCCGGGACATTGCTCGGACGCCTTGAGCACCACGGTGTTGCCGCACGCGAGCGGCATGGCGAGTGCACGCGTCGCGAGAATCACCGGGGCATTCCACGGGGCGATGCCGAGCACCACGCCGACCGGCACGCGCACGGCCATCGCGAGGCTGCCGGGTATATCGCTCGGGATGACGCTGCCATCGATCTGCGTGGTCATCGCCGCTGCTTCGCGCAGCATGTTGGCCGCGAGCATGACGTTGAAGCCATACCAGTTCGCCATTGCGCCTGTCTCCGCCGCACCGATGGCGACGAACTCCGCCGCACGCGCGTCCATGCGCTCGGCCGCCGCGAGCAAGCGCTGACGGCGCGCCGTCGGTGAAAGCGCGGCCCAGGCGGGGAACGCCGCGTGGGCAGCATCGACCGCCGCGTCGGCATCGGCCAGTGTGGCGGCCGGCGCGCGCGTCGCCACCTCGCCCGTCACCGGGTCGACGCGTTCGAACGTCGCTCCGCCCTGCGCGCCACGCCACTGGCCGCCGATCAGCATCTGCACTTCATGCATTGCGCTACTCCCCTGTCATTCGGTCACTGAACGATGCCGCGCATCAACGCTTGTAGGCTTGCAGGCCCGGCTTGATCGACTTCTCGTCGAGGAACTGCTTCAGGCCCTGTTCGCGACCGTGCTCCGGATCGCGCAGTTGCGCCTGATCGAGCTTGGCGTACAGATAGTCTTCGCACTGCTCCCACGTGAGTTCGCGCGAACGCTTGAAGCCGTGCTTCGCCGCACGCAGCACCACAGGGTTCTTTTCCAGCAGCTTGGCGGCGAGCGCCAGCGTGGCGTCACGCAGTTGCGCCAGCGGCACACTCTGGTTCACGAGGCCCATGTCGGCGGCTTCGCGGCCGGTGAAGGTGTCGCCGGTCATGATGTAGTGCAGCGCGCGACGATGACCCACGGTGTCCGCCATCGCCTTGCTCACCAGATTGCCCGGCGGAATGCCCCAATTGATTTCCGACAGGCCGAAGACCGCGTCGTCGGCGGCAATCGCCAGATCGCAGGCCACGAGCGGCGAGAAGCCGCCGCCGAAGCACCAGCCGTTGACCATCGCGATGGTCGGCTTGCCGTACATGCGCAAACGACGCCATTGCCAGTCCGACGCGTCACGGCGAATGCGCTCCTGCACGATTTCCGGCCCCCCGTCGATCTCGCGGAAGTACTCCTTCAGATCCATGCCCGCCGTCCATGCCGCGCCGGCGCCAGTGAGCACGACGACGCGTGCGTCAGCATCGAGTTCTAGCGCGTCGAGCACCTGATTCATTTCCGTGTTCAGCGTCGGGCTCATCGCATTGCGCTTCTCGGGACGATTGAAGGTGATCCAGCCGATGCCGCCCGCCACCTTCACGTCGATCGTTTTCCAGCGTCCTTCGTATGCATTCATTTTGCGTAATTCCCAAGTGTCCGGGGCAGCAGGGCCGCGCGCCGGTCATGGCGCGCGGTGTGCCCGAAGTGATCTCAAGTCGACATCCGCCAATCTCGACGTGTCGCCGTCAGACACCATTTAATATCAGGCAACCTTACATTGCAAGCGCGACGTTTTCAGGGGAAACCCTGAACGCGACCGATGCCTGCGATCAGAACGTGTGGCGCATGCCGAGCATCACGCCGGTCTGGCCTTCGCCTGCGGGCGGCGTGGTGCCGCCGCCACCGCCGCTGACCGAGTAAGCCGCACGCGCGCTGTTGAACAGGTAAGCCGCCTGGGCATAGACTGCCGTGCGCACGGAGAGCGAGTAAGTGGCGCGCAGCGTCGTCATGGTGCCGCGCGTGTCGTGGTCGCTATTGATGATGCGATAGACCTGTCCGTCGATCAGCCACGCCGGCGTGACGTTGTATGCCGCGCCGAGATAGAACAGGTTCGAGTGCGTGTTCGTGGCGGACGTCGAGACACGACGCCCCAGCCATCCACCGCCGACCTTGAACGCGCCGTACTTGTAGTACGCCCCGAGGGTCGTGCGTGTGTCCTTGTCGTTGCTGCTGGCGAGGGCGGTCGTCGCCTGCCCGTCGAAGAAGTTCGCCGCCGCATTAGCGCCGCCGCGCTGCGCTTCATACGAGGCCGCGACGCCGAAGTTGCTGGCGTCGTACTTGAGCATGACCGACCAGTCGCGGCACTGCACCGACTGCCCCGGCACCTGTCCCGCGCACGTGCCCTGTCCCGGTGAATTGCCAGTGCCGGCGGCGTCGCGTCCGAAGGAATAGCCCACGCCGAACGTCAGGCCTTGCCAGCCGATCTGATACGTCACCGAGTTGTCGGTGCGCGCGTTGGGAATGTAGGCATCGAACGAGCCCATGCCGTAGATGTCAGGACCGAGAACGTCGGAACCGAGCAACGCGTAGTACGTCATGGTGTACTGACGGCCGAACGACAGCGTGCCGTAGGGGCCCTTGAGGCCGACGAACGCTTGGCGGCCGAACAGGCGTCCGCCTTGTCCGAGGTCGCCGCCACGAATGTTGAAGCCGCTCTCCAGTTGGAAGATGGCGGCGAGGCCGCCGCCGAGATCTTCGACGCCGCGCAGCCCCCAGCGAGACGGCAGCTCGCCGGTCACGCCCGGCATGCGCACGACCGCGCCTTTCGCACTCGCATGCGAGACGTACTCGATGCCCGTGTCGACGATGCCGTACAGCGTGACGCTCGATTGCGCAGCGGCGAGGCCGGGCGCCGTCATGATGGCCAACGCAGCGAGCGGGCAAAGCGATGGGAAGGTGCGACGAGAGTGCGGGAATGCCATGCGTGTCTCCAGGTTATCGATATCGTTATGGGTGTACTGCAAGAAGAACGCGACGGTGGCAGTTGTCTGCCATCCGTCGCGTGCAAGCGGGCCGACCGCAATGCCACCGGTGAAACCACCGGTTCAGTCAGCCGCGCGGGGACGACGGATCAGCATGAGCGCTGCCAGTGCAGCGACGACGGTGACGGGAATGCTCGCGCCGATCACCACGGCCGCACTGCTGCCGACGGCGAGCAGCATGCCGGCGGCGAGCGGACCGACCACCGAGCCGATTCGTCCGACAGCCACGGCCGCGCCGACGCCCGTGCCGCGCATCGCCGTCGGGTAGTAGGCGGCGGCCAGCGCATAGAGCACCGACTGACCGCCGATGATGAACATGCCCGCGAAGCATGCCGCCGCGGCAAGCACGCTGAACCCTTGCGCTGCGGCCAGTCCGACGAGCGACGCGATCATGCCGAGATACATGCCGCCGATCACGAACGACATACGCGCGCGGTCCATCAGATAGCCGAGCCCCAGCACCCCCACCGCACTGCCGACGTTGAAGAGAATCTGTACCCAGCCGATTTCGCCGCGCGCCAGACCGCGCGAGCCCATCAGCGACGGCAGCCAGTTAAGCAGGAAATACAGCACGATGAGCGTGCAGAAGTAGGACAGCCAGAGCTGCACCGTGGAGACGCCGCGCCCCTGCGAGAACAGCACCGTCGTCATCGGCGCAGGCGTGGCGCGCCGGCCCTGCAATGCGGTGGCGGCGAATGCACGCGACTCCGGCAGCAACCATGCGAGCAACGGCAGCAGCAACAGCGGGCCGACGCCGCCGACATAGAAGATGTGACGCCAGTCGGCTTCGCTCACCGCCAGCATGCCGATGGCCGCCGCAATGCCGCCGCCCAGCGGAATGCCGCAATACATGATGCTCACCGCCGTACCGCGCAATCGCGGCGCGACCGCCTCCGACGACAACGCGATCAGGTTGGGCATCGCCCCGCCCAACCCGATGCCCGTGAGCACGCGCACGATCACCAGCATCCAGAAGTCCGATACGAACGCCGTGGCGATGGACAGCACGCCGAACATCGCCGCCGAGAGCATGAGCACGCGCTTGCGGCCGATGCTGTCGGCGAGGCGTCCGCCGACCATCGCGCCGGGCAGCAGCCCGAAGGTGCCGGCCGAGAACGCGATTCCCATCTGCGCGACGCTCAGCCCGAACTCGCGCGCCATGCCGCGCGCCGCCACGCCGACCGATTGCAGATCGAGGCCTTCGAGCAACGCGACGGCGAAACACAACGCCAGCGTAAGGGCGACCGGACCGACCGCACTCACCGCACTCCCCGCACCATCCGCCCCCAATGGCAGCGCCCGAACGCCGCCCTCCCGATTCGATTCCATGGTGTCTCCTGTGATCTTCTTTATGAACGTCGGTCGTCACCCCGCATGCGCAGTCGACACCCGCACCGCCTCCCCATTTGCACTCGACGCCCAGCACTTAATCAGGAAACCTGATATTAAGGACGAGCATATGACGGGCGCGGCGACACCACGACAGCGGTGCATTGCTTTCGGTTTACGGGGTCACTGGGATTCGGTCGCGCGATTCTCGTTCGCTCGCGCGCGGCAAGCGACGGGGCGCAATCCGGTTAGTTGCCGGCAGGCATCGTGCGAAGCCCGCCAGGGCGACGGACTCCATTTAATATCAAGCAACCTGACAATACAAGCAACCGGCAGGTCGGGACAAACCCGGAGTCAGTCGCGCAGATTGCGCACGAACATTTCGAGATGACGCTGAACGGCGGCGGCGTCTTCGCGCGGTACACCGGCACGCATGCGCGTGTCGATTTCCTTGGCCACGGCTTCACATTGCGCGAGCACGCGGCGGCCTTCGTCGGTCAGCTGCAGCAGCACGATACGACCGTGATTGGGATCGGGCTCACGCGTGATCCACTGGTGCGAGGCCATGATACCGACCACTTCGTTGGCCGACTGCGGCGTGATGAACGAGCGTTGCGCGAGTTGGGCGTTGGAGAGCTTGCCGCGTGCGTCGAGTACGGAAAGTGCGGTGAATTGCGCAAGCGTGAGGCCCAGCGGGGCGAGCGCCTCCGACATGTGGCGTCGCAGCAGCCGGTCGAGACTGGCGATGACGTAAGTCAGGCGCAGCTTGGAACGACGCGGGCGTGCCTCCGACGCGGTATCGGTCGTTCCCTGAGCAGCTTCGGCGCCGGACACCGCCGCGACGTGATCGAGCGCGGCGGCGGAGGCAGTGGATGCGGCCGAAGCGACAGTCGTGGCGGCAGCCTTCTTTTTCTGGGGGACGACGCTCATGATGAGAAAGCGAGAATGCGCAGATTTTCGCGGAATGCGGGAAAGTCAGCAGTGTAACGCCGCCGCCGTGCGGTGGCGACGGTCTGCCTGCGATTCATCCCATCGATGAGCGGTATGCGGGGCATCAGGGGGCATGAGGTGCGGCACGATCGTCAAGGCGCCTGCGCCCCCCTTGCTCCCCGGCCCCTTTTGGACGCCGCTACGCGCCGTCGCCCGTTTTAGCTGGCGAGCTTGCGGAACGTCTCCAGCACGGCGTCGCCCTTGAACGGCTTGACGATCCAGCCCTTCACGCCGGCGGCCTTGCCGCGCTCCTTCATTGCGGGGCTGCTCTCCGTGGTGAGCATCACCACATTGACGGACGCATTCGCGAGTTCGCCGCGAATCTTCTCGACCATCGTCAGGCCGTCCATATTCGGCATGTTCACGTCGCTGATGACGAGACGCACACCGGGGCTGGCCTTGATTTTGGCCAGGCCGTCGCGACCGTCGACGGCCGTGTCCACGTCCAGGCCGTTTTTACGCAGAAAACCCGCAACTTCGTCGCGTACGGTGCTCGAATCGTCGACCACGAGAATCTTCGACATGGTGTTGTCCTTGTGTATGAAAGTGAATGTGCAATGGCGGTTGTCGAGCGGGAATCTCAGAACAGTTCCAGCGCCCCGGTCTCGACAGGCCCGGCCGCGCCCTGTGCCGCCTCGCGAAACGCCTCGGGCGACCAGTTCAGACTGAAAACGAAATGTTGGTGCAGCGTGACGATCTGTGCGCTCACCGGATCGGTCAGGCGGTAGACGAAACACAACTGCGGGTTGTCGGTGCCGAACGTGATGTACTTCTGCTTGTGATTGATAAGCAGCGGCACTTGCACCTGTGTGCGGTCCACGGCGAGCGGATCGCCCATGTAACGATGCTTGAATGCCCCCCAGACGAGGTTCGTGAGCTCGCCCAGCATGCCGTTCAGTTCACGAAAGCCGGCCGGCCCTTCGCAACGGCCGGTGTGTTCGAGCAACTGCATGAACGGCACCTGCTCGGCCTGCATCATCATGTAGCCACGGCACCAGGCGCTCTCGAGCGGAATCAGGCTGAACACTTCGCCGAAAATGATGCGATCGCGCACCACGCTGGGCGAATCGCAATGGATGTCGATATCGCCGAACAGGCCGCGAAACACGCCGTCGGTGATGTCGATCATGCCGCGCACGAGGGCGTCGGGATACTCGTGCTCGACGCTGTCTTCAAGAATCAGAAACGGGCCGACCGACTCGCGGGGGTTGCTTCGGTTCATTGTCTTAATTTCCTGGGGCGTGGTGTGTAAAGCGCTTGAGCGCGATGAGAAAAGCAACGCGCAAAGGTCGGCAACAGGCAGCCGGGGACACCCCGTCGATGCCACCTCAAAACAACTCGAGTTCGCCGCCGCTGTCCTGCGCTTCGCTGATATCGGCGTTGAAGTCCAGCGGTGCATGCGCACAGACACACAGCGTGGCGGCAAGACTCACCGAGTTGTCGAGCGTGATGTCCCACGACGCCAGATGGTTCGGCTTGAGTTGCATGAGATGAGGCACGCAGCGCGCGCTCAGCACATAAGGCGTCGACATGCCCAGATCGGGGAAATACCCGAGCAACGCCTGATTGATCGCGCCGCAGCACAGGTTGCTGATTTCGAGGAAGGTCTCGCGAAAGGACTTGTCCTGATCGTCGCCCAGGAAGTAGGCCTTCGTGGCGTCGTCTTCGTCGAAATGCAGCACGAGCAGCATGCGGAAGTCGATACCTGAAATGGTGAGCACCACCACATGTGCGTGGCGAGCGGTCAGTGCGGCGCCGCTTTCCTGCGGCGACGTGTCGCCCAGCGCGCTCTGGCGCTGTGCGAGCGGCGCGATGTCGCACGGGGTGTCGACCGAACGGGCCAGACGCGTGCGTGCCGCCTTGTGAAAAATGCGTTCGAAACTGTCGCGTGCGTGAGCGCTGATCACAACGAAACCTGTTGGCTGACGGATGCTGGATGGCGGATAAAGCGAAGACGACGACTCAATGAAGTCGCGAATGCAGTTGCTGCGCCAGCGCCTCGACGCTGGAGAGCGACGCGGCGATCATCTTGCCGCCCGCCTGAATGTCCTGGAATGTCGCGGTGGTCGTGACGTCGTTGCGATGCAGACTGTCGCGATAGCTTTTCGACAGTTCCTCCGAACGCGTGGCGAGGGCGCGCACTTCGCTTGCGACGATGCCGAAGCCGCGCCCCGCGGTGCCGGCGCGCGCCGCTTCGATGGACGCGTTGAGCGACACGATCAGCACATGGCGCACGATCGACGCCAGTTCGTGGTTCTTCGCGTGCATGTCCTGATTCTGCGTCATCAACGAAATCATCTGTTCGTGCCAGCGCTCGAAGGTCGCCGCGAGGCCACGCAGGCGCGCGGCTTCACCGGCGATGCGCTGCGCTTCGCTCTGCCACATCGCTTTCGCTTCGAGCACGGCGGCTTCCGACTTGAGCGCGACCTGCAAGTCCTGTTCGGCTTGCGTCAGGCGCGCCTGCAACGCGGCGATGGCGGTGTCGTGGGTTCGGGCGAATTCGTCCTTGCCCGCGAGCGCGACACGCTCGCGCTCTAGCGCTTGTTCGAGCGCCTCGTCGTGCGTCTTCGTCAGCGCACGCCAGTGCGCCGTGGCCTGCGCCATGCGCCAGCGATGCACCACGAATCCCGCCACCCCCGCGCCGACAATGCCGGCGAGCGCACCGGCCAACAACCATTGCACTGCTTCCATCCCTGCCTCTCCCAGAACGCTTCGAGCGTTCATCGTTCCCCTGGCGTCCGAAACGCCGATACCCCACAGGCCAGCCGGGCCACGCCAGGCCGCTCCGACCGGATATTGCGCTCCGAACGGCGAGGCGGCGGCAAACCCTTCAGGTCTGCGCCGCCTCGCCCATCGTGCTCGCCGAGCGCTCAGGCGTCAGACCTTGCCGGTTTGCGACAGGTCGTCACGCGACGTGTGCTGCGCCGCATCCCGCACGGCGACCGTGCTCGCGACCGTCTGCGCATCCGGTCCGATACGGGGTACGACGGCATCCAGTGCCGGCAGGTCGACGGCGTCGGCCGCGACGCTGTTCAGATCGAACCCGTCGACGACGAGGTTGTCGGGCAGACACACCACCGTCTGGAACTGACGGAACTCCGCGCCCTTGCGGTCGTCCGTGAACCGCAGTTCGATGCGGCCATGCTCGCGACGCACGAAGTCCTGCACGGCGTCCATGCCGACGCCGCGCCCGGAGACTTCGGTGATTTCCGTCGCCGTCGAGAAGCCCGGACGGAAGATGAACTGCGCAATCTGCTCGTCGGTGACGTACGTCTCCGCCGTAATCCAGCCACGCTGCACAGCGATGCCGCGAATGCGGTGCAGCGCAAGTCCACGGCCGTCATCGGTGAGCGTGACTTGCAACATGTTGTGATCGAGACCGACCTCGATGTCGATGGTGCCCGCCGCCGGCTTGCCCTTGGCAAGACGCTCGTGCGCGCCTTCCAGGCCGTGGTCCATCGAGTTGCGCATCAGGTGCATGAACACATCGCGCAGAATTCGGACGGCCGGCGCACGCAGGCGATAGCCGTTGTCGTCGATACGCACGGCCGGCGCCGGTTTGCCGAGTTCGCTCGCGAGCGACGGCAGCGAGTCCAGCACGCCGCCGAGCGCCTCGCCAACGCCTTCGGTGCCCAGCAGGCGCAGCGTCTGGTGCACGGCGTCGCGCATGGCGACCAGTTGATGCAAATCGTTCGGATCGGCCGCTTCGAGCATGCGCAGGCTGGCGCGGATGTGGGCGCGATCGACCACCATCGACTGATCGTCCGTGGCGCGGCCCGGCCCCTTGCGACCCAGGCTGATTTCGTTGATGTGCGCGTAGGCGTCCACGGCTTCCCGCACGCGTTCGAGTTCGCGCATCATGCCGTCCTGATCCCACAGGCGGCCGACGTCCGGCTGACGCAACTCGTGATAGCGCTGCTCGGTCTCGTGCACGACGTTCGTCAGGTATTGCAGGTTGTACGTGCGGGCGTTGCCCTTGATCGTGTGCATGTTGCGGAACAGCTCGGCGATGGCGGCACTGTCGGCCTGCGAGTGCTTGCGGATGATGCGCTCGTTCTCGCGGATGAAGTCCGACGAGCTTTCGATGAAGTGATGGAATTTCTCCTGGCTTACCGCCAGAATCTCGCCGATCATCTCCAGACGCTGCTTCTGCTCGTTCGCTTCGGCGGCGAGTTCGCGCAGTTCGGTCACATCGCGCACGCACAGCATCAGACGCAGAATCGTTTCGCTCTCGTCCGTGATCGCCGACCAGGTCAGGTCGAGTTGCTTGACGCGGCCGTCCGGCATGCGCTTGCCGATCTCTCCGACCAGCAGATGTTCGTTGAACGCGAAGTTGATGGCGTCCTGCCCGATACAGGCGTCGATGGCGGCCTCGACCTGCGAGAGCGCGTCCGAGCCAAGATCGCTGTCGCCGAAGACCAGCGCCATCACACCGCGACCGGCGATGTCCTGTGTCTCGAAGATCGCTTCGAGATACGCGGAATATTCACCGTGCACCTTCGAGCCGTCGACCACGGTCAGAATGCCCTGCTGCATGTTCTGCAACATCGCCTGAATATCGGCCGTCTTCTGCTTGAGTTGCGCGGAGCGCTCCTGGATTTTCTCGATCATGCCGTTGAACGCCACGATCGAATGGCCGATTTCGTCCATGCGGCCCACCGGCACGCGACGGGTGAAGTCCTGGCTGTTGGCGATCTCGCTCATCATGGCCTGCATACGCGAGAGCGGACGCGTGATCTGACGGTACAGTAGCGCGCCGATGGCCGTGAGCAGCACGATCGCCAGCGCGGTCACGATGCCGATGGCGGTCGTGGTGGTGGAGAGCGTGTCGTTGAGTGTGGTGATGGCCGAGTCTTTCTGACGGTTCTTCTCGACGCGCAACGTGTTGACCACGCCTTCGAGTTCGTCGCGGTACTGCGCGACCATGGCGAAAAGGAACGCCTGCGCCATCTCGGTTTTGCCGGCCTGCTTGAGCTTGGCCGTGTCGTTGATGGCCTTGAAATAATTCTCGACGCTCTCGCGCGCCTGCGCCACGAGCCCCTTCTGAGCGTCGCTGGCGGCGCCTTCGGCCTGACGCGCGAGCGACTGGTCGATGTCACTGCGCAGCGTCTTGAGATTGTCGAGCGCCTGCTCGACGACGGTGTCGTCCGGCGCATAGACCAGGGTCATCGTGGCGATCTGCACCGCCTTGACTTGCGAGACGAGATCGGCGGAAGCCAATGCGCTCGGCACCACGCCCGCCGTCACTTGCCGAACTTTCTGAGCGCTGGCGCGTGTCTGATACACCGCATAGCCACCGATGATCGAGAGCGCGACAAACGTCAGGATCACCAATAGCGTAATTCGATGACGGATGGTCATTGCGTCATTTCCCCGGGTCGCACCGGCGCCCGGTGCCACGCGTGATTTGACGCAGTAGATCGGCCGCCGAATTAGTGTGTAGATTCCTCGTGCGCCGTGATTATTGCGGGTGAACTGTGACGATTCGATGAATCGAGAAGCTTTACGTCACTCTGATGACGCCCCATCGCGTAGGAATCCGAGATGAGTGAGTGCGCACTGACAATTTTATGTAAGGCGAACGCTTGAGGTTTCGCTCCTCACACCGCCCCCTGCACTTTGCGACCTGATGCGCGTGCGGTGAGGCGCAGGCGGTCTGCGATCCGGATGCGATCCGTCTGCGATCTGACTTCGCGGTAGCAGCGCGCCTGCGCAAGCGAGCTATCTGCGAGCGCCGTCACGATGCGGCGCCGCAGCCTCACGGCGGTCCGATCAGTAGCCGGCCGCCAGACCGTCGCGTCGGCTGTCGCTCGCGGCCACGTAGCCGCGCGCCGGATCGTTGCGATCCAGACGCCAGATGTACTGCCCGGAGCCGAAGTCCATGTACGGATCGTCGATGGACTTCAGCTTGTGGCCGAGCGCCACCAGCCCCTGCACCGTCTCCCGATGCATCGTCGATTCGATGTCGACGGTGAAGTCGCGATTCACTTTCCAGCGTGGCGCGTCGCAAGCAGCCTGCGGCTGCTGACCGTAGTCGAGCATACGCACGACGGATTGCAGGTGCCCCTGCGGCTGCATGTCGCCGCCCATCACGCCGAAGCTCATCACGGCTTCGTGCTTGCCGTTCACCTTCTGCGTGAGGAACGCCGGAATAATCGTGTGGAACGGACGCTTGCCGCCCTCGACCACATTGGCCGACTTCGGATCCATCGAAAAGCCGCAGCCACGGTTTTGCAGCGCGATACCGTAGTCCGGCACCACCACTCCCGACCCGAAGCCCATGTAGTTCGACTGGATGAAACTGACCATCATGCCTTGCTCGTCGGCGGCCGTCAGATAGATCGTGCCGCCGGATCTCGGCATGCCGAAGTCGAAGTGCGTCGCCTTGTTCGGGTCGATCAGCTTCGCGCGCTCGGTGAGATAGCCGTCATCGAGCATTTGCGCCGGCGTCACTTCCATCGAACGCGGGTCGGCCACGTACTTGTACAGATCGGCGAAGGCGAGCTTCATCGCCTCGATCTGCAAGTGCTGCGAATGCACGCGGTCCACGGCGTGGCTGGAAACGTCGAACTTCTCCAGAATGCCCAGCGCGATCAGAGCAGCGATCCCCTGTCCGTTCGGCGGAATCTCATGCACGGTATAACCGCGGTAGTCCTTCTCGATGGGCTTGACCCAGTCCGCGCGATAGTTGCGCAGATCGTCGGTCGTCATCGCCCCGCCATGCTCGGCGTTCCACGCTGCGATACGCTCCGCGATCTCGCCCTCGTAGTAGGCACGCGGCCCTTCCTTGGCGAGCAGGCGCAGCGTGCGCGCATGCCCCGGCATACGCATCATCTCGCTGGTGGTCGGTGCGCGACCGTTCGGCATGAACGTCTGCGCGTAGCCCGGCTGGTCCTTGAGTTCCGGCACGGCGGCGGCCCACTTGCGTGCGACGATATGCGCCACGGCGTGACCGCGTTCGGCGATGTCGATGGCCGGCGCCATCAGATCCGCAAACGGAAGCTTGCCGAACTTCGCATGCAACGCCTCCCAACCGGCGATCACGCCGGGAACGGTCACCGTATCGAGGCCGCGGATCGGCTGCCTGGCGATGCCATTCGCTTCGCCGTACTTCTTGCGGAAGTAATCGACGTTCCATGCGGCAGGCGCGGTGCCCGAGGCGTTCAGGCCGTGCACTTGCTTGCCGTCCCAAACCAGCGCGAAGCAATCCCCACCCAGACCGTTGGAGACCGGCTCGACGACGGTCATGCAGGCGGCGGCGGCAATCGCGGCGTCAACGGCGTTGCCGCCCTGCCACAGCATGCGCAGACCGGCCTGCGCGGCAAGCGGGTGCGACGTCGACACGATATTACGGGCGAACACCGGCAGGCGCGGCGTCGGATAAGGGTTTTGCCAATTGAATTGCGTCATGGGAGTCGCTGTTGTCCTTGGGTTTATGTTGGTTGAAATCATGATGCAGGCATCTTGCGGCTATTGCTCTCGAGGATCCAGCGCATCGCGCAGCCCGTCGCCCAGCAGGTTGAAACCGAGCACCGTCAGGAAGATGGCGATGCCGGGGAAAATAGACATCCAGGGCGCCTGCTCGACGAAGTCCTTGGCCGTGTTGAGCATCGAGCCCCAGGACGGCAACGGCGGCAGTTGCCCCAGCCCGAGAAACGACAGGCTCGCCTCCGCGATGATGGCGGTCGCGACCGTCAGGCTCGCCTGCACGATGATCGGCGGCAGCACATTGGGCAGGATGTAGCGCACGACGATGCGCGCATCCGTCAGACCGATGGCGCGTGCGCCCTCGACATACTCCTCGGCCTTCACGCTGAGCGCCTGCGCCCGCGCGAGCCGCACGAAGCGCGGCATGGCCGACACGCCAATAGCGATCATCGCGTTCGTGAGGCTCGCGCCGAGAAACGCCGCCATCGCAATCGCGAGGATCAGGAACGGAATGGAGAGCAACGCGTCGGCCAGCCGCGAGACGATAGCGTCGACCCAGCGGCCGAAGTAGCCCGCGAGCAAGCCGAGCGGCACGCCGACGATCACCGCGATGCCCACCGATACCACGCCCGCCGCGAGCGACGCCCGCGCGCCGAAGATCATGCGCGCGAGAATGTCGCGTCCCAACTCGTCGGTACCGAACCAGTGCAGCGCGCTCGGCGCCTGACGCACCGTAAGGAAGCTCGTGGCGATCGGATCGTACGGCGAGATCCACGGCGCGAGAAGCGCCACGAACACCGCGAACGCCACGATGATCGCCCCCGCGACCGCCGCCTTGTTGCGCATGAATTTGCGCAGGCCGCGATAGCGCCGACGCGGCAGGCGCTCCGCGCCCGCCAGGGACGCTGCCGGCACGGCGGGACGGTTCGCGTCGCACGCCGGCGATTCCCGCGATTCCAGCGACTCCAGCGATTGGCCGGCCGGATCCGATGGCGCGGTGGTGGATGACGTCTGAATAGCAACCATGTTCGAAGGAGTCTCAGGCGCGACGCAGGCGCGGGTTAAGCAGGACGTAGAGCACGTCGGCCAGAAGATTGAGCACGATGAAACTGACGGCTGTCACCAGCACCACGCCCTGCACCACTGCGTAGTCGCGGTTGAACACGGCGTCGACGACGAGTTTGCCGAAGCCCGGAATCGTGAAGACCTGTTCCGTGAGCACGGCGCCCGCAAGCAGTTCGCCGAAGAGCAGCGCCAGCACCGTCACGATGGGAATCAGCGCGTTGCGAAACGCGTGCTTGAGCACCACGGTGCCGCGCAGCAACCCCTTGGCACGCGCGGTGCGAATGTAGTCGGTGCGCAGCACGCCCAGCATGGCGCTGCGCGTATGACGCATCAGTTGCGCGCCGAGCGCCGCCCCCAGCACGAACGCGGGCATCACCATCGTCTTGACGCTCATCCACAGGTCCTCGCCCGGCGGCACGTAGCCGGACGACGGCAGCAACTGCCACCGCACCGAGATGAGAAAGATCAGCAGAATGCCGAGCCAGAAGTTCGGGATGGACATGCCCGAGAGCGCGAGCACATTGGCGCCGTAATCGATCGCCTTGCCGCGATTGGCCGCCGACAGAATGCCCAGCGGAATGCCGATGCCGATCGCGATGATCAGCCCGAACATCGCCAGTTGCAGCGTGACGGGCAGCTTCTGGGCGATGAGCGACGTGACCGGTTCGCCGGTGCGCAGGGAGTTGCCGAGATCGCCGCGCAGCACGCTGCCCATCCACAGTGCGTACTGCGTGGGCAACGGCTTGTCGAGGTGGTACTTTTCGCGCAGCGCGGCGATGACCTGCGGGTTCTGGTCTTCGCCGGCCATCGCGAGCACGGGATCGCCGGGCAGCATCTTCTGCAGCCCGAAGATCATCATCGACACGATGATAAGCGTGGGAATCGCAACCAGCGCACGATGAACGACGAGGCGCAGCATGGCGGCAGTCCCCTTAACCCTTGAGGCTCACGCCGCGCAGACGGATCAGTCCGTCCGGATACGCGACGAAACCCTGCACCTTCTTCGTGAGCACGTACGGCCACGGTTGCACGTACAGATAGAGGATCGGATCTTCGTCGGACAGGATCTTGTTCGCGGCGTCGTACAGCGGCTTGCGCTCGGCCAAGGTGGATTTCACACGCGCCTCGCCCAGCAGCTTGTCGACTTCGGCGTTGCAATACTGCCCGTAGTTCAGATTCCCCTTGCACGACACGAACTGGTGCAGGTTGCCGTCCGGATCCACACGCCCCGACCAGCCGTTGTAGAGCACGTCGAAGTCGCCGCGATGCGCGGCGTCGAGCGCCGCCGCGTAGTCCATCGGGCGCAGTTTCACGGTAATGCCCGACTCGGCCAGCATCGCCTGCAACATCTGCGCCATCTGATTGGAGACGGTGCTGTTGCCGAAGCTCAGTGTGACCTCGACCTTCTCGAAGCCGGCGGACTTCAGCAGCGCCTTGGCCTTGGCAACGTCGCGCTTGGTCGTCTTGATCGACGTGTCGTAATACTGGCCCGAGTGCGGCAACGCCTGATTCGCCGGCGTGAAGATGCCACCGCCGATGACCTGATTGATCGCGTCGCGATCGATCGACAGATCGAAAGCCTGACGCACGCGCTTGTCGCGCAGCGCCTTGTTCGCATTGGCTGCGACGTTGAACGTCAGGCCGTAGTAACCCAGTCCGTCCATCGAGATGAACGTGAGGTTGACATCGCGCTTGACCGATTTCACGTCGGACGGCGAGAGACGCTCAAGCATGTCGAGCGAGCCTGAGCGCACATTCGCCAGGCGCACCGTCGTGTCCGGAATCGGCAAGTAAATCACCTTCTGGACGGGATATTTGTCGGCCTCCCAGAATCCCGCGAATTTTTCCAGCACCACGCGGTCGTTCTGCACGCGCTGCACGAACTTGTAAGGTCCCGAGCACACCGGACGCGACTGCACGGCGGCATCGTCGGACAGCGTCTTGGGCGCGAGCATCATGCCGGCACGGTCGGACAGTGTGGCGAGCAGTGCCGAGTCGGGCGTCTTGAGCACGATGTTGACGGTCGAGTCGTCCACCACGTCGACGTGATCGATCGACGACAACTCGCTCTTGCGGTTGCTCGCCGGCATGCTGCGCGCACGGTCCAGGTTGGCTTTCACGGCCGCCGCGTTGAACGGCTCGTCGTCGTGGAATTTCACGCCTTTGCGCAGCTTGAACGTCCATGTCTTGCCGTCGGCACTCACATTCCAGGCGGTCGCGAGCATCGGCACAAACTTCAGGTCCGTGCCGATATCGACGAGCGAACTGCACAGCGAGCGCAACACCATGCGGTCGACGACCTGCGAGCTGCGCGCCGGGTCGAGCGAGCCGATGTCTTCCTGCAAGCCGATACGCAGGGTGGACGCGGTCGATTGCGCCATGGCCGAAGCTGCACCGGTCGTCAGAGCCGCCGCCAATACAAGATCGAGCAGAACGTTGCGCATGCGTGTGATCCCTTGTCTGTGTGATGGTGTGTGAGGTTGGGGTAAAGGTGTCGCAACTCGGGTAAGGCAGGGCGGGCGTGGCTACGCGCCGGTCGTACCGGATATCGCTGATGTCGCCGATGTGCCTGCCCCAGCGGTACCGGCACCCGGCACATCGGCCTGCGCCTGTCTTGCGCGATACACCGCCAGCCGCTCGCTCAGCTTTTCACTTGGCGCGGCTGCGCGCGCCGGGCTCGCGCCGGCGTTCTGAATCGCTTCCCAGAAATGACAGGCGATCTGCCGCCCGTCGGGGAGCACTTCGGTGATCGGCTGCCGCTCGCGGCAGGCGGCACGGGCATGCGGGCAGCGCGGATGAAAGCGACAACCGGGCGGCGGTGCGGTCGGGCTCGGCAGTTCACCGCCGAGCGGCGCACGCGCCCGGCGCAGGTGCGGACGACTGGCCGGAATCGCCTGAAGCAACGCTTGCGTGTAGGGATGCAACGGGTTGTCGAAGAGCGCATCGGCACTCGCCAGTTCGACGATTTCCCCGAGGTACATCACCGCCACGCGGTCGCTCATGTGACGAATCACCGCCAGATCGTGCGCGACCATGATGAGCGTGAGACCGAAGTCGTGCTTGAGCCGCTCCAGCAGGTTGATGACCTGCGCCTGCACGGAGACGTCGAGCGCCGAGACGGGTTCGTCGCCGACGATCACCCGCGGCTCGCCGGCCAGTGCGCGCGCGATGCCGATGCGTTGCCGCTGACCGCCGGAGAACTCGTGGGGAAAGCGTTGCGCGTAATCGGGTTGCAGCCCGACGGTGCGCAGCAGCTCGGCGACGCGCTCGTCCTTCGCGCGCCCTTTTGCCAGGCCATGCAACGCCATCGGCTCACCGATCAGGCCGCCGACCGTCATGCTCGGGTTGAGCGAAGCGAACGGGTCCTGGAAAATGATCTGAAGCTCCCGTCGCAGACGCCGCATCGCACCCGCGCCCAACGTCATGATGTCGTTGCCCTGATAACGCACCTCACCGCGTGTCGCGTCGATCAGGCGCAGCAGCAGACGCCCCAGCGTCGATTTGCCGCACCCGGACTCGCCGACGATGGCGAACGTCTCGCCCGCCTGCACGCAGAACGACACACCATTCACGGCATAGACCGTAGGTGCTCGCGAAAAACCGACGCGATGACCGCCGAAGTGCTTCGTCAGGTCGCGCGCTTCGAGAATCGGCGGGTGTGCGGCGTGGTGCGCGCTCATGCGGCCACCTCGTCGCGAATGGACGGGGGGGGCGTCAGCGCCTCGACCGGCGCCAGCCAGCAGGCCACGCGATGCGCACCGGACAACGTCCGCTCGGGCGGCGCCTCGCGGATACACCGCGCCTCGGCGAACGGGCAGCGCGGCGCGAATCGGCAACCGGCGGGCATGCGCTCGGGCGACGGCACCGAGCCGCGAATCGTCGCGAGCGTGCCTTTCCGTTTGCCGATGGAGGGGATCGCCCCCATCAGCCCGATGGTGTAGGGATGCTGAGGGTCGTCGAAAATCTCGCTCACGGTGCCGTGCTCGACGATGCGCCCGGCGTACATCACGGCAACATCGTCCGCCACTTCGGCCACCACGCCCAGATCGTGCGTGATGAGCACGACGGCGGTGCCGGTCTCGCGTTGCAGCGTCTGAATCAGCGTGAGCACCTGCGCCTGAATGGTGACGTCCAGCGCCGTGGTCGGTTCGTCTGCAATGAGCAGCGCAGGCCGATTGGCAAGCGCCATCGCGATCATCACACGCTGGCGCATGCCGCCGGACAATTCGTGCGGGTAGTTGTCGAGACGCGTCTCGGGCGCGGGAATGCGCACGCGCTTGAGCATATCGAGCGCCTCGGCACGGGCGGCGCGCCGGTCCAGCCCACGATGACGCCGGATCCCCTCCTCGATCTGATGACCGATGGTGAAGGACGGATTGAGCGAGGTCATCGGCTCCTGAAAGATCATCGCGAGCCGATTGCCGCGCAAATCGGCAAAGTCGCGCTCGTCCAGCGCCAGCAGGTCCCGGCCTTCGAAGACGGCGCGTCCGGCCACGACATTCGCCGGCGGGCTGGGCAGCAAGCCCATGAGGGCCAACGATGTCACGCTCTTGCCGCATCCCGATTCGCCGACGATGCACAACGTCTTGCCGGGATGCACGGCAAACGAGACGCCATCGATCAGATTCGGCGCGTCGGACGCATTGGAAAATTTCAGCGACAGTCCGGTGACATCAAGCACCGGCCCAGCGTCTGCGAGCATGGTCATGGGGCGCGTTGTGTGGGTCGGTCTTTTTCCGCCCCCGTGCGCGGCGTGTTTCGGCATGCCGGTCATGAGGGATGTGCATGACACGATTATGTCTCCCACGGACTCAAAGTAAATATTAATATTTCTTTTTTATACTTAACTTATTTTTAGCCTCGGAAGGCGTTACCCAATGCTGACGTTACGCATGTTGAAAACCTTTCGGCTGGTGGCGCAAACCGGATCGTTCGCGGCGGCCGCCGAGCGCGCTGCGCTGACGCAGGCGGCGGTCAGTCTCCAGATGCGGGGGCTCGAAGACGCCGTCGGTCAGCGACTGTTCGACCGGCGCGCGCGCCAGATCACGCTCACCCGGCAGGGGCGCGACCTGTTTCCGCGCGTCGAGCAGATTCTGGCGCTCACCGCCGAACTCACCGCCACGCCCATCGACGCCATGCAGGGTCCCGTGACCATCGGTGCCGTGGTGTCCGTCATCGGCGCGTTGTCGCTGGTGGTCGCGGAATTGAAGACAGCGCATCCCCGGCTCGATGTGCGGCTGACGTCCGCACGTTCGGACGAACTGACCGAACTGGTGGAACAGGGAGAGGTCGACATCGCGGCGGTGGTGGCGCGCGCGGACGATGCACGCGCCGACAGTCTGGTGTGGACGCCGCTCTACACCGAGCCGATGGTGATGGTCGTGAACCGCGACGTGACCGAGCCCGACCCGCAGCGCATTCTCGACGCCCATGCGTTCCTGCGCTTCGACCGTCGCGTCCGCACGGGCCTCGTTGTGGAGCAGGCATTGCGTGCCGCCCGACTCAGCGTGACGGAATATCTGGAGCTGAACTCCATCGAGACGATCGTCGCACTCGTGCGCAAGAATGTCGGTGTGTCCGTGCTGCCGTTACTGCATCGTGGCGACTGGCAGTCCGATCCGTTGTTGCGCATTGTGCCGATCGCCGACCCGCCGCTATTGCGCACCGTCGGCATGATTCACCGCGAACACGACTCCCGCACGCACAACATCACCGCCGCCATCGCGGGCATGTTGCACGAGGTGTGATGGGCTGATGGGCTCATGGGCTCATGGGCTGATGAGAGCAAAGCCCGAACGGAAAGAGAACGTCGAAATAACGTGCGGAGACAAGACGTCGATATGACAACGGCGCGAATGCTGCCGCGCCGTTGGAGAGAAACAACGCAGGCAGGCGAAATCAGTCGCGAGTCTCCAGCGCCTTGTTGATGCGCAGCGCCAGCAGCGTGCAGACTGCGCCGGAGAGCAGATAGCCGCTCACGGCGATCAGGCCGAACTCGGCAGACAGCCCAAGTGCGACCAGCGGTGCGAACGCCGCGCCGAACAGCCACGCGAAGTCGGTCGTCAGCGCAGCCCCCGTGTAGCGAAAGCGCTGCTCGAAGTTCGACGTCACCGTGCCGGCCGCCTGTCCGTAAGACAGGCCGAGCAAACCGAAGCCCACGAGAATGAAGATGTCCTGCCGCGTCGACCCGCCGCCCATGAGGAACGGTGCGAATAGGGCGAAGACCGCGATGAAGATGGCGAAAAGGCCCAAAGTGGTCCGGCGTCCGATGCGATCGGCGATGCGCCCGGAGAGCACAGTGCAGACGATCGCGATCACTGCGCCGCATAGCTGGACGATCAGCACACTGTTCAGATCCTGCGTGTTTTGCAGCGAGATCCATGACAGCGGGAAGACCGTCACCAGATGGAACAACGCGTAGCTCGCCAGCGCCGCGAATGCCCCGAGGAAGATGTTGTAGCCCTGCGAGCGCACCATCTCCCGCGTGCTAATGGGCTCCAGTTGCCCCTCTTCGAGCATGGCGGTGTACTCGTGCGTCACCACCAGACGCAGCCGCGCGAACAGCGCCACCACGTTCACGGCGAAGGCGACGTAGAACGGATAACGCCAGCCCCACGTAAGGAAGTCGTCGGCTTCGAGACTCCAGTGCAGGAACAGGAACAGCGACGCCGCGATGATGAACCCGATCGGCGCGCCCAACTGCCCCATCATCGAATACCAGCCGCGTCGCTGCGGCGGTGCGTTCATCGCGAGCAGCGACGGCAGCCCGTCCCAGGAACCCCCGAAGCCGATGCCCTGCAACAAACGGAAGAATGCGAGCAGCCAGATGGCGCGATCACCGAGCACCGCGTGGCCCGGCAGGAAGGCCATGCCGGCCGTGGCCGTGCCGAGCACGAACAGCGCCGCCGTGAGCTTCACGCTGCGTCCCCAACGACGTTGCACGTTCATGAACAACGCGGTGCCGAACGGGCGGGAGATGAAGGCGAAGGAGAAGATCGTGAACGAGTACAGCAGGCCGTGCAGCCCGTCGGCGAACGGGAAGAAAACATGTGGGAAGACCAGAACGGCAGCGATGCCGAACACGAAAAAGTCGAAGTACTCGGAGGCGCGGCCGACGACCACGCCAACCGCGATTTCCTCCGGCGCGATGCGGGATTTGCTCCCGTGATCGTGCGCCGTCGACGCGGCGGGAACGCCCGGCGTGGGCGATTGATGAGCACTGCTTGACATTATCGGACCCCCTCACGGATCGGTCGGATCGGGATGGCGCGGGCTGACGATGAGACACTTGTGCCAGAAAAGCATCGCAGGTATCGCGAGTTGCCGCTATAGGGTTTACCCTAAATTGCTGCATGAGGGAGGGCGGTCCATGATGATCACGGTCTACGGCTACGGTTCCATCGATCGCAGCATGACTTCCCCCAAGTTCCTCCGCGGGGTACTTTTACTCCCCGCCTTCGCATTGGTCGCGTTGTTGTCCGGCTGCAATACCGTCCTGATGTCGCCTTCGGGGGATCTCGCGGTGAGGCAGCGGGACATCATCATCATTTCCACGGTTCTGATGTTGCTGATCATCGTGCCGGTGATCGTGCTGACATTGCTGTTTGCCTGGCGATACCGGGCATCGAACAAGAACGCCGTCTACACCCCCGAGTGGGATCACTCGACGCTGCTCGAACTGTTGATCTGGGCAGCGCCCCTGCTCATCATCATCGCGCTCGGCGCCCTCACGTGGGTCAGCACGCACAAACTCGATCCGTACCGGCCGCTCGAGCGCATCGACGCCAAGCGCGAGATACCGCCCGACACCCGTGCGCTTACCGTGCAAGTGGTGGCGATGGACTGGAAGTGGCTCTTCTTCTATCCCGATCAGGGCATTGCGACGGTGAACGAACTGGCCGCGCCCATCGACAGGCCGATTCGCTTCGAGATCACGTCGACGACGATGATGAACTCGTTCTTCATCCCGGCGCTGGCCGGTCAGATCTACGCCATGCCGGGCATGGAGACCAAGCTGCATGCGGTCATCAACAAGCCCGGCGTGTACGACGGCTTCTCCGCGAATTACAGCGGAGCGGGCTTCTCCGGCATGCGTTTCAAGTTCCACGGCATGTCGGCGGACGAATTCGATGCGTGGGTCCGGCAGGTCAAGGCAAAGGGCGAGAACCTGTCGCGCGACAAGTACGAGGCGCTCGCCAAGCCGAGCGAATGGGTGCCGGTGAAGTATTACGCCGATGTCGCGCCCGACCTTTACGATGCGATCCTGAATCGTTGTGTCCAGCCAGGCCAGACCTGCCTGAAAGACATGATGGATCAACCGAATCACTCGCATGCCAGCCGCGCGCGCTCGCGCAGCACCGACGCCTCGCTCTCCGACACCATGTGTACCGCGCAGAACACCGTGCGGTTCGCGTCCGAGGTCGTGCGCGCCCCCGGCGCCGCGATTGCGCAGTGATGGACCACCGCGCCCAACCGTCGACAATGATGCGCCTCGCGCGCGAATGATCCCAGGTTCGAGCTTATGGACATCGTCAAGCTGATCTTCGGCCGTCTCACGCTAGAGGCCATCCCGTACCACGAACCGATTCTCATCGCGACCTTCGCAGGCGTGGCGATCGGCGGCATCGTGGTGCTGGGCGCCATCACCTATTTCAAGCTGTGGGGCTACCTCTGGCGAGAGTGGTTCACGAGCATCGATCACAAGAAGATCGGCATCATGTACGTGATCCTGGGCATCGTCATGTTGCTGCGCGGCTTCGCCGACGCCGCGATGATGCGCATGCAGCAGGCGATCTCGTTCGGCGACAACATGGGGTATCTGCCGCCGCATCACTACGATCAGATCTTCACGGCGCACGGCGTGATCATGATCTTCTTCGTGGCGATGCCGCTGGTCACGGGCCTCATGAACTTCGTGGTGCCGTTGCAGATCGGCGCGCGCGACGTGGCGTTCCCGTTCCTCAACAACTTCAGCTTCTGGATGACGACCAGCGGCGCGGTGCTGGTGATGATGTCGCTCTTCGTCGGCGAATTCGCCCGCACCGGATGGCTCGCCTATCCACCGCTGTCCGGCATTCTGCAAAGTCCGGACGTCGGCGTCGATTACTACATATGGGCGTTGCAGATCGCAGGCGTGGGCACATTGCTCTCCGGGATCAACCTGCTCGTGACCATCGTCAAGATGCGCGCGCCGGGCATGACGATGATGCGCATGCCGGTGTTCACGTGGACGTCGCTGTGCACCAATGTGCTGATCGTCGCCGCCTTCCCGGTCCTCACCGCCGTGCTCGCGCTGCTCGCGCTCGATCGCTACGCGGGCACCAACTTCTTTACGAACGATCTCGGCGGCAACGCCATGATGTACGTGAACCTGATCTGGATCTGGGGCCACCCGGAGGTCTACATTCTCGTGCTGCCGGTGTTCGGCGTGTTCTCGGAAGTCGTCGCCACGTTCTCCGGCAAGCGGCTGTTCGGTTACGCGTCGATGGTCTACGCCACGGTCGTGATCACGGTACTGTCTTACCTCGTCTGGCTGCACCACTTCTTCACGATGGGCTCGGGCGCCAGTGTGAACTCGTTCTTCGGGATCACAACGATGATCATCTCGATACCGACCGGGGCGAAGATATTCAACTGGCTGTTCACGATGTATCGCGGACGGATCCACTTCGAAGTGCCGATGCTCTGGACGGTCGGCTTCATGGTGACGTTCGTGATCGGCGGCATGACCGGCGTGCTGCTGGCGGTGCCGCCCGCCGACTTCTCGCTGCATAACGGCCTGTTCCTGATCGCACACTTCCATAACGTCATCATCGGCGGCGTGATCTTCGGGATCATGGCGGCCATCACCTACTGGTTCCCGAAAGCGTTCGGCTACAAGCTCGATCCGTTCTGGGGCAAGTGCTCGTTCTGGTTCTGGTTCATCGGCTTCTATGTCGCCTTCATGCCGCTTTATCTGCTGGGCCTGATGGGCGTGACGCGCCGGGTGAGCCACTTCGACGATATGTCGCTCCAGATCTGGTTCCAGGTCGCCGCCGTGGGGGCGCTGCTCATCGCCATCGGGATCGGCTGCTTCATCATCCAGCTGGTCGTGAGCTTCATACGCCGCGATCAACTGCGCGACGACACGGGCGACCCGTGGGGAGGGCGCACGCTGGAATGGTCGACGTCGTCGCCGCCGCCGGTCTATAACTTCGCCTTCACGCCGCTCATCCACGACAACGACGCCTGGTGGCAAATGAAGCAGCACGGCTTCACGCGTGCGCAGCAGGGCTTCATCCCGATCCACATGCCGAAGAACACCGGCGCGGGCATCATCCTTGCCGGGCTGGCGACGGTGTGCGGCTTCGGGCTCATCTGGCACATGTGGCTGGTGGTGATCGTCGCGTTCGTCGCGTTGCTGGCGGTGGCGATCGGTCACACGTTCAACTATCACCGCGACTACTACATCCCGGCCGACCAGGTCGAACACACGGAGGCAGCGCGCACGCGACTGCTCGCCCAGCATGTCTGAGACGACCGCGACCTTCCCGACAGGCGGCGCCCCGCTCGGCGGCGGCGCCCATGCCCCCCACACGCCGGCGCCGCCGGGCAACGGCGGCCTGAAGTTCATGATGACGACCGACTACCACCCGCCGGGTGGCACGTTGCTCGGCTTCTGGATCTACCTGATGAGCGACTGCCTCGTCTTCGCCTGTCTGTTCGCGGCGTACGGCGTGCTCGGTCGCAACTACGCCGGCGGGCCGACCGGCGCGGAGTTGTTCGATTTGCCGCTCGTTGCAGTGAACACCACGTTCCTGCTGCTCTCCTCGATCACGTACGGTTTTGCGATGCTGGAGATGCAAAAGCGCCGCCAGCGCGCCGTGACCGGCTGGCTGATCGTGACGGGCCTTCTCGGTGCGGCGTTTCTCGCGCTGGAACTGTATGAGTTTGCCCACCTCATCCACGAGGGCGCGGGACCGTGGCGCAGTGCGTTCCTGTCGTCGTTCTTCACGCTGGTGGGCACACACGGGCTGCACGTGACGTTCGGCATCGTCTGGCTGGTCACGCTGCTGGTGCAGATCGGCAAGCACGGGCTCACCGCGCCGAACCGCCGTCGCCTGATGTGTCTGTCGATGTTCTGGCACTTTCTCGACGTCGTGTGGATCGGCGTCTTCACGTTCGTCTATCTGATGGGAGTGCTGCCGTGAGCACCCATGACTCGACCCTGCACGGTGCCGACGGGCACGATCACGACCATGACCACGATCATGGCGACGAAGGACCGCACAGCACCCTGCGCGGCTATGCGACCGGCTTCATTCTCTCGGTCGTACTCACGGCGATTCCGTTCTGGTTCGTGATGGGCGGCGTGTTTGAAAAATCGAGCACGACCGCGATCATGATCCTGTTCCTCGCCGCCGTGCAGATCGTGGTGCACATGATCTACTTCCTACACATGAACGCGAAGTCCGAAGGCGGCTGGAACATGCTGTCGCTGATCTTCACGATCGTGCTGGTGGTGATAACGCTCTCGGGCTCGCTCTGGGTGATGTATCACCTGAACCAAAACATGATGCCGGGTATGATGCAGGATACGAAAAACCTCCCTTGAACGGCATTTCCCCTTGAGCAGCGATCGACTTCACGAATCGGGGGACGCACAGCGTCCCCCGCGCGCTTGCAGCGCATCTTCCCAAGCTTCCCCCCTGCGGCTGGTCATCCTCGGCGTCATCACGCTGGTACTCGTGAGCGTGTTCGCCTCGCTCGGCACGTGGCAGTTGCACCGCCGCGCATGGAAGCTCGATCTGATCGAACGGGTCAATTCCCGCGTGCATGCGCCGCCGTCCGCCGCGCCGACGCGCGCGCAGTGGCCGTCCATCAATGCCGGAGCAGACGAATATCGGCACATCTCGCTCACTGGCACATACCGCTTCGATAAGGACACCCTCGTGCAAGCCGTGACCGATCTGGGCGGCGGTTACTGGGTGCTCACCCCGTTACGCACGGCAGACGGCAGTGAGGTGCTGGTCAATCGCGGCTTCGTGCCGCCGGGCTGGAAGGAATCGGTGCCGCCCGCGCCCGCCGGCGAAGTGACCGTGACGGGCTTGTTGCGCATGCCTGAGCCGGTCGGGGGCTTCCTGCGCAAGAACGTGCCGTCAGAAAATCTCTGGTATTCGCGCGATGTGAGCGCCATCGCCGCCGCGCGCGGACTCCCGGCGTCCGAGGTCGCGCCGTATTTCGTCGATGCCGACGGCAAGCCCGGCGCCGGCGGCAGCGCGAACGCAATGACCAACGACGCCGAAGCCGTGACCAGCCGCATGCAATCGCAGGATCGCGATTACCCGGTCGGCGGACTCACCGTGGTGCGATTCCCCAACAACCACATGAGCTATCTGCTGACGTGGTACGCGCTGGCCATCATGTCGGCCGCCGCCGGCGCGTTCGTGATCCGGATGGAAATGCGCAAGCGTTCGGGCTGAAGGCCGGGCAACGCGCAGACGCAGCTTCATGCAGCATCAAACGACATCAAACGGCCCCTGCCGTGTCGATGGCCAGGGCGATGCACGTCGCGATCTCCGGCAGCCGCGCGTCCTCCAGCGCGGCGTAGCCGAGCACCAGCGCCGGGGCCATCGTCTGCGCGTGGGCGAACTCGCGCAGTCCTTCCACGAAGACGCCCTGCTCACGTAGCGTCGCGACGAGCGCCGCCTCGTCCCCCCGAGGCGGCAGCCAGAGCACGCAGTGAAAGCCGGCGTGATCGCCGGTGATACGGCATGGCGACGGCATCCGGGCACGAAGCGTTTCGAGCAGCAGATTGCGACGTCGCAGATAAACGCTGCGCGAGGCGCGCAAATGCCGCGCAAAATCCCCCGCATCGATATAGCTCGCGAGCGCCATCTGTTCGATGAGGCTGTTCGCTCGGCCCGACGCCGAACGCAGTCCGGCGATGCGCGCGAGCAACGCCGGCGGCGCCAGCAGATAGCCGATGCGCAGCGACGGGAACAGCGTCTTGTTGAAGCTGCTGCAATGGATCACACGTGCCTGCGTGTCGATGGCCCTGAGGGCAGGCAGCGGTGCGCTGCCGTAGCTGAACTCGCTGTCGTAGTCGTCTTCGACGATCCACACGTCGCGCGCGGCGGCCCATTCGAGGAGTTGCATGCGACGATTGATCGACATCGTGGTGCCCAGCGGCGCCTGATGGGCCGGCGTCACGTAGGCGATGCCCGCACGGCCCGCGCCCGCGCGGTCGGCCGCCGCCACGACAAAGCCTTCCTCGTCGACCGGCACGCTCACGCAACGGTGCAGCGGCGCGCGGATCAGCGACGACAAATTCTTGTAGCCCGGATCTTCGAGATAGAACACGGTGGCGTCGTCCGCCAGCACCTCCGTGACGAGATCGATGGCATGGCGGATGCCTGTCGTCACGACGATCTCGGCTGCCTCGCACGCAATGCCGCGTGTCATCCTCACGTAACGGGCGATGCTCTCGCGCAGGGGCAGATAACCGCGGGGATCGGTGTCGGCGAGCAACTCGGGCGTTACCGCGCGCAACGCACGGTTCATATGCTTGCGCCACACGGGGAGCGAGAACAGGCCGGCGTCGGGCGAGCGGCCGGTCTTCGACGCGAGCGACGCGGCGTTTTCAGGTAACGGATCCGTCGTCGCAATAGCCTCGCCCGCGGCTTCCGTATCCGCGTGTGCGCTCGCCCGCGCGCGCGGCAGATCCGCCACGACTTCCGTCCCCGCGCCCACACGACTTGCCACATAGCCCTCGAGCGTCAATTGCTCGAACGCGAGTTCGACGATCCCGCGCGACACGCCCCAACGCTCGGCCAGCGTGCGCGTGGACGGCAGACGATCGCCGCGGCGCAATTCGCCGGAAACGATGCGCTCGCGGACACAGCGATAGACCCACGCCTGACGCGTCTCCTTCTCATGACGGTCCGAGAGCGGCAATTCGAGCGACTGGCTGAGGTGACGTCGGCGCATGCGGCGATGAATGGGCAGAAGGGGCGGCAGGGGCAAGGGGCGGAAGAGGCAGAAGGGACGGAAATGGGATCGCGTCGATGATCGGGCGACCGTAAACGCGCCGGCCTCAGCGAGCCCATCTCATCGGACCGACACAAAGTGGCCCAATGGCGCCGGCAACAAATGGCGCTTCGAATTATACAAGTCAGGCCTTATCCTTGATGCCACGACGTTCGCGCCGCAGGTTTCACCGCCGACGGACGTCCCCCAATCAAAATAATCAATGGAGAAATTCGATGGAGTTGACGGAGTTGGCTCGACGCGAAGCGGTCGGAGCGAAGTACAGCGTCGAAGCCATGACGCGGGCGCAGGCCCTGACATGGGAGGCGACCGAGAAAATCGCCGCCATCATTAGGCCCGGCATGCGTGAGTCGGAAGCGATTGCGGCCAGCAAAGCGCTGCTCGGCACGCTCGGTATGGACCGTATCTGGCACCCGGTGCTGATCCGCTTCGGCGAGAACACGCTGCGCACGTTCAGCGAGCGTAGCGAGAACGATCCGGTGCTCGGTGACGACGACATCTATTTCATCGACATCGGCGTGGTGTTCGGCGCGCATGAAGGCGACTGCGGCTTCACCCGCACGACCGGCGCCGATCCCGAGATGCAACGCTGTGCCGACGATGCGAAGCGCCTGTTCGACATCGTGCATGCACACTGGCGCACCGAAGGCGTGAGCGGTCAGGCGCTGTATGAATTCGCGAAAACACAGGCCGAAGCGATGGGCTGGGTGCTCAACCTCGACATCAAGGGACATCGCGTAAGCGACTTCCCGCACGCGATCTACAAAGGCGGCAAGCTCGGCGATCTGGGCGGCACACCCAACGGCGGCCTCTGGATTCTCGAGATCCAGATCGCACATCCGACGCGGGCCTTCGGCGCTTTCTACGAAGACCTGCTTATCTGAGTATCGGGGCGTCCTTAGGTGCCTCTAGGTGCCCTAATAGGTGCCCTCAGGTCGCCCGCGCCTCGTAGCAGTATCGATCGGCCATCGGCCCTCGTGTCCGGCGACTGCCGCGAGAGCCGCGGCGCTAAAGCTCAACAAATACTCAACACGCAGTTCAATCTCGCTCAACCCTGCGTATCCTGCCTGTTTATTGCGCAGTGACTCCCCTTCGTCAGCCATCTTTTCGCAAAAAGGCTACGCGCGCCACAACGTAGTGATAACGCAACATGCTCGGGTGAATTCCGAACTTTTCCCGCTGGTTCCCGTCCCGATACCCACCGTTTCGACACACAACCCCCTCCTTTCATCCGACCCCAAATCACGTCAAACGCACATCTTTCGAGGCTTGCGGGCAGTTTCGCCAATTGTCCAGAGCCACCTGATCGCGCGTCGTGGCCCGTCGTCCGGACTTTTGGCACATCTTTCCCCAATTAGCCGTTATGCGTTACCGTTCGGTGGTCGACGGATATTTCCCAAAGTACGACACACAGCAGCGGAGACGTCACCCGTAGCCGTGCCACTCGCTCGGGCACAGGCGCGAGCGTGAGCTGCCCGTCGTGCGTCCGCCGAATGCGGCATTGAAGTGACCGCAATCGAAGTTCCTTTTTATCTCGCTTACGACAAAAACCACAGAAAGACGATGAAAAACCCAACCTTCACCAAAGCGCTACTGGCGACTGCGCTGAGCTGCGCGCTGTTCAACGTTCACGCGGCATCGCTGGCACCGGTCGCCGCGGAGAACGGCATGGTCGTGACGGCCCAGCATCTCGCGTCGAAAGTCGGCGTCGATGTGCTCAAAGCCGGCGGGAATGCCGTCGATGCCGCGGTTGCCGTGGGCTACGCGCTCGCCGTGGTGTACCCGGCAGCGGGCAACATCGGCGGCGGCGGCTTCATGACGATCCAGCTCGCAGACGGCCGCAAGACCTTCCTCGACTTCCGCGAAAAGGCCCCGCTCGCCGCGACGGCCAACATGTATCTCGACAAGGACGGCAACGTCATCAAGGGCGCCTCCACCACCGGCTATCTGGCCGTAGGCGTGCCGGGCACCGTGTCGGGCATGGAGTACGCACGCAACAAGTACGGCACCAAGACGCGTCAGCAACTGCTGGCCCCGGCGATCACGCTGGCCGACAAGGGCTTCGTGCTCGATCAGGGCGACGTCGACATGCTGTGGACGTCCACCAAGGACTTCGAGAAGGATCGCGCCAACTCGGGCGCCATCTTCCTCAACAAGGGGCAGCCGTTCCAGCCGGGCGAGCGCCTCGTGCAGAAAGACCTCGCACGCACGCTCAAGCTGATCAGCGCCAAGGGCACCGACGGCTTCTACAAGGGTGAAGTCGCCGACAAGCTGGTCGCATCGATGAAGGCGGGCGGCGGCATCATCACGCAGGCCGACCTCGACCAGTATCAGACGCGCGAACTCGCGCCGGTCGAGTGCGACTATCGCGGCTATCACGTGGTGTCGGCGCCGCCCCCGAGCTCCGGCGGCGTGGTGATCTGCGAGATCATGAACATTCTCGAAGGCTACCCGATGAAGGAGCTGGGTTATCACTCGGCTCAGAGCGTGCACTACACCATCGAAGCGATGCGTCATGCGTACGTGGACCGCAACAGCTATCTGGGCGACCCGGACTTCGTGAAGAACCCGATCGCACAGTTGCTCGACAAGAACTACGCCGCCAAGATCCGCGCCGCGATCCAACCGCAGAAGGCCGGCATCTCGCAAGAGATCAAGCCGGGGGTGCCGCCGCATGAAGGCAGCAACACCACGCACTATTCGATCATCGACAAGGACGGCAACGCCGTGTCCGTCACCTATACGCTCAACGACTGGTTCGGCGCGAAGGTCATGGCCAACGGGACGGGCGTGCTGCTCAACGACGAAATGGACGACTTCACCGCCAAGGTGGGCGTGCCGAACCTGTATGGTCTGATCCAGGGTGAAGCGAACGCCATCGGCCCGGGCCGCCGTCCGCTGTCGTCGATGAGCCCGACCATCGTCACGAAGGATGGCAAGCCGGTCATGGTGGTGGGTACGCCGGGTGGCAGCCGCATCATTACGGCCACGCTGCTGACGATGCTCAACATGATCGACTACGGCATGAACCTGCAAGAAGCCGTGGACGCCCCGCGCTTCCACCAGCAATGGATGCCGGAGGCGACCAACCTCGAACCGTTCGCCCTGAGCCCGGACACGCAGAAGATTCTGGAAAGCTGGGGCCAGAAGTTCGCGGGTCCGCAACCGGCGAACCACATCGCGGCGATTCTCGTGGGCGCGCCGTCGCTCGGCGGCAAGCCGATCGGCAAGAACCGTTTCTACGGCGCGAACGATCCGCGTCGCAATACGGGTCTCGCCCTCGGGTACTGATGCGCGATCCGGTCCGGACACGTTCCGGATCACCGGCATCGCCAACGAAACGGGGCCGCAATCGCGGCCCCGTTTTTTCGTGGCTCATGTCTCACATGTCAGCGACGATGATCGACGCGGCGCGCCAGTCGTTCGCCGGCGAACTGTACGAGCGTGACCAGCGCCACGAGAATCACGATCACGTTGAACATCACGCTCGTCTCATATCGCTCGTAGCCGTAGCGTACGGCCAGATCCCCCAACCCTCCCGCGCCCACGGCACCGGCCATGGCCGATGCGCCGACCATGGCGATCACCGTCACCGTCGCGCCGCCCAGAATCGCCGGCAAGGCTTCGGGCAAGAGCACGTGCCGCACGATATGCCAGCGACGGCACCCCATCGCCCGCGCCGCTTCGACCAGGCCCGGATCGATCTCGCGCAGGCCGACCTGCGTGACGCGCGCGAAGAACGGGATGAGATGCACGGCGAGCGGCACCACGGCGGCCCACGTGCCCATCGTGGTACCGACGATCCAGCGCGTGACCGGCAGCAACGCCACTAACAGAATGATGAACGGCACCGCACGAAACAGGTTCACGACGACCGACAACGCGCGATTGAAACGGGGACGCGGCGCCAGACCGCCCGGTGCGGTGATCACCAGAACGACGGCGAGCAACATTCCCACCGCAAAGACGATGGCGCACGCGCTCGTGACCATCAGCAAGGTTTCGCCGAGCGCGCGCAGATATTTGTCGAGCATGGAATTTCCTGAACATTCAGACGGCGTGAGCTTGCCGTGTTGCGGTGTGCGGATCGTGCTGCCCCCGCGGGAGCGAACGCCCCTGCCACGCGTGTTGCAGCGGACGCAATAACGCACGCGTCGCCTCGGCCTCGGGATGCTCGAAGACGTCGCCGACCGGACCGAGTTCTGCGATGCGCCCCTGATCGAGCACCAGCACGCGGTCGCAAGCCTGATGGATGACGCCCATGTCGTGCGTGATGAGCACGACCGTCAGACCGAACTCTCGCTGCACGTCGCCGAGCAGAGCGAGAATGGCGTCGGTCGTCTCAGGATCGAGTGCGGACGTGGCTTCGTCGCACAGCAGAATTTCGGGGCGATGCACGAGTGCGCGGGCAATCCCTACGCGCTGCTTTTGCCCGCCCGAGAGCATCGCCGGATAGGCATCGGCCTTGCCCGAAAGTCCAACGAGCGAGAGCAACTCGTTCACGCGCGGTGCGATCTCCGCCCTCGGCACCCCGGCCACTCGCAGCGGTAACGCGACGTTCTCGAAAACCGTTTTCGCCGACAGCAGGTTGAAGTGCTGGAAGATCATGCCGACGCGGCGGCGCAGACCGACCAGCGCGTCTTCGTCGAGCGACGCGACGTCCACCCCCTCCACCTTGACGTGCCCCGCGCTCGGCAGCTCCAGCGCGTTGATCGTGCGCAGCAGCGTCGACTTGCCCGCCCCGCTGCGTCCGATGATGCCGAAGCTCTCACCGCGTTGCACCGCGAAGGAGATGTCTTGCAGTGCGGCGCTCGATGCCCCCGGATAGACCTTGCCGAGTGCGTCGAAGGTGATGTGGGCGACCTCGCGCGCGGCGGCCGTGGGCAGACGCGTGACGGGGGCTGCGCCGGAGTTTCGTGTCGTCATCGTTGGCTCCTCGTGGGGAATGAGTGGCATCGTCGGTCGAATGTCGAATACCGTTCGCGATCGCTACGCGGGCACCTCAGAACGCCGGGACCACCGACCCCTGATACTTCGTCTCGATGAACTTGCGCACCTCCTCCGACTGGTACGCTTTGACCAGCGGCGCGACCCACGGCGCGTTCTTGTCCTTCTCACGCACGGCGATGATGTTGACGTACGGATTGTTCTCGCGCTTTTCCACTGCAATGCCGTCGCGCGTGGCAATCAGGCCCGCCTGATAGGCGAAGCTGTTGACGATGGCCGAGGCATCGACATCCGGCAACGAACGCGCGAGCACCACCGAGGCGCTTTCGATGAACTGAAGTTTGCGCGGGTTGGCCGTCACGTCGGAGAGCGTGGCCGTGCCGGTGTACGCATCGAAGCCGTCGCGCAGCTTGATCAGGCCGTGATCGCGCAGGATCACGAGCGCGCGCGTCTGATTGCTCGGATCGTTCGGCAAGCCGATCTTGGCGCCTTCGGGCAGCGATTCGAGCGACTTGTACTTCTTCGAATAGAAAGCGATGGGCGAGATCAGCGTGTCGCCGACCGACACGAGCTTGTATCCGCGCTGCTTGATCTGATCGCGCAGAAACGGAATGTGCTGGAACGAGTTGGCGTCGAGATCGCCGTTGTTGAGGGCCTCGTTCGGGCTTGCCGTGCCGCTCACCACGATCGGTTCGACGTTCAGACCCCGCGATTTCGCAACCTTCGTCACCACTTCCCAGATCTCTTCGTCGACGCCGCCGCGCACACCGACCTTGAGCGGTTTATCCGCCGCATGGGCGCCCATCGAACCCAGCGAACCCACCGAGCCGACGGCGAATGCGATCGAGAGACTACCGAGCAGACGAAACAGTTGGCGGCGTTGCATGAAGAATTCCCCTTGATGTTGGTGTCGGTGACGCCAGTTGAGGCGAACGCACAGTTTAGGAATTTGCCTAAAGCGCTGTCCAACAACCAATGGCGTAAAGCTAATCGGCCTCGTCGTGCAGAGCTTTCGTAGGCCGAACGTTCTGCATATGTAACTTTTTGTAATACGCATTCGAGAAATTCAGGAACTCCTCATCGTCTCGCCGTCCAACAGGTTCCCACCGTAAGTTGCGTCTGCCTTCTGCGTTGCCCGTCCGGCCGCGCGGGGATGCTTTGCATGCAGACGTCAGCCGTCCACCACTTTTCTCTACGGAACCGCGCCAAGATGCCTGCCATGTGGTCCCCGCGACACCCGCTGCTCAGTCCGTCCCTGCCTCGCCTTTACCGCATGTCGCCCCGGGTGATCGCGCTTGCCCGCCTGATGATGTTCGGCGTCATCCTGCTCATTGCCGGGCTGCCGGTGAGCGACGCGCTCGCCGCCAACGCGCATCAGGCAAGTACGGGTAAGCGCAAGCACGACGCCGTCAAAAAGAAGAAACCGGCCGCAAAAAAGGCCCGGGTGGCCCCTCAGCGCAAGGCGGTGGCAAGCACGTCGCGCAAGCGCACGGCGAGCCCGTCGGCGAAATCGCGGGCGGCGCGCACCGCCAGGCAGGCTGCGCCGCCACGTCAGGCGACGACGACGAGGGCAAGGGCGACGAGGGCGACGGCGACGGCGAGGGCGGAGAAAAAACGCGCACCGACGGTGGCCAAACGCAAAGCCGTGCCGAAGGCCGCTGTCGCAGCAGCGGGAGCGGCCGGTGTGAGCGGTGCGGCGAAGGCCGGCGCCACCGCCGCGTCGGCTCAGGTCAGCACCGACGCCAAGCCGCGCTTGCTCGCGCGATGCGGGTTCACGCCCGCGTCTCGCAAGCGTCTGTTCTCCAAGGCTGTGTATATCGTCGACGAGAAGACCCGTACGCCGTTATTCGCGCTCAACGCAGATCAGGTGCGCCCCATCGCGTCGCTCTCGAAACTGATGACGGCCGTCGTCTGGCTCGATAGCGATCCCGCCATGCGCACGCGGCTTACCGTCACGAACGCCGATCTCGACACGCTCAAATTCACGCATTCGCGTCTGGCCGTGGGCTCGACGCTCTCCCGCGCGGACATGCTGCACATCTCGCTGATGGCCTCCGAGAATCGCGCCGCTGCCGCATTGAGCCGTGATTACCCGGGCGGTCGTCCTGCGTTTATCTCAGCGATGAATGCCAAGGCGCGCTTGCTGAATATGCCGAACACACGCTTCGAGAATTCCACAGGGCTGTCGCCGCGCAACGTGTCGACGGCGCGCGAACTGGCGCAGTTGGTGCGCGTATCGAACGGTTATCCGCTCATCCGCCGCTATTCCATCGATCATCAGCAACTCGTGCCCACCGGCAACGGGCAGTTGCAGTACGTCAATACGAACCGGCTGGTGCGATACGGCAAAGTCCACGCGAGCGTGCAGAAGACCGGCTTCATCAACGAGTCCGGACACAACATGGTGATGCGCGTGATGGTGCACAAGACACGCCCCGTCATCGTGACGATGCTCGGCAGCGATACGCCCGAAGGGTCGCGCATGGACGGCGTTCGCATCGCGCATTGGTTGTCGTGCTCTTTGCGGTAAGCGGCGCGCGGGAATTCGGTTCGGGCCTCGCGCCTGGAAGACTTGCCCCTCGGCGCCCGACGAGGGTCGCGGCGCTCCCCCGGTGGACGAGTTCACGCGATGGCGCGCGGAAAATGCGAGGCGCGCAGCGCTATTTGCCAGCACTGCGCGCCATCGGGTAGCACATTGGAAGGATGAAGGCGTGCGACTATCGCTTGCGTGCGTGCCAGCGCACCCACACGGCGGCGGCAAGCAGCAGCAGCGCGCCGCCGCCGATCACGGCGTCGAAGCCGTGATTGAAGGCGGTGTTGGAAATCGTTGTCAGCACGTTTGCCATCTCGGGCGACAGATGCTCGGCGACGAGCTGCGCCTCGTCGAGGCTGTCACGCACGGTGTCGGGCAACGAGGCGACTTGCGGCACGTCCATCGCACGACCGTAGACAAACGTGAGCAAGCTGCCCATGAAGGTCACACCGAGCGCGCCGCCAAGTTCGAACGACACCTCCTCCACCGACGCAGCCATGCCCGCACGCTCTGGCGGCGCGCTCTGCATGATGGTGCTCGACGCAGCCGCTATCGTTGACCCAACGCCCAGGCCGAGCATCACCAATGCCAGCGCCCACAGGACGAAATCCGCGTCGCGAAGCAAGAGATAGCCCGCCATTCCCGCGGACGACATCGTCAGCGCAATCGGCAGCAAACGGGTACTTCCCATGCGCGGCAGCAGCCGCCCGGCAATCGGACCGGCAACGAACGCCGCCAGTGACAACGGCAGTCCCCCCAATCCTGCTTCGAGCGGCGAGTACCCCATGACCAGTTGCAGGCGCTGGCTGAACACCAGTTGCATGCCGATCAATGCGGCCGCCGCCATCAGCGCTGCGGCAACGGCCCCGGCGAACACCGGGTTACGGAACAGCGTAAGGTCCAGCAACGGATGCACGCTGCGTTGCTGACGTTTGACGAAGGCCCACAGGAAGATCACGCCGACGAGCACGGCAATGCCGACCGACATCCAATCGGGCGACGTCTTGCCTGCGCTCTTGATCGCGTACGTCACGCCGATCAGACCGATCATGAAGAGCAGCGAACCGAGCCAGTCCCATGGTTGCGTTGACGTAGCACCCCGGTTCGGGATGAGCCACCAGGCAACGGGCAGCGCAATCAGCACGATCGGCACGTTGATCAGGAAGACCGACCCCCACCAGAAGTGTTCAAGCAACGCGCCACCGATGATCGGCCCGAATGCGGCGCCGCCCGAAGCGACCGACGCCCAGATACCAATAGCAAGGGCTTGCTCACGCGGATCGTCAAAGGTCAGGCGAATCAGGGAAAGCGTTGCGGGCATCATCATTGCAGCGCCAACCCCAAGGCCTCCGCGCGCGACGATCAGAATATCCGGACTCGGCGCGAAGGCGGCCGCCAGCGATGCCGCGCCGAACACGACGAGGCCCGATAGAAACAACTGCTTATGACCAAGCCGGTCCCCGAGCGTACCCATGCCGAGCAACAGACCCGATACGACAAGTGCGTAGGCGTTGACGATCCACAGCTTGGCGGAGGCCGTCGCTGCAAGATCGTGGGTCAGGCGAGGCAGTGCCGTATAGAGCACCGTCATGTCGATCACGATGAGCAACAGCGCCACCGAAACGATAGCCAGTACCCACCAACGATGCACGCCGCTGGGACGAGGGACAGGATGTGTTGAGGTAGGCAGACTGGACATCGGAAAGCTCCTTTCCTTACGGTTGGCGGGTGCCGCTTCCGTCTGGAATTCACCATCGGATGGACGCACGCACATGGTTGCGAGGGAACAACCGCATCATCTATCAATAAATCGATTGATAAAAGTTAGATTCCATCTGAAAAGCAGATGATTATGGTGGATGTTCGGCGTATCGCGTAGGCGGGACGGGGATGCCGGCGATTTGCGGCTTGAAAGGGTCAGGTTCGGTTCGAATTCGAACGGTCGTTCTATCGCGCCCGTCAAGACTGGCGGTGCACCACGTGGGCGCATACAATCTGCGCCACATTCCCATTGGGCGAAAAATCCCCCTATTCGTACATGGCATCTCATCCGACCCGAATTCCCGACGCCGTCTCGCTCCCCGAGTTGACGGTGCGCGGCATGATCCTCGGCGCGCTGATCACCGTGGTGTTCACCGCCTCCAACGTATATCTCGGCCTCAAAGTCGGCCTCACCTTTTCGTCTTCGATTCCTGCTGCCGTCATTTCGATGGCGGTATTGCGTGCGCTGCGGGGCGGCAACATCCTCGAGAACAACATGGTGCAGACGCAGGCGTCTGCGGCCGGCACGCTCTCATCGATCATCTTCGTGCTGCCGGGTCTGCTGATGATCGGGCATTGGCAGGGTTTCCCGTTCGGCCTGACGCTTGCCATCTGCGCGTCGGGCGGCATTCTGGGGGTGTTGTTCACCATCCCGTTGCGACGCGCCATGGTCGTCGACAGCGAACTGCCCTATCCCGAAGGCGTGGCGGCGGCGGAAATTTTGCGCGTCGGCAGTGAGGGAGACGAAGGGACGCCCTCGTCTGGCAAGAACGCCTCCGGTAACGAAGCCAGCGGCGTGCGGGAGATTGCGTTCGGGGGTGTCGTATCGGCGCTGTTCGCGTTCGCGACGGCTGGACTGAAGGTATTGGGCGAGAGCATTACCGCGTGGATTCCCGCCGGCGCCGCCGTCTTCCGTCTGACGACGGGTTTCTCGCTTGCATTGATCGGCGCCGGATACCTCATCGGCATCGTGTCGGGACTGGCGATTCTGCTCGGCGTGGTGCTGACGTGGGGTATCGCGGTGCCGGTGCTGACAGCCGTCACACCGAATCCCGACGGCGTAGCGATGGCTGCGTTTGCCAACGGGCTTTGGCAGCACAAGGTGCGCTTTATCGGCGCCGGGGTCATTGGCGTGGCAGCGGTCTGGACGCTGATTACCCTGGCGAAGCCGATGGTCGATGGCGTGAAGACGTCGTTTGCGGCCCTGGGCAAATCTCGCGGTGCACGTGGCAAGGCAGAGGCGCCGGGACGCACGGAGCAGGATTTGTCGCCGTACTGGGTGATCGGGCTGACACTGGTGTGCGTGGCTGTCTGGGTGGTGACGTTCGGCGTCTTTCTCGCGGACGCCCCGCTCTCGTTCGGCGGCATTGCGACGCTGGTCGTTTGCAGCGTGGTGTTCGCCGTCGTCTTCGGTTTTCTGGTCGCCGCCGCTTGCGGCTACATGGCCGGGCTTGTAGGGTCGTCCGCCAGTCCGATTTCGGGCATCGGGATTGTGGCAGTGGTGCTCGTCTCGCTGCTCATTCTGAGCGTCAGTCAGGCCAGCGGGTTGCTTGACACGGGGGCCGGCAGCAAGCTTGCGATTGCATTGGCGCTGTTCACAACGGCGGCCGTGATCGCCATCGCGACGATCTCGAACGACAACCTTCAGGACTTGAAGACGGGTTGGCTGGTCGGTGCGACGCCATGGCGTCAGCAGGTCGCGTTGCTCGTCGGTTGCGTGGTGGGTGCGGCGGTGATCCCGCCGGTGCTGAACCTGCTCTATAACGCTTACGGCTTTACGGATGCGTTGCCGCGTCCGGGAATGGATCCGTCGCAAGCATTGTCGGCGCCGCAGGCAATTCTGATGACGGCGATTGCCAAGGGCATCTTCACGCACCAGCTCGACTGGTCGATGTTGGGAATCGGCGCGGTGCTCGGTCTCACGTTGATTGCCATCGATGCCGTGTTGGCCAAGCGCGGTGGTGTTGCGCGGGTACCGGTCATTGCCGTGGGTATTGGTATCTATTTGCCACCGACGATCGGGTCGGTGCTGGTAATCGGTGCGCTGCTGGGATGGATTGCGCAGCGTGTATTGAAAGCACGTGCGAAGGCGAAGGGTGAGGACTATGGTCCATACGCGGAAGCGTCGGAGCGACGTGGCGTGTTGCTGGCGTCTGGCCTGATCGTGGGCGAGAGCCTAGTGGGTGTCGCGATGGCGATGGTCGTCGGCTTTACCGGCTCGGACGCCCCGCTCGCGCTTGTCGGCAGCAGTTTCGCCTCGACGTCCGAATGGCTCGCGCTGATCGTTTTCGCCGGTATCTGCGTAGTCATCGTGCATAGGGTCCTGGCCACTGCGCGCTAACGACTTTGCAGCACCGACGACCGACGTCGTCGGCTAGCTGCTTAGCTGTTTCAGTGGTCTCTACGAGTCGTTGCCCAGCAAGTTGAAGGCATCGGCTCGTATATCCCTCGTATCTCCCTGCCCCTCAATCACAAGACGATTACCGCGCTATCCGCAAGTTGGTAGCCGCATCCTTGAAGGCGTTGTCCCACAACGAGTCATTCGTCCCAATCCCCTGGAATCGCCGTTATCCCTGCGGGTCATTATCGACTTGCTGGTTGCCATCGGCTCGAAACGCCTAAGCCGCTGCGATCGTTTCAATTGCCGCAGTACTCTTGAGCGCTGTTGACTTGGTCAAATGGGGCGGCCGCTGCTGTGTGGCCATCGCGATTCGGTGATGGCGTCAGGTCACGATGCTCAGCCCCCCCGTGATCTCGTCAATTGCGCAGCACATCACGAGCAATGTCGATTCGATGGTGCGAGGTGACCACCACCAGATCCTTGATCGCGTTTTCACAAAGCTGACAGAGATGCGATCACTTGATCGAGAACATCCCGTTGCAGAGGCGCCGCCAGGACAGCACGCGTTTGAGCGAAGCAAACTCGAATCTCGTGGCATCGGAACCGGGGAAGTTCTCCGCGTGTCGGCCCCATCGAAGCTGACGCATTCGATCTGCCTGCTTCAATGACTTCGTTTTGATACACCGGAGAAGATATGCAGTACAAACTACCTATTTGTGCATTTGTCTTAAGTGTTTCCAGCACGGTACACGCAGAGAGTTCAGCACCGCCCTTGACCATTGAGGCCAATCAGACGAAAAGCGTCGCAGAAAATACGGTGCTAGCCGCGGGCCAGGTAGTGATTAAGGCGGGAGCCACAGAAATCCGAACCGACAAGGCAAGGATTGTCACCGGGGTGACATGCCCCCTTCAATCGGGCCAATGGGCTTCTAGCAAAGTCCCTTTAAACCAACTCCTGGAAAGCGGTAGGAG
>NZ_CABPSB010000008.1 GCF_902459655.1 Pandoraea anhela
AGGACTTGCCCGGCACGTATTGGCTCACGCAGGCGGCGCTGGACGCCGTGCAGGGCAAGCCGAAGGCGGCGTGAGCCACGCGGCGCTTTTCCTGAGCACCGAATCGCAGCGCCGAGGGCCTCGGGTGCGGTCGTGACGCCGCGCATCAGCCGGACCTGCTGATCCACGCGCGCAACGCAGACAAAAGAACGCCGGGCAGTCGCTCGGCGTTTTTCATGACAGCGGCGCAAAAATGCACCGCCATGTTGCCGGAGCGCGCCGCACATTGCCGCACCGCACCAAGCGGGAAAGGCGCGCGCGCAAGACCGTCAAGCCGCCGGAAGGGCCGGGCTGGCAAGCGGGGTAAACACAATCGCAGGGGAGAAAAAACAGCTCCTATACTCCAAACATCGCCGAAACACCGATATGGTGCATTCCGGCGATCACGACACGGTGCGGCGGGTGCGCATCACGGGTGCATCGGTGCGCTCGCACGGGCGCCGCACCGAAATCGTGCGTGGCGCGTCAAAAAAGTCGGAAAAACAGCTCGGGCATGGATATTGCTCGATCTCGACACGGCAATCTGCGGAGAAGCGTATGGTCGAGAGCTATAACGAGATGGCGAGCATCACGGGTGCAACGCGTTCGCACTACCGGCGGTTCGACGATTGGCTGAAGTGTCAGCCGGAAGATGTCCTGCACCATAAGCGAGCCGAAGCCGATCTGGCGTTCCGGCGCGTCGGTATTACCTTTGCCGTCTATGGCAACGAAGCGGGAACGGAGCGTCTGATCCCGTTCGACCTGATCCCGAGAATCATCCCGGCCCACGAATGGCAGACCTTGCAGACCGGGTTGCGGCAGCGCGTCGAGGCGCTCAACAAATTCATCCACGACGTCTATCACGACCAGAACATCCTGCGCGCCGGCGTCATTCCGGCGGAACAGGTGTTGAAGAACGCGCAGTATCGGCCTGAGATGCAGGGGGTCGACGTTCCCGGCGATATCTACTCGCACATCGCCGGTGTCGACGTCGTGCGCGCGGGCACCGGCGACGACGGCGTGTTCTACGTGCTGGAGGACAACCTGCGGGTGCCGTCCGGCGTCTCGTACATGCTGGAAAACCGCAAGATGATGATGCGGTTGTTCCCCGAGTTGTTCGCCAGAAACCGCATTGCGCCGGTCGAACACTACCCGGATCTGTTGCTCGACAGCCTGCGCGCCGTGGCGCCGATGGGCGTGGACGATCCGACGGTCGTGGTCATGACGCCGGGCATCTACAACTCGGCATACTTCGAGCACGCGTTCCTCGCCCAGCAGATGGGCATCGAACTGGTCGAGGGGCAGGACCTCTTCGTCGAGGACAATCTTGTCTACATGCGAACGACGAACGGCCCCAAGCGTGTCGATGTCATCTATCGACGTATCGACGACGATTTCCTCGACCCGCTCGCGTTCCGCGCGGACTCCACGCTGGGCGTGCCGGGCTTGCTGAGCGTCTATCGGGCGGGGCGCGTCACGCTCGCGAACGCCATCGGCACCGGTGTGGCGGACGACAAGTCGATCTACCCGTTCGTGCCCGACATGATCGAGTTCTACCTGGGGGAAAAGCCGATTCTGAACAACGTGCCGACGTACCAGTGCCGGCGCGCCGACGATCTCGCCTACACGCTCGACAACCTCGGTGAACTGGTGGTCAAGGAAGTCCACGGGGCGGGCGGTTACGGCATGCTCGTCGGGCCGGCGTCGACCAAAGCCGAGATCGAAGCCTTCCGGCAACGGCTCATCGCGAAACCCGACGGCTATATCGCGCAACCCACATTGGCGCTCTCCGCGTGCCCGACTTTCGTCGACGCCGGTATCGCGCCGCGGCACATCGACCTGCGGCCGTTCGTGCTGTCGTCCGGCAAAGGCGTGACGATGGTGCCGGGGGGCCTCACGCGTGTCGCGCTCACCGAAGGGTCGCTCGTCGTCAACTCCTCGCAGGGCGGGGGAACGAAAGATACCTGGGTCCTCGAGAAATAAGCGGCGTCCGCCAGAGACAGAAGACAACCTATCGGGAAGAGATCATGCTCAGCCGTACCGCCGACCACTTGTTCTGGATGGCCCGCTACATGGAGCGGGCCGAGAATACCGCACGCCTGCTCGACGTCAACCTGCAAAACCTGCTGCTTCCGCAAGACGCCATCGATAACCTCGACGACGAAGACGACACCGATATCGCACATGCCCTTGCCGGCGGCATCGACAACGAAGCCGGGTGGCGCGCCACCTTGCGTATCTCGGAACTGGAACCTGCGTTCAACCGCAAACATGCACGTGCGACCCGCGCCAACGTGCTCGACTTCGTCGTGCGCGATCGCGACAACCCGTCGAGCATCGCCTGCTGCCTGGCCGCCGCACGCGAGAACGCCCGCGCCGTGCGCGGTACGTTGACGACGGAACTGTGGGAGACCGTCAACAGTACGTGGCTCGAATTCCCGCGCATGCTCGACTTGCTGGAGCGCGATCCGGCCCATCTGTTCGAATGGGTGAAGGTGCGCTCGCATCTCTCGCGCGGCGTGAGCTTCGGCACGCTGTTTCAGGACGATGCGTTTTACTTCACGCGTCTGGGCCTTTTCCTGGAGCGCGCGGACAACACGGCGCGGATCCTCGACGTGCGTTTCCACGAAGCCGTGCGCGCCGACAAGGCCGGTCCCGACGCCTCGCATCCCACGGACTTTTACTACTGGTCTGCCGTGTTGCGCAGTGTCTCCGGGTTCGAGATCTACCGGAAGGTCTACCGGGATGTGATCACGCCCGAGCGCGTCGTCGAACTGCTCATGCTCAACGCGCACATGCCACGTTCGCTGCTCGCCTCGCTCAACGGTGTTTGCGAGAATCTGGCCACGCTCTCCAACGCACAATCCGGCGACGTCGAGCGTTATGCCGGTAAACTTCAGGCGGATCTCAAATACACCGACATCCAGCAGATTCAGCAGCAAGGCTTGCACCCCGTCCTGACCGAGTTCCTCGAGCGAGTCTCCGTGCTCGGCAACAAGATCAGCCAGACCTTCCTGATTCCGCTCGCCGCCTGATGCCATGCGCCTGATCATCCGTCACGAGACTACCTACCGCTACGACACGCCGGTGCGTTACACCATTCAGCAGCTTCGGCTCACGCCGGCGGCGTCCGAGGTGCAGCGCATCGTGCAATGGCGATTGAGCGCACCGGGCAAGCTCACGCCCTCGCGGGATGCGTTCGGCAACGATATGCACACGCTCGTGCTGCACCAGCCGCACGACGAGATTCACCTGCTGGCCGAGGGGGAGGTCGAGACGACGCCACTCGTCGACGGCAGGCTCGGCGAAACGACGCATGCCGTACCAGTGTTATGCTTCGCCAGCCCCACACCGCTGACCGGGCGCAGCGACGGCATCGACGCCCTGGCCGCCGACGCCGGCGTCGCCACGCCGGGCGAGTTGCTCGCGCTGGCTGCGGCCATCTGCGAGCAGGTCGACTACGAGTCGGGCATTACCGCCGTGACCAGCACTGCCGCGCAGGCCTTGGCGCTGGGGCGGGGCGTTTGTCAGGACCATGCGCATCTCATGCTGGCCGTGTGCCGGGCGCGGGGCGTGCCGGCGCGGTACGTCAGCGGATACCTCGATCCGGGCGACGTGCCGCACGCGGCGAGTCACGCGTGGGTCGATGTGTGGGTGGACGGGGCGGGCTGGGTGAGTATCGACGTGACCCATGCGTGCTTTGCGAGCGGCAACTACTGTCGTCTGGCGGTGGGCCGCGATTACGAATCCGCCGCGCCCGTGCGAGGCATGCGCAGCGGCGGGGCGAGCGAAGCGCTGCACGTATCGGTCAGTGTCGATACGGCACCGCCGGACCAACAACAATAGCTTTTCACGTGACGAGGCGACGCGCCTCGTCGCGGCAAGACAGGAACGACATGACGTACTGCGTGGCCATGAAGCTCGATGCCGGGCTGGTCTTTCTCTCCGACACCCGCACCAACGCGGGGGTCGATCATGTGAGCACCTTCCGCAAAATGCTCGTCTTCGAGCGTCCGGGCGAGCGCGTGATCGTGCTGCTCTCGGCGGGCAATCTTGCGCTCACGCAAGCCGTGCGGCAGCAACTCGTCGACGCTCGCGACACCGAGACGCTCTGGACCGCCAAGTCCATGGGCGATGTGGCGCGTGTCGTCGGACAGGCCATCCGCGACGTCTATGCCCGAGACGCCAAGTCGCTCGAAGCCTTCGGCGTCGACTTCAATTGCAGCTTTCTGCTCGGCGGACAGATCGCCGGGGCGAAGAGCCGTCTGTTCCAGTTGTACTCGGCAGGCAACTTCATCGAAGCGTCGTCCGTCAATCCGTACTTCCAGATCGGCGAGTCGAAGTACGGCAAACCGATCATCGACCGGCTCGTCACGCCCGCGACATCGCTTGACGACGGCGCCAAGTGCGCGCTCATCTCGATGGACTCCACGCTGCGCTCCAACGTCTCCGTCGGCCTGCCGCTCGACTTGCTCGTCTACGAAGAAGACAGTTTGCGCGTGACACGCTTCGCCTCGCTCGACGACGAGAACGTCTACTACAAAATGATCCACGACACGTGGGGATTGCGCCTGCGTCAGGTGTTCGACGAACTGCCCGAGCCGCAATGGGCGACGAGCAGCGCGGCGAGCGTGCCGGCGTCGCTGCCGCCGCGCGCCGAGCCGCCCGAAGGCATGCCTGGTGTGCACGAGGCGGGAAGCCTTCAGTCGCTCGCGCAGACGGTGTCGCTCAAGATGCCGTCCTGACGCGACGGGAAGACGGCGGGCGGGGCGGCAGCAGCGACGTTGCGCCCGCCGGCGCGTCAGATGAGGGCATGCGCGCGATGCTGCTTCCGGTACAGCCATGCGCTCACCGCGAGCGTTGCCGCTTCCGTTGCCAGCAGCGTGTACCAGATGGCGTCGCCGCCGACCAGCGCGTCGAGCAGCCAGAGAATGCCCAATAGCAGAATCCAGCTGCGCATCATAGCGATGGCGGCGGACGGCCCCGGGGCTTCCACGGCCGTCAGATACCCGGCCACGATCAGGTTGCCGGCCGCAGGCAGAAACGCGAGGGCGTACCAGATGACTGCGTGTTCCAGAATCGACCACGCTTCCCCCCCCGCAGGCAGGAACAGGAACGTGAGCGGGCGCGCCAGCGTCGCCATCGCCACCGCGACGAGCAACGAGAAGCCCATGACGGCGATCACGCCCAGACGGAACGATCCCTGAAGCGCCTTCGGATCGCGCGCACCCCGGTAGTAGCTGATCATCGGTTGCATGCTCTGCACGAGCGCGCCCATCGTGACCGTTGCCCCGAGCGTCATGTACTCGAGAATCGCATAGGCCGCCAGACCCGGCTCACCGAAGTTCGTCAGAATCACGCGGTTGAAGACGAATACCGTCACCGCCGGCGCGATAGCGCCGAGGAATTCCGACGCGCCGTTGTACATCGCCCGCCAGACGTGGATTTCTCCGCTGCCGAACGCGCGGCGCGCCGGCACGACCTGCCTGGCCAGCACGAAGTGATAAGCGAGCATGACGCTGCTCGACACCATCATCGACAAGCCGGTCGCCAGCGACGCCCCATACATTCCCATCTCAAGAACGACGATGAGCCAGTAGTCGAGCGCCACGTTGGCGAGGGCGCCCAGAAACATTGCATACAAGCCGAAACGCGCCGCCGGTGCACCCTCGACGCGCAGAAACAGTTCCATCGCGTAGAGCCCGTTGGCGAACAGCACGAACCAGCCCCAGCCGGACAGATACGCCACGATGTCTGCCGTGATCGCCCCTTGCGCACCGAGCGCCTCGGCAATTTCATGTGTGAAGAGGAGGACGCCCGCACTCATCGCGATCCCCGCAACGAGCATGACCCAAAGCACCTGGGAAAACGCGCGTCGGGCTTCCGCCTGCCGTTGCTCGCCGAGCAGGCGGGCGATAAGCGTGGCGCCGCCCACGCCGATCATCACGCTGATGGCATAGGGCACGTAAAGCAGCGGCACGACGAGGTTCAGCGCCGCAAGCGCCTGCTGGCCGACATAGCGGCCGATGAAGATGCCGTCGATCAGCGTATAGACCGTGTAGACCCAGCCGGAGAGGATCGTCGGAATGGCGAGCGACGTGAATTGCTTGAGCAGGGACGTCCTTGTGCCCTGCAACGAGTTGCTTGAATGAGTAGACGAGGAAAGAGACATGGTCCCCCCGATGACTTCGCACCGCATCGTGTCGGGACGCGGCTCACCGTGGCTTGCACATCAAAGACTTCAGAGACTTCGCGATGGGGAGTGTTGCCGCTCACGCGCAAGCGATGGCGTGAGCGCTCCGCCCCGCAACGACATCGCACCCGTGAGGGGGATGCCGGCGAGGCAGTCAGGCGGACGGAGGGAACATCGCCTGGTGCAGATGCACCCAGACGACGCCTTGTCGGGAAGCGGAAAACAAAAGGAAATTCATAGGGTCTCGCACTTGACGCGCCTGCTGTGAAAGCATCGCGCCGGTCGTTTGACGTCGTGGGAAGGTGCGGTCGATTTCGCGACGCTGTGCCTCGAAGGACGTCACACCCGGACTGCCGGGCGCAAGAGACAGACCCGAGGCATGTGCCGGAGTTCCCCAAATAAAAAAAGGGCGCCGAAGCGCCCCAACATGGGTCCGGCAAGCCGGTCGGCTTTACTGTTGTGCGCCGCCGTTGAACCACGCCGCGATCTTCTGGCGCTCTTCATCGGTCATCTGCGTCACATTGCCCAGCGGCATCGACTTGAGCGTGACCGATTGCTGATAGATCCGCTGGGCATTCTGGGAAATTTCCGCTGGCGTGTCGAGCATCACGCCCGCCGGCGCGCTGCCCATCATGGTCGGCTTGGCCGAGTGGCAGGTGGCGCAACGTTGCGTGACGATCGGTTGAATCTCCGAGAGCTTCAGGGCCGGTGCGGCAGCTTCCCCATGCGCACCGGCGGCGGGCACCGGCGCGGTACGCGGTGCGGCGAACACGGCCACGCCTGCGAGCAGGGCGGCGCCCGCCACGGGCAGGGCATACAGATTTTTGCCCGCGTGGCGCAGCACGAAGAACTGACGAATCATGGCGCCTGCCGCCATGATGATCGTGAGCATCACCCAGTTGTACGGATTGCTGTACGTGAACGCGTAGTGATTACTGATCATGATGAACACGACCGGCAACGTGAAGTACGTGTTGTGCACCGAGCGTTGCTTGCCGAGCTTGCCCCAGATCGGGTTCGGGACTTCTCCTTTGGACAGGGCGTCCACGCTCTTGCGCTGCCCCGGAATGATCCAGAAGAACACGTTGGCCGACATCGACGTCGCCATCATGGCACCCACGATCAGGAACGCGGCACGTCCGGCGAAGATGTGGGTCGTGGCGTAAGTGGCGGCCACCACGAACAGGGCGACGGCGATCCCCAGCACGCGCTCGTTCTTGCCCAGCAGGCGGCACAGGAAGTCATACACGAACCAGCCGCCGATCAGGAACGCCACCGCAAGACCCACGGCCTGATTCGGTTGCAGATCCATCACGTTCTTGTCGATGAGGTACGTCTGCGGTTGCAGCAGATACAGCACGCAGAACAGCGCAAAGCCCGAAAGCCAGGTGGTATATGACTTCCACTTCGACCAGTGGAGGTCTTCCGGCATCTGCGGCGGCGAGTTCAGATACTTCTGGGCGTGGTAGAAACCGCCGCCGTGCACCGACCACATCTCGCCGTACACCCCTTTTTGCTTGTCTTCGGCGGCCTTGGGCGGCTTCAGCCCGTTGTCCAGCATTACGAAATAAAACGACTCGCCAATCCAGGCGATGGCCGCGACCACGTGCAGCCAGCGCAGCAACAGATTGACCCAGTCGGTAATAAACGCTTCCATCTTATGTTCTCCTCAACTGCCTGACGTTCACGTTCGCGATTTAGCTACCGCGATACGTGGAAAAGCTCCACGGCGATACCAGAAGGGGCACGTGGTAATGCTGCGAAGGCTCCGCAATGCCGAAGCGCAGCACGACGCGATCGACGAAGCGCGGCGAGGGCACTTCCACGCCCTGTGCGGCGAAATAGTCGCCGGCATGGAACACCAGTTCGTATTCGCCCGCGACGAATGCCTCGCCTTCGAGCAACGGCGCGTCGCAACGGCCGTCGGCATTGGTCTTTACGTCACGCAGTGCACGGCGCTCGCCGTCCACACGCCACAACTCGACACGGATGCCCGCGCCGGGCTTGCCGTGCGATGTATCAAGTACGTGGGTAGTCAGTCGTCCCATGATGTCTCCTGTAATGGATGGGTGCATTGTAGGGAGATGGCGGCCTGGCGACGCGCGCAATAACAAAGATAAAAACGCGCACATACCCGGTCACGCCAGACAGAAAGCGGCAGCGCCCCAATATGGCATGCCGATGTCTCGAGCGTACGCCGTATGCACCGGAATTGGGATTTTTTGGACCACTATTCGATTCTGTTATCCGCTATATAACGTCGCGCGTATGAGCCGTTATCGCGACAGGAGACGACTCGCCCGGAAAGCCCAATGACGACGTACATGCTTGGGGAAAACCCGAAACGCAAGATAAGCATTCATGCATACGTTCTATGAAAAAAACACTATAGCCCGGCGTGGTCTTGCCGCAAAAGGCGTCGACCTGCACCATTGAGTCACCCTAAAAATAGACATCAAACAGCCCCCCGAGGGACGGAGACGCAATGAGTGTGACAACCAATGCCGTGGATCCGGTCGACGAGCGACTGCCGATCGGAAAATTGTTCATGCTGGGCCTGCAACACGTTTTGGTGATGTATGCGGGAGCGGTCGCCGTGCCGCTCATCATCGGCGGTGCACTCGGGCTGCCGAAGGATCAAATTGCGTTTCTGATTTCTGCCGATCTGATGTGCTGCGGTATCGCGACGCTGATACAAAGCGTCGGCGTGGGCCGCTTCGGGATCCGTATGCCGGTCATCATGGCCGTGACGTTCGCCGCTGTGGGTCCGATGCTCGCTATCGGCACCAATCCCTCGCTCGGGCTGCCCGGCATCTTCGGTGCGACGATTGCGTCCGGCATCATCGGCACGCTGATCGCGCCGCTTGTGGGCAAGCTGCTTCGCTTCTTCCCGCCGATCGTGACCGGCATCGTCATTACGTCGATCGGCCTGACGATCATCGGCGTGGGCATCAACTGGGCGGCCGGCGGCGTTGGCAACCCCGACTACGGCGATCCGGTGTATCTCGGCGTGTCGTTCGCGGTGCTCATCTTCATCCTGCTGGTCACACGTTTCGTCAAGGGGTTCTTTTCGAACATCGCCGTGCTGCTCGGCATTTTGTTCGGCTTCGTGATCGCGCTCATGCTGCACAAGGTGAATTTCGACGGTCTCGATCAGGTGAAGTGGTTCGATGTCGTGCTGCCGTTCCACTTCGGCATGCCGGTGTTCGACCCGTGGGCCATCGCGACGCTCACGATCGTGATCCTGATTACCTTCATCGAATCGACGGGCATGTTCCTGGCGCTGGGCGAGATCGTGGGCAAGCCGGTCGACGAGAAGGCGCTGGTGGCGGGCTTGCGTGTCGATGGGGTGGCGACGGTAATCGGCGGCGTGTTCAACACGTTCCCGCACACGTCGTTTTCGCAGAACATCGGCCTCGTCGGCGTGACGGGCGTGAAGAGCCGCTGGGTGTGCGCGGCCGCTGGGGTCATCCTGCTGGTGTTCGGCCTGATTCCGAAGATGTCGGTGGTCGTGGCCTCCATTCCGCAATTCGTGCTGGGCGGCGCCGGCGTGGTCATGTTCGGCATGGTGCTCGCCACGGGCATCAAGATTCTGTCGAAAGTGGACTACTCGCATAACCGCTACAACCTGTATATCGTAGCGATCAGCATCGGCATGGCGATGATTCCGGTGGCGTCCAACAAGTTCTTTGCGAAGATGCCGGAACAACTCGCCCCGTTGCTCCACAGCGGGATTCTGCTCGCCACGTTGTCCGCCGTGATCCTGAACGCCTATTTCAATGGCTTCAAAGCCCCGGCGGTGGACGGCCATGGCAACAAGAACGGTTCAGGGATGGGGCTGGAGGCGCACTGATGAAAACGTTGCTCGTCAAGAATGCCGAGGTCTTCGTCACGATGGACGCAGGCCGTCGCGAAATTGCGCATGGCGGACTGTACGTGGAGGACAACCGGATCGTGGCCGTGGGCGCCAGCGACACGCTGCCGCCCACGGCGGACGAAGTGCTCGATCTGAGCGGTCATGTCGTCATCCCCGGTCTGGTCAACACGCATCACCATATGTACCAGAGCCTCACGCGCGCGATTCCGGCCGCGCAGGACGGCGAACTCTTCAACTGGCTGACGAACCTCTATCCGGTGTGGGCGAACCTCACGCCGGAAATGATCCGCGTCTCGACCAAGACGGCGATGGCCGAGCTGCTGCTCTCCGGCTGTACCACGTCGAGCGATCATCTCTACATCTATCCGAACGGCTGCAAGCTCGACGACAGTATCGAAGCGGCCGCCGAGATCGGCATGCGGTTTCACGCGAGCCGCGGCAGCATGAGCGTCGGGCAGAGTCAGGGGGGATTGCCGCCCGATCGCGTGGTCGAGCGCGAGGCGGACATTCTTAAGGACACGCAGCGTCTCATCGAGACCTACCACGATGAAGGCCGTTACGCGATGTTGCGGGTGGTCGTCGCCCCGTGCTCGCCGTTTTCGGTGAGCCGCGACCTGATGCGCGAGTCGGCTGCGATGGCGCGTCACTATGGTGTGTCGCTGCACACCCATCTGGCCGAGAACGTCAACGACATCGCCTACAGCCGCGAGATGTTCGGCATGACGCCCGCCGAATACGCGCAGGATCTGGGCTGGGTCGGCCGCGACGTCTGGCATGCCCACTGCGTTCAACTGGACGACGCCGGGATTGCGCGCTTCGCGAGGACAGGCACCGGCGTGGCGCATTGCCCTTGCTCGAACATGCGCCTTGCCTCCGGGATCGCACCGATCCGCCGCATGCGCGACGCCGGGGTGCCGGTCGGGCTGGGGGTCGATGGGTCGGCGTCGAACGATGCGGCGAGCATGATCAACGAAGCACGTCAGGCGTTGCTGCTGCAACGCGTCGGGTTCGGCCCGAGCGCCATGACGGCGCGCGAGGCGTTGGAGATCGCAACCGTGGGCGGCGCACGCGTGCTGGGTCGCGATGACATCGGCGCGCTCGCCGAGGGCATGGCGGCGGACTTCGTGGCGTTCGATACCCGTGGCGTCGGGATGGCCGGCGGTCTGCACGATCCGGTGGCGGCGCTCGTCTTCTGTAACCCTGGACAAGCGGCGTACAGCGTGGTGAACGGTCGGGTGGTGGTGCGGCAGGGGCGTCTGGAGACGCTCGATCTGCCCGCGCTCGTCACGCGTCACAACGCGCTGGCGCGGCAACTGGCCGAGGCTTCCCGATAAGGCGCTGCCGCACCGGCCGTCCATTCATGGTAAGTGGCCGGCGGGCCGCTCACCCCAATCTCCGGATTGCGGTGAGCCGGCCCTGGGTGGCAATGGGCCGGCGGGAAGTCGCGGCGGCGTTCCTGTGCATGGGGAACGCCGCCATGCGGTTCGGCGGAGCGGTGGGGGCCGCTCCGCCGGTAAAAATGCCGGGATTGCGGCGACATGGCCTCTGACCCCGGCTCCCGGTCGCCGTCGACGAATTACGGCTGCGTGTGCGATTCGAGCAACGTGCGCGTGGCGTCGGAAATCACGCTGCGCAGCCAGCGCACCTCGTCCGAGTAGTGCGTGCGCTCGTGCCACAACTGGTAGTACTGCATCGGCGGAAAGTCGATGGGCGTTTCGAGCACCGTGAGCGGCAGGAACTCCGCGTAATGGTCGGCAAACAGGCGCGTCGTCGTGAAAATCAAATCGGATTTCAGCAACACGTACGGCGCAAGGTTGAAGTACGGAATCGTTACGACCACGTTGCGCTTGAGACGCTCACGTGCGAGATGCATGTCGATGGCGCCACGTTGCGCGACGGAGTAGGGCGTCGGAGCGAGATGCGGGCTGCCGAGATACTGCTCCAGCGTCAGGCCGCGTTTCGCATACGGGTGCGTATTGCGCACCAGGCACACGATCTGGTCGACGAAAAGATTCGAGAGGTGCAACTGTTCGGGCGGCTCGGGCCAGTTGCCGATGACGATATCGACTTTGCCGTCTTCGAGGGCATGCTCGTAATCGAACGCGGGGCCGAGCGAGTGCAGTTCCAACTGGGCGTTCGGGGCCTGTTGACGGAAACGCTCGACGACCGTCGGCACGAACAGCGTATTCAGATAGTCGGGCGAGCCGATACGGAACGTCCGTACGGTAGTGGCCGGATCGAAGTTCGATTGCTGGACCGTGATGCGTTCGATTTCGCGCAATGCGTTTTGCGTTGGCTCCAGCAGCGATTGACCGTATTCCGTAGGCACCATGCCTGACTTGCCGCGCACCAGCAGCGGGTCGCCGGTGATATCGCGCAAACGACGCAGCGCTGCGCTGATCGCCGGTTGCGACTGATTCAGTTTGACGGCCGCACGCGTCACGCTGCGCTCGATCAACAGGGTGTGAAGAACGCGCAGCAAATAAGTGTCGATCGGTTCGCGGTTTTGGCTCATGAGAAATATAACGATCCGAATATGTCGGACCCTGTAGTGCATAAGGAAATCATTATGAAGGACAAGGCCTTGCGGCTCCATAGCGGAAAGCCCCTAGCGTCAGCATAGCCGTTGCCCGCGGGTTTTCCGTTGGCAAGACGCGCTTGAATGCCGTGTTATTGACGCAGGCTCGACATTTCTTCACGAATTGGGTATTTTCGGACCGCCCTGACCGAAACACCGGCAACTCGGGCATCGCAGATTTCTTAACCTCCGCCAGTGACCATTTCCATGCAAGCAACGCCACGCCTGGCGCTGACCGGCATCACCAAACGCTATCCGAGCGTGGTGGCCAACGACGATATCGCGTTGAGCGTATTACCTGGCGAGATTCATGCCGTACTGGGTGAGAACGGCGCAGGCAAGAGCACGTTGATGAAGATCATCTACGGCGCCGTGCGCCCGGATGCCGGGGAGATCCGCTGGGAAGGTCAGCCGGTGAGCATCGAGAGTCCGGCGGCGGCGCGCCGGCTCGGCATCGGCATGGTGTTTCAGCATTTCTCGCTGTTCGAGACGCTCACCGTTACCGAGAATATTGCCCTCGCGCTCGACGACACCGGTCACGATTTGAAGGCGCTCTCGCATCGTATTCGCGACGTGTCGACGCAATACGGTCTGGAAGTCGATCCGGCGCGTCATGTGCACAACCTGTCGGTCGGCGAGCGCCAGCGCGTGGAGATCGTGCGCTGCCTGTTGCAGAACCCACGTCTGCTAATCATGGACGAGCCGACGTCGGTGCTCACGCCGCAGGCCGTCCAGAAGCTTTTCACTACGCTGCGCCGGCTTGCGGCCGAAGGGTGCAGCATCGTCTACATCAGTCACAAGCTCGACGAAATCCGCGATCTCTGCGATCGCGCGACCGTGCTGCGTGGCGGCCGTGTCTCGGGGCACGCCGTGCCGCGCGAGGAGACGGCCGAGACGCTCGCGCAGATGATGATCGGGCGGGCGCTGCCGCAGATCGAGCGGCGCGCGCATCAGCCGGGCGACGTGCTGTTGTCGCTGCGCCATCTGTCGATGGCGAGCGACGATCCGTTCGGCACCTCGCTGCACGACGTCAGTCTCGATGTGCACGCCGGGGAAATCGTCGGGATTGCCGGGGTGTCCGGCAATGGACAGGCCGAACTGCTGGCGGCGCTCTCCGGTGAGACGCGGGCGCCGAATGCCGACGCCATTGCCCTGAACGACCGGGCCGTCGGACGCATGGGCGCCGCGGCACGTCGCCGTCTCGGACTGGCGTTCGTGCCCGAAGAGCGTCTGGGGCGCGGCGCGGTGCCCGGCATGTCGCTGACCGACAATGCCCTGCTCGGCGCGTCCGGCACGGCGCATCTCGGACTGCTGCGCGGTGGATGGATTCGTCGCGGTGCGCTGCGCAAATTCGCGTCGCTGTGCATCGAACGCTTCCATGTGAAGGCTGGCGGGCCGGACGCGGCGGCGCAAAGCCTCTCGGGCGGCAATTTGCAGAAGTTCATCGTCGGACGCGAAATCCTGCAAGAGCCGCGCGTGCTCGTCGTGGCGCAGCCGACCTGGGGGGTGGATGTGGGCGCGGCGGCTTTCATTCGTCAACAGTTGCTGGACTTGTCGGCCCGTGGCGTTGCGGTGCTGGTGCTGTCCGAAGAGCTGGACGAGCTGTTCGAGATTTGCGACCGGATCACCGTGCTGGCGCAGGGGCGTTTGTCGCCCGTGCGCAAGCCGGAGCAGACCGATGCGCGCGAGATCGGCTTATGGATGGCGGGGATGTTCCCCGGCGGTCCCGGCGAGCGCGCTGCCTGATTCACACGGTTCACACGGTTCACACGGTTGTCGGTGTGGGGGCCGCGGGTACCATCGGCCCATACTGCCCGGCACCGACGCTGTCACCGTCACTGTAACGTTTTCATCGATTTCCAGACACCATGTTCGACTTCACGCTTGAGCCACGGCCAAGTCCTTCGCACACCATGCGGCTCGCCATGCCGCTGGTGGCCACGCTCATCACGCTTGCCGGCGGCGTGCTCATCTTCAGCTTCCTCGGCAAGCATCCCGCACAGGCGATGGCTGCGTTTTTCCTCGCACCGATCAGCAGCCTGAACGGCTGGTCGGAGTTGCTTCTCAAGGCCTCGCCGTTGTGCCTGATCGCGTTGGGGTTGGCCATCGGCTATCGCGCCAACGTCTGGAACATCGGGGCGGAGGGCCAACTGCTGCTCGGCGGCATCTTCGCGTCGGGCGTCGCCATTCATTTCGACGGTCATGGCGGCCCGTGGCTGCTGCCGTTGATGATGGCGGCCGGGGCGCTCGGCGGCATGCTGTGGGCGGCCATTCCGGCGCTGCTGCGCGTGCGCTTCAACGCCAACGAGATCCTGGTGAGCCTGATGCTTACGTACGTCGCCACGCAGTTGCTGATCTATCTGGTCAGCGGCCCGTGGCAAGACCCGCATGGCATGAACTTTCCGCAATCGATCAACTTCAGCCGCGACGCGCTGTTCCCGCGCTTTTTCGGCAACTGGCACTGGGCGGCATGGCGGGGGACCCGGCTTAATGCGTCGGTCTTCATGGCGGTGCTTGCCGTGCCCGCAGCATGGTGCTTCATGCGCAAGAGCTTCGCGGGTTATCGGATGGAAGTCGGCGGGCTGGCGCCGCTCGCCGCGCGTTACGCCGGATATTCCGAGCCGCGCGCCGTCTGGCTGGCGTTGCTCATCGGCGGTGCGGCTGCGGGACTGGCAGGCACCGGTGAAGTGGCCGGTCCGGTCGGCCAGTTGCAGGCGACATGGGCGCCGGGCTACGGCTTTACCGCGATCATCGTGGCGTTCGTCGGCCGTCTGCATCCGGTGGGCATCGTGCTCGCGAGCCTGCTTATGGCGCTGCTGTATCTCGGCGGTGAAGCAGTGCAGACATCGCTTCAATTGCCCAAGGCCATCAGCGGCGTGTTTCAGGGGCTGCTGCTGTTCAGCCTGCTGGGCTGCGACGTATTCGTGAACTACCGCCTGCGACGTCGCGCCCGCGCGCTGACGCGTGGCGCCTGAGGAGCGCGGCATGGACTGGATCAATCTGCTCACGCCGCTGGCCGCGAGTGCCGTGATCGCGGCCATCCCGCTGATGCTCGCCGCCCTCGGCGAACTCGTGACGGAGAAGTCGGGGGTGCTCAACCTCGGCGTGGAAGGCACGATGCTCATGGGCGCGATCGGCGCCTTCGCCGTGACCGTGCACACGGGCAACCTCTGGCTCGGCGTGCTCGCGGGCGTTGCGGCGGGCGTGGCGATGTCCGCCATCTTCGCGTGGCTCACGCTCACGCTCATGGCCAATCAGGTTGCAACGGGCCTGGCGCTGACGATCTTCGGCATTGGCCTATCGGCCTACGTCGGCCGTCCGTACACCGACGCCACGATCCCGATGCTGCGCGACATGCCGATTCCGGGCCTGTCGTCGATTCCGGTGCTCGGGCCGTCGATCTTCTCGCTCAACCCGCTGGGCTACCTCTCGGTCGTGCTCCTCGCGGCGATTGCGTGGTTCCTGTATCGCTCGCGTGCGGGGCTGGTGCTGCGCTCGATCGGCGAAGCGCCCTCGGTGGCGCACGCGATCGGGTACCCGGTCGTGCGGATTCGCTATCTTGCGACGCTGTTCGGCGGCGCGATGTCGGGGCTGGCCGGTGCGTATTACGCCGTGGGCTATCTGCGGCTCTGGCAAGAAAATCTGACGGCGGGGCGCGGCTGGATCGCGCTGGCGCTGGTGGTGTTTGCGACGTGGCGTCCCGGGCGTACCGCGCTCGGTGCGCTGCTGTTCGGCGTGGTCATGGCCTTGCAGTTTCAGGCGCAGGCGATGGGCATCCGTATTCCGTCGCAAGCGCTGGCGAGCCTGCCGTATCTCGCGACCATCGTCGTGCTGGTGATCATCTCGCGCAATCGTCAGACGATTCGCCTGAATGCCCCCGCGTCGCTGGGGAAGCCGTTCTTTGCAGGGTCCTGAGTGCCGGGCAAGCTTTCGGGTATTGCGCAGCGCTGCATGAATTCAACTGAAACAATCGATGACGAGGAGAAAATCGATGCGACGTAAAGTCCTGATCACGATGGCAAGCCTGGCGGCCGCCATGCTGGTTTCCGCCTGCGGCAAGCAGGAAAACACGACGGCGAACGCCCCGGCAGCGGCGTCCGATGCGCAGGCGTCGGCCGCGCCGGCGGGCAAAGGCCCGATGGGCGTGGCATTCGTCTACATCGGCAACCCGGGCGATGCCGGCTGGACCTACGCGCACGAGCAGGGCGCGAAGGCCGTCGAAGCCAGGTTCGGCGACAAGGTCACTGTGACGCGCGTGGAGAATGTGCCGGAAGGCGCCGACTCGGAGCGTGTGTTCCGCGATCTGGCGAGCAAGGGCAACAAGCTGGTCTTCGGGACGTCGTTCGGTTACATGGACTCGATGGTGAAGACCGCCGCCGATTTCCCGGATGTGACGTTCGAGCATGCCACGGGCTTCAAGTCGGCGCCGAACCTCGGCACCTACGACGTTCGTACCTACGAAGGCGCGCATCTGGCCGGTGTGGTCGGCGGGTATGTGACGAAGTCGAACGTGATCGGTTACGTGGCGTCGGTGCCGATTCCCGAAGTGATCCGCAATATCGATGCGTTCACTATCGCCGCACGCGAAGTCAATCCGAAGGTCAAGGTCAAGGTTGTCTGGATCAATAGCTGGTTCGATCCGGGCAAGGAGCGTCAGGCGGCGGAATCGCTCGTAGGGCAGGGGGCGGACGTGCTGATGCAGAACGTCGACTCGGCCGTCGTCATGCAAGTGGCCGAAGAAAAGAAGATTCACGCGTTCGGCTGGGATTCGGACATGAGCAAGTTCGGCCCGAACGCGCATCTCGCCTCGGCAGCCATCGACTGGAGCAAGTACTACGTCCGCACGGTCGACGAAGTGATGCAGGGCAAGTGGAAGAACACGCCGGTCTGGGGCGGCATTAAGGAAGACGAGATCAATCTCGTGGCCATCAACGACAAGGCGGTGCCGGAAGCGGCGCGCAAGGCAGTGGCCGCGCGCCACGATGCGATTCGCGACGGCAAGTACGACCCGTTCACCGGCCCGATCAAGGGGCAGGACGGCAAGGAAATCGTGCCGGCCGGCAAAACGCTCAACGACGACGAGAAGCACCAGATCAACTGGTTCGTGGAAGGTGTCGAGGGGTCGCTGCCGAAGCAGTAACGTTGTCATGCCGTCATGCCGTCATGCCGTGCGAGGCGGCTTGCCGCGGCCTGACGTTTCGCGGCTTGATTCGGCTTTAGTTGACTTAAAGCGGTTTCAAGCGGCTTCAAGCGGCTTCAGGCGGTTCGGAGCGGCTTCAGGCCGCGAAAGTGAAAAGCGCAATGGAAAAACCGCCGGTGTGTGCCGGCGGTTTTTTTATGGGCGGCCGTCGGGCGGCGCGTCAGTCGACGACCAGCTGTGCGGGCTTCGCCTTGTCGTCCTTGGCGAGTTTTGCCGCAGCCGGACTGGCGACCGACAGCGGTTGCTGTGCCTCGCGAGCATAGAACACGAGCAGTTCGGCGCCGGTGTCGCCCGTCACGCCCCGATGCGGGACGTCGACCAGTTCGGTGATCGTCTGACCGGCGGCGAAGGCGCGTCGTGCACCGTTATCGGCCCGCTCGACGCTCAGATTGCCCGCTGCCACGTACGCCACGACCGGCATCGCATGCGTGTGCCAGTCCAGACGGGTGTTGGGGGCGATGGTAATGCGCACGAGTGTCGGCTCCGGCACGCCGGCGGGGTAGGCCTTGTAGCGTGTTTGATCCCATGCCGTGGTGGATTTGGCGAGCGTTTCCGTGGCGACGCCGCTTGGCGCGGCAGGTGCGGCGGCTTGCTTCTTCGGCGGCGGAAGGTCCGCCAGCGCGCGCATCGGCGCGCTCAGCAGTGCAAGCGTGGTCAGCGCGACGGCCAGCAGCGGGGTGCGGCGGGTGGTATGACGTTGGGGGAAAGCGGAATTGGGGTGGGTCGTCATCAGAGCTCAAAGGTGAGTTGGAGAGCGGAAAAGAAACCGGTCGAAAAGTCGAAAGCTCGAAAGCTGGAAAAGTCGAGATATCGAAAGCTCGAAAAATCGACACGGCGGTATGACCGGACGGAACGTCTGACGCGAAAAATTGCGACAGGTCGTGCGTCGCTCCGCCCCGGCCGGCGGCCGTTTGCGAGTGGTCTTCGGGTGTCGTTGCATTGGCATCCGAATGGATTCGCACACGGCTCGGCGTAGTCTAAAGTCGGCAAAATCCGGCAGGCGGAAGTCACGTCATGAATAGGACCGTTCCTAAGCCGGTGGGTCGGACGAGGGGCGCGTGACACGCATCGGTGCTAAAATGTCAGGTTTCGTGGCGCGATTTCGTGCCGCCGCACCTCATCTCCCGGATACCGCCTGTGCTGTCTACCGCCAATATCACGATGCAATTCGGCGCCAAGCCGCTCTTCGAGAACATCTCCGTCAAGTTCGGCGGGGGCAACCGCTATGGCCTGATCGGCGCCAACGGTTGCGGCAAGTCGACGTTCATGAAGATTCTCGGCAGCGATCTGGAGCCGAGCGCCGGCAACGTCATGCTCGAACCCAACGTGCGTCTGGGCAAGCTCAAACAGGACCAGTTCGCATACGAGGACATGCGTGTACTCGACGTGGTGATGATGGGCCATACCGAAATGTGGGCCGCCATGAGCGAGCGCGACGCGATCTACGCGAATCCGGACGCCACGGACGACGACTACATGCACGCGGCGGAACTCGAAGCGAAGTTCGCCGAGTACGACGGCTATACGGCTGAGGCACGCGCGGGCGAACTGCTGCTGGGCGTGGGCATTCCCACGGAACAGCATCAGGGGCCGATGAGCAACGTCGCACCGGGCTGGAAACTGCGTGTGCTGCTCGCGCAGGCGCTGTTCTCGAACCCGGACGTGCTGCTGCTCGACGAACCGACCAACAACCTGGACATCAATACGATCCGCTGGCTGGAAGACGTGCTCAACGAGCGCAACTCCACCATGATCATCATTTCGCACGATCGCCACTTCCTGAATGCCGTGTGTACGCACATGGCGGACATGGACTACGGCACGCTGAAGATCTACCCGGGCAACTACGACGACTACATGCTGGCGTCGGCACAGGCGCGCGAGCGTCAGATGGCGGCCAACGCGAAGGCCAAGGAACGCATCACCGACTTGCAAGACTTTGTGCGCCGCTTCTCGGCAAACAAGTCGAAGGCGCGTCAGGCGACGAGCCGTCTCAAGCAGATCGACAAGATCAAGGTCGAGGACATCAAGCCGTCGTCGCGTCAGAACCCGTTCATCCGTTTCGAGTTCGAGAAGAAGTTGCACAACCTCGCATTCGAATTCGAGGGCATTTCGAAGGCTTACGACCGTCAGATCTTCAAGAACTTCTCGGGCGCCGTGCGCGCGGGTGAGCGTGTGGCGATCATTGGTGAGAACGGTGCAGGCAAGACCACGCTGCTGCGTAGCCTGATGGCCGACCTGCCGGTCGATTCGGGCAACGTGAAGTGGGCCGAGAACGCGAACATCGGTTATATGCCGCAGGATACGTCCGAGGCATTTCCGGAAGACATGACGCTGACCGACTGGATGACGCAGTGGGGCAAGGAAGGCGACGACGATCAGGTCATTCGTGGCTCGCTCGGCCGTCTGCTGTTCGGTGGCGACGATGTGGGCAAGTCGGTGCGTGTGCTCTCCGGTGGCGAGAAGGGACGCATGATCTGGGGCAAGCTGATGCTTGGCCGTCACAACGTCATGATGATGGACGAGCCGACCAACCACATGGACATGGAGTCGATCGAATCGCTCCAGATCGCGCTCGACAAGTATCCGGGCACGCTGATTTTTGTCTCGCATGACCGGGAATTCGTGTCGGGCCTGGCCACGCGCATCATCGAAGTGAAGAACGATGGCACGCTGGTCGATTATGCGGGCACTTACGACGAGTATCTGGCCAGCCAGGGCGTGGAAGTCTGACCCCTGACACCGCGCGTTCTACCCCGTAATCCCCGACAGGGCGCTTGCATGGCAGGCGCCCTGTTTGCGTATACGTTGCCTGATTTGCTCACGTTGCGTTCAGGGTCTTGATGTATATCGGTGGGCGTTACCTGTCGTGAGTGCGACCTCGGTCGACGTCGCACGATGACGTGATTCGATTGCGCGATTCGATTGCGGGATTCCGGCTGTCCGAAGACGGTCTCGGAATTCAGGAAGGCACGCGTCGGAGAAAGCCGATTTCCCCCGAGGCGTGAGAGGCGCGACGTAGCGCGGACTACAATGGCCGTTCGTCGATTGTTCATCGCCATTTCATTCTTACGACGTCAGCAGGAGACTTTGCATGAAGACATACGACAAGTTCTTTATCGATGGGCAGTGGGTGACGCCGGTCGGACGCGGCATGCTGGACGTCTTCCACTCGGCCGACGCAACGCTGATGGGACGCATTCCCGAGGGGGCGGCAGAAGATACCGAAGCCGCCGTGGCGGCGGCGCTGAAGGCGCGCGATCGCTGGGCTGCCACAACACCGGCGGAGCGTGCCGGTTATCTGCGCAAGATCGCGGCGGGTTTGAAGGCGCGTACCGAGGTGCTGGCGCAAGTCATGACGGGCGAGACGGGCATGCCGATCAAGCTCGTGCGCGCCATTCAGGTCGGCGGCCCGGTCTATCACTGGAACCAGTACGCCGAACTGGTCGAATCGTTCGCGTTCGAAGCGCGCGTGGGCAACTCGCTCGTGGTGCGCGAACCCGTCGGCGTGGTGGGCGCGATCACGCCGTGGAATTACCCGCTCAATCAAATTACGCTGAAGGTCGCACCGGCGCTGGCTGCGGGGTGCACGGTCGTGCTCAAACCTTCCGAGGTGGCGCCGTTCAACGCTTTCATCCTCGCGGAAGTCATCGCCGAGGCCGGGCTGCCGCCCGGCGTCTTCAATCTTGTCACGGGACTTGGGCCAGTGGTGGGCGAGGTGCTGGCACGTCATCCGGATGTGGATATGGTGTCGTTTACCGGCTCGACGCGCGCGGGCAAGCGGGTTTCCGAAGTGGCGTCGCAGACGGTCAAGCGCGTGGCGCTGGAACTGGGCGGTAAGTCGGCGTCCGTGGTGCTCGACGACGCCGATCTGGCGGCGGCGGTGAAGGGCACGCTCAACGCTTGCTATCTGAACTCGGGACAGACTTGCTCGGCGCACACGCGCATGCTCGTGCCGGCGTCGCGCTATGAGGAGGTCAAAGCATTGGCGAAGGACGCTGTCGCGCGCTTCGCGCTGGGCGATCCGCGTGAGGAAACGACACGTCTCGGCCCGCTCGCGTCGGCGGCGCAGCGTGAGCGCGTGCAGGCCTATATCCGCAAGGGATTGGCGGAGGGGGCCGAACTCATCGCCGGGGGCGAGACGGTGCCGGAGGGCTTCGAGTCAGGATTCTTCGTTCAGCCGACGATACTCGGCCGCGTGGCGCCGGATGCCACGGTCGCGCAAGAGGAGATTTTCGGTCCGGTACTCTCGATCATCACGTATCAGGACGAAGCCGACGCCGTGCGCATCGCCAACGACTCCATCTATGGGCTGGGCGGCGGCGTTTGGTCGGGCGATGAAGCGCGCGCTGTGCGCGTGGCGCGCCGGATCCGCACCGGGCAGGTGGACATCAACGGTGGGGAGTTCAATGTGCAGGCCCCGTTCGGCGGTTTCAAGCAATCGGGGCACGGCCGCGAAAACGGCGTGTACGGCTTCGAGGAATTCCTCGAATACAAGTCGCTTCAGTTCAAGTCCGCGAAGTCGTAGAACTGCTATCGCAAAAGCGCATTGCCGTGCCGTCGCGCGCGATGCGCTCCCATACCGCCGCTTTCTCCTGGTCGGTGAAAAACACCCAGTTGGAGACTTCGTAGGCGGTGCGGCCGCACCCTTTGCAGACGTCGTCGAAGAGGGTCGAGCAAACGCCGATGCAGGGGCTGTCGGGGCGGTCGTGCAGTTCGGACATAGGGGCAGAGTCGGCCAGCGTTGGCTGGCGTGTCGGAGAATGTCGCCATTATCGCATCGAAGACCGAGACCGGTTTCGATTCCCCTACGGCCTGGTGCGGGCGGTGGACATTCGCGCCGAATTCCGGTTCAGGCGCGCCATCGCCATGACGGATGGCCGCTTCCCGAGGTTGCGGCATCGAGGGCCGTGCAATAGTGAGCGGTAATTGTCACCGGCAATTGTCACCGGCAACAATCACCGGCAATAATCACCGTCACTCATGACTGCCGCTCATTATCGCCACTCGTGAGCACCATTGGAGGCTGGCTACGATCGTCGACATCCCCAGCATCATCCGCGCTCCCGACTTGTCCAGCACGACCAGCATTACGAGCATTACGAGCATTACCAGCGGAATACGCTGTAGCCGATGCGCACCTGCGATGGGGAATGGCGGTTGTAGTCGAGCAGGTCCTCGCCGTAGCCGGTGAAGTAACCGAGCCAGATGTAGCCGCCGGTGCCCGGAATCAGCTTACCGAGCGGGTAGGTCACCTGCACGTCCACGCTGCCGTAGTTGCGCTTCATGCCTTTACGCAACGTCGCTCCGATCTGCCAGCCGTTGGGTTTGCCCCAAAGGACGAGCAGATCCATGTAGCCGCGGTAGTTCTGGATATCGGCGTTGTCCTTTTTCTCCAGATAGGCATAGAGCTTCGGGGCGACCGTCCAGTGATATTCCGACGGATTGCCGAATGTGAGGATCGGTTTGACGAAAACGGTGTTGATGCTGCGGGAGTCGTCGCCGGCCTTGCCGTTGGATTCGTGCTCGATACCGGCGGCGACGCCCAGCGAGGAGAACCAGCCGGCCCGCACGCCGGTATCGGGGACGTAGTAGAACAGACTCGGACGATAGTTGGAGTCGCGAAACGGTGCGGACTCGGCTTCCAGATCCCATATCGACAACTGCGTGTAGCCGAAATACAGGTTGTCGAGGAATGACTTCGATGCCGGATTGTCCGGCTTCAGGATGTGGAACTTGAAGCTCAGTTGAAAGCGCGCGTTCGCATCGCCATTTTTTCCGAAGGCGATGTACATCGGTTCGTTGGACGAGATGCGGGCGAATTCGGCGTCGGCCGTTGGTGCGATGGCATCGGCCGACGTGGCTGCCACCGTGCCGGATGCGGACGATGCCGCGATTGCACCGGCGCTGGCAGCACCAGCGGTGCCTGCGGCAGTGGCGGTATCGCTATCTGCCGGGCGCGGGGACGCGGCGACCATGGCCTCGGCGGGCGCGGCGCGATCGAGGACGATGGTCGTCGTGGAGGCATCCCAGTCGACGGGCTCGATGCGCACGGCGCCGCGCAGTTCCTTTGGCAGTACGGCAGAGTAAGCGACGCGACGGAACTGACCGTTGGCGAGTGTGACTTGCGCTGGCGCGACGGCTTCGCGTTTCAGGCGCAACAACGTGGGCTTGAAGTCGTCGTTGGAGATCCGGACAACGATTTCATCCGGTAACCGGATGGTTTTTCGCCCCGGGGAGTCTTGCGTCGCCAGCAGGGTCAGTTGCAACGGGGCGCCGCCGGTGAGCGCGCGAGGCGGTTGCAACAGCGACAGGTCGGCGCGTGCAGCACCGCTCAGGGCCAGGCAGAGGGCTGCCGCGCCGATCTGAATGGCGCGTCGCGGCGATGGGGCGAACGTGGTGAGATTCGTCTTGAGCATCGGTCCGGTCTGAGTTGATGAGTTGGCAACCTCAGGCGGCAATGCCCGAAGTCGGTTACGGCTCGCCTCGGGTGAGCACCCGGAGGTCGGATTCGCGGGCGCAGCGATCGCGTCCGCGAGATTTGGCAAGGTACAGTGCTGCGTCGGCCCGTTGCAGCCACGCATTGTCGTCGTCCCCCTTGTGCCACTGGGCGATGCCGGCACTTATCGTGAACTGTAGCGTGCGGCCGTCCGCATGGATGTGTGCCGCGCGAACGGCCTCGCGCAAGCGTTCTGCGGCGTCGAAAGCGCGTGCCTCGTTGGCGCCACTCAGGATAATAGCGAATTCTTCGCCGCCCAAACGACCGCAGATGTCATCTTCGCGTAACGATTCGTGACAAAGACGGACAAAGGTGGCGAGCACGGTGTCGCCGAGCGCATGGCCCCACGTGTCGTTGATCTGCTTGAAATGGTCGAGATCGATGAGAATGACGCAGGTCGGTACTTCGGTCGTTTCGGCCCGTATCACTTCGGCGCGCAGGCGTTTGAGGAAGTGTCCGCGAGACAGCGCGCCCGTGAGCGTGTCGTATTTGACCTCATGTTCCAGCGCCGCGTTCTTGGCCAGCGTATCGCTCAGATGAAGCTTTTCGCGTCTCAGATAGCGAACGAGCAAATACGAGGCTCCCGCCAGACTGAGCAGCAGGGCGAAGACCAGCGCGGCGTAACGACGCCGCTCCACGGAGAGGCTGCCGAGCGTTGGCGCCTCGCTCATCGTGTAGATCACCATTTCGCCGTCGGACGACGTCTCGGCCTCCAGCAGATACGGCTGATTATCCGGGCGTACACGCACCAGCCGTGCGTTGTGCGCGCTTTCTTCGGCGGCCGGCACCGGTTGCAGAAAGCCGGGTGTCCCGGGGGCAAGGTCGTAGCTCTCGATGGGAACGACGGTGAAGTCTTCCTGCTGATAGAGGTGGCGGCGCTCCGGACGCGAGAGCTTGAACACGGCGGCGCCCGGCACGGCGAGACCCGTGAATGTCGGGTCGTTGGCGAGTACGATCACGCCATTGACGTCGGTGATGAACGACGCGCCGCTGTCGACCCAGTGCGACAGGCGTCGAATGCCGAGCTTTACGGCCACCACGCCGACGAGCATGCCGTCGGCATAGACAGGCGCGGTGAAGAAGATGCCCGGCATCCCCGTCTTGCGGCCTGTCACATACTGTTGGCCGGAGCCGCCGAGCACCGCAGCATTAAAGTAGGCGCGGTCGCCGTAACGGTCGCCGACCAGGGGGTTCGACGAATGGAAGTCGCTGGACGCGATCGTGGTGCCGTCGGGCGTGCCCAGCCAGACGATGTCCGCACCGAAGTACAGCTGCGCCGCACGCAGAAGCTCATTGACGGGTTTAAGAACGGGGTCGGCGAGCAGGATTTCGCGCGCCTTGTCCTGAGGGACGTCCGTCAACGGATGTGTGGCGATCGTTCTTGCCGCCTGCTGGATCTGCTCGATCTCGGCCAGCACCTGCGGGATGCCGCGAATGAGCGTCAGATCCTGATTGACGGTATGGACGGTACCGTGGGCGAGCCGGGTAGCGATGCTGCGCTCTTCGTACAGCAGACGCGCTGCACGATTCGCCACGAGCTGGTCGGCAGCGAAGCGCGCCAGCGCCCACGCGATGAGAACGCAGACGAGGGCGACCATACCGCGCAGAAAAGCGGAGGCGGCATGGTGGCGGTTGAGAAGAGCGTTGACCAACGGCTGAGGCGGTTGCTGACGCGTTTACAGGCGCCCGTGCCAGTCTCGAATGAACGTTTCGATGTGCCCGGGCGGTAAGGGACGCGTGCAATGATACCCCTGCCAGGCGTGACAGCCCATAGAGGCGAGCGCATCTCGTTGCGCACTGGTCTCCACGCCTTCGGCTATCGTCTCGATTTCCAGCTTTCGGGCGATGGCGATGATCGCGCGAATCAGTTCCGTGTCGTAGCCGCCGAGCAACACGCCGGCCACGAACTGGTAATCGATCTTGACCGTGCCGAACGGCCAGCGCTTGAGGCGCACGAAGCTGGAGTAGCCGGTGCCGAAATCGTCGAGCGACAGGCGAACGCCCATCGCGACGAGTTCGTTCATCAGCGTGGCGGCCTCGTCGAGATGCGAAATCAGCGACGATTCCGTGATCTCGATTTCGAGCTTGTCCGGCGGCACGCGATGATGCTTGAGCGCGTAGCGAACCGTCTCGAGCGTCTGCACGCGCATTTGCTGTGCCGACAGATTCACGGCCACGCGAGGATACTCCTCGCCGGCCGTGTGCCATTGGTCGAGTTGCCGGCAGGCCTCGTGCAGCGTCCAGTCGCCGATCGGGCCGATGACGTCGCAACGCTCTGCAGCAGGAATGAATTCGCCGGGCATGATCAGTTCGTCGTCGCGTTGCCAGCGAATGAGCGCTTCCAGCCCGGTCAGCCGGTGGCTGCGCATGTCGATCTGGGGCTGATAGTGAAGACGAAACTCGGAGTCCGACAAGGCGCGGCCGATGGCATTGCGCCAGTAATGTTCGTTGCCCGCGTCGTCGGGCGGCGCGATGCCTTCGGTCGGCGCGGCCGGCGCGTCCGTGACGAGAAAACGCGACGCGCTCTCGCGAATGGCCTGATCCGCGACGTCCGACGTATGCTCGAGCAACGTGGCCGGCCAGACAGGCACCTGGGGCAAATGCGTGATCCCGGCCGAGATGATCGGGTAGAGCAGCCCATTGCCGCAAGGCACCGGCGATTCGCCCGCCCGGATGAAGCGGCGCGTGATCTGAACGGCGGCCTCCCGGCTGCCGAGGTCGCGCAACAGAATGGCGATCTGCTGATCCGAGACGCGACCGATGAGGTCGCGGCGGCGAATGCGCGAGCCGATGCGAAACGCCACCGTGGCGAGCAGGTCGGCGTCGGAAATGGCGGGTTGGCTGGTCGCCGTGCGCTGGCCCCGGCCCACGTGCAGCACGATCAGCGCGCTGTGACTATTGGGCGGACTCGGGGTGCGCAACTCGAGGCTGAGGGCGCGCAACAGCCGCTGGCGATCCAGCAGCAGATCGGCGAGGACGACTTGCCGTCGCAGCGCGTTGGTATCGTTCATCTCGGCAGGCAGGCAAACGTCGCCTGAACGGTTGAACGTTTGTCACCGCCGCATTCAACAGCGGTGATGCCGACGATGCGGCCGGCGAGGCCCCCGAGCAGGAAAAGCCCACGCGTCGAACAGGTCGTGCCGCCAGAAAAACCTTGAATCATGTTCTGCATAAGACGCGTAAATATGTCGGCCGGGTGGCTTGGAGCGAACCGGCAAGCCCGTCGGCATGCTGTCACTTCTGGCTTTCAGGCAGACCGCGCGCAAGGCGTGGTCCGACGAGATGCTCGTGCCCGATTGCGAAACCGGGTCCTTTGACCATTAACGGCACCCGCGCCTGAAAATTGAGTGCGGGTTTCACCTATGGCCGGCTTAGCGCGGACGCGCAAACCATTCGCGCCCTTTCAGCATGAAGTCCCAATAAACTTTTGGCAGCACGTACTTTTTCAGTACCCAGGCAAAACGGTTCGCATGCGTACCATCGACGGGGAATGTAGGGAGAAGTTTCCCTCCATAGCCGAATTCCGCAAGCACGATCTTGCCATGCTCGACGGTAAGCGGACAGGCGCCGTAACCGTCGTAATGCAAGGAAAGGGGACGGTTGTCCATTGTCGCGAGCAGATTCTCGGCGACGACGACCGCTTGTTTGCGCGCTGCCGCTGCGGTCTTGGCGTTCGGTGCGGATATCGCATCGCCGAGGCCGAACACATTGGCGTAGCGTGCGTGGCGCAGCGTTGCCGGATCGACTTCGCACCAGCCCGCAGCGTCGGCCAGCGGGCTCGCACGCAATACATCGGGCGCGCTTTGCGGCGGCACGACATGGAGAAAATCGAAAGGCTTGTCGATAAACTGCGATTGACCGTCGGCGTCGAAGATTTCGAAGCGTGCAACGCGACGCTCGCCGTCCACGGCGCGCAGATGCGAGAGGTGATTGAGCGAGATGCGATATCGCTGCACATATTCCATCAGCGCGGGCACGTAATCCTTCACGCCGAAGAGCGCAGGTGCCACGAGATGAAACTCGATCGACGTCTTGTCGAGCACGCCATGTTGCCGCCATGTATCGGCCGACAAATACATCGCCTTCTGCGGCGCACCCGCGCACTTGATCGGCATCGGCGGCTGTGTGAACAGCGCGTTTCCGCCTTTGAATTCGCGAACCAGCGACCAGGTATAGGGCGCGAGATCGAAGCGATAGTTGGACGTCACGCCATTGCGGCCAAGTGTTTCGCTCAGCCCGTCGATGGCCTCCCAGTTCAATTGCAGGCCGGGCGCGACGATCAGAAATCGGTAGCCGAGACGGCGACCGTCCGAGAGCAGGACTTGCCGATGTTCCGGCGCGAATGCCGTGATCGCCGCCTGGACCCAGTTCACGCCCTCGGGAATGACGCTCGACATCGGACGCGCTGTGCGGGCCGCATCGAATTCGCCTGCGCCGACCAGCGTCCATGCCGGCTGATAGTAGTGCGTGTCGGCCGGATCCACGATCGTGATCGAGAGCGACGGACGGCGTCGTCGCAGGCTTGCGGCGACCGAGATGCCTGCGGCCCCTGCGCCCATGATGACGATGTCGGCGCTACTTTGCGTCGCGGGTGCTGGCGTAGCGGATACATCGCTGGACATACGGTCTCCGGCAAATGAGGTGAGCAAAAATTGAAACGGATTACGAGATATCGAAGCGTATCGCGATCGCTGCGCAGCGTCTCACATGATGCACAAACGACGGCAGATACGATGTGTGCGGGACATTGTATAGAAACTATGCCGTTTTGCCCCTGTTTTCGCGGTGAAAACGGCGCGACTCGATGGGTTTGCGCAAACACTTCCCTTCGTCACGTCCGGTAAAACGCGCGGCGGCAGTTTGGCAGGCGGACGTGCGGTCATCGCGTCGCGCACGGAATTGCCGCAGGGGGAGGAAGCGCTAAAGGACGAGCTAACGGACGAGCTAACGGACGAGGTACAGGACGAGGTACAGAGCGGATTGCGGTGCGCGTGCCGGGGCGCCATCGCCATGTCGCCCGGTGTGCCTCGATGACGGCCTGCCCGCATCGCATTTGCGCGCGCACGATCACGCGCGATGTCACGAATGCAGCGGGTCGTGATCGCACGAAACTTCGATAGGGTCAGTGTCGCTGTGACAGGCGCACGCTTCCCCGTGGGCGCCTTGCATGAGCGCGCGAAGGATGCCGCAGTCGCTCGTGCCGTGACGGCTCTGGCATTGCGCTTGCAGATGAAGCAGCTGCTGCTCCAGCGCCTGCAATTCATGGATGCGGGCGTGCACGCGCGCCAGATGCGCTTCGATGAGCTGATTGGCGTCTTCGCATGTGACGCTCGTGTCGTGCGCGAGTTCACCGAGCCGTTTGGCGTCGGCTAGCGGCATATCGAGCGAGCGGCAATGACGGATGAAGCGCAGCGCTTCCACATGTTCGTCGCCGTAAGCGCGATAACCCGCATCGGTACGCGGCGGCGGCGGCAGCAGGCCGGCGCGCTCGTAGTAGCGGATGGTTTCGACATCGGTTCCCGCCGCGCGGGCCAGTTCGCCGATTTTCATGCTTGACTCCGTAGTCACTACAGGGTTTTGAATGGAGGGTAACACGAATCAAGTCACCAGGAGTTCACATGTCCAACCCCTCGGATCCGGTCCGTCTGGCGGGCGCGACGACGGCGCCACGCAAGACGCCCGGCTACGCGGACATCGCCGGTCAGCCGCAGTGCTGCGACGGCGGACACTCGCACGATCGCGATCCTCACTTTCCTTCGCACGATCACGCGCGTGATCACGATCATGGTCACGACCACGACCACGACCACGACCACGACCACCGGCATGGTCATGACCACGGTCATGATCACGCGCACGACCATGCCGGCGCGAGCGGGGCGGCGGCTCACACACACGGCGGCACGTCCTGTTGCGCCGGTGCGGCCACTCTCGCGCCGCCCGTGCCGGCACCCGAGACGGGCGCGCCGCAAGCCCGCTTCCGTATCGATCAGATGGACTGCCCGACGGAAGAGCGTCTGATTCGCGACCAGCTCGAACGTCAGCCCGGTATCGACGCGTTGTATTTCAATCTGCTCAAGCGTGAGTTGACGGTCGTTTTCGATGCGGGCGCGTCGGCCGACGAGGTGAGTCGCCAGAGCGATGCGGCGGCGCAGACGCTTCGCAAACTGGGCATGACGCCCGTGTCGCTGAGTGGCGCACACGCCAATGCCGCGCCGGCGCCTGCTGGCCGCAAAAGCGATGTCGCACGTCTTGTCGCCGGTGGCGTGCTTGCCGCCGCGAGCGAAATCGCTGTCTGGTCGGGCGTGCCGGAGCACAGCCCCTGGGTCGGCGCGATGGTCGTCGCCGCGATTCTGGCGTGTGGCCTGCCGACCCTCAAAAAGGGCTGGATTGCGCTGCGTCACTTCACGCTCAATATCCACTTCCTGATGTCGCTGGCCGTGACCGGCGCGATGTTCATCGGCCAGTGGCCGGAAGCCGCGATGGTGATCGTGCTCTTCGCGCTGTCCGAGAAGCTCGAAGCGGCGTCGCTGACTCGTGCGCGCCGCGCCGTAGAGGCGCTCATGCGGCTCGCGCCGGAGCAGGCGTCGGTCGAACAGGCAGATGGCAGTTGGGCCGACGTCCCGGCGGCATCGCTGGCAGTCGGCTCCCGGGTGCGCGCCCGTCCGGGCGAGCGGATCGCGATCGACGGTGTGATCGAGCAAGGCAGTTCCGCGCTGAATCAGGCGTCGATCACCGGCGAGAGTGTGCCCGTCGACAAGACGGTGGGCGACGAAGTCTTCGCCGGCAGCATCAACGAAAGCGGGCTGATCGTGTATCGCACGAACGTGGCTCCCGGCGATACGACGCTCGCCCGCATTGTGCGAATCGTCGAGACGGCGCAACAACAGCGCTCGCCGACACAGCGGTTCGTCGACCAGTTCTCGCGCATCTACACCCCGGTCGTTGTCCTCTGCGCGTTGCTGGTCGCGCTGGTGCCGCCGCTGGCGTTCGGTCTCGCGTGGTCGCCGTGGATCTACAAGGCGCTCGTGATGCTGGTGATCGCCTGCCCGTGCGCGCTCGTGATTTCCACACCGGTCACCGTCGTCAGCGGTCTGACGGCGGCGGCGCGTGCCGGCATTCTGATCAAGGGAGGGGCCTTTCTGGAAAGCGGACGTCTGATTCGGGCAGTCGCGCTGGACAAGACCGGCACGCTCACCCGCGGCGAGCCGGTACTGACGGATATTGTGCCGCTCGGTGCGACGTCGCGCGATGAAGCGCTGACGCTGGCCGCAGCGCTCGATGCCCAGACCACGCATCCGATTGCGCGCGCCGTCGTGGACGGCCACACGCAGGCGGGGCTGGGCGCGCTGCCGTCCGTGACCGACTTCGAAGCGCTTGCCGGCATGGGCGTGAAGGGACGGGTTGGCCAGACGCTGTATTACCTCGGCAATCACCGTCTGATCGAGTCGCTCGGTGTGTGCAACGCCGACGTGGAGGCGGAACTGACGCGCCTCGAAGCGCAGGCGCGTACCGCGATCGTGCTGGCCGATGAAACCCGGGCGATTGCCGTGCTCGCGGTGGCCGACACCCTGCGCGAGGAAAGCCGCGAGGCGATCGCACGACTGGCAAAAATGGGGGTGGCCACCGTCATGCTGACAGGCGACAACCGCGCGACCGCGCAGGTGATCGGCGAGCAGGCGGGGGTGTCGGACGTACGTGCCGAGATGCTGCCGGAAGACAAGTGGCAAGCGGTGTCGTCACTGCGCGAGACATACGGTCACGTCGGGATGGTGGGCGATGGCATCAACGATGCGCCTGCGCTCGCGGCGGCAGATGTTGGATTTGCGATGGGTGTGACAGGCACCGATAGCGCACTCGAGACGGCAGACGTAACGCTCATGGACGACGATTTGCGCAAACTGCCGGCTTTTCTGGCGCTGTCGAAGCGCTCGGCGTCGGTGCTCAGGCAGAACATTGCGGTGGCGCTGTCGATCAAGGCCGTGTTCTTCGCGCTGGCGTTCGTCGGGCTGGCGTCTCTTTGGATGGCGGTGTTCGCGGACGTTGGCGCCAGTCTGCTGGTAATCGCCAACGGCATGCGCCTGCTGCGTACGAGAGTGGTGTGAGGCAGCGGGTGAGGCGGGATGTAAGGCAGTTAGGTGAAGCGAGGTATTGTGCGCGGAGCGATGCGACGGTGCGTGAGCCTGTCCGTCGCTCAACCACGGCGCATGCCGCGCTCGAGGGCCTGTGCGTCAGGCAACTGGCACAGCACGTGCGCGGCGCGGCTCGTGGCGTTGACGATGATCGTATCGAGACGTCCCGACAGCATGTCGCGCTGGGCAACGGCAATCGGCAGGTCCTCCAGCATCCGCTGTGCGACAACGGCGTCGTTGAGGTGGCCCAGCAAGGTCTGCGCGGCTCGCAGCGTGTCCTGATACGGCGCACGAATCGACTTGCGCATCCATGGTGTCAGTGCCTCGGCGCTGTAGCGGGCCTGCTTGATCTTCACGCGCAACGCGTGCAACTGCTCCGTGTCGAGCATCGCCAACTGGCGGCAGTCGGGAAAGAGCGCAATGTAGCGTTCGCGCACCACGTTGTGAGCATGTCTCGCCAGTGCGCGCGGCTTTTTCCCCGGTGTTCGCGACGGGCGTCGCAGCGCTTTGGCGGTGCCGACATCCGCACGGCCGTCATCCCGAACCCCGAAGGCCTCGATCAGCAGCCCATGCAATGCGCCTTGTCGCTCACTGGTCAGGGCTTGCGTGGCTTGTTCGAGGGCAGTGCTGCGAAGGCGTGTAAGGTGCGCATCGACCGCGATCCAGTCGACGTCAGGGTATTCGAGTCGCAGCGCAGGGAGCGTCTCGTTGGCCAGCACATCGGCGTCGCGTGCCGGTCCCATCGCGTGGCCGAGCCAGCGCAACTCGGCTTTCAACCGACGATGCCAGCGGGGCTTGAGCCACGGCGAGAAAACGTCGATCAATGCGCGAAGACGGCGCGTCGCAATGCGTAATTGATGTACCGATTCCGGTGAGATGTCCACGACACGGCTGTCGTCTTCCGATGCCGGCGCGCATGCCGTTGGCAACGGCGGCCATTGCGTCAACGCAGACGCGGCGAGGGAGATGAGCAGGCGGGAAGCCGACATGCTGCGCATCTCGGCAGCGCTCGGCAAAACGACGTCTTCCGCAACGCCGGCACGTGCGTCGTGGGATGCATGAAAGGATTGGGAAGCTGCGGCGGGAGCCGCTGTCGGCACGCGTGTCATGTTACGCAACATAGCATAACGGCAATGGCTCGCGTCAGATTGATACGCGTCGCGGGCGCCCGGTCTCCGGGAGCGGTGCGCAGGACACCCGCGAGGCACGCAGCGTCACATCAGTCGTGGTCCTCGCGAGAGGATGACGTGACGCTTCTCATTGCCACCCATCGCGCCACGTGACAACGTGTGCCGAGGCGAGCAAAAAAGATAGGCCGGCACGGAGGCCGGCCTGCGCGCAACTGGTTTTACTTCTTGTTCACAGCGTCCTTGAACGCCTTACCAGCCGTGAACTTCACGGTCTTGGCTGCCGGGATCTTGATCGCTTCGCCGGTCTTCGGGTTGCGGCCCGTACGTGCAGCGCGCTTGCCCGAACCGAACGAGCCGAAGCCGATCAACTGGACGGTATCACCCTTCGCGACAGCCTTCTTGACAACCTCGATCAACGTGTCGATGGTCTCGCCCGTCTGAGCCTTGCTTGCACCCGTTTGGCCGGCAACGGCGTCGATCAGTTCCTGTTTGTTCATGTGTGTTTCCCTTGAGAGGTGGTGAATACCGGCGACAACTCTAACACTTTCGCCATTTGACGAGTGTCGGTGTTGTATCCGCGCCATATGGCACGCGGCACACGCCAGAATGTCGCCTTCACGGCACGTTACGCAAACGCGATCCGAGGACCGCTTTTGTCACGTATCGCGAGGGCGCCGGCACTGGCCGGGCAGCCGCATTATAGAGCCTTCGGCGGGCTGTGGGCCAGTCCTGACAACGGTTTGCGGCGATTTTGTTGTGCGATGCCCCGTACTTTCTCGTTCTTGACGATAAAACCCCGGCAACTGCGGGCATCTCCGGTCATACCTCCTCGCAATCCCTTGCTGGGCGGGCTTTGGGAGTTTCCCTAGCGTTTTGGGGCTTGCGCATTCAGGTGTCTTTTGGTTGGCATTGGCAGCGACTTTTCGGGGGACGCCTGAAATTCATTCGGGTGTCATCTGCGATGGCTAGCGTTGCGCCGCCGTCAACGCTCAAGGAATCGCCTTCATGCTGCTCTGTCAGATCACCGATCTTCACATCACGCGCCCCGGCGTGTTGTCGTGCGGTCGCGTCGATACCGCTCGCGCCTTGCGTCGGGCGATCGCCACGATCAATCGTTGGACCCCGCGTCCCGACGCCGTTATTGCCACCGGCGACCTGATCGACACCCCGTATCTACCGGAATATCTATCGGAATACGAAGGACTTCGCGAGTGTCTCTCCGACCTTGAAATTCCGGTGTATCTGGCCGTCGGCAATCACGATCATCGTGAAGGACTGCGCGAGGCTTTTCCGGCGCATGGCTATCTGCGCACCGGCAACGAATTTATCCAGTACCGGATCGACTTGGGACCGCTCACGGTTTTGGTCCTCGATACGCAGGATCCGCCCGGCGCCGGCGGCCATTTGTACGACGCCCGCCTGCACTGGCTCGACGAACAACTCATGGCGTGCGAAGGCCGTCCCACCATCATCGCCATGCATCATCCGCCGTTCGATACCGGCATCGCCTTCATGGACGGCTACGGCCTCTCGGCGCAAGGCCGGGCGGGCTTCGGTCGCGTGAGTTCACGCCACCGTCACATCGAGCGGGTGATCTGCGGTCATCTGCACCGCAGCATTCACGCGAGGGTGGAGGGCGCGCCCGGCATCATGGCAAGCACATGCGTGTCGACGGCGCATCAGATCACGCTGGGACTCGCGCCGCACGCGCCCGGATCGATCACGCTTGAGCCGCCTGGCTTCGCGATGCACCTGTGGCAACCGGGCGCCGGACTGCGCACGCACCTGGCCTATGTCGGCCCCCATGAAGGCCCGTTCACGTTCGAGGGTAAATCGTTATCCTGAAGGATTCATGCGGGTTGGCGGGCAGAAAAAATGGGGACGAAAGTAGGACTGCGCGTGTGTAAAGTGCATTGCCATCAAACAAACAAGATCAGTTCGGATCAGCAGTCAAAGGCTGTCCCGGTACGCAAGATTCGCGGGACGCGAGCGACGGGTCTTTCCAAAGGCACTGTCGATCCGTGGCCCAGACCCAGGCATGAACGAAAAGGCCGGGCAGGGCACCTTCTGATAACGGGGAATCATGCAGACCGCCATCGCGCATTTCTTGCGCGTTCGCCCGCATTGCGCGGGCATTTCGATGGCTGGCAATCGCGCGGCGTGTGAGAGTCGGCACGCGGGTACCCGGTGGATCCCGATTGCCGCGAACGCCACGTGACTGCCGCCACGCCCAACGACACCGATTCGGCGCGTGCATCGTCATCGTCGCATCCATCCGACGCTTCTGCCGCGTCGGCAACGGCTGCCCGCGTGCGGCGTTCCCAGCCGCTCGGCAATCTGGGGCGGTGGGGGCGGCGAGTCGCGCCGGCCATCGCGCGCCCCTTCGCGCTGCTGGAGGTGGTGAGCCTCACGCTGCTTGCCGTGCTGATCGCGTGGCGGCTGCGCCCCGACGACCCCTTGCTGCTCACCGCGCAATTTCCGTGGCTATGGCTCGTGACGCTCGTCGCGGCATTGCGCTACGGCTCGCTGGCGGGTGTGGCGAGCGGAGCGCTGCTCATGGCGGCGTGGCACGTCTTCTATGGCCTGGCGGGGGGCGCGTTCCCGATGGCGCATTTCGCGGGTGGTATGACGCTGGCGTTAGTCGCCGGTCACTTCTGCGATATCTGGTCGCATCGCGCGCATCGCGCACAAGGCATCAACGCTTATTACGGCGATCGCCTCGTCGCGATCACCCACAACCACTATCTGTTGCGCGTCTCGCACGAACGGCTGGAGCGCGACCTGCTGGCGCGCCCGGTGACGTTGCGCGATGCGCTCACCCGTCTGCGCGATCTCACGGTTCGCCGTTCGGCCGACGCGCACGGCGCCCCCGGCGGGTTGCCCAATGCGCAACCGATGCTCGAATTTGCCGCGCTCACCTGCCAGATCGAAGTCGCCTCGCTATTCTCGGTGCGCGGCGCACGGCTGGCGACGACGCCTGTCGCGCGGGTCGGCGAGGGGTTCGAACCGGATGCCGACGATCCGCTCGTGCGCCATTGCCTGAACGAAGGCACGCTGGCCCATGTCAGGGCGGACAACGCTGCGACCCAGGACAGCCCCTACCTCGCCTGTGCCCCGGTGCTCGACGCCGACGGCACCCTGACCAGCGTCCTGATCGTGCGCCGTATGCCGTTCCTCGCGCTCAACCACGACAACCTGCAACTGCTGCTGGTACTGCTTGCCTACTACGCGGATGGCGTCGCGCATCAGCCGTTGGTCGCCGCAGTGAGGGCTTCGGTGCCGCAAGCACCGTACGACTTTGCCCTTGAACTGGGGCGACTGGCCCGGCTCAAGCGCGCGAGCGGCATCGAGTCGTCGCTGGTGGCGCTGGCATTCCCCCGGGGGGCGCGTGGCGATTCGTTGTTCGAGCAGACGGTTCGCCAACGGCGCGCGCTCGATGCGTTGTGGACCATCGGCACGCCGCGCAAGCAGATCGCCATCGCCTTGATGCCGATTACCGACGAGCATGGCATCGACGGGTATCTGATGCGCGTCGAGACCCTGCTGCGCCAGCAATACGACGTGGATTTTCAGAGCGCTCACGTCGCGGTGCATACCGCACACATCGACGCCGAAGCACCCGGCGACGGCTTGCGCAAACTCATGGAGCGTTGTGTCGAGCATGCCTGAGCACAAGCCTGAACGCGGTACCGCGAAACCCGCCTGGCGGCTACGGCAGCGTGGCGCCGCGCGGGGGTTTCGTCTGCTGCGATGGGCGCTGACGCTGGGCCTTGCCGTGTTTGCCTTGACGGCGCAGTGGCAGGCGGCGCGTGTCGTGCTGCTAAGCGAAACGTGGGGGGCTGTGCAGGCCACTCCCGCACTGAGCGCACTGAGCGCTGCGACCCGTGTGACCGATCCCTCCGCCCTGGCCGCTGACGCCATGCCTTACGTGCTGGCGTGGCAAGCCGTTGCGGCATTGCTTGCAGGTGGGTTCATGACGCTGGCGTTGCCGTCCGGTTATCGCGAGCGGCGTGGCGTGTTCTGGCATATCGCGCTGGTGACGTTCTTCTTGCCGGTGGCGGGCATGGTCGTCGTGATGGGCGTGCTGGCGATCGGCTGCCTGTTCCCGCCGCCCCGCGCGCTGCCTGTCGCGGGGCGGGTGGCGACGCCCGGATTCGTCTCGCATCTGCTCACGCGGGTTCGCCATGGCGCCGGGATACGGCTGCGGGCACGGCTGCGCAACCTCCATGGCGAGCGAGACGATCGCGTGGCGGCGCTGATCTCGGTGCAGGCGCTGCCGTCGCGCGTGACGAGTGAGATTGCGCGCGACCTGCTGGGCGATCCGGTGGAGGAGGTGCGCTTGCTCGCATACGGCATTCTCGACGGGCTGGAGAAACGCATCATGCAGCAGATCTTCGCCATGCGTGAGCGCCACACGGCCGCGCAGGACGACGACGAGCGCGCGCACGCGTGCGTTTGTCTCGCCCAGCTCTACTGGGAGTTGATTTACCAGAATCTGGTGCGCGGCGAAGTCCTGCGTTTTACGCTGGGGCGCGTCGAGCAGTTCGCGCGCGAGGCTTTGGAGCAGCATGAGGACGATGCCTCCATGTGGTACTTGCTCGGACGTTGCGCGCTGTTGCGCGAGACCCCGGATGCGGCCGAAATGCATCTGCGTCAGGCGCAGTTTCACAGTTTCCCGACGGAGCGGTTGCTGCCATGGCTGGCCGAAGCGGCGTTTCAGAAGCGTCGCTACGATCGGGTCGCGTATCTGCTTGGCGGGCTCGGCGGCGGCGTCGCCGGGGCGAGCGGCGCAAAGGGTGCAACTGGCACAACTGGCACAGCGGGTGCTAGGGGTGCCAAGGGTGCAGCGGCGTCGCCCGCGGTGCAGCCTGCCGTACGTTTCTGGACACGGTGAGCGCAATGGCATCGGTCCGGCGCAACGATTTCCCCCACAAGCCTGAGCCTGCCCCGGCCAGCGCGGCGGTTGTGGCGGACATCGCCTTGTTGCTCGAAGGCACCTTCCCTTATGTGCGCGGGGGCGTATCCGCCTGGGTCGATCAACTGATCCGCGCCTTTCCCGAACTGACTTTCGCGGTCGTCTTCATCGGCAGTCGCCGCAGCGACTATGGGGCGCCGGTGTATCCGATGCCACCGAACGTCACGCACTTCGAGGCGCATTACCTGTACGAGACGTCCGGCGCGACGCCCGCCGCCGCCTCGGATGCGAGGCCGGCGAAGTCGCCCGGACCCGATGCCAGCGACGCGGACGCCTTCGCCGGCATTGCCCGGCTGCATGACTTGTTCCGTCGTCGTCACGACGGGCCGCCCGGTGGGATCGGTATGGCCAAATACATGCGGGTCGACGGCTTGCGCAGCATGCTCGAGCGTCTGGTGCCCATGCTGCGCGACGGTCAGCCGCTGTCGCAGGCGGCGTTCCTGCATAGCGAGCGGTCCTGGGAGTTCATGACGCAACGGTACGAGCAGTATTGCCATGACCCGTCGTTTACGGACTACTTCTGGACGATCCGGGCGATGCACAAACCGATCTGGCAACTCGCGCGGATCGCGTCCGCCATGCCGGCCGCGAAGATGTATCACACCGTGTCGACGGGGTACGCGGGGCTGTTGGGCGCGATGCTGCGCATGTCGACGGGGCGCGCACTGCTTGTGACCGAACACGGCAACTACACCAAGGAACGCAAGCTCGACCTGCTGCAAAGCGAGTGGCTGCGCGACAATCGCGGCCCGTTCGAACGCGACATCTCGCGGGTGGGCTACTTCCAGAATTTGTGGATGCGGTTTTTCGAAGCCATCGGCCGCGTTTGCTACGACACGGCGGACGACATTGTGTCGCTCTACGAGGGCAGCCGTCAGCGTCAGGTGAGCGACGGCGCGCCTGCGCACAAGACGCGCTGCATCGCCAACGGCGTCGACATCGCCCGCTTCGCGGCACTGCGCCCGGTGCATCGCGAGCGTGCCGACATTGCCCCGGTCGTCGCGCTGATCGGGCGCGTGGTGCCGGTCAAGGACATCAAGACCTTCCTGCGCGCCGTGTTTCTCGCTTATCGCGCGCGCCCGGACTTGCAGGGCTGGGTCGTCGGCCCGGAAACGGAAGACCGGGCCTACGCACAGGAGTGCCGCGATCTCGCAGCCAGTCTGGGGATGGAATATCAGGTGAGATTCATGGGATATCGCGCCGTCGAATCGGTGCTGCCGCAAATCGGCGTGCTCGCGCTGTCGTCCGTCTCCGAGGCCTTGCCGCTGGTCATGCTCGAAGCCGCTGCCGCCGGAGTGCCGGTCGTGGCGACGGATGTCGGCGCGTGTCGTCAACTGATCGAAGGCAACGATCCGGAAGACTGCGCGCTCGGCCACGCCGGGCGCATCGTACCGATGGCGGACCCCGAAGCGCTGGCGGCGGCCATCGTCGACGTGCTGGAGCCCGACACATGGCATGCCGCCAGCCGTGCGGGCATCGCCCGCGTCGAGCGGTTTTACCGGCTCGATACCATGCGCGACGCCTACCGCACGCTCTACCGTCGCCTGACGGCCGACGAGACGGCGCCTGCACCTGAGCGGGGAGACCCTCGCTGATGGCCGGGATCGGTTTCGAATTGCGGCGCCTGCTGCGCAGCGATACGCTCTCGGGCACGTTCGCGGCCTACAGCTATGCAGGTGTGATCAGCGCCGGGCCGCTGGTGCTGTCGATGGTCGGCGTGGTGCTCGTCGGCCTCATGAGTCTGGCGCATGTCCATCCGTCATCGGTTCTCACGCAGTTTCAGGTGTCGGTGACGTATCTGATCGCGTCGAGTGTCATCGCGACCGGCCTGATTCAACTGGCCTTTATGCGATACCTGAGCGACCGCCTGTTCGCGGGCGAAGCGCAGGCTGTCATGCCGTCGTTCAATGCCGTGACGCTGGTGACGACGGTCGTGCTCGGCGGCGTCGGTCTGGCGCTGTCGCAGACGGTATTCGCCGATCAGCCGCTGGCGTATCGCTGGCTGATGTGGATAGGGTTCGTGTTGCTCGGCAACCTGTGGATCGTGGTGCTCTTCCTGACGAGCGTGAAACAGTACCGGGTGATTCTCGGCGTTTTCTGTGCGGGTTACAGCCTGACGGTGATTTGCGCCGTGCTGCTGGGGCGCTTCGGCCTGACAGGACTGCTGGCGGGATTCGTCATCGGCCATACGGCGCTGCTGCTCGGCTTTACCGTTGTCGTCGCCCGAAACTACCGGACATCCACGTGGCTGTCATGGGCTGTCTTCGTGCCGCGCAATCTGCGTTTCTCGCTGGTGGGTGTCGGGGTGTGTTTCGGACTCGGGGTCTGGATCGACAAGCTGATGTTCTGGCTGTGGCCGGCCACCGGCGTGAGCGTCATCGGCCCGTTGCGCGCCGCGCCGCTTTACGACTTGCCGGTGTTCCTCTCCTATCTGTGCGTCATCCCGGGAATGGCGGTGTTCCTGCTGCGTATCGAGACGGACTTCGCCGAGGCTTATACCGGGTTTTTCGACGCGGTGCGCCGCGGCGGCACGTTGCGTCAGATTTCGGCGTCGCGCGTGCTGATGGTGCGTGCGGTGCGTATCGGGCTGTTCGAAATCCTCAAGGTGCAGGCCGGGGTGACGCTGCTTGTGTTCGCCTTCGGCGACGACTTGCTGCGGCGGGTCGGCGTGCCCGTTGAAGGGCAGTCGTTGCTGCGTATCGACGTCATCTCGGCGGGGTTACAGGTCCTGCTGCTCGGGGTGCTCAACGTGCTGTTTTATCTCGACCGGCGGCGCGACGTGCTGCTTCTCACGTCGCTGCTGGTGGTGCTCAACGCACTCTTTACCGGGGTGAGTCTGTACGCCGGTCCGGCGACGTACGGTTATGGGCTTGCGCTGGCCTTGTCATGCGTGCTGGGACTCGGCGCGTATCGGCTGTCGCGGCGTCTGGGCGCGCTCGAATACGACACGTACATGGGCACGCATGGTTGACGCGCTCGCCTGCGTACCCGGCGCGACGTCGGGGCATCCGGCCGGAAGCCTCCGCCGCGAAGTATGTGCGCGAATGGCATGCAAGCGACGGCTGGAGTAAGATGCCGGGTCTCTCGGCAGCAATCGTCGCACATCATGCTGCACATGCGTGCATCGGGTCACGCCGAAGCGGGCGTCACCAAGGCATCTTCATGAAGAATCAGGGCACCATTCTCGTTACCGGCGGCGCCGGTTATATCGGCTCGCATACGTGTGTGGAACTGCTGGCGGGCGGTTTCGACGTCGTTATTCTGGATAACCTCTCCAACGGTCATCGCGAGGCGGTAGCCCGCATCGGGCGCATCGCCGGGCGCGCGCCGGTGTTTGTCGAAGGCGACGCCTGTTCGGCGAGCGTGATGGAGGACATCTTCACGCGGTTTCGCATCGACGGTGTGATTCACTTCGCCGCGCTGAAGTCCATCGGCGAGTCGCTCGACAAGCCGTTTCTCTATTACCGCAACAACCTCGGCAGTCTGCTCACGCTCATCGAGACGATGGATCGTCACGACGTGCGGCATCTGGTGTTCAGCTCGTCGGCTGCGGTCTACGGCAATCAGGCGGTCGTCCCCGTCGACGAGACGGCTGCGCTGGCGACGGCCAACCCCTACGGCCATACCAAGCTCATGGCCGAGCAGATGCTCACCGACACCGTCAAGTCTGACCCGCGCTGGCGCATCGGCGTGCTTCGGTATTTCAATCCGGTCGGTGCGCACGAGAGCGGTCTGATCGGCGAGGATCCGGGCGGCACGCCCAATAATCTGATGCCGTTCGTCGCGCAGGTTGCCGTAGGCAAACAGCCGTTGCTGAAGGTCTACGGGGGGGATTGGCCAACGCCGGACGGTACCGGCATTCGCGATTACATCCACGTGGTGGATCTGGCGCGCGGGCATCTGGCGGCGCTGGCGGGCCTGAAAACGCTCGACGCGGGTTTCACCGTGAATCTCGGGACCGGGGCGGGCAGCAGCGTGCTGGAAGTCGTGCGCGCATTCGAGGCCGCCAGCGGCCGCGAGGTCCCGTTCCGGATCGTCGAGCGCCGGTCGGGCGATATCGGCGTGTCCTACGCCAATCCTGCCCGGGCGCACGCGCTGCTGGGCTGGCATGCGCAGTACGATCTGGCGCGCATGTGTGTCGATCACTGGCGCTGGCAGCATCGGAACCCGAACGGCTACCGCTGATCCGGCAGGACTCGCCGCAGGGGGCGGGATCGCGGTGAAGACAGCGGCGAAGGTCGAGTCCAAGGTCCGGGAGAAGGCCGGTTCGTATCCGCCGGCAGCCCCGTCCGATATGCCCGACGGGTATATCGATATGCCTTAAATGACTCAGGGGACAAATGAAAGCTATTCCCAATTGGGGTAAAATAGCGGGGTTTTCCCGTCCATAACCGATAGTGCGTATACCTGATGCGCCTGGAGTTCTGGCATCAGGGCCGTCAGGGATGGCCCGCGAAAGCGCGTCTCAGGCGATCCCGGCCGATATCGTTGGGTTCGCGCGGGTCAAAGCGCAGTGTCGCCGGCCTCCGTTAAACGTCAAGTCAATATGAGCATTCAGAATCAACAAACCGTGTTGGAAGTCCATCACTGGACCGACACGCTGTTCAGCTTCAAGACCACTCGCGACGCTTCGTTCCGTTACGTCAATGGCCAGTTCACCATGATCGGCCTGGAAGTGGACGGCAAGCCGCTGCTGCGCGCCTATAGCATGGCGAGCGCGAATTACGAGGAAGAGCTGGAGTTCCTGAGCATCAAGGTGCAGGACGGCCCGCTGACCTCGCGTCTGCAAAACATCAAGCCGGGCGATAAGGTGATCGTGGGCCGCAAGCCGACGGGCACACTCATCGACGACAACCTGCTGCCGGGCAAGAACCTTTATCTGCTCTCGACGGGCACGGGTCTCGCGCCGTTCATGAGCATCATCCGCGACCCGGAAGTCTACGATCGCTACGAGCACATCATTCTGGTGCACGGCTGCCGTTTCACGAGCGAGCTGGCGTATCGCGATCTGATCACGCAGCATCTGCCGGAGCACGAGTATCTGGGCGAGTATGTCCGCGACAAGCTGATCTACTACCCGACGGTCACGCGTGAAGAGTTCGAGAATCAGGGCCGTATCACGGAACTGGTCGAGTCGGGCAAGATCTTCACGGACATCGGTCTGCCGGAGTTCTCGCCGGAGCATGATCGCGTGATGCTGTGCGGCAGCCCGGCCATGCTCAAGGATACCCGCGAGCTGCTCGAAAAGCGCGGCTTCGTGGAAGGCCACAACCACGCACCGGGCCACTATCTGGTCGAGCGCGCCTTCGTTGGCTAAATCGGCTAAATCGGCTGCGGCGCCCAACCCGGTAGCCGGCCCGGCAAGTCCCGTCGGTGAAGACAAGGGATAAGGAAACGGAAGGGAAAAAGGCCGCTCATCGAGCGGCCTTTTTCGTGGTGCGGGATCCTCAGACGTCGCTTAGAAATCCATTGTGGCGCTCGCGAGGAACGTGCGGGTCGAGCCGGGCAGCACAAACCCGTTGTATGTGGTCGTCCAGTAGTGCTTGTCCGTCACGTTGTTGATCGCGGCACGGAACACCACGGATTTGCCGGCAAGGCGCGTGGCGTACTTCGCCGACAGATCGATAGTGGTGTACGACGGAATCGACAGCGCGTTGGCCGCATCGACCACCTGATCGCCCGTGACCTTGACACCCGCCGCCACGGTCAGGCCGCGCACGAACGGCGTGTCGTACTCGACGCGACCGGTGACGACGTAGCGCGGCGTGGCGTAAATGCGCTTGCCGGACACCGCCGGATCGTCGATATCCACGGCCTTCGTGTTGAGCAACAACACCCCGCCCATCACGCGCCAGTCGCGCGCCACGCGCACCCAGCCGCTGGCGTCCAGTCCCTGAAAGCGCTGCGTGCCGTCCTGTACATAGAAGTTGGACTGATTGGTGTAACCGTAGCCGCGCTCGACACGAAAGAGTGCCAGATTCTCGCCCCACGACGACTTGTCTGCCTTCCAGCCCACCTCGTACTGCTTGCTCTTTAGCGGCCCGTACGTCTGCGGATAGTTGCTGTTCGTGATGCTCGCCGAGCCACCCGGCTCCAGCGATTCGACGTAGCTGGCATAGGCGGTCGAATCGTTGTCCGTCTTGTACATCAACGCGAGCGTCGGTGTGACGGGCTTGGCCGAGTACGACGTCGTTGTCTGCCCGGAGGTGTCGTAAAGATCATCGCTGAACTGCGTGTAGCGCAGGCCCACGAGGGCGGAGAGGCGCGATGTGATGCCGACGGTGTCGCTGGCGTAGATCGCGCGTTGCGAGATCTTCTCGCTGCGGTATGGCTGGTAGTTCAGTCCGATGTCCTGATTCGGCAGCAACGAGGGGTGATAGATGTTGCTCGTGCCGAGCACGATGCCGTTGCCGCCCGGACCGTTGTCGTTGCGTTTGACCTGACTTTGATATGCGAGTCCGAACACCACGTCATGACTGAGCGGGCCGGTGACGAAGTTGCCCTGTAGCATGGCATCCCACGCCTGGTAGTAGTAGGCGGTCTTCCACTTGTATTGCGTGTCCGTGTAATCGCCAGCGGGGTTCGTCACATTGAGGAAGCTGTCGCCGTTCAGGCGGTTCTGACGTGCGAAGCGGTACTTGAAGTTCGCTTTCCACCGATCGTCGATGCGATAGTCGAGACCGGTGCCGGCGGTGAGCGTGTCGGTCTCGTAGTACGTGAAAGGCTGGGCCAGATTGCGGGCGACCTTGTTGGCGTCGGGCACCGCGCCTGTATCGGCGAAGCTCATGCCGAAGAGCGTACCCGTGGTCTGGCGCTTCCAGTACGCGACGTCCGCCGACCATGTCAGATCCGGCGTGATGCGAAAATCCGTGGCGAACGATATCGTTTTGCGACGCACATGGTTGTTCGGCTCGGCGGTATTGCCTGCTTCGTTGACGAGGTTCAGGCGATAGCCGAAGCGATCGTCAGGGCCGAAGCGGCCGCCGAGATCGAGCTTCTCGCTCCATACGTTGCTGGCTTCATAACCGACCGAGAACTGCCGCAGCGGCTCGTCCGTCGGACGCTTCAACACATAGTTCACGATGCCGCCCGGTGCGCCGAAGCCGTACATGAAGCCGGACAGCCCTTTGAGCAGTTCGACCTGCTCGAACGGTTCGAGCGGAATATCGGCCTGCCAGGACACGAAGTTCTGACCGTCGATCTTCGTGCCGTCGAGCATGTCGACCCGCATGCCGCGCACGGCGAAGTACGAGTTTTCGTTGCGCTTGTTTTCCGAGAGCGTCGTGACGGCGGGGTCCCACTTGAAGGCGTCCGTCGCCGTTTGCGCCATCTGGTTTCTGATCTGCTCGCTGTTCACGGCGACGACCGAGAACGGCGTGTCGACCGCCCGGCGCGTGCCCAGCGCGCCGCCCGACACGCGCTCCACTTTGGTGTCGTCGTCGCGATGGCCCGATACGGTCGTTGCGGGCAGTGCGGCCGTGTTCTTTGCGGTAACTTTCGTGATGTCTTTCGTGGTGTCCTTCGCCGGGTCTGCCGCCGTATCGGCTGCCGGCGGTACGTCTGCCGTCTGCGGTGCCTGCTGGGCGTGGGCGATGCCGGACGCGAGCGTCAGCGACGCCGCGCAGATCGCGAACCTGCCGGCTACGGCGCGTGTGATGGACGAGGGCGTAAGGTCATGCGCAGCGTTCGGACGAACGGATCCGCGCCCTGCGAGCGGACGGTGGTGCAACATCGGTCAATCTCCCTGTTGTCGACGCGCCGTGTGCCGACGCGCCTTGTCGTGAATCCGAGGATTCGTGAATGGTTTTCTATCGGATGTGGGGAGTTTGCGGTGGACGCGACACGGCCCACCGCAGGCGCGCGTGCGATCAGCTGCGTGCCGGGTCCGGCGGTTGGGGATGCGCTGTCGCGACCTTGTCGTGGCCGGCGTCCTCGCTTTGCGCGATGGACGTGACGGCTGCCGCCATCGCCGTCGGATAGGCCCAGACGCTGTTCGGATCGCCACGCCGGGCGCGCCGCCACGTGGCGCGCGCAAATAGCGCGAAGCTCACGGCGCTGACGAGCGCGATCAGGTCGACGCTGGCGAGTACCCAGTCGCCGTCGGCGACGGTGCGCACGAGGTTGTCGGCGGTGAATATCGCGTCGGCGGCGGGAATGGCGAGGCAGGCGAGGGTCGTCGCGATCAGCAGCCCGGTCGCGGCCACTGGCGGCGCGGTGAACGCGGCGAAGACCATCGACAGCAGCAACGTGACGACGAAGATCGATAGCGCCGTTGCGCTCGGGGCAATCACCGCGCCGACGAACGCTACGGCAATGCCCAGACACGTGCCGAGGAAGACGCCGGCCGTGGCTTTCGCCATCCAGCGCAGATTCGCGGGCTGAAGCGCGGTATTGCGTTTGCGACGCGATTCGAGCCAGAGCAAATTGCCGCTGTAGACGAGCACCGCGCCCATCAGGCCGAGAACGAAGTACACCCAGCGCATGACATCGCCGGCGAAGTTGCCGAAGTGCGCGCCGTAAATCATGCTGAGCACGGCGTGGTTTGTGTCGCGTGCGCCCGGGCGGTGCTGCCCGACGATCTGGCCGTCGTTCAGGCGCACCGCCACGGCGGCGAAGACACCTAGCGAGTCGCGGGCTTCGCCGTAGACTTCCGCCACCGCGTCGGGCTTGCCGTAACGCGACCATGCGACCGCCGTCGTTTCCATCTCGGGGGCGGCGTGTTCGGCGCGAGCGAGGATGGTCTGAAGGTCGAGCGGCGTGCCGTCGACCGGCGCGATTTTCGCGGGCACCGAGCCTGTCATCTGCAAGAACTGCGGCGCCAGCTTGTTCTCGAACGCCACCACGTTGAACGCCATCATCAGGGGCAGACTCAGGCACAGCAGCGCGCCGGTGAGGGCAAACACGATGTGGAATGGCAGACTCAGCACGCCGATGGCGTTGTGCGCGTCTTGCCAGAATCGTTTGAGGTTGCGGCCGGGGCGCAGCGCGAAGAGGTCGCGTGTCACGCGCGGCAGATGGACGATCACGCCGGAAATGAGCGCCATGCCGTAAAACAGCGATACGACGCCCATCAGATAGAGGCCGTACGTCGGGATCGACAACGAGTAGTGCAGGGCGTTGACGGTGTTCGACAAGCCGGGGCGAGCGTCGCCGGTGATGAGCGATGTCGCGGTGCCGTCGGCGTTCAGACGCAGCCGCGCCTGCATCCATTCGCCGTCAGGCTGCTGCCAGTAAGCGAAGGGCACGGGCGAGTGGCTGGGTAGCACCACGCCCATCTGCTCACGTGCGGCCGGGAACTGCGCGCGAACCCGTTCGGCGAGTTGTTCCGTCTGGGCGAGCGAGAGCGGTGCGTGACGCGTTGCCGGTTGCTCCCAGCGTTCGATCTCGTGATGAAAGACGGTCAGGGCGCCGCCGAGCATGGCGACGAACAGGGCGAAGCCGGCCACGATGCCGGCCCACGTGTGGACGCTGAGGTACTGACGAAGGGTTTGGGCGCGCATCGGGCGATCCTTACCCCACGGCGCGCGCCAACAACAGCGCGGCCCAGCAAACGGCGGTGGTGGCGCCCATGCCGATCCACGCGCGTGTCGTGGTGCGGCTCGCGAAGACCACCGCGAACAGGCCGAGCCACACGAGCGGGAAGAGGGCGATGACGGGGATGGCGGCGCTTTGCCAGCCGGCCGGTGTCATGTAGGCGATGGCCCCACACAGCGCCATCGCCGCGAAGAAGCCGGGCACAAGACCCGCGAAGGTTCTACTCCACATGGGCGTGTCCCCGCAGCCAGCACAAACCACCCGCGGCGTACGGCCAGAAGAGCAGGCCGAAGCACAACGACATGAAAGCCGACGCGATACCCGCCGATGCGCCGGCGGCCAGCCACCAGCACGCGAGGCTGGCGATGGCCGCGATCAGGGAGATCGCGCGCGTGGGCCGGGCTGCCAGACGCTGCGCGCGCAATCGCTGGTGTTCGGAAGTGAGGTAGCAGGCCCCGCCTGCCAGCCATGCCAGTGCAATGGCCAATGCAATCAACATGCTAGGGAATCGCTGAAAATGCAGCTGCGCCAGCCTTGAACGCAACGTGGTTAACGTTAGTCGCGGGAACAGAAAACGAAAACGCCGCCCTTAGGCGACGTGGCTGGCGAAGCAAATCCATAAACGGTTTCGATCAGACGCGCTCGATGACGACAGTCGCGCACTCCCGCAAGGTGTCAGGAGGCTTGATTTTGTAAATGTTAACGAAAACGATTCGCATTTATATCACGATTCTGGCAAATCCTGAAAGCCGTCGTCCGAAATCCCATATATCGAGTATGAACCGTGGAGCATGAACCGTGGAGCTTGAGGCATGGCGTGTGGGGCGTGGCGGACAGGCAACGACTCGCGAGGTATCGCTGCCTGTCACGCTTGCCGGGATGGCGGGAGCCGCTTACGTCCCACTGTCGGAATGACCGCATGATGCAGTGACCGCAGTGACGCCCGCGGCACGCTGCGCCGTGCGCGCGCTCAGGACGCCTGCATCGCGTCGCCGACGAGGCTGCTGGTCGGCAACGGCCCGCGGAACTGGCGAACGATCGCGCGCCAGTATGGAATCACCGGGCCGGCGGTCGGTTGCGCCGCGTTGATTTCCGGCAGCAGATGCCATGGCGCTGTCGGGTACTGATGGTGAACACGGTGCAGATGATGGTTGAGCACCAGCACGCCGCCGAGCGCCGGTGCATGGAAGTTTCGCGAACGCGCCGGTTCGTTCATCGTGACGCCGAAGTGCGGCAGGTTATCGGCAATCGACAGCCAGACGCCGCGTGCGACGAACGTCGCCACGAATACCGGCCACCACGGGCCGTAAGCCCACAGCGCCAGCCCGAGCGCGACGAGCATGAGCAGAAAGTCGCGCCGGATCCGGTGGCGACGCACCGGATCGGAGGCGAACATCACCACCCGGCGACGCACGTCGGCGTCCTGCGGATCGGCGCCGAGGGCGCTCAGTGCCAGCGAAGGCAGACGCCTGACCGGAATCCAGGCGATCAGCGGTGCGAAGACTTCCGTGGCCCACATGCCGCCGAGCAGACGCGACTGGTAGCCGAGCCAGCGGCTGACGCGTCGGGCGCGCGGCGCGTTGGCGGGCAACGTCGAAATGTCAGGCTGGTCGTACGGCTGACGCGTGAAACGATGGTGCATCAGATGCCCGAAACGCATGATCTCGAACGGCAGCCCGAGAAAAAAGGAAAGCGCGCGACCGGTGCGTTCGTTGGCGCGTGGCTTGACGCGCAACTGGCCATGAATGGACTCGTGAATCAGTCCCCAGTGCATAGGCGTGAGGAGCAGCACGGGCAGCACCGTCAGCGCGGCGATATCGCCCCAATGGCGCAGCGCATAGCCCAGGCCAAGCCATTGCCAGAGTCCTGCGAGCCCCGTCAGGCCGATGAGCCATGGGTTCCAGCGAGACGGCTTGGCGTGACGCCATAGCGCGGGGGACGGCATGGCATCGTTGGCGAGCGTGGCGCTGACCGTCGGCGTGGTAGAGGGCTTGCCTGATGGCGGGACTGGCGCTGTGAAGGGCGCGGTGAAGGGCGGGGTGATCGATGGAGAAACGGAGGGGGAAACGAAGGGGGAAACGGAGGCGGCGGCTGAGGCGTCGGCCGTAGCGGTAGTCGGCGAGTTGGCTGACGGGGTGGCTGGCGATACTGCGGAAGTTGCAGCGGGTGCTGGAACTGGGGGCGTGGCGGCGTCGATCCCGGCCGGGCGCGCAACAACGTTCTCCATGAGGTCTCCGTGACGTAACGTGACTGAAAGCAGCGTGCAACGTGACAACGCAAGCGGGCATGCCGAACGTCCTGCATGGCATGTGTTATGCAAATCGGAGTGCGTTCGGCATGTCGCGGCATGTCGCGACAGGAGTGTATGCCGCCCTCCGGGAAGGGAATATGTCAGTCGTGTTGCAGTACCTTACTTTCGTCGCATTTCCGTCATGCACCGCGTTGGTAACGGGTTACGGCAACGTTTCAGGCCGTGCCGAGGCTATCCAGTTGCGCCGCACCGGCTGCGGTGAGCCTCACGAGTTGCAGGCCACGCTCGCCGTCTTCCAGCGAGACCCAGCCCGTTTCGGTCAGCACGCTCAGATAGCGCAGTAACGTGCTCATCGGCAACGCGCAGCGCTTGGCCAGGCGCGCCAGCGACATCGACTCGCGGCCTTCATGCCTGCCGTCGGCCAGCGTTTGCAGCAGGCGGGCAAGGTCTTGCGTCGCCTGCGTGAAGTCGTCTTTATGTGCCGCAGCGTCAGCCAAGTCAGCCAAGTCAGTCAAGACGGCGCTCCAGCAGCACGGGAATCGATTTCGACGTCGGCGTGCCGGCGCCGTCCGCAACCGCGTCGAGCGGCACGAGTCCGTTGGTCTCGGGATAGTAGGCGGCGATGCTGCCGCGCGGAATGTCATAGGCGACCAGCAGGAAATCGTCGGCACGACGCGCAATGCCGTCGTGCCACACCCCCACGAGGTCGACGCGTTCGCCCGCACGCAGTCCCCGCGCATCCAGATCCTCGACGTTGATGAAAACGACGCGGCGCTGCCCGAACACACCGCGATAGCGGTCGTTGAGTCCGTAAATCGTGGTGTTGTACTGATCGTGCGAGCGGATGGTGGCGAGTTGCAGTACCTCGGCCCCGCGTGCGCCCGCCTGCCTGCGCGCCACGTCGATGGGGCGTTCGTCAGGCAGTGGATGCGTGGTGAAGTTGGCGCGTCCGGTGGCCGTGAGCCATTGGCGTCCGGACGGCGGCACCGGCAGTCGGAACCCGCCCGGGTGCCGCACGCGACGGTTGAATTCGGCGAAGTCGTCGAACGTGGCAGCAATCGCGTCGCGAATGCGATCGTAGTCTTGCGTGTACCAGTGCCAGTCGTCGTGCCCGCCGGGCGCGCAGCCCATCGTGGCCTGAGCGATGCCCGCAACGATGGCGGGCTCCGAGCGCAGATCGTCCGATGCCGGCGCATTGATCCCGTAAGACAGGTGCACCATGCTCATCGAATCCTCGACACTTACGCCTTGTACCGTGCCGTTCTGCATGTCGATTTCGGTGCGGCCCAGGCATGGCAGGATCAGCGCCTCGCGCCCGTGCACGAGATGGCTGCGGTTGAGTTTCGTCGCCACGTGCACGGTCAGCTCGCATTGGCGCAGGCCTTCCCAGGTACGAGGCGTGTCGGGCGTTGCCATCGCGAAATTGCCGCCCATGCCGATGAAGACTTTGATTCGCCCGGCGAGCATGGCCGAAATCGTGTCGACCACGCCTAACCCCTCACGGCGTGGCGGCGCGAAGTTGAACACTTCGGCGAGACGGTCGAGAAAGGCCGCCGACGGTTTTTCGTTGATGCCGACGGTGCGGTCGCCCTGCACGTTGCTGTGCCCGCGCACGGGGCACAGACCCGCACCCGGTCGGCCGATGTTGCCGCGCAGGAGCATCAGGTTCACGATCATTTGAATGGTCGCCACGGCCTGCTTGTGCTGGGTGATGCCCATGCCCCATGTCGCGATCACGCGTTCGCCGCGCAGATAGACGTCGGCGATCTGGCACATCTGCGCTTGCGATACGCCCGAGGCGCGTTCGAGATCGTCCCAGCGCTCGGCGCGCACGTCGGCTGCGAAGTCGTCGAAACCGTGTGTGTGTTCCGCGATGAAGGCATCGTCCAGCAGGGGCGTCCGAGCGTTGGCGCGCGCCTCGGCGTCTCGCGCCAGCACGTGCTTGATAACGCCTTTCACGAAGGCGAAGTCGCCGCCGCTGGCCGGCGTGACGTAGTGGCCGCTGATCGCCGTGCCGCCCATGCTCAGCATTTCGCCCGGGCTTTGCGGGTCGGCGAAGCGTTCGAGGCCGCGCTCGTGCAGCAGGTTGATCGATACGATGGTCGCGCCGCGCTTTGCCGCTTCGCGAAGCTCGCCGAGCATGCGCGGATGATTGGTGCCGGGGTTCTGGCCGAACAGCAGCAGCGTGTCCGCCTGCTCGAAATCTTCGAGCGTGACGGTGCCCTTGCCGAGACCGACGACCGGGGGCAAACCTACGCTCGTCGGTTCATGGCACATGTTCGAGCAATCGGGAAAGTTGTTCGTGCCGTACTGGCGCACGAACAACTGGTACAGGAACGCCGCTTCGTTGCTGGTACGACCGGACGTGTAGAACGCCGCCTGATCGGGGTCGGGCAGGGCGCGCAAATGCTCGCCGATCATGGCGAATGCGGCGTCCCACGCGATCGGCAGATAGCGATCGGTGGCCGCGTCGTAACGCATCGGATGCGTGAGACGGCCAAACCCCTCCAGTGTGTAGTCGTCGAGTTCGAGCAGTTCGGTCACGCTGCGCGAAGCGAAGAACGCCGGCGTGACGCGACGCTTGGTCGCCTCGGCGGCGACCGCTTTGGCGCCGTTCTCGCAGAACTCGAACGTCGACGCGTGCTCACGGTCCGGCCAGGCGCACCCCGGACAGTCGAATCCGCTGGGCTGGTTTGCGCTAAGCAGCGTGCGCGCGCCCTTGAGCGGAATGCCTTGGGTGACGAGTTGGATGGCCACATTCTTGAGGGCGCCCCAACCGCCGGCGGGGCGATCGTACGGGGCAATTTTCGGGGCAGACATGACGCGTGTTCCGGCAAGGGGGTGGTCGGCGCGTCGCGCGATGCTGGGGCGCACGACCGCCAAAGGAAACATTTCACGTCAAATAGGCAAATTTATGCATAATTGCGAGACATCACACTCCGAGTTTTGTGCGAATGTCGATGCGAAGAAGCCCGTTAAATCGACGTTTTTCAGCATCTTATCAGGAATTTGCATAGATTGATTTATGCAATGAATAGCATATGGTGAGTCCATGAAGCGTATCTCCATCGCACCGCAACTGCGGTTTCGCCATGACGGCGCCGACGTGCCGCTCGACAAAGTGTTGTCCTTGCTCACGGAGGTGCAGACGCATGGCAACTTGCAGGCGGCCAGTCAGGTGCTCGGCCAGTCGTACCGGGGCGCCTGGGGGCACGTGAAAGAGGTGGAATCGCTCGTGGGCGCACCCTTGCTGACGATGGCGCGCGGACGCGGTGCGGTGCTCACGCCGCTGGCGCAACGGCTGTTGTGGGGGCAAAAGCGTTTGCAGGCGCGGCTCGGGCCGTTGTTGGAGACGATGGCCTCCGAATTGCAGACGGAACTCGATGACTTGCTGCTTCAGGAGAGCGGTCAGTTGCGTCTTTTTGCGAGCCATGGGCTGGCGGTGGCTGCGCTGGTCGATTTCGCCGGGCGCGCCGGTTTGCCGATCGACGTCAGCTATCGCGGCAGCATCGAGGCGATTGCCGCGCTCGCCAAGCACGAGTGCGAGGTGGCGAGTTTTCATGTGCCTATCGGGGCGCTCGCGGAGCCGGTGCTCGATCAGTATGTGCCGCTGCTCAAGGGCAAGGCCTATCGCGTGGCGGATGTGGCGTCGCGTCGCCTCGGTCTGCTGGTAGCGCGCGGCAATCCGCTCGGCATCCATACGCTGGCCGATCTGCCGCGTACCGGTGCGCGCTTCGCGAACCGCGAGCGAGGGTCGGGCACGCGCATCATCTTCGATTTACTGCTCGCGCGCGACGGTATCGACCCTTCGACCGTCGCGGGTGCGGAGAACATCGAGTTCACGCACGCCGCCGTGGCGGCCTACATCGCCAGCGGCCGCGCGGACGCCGGCCTCGCCATCGAGGCGGCCGCAAGTCAGTTCGGACTCGACTTCATTCCTATCCTCACCGAGCGTTACTGCCTGATGTTTCCGGAGAGCGGCAGCGAGTCGCCGCATCTCCAGGCGTTGCTGAGCATTCTCCAAAGCGGGGCTTACCGGCAGGCGGTTCATGCCATTCCCGGTTACGGTGAAGGCGCGACCGGGCGGGTGACGTCGCTGTCGGAGGCTTTCCCGTCGTTGGGGTGATAAATCATATGCATTGAATTGCATATGGGGTGTGCAAGCTTTTCCCGAGGAAACTGCCCGGCCCGCCTGGCTCGGGCGTTGGCGGCATATTGCCATGCAGCGAATCCGGCAGGCTAGGGCTATCGGTGTTTCCACGAGGCTTGTTGGGGCGCGGTGTTTGGACTAATGTCCTAAGGACTGAGCCCCCAAAAGGCGCGTTGTCATCATATGCAATTAAGAACATATGAGATGCCGTCATGCCCCAGGAGACAATTCGAGATGGTGCCCACCCCTCATGCGACGCTCGTGCCGCTGCTGGCTCGCCACGCCGGCCGCGCACACGAGTTGTTGCCGCTGCTGCACGCATTGCAGGACAGCGAAGGCTACGTCGATCCGGCGCATGTGCCGGCGATTGCCGCAGCGCTGAATCTTTCCCGCGCCGAAGTCCACGGCGTCATCACGTTTTATCACCACTTCCGCAGTGCACCGCCTCCCGCGACCGTCGTGCAGTTATGCCGTGCGGAGGCGTGCCGCAGCCGCGATGGGGAGGCGCTCGTGGCGCACGTCGAAGCCTGTACCGGCGCGCGTATCGACGCGGCGCCGTGCAACGACGTCGGCGTGGCGTCGGTGTATTGCCTTGGGCAGTGCGCGTTGTCCCCGGCCGTAACAATCAATGGCGAGTTGCATGCTCGCGTGACACCTGCGCGCTTCGACGCATTGCTCGCGTCGGTGCGCGAGGGAGGCCGTCATGACTGAGTTGGCGTTGCAGACTCCCCCTTACCGCATCTTTATCCCTCGCGACTCGTCGGCATTGGCGTTGGGGGCCGACACGCTGGCGTCGGCGGTGACAGCCGAAGCGGCCCGCCGCGGGATTGCCGTCGACATCGTTCGCAACGGCTCGCGTGGGCTGTTCTGGCTGGAGCCGCTGGTGGAAGTGGCGACGCCGTGCGGGCGCGTCGGCTATAGCAATGTGCAGGCGTCGCAGGTCGCCGCGTGGTTCGACGCCGGATGGCCCGTCTGCGCAATGCGGGACGCTGAGCGCGAGACGTCGAGCGAGAATCCGGACGGGAGTTGGGGGCACGCGATGCCGGCCTGCGTCGGTCGCGTGGACGCCATCCCGTATCTCGCGAAGCAGCAGCGGCTCACGTTCGCGCGCGTCGGCGTGACGGATCCGCTGAGTCCGCACGACTATCTCGCGCATGGCGGCCTTGCCGGACTGCGCGCCTGTCTCGGACTCGATGCGGACGCCGCCTGTCAGACGGTGCTCGACTCGGGGCTGCGCGGACGCGGCGGCGCTGCGTTCCCGGCCGGCATCAAATGGCGCACGGTGAGCCGCGCCGAAGCGACGCAGAAATACGTTGTCTGCAATGCGGACGAGGGCGACTCCGGCACATTCGCCGATCGTCTGATCATGGAGAGCGACCCGTTCGTGCTCATCGAGGGCATGACGATCGCCGCGCTCAGCGTGGGCGCGACCGAAGGCATCGTGTACGTGCGCAGCGAGTATCCCCACGCCATCGCGATGCTGGAAGCGGCGATTGCCGTGGCGCGCGGCGAGGGCTGGCTCGGCGCGGACGTGCTCGGCTCGGGGCGCGCCTGCGAGTTGCGTGTGGCGAAGGCGGCGGGAGCCTACATCTGCGGCGAAGAAACGGCGCTGCTCGAAAGTCTCGAAGGCAAGCGTGGCGTGGTGCGCGCCAAACCGCCGATTCCGGCGCTGTCCGGCCTCTTCGGGCAGCCGACGCTCATCAACAACGTCATCACGCTCGCCAGCGTGCCGTACCTCTTCGCGCACGGCGCACAGGCCTATCGGGAGTTCGGCATGGGGCGCTCGCAAGGCACGTTGCCCGTGCAACTCGCAGGCAATATCCGTCGTGGCGGTCTGGTGGAGCTGGCGTTCGGGGTGACGCTGCGCACGTTGCTCGACGAGTTCGGCGGCGGCACAGCGAGCGGACGTCCGGCCAAGGCGATTCAGGTCGGCGGCCCGCTCGGGGCGTATCTGCCCGATGCGCAGTGGGATTTGCCGATGGATTACGAGGCGTATGCGGCAGTGGGGGCCGTGGTAGGGCACGGCGGTGTGGTGGTTCACGACGACACGGCCGACATGGCCGGACTGGCGAGCTACGCGATGGCGTTCTGCGCGCACGAGTCATGCGGCAAATGCACGCCGTGTCGTATCGGTTCGACGCGAGGCGTCGAGGTCATCGAGCGGATCCGGCGCGGCGATACGTCCTCGCGTCAGGTGACGTTGCTGCACGACCTCTGCGACACGATGGTCTCGGGCTCGCTTTGCGCGATGGGCGGCATGACGCCGTTCCCCGTGCGTTCCGCGCTCGAACATTTCCCGGCGGATTTCGGTCTGCCCGATGGCGCGCGACGCGCCGAGGCTGCCTGATATCGGCAATGTCGACGATATCGGCGCATCGCATGACCGATGGCCCGACCGATCGGCACACCCAGGAGGACGACAACAGATGATCCATCCGAACGCACAAGTTTCCCCGGGCCATGGCCCCGACATGGGCACGCCGCTGCGCATGAGCGAGGTGGGCGTCACGCTGGAGATCGACGGCCAAAGCGTGACGGTGCCGGCCGGCACGTCGATCATGCGCGCCGCAGCGGGCAATGACGTCAACATCCCCAAGCTCTGCGCCACCGACTCGCTCGAGCCGTTCGGCTCCTGCCGGCTCTGTCTCGTCGAAATCGAGGGGCGGCGCGGCTTTCCCGCGTCATGCACGACGCCGGTCGAGCCGGGCATGAAGGTGCGCACGCAGTCGCCGAAATTGCAGGAACTGCGGCGCAACGTGATGGAACTCTACATCTCCGATCACCCGCTCGATTGCCTGACCTGCGCGGCTAACGGCGACTGCGAGTTGCAGGACATGGCGGGCGTGACAGGGCTGCGCGAAGTGCGCTACGGGTTCGACGGCGATAACCACCTCAACAGTGTCAAGGACGAATCGAATCCTTACTTCACGTACGACCCGTCGAAGTGCATCGTTTGCAATCGCTGCGTGCGGGCTTGCGAAGAGACGCAGGGCACCTTCGCGCTCACGATCTCGGGGCGCGGCTTCGAGGCGCGTGTCTCGGCCGGCCAGGATCAGCCGTTCATGGCGTCGGAGTGCGTGTCGTGCGGCGCGTGCGTTGCGGCGTGTCCGACGGCGACGTTGCAGGAGACGCGCGTCATCGAGATGGGGCAGCCGGAGCATGCGGTGGTGACGACTTGCGCGTATTGCGGCGTCGGCTGTGCGTTCAAGGCCGAGATGAAAGGCGGCGAAGTCGTGCGCATGACGCCGTACAAGGACGGTCAGGCCAACGAAGGGCACGCCTGCGTCAAGGGGCGCTTCGCCTGGGGATATGCCACGCACAAGGAGCGCATCACCAAGCCGATGATCCGGAGCAAGATCACCGATCCGTGGCGCGAGGTGTCGTGGGACGAGGCGCTGGACTATGCCGCGTCCGAGTTTCGCCGTCTTCAGGCGAAGTACGGCGTCGACGCCATCGGTGGCATTACGTCGTCGCGCTGCACGAACGAAGAGACGTATCTCGTGCAGAAACTCGTGCGCGCCGCGTTCGGCAACAACAACGTGGACACTTGTGCCCGGGTTTGCCACTCGCCGACCGGCTATGGCCTGAAGCAAACGCTCGGCGAGTCGGCCGGCACGCAGACGTTCAAGTCCATCGAGCATGCCGACGTCATTCTGGTGATGGGGGCGAACCCGACCGACGGGCACCCCGTGTTCGCTTCGCGGCTCAAGCGCCGTGTGCGCGAAGGGGCGAAGCTGATCGTGATCGATCCGCGGCGCATCGATATCGTGGACGGGCCGCACGTGAAGGCGGCGTACCACCTGCCGCTGCGTCCCGGCACCAACGTGGCGATGGTCAATGCCCTCGCGCACGTGATCGTGACCGAGGGTCTGCTGGCCGAGGCGTTCATCGCCGAGCGCTGCGAGGACCGCGCGTTCGCCCAGTGGCGCGATTTCGTGGCGTTGCCGGAAAACTCGCCGGAAGCGGTGTCCGTCGTGACCGGTGTGCCTGCCGATCAGATTCGCGGTGCGGCGCGGCTTTACGCGACGGGGGGCAATGCGGCGATCTATTACGGACTCGGCGTCACGGAGCATGCGCAGGGGTCGACGACGGTGATGGGCATCGCCAATCTGGCGATGGCGACGGGCAACGTCGGGCGCGAAGGCGTGGGCGTGAACCCGCTGCGCGGGCAGAACAACGTTCAGGGCTCTTGCGACATGGGGTCGTTCCCGCACGAGTTGCCGGGCTATCGTCACGTAGCCGATACGCTGGTGCGCGAGGAATTCGAGGCCGCCTGGGGCGTCACGTTGCAGGCCGAGCCGGGGCTGCGCATCCCGAACATGTTCGACGCGGCGATTCATGGCAGCTTCAAGGGGCTTTACTGCCAGGGCGAGGACATCGTTCAGTCCGACCCGAATACGCAGCATGTGGCGGCGGCGATGGAAGCGATGGAGTGCATCGTCGTGCAGGATATCTTCCTGAACGAGACTGCCAAGTACGCGCATGTGCTGTTGCCGGGCACTACTTTCCTCGAAAAAGACGGCACGTTCACGAACGCGGAGCGGCGCATCTCCCGCGTGCGGCGCGTCATGGCGCCGCTGCCCGGCATGGCGGACTGGGAAGTCACGATCGCCCTGGCCAGGCGGCTCGGTTATGACATGCCTTACTCGCATCCGTCTCAGATCATGGACGAGATCGCGCGCCTGACGCCGACGTTCCGTGGCGTGAGCTACCGGCGGCTCGACGAGGCGGGCAGCCTGCAATGGCCGTGCAACGACGACGCGCCCGACGGCACGCCGATCATGCACGTCGACGGCTTCGTGCGCGGCAAGGGACGCTTCATCATCACGCGCTATGTGCCGACGGACGAGAAGGTCACGCCGCGCTACCCGCTGCTGCTCACCACGGGGCGCATCCTCTCGCAATACAATGTCGGTGCGCAGACGCGCCGTACGCACAATGTCCACTGGCATGACGAAGACCGGCTCGAAATCCATCCGCACGATGCGCAAGAGCGGGGTATCAACGACGGCGATTGGGTCGGGATTCGCAGCCGCGCGGGCGAGACGGTGTTGCGCGCGGTGCTCAGCGAGCGGATGCAGCCCGGCGTCGTCTACACGACGTTCCACTTCCCCGAGTCGGGGGCGAACGTCATCACGACGGACAACTCGGACTGGGCGACCAACTGTCCGGAGTACAAGGTGACGGCGGTGCAGGTGCTGCCGGTGGCGCAGCCCTCGGCGTGGCAAGCCAAATATTCGACGTTCAACCGCACGCAGCTCGAACTGCTCGATGCGGCCCGCAATCCTGCCGAACCTGTCACGGCGAAGTAGGGGCGCGAATTCTGGAATGAAGTGGAGTCAGCGTTAGACGATGTCCAACCCTTTACGTGAACTGGCGGATGTGAGTGAGGCCGATGCAGCCGATGCAGGAGGTGCCGGTGGTGTGCGTGATAAGGCAGCAAAGCCCGGCGCTGTCGCGGTCGACGAAACCAGCGAAGCCGCCGGCGCGGATAACACCGGCGTGATCCGCGAAACTGGCCAAGCTCATGAGAGCGGCGCCGTCGACGGCGTCGATGGGATGCCTGCGCCCGTGTGCGATGTGGCGCCCGCGGCCATCGACCCGGAGCGCCTGTCGCCGCAGGCGTCGTTCGCCGTGCGGCGATTTCGCCATGGCGGCTGGCAGCAAGCGAGCGACGAATTGGCCGAAGAAGTACCCGTCGCACTGGAGTTCAACGGCATCTCTCATGTGGTGATGCTTGCGACGCCGGCCGATATCGAAGATTTTGCGTTGGGCTTCGCGTTGTCGGAGGGCATTCTGAATGATCGCCGCGAATGTTACGGCGTCGATGTCTCGGCCACGTCGTTGGGCATTACCGCGCATCTCGACATCTCGTCGCGGGCGTTCGCGGGGCTCAAGGAGCGCCGTCGCAACCTGACGGGGCGCACCGGCTGCGGGCTTTGCGGCACGGAAAGCCTCGATCAGGTGCTGCGGCCGCTGCCCTCGGCCGGCGAGCCGTTGCGCGTGAGGCATGCCGCGCTGGCGGCCGCGCACGCGGGATTGGCCGCGCGTCAGCCGCTCAACGGCGTGACGGGTGCGGTGCACGGCGCGGCGTGGTGCTCCCCGCAGGGCGAGATCCTTTCTCTGCGTGAGGACGTCGGCCGTCACAACGCACTCGACAAGCTCATCGGCGCTTTGGCGCGCGAAGGGCGGGCGTTCGACGGTGGCTTTGTGCTCATGACGAGTCGTGCGAGCGTCGAAATCGTGCAAAAGGCCGCGCAAGTGGGCATTCCGATGGTCGCAGCCGTCTCCGCGGCTACGGCGCTGGCGGTGCGCACGGCGCAGGCGGCGGGCGTCACGCTCGTCGGCTTTGTGCGGGCGGAGCAGTGTGTCATCTACACCGGCGGTGCGACGCTCGATGCGCAGGCATGAGCGTCGCACCCAGGCGAAGTCAATGAAGCGGCAGGAGATTTTCGATGGACGGTCATAATCTCGTGCGGATGGCGAATCGCATTGCAGACTTCTTCGAATCGTTGCCCGATCGGGAGGAGGCGATGGGCGAAGTGGCCACGCATCTGCACAAGTTCTGGGATCCGCGCATGCGCGCCCAGATTCTGGCGCTTGCCGATACGCCGGCTGGCGACGACATGCACACGCTGGTGCGTGAGGCGCTCGCGCGCTATCGCGCGCGGCTGACCCCCGTTGCCCGAAGCTGAGCTGATCGTGCAGGATCGTGTCCGACACCGCCGACGCTCGTTCTCCGGTCGCGGCGGGTTTGGCGCGAAGCTACGCAGCTCGCGGTATAGTAGGGGTGTCGGTTGTGTAACTGCGGCCACCCCCTAGCGGAGGACTTGATGAGCGATACCCCCACGCGCAAGCCCGGTCCACAGCAGCCTCACCGGGAGGACGAAGTGGAGCGCGACCTCGATGAGGCCCTCGAGGAGACGTTTCCGGCGAGTGATCCTGTGTCCATCGAGATCGATAAGCCGAAGCGTGCCCCTGCGACGAAATCTTCAGTGACGAAACGTCTGGACGAAGGGCTCGAGGAAACCTTTCCCGCGAGCGACCCTGTGTCCATCGATACCGGGAAGACGCCGAAGCGCTAATGCGGCTTGCGGGATGCGGGCGGATTTCGGCGCAAAGCTTCCGGATTTCGCCCACAGCCCCGTCCTGCGGGGCCGTGGGCGAAAATAAATCTCGGCGCCGGCGCGGGTTTGCCGCCCGGTCTGACCGAATTCGTGGCAAAATGCCGCGCCTGACTCTCTCAGGCTGGGACTGTAAAAAATAAATGGCGGCAGGTACGGTAAAAAAAGTTCGACGCTACGCGCTGGAAACCATCGACGTGATGGGACAGAGCGGGCTTGGCGTCGTCGAGCGCCCTGACGGGCGTTTCGTCATGTATCCGGAGTACTGGACACAGACGCAGGCGCTCAGCCAGAAGATGCGCACGCTTTACCGTCGTAACTGCCAGCTCGAGTACCAGTTGGCGAAGCTCACGCGAGAACTCGATCGCTTGCGCACCGTCGTCGACACGCCGCGTCCCGCCGGCAATCCGCAGGCGTCCTTGCCCGGCACCGACGTGCCGCAGCCCGAGCCGAAGCCTGAACGCAAACCCGCCGCCGAATTACCGCCCCGACGACGTAAGCGCGCCGCCTGAGCGGCATTGCCGCGACGGCCCTGTCTTCCGTCCCGGCCACGATGTGCCAGCCTCCCGATTCAGTTGGTGACATTAGCGAATTTTCCGACGTATCCGAAAGTCTCAAAAAAGTTTAAAAAAGTCCCGTTCCGATTAACAGCCAGCTTTCTGCCCGCTTCGCCGACCATCATGGCGCTTACCGCAACGCAACTCGAAACCTTCCGTAACGACGGTTATCTGATCCTTCCGCGCTACGTCGCGCAGGCCGACTGCGAGGCGATTCTGACGGACGTGCGAGCGCAGTTGGCGGCGGCAACGCTACCGCTCGAATTCGAAGCGGATGTCGGCTACGAGGGAGCGCCGCAGTCGCGCGATGCGGAAGGGGGCCAGACAGTCCGGCGTCTGCTCAAGGCCTATGACCGCGGCGATGCGCTGCGCCGTTGGGCCACGCGCCCGGATCTCGTCGAGTCGCTCGCCCAGATTTTCGGTGAAGACGTCGTCCTTACGCTGGCGCATCACAACTGCGTGATGACCAAGCATCCGCATTTCGGCACGGCGACCGGCTGGCACCGGGACATTCGCTATTGGTCGTTCCCCGAAAACTCGCTCGTCTCGGTATGGCTCGCGTTGGGGCCGGAAACGCGCGATAACGGTGCGCTTCGCTTCATTCCGGGCTCGCACCGCGAGCAACTCAAGCCGCATCAACTCGATTCTCTCGACTTCCTGCGCCCGGACGAACCGGACAATCAGCCGCTCGTCGCACGCGGCAAGCAGGTCGAACTCGCCCAGGGCGATGTCGTGCTGTTCCACAGCGGCCTGTTCCATGCGGCAGGTCGGAACGAAGGCCATACCACGAAATTTTCCGTCGTCTTCGCCTATCGTGGTGAGAGCAATCCCCCGAAGCCCGGCACACGTTCCGCGTCGGCGGGTGAGGTGGCGCTCGGCCACTGACGCGCGTCGGTCGGCCAGTCGTACTTCGGTGCATCGGCGGCATGCCTCCACGTGAAGACGCGTGGTGACGCTTGGAGATGCGTGGTCGGTGCGTACTCGGTGCGTGCTCGATGCGTGGTCGATCCCCCCTGTGTCAGCCGCCATTGGCGCGCTGTTCTCGGCGAATGCCGGCATTTTGGGTGCTTTCCTAAAGCGATAAGCACCTTTTCCCGCGTAGACTCTTCGGCCACCCTTGTGATGTCGGGCGCTGGCGCTTGTGAGCCGTATCGACCTGCTGTCGATACCGTGCCGCCCCAGTAATCTGCCTGACGCCATTCCATGAACAAGTGACGTGTCGCGCCCCTACGGATGCCATGCCGTGCGGCGTGCAGGTCCGTTTCCGGAGGAGACACGTGTCCCATTTACCCATTACCCCAGCCGCCCCCGCTGCCGCATCGGAGGCGCCCGGCGACCTCAGGCGTGCCACCTGGGGATCGCGATTGGGGTTCGTTCTGGCCGCTGCCGGCTCCGCGGTCGGGCTCGGTGCAGTGTGGAAGTTCCCGTACGTGGTCGGTCAACACGGCGGCGGCGCGTTTCTCGCCGTCTATCTGGGATGTGTCCTGACGCTGGGCGTCGCATTGCTGCTCGCAGAGATGACCGTCGGCCGCCTGACGGGCCAATCGATCACGACGGCACTGCGCACATTGAGCGGACGCGGCTGGGCATGGGTCGGTCGCGTGGCGACATTCAACGCTTTTGCCATCCTGTCGTTCTACGTCGTCGTGGGCGGCTGGACGGTGACGTATCTGTTGCGCGCTATCACCGGCTCCGTGCTGGAGAATGACACGGCGCGTCTGGTCGGCGAGTTCTCCGCATTCACCGCAGATCCGGTCGCGTCGCTCGCCAGCATGGGCGTCTTTCTCGGACTCACGGCGCTCATCGTGGCCGCTGGCGTGCAGAAGGGCATCGAGCGCGCCGGCAAGTGGCTCATGCCTGCCCTGTTTTTTCTCATGCTGCTGGTGATCTTCCGGGCGCTCACGCTGCCGGGGGCGATGGCCGGCGTCGCCTGGTTTCTCACGCCGGATTTTTCGGCAATCTCCGGCGCTACGTTGCTTCAGGCGCTTGGACTGGCGTTTTTCTCGCTGTCCCTGGGCGCGGGCATGATCGTGGTTTATGGCTCCTATCTGCCTAAAGACGCCCGGCTCGCAGGCTCCGCCGTCTGGGTCGCGACGCTCGCCACGCTGGCGTGTTGCCTTGCCGGACTGATGATTCTTCCTGCCGTTTTTGCTTTCGGCGTCGCCCCCGACGCAGGCCCCGGGCTGACGTTCATCACCATGCCGGCGATCTTCGCGCAGATGCCGTTCGGTCATGCTATCGCCATCGCGTTCTTCACGTTGCTGCTTTTCGCGGCGATCACGTCGGCGGTCTCGCTGTTCGAGCCCGTCACGGCATTTCTCATCGACGAGTACCGGTGGCGCCGTGGTCGGGCAGTCGTTGCGGTGCTCGTCGCGACGTTCCTCTTCGGCGCGCCTGCCGCGTTGTCCTTCGGCATCTGGTCGGATGTGCGAATTTTCGACCGGACGATTTTCGATCTGATGGACTACGTTACCGTCAATTTGCTGATGCCCGCCGGCGGTTTGTGCATCGCGGTCTTCGTCGGTGCGCGCATCTGGCCCGAAGCGCGCACCGTGCTCGAAGGTTCCCGCGCGCAGTGGTTCATCCCCCTGTGGCGTTTGCTACTGCTCGTGCTCACGCCGATCGCGATTTTCGGCGTGTGGTACCAGAGCCTCTGACGGCAACTCAGGCGACCGGCGTGCGCATCGTCACCCATTCTTCGGCGGCGGTCGGATGCACGGCCAGCGTGCGGTCGAAGTCGGCCTTCGTGGCGCCCATCGAGAGCGCTACACCGAGCAACTGCACCTGCTCGCCTGCGTGATCCCCCACCATGTGCGCACCGACGATTTTGTCGGTTGCGCCATCCACCAGCAACTTCATCAGAATCTTCTCCTGCCGGCCCGACAGTGTCGCCTTGAGCGGACGGAACGACGCCTTGAACACCTTGAGCTGCGCATACTGCGCACGGGCTTCGCTTTCCGTCAGCCCTACGACGCCGATCTCCGGGGTGCTGAATACGGCCGTCGGAATCAGCTTGTGATCGACGCGTGTGGGACGCTCACCGAATACCGTATCGGCAAACGCCTGACCTTCGCGAATCGCCATCGGTGTGAGGTTCACGCGATCGGTGACATCGCCGACCGCGAAAATCGACGGCACGTTCGTGCGTGAGAACTCGTCCACGATCACCGCGCCCTTATCGTTGAGCGCCACACCGCTGGCAGCCAGCCCGAGCCCTTGTGTGTAGGGTATGCGCCCCGCAGCGCTGAGCAGCACATCGGCATCGTGTGCGCTGCCGTCCGAGAGGGTGATGCGCAGACGCTCCCCGATTTTCTCCGCACGCTCGATGGTGCGTTCGAGCACGATCTCGATGCCTCGTTCGCGGTAAGCCGATTCGAGCGACGTGCGAACTTCTTCGTCGAAACCGCGCAGCAGATGCGGGCCGCGATGCACGAGCGTGACCTTCGATCCCAGTCCGGCAAACACGCCGGCAAACTCCAATGCGATATAGCCGCCGCCGATGATCGTGATGCGCTCGGGCAGCGCTTCGAGATGGAACACCTCATTGGAGGAAATGGCGTGCTCGCGCCCGACGAAGTGCGGTTGATCGGCCGGGCGACCGCCGGTGGCGATCAGAATGTGGCGTGCCGTGATGCGCTCGCCGGTGGCGGGCAGCACGACCGTATGCGGGCCTTCCACCACAGCGCGCGCGGCGACGAGTTCCGCGCCTGCGCGTTCCAGATTGGTCGTGTAAATGCCTTCGAGTCGCGCGATCTCACTGTCCTTGCGGGCAATCAGCGTTTTCCAGTCGAACGTGGGCGAGGGGACCTGCCACCCGAAACCGGCGGCGTCTTCGAACTCGTCGGCAAAGCGGCTTGCGTACACGAGCAGCTTCTTCGGCACGCATCCGCGAATGACGCACGTGCCGCCGACGCGAAACTCCTCGGCCACTTTTACCCGGGCGCCATACTGCGCGGCGACGCGCGCGGCGCGCACACCCCCCGAACCGGCACCGATGACGAACAGATCCACATCGAACTGGGACATTGCTGACTCCTTTTGTCATTTGGCGCATCGCACGGGTGCGAACTGTCGCGACCTGCGTGTCGATGCCCTGTGCTGCTAGCGTTGAGCGATTGTGCCAGAGACAAGCGCCTTACATCGGACGAGCCCCCGCTTTTCGGAGACGTCCGATGTCCGGATCGGTCTTCGCCGCATGCCGCACACCGCCTGTCCCGCGCCTGTCCCACGCCTGTCCCGCGCCTGTCCAGCACCGATCCGATGCTCATCTGCCGTTTCACCGAGCGATGGATGCGCCATAAGGTCCGGTGCCCGTCAATCGGGGTTTGCGCACGGTCGTGCACTTTCATTGATCCACGTCAATGCGCCAGGCAAAACGCAAGCCGACAATCGAGGGTGTCGAAAGTCGATCGGTGCTTCACCGGCGCGCGTGTGCACCGGCCCACAAGGCTTTTGCGCGCGTGACGCCGATGATCGATCGCGGCTGCCGAATGTTTCTGAAATGAAACACTTCTCGGAAATTTTTCGGACTTCACGCGAATGGCGGAATTGGAAGTGCATAAAAATCAACAGGTTGTCCCTCGTGGTCCGAAATTTGCTCTGTTCTCATCAGGACAGGCGGGAATCACCGCCGGCACACGAGGATGTCATGACGAAGTCGCTTACCCCTCTGATGGGCGCCACGTCGGCGCTGGCGTTGTTGTGTGGCTTCTGGTTGGCGGCATCGGCACATGCCGCCAACGCCCCGGGTACCGCGAGTCAAACCGGTGCGCCGGTGGCGACGAAGCCCACCGCCGCCAGTGCGGGTCATGGCGTCCGGCCGTCGCGGGCCGCACGCGCGAAGCGTGCGGCCCGGGCGTCGGCCTACGCGCCTCCCGGCTCACCCCCGCCCGCACTCGTCGGTGCGGCGCCCGCGCCATGGCGCGATGTGTTTGCGCAAGCGGGGGCGTGGGCAGCAGATCCGGTCATCGTCAGCGGTCGGACGCTGAGCGGAACGTTGGGCAACGCCGGGCTGACGATGGGGGCGGACGGCATGGTCACCGGGCCGCGCGCCGGACTCACGGGGTTGTATCAGACCGTGTGGCATCGTGCACTCACGCATCCCGTACTGAGCACCCAGCTCTTCGCCGGGGCGCCGGAATACTTCGGACTGCACTTCTAAACGTTCCCGTCTTCACGGTATGTCGGCAACCGACTGCGCAGCGGCGCATTCAGCACACTCAATGCGCTCAACGCACTAGGTACAGTGAGTGCACTCGCTGCAACGCGCACCTTCGGCGCAGTCGTTGCACACCGTGTGTCCGCTTGCCCCCAATGTTGCCGACGCACCGCCGCGCATGCGCCATTCACCGCCACGTTGACCGGCTTTCGACACCTCGTGCGAATGACGTACGAGTGGTGGCGCTTCGTGATTTCTGCCCCGCACTCGTGCGCATCGCATCCATGCATCGTTCGGACCCCAAAGCCCGCGGTGCATGCCTTTGCCTCGTGCTTGCCTCGCGAAGTTCAATGCGGTTAGGATTATTCCGCAGTTCAAGCGTGGCATTTCCTCAAGGCATGCCGGCTGCCGGCATGCCATTCCGTTCTGGAGCCCCCTTATGAGCACGCCTGACGTGTCTGTGCAAAGCCCCCCCCAGAAGAAAGCGATTCCCATCGGTCTGATCGCCGGTGTGATCGTGATGATTGCCGTGCTCCTGATTCCCATGCCCGACGACCTGCCGGTCGCGGGCCACCGCATGCTGGCGATTCTCGCCTTCGCCGTGGTCGTGTGGATTACCGAAGCCGTGTCGTACGAAGCGAGCGCCATCATCATCACGTCGTTGATGGCATTCCTCGTGGGCACCGCGCCCACCGTGCAAGATCCCGGCGTCGAGTACGGAACGTCGCGCGCCATCAGCATGGCGCTCGCGGGCTTCTCGAACTCTGCGCTTGCGCTCGTCGCCGGCGCGTTGTTCATCGCGGCGGCCATGACGCTCACCGGGCTCGACCGGCGCATCGCGCTCGTCACGCTCTCGAAGATCGGCACCAGCACGCGCCGCGTGATGATCGGTGCGGTCGCCGTCACTATTCTTCTGTCGCTCGTCGTTCCCAGCGCCACGGCCCGAAGCGCCTGTGTGGTGCCGATCATGATGGGCGTGATCGCTGCGTTCGGCGTGGACAAGCGCTCGAACATCGCGGCCGGCGTCATGATCATCGTGGCGCAGGCGACCAGTATCTGGAACGTCGGCATTCAGACGGCCGCCGCGCAGAACCTGCTGACCGTGGGCTTCATGGACAAGATGCTCGGCGACCGCATCACGTGGGCAGAGTGGCTGGTCGCGGGGGCGCCGTGGGCCGTCATCATGTCGGTGATTCTCGTGGTGCTGGTGCTCAAGATGATGCCGCCCGAGGCCGACGCCATCGCCGGCGGCAAAGAAGCGGTGGAAGCGCAGTTGCGCGAGATGGGGCCGATGACGAGCGCCCAGAAACGTTTGCTCGCAGTGTCGATCGGACTGCTGCTGTTCTGGGCGACGGAAGGCAAGCTGCATCGCTTCGATACGACGTCGGTCACCTATGTCGGTCTCGTCGTGCTGATGCTCCCGCGCTTTGGCGTGATGACGTGGAAGGACGTGCAGTCGCGCATTCCCTGGGGCACCGTGATCGTGTTCGGTGTGGGGATCAGCCTCGGCACCGCATTGCTGACGACTCAGGCGGGCCAGTGGCTCGGCAACCACGTCGTTGCAGCAACCGGGCTCGATTCGCTGCCGACATTGTGGATCTTCGCGATTCTGGCGGCATTCCTCATTCTCATTCACCTTGGTTTCGCCAGCGCTACCGCGCTGACCTCGGCCATGCTGCCGATTCTGATCGCGGTGCTGCAAACCTTGCCGGGCGATTTCAACCGTCTTGGCATGACGATGCTGCTGGGCTTTACCGTCAGCTTCGGCTTTATCTTGCCGATCAATGCACCGCAAAACATGGTCTGTCTGGGAACCGACACGTTCACCGCGAAGCAGTTCGCGCGTGTCGGGATCGTGGTGACGGTCATCGGTTACGCCTTGCTGCTCGTTTTCGCCGCAACGTACTGGCGCTGGCTGGGCTGGCTGTAATCACGCGTGCGCTGAACAAGGAGTCACAATGCGAATTCCCCTGAAAGATGCCGTCGATTTCGGCAAGCAACTGTTACTCGCGCAAGGCGTGCCCGACGACATCGCGCTCGACGTCGCGCAACACCTCGTCGAGTCGGATCGCGTCGGCTATGCCAGTCACGGCCTGTCGATTCTGCCGACGTACCGCAAGGTGCTGGAGGACGGGCAGGTCAATCCGAGCGGCCGCCCGACCGTGCTCACCGACCACGGCAACCTGTTGCTGTATGAAGGCAATCGCGGGTTCGGTCAGCACGTGGGCAAGTTCGTGGTCGAGCACGCGATTGCGAGAGCCTTCGATAAGGGGGTGGCGATTCTCACGCTACGCAACAGTCACCATCTGGGGCGCATGGGGCAGTACGGCGAGATGGCGGCGCATCAGGGGCTGGTGTTCATGGCGTTCACGAACGTGACGAACCGTCAGCCAATGGTCGCGCCGTTCGGCGGCAGCGAGCCGCGTCTGACGACCAACCCACTGTGCTTTGCCGGGCCGCTGCCGAACAATCGTCCGCCGCTGGTGGTCGACATGGCCACCAGCGCCATCGCGATCAACAAGGCGCGCGTGCTGGCGGCGGAGGGCAAGCAGGCGCCGCCCGGATCGCTGATCGACGGCTACGGCAATCCGAGCACGGATCCGAATGCGCTCTTCACCGAGCCGTTCGGTGCGCTGCTGCCGTTCGGCGGACATAAGGGCTACGCGCTGGGTATCGTGACGGAGTTGCTCGCCGGTGTGCTGTCTGGCGGCGGCACGATTCAACCCGAGCATCCGCGTGCCGGGGTGGCGACGAACAACATGTTCGCCATCGTTCTCAATCCGCAGGTCGACTTCGCGGCGACGTGGCGCTCGCACGAGGTGGAAGCGTTCATCGATTATCTGACGTCGTGCCCGCCGCAACCGGGCTTCGACCGGGTGCAATACCCGGGCGAGTACGAGGCGGAGAATCGCAAGAAGCATCACGATCATGTCGATCTGACGCCGCCGATCTGGGAATCGTTGCTCAACATGGCGACGGACCTCGGTGTGGCCACGCCACGGACTTTGTAATCAACGGGGCACGGTTCTCGCCGTGCCCGCGTTATGCTGTCAATACGACAATGACGGCGTTGCGACGGCGCCGCGGCAGGTTTAGGCAATGCGCGTCGTCGACGGCGCAACGCAGGGAGAAGTGAAACACATGGCTTTACTCAAGGTGGACGTGGTCAGTACCGAACGGTCGATTTTCTCGGGAGAGGCGCGTTTCGTGGAGGTGCCCGGCTCGGCGGGCGAGTTGGGTGTGCTTCCCGGGCACACGCCGTTGCTCTCGGGCGTGCGCCCGGGCACTGTGCGCATCGAGGCGTCCGACGGCACGGAAACGTTTCTGTATATCGCTGGCGGATTCGTCGAAATCCAGCCTGATCGGGTGACGGTTCTCGCCGATACCGCGATGCGTGCGGAAAGTCTCGATCAGGCGCGCGCCGAGCGCGCCCGCGAGGCTGCCGCAGCGCTGCTGGAGCAGCAGACGGGCGACATCGATTACGCCAAGGCCCAGGGCGAACTGGCCGAAGCGGTGGCGCAGTTGCAGGCGATCCGGCGCCTGCGCAAGCACAAGGAAGCGTCGCGCTGACGCGTTGCGCCTGCCCGGATGCCGGGCCCTAACGACGCTGCTTTGCGTTACGCTTTTTCGTTTTCCATTTTCTATTTTGCGATGCCGGCGTGCTCATCCGGGCCGCAAAGGCCCTGGCTGAGACGTCATGGCGCGCCTTGAAGTCGTGCCACGCCGAGCGCACGCCGCGTGCCGGACATTCCTCCTCTTTCGCTTCCTCTTCCTCTTCCTCTTCCTCCTCTCGCGCGCCGCGCGCCAATCCAGGAATCTCCCGACGCTGCGTCGCCCAATGCTCACAGGGCATGGGTATAGGAAAGCGCACGCGCGTCGATCCCGAAAGCATCGGGATTTCCTCCTTAAATGCCTTCTCGTCGATCGTTTCCCCGGCAAGGTCGAACCCGGCGGCTGACAACCGTCAAGGTTGTCGGGCCCGCGGTACGGCAATGCACCGCGGGCGTCGGCAGGTGCAACCGCCTGAGGTAAACCCTGAATCGATTCAGCTTGCACCATTTTTTTGAAATAACTATATTTCTTTCAAATAACAGTTATTGCACTGAGATAACTGTTTAGCGAAAAAATGCGTTGGCCGCATTGTCGTCATCTCAATGCACGCGTGATGTCACGCGTCGATGTCCATGGAGTTCAAATGAGCGAGACAGCAAAGCAATCGGAACAGGAAGTTCTCTTTACGCAGGTGGGCAAGGTTGCCGTGATCACGTTGAATCGCCCGCAGGCGCTCAATGCCTGGACCATCGCCATGCGCGAACTGATCATCGATGCGCTTGAGCGTTTCAATGCCGACGACAACGTGGCTGCCGTGATCATGACGGGGGCGGGGCGTGCTTTCTCTGCCGGGCAGGATCTGGCCGAAGCGAAGCACTTCGACGGTGACACCGCCATCGAGTGGATCAAGGGATGGGAGCATTACTACGACGTGATTCGCCGTCTGAAGAAGCCACTGGTGATGGCGCTCAACGGCACGGCCGCAGGCTCGGCGTTCCAGGTGTCGTTGCTGGGCGATATCCGTGTGGGGCATCCGGGGGTGCGCATGGGGCAGCCGGAGATCAACGCCGGGATCGCGAGCACGACCGGCCCGTGGATCATGAATCACATGCTGGGGTTGTCGCGCACCATCGAACTCACGCTCACCGGTCGGCTGATGGACGCCGACGAGAGCCACCGTCTGGGCCTTATCCATCACCTCGTGCCGGAAGACAAGGTGTTCGACAAGGCGCTGGAGATTGCCACGGAACTCGCCGAGAAGCCGCCGGTGGCGATGCGCCTGGACAAGCAGCGCTTTCGCGAAATGACCGAAGGTACGTTTCAGGACGCCATCGAAGCCGGCATGCGCATTCAGCGCGAGTCGTACGAGTCGGGTGAGCCGGCGCGCATGATGGCCGCCTTCTTCGCCAAACGTGCGGCCAAGGCCGAAGGCGCGAAGGCCTGACACCGAAGGCGTGCCCTGAGGCGATCGTCATCGAATGAAGTGCCGTCACGGCGCGCGGCATGCGCGGCACGCCGTGACTCCCCACACAGGGCATGCGCGGCGCGCGTGCCTGCTGCAAAGCGGAGTTTCTTATGTCTGAATCGCACGACCCGCAAAACCCGTCCCGTCGCCGCCTGCTTCAAGTGGCCGGCGTTACCGCGCTGGCTGGCGCATTGCCGCTGACGGCGTCGCGTTCCGCGTTCGCACAGGCCAGGCAGTTGATCGTCTCGGACCCGGGCGGCCCGTACACCGTGGCGTATCGTCGCGCCTTCTACGATCCGTTCGAGAAGGCGACCGGTATCAAGGTGGTCAGTGTGGCGCGCGACTCGCAGCCGGTCGCGCAGTTCGCGGCAATGGTGCAGACGAAAAACTTCGTGTGGGACGTGACCACGCTCACGCTCTCGGCCGATATTCCCTATCTCGAATCGAAGGGTTTCCTCGAACCCGTCGGCATGAAGGCCAGCGACTTCCCCGGCATCATGCCCGAAGCCGTGACACCCGACTGGCTTGGTGTCGACGTGTACTCGACGGTGCTGGCGTACCGCACCGACAAATTCCCGAAAGACGCTCCGCAAACGTGGGCGGACTTCTGGGACGTGAAGCGTTTCCCCGGTCGCCGTTCGCTGCGCCGCAGCCCGCTCGATACGCTGGAGCAGGCGCTCATGGCCGACGGTGTGCCTATCGACAAGCTCTATCCGCTCGATCTGGACCGGGCATTCAAGTCGCTCGACAAGATCAAACCGCACATCAACCTGTGGTGGACCTCGGGTGCGCAGGCCATGCAGGCGATTCAAAGCGGTGACGTCGACATGATGTCGACGTGGAACGGGCGGGCGCAGGCGGCCATCGACAACAATGCGCCGGTGAAGATCGTGTGGAACCAGGGGCTGTACTCCATCGAGGGCTGGGGCATTCCAAAGGGCACGCCACGAGCCGAGTTCGCGCGTCAGTTCGTGCGCTTTTGCGGCGACCCGGCGCGACAGGCGCTTATCACGCAGGATCTGGCGTACGGCCCGACCAACCTCAAGGCGTTCGACGGCATTCCCAAAGCGCGTGCACCGTTGTTACCGACCGCGCCTGCCAACCTCAAGGGCATGCGTCTGCCGAGCCCGCAGTGGTGGGCCGAGAACCGTGCCAGGGCCACCGAGCGTTTCAATGCGTGGTTGTTGTCGTAAGCGTCGCGAACCCCGGAGTAGCGAAGCAGGATGAGCACGAACATGAGTACCAAACTGGAAACTATCGGTCTCGCCAAGACATATCGCGAGACCCCGGCGCTTCTGCCGACCGACCTGCGGGTCGCGGCAGGGGAATTTCTCACGTTGCTCGGGCCTTCCGGCTCGGGCAAGACCACGCTGTTGCAGATGATCTCGGGGCTGGTCGAACCCAGCGCCGGTCAACTGCTCATCGACGGGCGCGACGCCACGCGGGAAGCGCCGGGCAAACGCGGCATCGGGATGGTGTTCCAGAGCTACGCGCTGTTTCCGCATATGACGGTTTGGGAGAACGTGGCCTACGGCCTGCGCATGCGCAAACTGCCTCGCGCCGAGCTCGCCCCGGCCGTGGATGCGGCGCTCGCGATGGTCAAGATGCAGGCGTTTGCGCAACGTCTGCCCTCGGAGTTGTCGGGCGGTCAGCAGCAACGGATCGCGCTGGCGCGCTGCTTCGCCTTTCGCCCGTCGATCATTCTGCTCGACGAACCGCTCGGCGCGCTCGACAAGAAGTTGCGCGAGCACATGCAACTGGAGATCCGTCGGTTGCATCAGGAATTGGGCGCGACGTTCATCTATGTCACCCACGATCAGGATGAAGCGCTGACGTTGTCCGATCGCATCTGTCTGATGAATCAGGCGCGCATCGAGCAGATCGGCACGCCTGCGCAGTTGTACGACCGTCCGGCGACGCGTTTCGCCGCCGATTTCCTCGGGCATTCCAATCTGCTCGACGGTGTGGTGGAGCGATTGCCGGACGGTCGCGTAGCCCTGCGGGTCGGTGGAAAAGACGGGGGCAAAAACAACGTGGGTGAAAACGACGGGACGCGTCTCGTGCCGATCGGCCCAAGCCCCGATCTGCCGGCGGCGGGCGCGGCCAGTCTGCTGGTGCGCCCGGAGGCTGCGCGTCTGACGTCGCCCGAAGCGGGCGCGCTCGCCGGCACGATCCGCGAGGTCGTCTTTCTCGGCGCCGACACGCGCGCCATTGTGTCGCTGGGGCAGGGCGGCCCGGGGGATGCGTCGGGCACCGCTGGCGGCATCGCGGACTTCACCGTGCGCTGCCCGCGCGAGCTGACCCCCCGCGTTGGCGATCGCGTCGGACTGGCGTGGGACCAGAGTCGCGCCACGTTGCTCACGCGCTGAGCTGCCTTCCGGGCGTGCGAGCACGCGCCCGGGTCATTCGCTTCAGGAGTATTTGCCATGTGGCTTGTTCAACGCCTGCCTCAGGCGGGGCCTCGTTTTGCCTGGCCGAAACATCTGGCCCGCGGGTTGCCGGCTTTGCCCGCACTGCTGTTCCTGGCCGTCTTCTTCATCGTGCCGGTCGTGGAGATTCTGCAAGGCGGTCTTTACGATGGCGAAGGCACGCTGTCCGTCGCGCAGTTCGCACGCATGACGCACTCGGCCGTCTACGTCAAGGTGCTCGGTTCCACGTTCTGGATCGCGTTTCTGACGGCCGCGCTGTCCGTGTTGCTCGGCTATCCGGTGGCGTATCTGCTCGCCCGGCTGTCGGCGCGCTCGCGCGAGCGCTGGTTGCTGTGGATCGTGCTGCCGTTCTGGACCAGTTACCTCGTGAAGACTTACGCATGGATGCTGCTGCTGTCCCGCACGGGGTTGCTCACGACCGTGGCGGCGCATCTCGGGTTGATCGACATGTCGGGCACGCTCGCGCCGTCGCTGACCGGTGTGCTGATCGGCATGGTGCATGCGATGCTGCCGCTGGCCGTCATGACGATGCTGCCGATCATGCGCGGCATCAACATGCAACTCGTGCAGGCCGCGCAAACGCTCGGTGCCGATCGTTCGACGGGCTTCTTCACGGTCTTCCTGCCACTCTCCGGCCCGGGCGCTGCGGCGGCAGGGCTGCTCGTCTTCATCACGAGTCTGGGCTTCTTCATCGTGCCCGCGCTGCTCGGGTCGCCGCGCGAATCGATGGTGGCGCAACTGGTCATCTCGTCGGTGCTGGAGTTGTTCGACCTGCGATTCGCCGGGGCGCTCTCAACTGTCTTGCTGCTGTGCTCGATCGTCGTGTTCTTCGCCTACGACCGGGTTGTGGGGCTGTCGTCGCTGGCCGGCGAAGCGCCTGAGCGACCCGCCGGGGCGGGCGGCCGGATGCTGCCGGCGCTGATCGCCGTGGGGCGTATCGCCGGCAAGTTGTCGTTCTCGCGAGGCGGGGAGCGGGTGGAGGGAGGGCTGGGTCTCAAAGCGTACACGTGGGCGGTGGTGCTGGCGTTGGTGCTGCCGATTGCGTTTGTCGTGCCGCTCGCCTTCACCCGGCAATCCTTCGTGGCGTTCCCGCCGGAACTCTTCACCGTCAAATGGTTCGTGGCGTTTCTCGAATCGAGCGTGTGGCAGGCGGCCTTGCTGCGTTCGCTCGGCGTGGGTTTCGCGACGGCGGCCCTGGCGCTCGTGCTCGGCTTCGGCGCCAGTCTCGCGCTTGTGCGGTTGCCGTCGCGCTGGCGCAAGCCGCTGTTCGCCGTGTTCATCGCCCCGCTGATCGTGCCGCGCATCGTCGTTGCCGTCGGCCTGCTGTACCTGTTCGCCCGCTGGGAGCTGGCGGGCACGAATGCGGGCCTCGTCATCGGTCATACCGTGCTGGCGATTCCCTACGTCGTCGTGACCTTGTCGGCGAGCTTCAAGCGCTTCGACTGGCGACTCGACGACGCCGCCAAGATGCTCGGCGCGTCGGCCTTCACCCGCGTGCGGACCGTGCTGTTGCCGTTGCTCGCGGCGAGCTTGGGCTCGGCGTTCCTGTTCGCGTTCATCGTCTCGTTCGACGACCTGACCATCGCCATCTTCGTCTCCGGCGGGATCAACACCACGCTGCCGAAACAGATGTGGGACGACATCCAACTGGCCGTGACGCCGACGCTGGCCGCTGTCGCCACGTCGCTCGTGTTCCTGATGGTGCTCGTCGTCTGGCTGTCCTCTCTCTTCAAACGCAAGCGCTATTGATATCTGCGGATTCTCGTATGCCTATGTCCAACGTTGTCCGAGTCGCGCCGGTGAATGCGCAGACGTCGTCTTCTCAGCCGGCTTCACATCCCTCACATCCCTATACGCAATACTTCCCGCAGCGGGCCGAGGGCGACCGGCTCGACGTTGTGCCGCTGCTCATGGCGGGGCTTCGCGGGACGTCGACGAAGCCGGTTGTCGTCTTCGAGGGCGAGGCGATCGATCGCGCGCAGATGGCCGCGCGTGTCGGTGCGATGCAGGCGTGGTTCGCCGCGCAGGGGCTGGCGCCCGGCGACCGCGTGGCCGTCATGCTGGGCAACAGCGCCGCGCAGATTGCGCTGATCTATGCGCTCATGTTGTCCGGACTCGTATGGGTGCCGGTCAACACGCGCTTGAAGGGCGACGGCATCGAGTATCTGCTCAGCCATGCGAAGCCCAAAGTACTGATCTCGGAGCCGTCGTTCGCGGCGGTGCTGGATGCCGGCGTCGCGCTGGCCGCCGGGCAGCCGGGACATCACGGCACCCAGGTCGCACGTCACTGGCTGACCGACGTCATGGCGCAGGCGGGCGCGTATGCCGGCGCTGCGCCTGTGGCGGCGAACGTCACGCCGGCCTCCGTGCTGTGCATTATTTACACCTCGGGCACGACCGGTGCGCCGAAAGGGGTGCTGTTCACGCATCGCATGATGCGCATCGCCAGCGAAGCCGCGCTGCGCGTGGCCGACGCAGGCGATGGCGACCGGCTGTTCCTGTGGGAGCCGCTGTGTCACATCGGGGGGGCGCAAATGCTGTTGCTGCCTTTTCTTGCGGACGTGGAGATGCACGTGGTCGAGCGATTTTCTGCAAGCCGCTTCTGGCAACAGTGCGAGCAGGCGGGGGCGACGCATCTGCATTACCTCGGCGGTATTCTCGATATCCTCATGCAACTGCCGCGAGACGCCCAGCCGGCGACCCACACGCTGCGGGTGGCCTGGGGGGCGGGGGTGTCGGCGAGCGCCTGGGACGCCACGCGCGACCGTCTCGGATGTGCCTTGCGCGAGTGCTACGGCATGACGGAGTGTTCGAGCTTCGCGACGCTCAACGACGCCGATCGTCCGGGGTCCATCGGCCACGCCTTGCCGTGGTTGACGCTTGCGCTGCTCGACGATGACGGGCAGCCGGTCGCGGACGGCGAGCCGGGCGAGATCGTGCTGTCGAGCGATGTCGAAGGCGTGTTCTTGCCGGGATATCTCGACAATCCCGAAGCCACGGCCAAGGCGTTGCGCGACGGCAAACTCTACACCGGCGACAGTGCGCGACGCAGCGCCGACGGCAGTCTCGTCTTCATTGGCCGTCGCACCGACAGCATGCGCGTGCGCGGCGAGAACGTGTCGGCGTGGGAGATCGAGCGCGTGTTCGCGCGGCATCCGGCGGTGGCGGCGTGCGCGGCGATCGGCGTGGCGAGCGAGATCGGCGAGCAGGATGTCATGCTCTACGTGCAATTTCGCGACACGGCGCCCGATTGGGAGACGCTGTCGCAATGGGCGTCGGTGCGTCTTCCCAGCTACCAGCGGCCGCGTTATTACCGCGAGACCTCGCACTTCGAGACGACGCCGTCCGAGCGGATCCGCAAGCACCTGTTGTCGCGCGACACGCATGGCGCATGGGAGGCGAGCGCGCTCAGGTGAGCGGAATGTGGTGCGACGGGTTATCGCATAAAGATAGGAAGTTATTTTTATGAGATAATTCCGTCAAACTCGTTCAACACCGATATCACCGTGGCCACCACCAAAACACCTCGCAGCCGAGCCAAAGACAAGACCGTGACTGCGGAGGCGACGTCAGGGGCGATCGCGTCGACCGAATCCACGCTATATGTCAACTCCGTCGAAAAGGCGATGAAAGTGCTGACGGCGTTCGACGGATCGAAGCGGCACCTGTCGCTGTCCGAAATCGCGGCCGCCACGGGCCTCGATATCAGTGCGGCGCAGCGTTTCACGTTCACACTTTCGGCGCTGGGTTATCTGCTCAAGGATCCGCAGAGCAAGAAGTACGAACTCTCACCGAAGCTGCTCGACTTCACCTATCACTATCTCGTCTCGAACGAACTGGTGAGTCGCGCCGCCCCGTATCTTCAGCAACTGGCGGCGGAAACGGAGGAGGCGACGAACCTGACCGTGCGGCTCGATACCGATATCGTCTTCGTGCTGCGTATCGTGAGCCGTAGTGTATTCAATGCCAACGTGATCGTGGGGTCGCGCCTGCCGGCGTACTGCACGGCGCCCGGGCTCGCGATGCTCGCCACACTCGACGACGCCGAAATCGACGACATCCTCGCGCGCACCCATCTCGTCCAGTTCACGCCGGCGACCGTCGCGCAGCCACGCAAGATCAAGGAGCGGCTCGCCCGCATCCGCAAGCAAGGTTATTCGCACACGGAAGACGAGTTCTTCATGGGCGACATTTCTACGGCGGCGGCCGTCGTCAATCAGGACGGCCGGGCCATCGGTGCCATCAACATCGCCGTGCCGCGTGTGCGCTGGAACGCCGAGCGCGATGAGCGCCGCTTTGCCGATCTTGTGATCCAGACCGCGGGGGCCCTGTCCGCACGACGTCGTCAGGAGATGTGACACACCGCGCCGTACATGGCGCAGACCGCCAGGCCGGGCGCTTTGCCGGAAAGACAGTGTAAGGTGGGTTGAGACGGCCTTTGCAGGTGGGCCTCGGCGCGGGTTGCCGTCCCAAATTGACGTGCTAGAATCCCGCCCCATGGGTATGGAGACACGAAACCGATGGCCGGACCGGGGCGGCCAGACGGTGCGCCGCATAAGGCGCGCAAGCGGCTGCCGCGTTTGTCCATCTCCAACATCACGAACCGCTGAGAACCGCTGAACGTTCAGTCAGGGTTTTCTCCCCCGTACTTCAAACTGCGCATTGGGCTCGGGACGGAGGTGACCGTCCGTGTTGCGATGCGTGCGGGGGACGGAGCTATGGCTCTTGGTTTGTCGCTGCCGGCGTTAGACCTGCCGACACTACAGTTTGTGACCTTTTTGCTCAGCATCGCGACCGGCATCCTGTTCATGCTCGATGCCCTGCGCCGCGACGAAGCCGAATCTCCGCGCTGGTGGAGTCTGGCGTTCCTGCTCGCAACCTTCTCGCCTGTGCTTTATCTGCTGGCTGCGCGAAGCTCGCAACTGGCGGTGCTTTATCCGCTGGGCAATGCCGTCGCAATACTGGCGTTCGCCATGGTATGGAGCGGGGCGCGGCGCTTTTACGGTCGTAGCGTGCAATGGGTCGCCGTGTTCGGCGGACCGGCCGTGTTGCTGTGGGGGACATGGCTGTTCGCCCGGCCGCTCGATGCATGGAGCGGCGGGGTATTGTTCTTCTCGTTGCTCGCGTTCTATAGCCTGATGGCGGCCAAGGAGTTCTGGCAGGCGTCCGGACTGCGGCTGCCGAGCAGCATCGTGCTGGCCGTCGTCGCGGTACTGCACGGTTCGTTTTACACGGCGCGCGCGGTCGCGCTCGTCTGGTTCGGTCCGACCGACGCGCAATTCCTCGCATGGTTCGGCCCGCAGGTGTCCACGACCGAAATGCTGGTGCTGATCGTCGTGGCGAGTTTTCTCATGGTGTCGCTGGGCAAAGAGCGTTCCGAGATCGCATTGCATCGCGCCGCCACCCGCGACGGTCTGACGCAGGCCTTCAACCGCCCGGAATTCACCCGTCTCGCGCGCGAGCAGTTGCGACGCCACGGCACCGCGCGCGCGCCCGTCGCCTTGCTTCTGCTGGACCTCGATCACTTCAAGCGAATCAACGATACCTACGGCCACCCGTTCGGCGACACCGTGTTGTTGTTGTTCGCACGTACGGCGTCGCAGCAACTGCGCGCGGACGATATCTTCGGGCGATACGGCGGCGAGGAATTCGCGCTGTTCCTGCCTGGCGTGGGCGCCAACGAGGCGCAGGCCATTGCGGAGCGCGTGCGCGAGGCGTTCGAGCGGGCGGCGCGTGTCGTACAAGGGGAGGCGGTCGCCGCGACGGTGAGCATCGGCATTGCCTGCGACGAACGTTCACGTGGCGAGTTGTCGTCGCTGGTGCAGCGGGCGGACCGTGCGCTGTATCAGGCCAAGGCCGCAGGGCGCAATCGCTGCATGCGCTATACGCCGGAGACGGCCATGCCCGTCATCGATCCTCGCGCCGACGTTTCGTCGCAAACGCTGCGGGCGGCGGCGGGCGGGTAACGAAGCCGATCGGCAGCCTTCCTCAGTGTCCGAACGTGAAATTCAACCCGGCGAAGATTTGCCATTTGGGGACGTTGCCCGAATGTGCGACCGAGTACTGCGGCTCGACGAACGCGTTGACGATCGTCTTGCCCGTCTTCCATGCCTTGCCGGCGCCAAGGCCCACGGGGACGTAGTAGCTCCCGTGCTGTAAGTCGAACGTCCAGATGCCGGTCGAGCGCAGATACCATCCCTCGGGCAGGTTGTAGATGAGGAACGGCTGTCCGGTGAGCGTCTGCACCGTAGGCCGGTCGCCTTGTCCCGCGAACGAATGCTGCCACTGCACCAGTGCCCCTAGCAATCCGGTCTTGCTGGCGTGCACCCCAACGGCGGCAAGACCCGCCTGCCATTTCCCCGTTCCCAGCGACTTGTCGGTCGCCGTCGGTATTGTCACCAGCGGACCGACGCCGAATTCCATGGCCGCCCCGGGATTGAGCAAAAAGATATCGAACAGGTTGATGTCGCCGAGTCCGGTGGTGTAACCGCCGTTCGGATCGGGACGTGTGCTGATCGGGATCGTCCCGCGCAGGATCTGCGGTACCGGCACGATGCCGTTCGGCGCGAGGGGGACGGTCGGGCGCAAGAGAAAGTCGTTGGTGTGGGTGCCGGTGCCGAAGATCGATGGCGTGTAGTAGTTCTGCAAGTTGAACGATGCGGCCGGGTTGAGCGGGTTATTGCTCTTGTTGGCATCCTCCGCCGACGTCTGCGCCTGAGCGCAGGAAACGCCGGCCAGCAACATCCCCGTTACAACGCATCGACGGCTTGGCGTCATGAGTGGCCCCTTTATCCGATGATCGGTTTTAAATCGCGGTAATGGAGTCTGATTTTAGGCTCGTTGATAGCTAATTGCGATGAATATTTGGTTTGAGTAATTCTGGATAATTGAAATTATCCGATTCGACGGTGGCGGAACGATCCTTGAGGCGTGCGCGCTGATGGCGCCGCCCGGGGCGTGGCTTCGCAAGTGCATCAGTTGCGGGCAGGAGGCGCGGTTGAGATGCCCCGGGAGCCGCACGAGGGCATATGTTTTCGATGGAGTTGGCGTGATGCCGGCATGCGGACTTGGTTGAATGGGATTATAAGAAATGGGTGTTTGACTTTTTATGGTGAGTAAAAGAGTATTGGATTGGATTTGGATTTGGATTTGGATTTGGATTTGGATTTGGATTTGGATTTGGATTTGGATTTTTTCATCGTAATTTTAATTATTTGTCAGGTGTAATTTTCAATCGTTTGCATAAAGGGCGGAGGTGTCGGGAATGAATCGAGTGAATCGTTTTCTGTGCGCGGTCGCGGTCCTCGGGTGGTCGGCAAGCAGTTCGTTGTCGCACGCTGCGGATGCCAACCCTTACCCATTTCAGCAGGGCTATCCGACACCGGCGGCGTCTCAGCATGCCCGTGCCGACGAGGCGTTGCAGCGGGCCGTGGTGGCGTATCGGTTCTGGTACCCGACGGTGTCGATGGAAGGCATCTTCAACGGCAATCGTGCTGTGGGGATCGATGAGGGCAAGCAGTGGGGGATTGCCGCGACGGGGCCGCGACAGGTCGGCTTCACGCTGAACTCCGATACCCCTTACGGCTCGGCGGTACTCGATCTTTCGGGTGGCCCGATGCTGATCGACTTGCCGCCGGGGCCATTCATCGGCCTTGTCAACGATCACAACCAGGGGTGGGTTGCCGATCTGGGGTTGCCCGGTCCCGACGCGGGCAAGGGCGGCAAGCACCTGATCTTGCCGCCGGGTTATCAAGGCAAGGTGCCGGACCCGTCCGAGGGATACTACGTCGCGCAATCGCCGTCGCTCAAGAACCTGCTGGCGCTGCGGTCTATGCCTGTCGGCGGTGATGTGCCCAAGGCGATGGCTGCGCTCGCGAACGTCAAGGTTCAGCGCTGGAGCCCGGAGGGCGTTATCGGTCCTGCGTTGCAAAGCGTCGATACGTCAAAGCGCGCGATGGACAGTTCGCTGCTGAAGTGGGAAGACAACATCCAATTCTGGGAAAAACTCGACAAGGTCATTCAGGAAGAGCCCATTCAGGAGAAGTTTTTGCCGATGTACGGTGTGCTCTCCGAAGTGGGCATTCAGAAGGGCAAGCCGTTCGCGCCCGATGCGAAGGCGAAAGACCTGCTCGTGCGCGCAGCGCGTCTGGCGCGGGGGCAGATGTTGGTGTCCGCATTCGACAGTGACAGGTCGGAGATCAGGAATTGGGCGGACCGTCATTGGGAATGGGTCGGATTGGTCCCGGGCGCGGCGCAATTTGAAACGCCGGCGGGTATCGATCTCGATGCGCGCGACCGTTGGTTCGCACAAGCGATCGTCACATCGCCGGCCATGTTCCGGCGCGATGCCGGTGCCGGGTCGCTTTACTGGTTGAGTGCTCGCGACAGTCAGGGCGTTTATCTGGACGGCGGAAAGTCGTACTCGCTCACGGTGCCCCAGCCGGTGCCCGGCAAACTGTTCTGGTCCGTGACGGTTTACGACGCGCAGACGCGCTCGCAGGTGCAGACCGATCAGGATAAGGCCGCCTTGCGTTCCTTGTTCGAATTGAAGGACATCGATACCAGCAAGCCGGTGGTGCTCAGCTTCGGGCCGAATCCGCCGAAGGGCGACGCGTCGCATTGGATCAAAACGGTGCCCGGCCGCGGATGGTTTGCTTACTTCCGGATCTACGGGCCGGAAGCGGCAGCGTTCGACAAGACGTGGAAGCCGGGCGATATCGTGCGACAGTAGCCAGTCGGGACAACGCCGCCGGTTCGGGCGGCGTTAAGCTCACCAGCGCCAGCGCAGCCCGAGCGTGGCGGATACGCTCTGCTGGCGCGTGTCGTCGATTTGCGTGAGGTATGCGAGCGAGGCGTACACGCTCGCGTGCTTGTTGAAGCGGCCGGCGACGCCGACGCCGAATTGCGCCGCCGTGGTGTTGGCGCTGGAGACGATCGGCGTCGTGCCGCCGAAGATCGCGCGGCCCTCGTTGCCGAACGTATGCAGCAGATTGAACAGCAGATACGGACGCAGCAAACCGCGGTCTGCGTCGTAGTTGCCTTCCAGTCGCGCACCAATGCGGGCGAGCCAGCTATTGGTGTTGGCGAACGAGACCGTGGAGACGGCGTCGGTCAGGTCGTTGAGCGACTGGTGCTGGTAGACGATCTGCGCCTGTGGCTCCAGCGTCAGGGTCGATGTCAGGCGGGTGGGCCACCCGGTTTCGAGCGAGGCGGATATCGCTTTGCCGCGCGTGCTGGTGTTCATGCCGCTGACCGGCTTCGAGTCGTACTGAAGTGTGGAGCCGAGCACGACCGCGTCGATGTACGCGAGGTTCGGCATCACGTGCGTCCAGTACAGACCGGCACTGTAGATGTCCAGGCCCAGCGAGCCGGTATGGGTGTCCATCGCGCCGAGTGCGCTGCCTTGCGTGTCGCCCGACGCACGCGTCCACCCGCCCAGAATCCCGACGTGATCGTGGTGTCCGCTGTCCGTGCGACGCGAGACGATGTCGTGCCCGACTTGCACGCCACCGATGTTCCCGTCGAACTGCGGCGACACGCCGCCCTTGGGGCGGAACTGTTCCGTTTGTCCCCACACGCGTGCCCAGCCTGCGGGCAACCAGCCGTTCTCGTCGAGCAGGCCCTGTTGGCCCTGCCGCTCGTGGAAGGTCCCCATTTGCGCAAAACCGGCCACGCGCGCAATTTCCGGCATGACCGAGTACACAGGGACTTCCACGCGATATATGGGCATCGGCGTCGAGCCTTCGGGCGCGGTCGGCGGGCTGCCGGCGGCGCCGACCGGCGACAGGACGGTGTTCACTGTCTGGCCGGTGACCGGATCGACGAAAGTCACGGCAGTCGCGACAGGCACGGTGGAGCGGAGAAACCAGCTGTTTTCCGAACCGGGCGTCGTGCCGCCCCGATAGAGATAGTAGGTATAGGCGCCCTGACTGACCGCACCGTTCAAGGTGAACGCGCCGGCAGACGACGTTGCGCCGCCTACGGCGTTGACCATCGGAATGCCGTTGCCCGTCGTCACGCCGCCGGTGCCGCCCATATTGTTGACGGCAAGTGTCGTGGTGCCGCCGATCGTGCCGCCGCTCACGGTGAGGGGCGCGACTTTCGATGTGTCGTCGCCGAGAACGGTGTCGATGGCGAGCTTGCCGCCTTGCCCCGTGTAATTGCCCATGACGGTCAGCGTGCCGTTGCCGCTGCCGTCCCCCGGGCGAACGGTGCCGGCGTTGGTCAGGTTGCCCGTGAGCGTGCCCGTGCCGGTCAGCGTCGCGCCTGAGGCGACCTGAGACGTCGCCCCGCCGAGCGCGCTGTTCAATGCGAACACGCCGCTCTGAAACTGCGCGCTCGTGAAGTTGCCGCTGCCGGTCCACGTCCAGTTCTCGCCTTGCATGTTGAGCGTGCCGAAGTTCGCGAACGGGTTGCTCGCGGTGCCGGCCCCTTGCAGATTGACCGTGCTCACCGCGCTGTTGCCCCCGTCTGCGGTGCCAATGATCTGCGAGCCGGTTTGCAGCGTCAGGTTGTTCGAGCGCGCGGCGGCGTTCATGGCAATGGCGGTGCCGACGTCGCTCTGTATCAGCCCCGCATTGGTGATCGAGACCGTGCCGTTGACCGTACGAACGCCGAATCCCTGACGGCTGATGATCTGGCCGCCCGCCTGATTCACGATCGACGTGGTGAAACCTGAAGCGGTGTTCGACACGACGGCGTCGCTGTTCACCCCACGGGCTTCGATATTGCCGCTGTTGGTGAGGCGGTTGTTGTTGCCTTGCATGAAGACGGTGAACGAGCGGTTCGACGCCGTGCCGCCTGTCGTGATCAGTGTGCCGCTGTTCGTCACTGTGCTTTGACCGCCCACGACGCTGATGGCCCGGCTGCCCCCGCCATTCGCGGTGATGGTGCCTGTATTGACCATCGTGCTGTTCAGGCCGAGCCCGGACGATTGCCCCCACGCCGCCGTCATACCGAAGGCGTTCGGGCCACCGACGGTGATGGTGCCGTTGTTGGTGAGCTTGCCGCCGTTGCCGTTGCTGGCCATCCCGTCGTTTTCGAAGCCGGACGTGGTGATGACCCCGGTCGCGGTGTTCACCAGCGTGTTGTTGTCGTTCGCACCGAGCATGGCGGCGCCGCGCCCGGATGTGTTGTTGCCGGTCATCCCGATCGTGCCCGAGTTGCTGATGGTGCTGGAGGAATCGACGGTGATGGTGGCGACATCGGCCGTGGCGCGCACCGACGACACATTGGCACCTTGCTGCACGTTGACCGTGACGCCTGTGCTGCCGGGCTGCGCAGCGACCACGCCGTCGGTGCCGGTACAGGTCACGGTCGTACCGCTCGCAGGCGCGACGTTGTCGCAAGCCGCGCGCGCCTGACCGATGACACAAAGTGAAAGCGCGAGAATGAGCGGCTTGAGAGGAAGCGGGCACTGCGCGGGTCTGGCGGACGCAACTGCACGAGGCGGGGTCGTCATATCGCACTCCTGAACGAGTGTGGTGAATGTTCAATCCATATGGCGCAGTTCGGCTGAGTTCAAATTAGATGCTTAATTCGATAACTACAAATATCGACGTTGTATTTTTGTGAGTTGTAATAAGTTGTTACGGTTATCTCGATTTTCTAAGGAATGTTTTTGGCTAATAAAATTTGATTGTCCTGTTAAATATGTTTTTGAATTGCCTTCTGTGATGTCGTCTGTAATGCAAGCGTGGCGGGGTTTGCGAGCCTGTTGTAGAGTGTGATCCCTCAATCGGATTTATCGAGTCGTCCTCAATGCCATCTTCCATTCGCAATTCGCTTGTCTGGATTTTCGATGCTTTCGAGCACAACGAGACTTATTTGCACAGGCGAATGTTCGGCGCTGAAGTCGCTTATTTGAACGGCCGGCAATGCCTCGCCGTGATCGATCGGGATGCGCCGTGGGACGGGCTGCTCGTTTGTACGTCGCACGAACACCATGCGTCGCTTATCGAGGAGATTCCGGCGTTGCGCCCGCATCCTGTGCTCGGGAAATGGCTCTATCTCCCGCAGTCGGAGGACACGTTCGAAGCCGTTGCCGAGCGCCTGGCGGCACTGGCGCTCGCAGGCGATTCACGCATCGGCATCGAGCCGAAACCGCGTAAGCCTCGCAAGCCGCGCAAGTCGATCAAGCCAGGCAACGCGACCGGCAAGCGCGTGCGCAAGCTGCCCGAATGACACGGCGGCATTGCGCTCGCTTGAGGTCGAGGTTGCGCCGCGCACGTCGGTCGAACCGTCGCGAAGGCTCGCGTGCGACATCGTGGACCAGTGCCGAACCGGGACGACCCGTCGATTGTCGGGATGTCGCCGTCGAGACAGAGGCCGAGGCCGGGGCCTGGGCCATTAGGCCCGTCGTCTCATGCCGAACCCTGTCGGTCAAGGCAATTCGTCAACGCGGTTATTGTTTGCCCGCGTCATGCTTCGGACGGCAACTGTCTCAAATAGGTGACAACAGAGGGGGGCCGGGAGACGACGAAAGGCGGTCGCCGTGTGCTTTTGCGCCGTTTCATACGGTGCGACGGGGCTTTCCGGGCCGTTGGCACGACGAATGGGTGATGTGTGTCGCACTCCCTCCGGGAGTGTGAAAAACTCAACGAAAATAAGCACTTGACACTTCGCTCAAGCGGATCAAGAAAGGAATTGTGCGATGCACCGGCGCCTTCGCCCTTGCACGGCACCCACCCTTTACTTGACCCTAAGGAGTGTCAATCATGTTTGATCTTGCACAAGCTTCGGATGTCCTGTCGATCACTAACGCCGACCGCCCGACCGGCAGCCTCCATCGGGCGACGTCGCCCGCCGCCCGTCCGTCGGTGGCTGTCAAGTTCGATACGGGGGCATTGCGCGAGGAACGTCTGCCTTTCGTCGTCTCCATTGCGAGCGACGAACCGGCGTTGCGCGATGCCGTCGCGATGCGTCAGGCGGCTTATGGGCGTCATCTGCCCGAACTCGCTGCCACGTTGAGCGAGCCGGAGGCCAGCGATCGCGAACCGGGGGCCATTGTGCTCGTGGCGCGCGCCCGGCTCGACGGGGCCGTGCTCGGCACGATGCGCATTCAGACCAACCGCTTTCACGCATTGCATCTCGAGGACTCGGCGCCGTTGCCCGAATGGCTCGGCAGTGCAGCGCTGGCGGAGGCGACGCGCCTGGGCGTCGCGGCCGGGCCGGTGGGCCGGGTCGTCAAGACGGCGCTGTTCAAAGCGTTCTACCAATACTGCCTGCTCTCGGGTATCGACTGGATGGTGATCACGGCACGCCCGCCGCTGCATCGCCAATACGAAGCGCTGATGTTTACCGACGTCTTTCCGTCTCAGGACCTGATTCCGATGGCGCACGTCGGCGGCATCGGCCACCGTGTGCTGGCGCTCGACGTGGCGCAGGCGCGCACGCGCTGGGAGGCGGCTGGGCACCCGTTGTTTGCCTACATGTGCCTCACCCATCATCCCGACTTGCGACTCGGTATGCCGGGCGAGCAGGATAGGCCGGTTGAGCCGGACGTAGCGCAGCGTCGGGCCGAAGTCGGGCCGGAACCGGTCGAAGCCAGTGTTGGCGCGCATTTGCGGGATTTATCTTTTGGTGCCGACGAGGTACGATGCGTAGCAGCGGGCTACAGCCTGGCGGTGTAATGCCGTTATGCGAATTAACGTTATCCCGTCGTCGGCAGAGGGTGCCATCGGCAGCGACTGCGACGACGGGGCTAACGGGAGTCACGAGTACGACGGGCAAGAGACACCTGCCCGTGCCAGCCGGAACAACGGCGGCACGGGACAGGGCCGGCCCGGCCGGTGAGGCGAGCTTGCGTGCGAGCCTCGACCGGGGTTCACCACGGGGGCGACCAACGAGATAAGGGCACAAAAGTCATATGGCGGGGGAACTCGGCAACGAGCGTGACGATCACGGCCGTAACACGAACGATTTCTCCGATGAGTTGAACGAACTCACCGGCGCGCGGCGCCGTTGGCGCATCACGGCGCGACTCGACGAACTCTTCCGCAGTATCTCCCTGTATGCCGTGCCCGCAGCAATCATGCTGCTCTCGGGCATTGTGCTCATGTTCCAGGAAAGCCAGTACGCCGTGCGCGGCGCAACCACGCTGTCGTTTCAGGCGCAGGGCGATTTTCCCGCAACGTTCAATCCACCGATGGCGCAGGGCGCGCTCGAGCGCGTCAGGCCCGTCCAGCAATTCAGCACGCATCTGTCCGAAGGCCCCGTGTGGTTCCGTTTCACGGTGCCGCCCGTGGGCGATCAGGAACGGACCGTCATCGAATTTCCCTCGCGCCACGCGCAGACGCTCGCCTGCTGGCGCAGCCCCGACAGTCCGGCCATCGGCCGCGCCGACCGAAGCGGCGTGACGGGGGCGATTCGCATGTCGAAGGCCGGCTTCGCGATCGACCTCGGTCATCTCGTCGAGCCGGTCACGCTGCTCTGTCAGGGCACGTTCTCCGGCCCGGCGCATCTGACGCTCGTCGCCTGGCCGGCCCCGGAACTGCGCATCTCGGAGAAAGAATTTCACCGTAGCAACGGGCTGCTCGAGGGCGGTTTGCTCACGCTCTCGGCTTTTGTCCTGGTCACGGCCATCATCAACAAGGAATGGCTTTACGTGCTGTTCGCCGCGTGGCTGATCGGCAACTTGCGGCTCGCGGCGAACTCGCTGGGCGCGGACACGCAATGGCTGGAGCGGGCCATTCCCATGGATTGGGACGCGCTGGTGCGCAAGGCGACGTTCGCGATCTATTACGTGCTGACCTATTCGCTGTTCACACAATTGTTCAAGCGCGAGCTGCGGCTTATCGGCATGCGGTGGATGGTGATGGTGCTGCAATGGGCCGGTGTCGTGCTTTGCTGTGCGGCGATCGCCTTGCCGTATGCGCATTTCATTCCCGTGCTGTGGGCCGTCGCTGCGCTGGGCATCGCGATCGTGCTGGTCCTGCTGGCGCGCATTCTCGTGCTGACGCGCTCACGGGTCGCCGTCTGGTACAGCGCCTCGCTCGCCATCGTGCTGTTCGCGACGTTTTCCGAAGTGATCGCGGCGGCGTTCAATGCCCGTGCCTTGTCGTCGGCGCTCAATAGCGTGACGGCGGCGCTCTTCTCGAGCCTGATGGCGGCGCTGGCCATCGCCGAGCAGATGCGTCTGGAGCATCAGGGCAAGCTCGAAGCCCAGACCGAATTGCGCAATGCCTACGATGTCACGCCCGTAGGGCTCTTCACGCTCAACGATCAGGGCGTGTTCGTGCGCGGCAATGCCGCACTCCACACCATGCTCGGCATTCCCAGCACCGAGGGACGCACCTTCCGCTGGGACCAGTTCTTCGGCCAGAGCACGTGGCGCATGCTGCTCGACGTGGCGCAGCACAGCGACGAATCGGAGCTGGAAATTTTGTCGTTGCCGCGCGATGACGGGCGGGTGAGCCGCTATCTGGTCAAGGCGATCTTCTCCGACGGGCGCATCGAGGGTTCGTTGCAGGACATCACCGAACGCGCCCGCACGATGGAGCAACTGCGTTATCTGGCGGAAAACGATCCGCTCACCGGGGTTTCGAACCGGCGCGGCATCGAGAAGTCGTTGGGAGAGGCTATCCGCACGTTGTCGGACGCACGTCCGGCGGCGCTGGCTTATCTGGATCTGGACCGGTTCAAGCTCGTCAACGATCTGTTCGGACACGCGGCCGGCGACGAGGTGCTGCGTCAGGCATGCGACCGCATGCGCGCACGGCTCTCGACGGAGCAGAGTGTCGGGCGTACCGGAGGCGACGAGTTCATCGTCGTATTCCGCGACGCCACCATCAAGGAAGCGGCGGCCGTGGCGCGCCGTCTCGTCGACGCCATCGCCGGCGAGCCGTATCAGATCGGGGAGCGGGCGTTTCAGGTGCGGGCGTCGGCCGGGGTCATCGAACTGACGGCGGACATGCGCGTGCCCGACGCCATTTCGTCTGCCGACCGGGCCTGCCGCGAAGCCAAGAAAAGCCGCAGGGAACTGGTCGTCTACGAACGCGGGGCGGCGGCGTTCCGCGAGCGGCTGGCAGAGTTGCGTCTTATCGATGCGCTCGACGCCGGCCTCACGCCGAACACGCTGTTCCTCGAAATGCAGCCGATCATGGAGATGGCGGCGCCGGGGGACTCGCTGAACTTCGAGGTGCTGCTGCGCATGCGCGATTCGGACGGCAATATCGTGCCGGCGTCGCGCATCATCAGCGCAGCCGAAGAGAACGGCACCATCGGCATGATCGACAAATGGGTGCTGACGAATACGCTGACGTGGATCGATGCGCACCGCGACCAACTGTCGAAGACGCGATTCGTTTGCGTGAATCTCTCCGGTGCGTCGCTCAACGACGAGCACTTCGTGAGAGATATCTTCGCCACGCTGGCCGCCCATGAACGCGCGGTCGGCCTGCTGTGCATCGAAATCACGGAGACGGTGGCGCTTCACGATCTCGACAATACCCGACGCTTCGTCGATCGCATCCATCAGTTGGGCGGGCGCATCGCGCTCGACGATTTCGGCGCGGGCTTCAGTTCGTTTTCGTATCTCAAGGATCTGGCCGTCGACGCCATCAAGATCGACGGCGCGTTCGTCAAGAGCATGGCGGCGCATCCCGCCAATCTGGCGATTGTCGAGGCGATCGTCGCCCTGGCGAAAAACCTCGGTATTCGCAGCGTGGCGGAGTGGGTGGAAGACGCCGCGACGCTCGAAGCGCTCTCCGAGCTGGGCGTCGATTACGTGCAGGGCTTCCTGATTGCACGCCCGCAGACGCCCGAAGCCATTCTCGCCGCCGAGTCGGCTGCGAGCTTCGTGCGCGATCCACAACTGAGCGCCTTGCTTGTCGAACTCGGGCAGTCCTTCTATCCGCATCCCAGCGGAAGCGCGACGCTGCACTGATCGTCTCCGTCCATCTCCCGTCTGTCTCCCATCCGTCTCCCATCGCACCGAGCGCGGCTTGCCATGCAGTCGCGGTCGGTGCGCGCTGCGGGACGCACGTCCGTCATCGTTTTTCACTCAGCATTGTCTGTATTTCACGCAATGCTCCATTTCTCATCACATTTCCTTTCCGTCTCGGTTTCTTCCTGTGTGATGCTTGGAAAACCCGCATAAACAGGGGCTTTCCGTGTCAAGCGCTTTCATTCTGGACTGTGCGTAAAGGTAACTCGACGTAAGATTTCCAATTGGAATAAATCTTGTCCCGGGCAAAGTCCGGATGGCAGAATTTGAGCATCGACGCGATGGGGCAAGGTCTCCATGGACGCTGGGGCACCGCCGCACGCTGAGGGGAAGGGCGGAAAAATGGCTCACGCAGGCTCGGCAATCGACCGACGCGCGATTCGTAACGGGGTTAGGACCGCGCATCCACAAGATGAAGGCGGCGCAACCAGAACACCTAACCAAAACAACGGCAATGCTTTCGACTATCCTCAAACTCGTTTACCGCCACAGCCATTCGGCGAAGTGGCGGCACAACGAACGGCTTTGGCCGCACGCGCGTATCGAGCGCGATGCGATGGGGGCCATCGAACGATTCACCTGGCGAGGGCATCACGTGCCGCTCGCGCGTCGTGCCGAGTTGCAACGGCTGCGACGCCTGCCTTGCCACATCATCGCGAGCGGCCCGTCGATTGCCGAGATCGATTACGAGGCGCTGCCGATGCATCACGTCATGGGCGTGAACGGGGCCATTGCGCTGATTCACGTCGCGCCTGTCAAATTCGACTACTACTGCATTCTCGACGCCGGCTTCGTGCGTCAGCGGCCGGATCTGGCGCGCCGCATCGTGGCGCGCGATCTGGTGTTGTTCGTCACGCCGGTGGTGCTCGCGCGTCTGCTCGAAATGTTCCCGATGTCGGCCTTCGGTTGCCGGTTCTATCTGGTGGACGACATTTTCAAGCGAGGTCTCGAAGCGGCGCGCACGACCCGGGCGTTGCGGGCAGACCTGCGGATCGCGGCCAGCGCATCGTTCGTCAGCGATGAGAGCGAACTCGGTTTCAGCTTCGACATCGACAACGGATTCTTCCATGGCGGCACGGTGGCGTATTTCGCGCTGCAAGTGGCGACATGGCTGGGCTTCACCGAGATGTACCTGCACGGTCTCGATCTGCGCGACGCGTCGCACACGCCACGCTTTTACGAGACGATGCAGACGCGCGCGCCCACGCGTCTCGATGCCGAGTTTGCGACGCTGATCGAGCCGTCGTTCCGTCATGCGTCGGAAGTCTTGCGCGCGCGTGGTGTGCGCGTCGAGAATCTGTCCCGGGAAAGTGCCCTGGGCGAGGATATCTTCACCAAGGTCGACTGGCGCTCGTTGCGCCGCCGTAACCTGAGCCTCGTGGTGCCCGACGAGGCGCTGCCGCTCGCCGCCCTCGATCGCTTCTCGGCCGAGGCTGCCGACACGCTGCGCCCGACCGGCACACACGGCCACGTCTGAGCATCGCGCCCGCCACGCCCGGTGCGCAAAAGTCCGTGCGGGAGGCCCGCTGCATTGTGACCTACCTGCTACAATCGCTCTCCGGGTTTTCCTGAAGCAATGAGCGATTATGGGGTTTGGCTGGTTCGGACTGTCGACGTTTTGGTTGCTGGCGTTGTGCTGGCCTGGCGTACGGGGTCTGCTTGGCGGTGAGATAAGAATCTTCGGCCCCGGCACGCTCCGTATGCTGCTTGGCGTTCCGCTCGCGATGGTGTCGAGCGCCACGCTGGCCGCGCTCACCGGTGGCGACGGCAATACGGCTGGCGGCAGCGTCGGCCAATCCCTCTCTCACGGCCTGCACGTCGCGCTGGGCGGCTCGCTCGCAATGGGCGTCGCAGGTTTCGTCCTTATCTTCTCGCTTCCTCTCGTTTTCGGCACCACGTGGTGGGGCATGTTCTCGCGCGGCAAATCCGCCGACGACGAAGACGATACGACATCGTTCGAGCCGCGCGAATCACGTGAATCCCGGGATGTGCGTGCCGATGTCGGCAGACGAGAACCCGTGCGCGGGCTTTCGCAGATGTCGTTCGACATTGTGGATCGCAGTGACCGTGCAGCGCGCGGCGGTTTCACGCCGACGCTCGGCCAAGGCCATCACAACGTCGGCAGTCTCACGGAATCGCCCGTGCCGCGCCGTCGTGGACTTGCCGCGCAGCCGCGCTGGAAATTGTCGGAGGAGGAGCGGGCGCGACTCGACGCGATGCAGCCGCCGCCGTTGACGACACGCGGTGCACCGCGCGCAGAGCCGTCGTTTGGCGGGGCGGGCTTGCTGCGTCCGGCAGGGAAGGGGACGTCGCTCGGGCGAGGCGGCGTTGCGGCGGCGGCCACGCTGGCCTCCGCCGGGGCGGCGGGAGCGGCAGGTAGTGCTGCGGCAGGAACGCGTCCCGTTCTGCCGCGCGGCGCCTACGCCGCAGGCACGAGTCGCGGCGACACGCTGCGAATGACCGAGTTCGTGCGCGCCGAGCCGGGGCTGGCGTCCCGCGAGCCTCGAATGACGGCGTCGCCGCCATCGTCGGGTGCCGCGCCGATGGCGGCTCGGCCCGCAGCATCGGTGCCGGCGACGGGCGCGACGGGCGCGTCATCCGCTTCATCCGCATTAAGGACCCCGGGATCGCCCGCGCCTTCGCCGTCGGCTGATCCGCTGAATTCCACCTCGATTCCGGGGGCGACGGGATATCGTCGACCTGTCGGCATGGCACCCGCCCACTTGCGCGGCACGATCGTTCATAGCCCGTTCCGCAAACCGCAACTGGGACTGGAAGATATCCCGCCGCGTGGCGCGCCGCCGGTGGCGCCGCGGGCGCAGGCCCTCGGTGCGCAGCCGCCGCTTGCCGATACCGATACCGATACCGATGCGGATATGGATGCCGATGGGGGTGCCGCTGCGTCGCTGGTTTCCCGTTCCCCGGCACCTACCGTACCGACGGCATCGCCAACGACGTCGAGTGCCGGATCTGCCGGATCTGCGCTCCCTTCGCCACACGTGGCTGCCCCGCGTCCTGCGACGGCGCCCGTCATGCGAGGCGCCGCCTCCTGGTCGGCAGCCGACGCCGCCAGGCCGCTGTCTGCCGACGTCTCCGAGTTTTCTCCCATCGATTGGTCGGTGAACGATGTCGAGCCGACGTCTGTGGAAGTCGAGCCGGAAGGTCCCACACCGGAAATGCTTGCGCAGCAGGAAGCGGCGCGTGCCGCCGAGCAGGCGCGTCTCGATGCACTGGCGGCATTGCGCAGCGAGGCCGAGGCACTGCTTCGCGATCTGCGCGAGTGGAGCGGTGCCGACGCGACAGCGAATGTCGGTGCGCCGGCTTCCGAGGCGCGATCGGCGGCATCGTCGCTAGCGGCCGCTGCGACAGTCGACGGCGATCCGGCGAACGTCGTTTCCACACCGCGCGAGTCGGCGCCCGTCGACGCCTGCGCCGAGCCGACGACCCTCACGCCGGCGGCGGCACCTCGTGCGCCAACGGCACCATCCGCCTCGCCCACCTCGTCCACCTCGTCGGCACCTCTCTCGCCGGCCGACGTGCTGAATTTGCCGCCGACGGTCCTGTTGCCGAAGGCTGCCGTCACCGTGCCTGCGACGTCGATGTCATCGTCTTCGGCGCCGCCGCGTCGGTTCCTGTTCGCCGACGTGCTGGCAAGCGTCGAGGCTTACGATATGCCGGTCCCGCCACTCCCGCCACTCCCGCCACTCCCGCCGGTCCCGCCGGTCCAGCCAGTCCCGCCTGTTCCACTTGCCTCACCGGAAGTCGGCGGGATCGACCTGCCGGTCGCCGGGCCGGTGAAGGCGCCCGACGGGGTGGCGGCGCAGTCGCGGGAACCGTTCGACACGATGGATGCGTCGCCGCCGTTCGACGTTTCCGAGGCTTCCGATATCGTTGATTCCGCCGCCGCATTGTCGCCGAGCGTCGACGACGACATTGCGCCGATGTCGAAACCGCATTACGTTTTGCGCGCCGATGGCACCTGGGCACGGGCCGACGGCATGCCGCTTGCGCACGACGATCCGACGCCGCAACCGCACGACGTCGCGCCCAAATCTGCATCAGAATCTGCGTCTGCCGTCGCGCAACTTCCGGCATCGCCTGCGACATCGGCGATACCCGCCATCCCGTCGTTCGTTGCGGCAACGCCGTCGCCGTCCTTCGGCATGGCCGCTTCGGACGCGCCGCAAACGGCTAATTTCTCTGCGCATACGCCCTATGAGTTGCCGCCGCCGCGCGTGGCGATCGACTACGACCTGCCGTCGCTGGATCTTCTCTCGCCCGCAACGCAGCAGGACCATGCCAACGTCGTGTCCGCCGACGCACTCGCCGCCGTTAGTCAGTTGATCGAGCAGCGTCTGGCCGAATTCAAGGTGCCGGTGACGGTCGTGGGCGCGTCGGCGGGACCGGTGATCACCCGTTTCGAGGTCGAACCGGCCGTTGGCGTGCGCGGTGCGCAGGTCGTCGGTCTGATGAAGGATCTGGCGCGCGCGTTGGGTGTGACGTCGATTCGCGTCGTGGAGACCATCCCCGGCAAGACCTGCATGGGGCTGGAACTGCCCAATGCCCAGCGTCAGATGATTCGGTTGTCCGAGATCCTCACCGCGCCCGTGTTCGATACGCATCGCTCGCGTCTGGCGCTGGCGATGGGCAAGGACATTACCGGCGAGCCGATCGTCGCGGATCTCGCGCGCGCGCCGCATTTGCTGGTGGCAGGCACGACCGGCTCGGGCAAGTCCGTGGCCGTCAACGCCATGATCCTGTCGTTGCTGTACAAGGCGACGCCGGACGACGTGCGTCTCATCATGATCGATCCGAAGATGCTCGAGCTGTCCGTCTACGGCGGCATTCCGCATCTGCTCGCACCGGTCGTGACGGACATGAAGCAAGCCGCTCACGCGCTGAACTGGTGTGTCGGCGAGATGGAAAAGCGGTATCGCCTGATGTCTGCGCTCGGCGTGCGTAATCTGGCCGGTTACAACGAGAAGATCGACGCAGCGCGGGCTGCGGGCGAGAAAGTGGGCAACCCGTTCTCGCTCACGCCGGACGCGCCCGAACCGCTGGATCGCCTGCCGTTCATCGTTGTGGTGATCGACGAGTTGGCGGACCTCATGATGGTGGCGGGCAAGAAGATCGAAGAACTGATCGCGCGTCTCGCGCAAAAGGCCCGCGCCGCCGGCATTCACCTGATTCTGGCGACGCAGCGTCCGTCCGTCGACGTCATCACCGGCCTGATCAAGGCGAACATTCCCACGCGCGTCGCGTTTCAGGTGTCGTCGAAAATCGACTCGCGCACGATTCTCGACCAGATGGGCGCGGAGTCGCTGCTGGGACAGGGCGACATGCTGTTCCTGCCGCCTGGCACGGGATATCCGCAGCGGGTGCACGGCGCCTTCGTGGCCGACGACGAGGTGCATCGCGTCGTGGAGCACTGGCAGCAGTACGGCGAACCCGACTACGATGACGCGATTCTCGCGGGAGACCCTGCGGATGCGGCGACAACAGATCTGTTCGGCGAATCGGCTGGCGATGCCGAGGCGGATCCGCTCTACGACGAAGCCGCCGCGTTCGTGCTCAATTCCCGCCGAGCGTCGATCTCCGCCGTGCAGCGGCAACTGCGCATCGGCTATAACCGTGCCGCGCGCCTCATCGAGCAGATGGAAGCGGCCGGGCTCGTCACGCCGATGGGCCGGAACGGCACCCGGGAAGTGGTCGCGCCCGGCGAATAATCGCCTTCGCTTACAACTCCCTTACGACCCGTCGATCGAGTCGAACTCTTTGGCACTCCGTGCCGTTCTCAGGACACGCGCCGTACAAGGGCGCGTGCCGTCAAACTCCTTGGAAACCCGCGCCAAATGGCGCTAACAGGGCGCAAACCCGCGTCTCCGTAGGGGTATTCCCGCCTTTGCGGGCGAAACTCAGCGATCACATAATCGGCGCGCTAGGTTGGTCGTTCGACGCGTGCTTGACGGTATCGCCCCGACACGAATTACAAGGACCGGGGCGGTGCGACGGGGAGACTTCCGGGGGGAGACACCCGTGAATCGCGCATCCACGGCAGGGCCTGCGACACCAAGGAAAATCGCAGCAAAAAGCGTCATATCGAAACGCATCGCACCGAAGGAGACCCTTATGCAATTCCGATTCAAGCTCATGGCCGGCGCTGTAGCTTTCGCCCTGTCCGCCTCGATGGCCATCGCCGCCGATCCGATCAAGATCGGCGTGTCCGGTCCGTTCACCGGCGGCTCGTCGTCGATGGGCGTGTCCATGCGCGACGGCGTGCGTCTGGCCGCTGCGGAAATCAATAAGTCGGGTGGCGTGCTCGGTCGTCAGATCTTGCTGGTCGAGCGCGACGAAGAAGCCAAGAACGAGCGCGGCGTGCAGGTCGCGCAGGAACTGATCAACAAGGAAAAAGTGGTCGCCACCGTCGGTTACATCAACACCGGTGTGGCGCTGGCGTCGCAGCGTTTTTATCAGGATGCCAAAATTCCGGTGTTCAACAACGTTGCCACTGGCACGGTCATCACCGATCAGTTCAAGCCGCCTCAGTACCCGGACAACTACGTCTTCCGCAACTCGGCCAAGGACAGCATTCAGGCGCCGATGATCGTGGAAGAAGCCATCACGCGTCGCGGCTTCAAGAAGCCTGCGATTCTCGCCGACTCGACCAACTACGGTCAGCTCGGTCGTGAGGACCTGGAAAAAGCGCTCAAGGCCAAGGGCATTACGCCGGTCGCCGTCGAGAAGTTCAACATCAAGGACGTCGACATGACGGCCCAGTTGCTCAAGGCCAAGCAGGCCGGCGCCGACGTGATCCTCACGTACGGTATCGGACCGGAACTGGCCCAGATCGCCAACGGCATGGGCAAGCTCGGCTGGAAGCTGCCGATCATCGGCAGCTGGACGCTCGCGATGGCGAACTACATCGACAACTCGGGCGCGAACGGCGAAGGCGCGCGCATGCCGCAGACGTTCATTCAGGAGCCGAATACGCCGAAGCGCAAGGCCTTCATCGACGGCTATCTGGCGATGTTCAAGCCGAAGAACAACCGCATCGATTCGGCGGTCTCGGCAGCGCAGGGCTACGATTCGATCTACTTGCTGGCCGCGGCGATCAAGCAGGCAGGCAGCACGGAAGGCCCGAAGATCCGCGCGGCGCTCGAAGACCTGAAGACGCCGGTGGAGGGCGTGGTCACGACCTACGATCGTCCGTTCACGCATGACGATCACGACGCCATTACCGCCAACATTCCGGTGTTCGGCGAAGTGAAGGGCGGCCGCGTCGTGTACGCCTACGACACCGATCTCAAGGCGGGCAGCAAGGTTCGCGAAAAGTCGACTGCCAAGTAAGTCTCACTCCTCCCGGCGCTGCATTTTGCAGCCATGACGGGTGAACGACGGCGCGCGTCGCCTTCGCTCCGCGCCCCTGACATGGGGGCACGGGGGCGGGGCGCGCGCGCTGTCTTCACACCACCGTTGCCCGCCGCCGGCACTCGGGACCGGCGTGCGGCGCACGCATCGAATGCCTCCCGAGCATCGCTCGTAGGCTCGCACTCGCGAGAGAGGACCGCATGACCATCCTGATTCAACTCATCTACAGCGGTATCGCGCTGGGGATGATTTACGCCGTGATCGCCTTCGGTTACCAACTGACGTTCGCGACGTCCGGCACCCTGAACTTTGGCCAGGGCGAAGCGCTGATGCTTGGCGCACTGGTCGGCCTGACGCTGGTCGACACCCTCGGGCTGAACTACTGGCTGATGATCCCCATCGTCTGCCTGTTCGGTCTTGTCCAGGGCGCATTCGTCGAGCGCATCGGCGTGAAACCGGCGTTACGCATCAAGTCGGAGTTCGGCTGGATCATGTCCACGATTGCGCTGGGCATCATCTTCAAGAACGTCGCGGAAAACCTGTGGGGGCGCGACGATCTCAAGTTCCCGTCGCCGCTGCCTGAAGCGCCGCTCAAGCTGATGGGCGCGAACGTGCTGCCGATGGAACTGCTCGTCGTCGTGGGCGCATTGCTCATGATGGCCGCCGTGGAGTTCTTCAACCGTCGCTCGATCTACGGCAAGGCCGTGGTCGCGACCGCGAACGATCGCGACGCTGCGGGGCTCATGGGCATCAACACCAGTCTGGTGATTACGTTTTCGTACGCGCTGTCGTCGATGGCCGCCGCATTCGCGGGCGTGCTCGTGGCACCGCTCACGCTGACCGGCGCGACGATGGGCGCGGTGCTCGGTCTCAAGGCGTTCGCCGTGGCGATCATCGGCGGGCTGTCGAGCGGTATGGGCGTGCTCGTGGGTGGCGTGATCCTCGGTGTGGCCGAGACCACGACCGCGTTCTACCTCTCGACCGGCTACAAAGACGTGCCGGGTCTCGTACTGCTGCTGCTCGTGCTGGCCGTGAAGCCGGCGGGCCTGTTCGGCAAGACCGCCATCAAGAAGGTGTAACCATGACCGCACAGACCTCCTCTGCCCGCGGGGCCGGCGATCTCGGCGGCCTGGGCGTGACGACGAAGCTCGCCGCCGTGCTCGGTATCGTCGCGCTGTTCGGCTTTCCTCTCGCCGTCAGCAATCCGTATTACATCCACATGATCGAGACGATCATGATCTACGCGATCCTGCTCTTCGGGCTGGACATCGTCGTGGGTTACACAGGGCAGGTGTCGCTCGGCCACGCAGGCCTGTTCGGCATCGGCGCCTATGTCGCGGGCGTGTTTTTCGCCAAGCTCGGGCTCTCGCTGTGGCTGGCGCTGCCGGCCGCGATTCTCGTGACGGCGGCGTTCGGCGCGGTGCTCGCCCTGCCGGCGCTGCGCGTGATCGGCCCGTATCTGGCCATGGTGACGCTGGCGTTCGGCACCATCATCCAGATTCTCATCAACGAGATGGACTTCCTGACGTCCGGGCCGCTGGGCATCAAACTCACGAAGCCGGTCATCGGCGGCCATCCCATCGACGAGACCGAGTACTACTGGATCGTGGCCGTGCTGCTGCTGCTGAGCATGCTCGTGGCGCACCGCATTCTGAAGTCGCACCTCGGTCGTGCGTTCGAAGCGCTGCGCGATTCGCCGGTGGCGTCGGACTGTATGGGCGTGTCGGTGTATCGCTACAAGGTATACGCGTTCGTGATCAGCGCGGGTTTTGCCGGTCTCGCAGGCAGTCTCTACGCGTATTCCGAGCAGTACATCTCGCCGAACACGTACAACTTCGAGCTGACGATCCTGTTCCTGCTGGCCGTCATCATGGGCGGGCGCAAGACGCGCAGCGGCTCGTTGCTGGGGGCGGCGATCATCGTGTTGCTGCCGCAGTTGCTCGACGATATCCACATCTTCCGCATCGTGGCGTCGCTGATTGCCGCCGTCACGACGGTCGCTGCCGTTACGGCGGTCGCGCGTGGGCGCACGACGCTCGCGAAGGCGGCCGTGCCGGTCATCGGCACGATCGCGCTTGCCGGGGTGACTTGGTGGCGCGAGAGCATCACCGACTGGCGTCTGACGATCTTCGGTCTGATGATCCTGTTCGTCGTGTACTACCTGCCGGACGGCATCATCGGCTTCCTGCGCTCGCGCGTTCTGCATCGTCGGCGCACCCTCACGGTCTCGGCCACGCAGGTCGACGAATCGGCTGCCGGCAGCAACGACCCGGTATTGGCGTCGGCGGCCAGCGGACCCGACGAATTGCTCAAAGTACGTCAGTTGCTGATGCAGTTCGATGGGCTCAAGGCGCTCAATCAGGTCGATCTGACGGTCAGGCGCGGCACGATTCACGGCCTCATCGGCCCGAACGGTTCCGGCAAGAGCACGATGATGAACGTGCTGACGGGGATCTACGTCCCCACGGCGGGTACGATCGAGTTCGCTGGGCAGTCGCTCGCCGGACGCACGTCTTCCGACATCGCGCTCTCGGGCGTGGCGCGTACGTTCCAGAACGTACAGCTCTTCGGGGAAATGACGGCGCTGGAAAACGTGCTGGTCGGCCTGCACCATACGTTCGACTCGACGTTGATCGACGTTTCCCTGCGCTTGCCACGATACAAGCGCGAGGAAGACGGCGCCCGTGCCCGCGCCATGCGATTGCTGGAGTTCGTGGGGCTGGCCTCGCTGGCCGACGAAGAAGCGCGCAACCTGCCGTACGGCAAGCAGCGCCTGCTCGAAATTGCGCGCGCGCTGGCGCTCGATCCGCGCTTGCTGTTGCTCGACGAACCGGCCGCAGGTCTCACGGCGCCCGACATTCGGGAACTGCTCGCCATCATCCGCAAGATTCGCGATCACGGCATCACGGTGATTCTGATCGAGCACCACATGGACGTGGTGATGAGCACCTGCCAGACCGTGTCGGTGCTGGACTTCGGGCAGAAGATTGCCGAGGGTCTGCCTGCGCAGATTCAGGCCGACGAGAAGGTGATCGAAGCGTATCTGGGTGGGTCGTCGACGACGCACTGAGACCCCCACGACGGACAGACGAACCAACGGAACCACTATGCTTTCCATTCGTAATCTGCAAGCCGGCTACGGCAAGGTGCAGGTGCTGCACGGCATCGATATCGACGTGCCGGGCGGTCAGGTCGTCACCCTGATCGGCTCGAACGGGGCGGGCAAGACGACGACCATGCGTGCCGTGTCAGGCATGATCAAGCCGTCCTCGGGCGAAATCACGCTGGGCGACAAGCGTATCGACGGGCTCGATTCGCATCGCATCGCAAAACTCGGTCTGGCGCACTCCCCGGAAGGTCGTCGCGTGTTCGCCACCATGTCGGTGACGGACAACCTGCGGCTCGGCGCATTCCCACGGCTGACCGGCAGCCGGCCGCGCGGCGACGTGGCCGCCGATCTGGAGCGCGCGATGGACCTGTTCCCCCGCTTGAAGGAGCGGCGCAATCAACTGGCCGGCACGCTCTCGGGTGGCGAGCAGCAAATGCTGGCGATGGCGCGCGCCGTCATGCTGCGTCCCGATATCGTGCTGCTCGACGAGCCGTCGATGGGGCTGGCGCCGATTCTGGTCGACGAGGTCTTCCGCATCATCAGCAACCTGAAGGCCGAAGGCGTGACGATGTTGCTGGTCGAGCAGTTCGCCGCCGCGGCGCTGGCCGTTGCGGACTACGGCTATGTGCTGGAGAACGGCAGTATCTCCGTACACGGTCCGGCGCAGAGTTTGCGTAACGACGACAAGGTGCGGGCGGCCTATCTGGGCGGCAGTCACTGAGTGACGGCGCGAGGCTTGCGCCGGTCGGCGTCGGATGAAATGCAAAGGGCAGCCGCTTGGCTGCCCTTTGTCCTTCCGGCGTGTGGCATGCAGTACGTCAGCGATTGACATCCACCACCACACGCCCGTGGATCTCGCCGTTCACGATACGTCGACCGATGCCGATGGCGTCCGCCAGACCGACATCGTGCGAAATACCGCCGAGCTTCTGCGGCTCCAGATCGCGCGCGAGCCGCTGCCAGGCTTCTTCGCGTAACTCGCGCGGGGCCATCACGCTATCGATGCCGTGCAACGTCACACCGCGCAGAATGAACGGCGCCATGTTCGCCGGGAAGTCCATGCCTTGCGCGAGACCGCAGGCCGTCGCCACACCGCCGTAGCGCACTTGCGCGATGGCGTTGGCGAGCGTGTGCGAGCCCACCGAATCCACCACAGCCGCCCAGCGCTCCTTTTGCAGCGGCTTGCCGGGATCGGACAGCGCGGTGCGGTCGATGACTTCGGCCGCACCGAGCACTTGCAGATACTCGGCCTCGTGAAGCTTGCCGGTCGACGCCACCACGCGATAGCCGAGCGAGCTGAGCAGCGCGATGGCCACTGATCCCACACCGCCGGACGCGCCCGTGACGAGCACATCGCCATGGTGTGGCGCCACGCCGCTGCGCTCCAGGGCCATCACCGAGAGCATGGCCGTGTAGCCGGCGGTGCCGATGATCATGGCGTCACGCGGGGTGAAGCGCTCGGGTAGGCGCACAAGCCAGTCGCCTCGCAGGCGAGCCTTTTGCGCGAGGCAGCCCCAGTGGGTTTCGCCCATGCCGTAACCGTTGAGCACCACGCGGTCGCCCGGGCGCCATGCCGGGTGCGACGATTCGAGCACAGTGCCGGCACCGTCGATGCCGGCAACCAGTGGCCATTTGCGTACGACGGGGGCTTTGCCGGTGATGGCCAGACCGTCTTTGTAATTGATGGTGGAGTAGTCGACGGCGACGAGGACATCGCCTTCGGTGGGCAGTGTGTCGTCCTGCAATTCGGTCACGGTGGCGAGCGTGGCGCCGTCGGACTGCGTCAACAAGATTGCCTTGAACATGCCTGGGTGTCTCCGAAGCGGATAGGCGGAAGGGGCAGACCGGTCAACCTCCGGAGCGCTGCCCGCGATCGTCGCGCGCGAGCGGCTGCGACGATGCCCGACCGAGAGTGTCGGTGATGGCGTTCGCAATCGCCTCGCGCGTTTCCCGAGTCAGGACGTCGACGAGTTGCGCGGCTGGCATAGCCCGTGCAAGCGGGACAGCCTGACCGGCCCATTGTGCCGCATAGCCGCTCTCCTTGTGTGCCTTGGCTGCGGCGTTGAGCGATTTGCCGGCATCGTACGTGATAGGGTAATCGGGGATGGCGGGCCGCCCCGGGACTTGCTCCAACGCCCAGAAGCGATTGACGAACCCGCGCGCCGGCCGTCCCGAGATCGCCCGGATGAGCGCCGTGCGCGGCGGTGCTTCGCTGAGCAGGGTCTCGCGGTAGGCGGCGTCTGCGCTCGACTCCGGGCAGGCCAGGAAGGCGGTACCCATTTGCGCGGCCTGCGCGCCGAGGGCCAGCACGGCGGCCACGCCCGCGCCGTCCATGATGCCGCCGGTCGCAATGATCGGCAGCGCACTCCGGGAGGCCAATCGACGCACGAGCGCGAAGGTGCCGAGTTGCTCGTCTTCGCTGGGCGCACGGTCGCCTTCGTCGTGAAAGCGCCCGCGATGACCGCCGGCTTCCCAACCCTGGGCGACGATCGCATCGATCCCTGCGGCTTCGATGGCGTCGGCTTCCGCTTCGTTCGTTGCCGACGCAAAGAGTAGGATGCCGGCCGCTTTCAAAGCATCGATCCACGCCTGTGGCGGCAGACCGAAATGAAAGCTGACGACCGCCGGACGCTCCTCGAGAAACATCTCGTACATGGCGACGTCTTCGACGAAGCTCAGATAGATCTCGCGCAGCGATGCGGGCGGCGACGCTGCGTAGCGCGCGAATGCCGGCGCGAGATAGTCGAGCCATGCCGCCTCCCGCGCAGCATCGGCGCGCGCTGGTGCGTGGGCAAATACGTTGACGTTGAAGGGCCGGTGGGTCAGTGCGCGCGTTTGCCGGATGGCGTGACGCGCGGCGGCGGCATCCATGTTGCCGACGGCGAGCGAGCCGAGTCCGCCCGCGTCGGACACGGCGGCGACCAGCGCCGGTGTCGACGCCACGGCCATCGGCGCCTGAATGATCGGCGTGGACATGCCCAGGCGTTGCGTGATGCGCGGCATCGTGACGGCCCCCGCTCAGAAGGTCGCGGCTAAATCGCGCAGCGCGTCGAACGTCTCGTGCAATTCCGCCCGCAGCACACCGACGAGTTCCGCCGCCGGCATGGCGCGGGCGAGCGGTGCGGCCTGTCCCGCCCATTGCGCGGCGTAATCGCTGTTGCCCCTGGCTTTGGCCGCTGCGTTGAGCGCCTTGCCGGCATCGTAGGTGACCGGATAGGCGGGCAGGTCGGGGCGTTGCGTCGTCTGTTCGATCGCGTAGAGACGATTGACGAAGCCGCGTGCGGGGCGTCCCGAGATGGCGCGGATCAGTGCGGTACGCGGCGGGTTCGCGCCGGTGAGACGCTCCCGGTAGGCCGCATCTGCCGACGACTCCGGACACGCGATGAACGCTGTGCCCAACTGAGCCGCCTGTGCGCCGAGCGACAACACGGCGGCAATACCCGCACCGTCCATGATGCCGCCCGCGGCGATTACCGGCACCGACGTATGCGTGACGATCAGGCGCACGAGTGCGAGCGTGCCGAGTTGCTCGTCGTCTGTCGGGACGCGGTCGCCGAGATCCTCGAAGCGTCCGCGATGGCCGCCGGCCTCATAGCCCTGCGCGACGATGGCGTCGATCCCGGCGGCTTCGACGGCTTTGGCCTCCGCCAGATTCGTGGCCGTCGCGAACAGCGTGATGCCTGCGGCGTGCAGGGCGTCGATCTTTTCCTGCGACGGCAATCCGAAATGGAAGCTCACGACCGCCGGACGCTCCTCCAGCAACATCGCGTACATCGCATCGTCAGCGACGAAGCTCGTGTAGATCTCGCTGAGCGTGGCGGGCGGCGTCGCATCGAAGCGGGCGAACTCCGGCGCGAGCCAGGCGAGCCAGGCGGCCTCGCGTGCGGCGTCGAGTTTGGCGGGGGCGTGGCAGAAAACGTTGACGTTGAACGGTTTGCGCGTGAGGGCGCGCGTCTCGTGAATGACCTTGCGGGCGGCTTCGGTGCCCACGGCCGCCACACCGACCGAGCCGAGCCCGCCGGCATTGGAGACCGCGGCGGCGAGCGCGGGCGTGGAGGTGCCTGCCATCGGCGCCTGAATGATCGGCGTCAACAGACCCAGTCGTTCGATCAGTGTGCGATTGCGGGAGGGGGAAGCGTTGGAGCTAGACATGACGATCTGCACCTATGAGTGTTCAATGGGGGGAACAACGGCAGTCACCGCAGGCAGTATGTCCACTATGGCATACGCCCGGCGCGACAAAAGATACCACTTAAATGCATCTTTATGCCAGACCTCCTGAGATCGTCAGGGCCATGTGTCATGCGTCGGCGCGCTGCCGGTGCGGTTGTCGGTTCGCGGAATCGTCTTCCGGTTCGTCGACCGCGCCCATCAGGTCGGCGGCGCGTGAACGCTGCATATCCGCGCGCCGGAAGTAGCCGATGACGGTCGCGACGCTGGTGTGTCCCGTCATCGTCATCGTCTCGGCCAGGGGCACCTGCTGAAGGGCGGCCTCGGTGACGAAGCCCGCGCGCAGCGAGTGCGCGGAGAAGTCGCCCTCGAGACCGGCGAGGGCGCATCGATCCCGCACGATGTCGCGCACGGCAGCCTCCGAGAGCGCTTCGCCGACGTGCCCGCCGCGTCTGATGCGACGAAAGATCGGGCCGTCTTCGATGCCGGATGCCGTGAGCCAATCGGTCAGTGCGGCGGCTGCGGCGCCCGTGACCGGCTTTTCGTTCTCCGGGAGATCCGCGCCCTGCTGGTTCGTTTTCGACCATGCCAGCGTGTAGACGTAATGCGCCGGCCCGCTGCGCCGCACGTTCTCGCATGTGGCCCGCACGACTTCGGAGCGGCGGCGCCCGCCGCTGGCCCACGCGAACAGCAGCAACGCCCGGTCGCGCTTGCCTCGCAGGGAGTCGTCGCAGGTCGCCAGCAGCGCAAGGAGCGGTTCTCGTGTGAGCGCATCTTTTTTGGCCGTGCGCACGCCGCGCTTTGCATATGCCCGACGCGTTTTCGTGACCAATTCGCGCACGGCAGGCTCTGCGCAGGGATTGGGCAGGTCTCGCGACGTGTGCAACTTGGCGATGACGCTGAGCCGATGCAGCAACGTAGCGAGCGCCGGCGGTCCGGGGCGGGCCTTGACCCCCTGGGCGACGAGCGCGGCATCGAGCGCGGCCGGCATTTCGGTCGTCAGCCCGTGTCGGCTCTGTCGCTGCGCATGATCCACCACGAACTGCACGATCACTGCCGGCGGCAAGGGGGCGGCGAGCGCCTCGCCATAGCGTAGGTGGTACCAGCGCATCCAGTAGCGCATGGCCGATTGATAACTCTGACGCGTATTGACCGAGTCGCCCTCGCGGGCGAGGGCCTGTGCCGCCGCACGTGCATCGGCGTCGAGCCCCTCGGGATTGAGCGGGGCAGGCAGTCCGGGCCCTGACGACTTTTTCGTGAGGCCGCTACCGTTGGATTTCGACGATTTCGTGCCCTGAGACATGATTTTTTTACCTGGCATATGATTTCATATGTAATATGTAGTAAATATAACGTTAGTGCTAAATAAGTAACGATAATCTTCCATTATCGTGAGTTATTTGGCAATGCCGTCGACTTCAAGGAGTGCTTTGCGATGACTGCGCCTTCAACATCGAAATCCGCCACGCTCACGCCGTCGCCCCGGCAGGGTGGGCGGGGGATTTCCGAGCATGACGTCTGGACGGCGGCCGATACGTTGTTGATGGCCGGCCAGCGCCCGACCATCGAGCGCATTCGCCAGCAACTGGGGCGAGGTTCGCCGAATACCGTCAGCCCTTATCTGGACGCGTGGTTCGCGGGGTTGGGCGCGCGCTTGCAGGGGGGGGTGAACGGCGTTGCCGACCTGCCGGAGGGCGTGGCGATGCCGGCGTCTGTGGCGCATGCCGCGCTGCACTTGTGGACGCTGGCGCTCGAGGAAGGTCGGGCGGCGCTTGCCGAGGAGGCTGCGACCCGTCGTGCTGCGCTCGATGCCCGCGACGCGGCGCTGGCGGCGGACCGGGAGTCGCTGGAGCAGGCGCGCGCGGTGTTGCACGAGCGGATCGCGTCCGCAGAGACGGCGGCGGCCGACGCCCGTCAGGCAAGAGACGAAGCGCAGGCGCGACGCGCCGAAGCCTTGCTGATCGAGGCGCAGGCCGACGCCGTCGCTTCGCGTCAGGCGGTCTCCGTCGCGCGCGATGCGATGCAGGCGTTGCAAGAGGAGCATGCGGCCCACCGTGCTCATTGGGACGTCGAGCGAGGCAAGCTCGCCGAACGCGCCGAGGCGAACGAGCGGCGATTGATGCTGGAACTGGACGCGGCGCGCGAGTCGATCAAGTCGTTGCAGCAGGAGCGCAAGCAGTCGCAGCGTCAATGCGAGCAGGCGGAAGCGGCGCTGGCGGCGATGACCGAAGCGCAGCATGAAATGCGCTCGGCCAAGGCCTTGCAGGACGTTGTCGTCGCCCGGTTGCGCGAGCAGGTGAGTGCGCAGGAGGCGCTGACCGCAACGTATCAGTCGATGCTGGCAGCGCCTGCGGCGCCGTCGGCCACTTCGGGGCGTGGTGCGACGGCGGGGCTCAGGCGCCGGGTCAGCAGCACACTCACGCCGTCAACCTCGGTGCTGAGGCGCGCGCGTCGGCCCTGAGCACGGTCCACAGGATTCGCGGGCGGCTCAGTACTCAGGGGGTCGGAGGCGAGCGCCCCGGTCAGCGCCTCACCGATGACGTTATCCGGGCATTGCCAGGATCTTGTCGAGACCTTATCGATACCTCGTCGAGACCATAGCGATATCCATAGCGATATTAACGACGACTTGACGGCTCGCCGTCTGTTTGCGCCAACGCCGGTGCGCCGGACGCCCAGCCGCCGCCTAACGCCCGGAAGGTCGCCACGGCCGCGCGCGCGTTATCGGCCTGTGCGCGGGCATCGGCATCGCGCACCGTCAGCAGTTGCCGGTCGGCGTCGAGTACTTCGTACAGACTGACGGTCCCGCCCGTGTAGGCCTCCTGAGCGCTGTCGCGAGCGCGGGTCTGCGCGTCTACCGCGCTGGCCAGATCCTTGCGCTGTTGCTCCAGTTCCACGAGCGTCACGATCGCGTTTTCCACATCTTCCGTCGCATGCAACATCGACAGACGGTACTCCGCCAGCGCCTGCGCATTTGCGCCGCGCGCTTGTTCGACTTCGGCATCGATGCGTCCGAAGTCGAATAGACGCCAGCGCAGGCCCAGCGTCGCCAGCGGCTGGAACGTGGCTGCGCTCGGCACCCGTGCGCCGGCCAGCGTGTCGAAGCCCAGCATGCCGGACAACGACAGTTTGGGGTAGTACTCCGCGAGCGATGCGCCGATACGCTCATTCGACGCCGCCAGCTTGCGCTCCGCGGCGATGACATCGGGGCGTCGGCGTAGCAGATCGGCCGGGGCGCTGGCGTCGCCAATGGCGGGAATCGTCAGCGGGCGGGCTTTCAGGTCGTCGTCCTGTGTGTTGACGCTCATGCGGCGTGCGTAGGTGCCGGGCGCCGCGCCCATCAGCACGTCGAGCCGGTTCAGTTGCGTCTCCCGCTCGATGCGCAACGGGGGCAGGGTCGTGCGAGCCTGCGCCAGCAGGGCCTCGGACTGCGCCAGCTCACGCGCTGTCGCCAATCCGTCTTTCAGGCGCAGACGCACGATTTCCATCAGCCGCGCGTCGGTATCGATCTGATCCTGGGCGATGGCCAGACGCCGTTGCGCCGCACGCACACGGAAATAGGCGTCTGCCGCTTCCGCCACGATGCTCACACGCACGCCGTCGCGCTGCGCTTGTGCTGCCTGCGCGAGCGCGCCGGCCGCTTGCGCCGAGCGTTGCAGGCCGCCGAACAGGTCCAGTTCCCAACTCGCGCCCGCGCCGATGTCGTAAATCGTCATGTTGCGGTTGTAGCCGGGGACGGTGCGCGCCACCACGCCCAGGGGGCCTTCCAGCGACTGGTGCTCGCGCGTGACGCTGCCGTCGAGCGTCAAGGAGGGCAACCGCTGCGCCCCGGCTTCGCGGGCCTGCGCCCGGGCTTGCGCCACGCGGGCCATCGCCGCCTGCAAATCCAGATTCTGCGCGAGCGCCTGCTCGACGATGCCCGTGAGCACGGGGTCGTGAAAACTCGTCCACCACGTATCCAGTGCGACGGTTTTCGTCGCACCTACGTGGCCGGCATCGCGCTGCGACAACCGGGCGCTGCCTTCGAAACGGGCGGGCAAGTCGGCTTTCGGTGAGACGTAGTCGGGGCCGACAGCGCAGCCCGACAATGCGCTGACCGCGAATGCCAGCAAGGCATTGCGCAGGATCGAAGGAGGCGTGCCGGGGATCGTCAGCGAGGTCGTGTTCATGGAATTTAATGAGTTACTTGCAATATGATAGTTGCAACTCTATACTCACTTCCATTATGAAAGCAACCCCTCGTTGCGAGTTTCGATAATCCCTGTTTTCACTCTTAGCGCGAAGAAGGATCCCCACATGACATCCCCGAGCACTCCCGCCCAGAACGCCAGCCAGCCGGGCGGCCCCTCCGAGAAGCGTGCGTTCCCGCGCGGTCTTGCTTTGCGCGGCGCGCTGGTCGTTGCGGCGATTGCGGCGCTTGGCTATGGAACTTACTGGTGGACGACCGCGCGCTATCTGGAGTCCACGGACGATGCCTATGTGGGCGGCGACGTCACGGTGCTCGGTCCGAAGGTGCCGGGATACATCGCGCAGGTGCTGGTCACGGATAACCAGGCGGTGCGCGCAGGCGACGTGCTGGTACGTCTGGACGATCGGGATTACCGCGCTGCGCTGGCGAAGGCGGAAGGCGCGGTCGCCGCGCAACAGGCGTTGCTGGCGAATCTGGATGCGACGGCCAAATTGCAGGCGGCGGTCATTGCGCAGGCGCGCGCGAGCGTGGTGGCGGTGGCGGCGGACGCGCGCCGGGCGCATGACGATCAGGTGCGTTATCAGGATCTCGTGGCCAAGGCGGCGGTGTCGGTGCAAAGCGCACAGAAAGCGGATGCCGATTACAAGCAGATCGTGGCGAACCGCGAGCGCGCGGAGGCCGGGGCAGTGGCGGCCGAGCGTCAACTGGACGTGATCGCCACGCAAAAACAGCAGGCGCAGGCGGCGCTGGCGCAGGCGGTCGCGGAGCGCGACATCGCCAAGCTCAATCTCGAGTACACGGTGCTGCGTGCCCCGGTCGACGGCACCGTGGGCAATCGCCGCGCTCGTGCCGGGGCCTACGCACAAGCGGGCACGCAACTGCTTGCCGTCGTGCCTGCGCACGGCTTGTGGGTCGACGCGAACTTCAAGGAAGGGCAGGTGGCGCACCTGCGCCCCGGCATGCCCGTCAAGATCGAGGCCGACGTGCTGCCGGGCCGTGTCTTTCACGGCCGTGTGGCGAGCCTCGCGCCTGCAACGGGGGCGCAGTTCAGTGTGCTGCCGCCGGAAAATGCGACGGGCAACTTCACCAAGATCGTCCAGCGCGTGCCGGTGCGGGTGCTGCTCGATGAGGCGGATGGCCGTCTGGGCACGTTGCGCCCGGGGCTGTCGGTGACGGCGCAGGTCGACTCCCGAGGCGACGGCGACGGTGAGCGTCATGCCAACGCCAACGCCAACGCCAACGCGGGCGACAGCCGCGCGCCGTCGGCTACCAAGGTGGCGGCAAGATGAGCGCCGCGCAAGTCGGCGCAGCGCAGCCGCTGCCCGCCGGGGCGCAACGGGCACCCGGCGACAAGCCCGCACATTCGGCGAACGACGAGCGTCCTCGCGCGGCGCCACCACCCGCCGGCGGCGGCTTCTCGGCGGAGTCGATGTCGACGCCTGCCAAGATCATTGCATTCGGCACGATGGTCGTCGGTATGTTCATTGCGCTGCTCGACATCCAGATCGTGTCGGCGTCGCTCAGGGACATTGGCGGTGGCCTGTCGGCGGGGGCGGACGAGACCGCGTGGGTGCAGACGAGCTATCTGATCGCCGAGATCATCGTGATTCCGCTCTCGGGCTGGCTCTCGCGCGTGATGTCGACGCGCTGGATCTTCGCGGCGTCGGCGGCCGGGTTCACGCTGGCCAGTCTGCTGTGCGGCGCCGCGTGGAACATCCAGAGCATGATTGCGTTTCGGGCGCTGCAAGGTTTCCTGGGCGGCTCCATGATTCCATTGGTGTTCACGACGGCGTTCGCTTTTTTCAGCGGACCGCAGCGCGTGGTGGCGGCGGCGGTGATCGGCGGGTTGTCGTCGCTCGCGCCGACATTGGGCCCGACGATCGGCGGCTGGATCACCGACAACTATTCCTGGCACTGGCTGTTTTTCATCAACATCGTGCCGGGTATTTTCGTGACCGTCACGGTGCCGCTGATGGTGCGCATCGACCGTCCCGATATCTCCCTGCTGCGCGGTGCGGACTATCTCGGCATGGTGCTCATGGCGGTGAGTCTCGGCTGCCTGGAGTACACGCTGGAAGAAGGGCCGCGCTGGGATTGGTTCGGCGACGACACGATTCGCACCACCGCCTGGCTGGCGGCGCTGTGTGGGGTGGCCTTCATCTGGCGCAGTCTGGTGTACTCGCAGCCGATCGTCGATTTGCGCGCTCTCAGGCAGCGTAATTTCGCGCTCGGATGCTTCTTTTCGTTCGCGACCGGGATCGGGATTTTCGCGACGATCTATCTCACCCCGCTGTTCCTCGGCCGGGTGCGGGGTTTCTCGGCGTTCGAGATCGGGATGGCCGTTTTCTCGACGGGCGTCTTCCAGTTGCTGTCGATCCCCCTCTACACGATGCTTGCGAATCGCGTCGATCTGCGCATCCTGATGATGTTCGGCATCGGGGGATTCGGGCTGTCGATGTGGCAGTTCGCACCGATCACGCACGACTGGGGGACGGCGCAGTTGCTGTTGCCGCAGGCGTTACGTGGCGCGGCGCAGCAGTTCGCGGTCGCGCCGATCGTGACACTGACGCTGGGGAGTCTGCCGCCTGCCCGATTGCGTCTGGCGTCGGGGTTGTTCAATCTCATGCGAAATCTGGGCGGCGCTATCGGCATTGCCGTGTGTACAACGGTGCTCAACGACCGGACGAATCTGCATTTCTTCCGGCTCGCGGAAAACATGGGGGCCGGCAATCCTGCCGTCGGGCAGTGGCTGGCCGGGGTAGGGGCGCGCATGAGCGCCGCGGGGCTCGACGGCGTCGACGCGCAGACGGCGGCGCTTCGTCAGCTTTGGCTCCTGACGTTGCGTGAAGCGCAGACCATCACCTACGGCGACATCTTCGCCGGACTGGGGGTGATTTTCCTCGGCGTGACGTTGATGGTGCCGTTCATGCGCAAAATCGCCCCGCCGAAAGCACCGAGTGCGGACGCGCATTGAAGCACGGGCAAGCCACCGGCAGCAGAATTCACTTTAAAGAAATGACTTCGCAATGAATGGGTAAGTCATTGATTTGCAAGTATCGCCTCCGGTCGGTTCGGACATTGGGCCCGAGGTTCGAGGTGGCATCGGCGTAGAGCGGCTTGCCCGCCGGCGTCGACGCGCTTATGCTCGCTTGCATGCTAATAGGCAGGGCATGTCGTTCGCGGCGTCCCTGAATGCGAGGCATCCTTATGCACCGAAAAACTTTCCGCGATATGCAGTGCCCCATTGCCCGAAGCCTGGAGCGTGTGGGCGAATGGTGGAGCATTCTGATCCTGCGCGAGGCCGGTTACGGCACTACGCGCTTCGACGATTTTCAGCGTCGATTGGACATCGCACCGAATATGTTGACGCGGCGACTGAATGCGCTGGTCGAGGAAGGACTGCTCGAGCGACGTCAGTATTGCGACCGTCCGCCGCGCTTCGAATACGTGCTCACCGACGCAGGGCGTGATTTCCGCCCGGTGCTGTGGGCGTTGTTGGCGTGGGGGAATCGGCATTTTGCGCCGGAAGGCATCGCAGCGCAGTTGGTCGATCGCGAGACGGGGAAGGTGGTCGAGCCGGTCGTCGTCGATGCGGTGACCGGCATGCGCCTGGACCCGAAACGTCACGTGCCCACTGCGGGACCGGCGGCGAACGACAATATGCGGGCAAGACTGGCGCGTGCGGCCGAATTTGCGACGGGGCAGCCTTCGACATGCGGTGATGCGTCGCCCCGGCAAGTGGAAGACACTTCTGAGGAAGTGCCTGTTAGTCGTTGATTTTTATCTGAATTATCTGGAACTTCAAGTCACGAGTGGCGCCGATGCGTCACCCGCCCGCACCGTCGATTACGCCATTGCTGGTGTGCCGGGAATGCCGGGCAAGTTCGCGAGCAGGCGTGCGAATGCGTCGCTCGTCAGGGGCTTGCCCAGCAGGAAGCCTTGCAGTTCGTCGCAATCGAGGGTCTTGAGGGCTTCGCGTTGCGATGCCGTCTCGACACCTTCGGCCACCACATCCATGTCGAGCGAGTGCGCCAGTGCGATGATGGCAGAGACCACGGCGCTGCCCTCACGTCCGCAGGTGTCCAGACCGTTGGTGAAGAAACGGTCCATCTTGAGCTGCTTGACGCGAAAGCGCTGCAAGTACGCCAGACTCGAATACCCCGTGCCGAAATCGTCGATGGCGACCTCGAAGCCGTACTCCTGAAACGCGCGGATCACGTCGATCGTATGTTGCGCATCGGACATCGCCACCGTTTCGGTGATTTCGAACATCAGGCGTGTGCAGGCGATATCGGCGTCCCGCACGATCTCGACAATGTTCTCGACGAGCAGCGATTGCGCCATCTGACGCGGTGACAGATTGATCGCCACTTTGACCGGCGGCAGCCCGGCCGCATCCCATTCCTTGATGTGCCGGCAGGTCTCGCGCACGACCCAGTAGCCGATCTGCACGATCTGGCCGGTGCGCTCTGCCACCGGAATGAAATCCGCCGGCTGCAATTCGCCGAAGGTCGGGTGCGAAAGGCGTAGCAGCGCTTCCGCACCGGCCAGGGCCTCCGTATCGCCCCGGTATTTCGGCTGGAAGTGAAGCGAGAAGAACTGCTCGTTCTCGGCGTCGTGCAGCGCTTGCTGAATCTCCCACGTGCGCTGGGCGGCGGCATTCATGCGCGGCTCGAAGTACCGGAAGATTCCGCGGCCGGCGCGCTTGGCCTCGTACATGGCCGTGTCGGCATGCTTGAGCAGCAGGTCGATGCTGTCGCCGTCGTCCGGGAAGAGCGCCACGCCGATGCTGGGCATTACGTGCAGCGACTGGTTGCCGACCTTCAGGCCGTCGCGCATATCGTCGAGCAGCCGCTGCGCCACCCGGCCGGCGACTTCCGGCGAGGACAACGACCCCAGCAGCACCACGAACTCGTCGCCGCCCAGCCGGGCCACCACGTCGTCGCCGTTCACGTTCTTGCGCAGACGCTTGGCGAAGGCGCGCAGCACATCGTCGCCCACGTTGTGGCCGAGCGAATCGTTGATGGTCTTGAAGCCGTCCAGATCCATGAACAGAACGGCGAAACGGCGTTGATCGCGACGGGAGTTGATCAGCATGCGCGCGGCGGCGTCGTGCAGGGCGCGGCGGTTGGGCAGGTCGGTGAGCGCGTCGTACGTCGCCATGCGTGCAATCTGGGTGTTCAGTTGCAGAACGGACGTGGCGAGAAAACTGGTGCGGGCGTCCAGGCGGGAGACGATCAGGGTGGTGACCAGAATCAGGAAGGTGAAGAGGCTCACGGTCGTGACCAGCCACGACGAACTGACGCCATTGGCCGCCGTGCACACCGCGCCGGCGGCAAAGGTCGCCGCCGACATGCCCGTGTAATGCATGGCCGTGATGGCCAGTCCCATGACGCCGGCGGCGGCGACGCGCTTGCCCATCACGTAGCGCAGGCTGCCGTCGCGCAACGTGCGGGCGATCCAGAGCGCCGCCGTCGCTGCGGCAATCGCGATGACAATCGAGGCGGTGAAGCGTGTCGGATTGTAGCTGATGTCCGGATCCATCTTCATGGCCGCCATGCCGCAATAGTGCATGGTGGCGATGCCCAGTCCCAGCGTGAGGCCGGCGCAGCCGAGGCGCCACCGCGTGAAATGCTCGCTCGCCACGAGCCAGAGCGCGGCCCAGGAAATGACGATCGCAATCGCGAGCGACGCCGCCGTGATGGCCGGATCGTAACCGAGCGGTAACGTGGCGCTTGCGTCCATCGGCGACCACGAGGGCGACAGCGAGAGCGCGAGCATGCCGATGAAGTGCATCGACCAGATACCGATCCCCATTGCGGTCGCGCCCACGGCGAGCCATGCGTGACGCATGCCACGATGGGTCAGGAGATAGATGCGACCGGAAAGGTCGAGCGCCGTGAACGACGCCAGTACTGCCACGGCCAGCGATAACGCAACGAGCCAACCACTGTACGAACTGGACATAAGAAAACCGACCGAAAAGTCCCGCTTAACTGGTTATCGGCACATCGGGCCGATAGTTGAGGATTGCGGTGGAATATTTCCGAGAACTCCGGCATCGGCTGACGCGAATACGTCTTTCGTCCCTCGTCCCGAGGGGATCGACGGATATCGATGTCGATCCCGGTCGATCCGCGTCGATGCTCGACAGTGCCGATGCCATAGTGAATAATCCGTCCATACCCGCCCCGGCCAACGCCGCCGCAGCGTCTTCGGTGACTCACCGTCGGCGTCGTGTGGCGTCGTGCTTCGATGCGCCGGAGGCAACCCGTCGGGACTACGAAATCGGGCGCGATTCAGGAAGCTTTCAGAGACACGATAGGGGGCGAAATACAGCAGCCCTAGATTTTGCCTGATTTCCGTAGGATTTCCTCTCACTGAGTGCAATCTTGGTGACCAACTTGCCCGCAGGAGCCGTGATATGCGCATTCGCATGGGGCTGTTGCAAGTGCTGGTGGTAATTGGGATTGCCGCGTCGCCCGCATTTTGGGCGATCGCGGCGACGTCTGAAAGCGCGTCGTCCGGGGCTGGCGTCCCGATCGCCGCGGACGCAACGCCGACCTCTGGTGGCGGGTCCGCGCCGACCCTTGCGCGTGCGGCGAGTGCGGCGAGTGCGGCGAATGTCGCAACTGCGAACCCGCGTGCCGGCGACATGCATGATGGCGTTGAGCTGCGCTTCATGGATCGCCCGGTCGTGACGTTTCGCGCCGTGCTCGGCGGCGCTGCGCCCGAAGTGCGCTCGGCACGGGCCAGGGCGGTGCTCGACAGCCTGTCCGGACGCGCCTTCGATTCGCCGGTCGACGTGCTGCACGCATCCCTCGGCGGGGTCTCCGGCGTGGCGTTCCGCCTTCAGGACCGGATCCTTTTCGCGCTCACGGCCGACGATCTCGCGCCCGGCGACCCCCGCACGCTCGACGCCGTCGCCGCCGACGTTCAGAAAAACCTTCAGGTCGCTTTCGCCGCGCGCCGAGAGCAGCTGCATTGGCCGACGATCCTGCGCGGCATCGCCCTCAGCGCGCTCGGGGCCGTCGTCCTCGTGATACTGGTGATCACCGTGGGACGCGCCCGTACGCGTCTCGAAGCGTGGTTGCAGACCACGTTGGAGAAGCGGGTCCTGAAGCGCACGGCACGCACCTTCGACTGGACGGGATCGGCTTTCCACCTCGTCCATCAGATCGTACAGATCGGCGCCGTGTGCGTTGCCCTGGCCTTCGCCTATCTCTACCTGATCTTCATGCTGATGCAGTTTCCCGCCAGTCAGCCGATGGCGGGACGTATGTCCGATTTCCTCTGGTCGCTGGTCGACCAGTTCGGGATCGGCGTGGCGGGCGCCATCCCGGGCATCCTGACGGTCATCGTCATCTTCTTGCTGACGCGCGCGCTGCAAAGCCTCATCAACAACGTCTTCGACGCGGTACAAAGCGGACGCCTCTCCATTCCCGGCATGCACCCGGAGACCGCCGGCGCCACACGGCGAGTGGTCTCGGTCGTCGTCTGGGGGCTGGCCCTGACCTTCGCCTATCCGTACATGCCGGGGGCGCAGAGCGACGTCTTCAAGGGGCTATCGGTGCTGCTGGGTCTGATGGTGACGTTGGGGTCGAGCGGGATCGTCAACCAGTTGATGAGCGGGATGATCGTGATCTACAGCCGCTCGCTGAAGAAGGGCGATCTCGTGTCGATCGGCGACGCGACGGGTGTCGTGGTCGGCGTAGACGCGTTGTCCGTGAAGCTGATCAACATCGCCCAGGAGGAGTTGACGATTCCGAACGCGGTGGTGGTGGCGTCGACGGTGCGCAACTTTTCCGCCCAGGGCCGCGGGCGGGGCGTCGCCATCAGCACGACGCTGACCATCGGCTACGACACACCGTGGCGGCAGGTGCATGCGATGCTGATCGAAGCCGCCTCTGCGGTGCCGCAAGTCGCTGCGTACCCCGCGCCATATGTGCTGCAACGGGCGCTGTCCGATTTCTATGTCGAGTACGAGGTGTTCGCCACGCTGCGTGATCCCTCCACCCGATTCGCCGCGATCTCCGCCTTGCATGAGGGGATTCAGGACGTCTTCAACCGTTACGGCGTACAAATCATGTCGCCGCATTTCGAAGAGCAGCCGGCGTCGCCACTGACGATTCGTCCGGAACATTGGTATCCGGCGCCTGCGCAGCCACCGTCGCACGAGGCCGTACCGGCGTCCTCCGCGCCGGCATCCCAGTCGCCACAAGCATAAGGAGTGGATCATGCCCCTGAAGTCGTTGACGAAAAAGACAAGTTCGGCAGATTCCTCGGTCCGCGGCGCAGCCTCGGGGTCTGCAGTGACGGGCACGCCCACGCCCGCCGGGCAACCGACGGCCCCGGTCGGCCCGGTCGTGCCCTTTGAAGCCCGCGTTGCCGCGGGCCGCCGCCTGCGCGAGACGACCCCCCGCAGCAGTCATTCGCATCTCGGCAATACCGACCGGGATATCGTCGAGCTGCTTCGCACGAGTAGCGAGGGGCGGGTGGCGGCGCTCGTGCCGTTGCGCTATGGGCGCATGCTGGCGTCGCCGTTCGCGTTCTACCGGGGCAGCGCCATCGTTCAGGCGCACGATCTGGCGGGCACGCCGAACAGCGGCCTGACGATGCAGATTTGCGGCGACTGCCACCTCGCGAATTTCGGTGGTTTCGCGACACCCGAGCGCACCCTGATCTTCGATCTGAACGATTTCGACGAGACGGCGCCCGGGCCGTGGGAATGGGACCTGAAGCGGTTGTGCGCCAGTCTGGTGCTGGCGGCGCGGCAGTTCGGGTTCGGCGACACGTTGGGCGTGGAGATGGTCCGGGCGGCGGTCGATACTTACGCGCGACGTCTGGACCAATATGCCCACATGCCGACCATCGAGCTGTGGCACGAACAGATCACTTTCGAGCGCATGCTGGCGTTGGCCGGCACCGACCGGGTCAGGGAAGGGGTGAAGCGCGGCATCGCCCGCGCGTCGGGGCGTACGCATGAGAATGTGCTGCCCAAGTTTGCCCAGCAGGTGGGCGACCATTGGCAGATTCGCGATACGCCGCCGACGGTTTTTCACGTGCACGGCGCCACGACCCTGTTCGGGGCGCAGGACGACTGGCTCGGTCTGGGCGACTGGCGCACCCTGTTCGCTCCCGTTTATAAGAGTTACCTCGGCTCATTGTCCCCCGACCGCGCTCGTATGCTCGACAGCTATACGCAGCAGGATCTGGCATTCAAGGTGGTGGGGGTGGGAAGCGTCGGCACCCGGTGTCTGGTCCTGCTCATGATGGATACCCACGATCAGCCGCTGTTCCTGCAATTCAAGGAAGCGTCGAAGTCGGTCGTCTCGCGTTTTTTCAAGTACGCGACGCCAAAGCACGACGGGCGTCGTGTGGTCGAGGGGCAGCGCCTGATGCAGGCGGCTTCCGACGCCTTCCTCGGCTGGGGCTCCGGGCCGTTCGGTCGTGCGATCTATGGACGCCAGTTGCGCGACATGAAGATCTCGGCGCAGTTCGAACTGTTCCGTGCCGACGGCTTCCGGGAGTACGCGAGCCTGTGCGGCTGGGTGCTGGCGCGCGCGCATGCCAAGGCGGGCGGGTGCGCCGCCGAACTGGTCGGTTACGTCGGCAAGGGCATTCGGCTGGGCGAAGCGCTGATCCGTTACGCGACGGACTACGCCGATCAGGTCGAGCGCGATTACGAGGTGTTCCGCAAGGCTTGCCGCGACGGGCGGCTCGAGGCGCGCACCGATGCCGACATGGCTGCCGACTTCATGGCGTAGCGGTTTGTGGCATGACATCGGTCCATCGGTCGTGGCGCGAGCGGACGTGCCCCTGAGCCGAACCCATGGGAATCGAAGACAGGAGAGCGCATCAGGATGCCGATCCATCGGTGGCAGGCACGCTTGGCGGTTGCGGTAAGTATGGCGGTGCGCTGGGTGTCCCGCACGCCCACGCTGATCGTCTGGAGCGGTGTCGGGATTTCCGTGCTGGTCATGGTGGTCGCCGTGGCGTTGCTCTACGAGGGGCGCCTGCTGGTGCTCGCTCGCGCGGCGGATAACCAGCGCAACATCGCCGAGGTCATGGAGCGCGACCTCGAGCTCAATTTCCATGTGTACGAGATGTCGCTCGACGCGGTTGTGAAGCTGCTCGCGCGGCCCGATATCGAGGCGCTCACGCCCGCGTTGCGTCGCGAGTTGATCTTCGAGCGGGCCGGCGCGTCGCGCTATATCGGCTCGCTGGTGGTGCTCGATCCGCAAGGGAACATCGTCATCGACGCCGAAAGCGAGGTGCCGCGCCAATTCAACTTTTCGGACCGGGACTACTTCACGGTGCATCGCGACGACCCGGCCGTCGGGTTGTTCGTCAGCGGTTTCCTTCAGTCGAGGCTTCGGGCCAATGCCCCCACGATGGTGCTGAGCCGCCGGATTACGCGTGCGGACGGCTCGTTTGGCGGTGTGGTGTCGCTTGCCGTGGATACCGAGTATTTCCGGCATCTGTTCGATCACATCGAAGTCGGGCGCGACGGCGTGATTCTGCTGCTGGGCAAAGACGGCGCGATTCTCATGCGCAAGCCGTTCGACCCGGGCGTGATCGGCCTCACGATGGCGCAAACCGGACGCTACGAGGCGCTGCCGCCCGGGCGAGACGACCACAAGATTTACCCCATTCGCTTCCTTGGACGCGACAGCCTGATGTCGCGACGGTTTCTGAGCAACGTGCCGCTCACGTTGATCGTCGTGACGTCCAGCGACGAGACGCTCGCGCCGTGGCACCGGCGAGTGATCGAATTCGGCGGTCTGTTCCTGCTGCTCAATATCGGGTTCGTCGTCTCCTCGATGCTGCTGGCGGCGCAGTTGCGGCGGCGCTTGCGGGCCGAGCGCGAACTGAGCCTGCTCGCCCGGACCGACGGTCTGACGGGCCTCTCCAACCGCCGCTCGCTCGACAAGATCCTTGCGAACGAGTGGCGCCGCATGCGTCGTGCCGGACGCCCGATGGCGGTGGCGTTCATCGATATCGACTGGTTCAAGCGTTATAACGACACGCATGGGCATCAGGCGGGCGATGTTGCGCTGGCGGCGGTGGCAAGGGCGGTTGGGGCAGCGTTGCAACGGCCGTCCGATGCCGCAGGACGCTACGGCGGCGAGGAATTCATCGCAGTGCTGCCGGATACCGATGTGCTCGGCGCACAGCGGGTCGCCGAAGGGATTCGGCTGGCGGTCGATCGTCTGAATCTCGCGCACGCATCGAGCGACTTCGGCCATGTGACGGTGAGCGTGGGTGTCGCGTGCCGCACGCCGCAGGCCGGGCAGAGTGTCGACATGCTTGTCAAAGCGGCGGACGACGCGCTCTATCGCGCAAAGGCGACCGGACGCAATCGCGTCATCGTGGCGTCCGACGCAGACGAGATCGCCTAGCCAGGCGTCGCTTGCGCCCGGGCATGGGCCGCTGCGGCATGGCTCTGCGCTCACGCTGTCCGGCCGTCGGCTTCCATACGTAGGATTTGTCCGATTCGTCGGCGATGACGGGCGCGCTTTTCACGCACCCGACACCGTTTCTCCCCAACTTCCCCCGTTCCTGCAAGACCTTAGGAGGCGACGCCAAGTCGTTGATCTGTAGGTCTATTCTTTTTCTCTTGTGCCGTTTGCATTCGGGGGACGGCGTTTTGCCAGCGCCCGCCTACACGTCTTTCAGATTCCGCCGATTCGCCGAACGAGACCGTCTCTCTACAATCGATTGCAACAAGTCCGGTGCGAGTCTCGAAAGCACGGATTGCAGCCAAGGAGTTTGTCATGGCGAAGCATACGACGCACACGACGCATACGAAGCAGATACCTCATAGACCTCAGACGCCCCCGTCACCGAAGCTGTCTGCGATGCGTCCGGCGGACGATGACGAAGCGCAGGACGCGTCGCAGCGTGAGCAACATGCGCTCACGCACGAGGATGGAGACGCCGAGACGAGCGGCGCCGAGGGGCCTCTCGTGTCTGCGTCGCATGGCGCGGACGCCGCCGGCAAGGCCCAGACGCACGAGACCCGGCAGGCGGCGGAGCGCGAGGCGCAAGCGGCGCAGGCGCATGAGCAACGCGACCCGAAGTGGCTGGGTGCGTCGGCGCCGAAGGGTGGCAGGCAGTCGGCAGGCGGTTCGGGCGGTCACGGGTACGCGCCCGAGATCGCCCACGGTGAAGAGAGCGGTTACGGGCCTGCGGACGCCGCGCCGGGCGCGCATCCGAGGTTCGGTCGGCAAAGTGCTTACGGACCTCACGACGATTACGCGGGCACCGGCCGGGACGCCTCAGGCGACAACCCGCCGGCCAATAACCCCGCGAAGTCAAGGCGCGTCGACTGGCCGCAGGGCACGGTCGGTGCGAAGGAGGTCGCGCACGCCCCGGATGTCGAGGGCGACGCCGGTCAGGCAACAGGGAGCCGCAAGCGGGAACACGCGAGGAGTCATGCGAGCGCAGGCGCAGAAAGCCAGTCGCGAGAGACGGCAGACGCTTGGGTGCAAACCCGCTCGCGTGACTCGTCAAGGGCCGATACGGCGATTCACGACGACATCCGCAAAACGTTGTCCGATGCCATCGATCTCGATGTCGCGCACGTGGAGGTGACGGTGACCGCCGGGCGGGTTCTGCTCACGGGCTTTGTGCCGGAGCGATGGATGCAGCACGTGGTGCAGACCGAGGTGGCGAAGGTCCAGGGCGTGCTTGGCGTCGACAACCGCTTGCACGAGCGGCGGGTGAAAGCAATGAGCCGTCCCGGCGAAAGCCAGGAAGGCCACAAGATTTGATACCGGCCTTCTGGGCGGTCAGCGGTAAATCATACGTCGTCAATAAACGCAAATAAACGCGAACGAATGCGAATAAGCGCGAACGAATGCGAATAGACGCAAATGGACATTCGGCAGCTGCAATGCGAGACACGTATCGCAGAGGCCGGTCGCAAGGCAGGACCGGGCATCTCCGGGCGAGGGGATGTATCACCTAAGACTCGGTCGTCGTATGGGCGCCGCACGTGGAATGTGCAGAAGGTGACGCCCCGAGGCAGTCATGCCGGCGATGCGACGACTTATTTCGGGAGGTCAATAATGAAACAAGCCAATCTGCTCAAGCTCGTGATGGCGGGCGCACTCGCTACCACCGGTATTGCGGCCCATGCACTCGATCAGGGCGGGATTATCAAGATCGCCGATAACGCCGGCGCCAGTGGCGTCATGAGCGATACCGGTCGCAAGATCAGCGATTCGGCGCTGACCGCGAAGGTAAAGGCCGAGTTGCTCGCGAAGAAGGATGTGCCGTCGACCAAGGTCAAAGTGAAGACGATCAACGGTGTGGTGCACCTCACGGGTTCGGTGCCGCAGTCGGCGCAGAAGACCCTCGTCGAGGATACGGTCAAGGGCGTGGACGGCGTGGTCGAAGTCAAGAACGACATCCAGGTATCGGGCAAGTAACGATAGCCGGTAAGGGGTTCGATGGCTGAAGCGCCAGTATTTTTGCAGAACGCAGCGTCATCACGTCGGTGTCGGCGGTGCCACCGCACCGCACCGCAAGGCATCGCGTGATGGCGTGCCATGTCGCACATTCGAGACCGCACTCTCGCCATGTCGGCGGCGCGTGATCCGGCGTTATTCGACGTTATTTCGCTATCGTTGGATGGCATTCGAGGCACGCGCCCGCCGACTTCATCAGCGAAGGAGGAAGGAATCATGACAATGCAATCCGACCGGGGGCAAACGCCCCAAGCAGGTCAATCAGGCGCCCGTATCGTCGGCGCGTCGCACAAGCTGCCCGATGGCCCGGGCCCGTCGGTGATGGCTGCCGACACGCTCGACGCCGAGGACGTCGTGAACCCCGCAGGCGAGAGCCTCGGTAAGGTCAAACACATCATGCTCGACGTGCAGCGCGGCACTGTGGCGTATGCCGTGTTGTCGTTCGGCGGCTTTCTCGGGATGGGCGACAAACTGTTCGCCATTCCATGGCATGCGCTGCAACTCGATGTCGAGAACAAGCGGTTCATTCTGGACATCGACAAGGAAGCCCTCAAGAAAGCGCCGGGCTTCGACAAGGATCATTGGCCGAGTATGGCCGACATGCATTGGGCCGAGCAGGTGCATACGTATTACACCGTCGACCCCTATTGGCACTGAACCGGGCGGGCACGTGCGCATGCCGAGCCAAACCCGCCAGACGGTGTCCCGTGCCACCCGTGCCATAACGCTGGGGCCGCGCGTGTACGCCCATCTGCCCGAGCCGTTCGACCCGGGCAAGCCGCCGGGAACGCCGCCGCCGAAATCGCCGCCCGACGAGGGCGAGCCCACGCCGATGCCACCGCCCGACAGGCCGCTGGACCCGCCAGTGGAAGAGCCGCCCACGCGGCCTCCGGGGAAGTACGTCAGGCATCTGTGCCGTGGTCCGTGGGCCAGGGCAGGCGGTGTTAGCAGGCGGTGTCCGGGGACCTTCGTCGTCGGACACCGCCGGCGCGGCAAGGGAGGAAAGATATGCTTGGCACCATCTTGTTGATTGTTCTAATTTTGTTGTTAGTTGGCGCGTTACCCGCCTGGCCGCACAGTCGTGCATGGGGCTACTACCCGTCGGGGGGTATCGGGCTGATCGTCCTGATTGTGGTGTTGCTCGTGGTGATGGGGCATATCTGACCCCGCACAAGGAGAACCCGTCATGCCGTATCGACAGACTCATGAATTGCCGGCCAGTGTGAAAGACCATCTGCCGGCACACGCTCAGGAGATTTATCTCAAGGCATTCAATGCCGCCTGGGACGAATACAAAGATCCCGGCGAGCGGCGCGGTCACGAATCGCGCGAGGAGACGGCGCATAAGGTCGCATGGAGCGCCGTGAAACAAACGTACGAAAAGGATGACAAATCCGGTCGGTGGCATTCGAAGTCTCGTCACTGACCGGTGGTTCCGGGGTGCAGGCCGCGACATGGCCGACATGGCCGAGACGGCGACTGCACTGCGCTGACCCCCAATACGATTGTATTCGGTTCCCGCAACCGGAGTGCAACCGTAGCTTGCCGGCCCACCCACTGGGCCGGCTTTTTTTCGTGCGATGCACGCGTGTGCATGGTTGGCGGGGCGTCACGGCATAATGCCTTCGGGGAAATGTTGCGGTGCGGTGAAATACTTGTCGAATCGGTGCGAATCGATGCAAATTGCGCGCAATTGTGACGTTTTGATGATGTTGCATTGCGGCGGTGAGTCTGCATGAAGTCCGGGGTTAGCGTAGAATCGGCGTCTTTGAACGAGCGCGCGTGCCGCGCTGCCGTTCGGCAAACCTCGCCAGTGCCGCACTGGCCGTCATGATCGAATTCCCATGAGTACCCCCCAAATCCTCCCCGCCGAGGCGACCGAAGCGTTGCCGCCATCGTCCATTCCCGTCTGGCTGTCGTTCGTGGCCCTCGCCATGGGCGGCTTCGGTATCGGTACGGGCGAGTTCGTGATCATGGGCTTGTTGCCGGACGTCGCGAAAGGGTTGGACATCACTATTCCGCAGGCCGGTCACGCGATCAGCACGTACGCACTGGGCGTGGTGATCGGTGCGCCGGTGCTGGCGGTGCTCGGCGTGCGGTTGCCGCGTCGCGCATTCCTGATTGCGTTGATGGCAATGTTCGCGATCGGTAATTTCGCGAGCGCGATGGCCCCGAGCTACATCTCGCTGATCGTTCTGCGATTCCTGAGCGGCTTGCCGCACGGGACATACTTCGGCGTGGCGGCGCTGGTCGGCGCCTCGCTGGTGCCGCCGCATCGACGCGTGCATGCCGTCGGGCAGGTGATGCTGGGTCTCACGCTCGCGACGCTCTTCGGCGTGCCGTTGGCCGCCGGTCTGGGGCAGTGGCTGGGCTGGCGTGCGGCGTTCGTCATGGTCGGCGCCATTGGGGCGCTGACGGCCTTGCTCGTCTGGCGCTGGATTCCGGACGCCCCGGCCCCCCATGGGGCGAGCCCGCTGCGCGAGCTCGGTGCGTTGCGCAACGCGCAGGTGTGGCTCACGCTCGGCATCGGGGCGATCGGCTTCGGTGGCATGTTCGCCGTGTTCAGCTACATCAAGCCGACGCTGATGCAAGTCGCCGGCGTTCCGGAGACATGGGTGCCGTTTTATCTCGCGCTCTTTGGCGTGGGGATGGTGGGCGGCACGATTGTCGGGCCGAGGCTGGTCGCTGCCGCCTCGCTCATGCGCGCCATCGGCGGCACGCTGATCTGGTCGGCGCTGCTGCTGGTCGCCTTCACGTTCACGTCCACCAATCCGTGGCTGGCGGGCGTCAACGTGTTGGCCATCGGCACGATCATCATCATCGGCCCGGCGTTGCAGATCCGGTTGATGGATGTGGCCGGCGATGCGCAAACGCTCGCGGCGGCGCTCAACCATTCGGCGTTCAACATGGCCAACGCCGCCGGCGCATGGCTCGGCGGCGTGGCGATCACGGCCGGTTACGGCTGGACGTCGACCGGTTGGGTCGGCGCTTTGCTGTCCTGCGCGGGCATGGTCATGTTCGTCTGGGCCCGACACGATGCGCGGCGGAAGGCCCGGTAACACATTCCCTGCATCGCCAGCATGGCGATGAACGCGAGCGGATACGCCCACCAGATGCCGGTGAGTCCGGCGATCCGCTCGAACATCCACGCAGCCGGCACTTCGACGCCGAGCAGTCCGATCATGCCGAGCAGCGTCGGCACCCACACCTTGCGGCTCGCCCGCATCGCCCCGGTCATGATGGCCGTGGTGCCCATCACCAGCACGCTCCAGGCAACGATGTAGAGCAGGTGCGTTGCCAGCGACAGCACATCGGGATCGGTCAGGAAGCCGCGCAGGATCGTCGGCGCGACCAGATAGACCCCGATGACGAGGACGCCGGTCAGTCCGAGATTGCAAAGCAGGCCGGTGCGCACGATGGCGCCGACGCGTTCGCTGCGTCCCGCGCCGATGGCGTGTGCGCAGAGGATGGACGCGGTAATGCCCAACGTCATGACGGGAAGCTGCAACCAGCTCATCACTTGCGTGACCGCGCCGTATGCCGCCGTTGCGTTCGCGCCGTGACGGTTGACCATGCTGAGCAGCGCCATTTCCGCAATTGCCATCGTGAGCATCTGTATGGCTGTCGGGACCCCGATGTGCAGGATGCCGCGCGCGATCGCCGGATGCCAGCGCATGGCGCGCCAGAGGTCCTGATTGGGGGCGAGCGGATGTCCTTTGCGTCGCCAGTACATGGCCATCCAGAGCAGCGCGACGGTGAAAGCGATCAAAGTGGACGCCACGGCGCTACCTACGCCCAGCGCCGGGAAGGGGCCCCAGCCGTGAATGAACGCCGGTGTCAGGCCGAGCGAGAGCAGCGTGGCGATGAGCAGGGCGAGCAGTGGCGAGAGGGCGTCGCCCGTTCCCCGGCTCATCGAAGTCGTCAGCCAGAGCAGGAACACGATGGGCATGCCGATGAGCATGGCGCGGGCGTAATCCGTGGCGGCGTCGAACACGCGCTCCGGGGTGCCGAACGCGTGCATGAGCGGTGTGGCGAACCAGCCGCCGAGCACGCTGATGATCGCACCGGCGCCGAACATCATGATGAGTGCCGTGCCTGCGATGCGGCGCACGCGCACCAGATCTTTCGCCCCCCACGCCTGACCGATCATCACGGTCGCGCCGGCCGACAGGCCGATCACGATCGCGAGCAGAAAGAAGAACACGGGAAAAAAGGCGGAGACGGCTGCGATGGCGTCGGTGCCGATCAGATGACCGAGGTAGATGCCGTCGATCGTGCCGGCGAGCGACTGGAGCGCGTTGGTCAGCATCATCGGCACGGCGATCAGCAGCCATGTTTTCCAGAGCGGCCGGGGCGGCTGAAAGGGGGGCGTTGGTGGCGAGGTCGGTTGCGTCATGATTCCTTTCCTTGGGCGAGTTTGATGAACGTGATGAACAAAAACGACAGGCAAAGCGAGGCCCGTCCGGGACGGCGGTCCGCCCGGTGAGCAGTGAAATCAAGGGGTTAGCGAGGTGAGCGCAAGAACCGCCAGGCGTCGGAAGCCCGGCGCTTCAGGACATCCTGAAGCGCAGGTAGCGACGACGGTGTGGTTCTGCACCCGCCCGCGCCCCCCGCCCGGTAGGCCCGGGAGGGGTGGCGCGCCGGTCTTACACGTCGGTCTTACGCGTCGGTCTTACACGTCGGTCTTACGCGCCTGAGGCGGTCGCGTCGACCAGATCGTCGGTGGACGTGAGTTGCAACAGATGCATACGCACGTCTTCGGGCCACGCGGCGATGCGCGTCCGGAGCGCGTCGATATCGTTTGCGAAGAGGGCGCGAGAGGCTTCCTCGAATTGCGGCAAGTCGCCCGCCATCGTCGACATGAAGCTATACGCCCGCTCTTGCGCGCGGCGTTGCATGTCGCGCTCGACATTGGCGTGACGCGCTTCGTCGATGAGCTTGCGCAAGGCGACGGACGCGCCGCCGCGTTGTTCCGCGAGCCAGTCCCAATGACGCGGCAGCAGCGTGACCTCTCGCGCGACCACGCCTAGCTTGGGGCGACCCCGGCCCTTGGGCGTGTCGTCCGATTCGCTGGCCGTGTCCGGCACCGTTACTTGCGGTGCGGGATATCGTGCGCGGATGTCGGCGGCGCTACCGCGCACATCCACGTCGCGGGTGTCGCCCGTCAGATTGTCGAAGATGAGGACCGACGCATGGGGATCGGCGAGCATGGCCTGTTGGAAGGCGATGGCGGCATCGGCAAGCGAGCCCGCAGCGATGCGGCGCTTGTCGCGAAAGACGGTATAGCCCGGCGAGGAGTGTGTCACGGCAAACTCCGGTAGCGATAAGGTGATGTCGATACCGGCGAATATTACCCGGGTGTTATTTGAAATGCAATATCACCCGGGTAATATTTTTGAGGTCGTGGAGGTTCATGACGGTTTGCGAGGACGGGGGGATGGCGGTCGACGTCAGGCCGTCAGTGCAACGCCGCCGTTCAGACGTTCGAGCACGGTGGTTCGCACAGCGCCCGGGGCGTCGGTTAATCGTGCGGGCCAGTGGGCTTGGGCATCGCGCACCGTCTCGCGGGCGATGGTCATCAGCCGGCCGACACGCAACAGTCCCGCGCTCTTGAGCAGTGCTTCGAGCGCCGGCCAGTCGAAGGCGCGCAGCGTTTTGTCGATGGCGCGGTTCACGCCGTAGTGCGACGCGGGAACGTCCTGGAAAAACGCGGCGACGCATACCGGATCGTAGACGGGGGCCAGTTGCGGCGTCTGGCCATCGGGATAGATCAGCGCCCAGTTCTTGAGGTGGGCGTCCGTGTTGCCGAGCAGGATGAAGGCGATCAGACGTCGCAGGAACTCGCGCACATCGCGCACCGGTTGAGCGGAGAGCTGATCGAGCACGCGCAGCATCGTGGCGTAGTCGATGTCGAGTCCGCGCCCGTATTTGCTGCGCGGCGGGTATTGCAGCACTTGCGCAAACTCTTCCATATGCACGCGCCGCCCATCGGGCAGACGGTCGAATCGCGGCACCGCGAGAATGTGATCGAAGGGCACCTGCTCGGGCAGATCGGCATCGAGACGAGAGATGATCTCGGCCTTCGCGCAATCGAGATCGAGTGCCTCGCACAGCCGGTAACCGGTGAATTCGTTTTCGACGAGATCGGGGTGGCGCGTGGTCGGCAACTTGAGAATGACCGAGCCTGCCCGGCCCTGACGCTTCACGATATAGCGCCGCCCGTCGCGAATCGCAGAGAACTTGGTGACGACGCCGGGCAGCGATGCAGCGTCTTCCACCGGCGTATCGACGAAGCCCGGCTCGACCATTTCGAGGCCCAGCGCCGTATGCCAGCGATGCACGATATCCGGCACGCCTTCACGCGCCGGCACGGGTTCGACTTCGAGTGCGCCCATCAGGTCGTGTCCGGCTGCGGCGAGCAGCTCGAACTCGTCGTCGGGGCTGCAATGACGCTCGGCAGCGAGACGTTCGCGGTTGTGACCTTCCGGCAGAAGGTTTTCGAAGTAGACCGGCCAGCGACCGTCGGTGCGCACGAGGCGCACATCTTGCGGAGACGCCAGAATCTCGCGCGTGGCCGTCTCGTTGGCTCCGCGATAGGCGAGCGAAAGCACGGGCCGCCGGGCGTCGGCGATGTAGTCCTCGTCAAACGACATCCGGAGAATGTCGCCGTACTGCGAGAGATAGCCGATGGCGCGACGCGTTCCGTCAGGCTGATGCAGATAGGCGCGTAAGTACTTGATGTTCATGGCGAGAGTTCCTGTCGGTCGATGTGGGCGATGACGTCACGAGGCAGGCATGTCGGCGGGATCAGCCGCCGAGCGTCTCGACGATGGACGGCGGCGCGGACACCCCGCTCGGCTGGGCAAGGTACTTGCCTCCTGAGCGCAGGAACGCCTCCACTTCCTGGCGAAGGGCTGCGGGTACGAGCATGGGTTCAAGTCCGACGGCGCGGGCTATCTCGAGCACCGTCGACATACGCGGGTCGAGCGCACAGGCTTCCATTTTCTGCACGGTCATGCGGGACAGGCCGGCGCGGTCGGCCAGCTCGGCCTGCGTGAGGCCGGCGTCCTTGCGTGCAGCGATCAGCGATTCCATAAAGCTCATTTTCGTATGCTTCTATCAAAAAATGATGCTTTATATTAGCATTTTTCTCAGCGCAGGGCGACCAAAAAGCTAATTTTAATTAGCTTTCATTTGAAAATGATAATGATGGGTAGCTTTAGTCGTCGCGTCCCGCGTGGACTTTGCCCCGGGACGCTTTGACGCGCGAGCGAACCTGTTTGGCGTCTCTGCGGCGTACCTGGCTGGCGAGTGTGGGGCGGGTGGCGACGCGCCGCCGGGGCGCGACTGCGGCAGCATCGACCAAGGCTTGCAGGCGCGCCAGCGCATCGGCGCGGTTGAGTTCCTGCGAGCGATGTTGCTGGGCTTTGATGACGATCACGCCGTCCTGCGTAATGCGGTGATCGAGACGGGAGAGCAGGCGTGCCTTGACCTCGTCGGGCAGGGACGAGCGCATCACGTCGAAGCGAAGATGGATGGCGCTGGAGACCTTGTTGACGTTCTGCCCGCCCGCGCCTTGTGCACGCATGGCGGTCAGTTCGACGTCTTCGGGGGCAATGAGAATACGACGGTTCATGGACGCAAGGATAACGTTCCCGCGGCGGCGTTCACAAGCGGGGGCGAATGTGCGGGAGGGGACCGGCGCCGGATGGTGTCTCCGGCACCGGTCGAGCGCAGACGGCTTGATATCAGTGTGGCGCCGCCACGACAACGAACTGGACGGTGGTGCCGGAATATACCGGCTGATACCACGTCGAGCCGCAGTGCTGGTAGGCGACGTTGTTGACCACGGTACTGACGCAACTCGGCGGTAACGATGCCACCGTCGAGCCGATGATGGCCGCCGACACCCCGATGGTGACGGCTGCGGCAACCGGGTCATACCATCCGCCACCCCAGTAAGGCGGTGGGGGCGGAGGAGGCGGCGGCAAGGGCGGCGGTGGCGGCGGTGGCGGTGGTCCGGGCGGATGAGGGCCCGGACCCGGCGGTTGTCCGCCAGCATGAGGTTGCCCCCCGGCAGGCCCGCCTGACGCTCCGCCGGCATGCGGCGGGCCACCGGAGGGGCCGCCGGCGTTGGCGTGCATCGGCGCACCTCCGCGCGTCGCGCCACTCAGATTGCCTTGATGCGGTGCGCCACCGCCTTGAAATCCGCCCCCGTGCGGCACCCCGCCGCCATGAAAACCGCCCCCTCCGCCATGCAGGCTGGTACGTGCGCCGCCGTGAAAACCGAAGCCGTGACTGGCCGTCGACGTGAGAACAAGCGCCGTTGCTGCGGCCAGACAGGTGGCTCTGGCCATGGCGGCAACACCAGGCTTACGCGCCGGTTTAAGTGAGTGGGACTGCGCCGTCGTGGACGGACGAGAGGTCGTTTGCGTCATTTCCGGCCTCCCGCAGCAGGTTCACTTTGGGTTGTCGCCGACGGGGGGCGCATTTCGATGCGCTGCGCACCGGCCGGCACGGTATAGGTGAACGTTCCGGCCGGGAACGTCGGATTCACATTCCAGCGGTAATTCACCGAATGCCGGGGCCGCGACGGTTGCGACGTATCCGTGATGACGAATCGGCACGGCAGCGGCCGCGAACCGGCGCTGATCCACAATTCCCAATCGACGTCGGGTTGCTGATAAGCGTAATGGTTGCACCATTCGCCCCCTACGCGGTCGAGTCCGATAAACAGTGCCGAACGCAATTGCGCGACGTCATCGGGATCCATCCCCCAATAGAAGAGATCCGCGAGCGGCATGCCGACGCGGTACTTCTCATCGATATCGCGAATCAACTCGTCGATGGTCGGCGGGGCGCTTACCTGACTATAAAAGCGCTTGCCTTGCGATTGTTCGTAAAGCGTAAAAGTCTTGCCGTCATAGACGAAGCCGCGATTACGCGCCTGACCGCTTACCACGGCACGCACTTTATCGGGGCGCTGAACGGAAAGTTCGGTGCGATGCAAAAAACCGATGTTTTGTCCGGTACTCAACACGGCATCGGTCACCGTATCGGCATCGACATGAAAGCGCTTGAGCGAGAGCAATTATCGGCTCATTTTGGTCAGCGCGTCGACCGCCCCTTGCTGCATTTCCGGCATGCCCTGAACCGGCGGTGAACTGTCCGATCCGGGCGCTTGCGCCAGCACCGGTGCGGCAGTGAGCAGGGCGCCGGCCAGTACGGTCAGTACGATGTTGCGAGGTGGTTTTCGTCGGGATGTGCGTCGGGAAGACTGGAAAGGCACTGTGTGACCTCATTCGAATGGTGGAATTGAACGGGACGACAACGACGTGCAGGGTGCGGCGCCAGATGGCGCGAGCGCATGACGTTCAGGCGAAATCGGGCGAGGGGTTCGCTCTCGACATTCGTCTTTTCTCACGATAGGGACGCCGCCCAAACGCAATGCCGGTGCGGTCGCGGGCGCAATCCACGGAATCAGAATAGTGATTCGGATTGCAAACTGTCAAGCATCGACGGCATCATCCTAATGGATTAAGAATTACTCGAAATCCGTAAGTATTTTTGTAACAAGGTGTATCTCGGTTGCGCCTTGCAGTGAATTTTTCGCGAGGAGCGTGGTTGGAAAACATTGATCCTTATCAAATAGCAAGGCCCGTATTCCCAGTAAATGAGCGCATGTGTGGGGAATTTGGCGATCATGTATGGAAATCGAAAGTAATTTTAATTACGTAAATTGATTTAGATATTTGGTATGCAATTCCAAATGAACTTGCGGCTTTGAATTATTTTGTTACTATCCGCTTGAAACGTGCGGGTTTCTACGCGGTCGGGAAGTCCCGATGTTTTACTTTGGATAATTAACTAATTTGCGATCCCGGCTGCGGGAGTCGCATTCATCGATAACAAAAGGACTCACCATGAAGCTCACGAATGCCATGTTGCTGGCTGGTTTGCTGTCGTTGGGAACGGTGGTTCATGCACAGGATGCGGCGCGTCCGGCGCCGATCGTCGCGGGTGGCGTTGTCGAATATCGCACGACGCTGCTCGGCGTCGATACGAAGAATCGCAGCATCAAGGTTGCAGACGAACAAGGCAAACCGGTGACGTTTCTTGTCGGCCCGGATGTAAAGAACTTCGAGCAACTGCGCAAGGGCGACAAGATCATCGTCGCGTATGAGCGCTCCGTCGCCATTTCCGTGGCGCCGGGAGACGGCATTCGCAGCCGTGTCCTGACCGAAGGCGCAGATCGCGCCGCGCCGGGGCAGAAGCCCGCTGCGGACGCGGCCCGCAACCTGAAGGTGGTGGCCACGGTGCAACGCATCGACCGCAAGTCGAATATCGTGACGCTGCGAGGCCCGCAGCGCACCGTCGACGTCAATGTCGAAGACCCGAAACTGCTCGAAGGCGTGAAGGTCGGCGACTCCGTTACCGTGAACTACACGGAAGCGATCGCGATTGCCGTGACGCCGGATACGTCGGTCAAGAGCAGCTCGAAGCCCCGCGTGCCGCCGGTTCCGGCATCGGCGCCGAAGCCCTGATGTTTCGCCCGACGGCGGCGGCGCGCTGCCCGCTGTCGTCGTGACGGCATGACCGTCATATTCCGTCGTGTTGCCGGTGTCGCCGCTGCGGCGCACCGGTCCATCGGCCCATCGACCCACGACGCCCCCTGATACGGCAAGCACCCGGAGATCGCCATGGCACGGTCCGCCTTGAAATTCGACGATGCAACCTATGCTGCCTTGCTCGGTGCCGCACGCGATGCGGACGCAGTACACCCTCACAACAATCCGGCCTTCCTCGATGCCTTCCTGTCCGAGGCGTGGAAAGTCGCGCACCGGATTTACGGCGCACAGACCTACCTGCGTTTCATGGCGCAGGCCGGCGTCACGCGTCGCCCGAGCGCCGGTACGGTGCAGAAAGCCATCGTGCGGACTCGCGCGATGTTCGAAACGCCCGTCATTCCGACCTTTGGCGCGCTGCCCGGGGCCGGCGGGTCCGTCTGGGCGCAGCAACTCGAACAGAATCTGGCTCGCGCCATGACGCTGCTCGACGCCATGCCCGATAGCCACCATGCGCTGGGCGACGGCACGACCGATGCCGCGGACGCCATGCGGCGCGTGCAGCATCTCGAACGTGAAAATCTGGAGCTGCGCGCGCGTCTCGCACAGATGACGGTGGCTGCCGCATACGCCCGCGAGGCGCTGGGCGAGACGCTGACCGTTTTCGCGCCGCATGCCATGGCGCACACGGGCAGCCTCGGCCGTCAGGGCGTTTGACGGGCCAGCGACGTCGGGGAGGACGTCGCCGATGCGGTCGATGTTGCCGCCATTGCAGCGGCAGATGACGGCGCACAGGCGCCGTCCTCGTCCTGGCCGCCCGCCGTGGCGGTCACGGAGAAGCCGAACGCATTGAAGCCGTTCGCGCTGCGTGCCCAGACCGTCCCGCCATGCATTTCGGCAATCGCCTTCACGATGGCCAGTCCCAGCCCGTGGTTCTCCCGGCTGTTCGTGCGTGACGCCTCCGCACGGTAGAAGCGGTCGAACAGGTGCTTGAGGACGTCCGGCGGGATCGGTTCGCCCGGGTTGACGACTTCGATATGGACTTGCCGCCCATCGTCCGGCCGCGGCGAGATGCGCACGTCGATGTTCGCGCCCGGCGCGCAATGCTCGATGGCGTTCATCACCAGATTGGCCAGCGCCCGGCCGAAAAGCGCCTTGTTGACGTGCGCGAACGCGCTGCCGTGCAGACGCGCGCTCACCTGCGCTTCCTCCAGCGGGATCTCCAGAAACTCCAGCGTATGCGCTGCCTCGCTGCCGAGCGATACGGCGGTGAGCCCCGTGGCGCGTTCGCCCTGATCGGCCCGCGACAGGAACAGCATGTCATTGATGATGGTGCGCATGCGGCCCAGTTCTTCGAGGTTCGATTGCAGCAGCCCGCGCAACTCCTCGACGGGCCGCTCGCGTGTGAGCGCGACCTCTGTCTGCCCGATCAGGATGGTGACCGGCGTGCGAAGCTCATGCGCGACATCGGCGTTGAACGATTCCAGGCGCTCGTAAGCGCTGTCGAGTCGCGCTAACGCACCGTTGAACGAATGCGCGAGATCGTCGAGTTCGACCGGGAGCGAGCGGGTCACGAGGCGCTGCTTCCGATTATCGGGACGGATTTCGGACGCTTCGCGCGTGAGCCGCCGCAGCGGCGACAGGCCGAGCCGTGTGACGGAAAGGGTGAGCAGCAGTACGCCGAGTGCGCCCAGGCCCGACAGTGCGGCGAGACTCAGGCCGAAGGCTTGCAAGGTCTGCTCGTTCGGGGTGTAGCTCGCCGCGACTTGCAGCGCGACGGCGGGCCGTGCGCCGTAGGGCGGCAGGATTTCGCGCGTGGTCAGCATGTCGTCGCCACCGTTGTCGGGGCGCAGACGCACGTACCCGTTGGATAGTCGTTTGACGAACATGCCGCTGATCGGGGTGCCGAATGTGTATCTCGGGTCGTCGCTGGTGATGGCGTAGGTCGTGGTGCCGTCGCGCGGCGTCATGTCGCTCAGTTTCTCGCGCACCATCTGCCACTTCTCGGGCGTGCCGCCGTGATAGACGATGATGTGTGCGATCTGGGCGCGGTCGTCGAGCGACTCCCGCAGGTGCCGTTCCAGTTGCACCCGCAACACCAGATACAGCGCCGCGCCCACGAGGGCGAACACCGACAGCGCCACCACGGCAAACATGGCGGCAAGGCGGCGGGAGATCGAGTGTTTCACGGCAATGGTCGGCATCGGTTCGCCTGGCGGGTGCGCGCCTGTGTGCTACGCGTCGCGAACCTCCAGCACGTAACCCATGCCGCGCACGGTGTGAAGCAGTTTGGTGGTGAACGGGCCGTCGAGCTTGGCGCGCAGGCGTTTGATGGCGGTCTCGACGACGTTTGTGTGGCTATCGAAATTGACGTCCCAGACCAGTTCGGTAATGGCCGTCTTCGACAGAATGTCGCCCTGGCGGCGCGCAAGCACCGACAGTAACTGAAACTCCTTGGCGGTGAGGTCGAGCCGGTGGCCGTCGCGTGTGGCGCGACGTCCGATCAGGTCGACGAACAGGTCGCCGACCGAAATCAGCGTCGACTCCTGCACCCGGGTGCGACGGGCGAGCGCATGCAGGCGCTCGACCAGTTCGATGAAGGAAAACGGTTTCGTGAGGTAGTCGTCGGCGCCTTCGCGCAGGCCACGTACCCGGTCGTTCACGTGATCGCGCGCCGTGAGCATGATGACCGGGGTCGATTTGCGCTCGCGCAACGCGCCGAGCACCGCAAAGCCGTCGCGCTTGGGCAACATGACGTCGAGCACGATCACGTCGTAGTCGAACTCCAGCGCCAGATGCGTGCCTTCCTCGCCGTCGAGCGCCACGTCGACCACCCACCCTTGCTCGGTCAGCCCAGAGCGCAAATAGTCCACTACCTTTTGTTCGTCCTCAACGATCAGAACTTTCATGTCGTCACCTCATCTGTGCGCATTATACGAGTCAGAGGGCGTCTGGGTGGATGAGGCGGTTGCTGTTTCGGACGGTTGCCATCCGCCGCCCAGCGCCTTGACCAGCGCGACCGACAGCACCAGTTGCTGGCCACGAATCTGTACGTCCTGACGCTCGCTCGCGAGTGCCGCCTGCTGCGCCGTGATCACGCTCAGGTACGCCGTCAGACCGCCGGCGTACCGATCGTTGGCAAGGCTGAGCAGGCGTTCGGCGTCGACCACGGCAGCGTGCGACTCGCGCGCGGCGGCGTCGAGCACCGACAGGCCGGTCACGCCGTCCTGCACTTGCTCAAACGCGGTGAGCACCGTCTGGCGGTAATTGGCCTCGACCCCGCGATAACCGGCGCTGGCGAAGTCGACGGCGGCCTGGCGCCGTCCGCCGTCAAAGATCGCTTGCGACGCCAGTGTGCCCAGCGTCCAGAGCAGGCTCGGGGCGGAGAGCAGGTTGGCGAACTCGGTGCTTTGCCAGCCGAGGCTCGGATTGAGTATCAGGCTCGGGAAAAAGGCCGCCTTCGCTACGCCGATCTGTGCGTTTGCAGCGGCCATGCTGCGCTCTGCCGAGGCGACGTCGGGGCGTCGTTGCAGGATGTCGCTCGGCACGCCGAGCGGAATCGGCGGCAGCGTGTCGGGCAGCGGCCCCGGCGCCACGGAGAACGCCGGCGCGGGAACCCCGACGAGCGCGGCGATCGCATGCTCGTACTGATCGCGCTGTTGATGCAGCAGCCGCGCCTGCACACGCGTGGTGTCGAGCTGCGATTGCTGCTGAAGCACGTCCAGTCCCGAGACCGCGCCCAGATCGTGCTGTGCGCTCACATAGTCGAGCGCCTTTTGCTGCAATGCGACGGACTGATCGAGCACCTTGATCTCGGCGTCGAGCGCGCGCAACTGGAAGTATGCAGTGGCCAGTTGCGTCGTAAGCACCAGACGCGCGTTCGCCAGATCGTCGCCAGCCTGTTCGGCCGACGCCTGTGCGCCTTCGATCTGACGGCGGATGCGGCCGAACAGATCGGTGTCGTAGCTCACGCCGAGGCCCAGTTGCACATTGTTCTGCACCGTCGACATGCTTTTCGACGAATAGCTGGTCACGGGCCGATCGGCGGAAATGCGCTGTCGTGCCAGACCCAAAGACGCATCGACTTCCGGCAGACGTTGCGCCGAGAGGCCGGAGAGCGATGCCTGCGCCTGATCGTAGTGGGCAACGGCTGCCGCGAGCGTCTGGCTCTGGGCGAGCGCCTGCGACTCCAGCGCGTCGAGCGCCGGTTCCTGGAACGCCTTCCACCAGTCGGGCTGCAACGCCGCGTGCGAAGGCTGCGCGAGCTTCCAGTAGCCGTGCGTTTTCCAGTCGGGCGGCGTCGACACTGCGGGGCGGTGGTAGTCCGGTCCGACGGCGCATGCACCGAGCAACGCACTCAGTGCGGAGATGGCGAGCAGCATTGCGCCGAACCGGGCGCTGCGCAGGGTCCCACTCACGATTGGGCTCCTTGCGGTTTCGCGGCGCCGCCCCCCGGCTTGCCCCCCGGAGCCGCTTTGACGACGAGCGCTTTGGCCTGCACGCGATCGCCGTCGTCGATGGAGTCGCTCGGGTTGACGATCACGCGATCGGTCGGCGAGACCCCTTCGGCCAGTTCCAGCGATTGACCGAGATCCTGCGCGATCACGATGCGGTGCAGATGCACGATGCCCTGATCGTCGACGACCGCCACACGCGGCCCCTCGGCGCGGAACAGCAGGGCGTTGGCCGGCACGCTCAGATGTGCCTGCACGGCGCTCGGCAAGGACAGTTGCACGTATGCGCCGGGCCGCAGTTTGCCGTCGGGATTCGGTAGCGCGGCCTCGATCTGGAGCGAGCGCGTCGTCACGTCGATGGCGCCCGATACATGCGTGATCTTGCCCTGGAAGTGCTGGCCCGGCAGTTCGGCCTGCGTGACGACGACAGGCTGACCGACCGCCACGCCTTGCGCATACGCCTGCGGCACTTGCACGTACACGCGTAACGGGTCGGTCTGCGCCAGCGAGAACAGCGCCTGACTGTTGCCGCTGCCCGCAGCGATGAGGTCGCCGATATCGACGTTGCGTTGCGTGATCACGCCGTCGAACGGCGCGACGATCCGTTTGAAGGACTCCAGTTGGGCAAGTCGCTTGACGTTGGCGTCTGCCGCGGCAAGGTTCGCCACACCTTGCGAATAGGTGCTTTGGCGCTCGTCGAGTTCCTGCTGCGACACGGCGTCGCGCTCACGCAACTGCTGCCAGCGCTCGAGCGACGACTTCGCGAGTCCGAGGCTGGCATGGATCTGATTGCGCTGGGCGATGGCCTGGGCGAGTTCCTGATCGATTTCCGGGGTATCGAGATCGGCGAGCAACTGGCCTTGTTTGACCCGGGCGCCGATATCGACATAGCGATGCAGCAGATAACCTGTCGCACGGGCATAGATGGGCGACTCCACCGCGCCGCGCAGGGTCGCCGGCAGCAGCGTCTCGCTGGCCTCGCTGGCCTGCGGAGTCACGACACTCACATATTGCTTCGCGTTTTGCTCCGTGACACCGGCCACTTCGCGGCGTTGCAGCGCATTGGAGAGGGTGGTGCGCGCCGCGCCGGCAACCAGCAGCACGGCGACGACGATCAGCACGATCCTGGCGCGGCGGAACTCTCCGCGACGCGGGGGCAACTGCCGGCCGTCGGCAGGGTCGTGCTCGGGAATGGCCAGTTCGGCGTGATGTTTCTCGGTCATGTCGTTCAACCCGTCAAATCTTGGTATCTGGTAGGGAGGCGCCCGTTTGTGCGCCTCGGTCACGTTTGGCCGTGTTATCGCGGGGCGCTGTCGTGGTCGTCGCCTTGTGTCGGCGCGGACCCGTTGTCGCCAGGGGCGCTATGGTGGCTACGGTCGCTATGGTGGCTACGGTCGCCAGAGGCGTGACTGCTGGTGTTGCCGGTATTGCCGTCCCGGCGCGCCTTGCGCCGCGCGAGCCGTATATGAACCCCGGCGAAGACCAGCGGCACGAAGAAGAGCGTCGAGACCGTGGCGAACATCAGGCCGCCGATGACGGCGCGGCCCAGCGGTGCGTTCTGTTCCGCGCCTTCGCCGAGGCCGAGCGCCATCGGCACCATGCCGATGATCATCGCCAGTGCGGTCATGAGTACCGGACGGATCCGGCTCGCCCCGGCTTCGAGCGCCGCCTTGAGCGGCGCCATGCCCGCCGCCATGCGCTGTCGCGCGAAGGCCACCACGAGAATGCTGTTGGCGGTCGCGACCCCCATGGTCATGATGGCCCCGGTGAGCGCCGGCACGGACAGACGCGTGCCGGACAGGAACAGCATCCAGACGATGCCAGCCAGTGCGGCGGGCAGGGCGCTCACGATGATGAGCGGATCCACCCACGACTGGAAATTCACCACGATGAGCAGGTAGACGAGCACGATGGCCATCGCCACGCCGATACCCAGCCCCAGATACGAGCTTTGCATCGTGCTGACCTGACCGCGCACCACGATCTGGCTGCCGCGCGGCAGGTCCTTGCGCGCTTGCGCGACGAGCTTGTCGATGTCGCCGGCCACGCTACCCAGATCCCGGCCTTCCACGCTCACGAAGATGTCGATCACCGGGCGAATGTTGTAGTGGCTCACGACGGCGAAGCGCTGCGTCGGCTCGACCTTCACGAAGTTGGCGAGCAACTGCGGCTGGCCGTTGTTCGCCGTACCCGCGACCGGCAGACGCAGCAGATCGTCGATCGAACCGATACGGTACTGGGGCGACTGCACCGACACGCTGTATTCCACGCCGTTTTGTTCGTTGAACCAGAAGCCCGGCGACGTCTGCGAACTCCCCGAGAGCGAGATCAGCACGTTCTGCGCCACCGCATTGGCGTTCAGATTCAACTGCTGCAAGCGCGTGCGGTCCATGTCGAGGTGGATCGTCGGGGCGTTCACGCGTTGCTGGATGTGCGTGTCGACCGTCCCCGGCACCTGGCGCACCTGCTTGAGCAGCTTTGTCGCCACGTCGAAATTCGCCAGTTGCTGGTTGCCGGTGATCTGGATGTCGATGGCGGCAGGCAGGCCGAAATTGAGGATCTGCGTGACGATGTCTGCCGGCTGAAAGAAGAACTCCACACCGGGGAAGCGCTGCGGTAGCAGGGCGCGCAGCTTGTCGATGTAACCCGCGCTGGGGTGATGGTCCGGTGTGAGCGCGATCTGGATTTCCCCGTCGAGCGTGCCGATCGTGCCCGAGTTGCTGTAAGCGAGATTGATGCCGCTATAGGGCAGGCCGAGGTTGTCGAGGATGGTTTCGAGTTCGTTGGCAGGCACCACCTCGCGCACCACCTTTTCGACCTCGTCCGCCAGACGCGCCGTTTCCTCGATACGCGTGCCGGTCGGCGCGCGCATGTGCAGACGGATATTGCCCGCGTCGACCGCCGGGAAGAAGTCGGCCCCGAGGGCGAACACCAGCCCCATCGACAGCACGCAGAATGCGAGGAAGCCCGTGGCGAACACCCGGCGACGGACCAGCAGGGTCGACAGCAAGACGATGTACGCGGCGCGCATGCGCTCGAAACCGGCATCGAAGCGCAGGTAGAGGCGACGGAACATGCCGGGTCTGGCGTTCGGATCGACCGGATGCGCGCGGCCCATGAGCAGCATGGCCAGCGTGGGCACCAGGGTACGCGAGAGGACGTACGACGCCAGCATGGCGAACACCACCGCTTCGGCCAGCGGCACGAACAGATAGCGAGCCACGCCCGTGAGGAAGAACATCGGCACGAACACGATGCAGATACACAACGTGGAGACCAGTGCCGGGATGGCGATTTCACCCGCGCCGTCGAGAATCGCCTGATGCAGCGGCGTGCCCATGTGTAAATGCCGCTCGATGTTCTCGATGGTTACGGTGGCGTCGTCGACCAGAATCCCTACGGCGAGCGCGAGACCGCCCAGCGTCATGATGTTGATCGTCTGGCCGAGGGCGTGCAGCGCCAGGAGCGAGGAGAGGATCGAGAGCGGAATGGAGATGGCGATGATGCAGGTGCTGCGCCAATTACCGAGGAACAGCAGGATCATGGCGGCCGTGAGCGCGGCGGCGATCAGCGCTTCGTGGATCACGCCCTGCACGGCGGCTTTCACGAACACCGACTGGTCGAACAGCGCGGAGACGTGCAGGTCGGCGGGCAACGCCGCCCGGGCTTCGGGCAGCAGGGCCTTGAGCGAGTCGACGACCGACAGCGTGGAGGCATCGCCCGTCTTCATGATCGACATGAGCACGCCGCGCTGGCCGTTTTGCCGCACGATGTTCGTCTGCGGCGAGAAGCCCGTGCGCACATGCGCGACTTCTCGCAGGTAGGTCGTCGCGCCGGCGACCGTGCGCACCGGAATGTCGTTCAGCCCCTCGACCGTCGGCGGCGAGCCGTTCATGTCGACGGTGTACTCGCGCGGCCCGATCTTGGCCGTGCCGGTGGGCAAAATCAGGTTCTGGGCGTTGACGGCGGCGACCACGTCCTGCGGCGTCAGGCCTTTGGCGAGCAGGGCGCGCGTGTCGATGTCGACGGAGATGAGGCGTGTTTTGCCCCCATATGGATAGGGGACTGCCGCCCCCGGGATCGTGACGAGTTGGGGGCGCAGAAAGTTGAGCGCCGTGTCGTTGAGCGCCGGCTCCGACAGACTCGGGCTCGACAGCCCCAGTTGCATGACCGGGATCGACGAGGCCGAATAGCTGACGACCAGCGGCGGCGTGGCGCCCGGCGGCATCTGCTTGAGCTGTGCCTGTTCCACGGCGACGACCTGCGCGATGGCGGTCTGGATGTTGGTCGTCGGTTGCAGAAAGATTTTGATGATGCCGATACCGGGCAACGATTGCGATTCGGTGTGCTCGATATTGTTGACGGTCGTCGTCAACGCGCGTTCGTTGCCGGAGAGCATCCGCTCGGCAATGTCCTGTGCGGACAGGCCGTTATAGGTCCAGATGACGCTGATGACAGGGATATTGATTTCCGGTAGCACGTCCACGGGCGTGCGCAGGAGCGCGAGCGGCGTGGCGAGCAGAATCAGAATGGCCATCACGATGAACGTGTAGGGCCGTTTGAGCGCAACGTTGACAATCCACATGATTCAGACGCGCTCGGGCGCAGTCGCAGGCGTACGGACAAGGGCCGTCCGATGTGCGCTCGCGGGCGCGCCACCGGTACCGGAAGGAACGCCGCCATGTTATGAGTGCGCCGCCAACGCCAAAATGGCGCGAATATGGCGAAATTGACAGAATCGGTGTGATCGCCCGCAAACCCGCGTCGCATAAGGATCGGCGGGGCGGGATGTCGATGGGAGTGGCATATTACGGTGTGTTGCGTTATAACGTTGACACACCAAAAGTCACTGTCCGATAGTCTGCGGTGCTGCCTGTCGAGCGCAGCGGTCGTCGCCGGTGGCAAGAACTCAAGTCCCAAGCAGGAAAGCAATGATCGAACGCCCGATTTCTCGTCCCGAATCCAATTCCGACCCTGCCCCCGAACCCCAGCCCGTGTCCGGCACTGTCACCCGCAGCGCCATCTTCCTTGTGGCGACCATTCGCGACGACGCGGCGGCGCATGCGGCCGTACGTAGCTGGTGCGCCGACGCCGCCGCGTATGTCCGCTCGGTCGGCAAGCGCGTGCCGAGCGGCAATCTGTCCTGCGTGGTCGGCTTCAGCGACAACGCCTGGGACCGCCTGTTCGGCGACCCGCGCCCGGCGCAATTGCATCCGTTCCGTGAATTCGGCGCCGGCAAGCGCCACGCGCCGGCCACCCCCGGCGATCTGTTACTGCACATCCGCGCCGAGCAGATGGACCTGTGTTTCGACCTCGCCACCCTCATGCTGAACAAGCTGGGCGACGCCGTGACGGTCGTCGACGAGGTGCACGGCTTCCGCTATTTCGACATGCGCGCGATGATCGGTTTCGTCGACGGCACCGAGAACCCGGAAGGTCAGGAGGCGCTCGACTTCACGGTGATGGGCGACGAAGATCCCGAATTCGCGGGCGGCAGCTATGTGCTGGTGCAGAAGTACCTGCATGACATGACCGGCTGGAACGCCTTGCCGGTCGAGGTGCAGGAGCGCATCATCGGCCGCACCAAGTTCTCGGATGTCGAGCTGGACGAAGACGTCAAGCCGAGCAATTCGCATAGCGCGCTCACCACGCTCGAAGTGGACGGCAAGGAAGTGAAGATCCTGCGTGACAACATGCCGTTCGGTCGCCCCGGCTCGGGCGAGTTCGGCACGTACTTCATCGGTTATGCGCGCTCGCCGTGGCCGATCGAACAGATGCTGGAAAACATGTTCGTCGGCAAGCCGCCCGGCAACTACGACCGTCTGCTGGACTTCAGTACGGCGGTGACGGGGGGCTTGTTTTTCGTGCCCTCGGCGCCGTTGCTGGAGTCGCTGGCCGAACGTGTGCCGGCAGCCGCCGGCGCCGAATCCGGCAACGTCATCGAGACGTTGATCGACGCACAGCCGTCCGGCGTCCAAGTCCTGGACGCCGCATCGACGACGGCGACAACACATTCTCATCAGGCAAGCCCCGCCGTAGCGGACGGCTCGCTGCAAATCGGATCGCTCAAAGGAGTTTCTCAGGCATGAACAACCTGCATCGCGAACTAGCCCCCATTTCGAGCGCCGCGTGGGCGCAGATCGAAGAAGAGGTGGCCCGTACATTCAAGCGCACCGTGGCCGGCCGTCGTGTGGTCGATGTGAAGGGCCCGGGCGGTCTCGCGCTCGCGGGCGTGGGCACCGGCCATCAGAAAGCCATCGATGCGCCGCTGGCCGGCGTGGACGCGCGCCAACGTCAGGTGCAACCGCTGGTCGTGCTGCGCGTGCCGTTCGAACTTTCGCGCGAGGCGATCGACGACGTGGAGCGCGGCGCCAACGATTCCGACTGGCAACCCGCCAAGGATGCCGCGATCAAGCTGGCTTACGCGGAAGACCGTGCGATCTTCGACGGCTACAAAGCCGCGCACATCACGGGCGTACGCGAGGGGTCATCGAATCCCGTGCTGCCGCTGCCGGCCGATATCGCCGAATATCCGACGGTCATTGCGAAGGCGCTTCAGCAATTGCGACTGGAAGGCGTTGACGGCCCGTACAACGTTTTGCTCGGCGCAGACGCCTACACGGCGGTTGCCGAAGCGAACGATCAGGGCTATCCGATTCTGGAACACATCAGCCACATCGTGAGCGGCGAGATCATCTGGGCGCCGGCCCTCGACGGCGGCGTGGTGGTATCGACGCGCGGCGGCGATTACGAGATGCACATCGGTCAGGACGTCTCGATCGGCTATCTCGATCACAACGCCACCAGCGTGCGCCTGTATCTGGAAGAGACCTTCACGTTCCTGATGCTGACGGCGGAAGCCGGGGTATCGGTCTCGGCGAGGAAGACGAAGGGCAAGTAACGCACCGGCTCGGCGCCATGAGTCGTGAGCGGGTGTTGATCGCCCGCTGCGTCGAAGACGCGCTTGGCGGGTAGGTGTGACGGCACCGGCGGGGGAAATCCCTCGCCGGTGTTTTCGTTTTAGAGAGCGCGCAACTACAGTGCGCAACTACCGCGTGCAAAAACGGCGCGCAAATACAGCGCACATGAAAATGACGGACCGCATACCCTAAGCACGTGCAAGGGCATGCGATTCGACGGATGCGTTGACCGGGGAGCGCCTTTGGAGATCGCGACCCGGTAGCGTCGGTGCGCTCGCGCTTCGCTGCGTGCGCCAGAGATGCGCGCTCAGGCCTATCGGCGATAAGAAAGTCGGCAGAATCGTCCCGTCAGATAACGCTGTGAGGGGGACCTCATCGTCCACTCGCGGCTGTCTCATTACGATGGTGCGAATCATGAAACTCTCTTCCAAGCTAACGACTTTATTCTCGAAGCCCGAGTCGAGCACCGACTCGAAGGCTGCCGCTTCTACCTCCACGGCATCCAATGCCGCCGCTTCGACCAGTGCGCAATTGAGCCATTTGCGTCCGGCGCCCAAGTCCGGCAATGGCGCCGCGCCGCGACAGCCGCATTCGCTCACGATCGCCCGCCCGACGACGTTTCCCGTGCGTGCGGAGCAGCAAGCAACGCATGAACTGCAAGTCAAGAACGGACTCGTGTATCAGAATAATCGCCGGTTCTCCACCGGCGAGTGGGAAGAAACGCGATTCGTCATGGGCGCAGACGGCAAGATGTTCGCCGACCGCCCCGACCGGGGCGATGTGCCGTTCCCCGATAATCACACGTCGTTTCTTCGTGGGGAACCTGCGGCCGCCGCAGGCGAGCTGACCGCACACGGTGGCGTTATCGAGACGATGAACAACTTCAGCGGCCACTACGCGCCGACGAACAACCACACCAAGCAAATGCTCAGCGAATTGGAGTCGCGAGGCGTCGACACGACGAAGATCAAGACGACGGCTTTCTGATTCCCGGCATTCGCGCGCCGTCCCGGCGTGCTGTCCAGGCGCACAATCGCTGCGCCCATAAGGCGCCGGCCGGAGGGGACTCCGGCCGGCGATGTTGACGATGTCGCCAGGGCAGCCCGGCGTTGTCGTTCAGGGTTGCGTGGGGGATGCGGTCGACGCCGGTGTGCTCACCGGCTTTTCGATGATGATGCGGCGGTTGTCGCGCGCAATGACCTTCATCGGCAGACCGAGCGTCTCGAGGACCGGGAACTTCTCCGGGTCGACCAGCGCCAGCGCCTTGGGCGCGGCCATCCAGACATCCACGAATTTCTCCAGTGTCGGCACCCAACTGTCCGGCGCCTGCGAGATACCGAACGCCAGTTCGTCCTGCACCGCGACCATGATCATCGGCTGCCGCAGGTAGTAAGGCATGGTGTGATCCAGCGTGCCGACCGAGTAGAACGGCGTGTCCGGTCCCAGTCGGTCCATCTCCGCGCGCACGGCCGGCACCAGATCGACACCCGAACTGGCGCGTCCGAAGGCTTCGTGGCCCGAGCCGCCGATCATCGCGAAGACCAGCCACGTGCCCGCGTAGGCGATCAGCGCCTGTTTGGTGCTGCGCGTGCTCAGCCAGCGGGTGATGCCGATACCGATCAGGCCGACGACGCTTGCCGCGTACAGGTAATGCGTGAACGCGCGATACGCCTCGACCGGGTTACGGCTGTCGGCATGATGCGAGAGGAATACCAGGCCCGTGACGATCGTCGCCAGGAACAGCAAGACGGATACGATCAGATGCTTGCGCAGCGATTCGCGCGTGATGCCGGCCAGCCCTAGGCCGAACAGCAAGGCGATGGCCGGCACGATCGGCAGCACGTAAGAAATCAGCTTCGAGTGCGAGAGCGAGAAGAAGCAGAAGATGAAGACTGCCCAGACCGTGATCATCAGCACCGGACGGAATCCGTTCGCCTGGCGCGGTACCGCGCGCGAGCCCGCAAAGGCGCGCGGGATCATCGACAGCCACGGCAGGAAGCCGACGATCAGCACCGGCACGAAATACCACAGCGCGCCGGGGCGATTGTGGTCCGGCTTCAGAAAGCGGTTGAAGTGCTCGTTGACGAAGAAGAACTCGAAGAACGACGGGTTGCGAGACATCACGGCGGCGAACCACGGCACCGTAACGGCGAGCAGCACGATCAGGCCGCTCACGAGGTGCAGGCGCTTCCACAAGGCCCAGTCACGCGAAATCAGCGTGTAGATCACGAGCACGGCGCCGGGCAGTACGACCCCGATCAGGCCCTTGCTCAGAATCGACAGCCCCATTGCCGCCCAGCACAACCACATCCAATGACGCGTCTGGGTGTCGGTGAGGCCCGGGCGCTGGGCGAGCAGCAGCGAGCACAGCACCAGCGTCATCATGAACGACAGGCCCATGTCGAGCACGTTGAAGTGGCCGAGCAGGCTCCACAGCGGGGCGCTCGCCAGCGCGAGGGCGGCGAAGAACCCGGCACGGGCATTGAATACGCGACGGCCGGTGTAACCCACGAGCAGCACGCCGCCGAAGCCGGTGAGCGCTGTCCACAGACGCGCCTGCCAGTCGCCAAGGCCGAAGACCATGAAGGTAAGCGCGTTCATCCAGGTCTGGAACGGCGGCTTCTCGAAGTAAAGATAACCGTTGTAGCGGGGGGTGACCCAGTCGCCCGTCGCGAGCATTTCGCGCGCCATTTCGGCGTAACGGCCTTCATCGCTGGAAATCAGATGGCGCAGATTCAGCACGCCGAACCAGACCAGCGCGAACACCACGACTAGCCAGAGCAGGGCGGTTGGAGAAATCGGCCAGGGGTCTAACCCGGCGTCACGTTGATGACGTGTGGACATGAATGCGAAGCTTCCCGTCTTGATGAATAGGATGAAAAGGCGGCTAAACGCTGGTGGTTTGCGACGACGGGTGCGCACGCGGCGCATCCGGCATCGCATCGGGGTTAGGGAGCGTGACCCTGACATGCAGGCCACGTGGGGGGAAAGGGCTGGCGTCTTGCAACGTGACCTGTCCGCCGAGGCGGTCGACGATGGCCCGCACGATCGCCAGTCCCAGCCCGGTGCCTTCGCCGCCATGATCGCGGGATTCGCGATGATCGGTGGCCCGGTAGAACGCGTCGAACACGCGCCCGCGCTTGTCGGCATCGATGCCGGGGCCGGAATCGATCACGTCGATGGCGACATCGCGGCCGGTGGACGACAGACGAACCGATACCGTGCCGCCCGCCGGCGTATAACGCACGGCGTTGCCGACGATATTCCCCAGCAGCGTGACGATATCGCGTTTTGCGCCCGCGACCCGCAGGCTGGAGCGCGCAGGCGGGATGGCAGGCACGTTCGACGAAGCGTCGACGAGATCGAGCACGATCTGCTTGCGGTCGGCAAGCACGAACACGTCTTCCAGTGCTTCGTGCACGGCGGGCAACAGCGTGAGCGGCGTGGCGGGCACGGTCGGGGCGCTCTGGGCGCGAGCGAGCGTCAGCAATTGCTCGATCAACGCGCGCGTGCGGCGTAGCCCGCTCTTGAGCTTGGTCAGGCGATTGCGCGTTTCGGCGTCGAGCCCGGCCGGTTCCAGCGCGCGGTCGAGGTTTTCCGATTGAATCACCAGGGCCGTGACCGGCGAGCGCAGTTCATGCGCGGCGTCGGCCACGAAGCGACGTTGCTCGTCGAGCGCCTTGTCCAGCCGGGACAGCAGACGGTTGATCGACACGATGAACGGCTCGATTTCCGTCGGCGCGCCCTGTGTATCGAGGCCACGCAGATCGGTATCGCGCCGTTTGTCGACCTCGGCGGCCAGCTGCTGTACCGGTCGCCACGCCCGGCGGACCGTCCACACGATGGCGGCAATGAGCAGCGGCACGAACACGACGAACGGCAGCGCGGTGCGCAGGCCGCTGTTGCGTGCAATCTCGTTACGCCCCTCAGTGGGCTGCGCGACGACGATGCGCAGTTCCGGCCCGATGGTGCGCACGAAAGCGCGCCAGGTGTGGTCGCCCGTGTTGACGGTGTGAAATCCGTCGGAGAGCGTCACCGGAAAGGTGCCGCCGAGGCGCTGCACGGTGAGACGGTAGTCGTGATCCTGAATCGGCAGGCCGTGCATGGCGTTGTCGGCACCGGCCAGATTACGGGTATCGACGAGGGCCGCAAGTTGCAACAACTGGTCGTCCTGAAACCGGTAGGCTTCACGAAACGCCGCCGCGTACGACACGAGACCCGCGACGATCGCCAGCCCCAGCGCGCAAGCCGAGAGCGTGACCACCAGACGCGACTGCAGCGAACGCATCATGCCTTGGGCACCAGCCAGCCCGCGCCCCGGATATTGCGGATGACGTCTGCCCCGAGCTTCTTGCGAATCGAATGAATCAGGAAGTCGATCATGTTGCTCTCGATCTCCTCCCCCCAACCGTACAGACGATGTTCGAGCGCGTCGCGCGAGAGGATCGTGCCGGGGCGCAGCATCAAGGCGTGCAGCAGCGCGTATTCGCGTGCCGACAGCACACAACTGTTCTCGCCGTAGGTCGCCTGGTGCGTGGCGGGGTCGAGCGCGAGTGCCCCGTTGGTCAGCACCGGAACGGCGACGCCGGCATGACGCCGGATGACGGCACGCATGCGCGCGAGCAACTCGCCGACTTCGAACGGCTTCACGACGAAGTCGTCGGCGCCCAGATCGAGTCCCTGAATGATGTCTTCGGCGCCGTCGCGCGCCGTCACGACGATGATCGGGGTGCGTCCGCCCGCACCGCGATGGGCGCGCAGGACTTCCCAGCCGTCGCGCCCGGGCAGGCCGAGATCGAGCAGCATCAGGTCGTAGGCATGCGCGGCGAGGGCGGCCAGCGCGGCATCGCCGTCACGACACCAGTCGGCCGCGTACGAGGCGTCCTTGAGCGCCTGCATCATGGCCTCTCCGATCATGGAGTCGTCTTCTACGAGCAATATCCGCATGGTTCTCTAAACGCATTCCGGGGTGGCCTGGGCAGCCACCCCCCAATCCTTGCCGTTCACAGGCACGGCACGGGCGCAAGATAGCGCGCGAAACTTAGGAGACACTTAGTGTGCGCCAAAGTACGGTGGCGCGAATATGCCATAAAAATCCAATTTTAATCAATGGTTTAGGCTGGATTTCTCATGTGGTTCCGCCGCCAAGGGGCAGCGCCTTGCGCCAACAAGCGCGGGCGGCACAACGCAAACAGGCCGGACAATCCCGGCCTGTCGTAGCTTTTCGCGGACTGAATTGCCGCGTATTGGCAACGTCGCGTCGACGGCTTACTGTGCGCGCAGGGTTTTCGCGGCCGCCACCATGTTTTGCAGCGCCGGAATGACTTCTGCCCACTGGCGTGTCTTCAAGCCGCAGTCCGGGTTGACCCACAGCCGCTCTGCCGGAATACGCTGGGCCGCCTTCTGCATGAGCGCGACCATGTGCGCTTGCGTGGGAATGTTCGGCGAGTGGATGTCGTACACGCCCGGCCCGATTTCGTTGGGGTATTGGAACGAGTCGAAGGCATCGAGAAGCTCCATATCCGAGCGCGACGTCTCGATGGTGATCACGTCGGCATCCATGTCGGCGATGGCGGCGATGATGTCGTTGAACTCCGAATAGCACATGTGCGTGTGGATCTGAGTGTTGTCCTGCACGCCGTTGGCCGCGATGCGGAAGGACTCGACCGCCCAGTCCAGGTACGTCTGCCATTGGGCGCGACGCAGCGGCAATCCCTCGCGCAGCGCCGCTTCGTCGATCTGGATCACCCGGACACCGGCGCGCTCCAGATCCAGTACTTCCTCGCGAATCGCCAGCGCCAGTTGGAAGCAGGAGACCGAGCGCGGCTGATCGTCGCGCACGAAGGACCAGTTAAGAATCGTGACGGGGCCCGTCAGCATGCCTTTCATGGGCTTGTCGGTCAGCGACTGCGCGTATTGGATCCACTCGACCGTCATGGCCGTGGGACGACGGATGTCGCCGAACATGATGGGCGGCTTCACGCAGCGCGAGCCGTACGACTGCACCCAGCCGAACTGGCTGAACGCATAGCCTTCGAGCTGTTCCCCAAAATACTCGACCATGTCGTTGCGCTCGGCTTCGCCGTGCACCAGCACGTCCAGCCCCAGCGCTTCCTGCTCGCGCACGCTGCGCTCGATTTCCTTTTGCATTGCGGCAACGTAGCCGGCGCGATCGAGTTCGCCCGACTTGAATTGGCTGCGGGCGTTGCGGATTTCGGCAGTCTGCGGAAACGAACCGATGGTCGTCGTGGGGTAGCGCGGCAGGTTCAGCTTGGCGGCCTGCTTCGGTGCACGCTCGGCATAGGAACGTTGACGACGACCCAGTGCCGCTTCGATCTTGCCCAGCGCCGCCTTCACGGCAGGGTTGTGCACGCGCGACGACGCACGTCGGCTGGCGATGGCGGCGGCATTGGCGCTCAGTTCGGCGGCGACGGCGTCGCGCCCCTCGTTGATCGCGCGCGCCAGCACGGTGAGTTCCGCCAGCTTCTGTTTGGCGAAGGCGAGCCATGACTTGATGTCGGCGTCGAGCTTTTGCTCGCTGTCGAGGTCGACCGGCACGTGAAGCAACGAGCACGACGGCGCGATCCAAAGACGCTCGCCGAGCGTTCCGGCGATCGGCGCCAGCCAGTCGAGCACGGCGGCCAGATCCGCTTTCCAGATGTTGCGTCCATTAATTACGCCCAGCGAGACCACCTTGTCGGCGGGGAGCGTGGCGATGACTTCGTCTACTTCGCCACGCGCATTCACGGCGTCGAGATGCAGACCGTCGACCGGCAGGCGGCACGCGAGCGGCAGGTTGTCCTGAAGTTCGCCGAAATACGTGGTGAGCAGACGCTTGACCGGCGCTGCGGCCAGCGCGGCGTAGGCCACCTCGAAGGCCTCTTGCCATGGCGCGCCCAATTCGGTCACGAGGGTCGGTTCGTCGATCTGCACCCACTCGACGCCCTGTGCGGCCAGCGTTTCCAGCAACTCGACATATACCGGCAACAGACGCGGCAACAGGGCCAGTTTGTCGCTGTCGTCTTTCGATTTGCCGAGCCACAAATAGGTGACCGGTCCGATGATGACCGGCTTGGCCTTCACGCCCGCAGCGTGGGCTTGCGCGAGTTGTTCGACCAGACGCGAAGCGTCTAGCGTGAACGTCGTCTCAGCGGTAAATTCCGGGACGATGTAGTGATAGTTGGTATCGAACCACTTAGTCATCTCGCCGGCGGCGACACCGTCACAGCATCCGGCATGTGCTTCGGTGCGCTGGGCGGAGCGGCCACGCGCCACGCGGAAGTAGTTGTCGAGCACGTCGCCCTGGAAGCCCTGCACGCGCCTGGGCAGGTTGCCCAGCGTGAAGCTCATGTCGAGTACCTGATCGTAAAACGCGAAATCGCCGACGGGTGCCAGATCCAGCGCCGCCTGATCGCGCCAGTGACGCAACCGCAGCGAAGCGCCGAGCGCTTTCAATTCGTCGCGCGACGATTGCCCCTTCCAGTAAGCCTCCTGACCGAACTTCAGCTCACGCTTCGCGCCGACGCGCGGAAATCCCAGGTTATGTGTCTTTGCCATGTTCTCTAATGACGGCTGCCGTCAGATGAATGAAATCGTGACGTCGATCATAGAGATTTCGATTTATGAATGAAAATGGTCTTATTTGTGATTAACGTTAATTTTATTCATGATTAGGGGCGAGGCGCGTTGCGGCGATGTCCTGACGCGCCTCGACGACTTTGATGCGGCATTGATGCGGCATTGATGCCCGGCAGGTCGTCGCCATCGTCAGATCGGGCGACATCGATGGTACGCTCGTGCGTCGGTTCGGCCCTCGGCGCGAGGGCGCCGGCCGCACATGCCATCGTCTCATCCGCTTTTGCCAACGCCATGAAAAAACGTGAATTCCTTGCCGGTGCCGTGGCACTGGGTGCATCGGTGCCCGTGTTTGCCAAATCTGCGGCATCGGCTGCGCCGGCTGCGCCAGCATCAACCCCGCTCGTCACGATCTCCGGCGCTGTCGAGCGTCATAACCGCGGTCCCGTCGATCCGGCGCTGGATCAGTTGTTTCACAAGCAATTGGTGCAATTCGACGCGGGTTACGCGCTCGACTTCGCCATGCTGACGCGCCTGCCTGCAAGAACGATTCGCCCGACGCTGGAGTACGACGCAAAGACGCATGCGCTGCGCGGCCCGCGTCTGGCCGACGTTCTGACGCAGGCGGGCGTGCCGGCGAACCCGTTGACGCAAGTCCTGTTGCGGGCGATCGACGGGTACGTCGTTGCGACCACGCTCGGTCAGGTGCGTGAGTACGGCTTCTTGCTCGCCACGCATATCGACGACAAACCGCTTGCGCTGGGCGGGCTCGGGCCGCTATGGGCGGTGTATGACCCGGCAGGAATTCCCGCGCTCGCGGGCAAACCGCTCAAGGAGCGGTTCACCCTGTGCCCGTGGGGCGTCTATCACATTCAGGTCAACGCGGTGTCCTGACGGGCATGGCCTCAGTGCGAGGTCGGGCGCCCGGGCGGCGAAGGCGATAACGGCGAGGGATCGATAGGCTGGAACGGGCTCACCCGCCCGGGCTGCCTGACCGGATCGAGTTCGTCCACATCTTCATGCAGGATCCGGCGGATTTCGAGAATGGCCTGCGGCGTCTCCTGCACGCTATGGCCCGCGACGATGACACGCTCGGACTGTGCCCCTGCGAGATGCGCGCTGGCGTAAGGCACCACGCCATCGGTCGACGCGTTCAGCGGCCCCTTGGCGCTGCGTCGCGCGATGATCGAGTGGTACTGCACCGACGGCGAAATCTTCAGTCCGGCGGCGGCCATCACGTACGGATCGGTATCGCGCAACTGGTCGATGCTGTTCGGCACGTAACGTGTCTTTCCCTCCGACGGGTCGTCCTCGGAACCGGTCGCGAAGTGCAGGACATCGTCGATGCTCGAGAGCAACGTGACGGGGAGCTTGATGAGGTTCGAAATCCAGCGTCCCAGACGGTTGCGGGCGAACGGCGTACCGCGATGCGGCGCAGCGATGAAGATGGCGCGTCCGAACTGCGGCACCGGGCGGAAGTTGAACAGGGGGTCGAGCCGGTCGCGGGCGCGGTCGATCTGTGCGTCGTCGAGGTGATATTCGTTCTGGAAGGCGTCCCACAGGTCGTCGTCGGAGCGCGAGACCATCAATCGGGCGATCACGCCGCCCATGCTGTGCCCGATGATGACGGCGTCGTGCGACGCGGCGGACAACCCATCGGGGTCGAAATGCCTGAGCGTCGTCTCGAACGCATTGCGAATCGCCATTGCGTTGACGAGAATCGGCGCGTTCGTCGGGTAGTACACCTGCCACACCTGAAAATGCTCGCGCAGCGTGGCGTCTCCCTGAATCTCGTTGGCCAGGTTCACCCAGGCTTCCGGGCTGCTTGCCAGACCATGCAGCATCAGAATCACGCGACGTCCCGGATCGAACGGCTGCATCAGATAGATATGAGGACGCACGATGCCACGGTCGCGCCCGAACAGCGTACGCAGCGATTGCTCGGCAAACCCCGAGCGCGCGAGCCACAGACCGTAACCGGCGGTGAAGTTGCCCGCGAGCGGCACCAACTGGTGATTGATCTCCACCGACGACTGCCGGTAGGGGTCGTAGACGACCAGCGTGGCGATCTTCGTGGTCAGCACTTCGTCGAGCGTCGTGCCGTTAAAGCGCAGCAGCAGCGTGATCGAGGGGGAGGGCATTTCACTGAAGACCGGGCCGGCGTTGGGGTCGGTGGCGCGCCGGAAATCGCGCGAGGCGCGGTTTTCCCGTGCAGTGAGCGCGCTGCGCGAGCCCGCGGCGCTCAGGTCGGCCCCGTCGCTTAGGTCATTTCGGTCATTTCGGTCGCTTCGGTCTTCTCTTTCGCCTCGGTCGTTGCGATTCTGCCCGGCGTAGGCGCTGTTCTCCTCGGGGCCTGTCGCGGCGTCGCCGCGCTGCACGGCATGGCGGCTGGCGGCCGAGAGTGCATCGGCGGCGGACTTGTCGTCGAGCACGGCAACGAGTTCGGCGCCGAAGCCGTCGCGCCGATACGGACTGCGCAATCCCGCGAAGGAGAGCGTGGATGCCGGCAGGACTTCGCGCGGCTGGGTGCGGTTATCGGCGAATCGCACGCTGCTGGCGTCCACGGGAAGCGTCCAACCGGCAATCTCGTCGTTGCCCGTCTGCTGCACCCGGCGGAACAGGGCGACCGAGAAATTCTGCACCGCGTAGTTGTAATAGTCCCGGACCTGCGTCTGACGGTCTTCGAACGCCCGCTCGCTCGATGGCCGGTCGCTGTAGAACAGATACGCATACGAGTAGCGCGCGGCCCGAAGCCACAGATCGAACTGCGCGTCATTCCATGCCTTATCGCCGGGAGACGTCTGTGCGATGGCGAGCTGCATCGAGATTTCCGCCATCGCTGCCAGACGCCGGTCGACGTCGATCTCCTTGGCGCGGCCGAGTGCATCGATGCAGTCGAGCGACGTTTTGGCGCAAATCGTGTCGTCCAACCCGGCGACCCGGATCGTTTCGTCTGTCGAGGCACTCAGCTTGCCCGTCGACAGAATGTCGCCGCGCTTCATGGCGATGTACTGCTCGGGGCCGAGCGAGCGGACTTCCACCATCGCACAGCCCGAGAGCCCCGTCAGCCATAAGGCCGCGGCGAGCAAACCGGCACGACGAAGGCCCGCGTGCGTTCGGGCGGACATCATGGCGTCACCGCCGGATCGTCGCCGGGCACGCCCTGACGGATACGTGTCGAGAAGTCGGCCGAATCGCCGGCGGCCAGCGCGCGCTGCACGAAGTTGCCCCGCTCATGGAGTTGCGCGTACGTGAAGCCGGGTGTCAGGCCGCCCTGATCGTAGGCGTATTCGGCGAAATAGCCCGACAGCAGAAGACGATAGTCGAGCGGCAACCCCGGTGCGATGAGCCGCGCGATCTCGAAGACGATGGTCGTGCAGTTGCTCGTGAGCGTGTTGTACCAGGCGGGTTCGTCGTGCAGTTCACGAGCGCGCGCCAGATAGCCGAGGAACACCTCGCGCAGCTGTTTCGGCGGAATGTTCAGACGGTAAAGATAAGTCGTCTCCGCCCGCACGTTGCTGCGCACGCGCAGAATGTCGCGCTCGTCGGCGGCGACCAGCGTCGCTTCGAAGTCCTTGAAGAAGCCGCCGACAGCCGAGAACTTCTGCCCCTGTTGCTTTCGGATCTCGATGGAGAACACCACGCGCTGGCCGTCGGAGAAGCCGAACGACACCAGGGTGTGCGCGATGGCGGGACCCATCCAGTACGACAAAACGAGATCGGCGCTCACCAGCTTGTCGAGGTCGTACTCACGCGTTTCCCAACGAGGGGTGAAGTCGGTTTCGGTACGCCATTCGAAATTGCGCACGTTGTGGAGGGTGACGTGCGTGCCATCGATTTTCGAGTCGAGCCGCTGGGCGACGTCGGCGGCCCACGCACGGTCGTTGGACGGCCGGATCGTCTGCCACCATCCGACCAGCAGAATCAGCGCGATCAGGAATCCCAGCGGCCAGCCCCGCAGCGGCGCGCCGGCATGCACGCGCACCAGTGCGACGACGGCGGCCACGCCGAGCGATACCCACAGGGCGATCACGAGATAACGCAGCAGTGCGGGGCCCGGGCAACGATAGGCGAGGGCCATCGCCCCCCATGCGCAGGCGCCCAGCACGAGCAGGGCGAGCAAGCCGCGAAGGACGTATACGTACCACGCGATGTGATGGCCGGCGAGCGCGTCGCCGGCGTGGGATTGCAGATGCACCATGTTTTGCAGAGTTCGATCCGGGGCGGCGGCCGTCGAGCAGATCCGAGGTTCAACTGTGAGACGGTGCCGGCCGCTGTGAAGCGCCCCGTCTACTGTGTTGCCAGCCGCTCGGCCCAACCCGCGCGGCGTACCACCCATTTTTCCAGTTCAGCGCCGAAGAATACCAGCAGACCGGCGCCGATGACTTCCAACCATTCGCCCACATCGAGCGCAGCGGACCCGAACGTCGTCTGCATGAACGGCACGTAGGTGTAGACCATCTGAAGCATCAGGCAGGCGGCGATGGTCAGCAGCGCGATACGATTGCCGAACACGCCCTGCCAACTGAGCGACGAGGCGAAGATCGAGCGGCTGCTGATCAGATAGAACATCTCCGCGACGACCAGCGCGTTGACCGCCATCGTGCGCGCCGCCTCGATGCTCGCGCCGTTGCGCCATTCCAGATAGAACAATCCGAAGGTGCCGATCATCATCAGCACCGAGACCAGTGTGACGCGCCAGACGAAGAACCATGACAGCAGCGATGTGCCGGGCGGGCGCGGCGTGCGCGTCATGATGCCCGGTTCGGCCCGCTCGAACGCCAGGGCGATGCCCAGCGTGCTCGACGTCACCATGTTTATCCACAGCACCTGGGCGGGCGTGAGCGGCACCACGCCGAGGGCGAGCATCACCCCGGCGATGACCACCAGCGCCTCGCCGCCGTTGGTCGGCAGCATGAACAGGATGAACTTCTTGAGGTTGTCGTAGACGCCGCGCCCCTGTCGCACGGCCTTGGCGATGCTCGCGAAATTGTCGTCCGTCAGTACGATGTCGGCGGCTTCCTTGGCCGCTTCGGTGCCCTTGAATCCCATCGCGACGCCCACGTCGGCACGCTTGAGCGCGGGGGCGTCGTTCACGCCGTCGCCGGTCATGGCGACGACCTGTCCGTCGTTTTGCAGCGCCTGCACGAGCCGCAGTTTGTGCTCGGGGCTGGCACGGGCGAAGACGTCGATCTCGAGGGCGACGCGTCGCAACTCGGCGTCGTCCATGAGCGCGACTTCGGCGCCCGTGACGGCGGGTTTCCCCACCCCGATATCGAGTTGTGCGCCGATCGCTCTGGCGGTTTCGGCATGATCGCCGGTAATCATCTTCACGCGAATGCCGGCGCGATGGCACTCGGCCACCGCCGCAATCGCCTCCGCGCGTGGCGGGTCGATGATGCCGACCAGCGCCAGCAGCGTGAAGCCGCCGTCGAAGTCGCCGAACGCCAGCCGTGCGCCGGCCGGTTTCGCCCGTTTGTACGCCAGCGCCAGTACGCGCAAGCCTTGCGCGGCGGTATCGGTGACCATGCGTCGCCAGTCGTCGATGTTCTCGTTCTCTTCGCTCGCGTCGACGGGGCCGTCCGACCCCGTGACCTGCGGTCGGCACATCTCGAAGATGCGCTCCGGCGCGCCTTTGACAAACAGCCACGGGGCGCCGGTGCTGTCCGTGTGATAAGTCGCCATGAAGCGGTGTTGCGACTCGAACGGCAGGGTGTCGAGGCGCGGCCATTGGACTTGCATGGCGTCGCGCGCGAGGCCCGCTTTTGCGCCCAGCACGAGCAACGCGCCCTCCGTGGGGTCGCCTTCGATGCGCCAGTGGCCTTCTGCGTCCTCCAGCAGGCGCGCATCGTTGCAAAGCACGCCGGCGCGGGCGGCCAGGCCGAGTTCGGGATGCGACATCGGGTCGATGTCCGCGCCGTCGCGCGAGAACTTGCCGTCCGGCGCATACCCGACGCCGCTCACGTGGTACACGCGACCCGCCGAGACGACACGCTGCACCGTCATCTCGTTACGGGTCAGCGTGCCCGTCTTGTCCGAGCAGATGACCGTTACCGAGCCGAGCGTTTCGACAGCGGGCAAGCGTCGCACGATGGCTTTTTCACGCGCCATGCGTTGCACGCCGCGCGCGAGGATCACTGTCATGATGGCGGGCAGCCCTTCCGGAATCGCCGACGCCACCAGAGCAACGACGACCATGAACATCTCGCCCGCCGGTTCGCCGCGCCACAGCCAGCCCAGCACGAACGTGAGGACCGCGACGACCGCGATGGCGCCCGCCAGGCCGTGGCCGAAGCGGTCGATCTGACGCAGGAGCGGGGTGGTGCCGCCGTCGACATCCGTGAGCAGGTGGTTGATGCGGCCGAGTTCGGTATGGGCACCGGTCGCGACAACGATGCCCGTCGCCTGTCCGTACACCACGACCGTGCCGGCATAGGCCATGCACCAGCGGTCGCCCAGGGCGGCATCGTCTTCGGCGGTATCCAATGTCTTTTGCACAGGCTCGGACTCGCCGGTGAGGGCCGCTTCGTCCACGCGCAGCTCGCGCGAGGCGATCAGGCGCAGATCCGCGGGCACGCGATCGCCGGAGGCGAGCACGACGACGTCGCCGGGAACGAGCGTGGTGGCGTCGATCTCGCAGCGGGCGCCCGCGCGCACGACGGTCGCGTGCGGGGCGAGCATGCCACGAATGGCCGCAAGGGCCGATTCCGCCTTGCCCTCCTGAACGAAGCCGATCAGGGCATTGACGACGACCGCCGCCATCAGCACGGCGGTATCGAGCCAATGACCCAGCAGGGCCGTGATGACGGCCGCGCCCATCATGGCGTACAGCAGAACGTTGTGGAACTGGGAGAGCAACCGCATCAGCGGGCCGCGCCGGGAGGGCTCCGTCAGCCGGTTGGGGCCGTAGCGGGTGAGGCGTGCCCGGGCTTCCGTGTCCGACAGCCCGTCGGGGCCGGTTTGGAGTTCAAGCTGGGTGTGTTCGACGGAAAACGTGTGCCAGGGGTGCTTCAGGGGGCGCTGGGAGGCGTTGTCGTCGCGGTGCATCATGGGCCCTCGGTGCGGCGGCAGCCGCGAACAGGCTCACGGCATGGCGCGTGGATCGACGAGACGATGGTGACTCCCGGGCAGCATAGCGTAAGTTAGGTCTCCGAGGGAAGTGAGCCCGGTGGTCGACGCGCTGGTGCGCAGTGGCGACGATACAATGCAGACCTTCGGCGTCCCTTCGATGTCTCCTCGATGTCTCCTCGAAGCCTTTCGCGCACGCCGATTTCCTTTGGAATCCCTCATGAGATCGATATGCCGGAGCGTTGCTTGAGTCCGTTTCGTAACATGGCAATGTTGGGTGCGCTGGTCGGCGTGCTCGGATTGACGGCCTGCACGACGCGTCCGTTTCAGCCAGCGCCACCGCTCTACACGCTGTGGGCAAAGCCGGGGGTCGACGAGCAGGGCGTGCGTCGCGCCATGCTGACTTGCGGCTTTCCCGACTCGGCCTACGTGAGCACGAAAGCCATGTCGACGAACGATTGGGCCAAGGGCGAGCTTTGTATGATCGAGCGTGGGTTTCAGTACCAGGACCGGCGGATTCTGTGTACGGATTTGCGCGATCTGCCCGCGTGCGCCAACGTGCCGCGCGGCAAGACGTTCGGCACGGACCCGGACTTCGATCCTACGTCGGTCCCGCCTCGGGATCCGGCGGCGGCGTGTCGCGGCACGCCTGCCGACGCCACGCAGGGTTGCGCGCCGTCGACGTCTTCCGGTCGGAAATGACCGAAATGACCGAAATGACGGCGACGGGGCAGGAGTGAGGGCGGTGAGCCGGTCCTAGACCGGCTGGCGGCGGGATGCGCGACGCGGCGCGAGGCGCTTGGCGATACGTCCGAAGGCGCGCACCTGTTGTGCGATCACGCCAATGCCGTAGCTGCGCGAGCGGCCTTCCGGCGCCGGCAACTGGTCGCGAATGCCGGTCGGCTCGACGGCCCGCTCCCACGACGCCGTGCGGAACAGCATGTCCCACCACGGGAAAAGCACGCCGAAGTTGCAGCCGTAACGTGTGCCTTCGTGACCATAGCCGATGGCGTGATGACGGCGGTGGAACGTCGGGCTCACGATGAGGCGTTCGAGCACCGGGCCGTAAGGCAGACGGGCGTTCACATGTTGCACGCTTTGCAGGAAGTTGCCCACGGCGACGAGCACCACATATTGGGCCGGCTGCACGCCGATGAACAGCGCGATGGCCGCGAAGAACCCGGCTTGCAGAATGTCGTCGAGGAAGTGGTTCCGGTCGTCGGACCACAGCGACATCTGCTGCTGGCTGTGATGCACGGCGTGCAACTCCCACCAGACGCCGAAACGGTGCTGCCAGCGGTGATACCAGTAACCGGCGAAGTCGAGTACCGTCAGGTACATCAGGAACGACACGATCGGCTGATCGGTCACGCCCGGGTACAAACCGTCGAGATCGATGCTCGGCAACCCATGGATCACCATCTGGCTCTGCAATTCGTTGAAGACCGGTTGCAGCACCACGAAGAAGAGCAGATTCAGAATGCCGAGCTTGGCGATCCAGGTGTAGATCACGTCCGCCCGGACCTGCTTGCGGTCTTGCCACTGTTCGATCGGGCGCAGCGCTTCGAGCGGACGCAGCAAGACGTAGGTGAGGCCGACCTGCAAGACGCCGATGATCACGAGATAAAGCGCGTCGTAGATATCGTCGTCATAGCCCATCAGATTGAAGTGGAACAGAAACGGCTGCACCACATCGACATAGACGAGGGTCTGGACGGCGGAGATGCCGCTATCGACGAAATTGATGGCTTCCTGAATCATCTCTCGGCCCTGTCAGTCCGGGTTCGGCGAAAGTACGGGCGCGCGGTCGGCAAAGTAGATGCCGTGCGGCGACCGGTTCACGGCAATGGTATCGACGAGCTTGCGTGTCGGCAGGTCGATCACGCCAACATGGCGCGCAAACCGGAACGTTACCCAAAGATAGCGTTTATCGGCAGACAATTCCATGTCGTCTGGCCCGGGCATCAGGCCGGTGATGTCGTCGACCTTGGTGAGCGTTTCGTAATCGATGATGCTGATGGTGCTCGACACCCGGTTGCTCACCGCAATATGACGACCGTCGGAGAGCGAGCGGAAGTTGTGCGCGCCGCGCCCGGTCTGAATGCGCTTGACGACCTTTTGCGTACGCCAGTCGACCACGGCCACGTCGTCTTCGCCGGTCATGCCCACGAGCAGGTACTTGTCGCCCGGCGTCATCCACAGACCCGCCGGCGTCTTGCCGACCTGCATGCGCCACTTCACCGTCTGCGTGGGCAGATCGATGGCGACCAGTTCGTTCGAATCCTGCAAGGTGACGAACACCGTCTTGCTGTCTGACGAGAACGTCATGTGGCTCGGTGTCTTGGCCAGCGCAATGCGCTTGGCGACCGTCACGTTTTCACCGTCGTAGCGATACACGTCGACGCGATCGAGGCGCAGTGCCGCCGTCACGAACCACTTGCGGTCGGGCGAGAAGCCCAACTGATAGGGGTCGTCGATATCGGCTACCTGACGCTGGAACTTGCCCGTGTTCGGGTCGAGAAACATCAGGCTGTTCGAGACCGAATTGGCCACGATCAGCGAGCGTTTGTCGGGCGTGATCATCAGGTGATGCGGCTCTTTGCCCGTGGGCATCGTGCCGACGACCTTATGCGTCGCCTGATCGATCAGGGAAAGTTGTGCGGCCCCCGAGTCAAGCACGATGACCGAGCCGGCATGGGCGGACGAGACAGCCAGCGGGAGTGTGGCGGCGACCAGCATCGAAAGCGCGGTGCGCCGGGACGCGGCGCGGGCACGGCTGGCAAGCCAGGAAAGCTTGGAGGGCTTGAAGGAAAACACCATGAATGCCTAAGGTGGGGCGAAAAACGGCGACGCTCGCCGGTAAGCTTAACGTCGATTCTCACGTTAAACGCGCCAGACACCTCGTCCGTTGACAAAAAAATGGGACAAAAGCGCGTGTACGCAAGATTGCATCAGGGGGCCTGACGGTCCCCATGCGCCGGTCCATCCCATTGCACCAGCAACTGCAAGGCTTCGCGGGTCCAGTCGAGCCATCCCTGTTCGTAACGTACGCCGAGGCGCAGGATGTGACGTTGCAGCGCGGCCTCGCGCGTCAACGGCTCGCGGGTTTCGTCAGCCGGAAAATCGCGGGCTTCGATGGCCTGATACGCGGCCAGTTTCTGCGCATGGAGTGCCACGCGGCGCTGTAATTCGGGTTGGAGGCCGAGCGGGCCGATGGCGGCGTCCGCCCGCAGACGGACCATGAGGTCGTCGCGCAGATCGGACGGTTCGGTCGTGGTTGCCGCCCAGGCGAGCAGTTCGTCCCGTCCGGCGTCGAGCACGCGGTAGACACGCTTGCGTGTGCGTCCGCCATCGGGGGCGGCCGACGATTCGATCCACCCGGCCGCCTCCATTCGCGCCAGCTCGCGGTAGATCTGCTGGTGCGTGGCGCGCCAGAAGAAGCCGATGGACTTGTCGAACCGGCGCGCCAGGTCATACCCCGACGAGGGCTTTTCCAGCAACGAAGTCATCAGGGCATGGGCGAGTGGCATGCCCGCTAGTCTAGGGACTCTAATCGCACTATGCAACGTGTTGCATAGTCATTTGGGCGCTTAGAATCACCGTCATCGAACTATGCAACCAGTTGCATAGCCGGACAGAAGAACGGATTCCCAAGAAACTGCGGCGCCCCGCCGAACGACGAGAGAGACAACGATGAGCGGCTATCCCCACCTGATGCAGCCCCTGGACCTGGGCTTTACGACCTTGCGCAACCGTGTCCTGATGGGCTCGATGCACGTTGGGCTGGAAGAGGCCCGCAACGGCTTCGCCCGGATGGCCGAGTTCTACGCCGAGCGCGCCCGAGGCGGGGTGGCGTTGATGGTGACAGGCGGCATTGCGCCGAACGAGGCGGGACGTCCCTACGCAGGCGGCGCGAAGCTCAGCACCGAGGAGGAGGCCGACAAGCACCGTGTCGTGACTGAAGCGGTGCACGCCGCCGGCGGCAAGATCGCCATGCAGATCCTGCACTTCGGGCGTTATGCGTACCATCCCGATCTCGTCGCCCCCAGCGCGTTGCAGGCGCCCATCACGCCTGCCAGGCCCCGCGAACTGACGTCCGAGGAAGTCGAAGCGACCATCGAAGACTTCGTGAACTGCGCGGCGCTGGCGCAACGCGCCGGTTACGACGGCGTGGAAATCATGGGGTCCGAGGGGTATCTGATCAACGAGTTCATTGCCGCGCGTACCAACCATCGCACCGACGGCTGGGGCGGCAGCTTCGCCAACCGCATGCGGTTCCCGGTGGAGATCGTTCGCCGTGTCCGCGAGCGCGTCGGCCGTGAGTTCATCATCATCTACCGCCTGTCGATGCTCGATCTCGTCGAAGGCGGCTCCACGTTCGATGAAGTCGTGACACTCGCGCGCGCCGTCGAAGCCGCCGGGGCGACACTGATCAATACGGGCATCGGCTGGCACGAGGCGCGTATCCCGACGATTGCGACGAGCGTGCCGCGCGCCGCATTCACGTGGGTCACCGGCAAGCTCAGGGCGCATGTCGGCGTTCCTCTCATTACGACGAACCGCATCAACATGCCGGACGTGGCCGAGAAGATTCTGGCGGACGGCGAAGCCGACATGGTGTCGATGGCGCGCCCGTTGCTGGCCGATCCCGAGTTTGTGAACAAGGCGGCGGCCGATCGCGCCGAGGCGATCAATACTTGCATCGGCTGCAATCAGGCGTGCCTCGATCACACTTTCAGCGGCAAGATCACCTCATGTCTGGTCAATCCGCGTGCCTGCCATGAGACTGAACTGCGCATCGAGCCCGCCGCGCGCAAGCGTCGCGTGGCGGTGGTCGGCGCAGGCCCGGCCGGTCTGGCCGCCGCAACGGTCGCCGCCCGGCGCGGGCACGCGGTCACGCTCATCGAAGCCGATGGCGAAATCGGCGGGCAGTTCAACATGGCCAAGCGCATCCCGGGCAAAGAGGAATTCTTCGAGACGTTGCGCTACTTCCGCCATGAACTGACGGCGACCGGCGTGAACGTCCAGCTCAATACGCGCGCCACGGTCGACGCGCTCGTCGCCGGCGGCTACGACGATGTCGTGCTCGCCACCGGCGTGGTGCCGCGTACGCCGGCCATCGACGGCATCGACCATCCGAAAGTTCTGAGCTATATCGACGTGCTGCGAGGCGGTGCAACGGTCGGCAAGACCGTGGCCGTGCTGGGCGCGGGCGGGATTGGTTTCGACGTCGCCGAGTTCCTCACGCAGGCGGGCGAGAGCGCCACACGGGTGCCCGAGAAGTTTTATGCGGAGTGGGGCATCGATCCGGCGTACGCGCACGCAGGCGGTCTTCGCGCGCCGTCGCCGCAAACGTCGCCGCGCAAGGTCTACCTGATGCAACGCAAGACCTCGAAAGTCGGCGACGGGCTGGGCAAGACCACAGGGTGGATCCATCGCACGTCGCTCAAACATCGCGGCGTGGAGATGATTCCCGGCGTGACGTATCGTCGGATCGACGACGAGGGTCTGCACGTCACGATTGACGGTGCGCCCCACGTCCTGTCCGTTGACAACGTAGTTTTGTGCACCGGGCAGGAGCCTTTGCGGGAATTGGCTGATGGGGTGCGAACGGCGGGTATGCGCGTGCATGTCATCGGCGGGGCCGATGTGGCGGCGGAACTCGATGCAAAGCGCGCCATCAAGCAGGGAACGGAGCTGGCGATCGACCTATAAGTTTAGGGAGCCACGCGGGAGGCGGCATATCGTTGTGCGACAATGGCGCCTCGTGAACCCCGCCTGCTGAAGGCGATTTTGCGATGCCAAGCGTACGTGCCAAGTGCCGGGCACGACGTGTCCGCAGCACGCTGCGGATTGCCGCCGTCACGGTGTTTGCCGTAGCGGCCTCAGTGGGAGTTTGTACCGTGTGGCCGACGGTGTCATCGTCAATGAAGCGCAAGTTACTTTCGGCCGGTTCGCTGACCGGCCGTCTCCGGTTGCAGAATCTCGCCATCGTCTGCGCCGTCGTCATCCTTTGCAGTGGCCTGCTGACGTTGGCCTGGGGAGCGTACCGGCAGACGAACGAAGCCACGCTCGCTCTCGAAGCGTTTCGCGCCACATTGCTGGCGATGGAGAAGGCATCCGCCGAGCGAGGACCGGCCAATGCCGTTCTGGGCGCCGACCTTCCACTTCCCGCCGCCTCGGTCAGCGCGCTGCGCAACGCGCGCGAAGCGACCAACGCCCGTCTCCAGGAATTGCTCACGGTGCTCTCGTCCGATGCCTGCGATCAGTGTGCCGGCAGCCTGCGCGCCGTCGAGCGCGCTCGGCTCGACCTCGCGGCGGCCAGTGCCAACGTCGATCTGCTGGTGCAACGCCCGCGTGAGATGCGCAGCGATGCGGCGGTGCGCGACGCCGTCGACCGCATGATCCGCGTCATCGCCGACTTCACGCCGGTGGCGTCGTCGCGTATCGACATCGTCTCGCGGGGCGCGCCCGGCGCGCTGCATTACATCATTCTCGCGCGGCTTGCCTCCGAACTGCGTGAATATGCGGGGCAGCTCGGGTCGCATTTCACGGCAACACTGACCACCCGTCAGACGCTCGGCGAAGCCGATCAACGCATCATTGAACGTACGCTCGGGCGCATCGACCAGCTCAGGGACATGATTGCCGCGCGTGTGGTCGAGCCGCCCGAACTCGGTCCTTCCACGCTCAACGCCCTGAACGCGCAATACTTCGGCGAGGGGCTGCATTACGTGGCGACGGTGCGCACGCTGGCGAGTCAGCCGCAACCGCCGACGCTCACGACCGCCGAGTTCGCGAGCCGTTACGTGCCGACGATGAGCGCGATCACCGATTTTCGCGACAACATGCTGGCGCATGCCCAGCGCAACGTCGAAGCGCGACGCGCCAGAGCGGTGCGGTTGCTGGTGTTGACGGCGGTGGCCGAACTGATGCTCGTGCTCGTCATCGTCGTGGCGCTGCGCAACTTCCGGCGCACCGTCGTGCTGCCGTTCGAGGCGGCGACGCGCTTCGTCGACGCCCTCGCACGTGGCAACCTCGACGCTTCCGTTCCCGGCGAGGGCTTGCCGATGAAGCGTCCGCAAGTGATCTCGCTGTTCGACGCCTTACGGGTTTTGCGGCTTAATGCCGTCGAGTTGGTGCAGTTGCGGCGCGAGCGCTCGCGGTTGCTGGGCGAGCTGGAGATGAGCGCAGACACCGATCCGCTCACGCGGCTGATGAACTGGCGTGCGTTCGAGCGTCAGGCGCAGGCGCTTTGCGCGATGGCGACGCCCGGACAAATCGCCTTGATCAAGTTCGATATCGACAACTTCACTCAGATCAATGCGGCCTGGGGGCACAAGACCGGCGACGACGTGCTGCGCCGCGTGGGTGCCGTGTGTCTCAATACGTGTCAGCCGGGCGATGTCGTCGCCCGGCTTGGCGCCGATGCCTTCGTGATTCTCGCGCGGGTGCTGGATGAGGCACGGGCTCGTCAGTTCGCCGAGTTGCTGCGCGGCCGCATCGAAGCCACGGCGTTGACATTGCCGAACGCCGAAGTGCTGCCGCTGACCGCCAGCTTCGGCATCGCCATGGCCGACCCGATGACCTACGACGCCGATGGTCTCCCGACGGGGGAGCCGACGAACGTTTCGGCGTTGCTCAGCCAGGCGGAGCGTCAACTGCACGCGGCCCGACAGGCCCGGCGTCACGCCATCGACTGAGGCAGGGGCATCGCCGCGCCCTGACGCCGCGCCCCGTGGCGCCGACGTCTCGGCGGGCTCCGTCGGGTCCGTCGGGTCGGTTTCGAACCGTTATCCGTGTCACATTGCGGTGTCGCGCCGCTGTCTATCCTTGTGGTATCGCGCCGTTAGCGGCGGCCGGCCGGAGCAGAAGCCCGGGCGAATCTGCCGTCCGGATTCATCGATGCCTCAATGCCTTGCACGGCGGCCAAACACCGCGCGATCGCCTGCCCAGACGAGCGCCATCGTCGCGCCCATCAGCGGGAAAATGCAGCCAAGCGCGATCATGCCGAACGTCCAGCCTCGCATCGGCGGGCGGGATTGCGCCCGCGCCGGCGCGCCCAGCGACCGCGCCGGACGGCGCATCCACCACATGATCGCGCCGGTCATCGCCATCGCGAACAGTCCCATCGAAATCAACGCGCACAACCACTGGTTGGTCGCGCCGAAGTAACGGCCCATGTGCAGCGCCGTGCCGTACGACACGGCCTGCGCCACCGCACCGTAGGCGTTGTAATCGATATCGCGCAGCACCTTGCCGCTGTACTGATCGATGTGGATCGTGCGTTCCGCCTTCGGGTCGGCAGGAAAGTACGAAACGGTGTAGACGCCATCGGGCCGTTTCGGCGCGACCAGGCTGTAGCCGCTCTCGACACCGAGGCGCGACGCGATCGCCATGACGGTGTCGACGGGCAGTGCGCCTTGCGCGCGCAACCCGGCGGGCGACAAGCCGCTGCGGCCTCCGCCGCCGTGCCCGACGTGCTCGGCGTGCTCGGCATGCTCGGCATGCGTGTCGCCACTTCCCGGCGTGTCATGCGTGGCGTGTTCGATGCCTTGCCTCCCGGGCATCCCGGCCATAGCATGGGCCGCTGGCGGTGTCGATTCGGGGACGGTCGTGTTGCCCACGGCCCACGGCATTTGCGCGATGGGCAAATCGTCCATCTTCATGGGCTCGACCGTCGGTCGGGCGGGCACTTGCGAGCGCACCGGCGCTTCGCCCCAGGCACCGGGCGGCGACCCCACGCCGAGCTTCGACGTCAGCACCTTGAACTGCGCGCCCCACGAGCCGGACCAGGGCAGCCCGGACAACACGAACACCAGCCCGCCCGCCGCAAGCCAAAGTCCCGCCACGCCGTGCAGATTGCGCAGCAAGGGGCGTCCCCGCAATTGCAGACGCGGGCGTAGCGCGTTGGCCCAAGTCGCGCCGGCACGCGGCCACCACAGGGCCAGACCGGTAACGAGCATGACGAGCGTCCAGCATCCGGCCAGCTCCATGAGCAACTCACCTGGCTTGCCCAGCATGAGCGACCGATGCAGCGCCCGCACCTGAGCCATGAGCCGGTGCTCGACGCTCAGCGTGCCCAGCACCACCCCGGTGTAGGGGTTCAGATAGACGCTTTCACGCTCGCCGCCCGGCAGGCGAAAGATGAATTCCGCGCTGCGCGCAGGATCGCGATTGACCTCGACGGAACTGATCTGCGACCCGGCAGGCAGCGCGGCCGCGGCACGCTCCATCAACCGCTGCGCACTGAGGCGCGGCGCATCGGACGCCGCGACGACCATTCTGTCGTGATAGAGCCAGGGTTCGATCTGCGGCTGGAATACGTAGATCGTGCCGGTCACTGCGAGCACCATCAGCCACGGCATGACGAACAGACCGGCATAGAAGTGCCAGCGCCAGAGGGTACGGTATTGCCCGGCGGCGGACGCCGGTTGCGCTTCGCGCGCATGGGAATAGGGGATCTGCATGGTGCGACGATTCCGTCTCGTGTCGCCGCTGTCCGGCAGCGGCGTGCGCGTGCCGCTGGCGCGAGCGTCAGGCGGGCATGGGCGCAAATGGGGAACGACGCCGTCACTGGCGACAGTGAGGCATCGGACTGAACGCGAGGTCAGGAAACGGCAGGCGGCGCACGCGCGGGCGGCGTGTAGGCAAGCGGAGTGTTGGACGGCCGTGCGGGCGCGACCGGCCCGGCACGGGCGATCCACGCGAACGACACCGCACCGGCGAGCGCCGGCATGACCAGCGGCGGATGATTGGCCAGCAGCGAGCAATAGCCGCAGAGGTCGCCTTGCGTATCATGCGCGGCATGCAACGCGTGGGCCATGTGGGAGGCGTTCGGCGCGGAGGCGTTGCCGTCGTGCACATGGCCCAATCCTGTCGTCACGACTGCCATGGACGTCACGGTCATCAGCGTTGGCAGCGCACGCGCCTCGCCATCGACGGTGCAGAACGCCAGGTCCAGCAGGCGCGCTTGCGCTGCCCGATGCGCGGCGAGCCCCTGACTGACGACCGGCATGGCAACGGCGAGCCACATGGCGGCGAGGCCGAGCCATGCTGTCAGGCGTCTGCGGGCGGTCAGGGACATGCGTCGGGGCCGATGGATACGATGGAGACGATGGTGTCGATGGGGCGAACGGGAAAGCGGCGAAAACGCGGAAAACGGGCACCGCGGATACACGATGCCAAACCGCGACGACCGACGGCGATTATCCTATCGCGTGCGCTCACGCCCGATCCCGCACGATCATGTGCGTCGAAGCCGGCATGCTATCACGCGATTCGTCAGAGCATGCCCGCCGTGAGCGCCTTGAGTGTTGCCGCCGCGCGCGTGGAGCAATCCAGCTTGCGAAAGATGCTTTCGACGTGCGTTCGCACGGTGCTTGGGCTCAAGGCCAGCGCGCGAGCCGCCTCCTTATTGCTCAGCCCTGTGCTGATCTGACGCAGCACGTCGAGTTCGCGCGGGGAGAGCAGCGCGCTGGCGCCGGATGGCGCGGTACGCGCGCGCACCGTCTGCCCCTGCGCCGTGGCGACGATGGCGGTGACGATTTCCGGATCGAACTTGCCGGCGCCCGCTTCACGCTCGATGATGTCGACCGCTTCGTCGAAGGTATGGGCTTGCCGCCACGGGCGCGCCGCCAGGAGCGCTTCGAACGCCACCGACGCGGCGAGAATGCGTTGCGGCGTCGTCAGCGCCGATCCCGCCACGCCTCGAAAGTATCCGCTGCCGTCGAGCCGTTCATAGGCATAGGACGCCAGATCCGCGGCATGTCGCAGTCCCTCGACCTGCTTGGCGGCGCGCGCGCTCCAGTACGGCACGAGACGGACCTTCTCCCATTGATCGGCGGAAAGCTTCCCGTCCGTCTCCCAGAGCCGGTTCGGCAATGCTGCGCGACCGATGCCGTGCAACAACGCCGCGGCGTGCAGTTGCGTCTGCATGTCGGCGTCGAGCGCCAGACTCTGCGCGGTGCGCGATGCGAGATCTGCCGTGCGCCGCGAGAAGCCCGCCAGCCAGGGCAGTTTCAGTTCGGTCACGTCCGCCAGTAACGCGAGCGGGACGTCGGCGTGGCTGCCGGTTTGGGCGAGTCGCCACGTACGGGTGTCGCGCTCGCTGGCGATAAGGGCATCGTCGGCAACATCGGCATCGAGGGCGTCGAGCCAGCGTCCGGCGTGAAGGCACGCGATGTCCACGAGCCGGGCGGGATACTTCGCGTCCGATTGGCTGCGCAGGAAGGCGAGGGCGTTCTCGCGCCCGTGAGCGCGCGAGAGGATTTCCAGATCGCTCGCCACGTTGACGAAGAACACCGTCTCGGGAATCGCATCGGCGTCGTGCCCGGCGGGCATGCCTTTGCCGTCGAAACGCTCGAAGATGTTGCGCAGGGCGTCCACCACGCGCGGGGCCATGCCCATCGTGGCGGCAACGTCGCCCGAGACTTCGCAGTGAATCAGGGCCAACGGCACGATGAGCGATTGCGTCTGTGCGGTGAGCGGCGGGAGCGTCTGCGCCATCATCGCTTCGCGAGCGGCGACATCGTCGCCGAGCAACTCGGCAAAGCCGCTGGCGTTCGCCGTGCAACCCGACCAGCGCAGCAAGGCGGTGGCGCGTGCGTGGTTCTGCGCGTCGAGATCGGCGCCGCACGCCTGCGCGAGCCAGCCGGCAAGACAGGCGGTGCGTCGGGAGTGGTCCGTCGAGCGGCCCATGCTGAGGTCGCCGATGAAAGCGAGCGCAAGAATCGCGTCGGTGAGGCCGGCGGTGCTGGAGGGCATGTTAGGCGTGGAGGATGGCAAGCGGACGGTTGGCGAGCGGTTCAGGAGACGGTTGTCGGCAGCGGGCGTCGTTCGGGCCGGGGGCGACCGGCGCGCGAGCATCGGTCGATCGTCCGATACCGCGACGGGCGCCGCACGACGACACTGGCAACTCGTCGAGCCAACCCACCGGCCCGGTCCGACGGGTGCCTTTCGAATGAATTTCGAACAAATTTCGAATCGACGCCAACTTACCCCGAATTTACCCCGAATCAAGGAGCTTTCGATGAACCGCCATTCTACTCTCGCCGCCATCCTGCTGAGCACCGGTCTTCTTGGCGCTGCCGCCGTGCAGGCTGCCCCCTCGGCCGCCGCTGCCGACACCGCCCCCTCCGTCGTGATCGTTCACGGCGCGTTCGCCGACGGCTCCGACTGGACCAAGGTCGTCGGTATCCTTCAGGACAAGGGCGTCAAGGTCACGGCGGTGCAAAACCCGCTCGACTCGCTCGCGGGCGACGTCGCTGCGGCCACGCGCGCCATCGACAACCAGCCGGGCAAGGTCGTGCTGGTCGGCCACTCGTGGGGCGGCGCCGTCATCACGCAAGCCGGTCAGGACGACAAGGTGGCGAGCCTCGTGTACGTCGCCGCCTTCGCCCCGGACGCCGGCCAGTCGGTCGAAACGCTCTCGAAGGACCTGCCCAAGGCCCCCGGCATCGACCATATCGTGGCCGACGCCAGCGGTTGGCTGAGCCTGCCGCCGGCCGATGTCGCCAAATATTTCGCGCAAGACGTGCCGGCAAAGCAGGCCCGTGTGATGGCAGCCACGCAAGGCCCGATCAAGGGCGCAGCGTTCGGCGACAAGCTGAGCGTGGCGTCGTGGCATCAGAAACCGTCGTGGTTCGTCGTGAGCCAGAACGACCGCATGATCAACCCGGAAGCGCAGCGCATCATGGCCCGCCAGATCGGCGCGAAGGTGACCGAGTTGCCGACGAGCCACGTGCCGCAACAGTCGCGCCCCGCCGACGTCGCGAAGGTCATTCTGGACGCGGTGGCGAGCGTCAAGTAACAGGGCATGACGGCATCACGTCATGCCGCCGAGGGCGCCGGCGCAACGCAGCACTGCCGCTCTGCGGGCCGGCCGCCGTGATTTTTGAATCCGTTTGTGTCACTTGTCCGGACAGATACATTCGGACATAAACCGAGTTGAACTCGCAGATATAACTACGGGCAAGCGCTCGGACCGCACGCTGAACTCACACGCTGAACGTATCGAATCAGCCCTTGAACGTGCCCACGACGCTACCCCGGCGCACACGCCGAACCATAACTCAGAGAGGTCAACAGTCATGTCGGATCCGGTCAATCTTCGCCGTCGTCGTCTTCTTGGCACGACGCTCGCGGGTGTCACGCTCGCGGAACTCGGGCTGTCGCAACTGGCGAATGCATCGCCGTCGGCAACATCAACGGTCGGTGGCCATACGTCGTTCGAGGCCATTCGCCAGATCGAGGCGGGCGACCTGAACGTCGGTTATGCCGAAGCCGGTCCGAAGGACGGCAAGGTCGTGATTCTTCTGCACGGCTGGCCGTACGACATTTACAGCTATGTGGACGTGGCGCCGCTGCTCGCGGCCGCCGGCTATCGTGTCATCGTGCCGTATCTGCGAGGCTACGGCACCACGCGCCTGCTCTCGGCCACGGCGCCGCGCAACGGTCAGCAGTCGGTCGTCGCCGCCGACGTCATCGCATTGATGGACGCGCTGAAGATCGATCAGGCCATTCTCGGCGGATACGATTGGGGCGCGCGCACGGCGAACATCGTGGCGGCCCTGTGGCCGGAGCGCGTCAAGGCGCTGGTGTCCGTGAGCGGTTATCTCATCGGCAGTCAGGCAGCCAATGCCGTGCCGTTGCCGCCGCAGGCCGAACTGCAATGGTGGTACCAGTTCTACTTCGCGACGGAGCGTGGCGCGAAGGGCTACGCCGCCAACACCGACGCGTTCAACAAGCTGATCTGGCAACTCGCCTCGCCGAAGTGGCAATTCGACGATGCGACGTATGCCCGCTCGGCAGCAGCCTTCCACAACCCGGACCACGTGGATATCGTGATTCACAACTATCGCTGGCGTCTGGGGCTGGCGCAGGGCGAGGCGCGTTTCGATGCCCTGGAGAAGCGTCTGGCCACAGCGCCCACGATTGCCGTGCCGACGATCACGATGGAGGGCGATGCGAATGGCGCCCCGCATCCGGCGCCGGCGGCATACGCGAAGAAGTTCACCGGCAAGTATCAGCACCGCGATATCGGTGGCGGCGTCGGTCACAACCTGCCGCAAGAAGCCCCGAAGGCGTTCGCCGACGCGATTCTGGAAGTGGTCTCGCTGTAAAACGGGCAGCGACGGTGCCGACGGCCGCGTCTTCGGCGGGCCGTCGGGCTGTCGCGCTGTCGCGCTCAGGTGCGCCACTGTTGCAGCGCGAAGTCGTTGCGAATCAACCGGCCGTTGAGCAGGAAACGTTTGACGCCATCGAGCAACGCGATTCCCGACGGCGGAATCGCGTCGATCGGATAGTTGGCGATGGGATGCGCAATCTTGATCGTCTCGACGGGAACCCCGCTCGTGCGCTGGTGAAAATCGAAATAAGCCGTCGGATCCCGCGCGATGTCCGCGAGCGCAGCACGTCGGGCCCGGTTCCACGCTGCGGGCAAATCCGGCGCACGCGCCAGCAGGTCGTTCGACGCCACGATGACCGACGAGCCGAGCAACTCGGGATGCTGCGTCGCTTTGTCGATGACGGGATAGCCCTGCGCGGCGAGCGTCGGTCCGAGGTCCGATGGCGCGGCGTAAGCGCCGATGGCCCCGTGTTCGAGCGCCGCGCCTGCATCGCGACCGAGCATGTGGACGACACGTACCCGACCGTTGAGCCCTGCGCCGTCGAGCACACCGAGCAGATAGCGGTGGATGTACGAGCCGAGCGGCACACCCACGGTCTTGCCTTCGAGCGCCTTGACGTTCGCCGCGCCGCCGCGCGGTGTCAGCAGCCATGCCGCCAGACCGATCTCCTCGAACCCGATCAGGCGCGCCTTGAGACCTTGCGAGCGTGCCACGACTGCCGGGGTATCGCCGTAGATACCGACGTCGAGCGTGCCGGAGAAGAACGCTTCGTTCAGGTCCGGGCCGTTCGCGAACATGTCGAAACGGGCGTTATCGAAGCCCAGCGGCGCCAACTCCCGCAGCAGATAGCCGCGATCGAGCGCGTAACCCGTCGGGGCCGCCGGGGCGCGGGCCGGGCCGATCACGCCGAAGCGCAGCGTCTTGCCGTTGCCGGTTGCGGCGCGAACGCCGCTGCCGGCGAGCAGGAGACTTCCGGCTGCTGCGCGCTTCAGAAGCGTGCGGCGCACGCGGGATACGTCGGATCGGGTGTTTTTCGTCATCAATGTGCCTTCGTCAACAGAACATAACTGGCGTCGAGCGACGCGGTGGAGTGCCGGCCCGGCCCCCAACCGACGGCGTCGCGGTAGCTGCCCCAGGTCGCATCGCGCAGCACTTGCGCGTGCTCGGCACCGGCCGGGCGGTCGGCTTGCGGGGCGACGAAGAGGGCGTCTTCGGGGCAGTAGAGTTCGCACATGAAACAGGTCTGGCAGTCGTCCTGACGGGCGATGCGGGGGATGCCCCCCGAGACGGCATCGAAGACGTTGGTCGGGCAGGCCCGCACGCAAATGTTGCAGCCCGTGCAGCGGGCCTCGTTCACGATCTCGATCATGCGGCGACTCCTTGCAGCACGAGCTTCTGGGTCGGGGGCGCCGCGACCGGATGCTTGCGCACCCACACCTCGTCGAGCCCGCCGCTCAGCAAGCGGTGATGCTGCGTGTCGTCCGTGGTGGTGTACTCCACGCGCCGATGCATGCCGCGTGTCTCCGTGCGTTGCCGAGCGCTGCGGTACATCCAGCGCGCCGTGGCGAGCATGGCGGCAGCCTCTCGCGCCCGCACGGCGTCCTGCGCGTTGCGCACCGGGGCGCTTGCGCGCAGGCGTGTCCACAAGGTGTCGAGCCGTCTGAGCGAATCGTCGAGCCGGTCGGCGCTGCGCCACCAGTTGCGCTCGAACGGGAAGACTTCGTCCTGCACGGCTCGCACGATCTGAGCGCTGTCGATGTCGGCCTGCCCGGCCGTTTCCTGCAACGTGACGCCCCCCGTGTGATACCGCGCGGCGGATGGCGCGCGACGATGGTCTTTCGCAAACGTGGCGGCCCCGGCGCCTGCCCAGAACCCGGACGACATGGCCCATGCGGCGTTGTGGCTGCCGCCGCCGGTGAAGCCGCCGCAGATCAGTTCGCGGGTGGCCGCATCGCCGGCGGCGTACAGGCCTGCCACCGAGGTGGCGCAGTCGTCACCGGTGACATGGAGTCCGCCGGTGCCGCGCACCGTGCCTTCCAGTCGCAGCGTCACAGGGAAGTGCTGCGTGAAGGGGTCGATGCCCAGCCGGTCGAACGGCAGGAAGAAGTTCGGCTGGGCCGTGCGCATCCAGGCGCGCACCTGTTCATCGGCCTGATCCAGACAGCCGAACACTTTGCCTGTGGACAGCTCGCGGGCGATGACGCCGCGTCCGCGCGCCGAACCGGCGCCTTCGATCTTCTGGCCGGCTTCGTCGTAGAACGTCGCCCACTTGTAGAACATCGATTTGGTGACGGACGCGAAGGCGGGACCCAGACCATAGGCGTTCGAAAATTCCATGCCGGATAGTTCGGCACCGGCTTCGGCGGCCATTAACTGACCGTCGCCGGTGAGCACATTGCAGCCGAGCGCGCGGCTCAGAAAGGCGCAGCCGCCGGTCGCGATCACCACGGCGCCTGCGCGCACCTGCCAGGTTTCACCGGTCTGACGATTGACGCCGGTCGCCCCGGCGACCGTTCCCTCATCGTCGACCAGCAGTTCCAGCGCGGGGCTGTGATCGAGAATGCGCGCGCCGCTCTCCTTCACGCGCTTTCGCATGAGCCGCATGTACTCCGGCCCTTGTACGGACGTGCGTTGCGACTGCCCGAGTTCGTCGACCGGGAACGGATAGCCCCAGTCGGCCAGTTGCTGGATGTTGTCCCATGTCTGATCGAGTACACGATCCATCCATTCGTGTTCGGCGAGCCGGCCCCCCATTTCGAAGCGGCTCGCCTTGGCGCGCTCGCGCGCCTCGCCGTCGTCCGGCACATACCAGACGGCGGTACCCGAAGGCGCCGTCGCGCCGGACGTGCCGCAATAGCCTTTGTCCGCCAACACGACCCTGGCGCCCCTGGCGGCAGCACTGATCGCGGCCCATGTGCCGGCGGGACCACCGCCGATGACCAGAACGTCGACGTCGTGGCGCTTGCCTGCGAAGGCGTCGGTCGCCTTGCGTCGTGTCGCTTTTTGCGTCATTTCCATTCACTCCTGAGTCGAATTTCCATATGCCGATTCATTCCTAGCGTGGGGGACGAAACGCGGTACGGTGGACGATCCCGTCGGCCTTCCCCCAAAACTCAATACGCGGCGTCATGCAGTCACCTTCCTCGCTTTCCCCCGCATCGCCTGCCAGCTATGCCAACGCAGGTCAGGACATCGCCGTTCAGGCGGCCTCCCATTTGCCGTTGCGCTCCCATGGGCGCGATCTTTCCGCGCAGCAACGCCGCATCGTCTGGACCGCGTTTCGCAACAATGCCGCCCTGCAAACATGGTCCGACGAGGTGCTCGGCGCGTTAATCGACGCGGGCCATTTACAGACGTACCCCGACGGCGCGCTCATTTACGCAGCGGGCGACCCGTGTCCGGACATCCACGTCATTCTCTCGGGCGTGCTCGAATGGGAATGGACCAGCCCCGACGGCGGCCGCGCCGTCGAAGACTTCATTCCGCCCGGCGAAGTCGCCAACTTCATCGCGGTGCTCACCGGCGAGACGTCGGTGCATCATCAGCGTGCCCGGGGGCTCACCCGGTTGTTTCATATTCCTGCCCGGGCGCTCAACGCCCAGTTCTCACGCGACCCCACGCTCACGGCATCGCTGCTGCGGCTGATCGCCGCCCGGGCACGCGGCTTGCACGACCGCCTCGGCCGTCATAGCCTCGCGCCGTTTCGCGCCCGTCTCGCGTACCAACTGCTCGCCCTCGCACGACGATACGGCGTGCCCGAGGCGCAGGGCGTCACCCTGAGCCTGCGGCTGTCTCAGGAGGATCTGGCCGCCTTGCTGATGGCTTCGCGTCAATATCTGAACCGGGAATTCCGCTGGTTCCTCGAGCGGCAACTCGTCCGTGTGCATTACGGGCGCATCACGTTGCTGGACATGCAGACGTTGCAAGCGATCAGCGAGGGCAGGGAAGGTCGGCCCTGACAGACGTCACAGAACCATTGTGGGCGCGGGCGCGCCGTGCGATCTGTCGTCAACCCGACAGTGTTTCGCGTGATTTCTTCTACCGAAAGCGTGGGATTCGCTATGGCGCACCACTTCGGTGCCGTGGGGGCGTCGTGAGGGCGTTTTGAGGGGGCGCAATCGGTGCATTTCGGCCCATTGTCAACCGGTGTTCGGGTCCTGCGCAAAAGCTTCGGATTGCTGTTGAGGTCAAGATTTGAGAGTCGATACATTGGTTTCGCAGGCATGAATAACCATAAGATTCTGTGACCGAGAGATTCCATGACAAAAACGGCATTGAGCACGCGCGGTACCAGCCTTGCCACCCCTAGCCACGACACGGGATCCACATCGGCCAGCACACCTCACTCACAGCCTCAGGCGCCTGCAACGCAAAATCGTGGCAACGGCCTGAACGGGCTGGTGAATCTGCTGGAGATGGCGGGTGTGGTCGGCATGCCGGTTGTTCTGCACTGCGATATCGATAATCTCCATGCCCAGATTGCCGACGCGCAGCACGAGCACCTGCCGGAGCGTCTGCCGGAGAACTTCGAGGGGTTGGTCCAACTCTTCTCCAATCCGCGTCTGAAGGACACGAACATCATCTGGGCGCATGGCGGCGGCCTGGGGCGTTTCGTGCAACAGGGCCCCAAGCATCTCGAATTGCTCGAAGGGGTGTTGAAGCAGTGTCCGAACTTGTTCCTCGACATCTCGTGGAGCGAAGTCGCAAAGCAGGTCAACAACCCCGAGACGAAGGCGGCGTGGGTCAAGTTCCTGGAGAACAACAGCACCCGCATTTGCTTCGGATCGGACACGCTTGCCCCGGCCAACGTCGAAAAATGGAACGAGACGAAGAAGATGTATACCGAGGTGCTTGCCCAGTTGTCGCCGCAAGCGAAGGAAAACATCCTGAACCACACGTACGAGAACGTCATCTCGGGCGCGCGGGACAAGGTGCGCGACTTCGAAGAGAAGGTGCTCACGCCGGAGTTCTACCAGAAGCACCTCATCAATCCGAACGCCGAGCAACCCCTGAGCGCCGCCACCGTGCGTGCCGAGGCGCAAGCCGCTCGCGCCGCGTGATCGCGTCGGGTTGTGGTTTCATCTGACATCGTTTTTCCCCTGAAGTCTCCGCGACGCTTTCACGGCGTCGCGGAGCGCGACCTCATACGGAGGCAATTGTGAGTTTCGAACTGAGGAAGCTGGGCAGCTTTTTGACAGGCCACGCCACTGCACCCGGCGACAACAAGAATTCATCTCAGCCGGCGCCTGCCGTGGAGGGCAGCACCCGCGAGAGTTCGCCGTCGCTGTCCGGTCTGAGCGGCCTGAACGGTCGCAGACAGGCCACCCAAGGGAACGACGCTACGCCCGCCAAGGGCAAAAGCGGCATGCGCGCCCAACTGAGCCGTGTCAAGGAGCAGATGCAGAGCGGTGCGTACAAGCACGGTTTCGGTATCTCGCAAACTAGCCGATCGATAACACCGTTCCACACCCTGACGTCGTCCGCGAAGCCCAAGATGCAGAGTGTGGTGCGTAACGAGGGCAAGGACGCCCCTCCGGTGCCCAAGACGCTGGCCGCCCAGATGGCCGACGCGGCCCTGGCGAGCGCGCGTCCCGACGCCACGCCCAGCGGTGCGCTCCGGAAGCTCGATTCCGCAGCGGAGCTGTCGCGTGTGCTCGACAGACATTTTCAGGGAACGCCGGCGGAGAAGCAGCGGCTCACCGCCACGCTCGGCGGCATTCGCGAGACGGCGCAACTCAGTCATGCGGAAACGGCCTTGCTGGCCAAATCGCTGGCGATTGCGTTCCCTTCGGCAGACAAGGCCGTAGACGCGCTGACCGGACTGCGCGACTTGCACGTGGTCGACGATATTCTTCGTCCGTCGCCGGACTTCCATGGCGCCTCGGCGGCGAACAAGGCGGGCTGGCAGTTCGCGGCAAAGCTGGCCGACGTCGAGGGCGGTATCGGCCTGTCGCTGTTGCATAAGGTGTCGTCCCACGCCGGCGGCGCAGACGGAAAGCCCGCCGCCATGACCGAAGCGCAGGGCGGCTTGGTGCTGGCCTATCTGCGCGCGGCATCCGAGGTGGCGCGCGCGGCTGGCAGCGACCGTGTAGACCCGGCGGCAATCTACGGACAGGGAGCGATCGCCACCGCCGTGCGTGCGGTGAAGGGCAGCGGCGATGGCGGCGGTGCAGCGTGGCCGGGCCGCGCCGGCACGGCCACGCCGGCAGGTGTGACCCTCACGTTGGCGGAAAAGGCGCTGCTCGCCGTGCACGACGAACTCGATCCGGCCATCACGGCGCGCCACGGTTGTGCCTTCGCGGTCCAGATGGTGCGCGGAGGTATGGTGACCGATGCGCGTCGCAGCGCCGACGGCACCCCCAGCGAGTTTCATCGCGTGGAATCGCGCGCGGCCAAGAGTTGCGGCAAGCATGTGGATCGTGCGCTGCGCAGCGGCACGAGCAACGTGCTGACGTCGTTGCTCAAACGCTTCGGGCTGCATCAGGGCAAGAGCCCTTACCACGCCTACAACGCTGTCATCTCGTCGGATGGCCAAAACATCGGTTTCGGCTTGTCGCATAAGGGCGGCATCCATGAGGGGCGCGCCGTCAAAGACATGATGGACGTGCTTGAAGGCGCGCTGAAGCAAAGCGGCGGTCCGGGGCAACGGCCCCTGCTGGAGGCGGACGGCAAGACGGCGACGTCGTCGCCCGACGACGCGACGTTACGCAGCCTTGTTCGGCTCGCCGTGTTGCAGGCCGTCAAGGCGAACACGGTGTTGCTGCCGCGATATGCGCGCGGGGACGAACCCACCCCCCAGATGCGCGACGCCGCGCGTGCGGGCGTGTTGGGCATGATCCGTCAGGAGGCGAGCAGCAGCGCGACGACGGGAGATGCGCTCGCACAGCGCGTGGACAAGATGCTCGACGAGGAAAGCGGGCGCATGACGCCTGCCGCGTTGTTGCAATGGGCGGCAGACGCGGGCGGCCCTGCGGACGAGGCTGCGCTCGCAACACACGTCGGCAAAGCCGCTCGGCAAGGGCAACCCGACTGGGCGATGTTCGCGAAGGGCTTCGACCTCGCCGCGAGCAACGCGCGGCCGGTGGTCGAAACCCCCTCGATCAAGGGCGCGACGCGTGAAGACGTCGCTACCGTGCTTGCCGACATGGTGCGCGGCGAAGAACTCGGTTCGGGCTTCTCGATGACCAACGGCGGATACACGCAAGGCACCACGCGCGGCGTTTCCGAAATCATCTCCGGCATTCTCACCGTTGGCACGGGATCGGTGCGCATCGACCTCGGCGGGGGACGCAAGCGCTACGTCACGTTTGAATCGGGTGTCGGCACCGATCGCAGCTACATTCGCATGGGCGTCGCCACGGTGGCGCAGGGCCAAGGCGGCGCGGGCGGCTCGATTGGCCCGCATATCGCCGCCTCTCATGATCTCAAGGTGTCGGCCTCTGCCGGCGCCGATCTTCAACAGGCATACGAAGACGTTCACTACGAGGGCGCCGTGTTCGGCTTCCCCCGACATCTCTCGGGGGGCGTCGGCGGCGACCGCGATCTGGCCGAGCAGAAGGCCAAGCTCGTGGCCCTGTTGCTCGACGTGGCCGGCGGCGGGAATGGGCGTGGTGACGAGACGTTGCAGCGTCCCGGCAACAAGGAGGATCAGGGGTCGCTGGTCAAGGCGGCCTATCAGGCCTTCGGCGACCGGATCTCGGTCGGTCGCTTCGAGATCACCGGCCCGACGCACACCACGACCGGGAGCGTGAACGGCGGCATCGGCATTACGGCTGGCCATTTCAACCTCGGCCCCAATATTCGTCTGTCCGGTCAGATGAAGATCGGTGCGACGAACTATCAGGACCTCTCCGGCACGCTGAAGACCGTCAAGACGGCCGACGCACACACGTTCAAGGCGAGTGTGGACGGCACCGTGGCGACGTTCAGCGGTCTGATCACCGAGCACCTGACGCATTCCGCCACCGAGGCGGCGTCGCATTCGGTGGGGGCGCATCTGACGGGATTTACGCAGTTGGTGGCAGGCCGGGTCGGCGCCGGTTCGATGGACTTCTTCAAGTGCGGCGAGACCCGTTCGACCAACCGCATTCTGGTGGACGGCAAACAGTTGCCCACGAGTTGTGCGGTCACGACGTACAACGATCCGGCGTCGTTCGTCGGCGCGTTGTCCGAGGACTTTCACGGTTTTGCGGACGACAAGTCGAAGAAGTTCTTCGGGGCGCGCCACGCGAGGGCGGCCGACGAGTCCGTGGAGATCGAAAAGCGGGTGCTGGGGGAGTTCGCCGGCGAAGTCCTGGCGCAGCGCGACCTCACGGCCGCGCCGCAGTTGTACTGGGAGTGGGGCGCACATGTCGACACCGTGAACCTGCTCGCGGCGGACGCAGACCTCTCTCGCAAGCTCAACGACACGCCACGTGCGGCCGAAGCCGAGCGCGACATGCAGCGCATTCACCAGGATCCGGCCTATCGCGAAGGGCGCTTCATCATCAATGCTAACGTGCAGTCCACGAGCGATACGAAGGGGATCAACGGGTTGCTGGGCATTACGCACAACGTGGAAAACCGCGTGAGCGAGCAATCGTTGCGATTCAGTTGATGCGCCGTCGCGCGTCTGACAGGCTCGTGAGGACATGAGGTGCCCGCAATGGCGGCTACCGGCCACCGTTGCGGCGCCTCGCTCAGAACACGAGGGTGGCGGTCGCCATGAAGGTCTTCGTACTCTTCAGGCGATTCGTCGCGGTGATGGTCGGCACCCAGCGCGCCGAGAACGACAGCGGATGTTTGCCGTCGAGCTTCGTGTCGTAAGTCACGATCGGCCCGAGCGAGAAGTCGTGCCCCCGGAAGCCGTTCAATTGATCGGCCGTGGGGCCGCTGTCGCCGCCCAGTTGCTGGGTCGTCCCCATGACCAGCCCGACACCCAGCCCGTTCGAAAATTTCTTCAACCCCATGACGTCGAGCGTGAATAGCGGTGCGTTCTGATAGTCCGTGGCGGTGTTGCGCGTGTAGAACTGCACGCCGGCGATCACATCGAATTCCAGATCGTAGGCGGGCACGAACCTGGTGTACGCCACCTGTGGAATGAACGTCCAGTTATTCAGGCTGGGGTTTGCGAGCGCGTTCGGATCGTAGCGCCCGGTCGGCGCCCAGATCGCGACCGAGAACGACATGTGGTCCGTCTTCGAGAAGTGATAGCCGGCGATGATCGGGGTGAACGTGATGTCGAACAGGTTCGATGCGTTCTGCGATGTGCTTGCGCTTCCCCCTCTGCCGCCGCTTAGCGTCGCCGTCGTTTTCGCCCAGAGATACGGCAGCGTAAAGCTCGACGCGAAGTTCCATGCGCCCGTGCCGGTGTCCCATGTCTTCATCAGCGTGGCGAGCGTGAACGACAGTTCGCCGTCCAGACCCAGCGACGTTTTGCCCGCGATCGGCACCTGACGGCTGCCGCCGATGTTGCCGTCGAAGTAGATCTCCGCGATGTTGACCGCCCAGATCGGCTCCGGGGAAACCACGCCCGCATTGGGCTGCACGCCGGTGCCGCTGACCGGCCGTCCGAGTGCGCCCTCCGTTGCGTGAGCGCACGGCATTACTGTCATGAGCGCCAGGAGTGCCGGCAGCGCAGCGCGGCGCGTCACTGACGCCCCCACGCATGGGCGCGCTGCACCGCAATTCGTGGTTGACGCTTCAGACGGTCGGCGCGATAGCGGCATGTCGATGGTCTCGGACATCATTGGCGGGAAGGGGGGCTGCGATCGTCGCGATCTTCGCGCTCGCTGGCGAACCAGCGGAAGTACGGATTGTCGCCGTCCAGTTGCATGGCCAGACGGATCTGACGCGCCCACGTATCGCGGTCGCCATCGAGCGCGGCCAGCGATGCGCCGTAGAACGCACGCAACGCGTCGCGTGAGCGGGTGAGTTCGGTCATGAGCGCCTCGTCTGCGCCCACGACGGGCGGATCGCTCTGCAAGGCGAGCAGATGGCGCAACGTCGGTGCGAAGGCCTGACGTCCGACCCACGGCGCGTATTCGATTCCCGGGCGGTTGTCGGTAACGGGGCGGGTGTCTTCCACGTAGTAAGCAAGCCCCGGGCGATCGGTGATCCAGGTGGCCAGTAAGGCCCCCGCCGAATCGATACCGACCTCCGTGAGTGCCTGAGCGACGCCGGATTGCGCGAAGCGCTGACGAATCGAGGCGGCGTCGAGCACCAATGGCGTCTGTCCGCCGACGAGCAGCATCTCGTGCAATTCGGTGGTCCAGAGGCTGGCATGCGGGAAGACGGTGATGAAGCTCGCGATCAGCGCCTTCGTCTCGGCTTCGTTTTGCGTGGGCAGCGGCAGCCATTGCGCCACCACGCCGCCCTCACGCAACCGTGACGAGGCCAATCGGTAGAAGTCGGTGGAATAGAGGTTCGCCACACCCGCCGCGCTCGGTGGCGGCGGCTCCAGCGTGATCAGGTCGTAGCGCTCGGGGCTGCGCAGCAGCGCACGGCGGCCGTCCTGAACCCGGATGTCCATACGTTTGTCGTCGGCCACGGCGTAATTTCCCTTGAAATGGGACGACGCCCGCACCACGCCCGGCAGCAATTCGGCGGTGACGCGCTGCGTCAGCCCCGGATACTGCAACAGCGCCCCGGCTGTGATACCGGTGCCGAGGCCGATCACGAGTGCGCTTTTCGGCTGGCTCTGCCCGACGACGAGCGGCAGCAATGCCTGAAGCCGCATATAGCGCAACGACGTCATGGCGTCGCCCGAGTTCGATACGCCCTGAATATAGAGACGGTCGAACCGGTGGGTGCCCGAAGACTGACGCAGCACCGCAACCGTTGCCCCGCGTCCCTCTTCGTAGAACCGCAGCTCCCCGCCGCGCGCCTCGGCGAGGAGGGTGGCCAGCCGTTGTGGGGGCGTCGCGAGGGCCGCCGCACATAGCAGGAGGGGCAGCGCAACGACCGCGCCGCGTGTCGCGCGGCCCACGCCGGCGCCGCGCCAGACGGCGATCAGCGCCACGACGCACGCCACGCCTGCCAGCACCCCCAGTGTGCGTACGAGACCGAGCGACGGCACCAGCCAGAAGCCAGTGATCAGTGAGCCGACGATGCCGCCCGCCGTGTTGAGCGCGACGACGCGTCCGACGCCACTGCCGACATACCCGGCATCGACAGCCAGACGCAGCACGTACGGGAAAGCCGCGCCGAGCAGCAGCGTCGGCAGGAAGACGATCCCGAGGCCTGCGACCAGAAAGCGTGCACACATGGCCAGCGTGGGGCTCTGCGTCGCGGCGTAGGCGGCACTCGCCAGTTTGGCTTGCGCGAGAAAGATCCAGTCGCCCAGCCCGTAAAGCGTGATCGCGGCGACGACGCCTGCGCTCGCGATGAGGGTGGCGAACACGCCCCACGGATCGCGCGAGCGCTCCACCCGGCGCGAGACGAGCGCACTGCCCAGCGTCAGGCCGCACAGATAAGTCGCGAGCACGATGGCGAAGGCAAACGCGCGCGTGCTGATGAACTGGACGATGGCCTGCGACCACATGACTTCGTAACCGAGCGCCACGCCGCCCGCCGCTGCGTACAACCAGACGGCCAACGCGCCGCGGCGCCGTGCTGCCAAGGCTTCGCCGGCCGAGGGCAGCACGTCGCTCTCGATGCTGACCGGTGCGAACGGCAATGTGGCCGTCGCGCTGCGCGCCGCGACGAGCGCCCCGAGCGCGAGCAGCACGTTCACGGCGGCCGCCGCAATGGCCGCGCCCTGAATGCCGAACGAAGGTATCAGCCAGAACGGCACGGCGAGCACACCGATGACCGCCCCGACCGTGTTGGCGGCATAAAGTCGCGCGCCGACGCGCCCGATATGCCCGTCGAGCGTGCCGCGCGAGCGCATGAGCACGGGTAGCGTGCCGCCCATGAAGACGGCGGGCAGACCGACGAGGACAAACGGCAGCGCCCACGCGACGACGCCCACATGCGCTTCGAGCCAGACGAACGGCGCGGCGGCCCGCGCAAGGATCAGGGTGCTGACGACGGCGCTCAGCGCCACGGCCACTTCCAGCGCGGCGTAGAGCCGCATCGGGTTGCGCACGGCGTCGGCACGACGTCCGAAATACCAGCCGCCATAGGCCAGTCCGCCGAAAAAGGCGCTGATGGCAATGGACACGGCATGGACTTCCACACCCACGACGAGCGAGAGTTGCCGGATCCACAGCATCTGGAAGACGAGGGCCGATGCCCCGGAGAGCACCAGCAGCAACGCGGGCCATGCGAGCGAGGGCGCGGTGGTCTTGGCGTACGCCGTGGACTGGCGATGTTGCCTGTCCGCCGAGGGGCGCGCAACGCCGGTCAATGCCAGGGTTTTCCGCGTCATTGCGATGCGGCCGGGGTGGTCGGGGTGGCCGGAGTGGTTGGGGGGGGCGGGAACACGGTGGCCCAGTCGTCCTTCATGCTCACGACCGTCCAGCCCCGGGCGAGGGCGGCGTCCCATGCCCGGTCGAGCTTGCCGATCTTCGACTTGCGGTCGTAAGCGAATTCCCGCACGGCGTCGTCGTGATGCACGAGCAGGGCCAGATGAGGGCCTTTGCCGGTGGTCGTATATTCGAGCATCTGGAGATCGCCGTCGGAATTGCCGAACGCGAGAATCGGTTTGCGGCCGATACGCCGATAAATGCCCACGGGCTTGCCGGGACCGTCGTCGACGAAGTCGATCTTGGGTTGGCGAATGAGTTGCCCCCGTGCATCGCGGCTCTCGTACTTCACGCTTTCCTCCGTGCCGATGACCTGCTCCGGCGGCACGCCGTACACGCGCTCGACCCAGGCCCGCATGAACTGCGTCGTGCCGCCGGAGACAATGTACGTCTTGAAGCCGTGTTGTCGCAGATACGCGAGCAATTCGAGTTGCGGCTGGAACACCAGCGATGAATAGGGGCGATGCAGCGTGGGGTGACGGGCGGACGCCAGCCATGCCTCGATGCGCCGGTCGTACGCCTCGACGCTCATGCCGCTGTTGGCCGTCGCGAGCAATTGCAGCAGCGGTTTCTTCTGCGCGCTCAGGGCCGCGGTGTCGCCTGCCATCAGGGCGCGAAACGCCGGATTCTGTTTCCACTCGGGATGCGAAGCCGCTTGCGCCTTCACCTGATCGATCATGAAGGCGAGTTGGAAGTACAGCGGTTGTTCGCTCCACAACGTGCCGTCGTTATCGAATACGGCAATCCGCTCGACGGGCGGCACATAGGTTGTCGATCCCTCGCGGGTCACTTCGGAGACGAAGCGCACGATGGCTTGCTTCGCGGCAGTGTCGCGCCATGACGGTAGCGCTGCGGCAACCGTTGCGGGCGAGGCTGCCGGGTTTGCCGCCGACTGTGCTGTCGACGGATGCGATGCGCTCGAGGTCGGCGCGGTGGTGCATGCCGTGAGCGACAGGGCAAGCGCAGCGGCAATGGCGGCGAACGTTGCGCGCAAAGCGGATCTCTCCATCCTCATCCTCGTTTGTCGTGATGGTGCTTGGGTATCGATGCCGATGAGCAACGCCTCAGCGTGCGGGCGTGTTGGCGGCGAGCTTGTCTTGCGAAGCGCGCCGCGACGCCTGCCAGGCGCTCTCGTCCATGACCAGACGAAAACCCAGATGCGACATGCTGTTGTAGGGGTCGGTGCCGCGCCGTGCACTGGGTCGGTAGCTCAGGCAATACGCCTCGTTGCACAGGAACGAACCGCCGCGCGTGACGCGCTTGGGTGCCTGCACCGGGACGCCGGGGTCGGCCGGATCCCAGGAGTCGGATGGTCCGGTCGGGTTGTCGGCGAGCTTGCTTGCTGCGGCTTCGCGCCGGAACTGATCGGCGCGATACCAGTCTGCGACCCATTGCCATGCGTTGCCGGTCATATCCGACAGGCCATAGCCGTTCGGCGGGAACGTGCCCACGGGACTGGTGCCCACAGCGCCGCCTGCCTTCGGATTGACGACCGGGAACGGCTGCGGCTGCCCGCCTTCCCAGACATTGGCCATTTGCTTGCCGTCTGGCGCGAAGGTCTCCCCCCATGCGTACGTCGCCTGCTCAAGACCACCGCGTGCGGCGAACTCCCACTCGGCTTCGGTCGGCAGCCGCTTGCCTGCCCATCGGGCGTAGGCCTGTGCGTCTTCGTAGGAGACCTGAACGACCGGGTGGTCGTCTTTGCCCGCGATATGGGTGCCCGGCCCGCCGGGATGACGCCAGTCGGCGCCGGGTACGAAGCGCCACCAACGCGAGTAATCCTGCAAGGGCACCGGCTTGTCGGTACCGACGAACACCATCGCACCGGCGACCATTGCGCTATCGGGCGGGCGTGGGGTGCCCGGGGGCAACTGAACACGCAGCGTTTCCCACTCGGGTTTGCGTTCTGCGGTCGTGACATAGCCGGTTTCGTCGACGAAGCGGCGGAACTGGGCGTTCGTGACGTGATGGGCATCCATCCAGAAACCATGCACGCGTGCCGGGTGCGCAGGCTTCTCATTGGCCTGCGCCATGCGGCTGTCGCTACCCATCAGAAATTGCCCGCCGGGGATCCAGGCCATGCCTTCGGGGCCCCGAATGCCGTCACCGATGACGATCTTGACGTCGTGCGCGGCAGACGCCCGGTTGCGACTCATTGCCCACGACATCGCCCCGCCGGCGGCGACCGAGACGCCGAGGGCGGCACCGGCCCACAGCAGGAATCTGCGCCGATCTCGTGTCGGCATCGACTGTGCAATGCCCTGCGGCCTGACTGTCGAAGTGTCTTGGTGCGTGATTCGTTTGCGTCGTGACATGTCCCGAAACTCCCGCCTCCTGCAATAGGCACCGGCATATTCCGCTCGAAGACCAAAGTCATTCGAATCGTCATCCTCAGAATTGGCTTCAAGACTATTATTTAATTTGATTCCGCACAATTGAAATTTGCGATTTATTCGAATTAATATTTGACGCGAATGTGTTGTTTGCTTAATGTTTTTCTGCTATTGGGATGCTGCGAATGGTGGTGAATCGTTTTTAAAGTAATTTAAATTATCGATTCTCGTGAATTTGCAATCGAATGGTTCAAAAAATACTCATGACGTATCCGGCGGCGCAAGGCGGGCGAGGCGATACCGCAACTGCCGTGCGGCGAAACGAAGCCGGCCCAATCGCGAAGAGGAGCCCCGATGCCACGTTCTTCCCCGCACTTCGACCGCGTTACGCTGGGCCTGTTGCATGCAGCGGCCCGGCAAGCCCACGCGACCCACCACGATTCGAAAACCGCGTTTCTTGAGCAGTTCATTCGCGACGCGCTAAGCACGACGCGCCGGTTGCATAGTGCGCAGACGTATTTGCGGCTGCTCGCAGAGGCGGGCGTCGAGCGCTTGCCGAGTGCCGGGACGGTGCAGCGAGCCATCACGCGGGTCCGCAATGGCATGACGGGCGCAGCGCAGGCCGGCGCTGTCGATCCGAAGGCCGCCGGGCACGCAACGACGCTCGACGCAACGCAGCAGGCGTTGGCGCAGCACGTGGCATGGGCGATGGCGCTGCTCAGTCCGGAGGGCGGTGGCGCGCTGTCGACGAGTCACGCCGGTGAGCTGCCGTTCGATGCGGCGCACGCCTATTGTCGTTTGCAGCGTCTGGAAGGGGAGAATCGCGCTTTGCGGGTTCGGGCCGAAACCCTGACCGCGATGCTGATGGCCGCCCGGGTGGCGTTGGCCGAAGCGCTCAGCCATCCCGGGCGGCGCAGCGCCGGCGAATGGTCGGACCTCGCCGGCCCTGCGGGTCTGCCGGAGTAGTCCGCCTGTGATGTGGCCCGATGCGAGATCGATAGCCTCTTTATGCCGCTTGCCTTGGCACGCGGCCGTAAGTGACGGGAAGCGCCCTTAGTCGGTGCGACGCACCCGCACCAGCAGCCACACCATGAGGGCGGTGACGACCGCCGTCGCCACAACCGCCTTCCACACGGAGCGTGTCGCGGCCCAAGTCCCGACGGCCACGCCGGCGAACACGAAAATCGCAACCCATTCGAGTATCTTGTCGAGCGCATTCGGCGTTCGATGCCGAGGCCTGTCGGCCATGGGCCGGCGATTCGAAGTCGTCGCTTGCGCGCGCGGCGCACACGCCGGAAATGCAGCGACAAGTGCGTGGCTCGGCCACGGGTCGACGTCGGCGCGCGGGTTGCCAGTCCCGGTCGTTCGCCAGACCGCGTCGGCGTCGGCGATACGCTTCAGATCGTTGATCTCCTTGGCCAATTCCTCGGACAGATGTGTGCCGTGATCGAGTGCGGCCACCTGTTCGAGTTCGTTGGTGAGCCACCCGGTGGCGTCGGTCACGTCGGGCAGGCCGCTCGTGCGAACGAGGATGAACCCGCCGTAAGCGGTGGCGACATGATCGACGAACGCATCGAAGATCGGGCGATAGCGCTCGCCGAGCATTTCCAGGACGTTATCGCGCCGCCTCGCTGCGCGTTCCAGGGCCAATGCGCGGGTCGTTACCAGGTAGGGGTAGCGGGCGTCCTTTTCTTCAGGGGGTGAGGCTTTGAGAATCGCCTCGATCTCGTCGGCGTCGTCGTCGGGATCGAAGTCGTCGATGACATAGGCGAAGTGAATGTCTTCTGCGGCGAACAGCACCCGCCAGAAAAGCGGGAGATAAGCGTTTGCCTCTAACGACGGGCCGTCGGCGGAAAAGTAGGCCTTTAATTCGCCTTTACGGCCCTGCGGCATGCGTGGCCACGGCGGACTCTCGAGAAAGACAGGATGTGACATTTCTTGAGCCCTCAGCTGAATTAGTCGGTGCATCGGGGAGATGGCACGCCAAAACGCGTCGAACCCAACCGGGCGAGCCGGGGAAATTCTGGCCTAAATATGCAGGTTTGTCATTCATTCCCCGAACTGATAAATGTCGGTCAATTCGCTGTATTGTCGGGAGCGTGCGTCACCACGAAATGCTTTACACCGATACGCTGCTCGGCAAATGCGGCCTCACAGTATTGAAGGTAAAGCTTCCAGGTGCGAATGAAGGTGTCGTCGAACCCTTGTGCACGGACTTTGTCGAGTTGGGCTTCGAAGGCCGCATTCCAGTGTTGCAGCGTTCTGGCGTAGTCGAGCCCGAAGCTCAGTGTCTCGGTGACGCTCAGGCCGCAGTCTCGGGCGGTGCTGACGAATCGCTCGGCGCTCGGCAGCATGCCGCCCGGAAAGATGAATTCACGGATGAAGTCGCTCGACAGGCGGTACGCGTCAAAGGCACCGTCGTCGATGGTGATCGACTGGATCAGCGCGCTGGCGCCCGGCAGCAGCCGATATTTGAGGGTGTCGAAGAACGTCGGCCAGTAGGTCTCGCCCACCGCCTCGAACATTTCGATGGAGACGATGGCGTTGAACCGGCCCTGCACGTCCCGGTAATCGGTGAGCGATATCTGCGCGAGATGGCCGAGTCCGGCCGCGTCGATACGCGCCTTCGCCAGGGTATATTGCGCGCGCGAAATGGTGACGCCGTGAACCGCGATCCCCTTACGTGCCGCATGCAGCGCGAAGCCGCCCCAGCCGCAGCCGATTTCGAGAACACGGTCGCCCGGGCGTAGCTGCAGCGTGTCGATGATGTGCTGGTACTTGGCTTGTTGCGCCGCAACGAGCGAGCGGTTGGCATCGCCCTCGAACAGACCGCTGGAGTACGTCCACGTCGAATCGAGCCAGAGCTCGTAAAAGTCGTTGCCCAGATCGTAATGCGCATGAATGTTGCGACGACTCCCGGCTCGGGTGTTGCGACGCAGACGCTGGCGCAGGTGGTACCACGCGCGTGCGAGCGCGGACCCCGTCACGGTGTCGGACAACGAGGCCATATTGCGCACCGCCAGACGCAGTAGCGTCACCATATCGGGCGAGTCCACCCAGCCGGCCCGAAACGCCTCCGCGAAGCCGATATCGCCTGACTGCAATATCCGGCGGCAGGCGCGCCAGTCGTGCACCTGCAAGGTGGCCCCGGGCTGAGCGTGCGGATCGCCGAAGACATGACGCGTGCCGTCAGGGCAGATCAAGGTCAGATGCCCCGTGTGAATGCGGCGCAGGAGCGTGAAAAACCATCGCGCCGAAATCGGTACGGAGGTGTGTGGCGAGAGCAGACGAAGCGGCATCATGAGCGAATCTCCCGATCGGAGGGGGCGGCGGTTTCCGGTGAGGTTGCGGACAAGGAGGGCGGTGTTTTGCCAAAGAAGGGCACGCCCTTGCACCACAGGCGCAGGGCTTGCCAATGAATGCGGAGTACTACATTGATCGCGTTGAGCGGTTGCGCGAGCACGGCGCCCAACACGCGTTTGCCGGTGAAGGGTTCGGCTTGCATGACCACGGCGGTGCGCAGGCGCAGCGCGTCCCCGACCCGGTAGTCGATGGCGACGGTCCACGACTTCCCTTGGCGCCGGATGCGAAATTCGTACTGACCTTCGACGTCGCAAAATGGCGAGACATGAAACACCTTGCGGCACACGAGCCGGGTGTCGCCGTGAATCGCCCCGTGACCGGGCGCACTGAGCAAGTAACCGTGACGCTGGCCGAACGTGTTGCGCACATCGGCATACACCGCGCGCAAATGCCCTTCGCGGTCGTGGCAATACCAGAAGCTCACCGGGTTGAACGCATAGCCTGCCATGCGCGGCACGGTCTGCAACCAGATGGCGCCGTCTACCGCCATGCCTGCCTCGGCGAGGCGCGCCCGAATCCACGGCAACAGCGCGCTGCCGTCATGCGGGCCGTAGTCCGACGATCTCAGGCTGAGCGCGCGCCGTTTGTCCCAGGCGAACCACGGGGTGCCCATCGTTTCCGTTTGACCGAGTTCGCATGCGACCTGAAACATCGGATAAACGAATGCGTGACGCACGGGATGCAAGCGCTCATGCATCACGTGACCGCGTAGCAGCCAGACGGCGGGCGGGTGGGCGATTCCCGCTTCGACGGCCGACGTCATGGTTTCGCCCACGTCGGCAACACGCCGAAGGCGACGGCCACGCGCAGGGCCGACTTGAGGCCGTCCTCGTGAAACCCGTAGCCTGTCCAGGCACCCGCGAACCAGGTGCGCTGACGGCCTTGCAGTTCGGGCAGATGCGCTTGCGCGTCCACGGCGGCAAGGTCGAGCAGCGGATGCTCGTAGGCGTAGCGGCCCAGTACGGTGTGAGGTGCCGGTTCGTCAACCGGGTTGAGCGTGACGACCACTGGCGAGCGGAACGGCAACGCCTGAAGCTGATTGATCAGATAGCTGACGCAGACCGGCCGGTCGTCTTGTCGGGCGTGGCGCGTCTGACTGACGTAGTTCCACGCCGACCAGACACGGCGTCGCACGGGCAGCAGCTTCGGATCGGTGTGCAGGACAGCCATGTTCGGCTGATAGCGCAGCGCGCCGAGGACCTTACGCTCCGCGGGCGAGGCATCGCCGAGCAGCCGCAGGCTGTCCGGGGCGTGACCGGCGAGCACGATCGCGTCGAATCGTTCCTGCAAGCCGTCGCCGTACACCACGATCACGCCGTCGCGTTCGCGCCGGACCTGCCGCACGGGCGTATGCAAGCGGAGGTCGTCGAGCTTGGCGACCATGCGACGCACGTATTCCCGGCCCCCGCCTTCGACCGTCTTCCACTGCGGACGATGACGGATCTGAAGCAGCGCGTGGTTGAGGCAGAACCGCAGGAACGTTGCGGCGGGAAATTGCAGGATGTCCGCGGCCCGGCTCGACCAGATGGCGGCGGCCATGGGCAGCAGGTAGTGATGCTGAAATGGCTGACCGTAGCCGTTCGCCACCAGCAAATCACCGACGGACTGCCGCTCTTGCATGGCGCGTTGCAGATGCTGCTCCGCGCTGGCGTTAAAGCGCAGCACGTCGCGCAGCATGCCCAGAAAGCTTGGTGAGTACAGATTGCGGCGCTGGGCGAACACGGTGTTCAGATTCGTGCCGGCCCATTCCAGCATGCCGCCGTCCACCGACACCGAGAACGACATGTCGCTCGCCACGGCGCGCACGCCGAGTTCTTCGAACAGGGCGATCAGATTCGGGTATGTCCGGTCGTTGAACACCAGAAAGCCGGTATCGACGGGGGCAGTAACCCCATCCAGCGTGACGTCGACGGTATTGGTATGCCCACCGGCGTAACGGTTCGACTCGAACACCGTCACGCGATGCTTTCGGGCAAGGAAATAGGCGCTGGCGAGTCCGGCGATGCCTGCGCCGACGACTGCGACGCGCTGTCCGGGCGCCAGGGGCGTGATCGGCGTGATCGGCGTGATCGGCGTGATCATTGCGACCTCACGTCGGAGAGGGAGACGTCAAGGGTGTCGCGGGCGTCGGTACGCGCGGATGGGGCGCGAGGGAGGCGTTTTTCGAACAGGTAATGGCCTACGCCCCATTCGCGCCCCTTCGCATAGCCGAACAATTCGGCGACGGCCAGGTAGAACATGCGCCAGCGCTGGAACTGGACGCGGGCCTTGCTGCCGTAGCCGGTCTCTAGGAGCGGCAGGGTTCGGGGGCGCGACGCGTCGAGCGCCTGCAACCAGTCGTTGGCCGTGCGCGCGTAATGGCGGCCGTCGAGCCACCAGCGCTTGGCAATGCGCAGATCGTCCTGAAAGTGCAGCAGCAGATCGGCGCTCGGCATGGTGCCGCCGGTGAAGAAGTGGCGCGACATCCAGTCGCTCCCGTCCTCGTTCTGGAAGTGATAGGCGACTTGCCGGTGCGCGAAGATATGGACGAACAGCTTGCCGTCGTCATTGAGCCATCGGGCGATCTTGGCCAGCAGCGCACCGTAGTTCTTCATGTGCTCGAACATCTCGATGGACAGGACTCGGTCGAAGCCCGCCGTCACGTCACCGCTGCCGTCGAAGTCGAAATCCGCAACATTGCCCGTCACGATGCGCAGATTCTCAAGTCCTCGCTGCGCCGCCGCCGCTTCGATGAACCGGCGTTGCCCATGGGAGTTCGACAGGCCCACGATCTGCGCGCGCGGGAAGCGTGCGGCGAGCCAGAGCGAGAGCGATCCCCAGCCGCAGCCGAGATCCAGAATGCGCTGACCGTCCCGGATACCCGCCCGCTCCGCGTAAAGCGCAAGCATGGCCTGCTCGGCTTGCGCCAACGTCTCGTTCCCGGTGGGGTAATAGCAACACGAATACTTCATCGCCGGGCCGAGGTGTCCCGCGAAAAATTCACTCGGCACTTCGTAGTGCTGCGTGTTGGCCGCTTGCGTCTCGACGGCTATCGGGCTGGCGCGCAGATCGTCCACTAGCCTGGCGAGCGATGCGGTGGCTCGTCCGGGGTCGTGCGCATGAGCCTCGCGCAGCCGCTGGCGCATGAGGGCACGCATGCCCGCACGCAACGCAATGTCCGGCACGAAGCCCAGTTCGCACAGACGGATCAGGCCGGTTTCCTCCGGGACGGGCGGGACCGATGCAGGGGTTGCCGGCGGTTGCGTGAGGGAGGCGGTCATGAGGTCGGGCTCCTTGGGGCGTGGGGCGTGATCAGGATCAGGACAAATCAGGACGATGACGTGGCCTTCCGGGGCGGCCATGGAATGAGGGCACTGGTGGTTTGCCTGTACGTCTGATAGGTGGGGCGCGACTGCATCAGATGGGCTTCGAGAAGCGGGATGCCCGAGACTTTCAGCAGTAGCCACGCCATGAGTAACGGGGGGAAGAGTGTCAGCCATCCGCCGGGCGCGCCCACGGACAACGCGGTGTAAGCGCACCAGTGCACGCACTCGAAAAAGTAGTTCGGGTGACGCGAGTACCGCCACCAGCCCGTCTGGCAGACCTGGGTGCGATGACGGCTATCGGCGGTGAAGCGTCGCAGTTGCCGATCGGCCGACGCTTCACCGGCGACGGCGGCCAGCCAGATGAGCGAGGCGATGGCGAGGGCGAGGGGGGACGGACTCTTTGGGCTGAACGCCGGCACGAAGAAAGCGATCGCGAGCAGCATGGCGATCACGCCTTGCAACTGAAAGAACCAGAAAAGGTTGCGTCCGGCGGCATCGCCCCATTGGTCGCGGAATTTCCGGTAGCGTGCGTCCTCCGGCATGCCGTAGTTCCGACGCCAGAGATGCACGGCAAGCCGCAATCCCCACACGCCGCCGGCTACGCCGACGAAAACACGATTGATGGCGTCGCCGGTGCCCAGGCAAGCGGCCAGCACCGCAACGCCGGCGAGCGCACCTGCCCAGATCGGGTCGACCATTCCGGCGTTCCGTGTTCGCCATTGATAAACCCAGGCAGCACTCAGGGCGAGGCTCATTCCGGCAAACGCGATAGCGACGGCGACTGTCATGCGGGCTCCGTGAGCGGATTCGGGAGGCGATATCACGGTATACGGACGGCATGCGCCACCGGATGCACGATTCGGAAAAAATTTTTGACGGGGAGAAAAACGCGGGGAGGGCTGTCCGGGAAACGGACAGCCCTGTCAGGCGGCAGGGAGGTGGCAGCCCTTCATCAGACGGTCAGCAGACGGTTAGCAGAGGGTCAGGCCGGACGCACCGCGCCTGTGGCCACCACGGGGCCGGTCGGTTGCCCGGTCGGTGAGCCGCCCGGGGGTTCGATGGACACCGCCAGCACGGCATTGCTGTCGATTTGCGCGAGGATCTCGGCCGGCAGCGCCATCGAGGCGGGCTGGTCCGCGGCGAAGACGCCCAGCGCGATGGGCTTCGCGTCCTTCGGGATCAGCCAAAGCTCAGTGGCCTTGCCGGCGGCGATCGTCGGTCTGACGGCCGGGACGACGATCATGCTGGAACGGCGCGTGTCGACTGTCGCGGTCCAGTGGGCGACACCGTCCTGCCGGGCGATGGTCGCGACCATATAGGCGCTGGTCGCGGCCGGCACCGGGCCGCCCGGCTGCGCCGGCGAGGTCGGGTGGGTCAGGGTGTTGACGTTCACGGCGAGCAGCACGAGCGCTGCGACGCTCGCACCCATACCCAGCCAGCGCCACAAACTCAGGTTATCCCAGAGCGATGCGGTAACGGCAGGTTTCGGTCCTGCGTTCACAGGGAAGCCGAGATCGCGCTGGATCCGCTGCCACACCCGTGGTGCCGGCTCGACTGGCGTAACGTCCTCGACAAGCGGGGCGACGCGTTGCTGCCACTGGTCGAGACTCGTCTGAAGGTGCGGGTCGGCGCTGGCGGATTGCTCGAGTGCGCGGCGCTCGGTGGCGTCGAGCACCCCGAGCGCATACTCGGCGCAGCGCAGATCGTCGTCTTGGTTAGCGGGCGTATTCATCGAATTCATCGAATTCATCGATCCAGGCATCCCTTCAACTGCATCAGGCTGCGCCGGATCCAGCTTTTCAAGGTTCCTAAGGGGACGCTCAGACGGGTCGCCAGTTCGCTGTACGACGCACCGCTAAAGAACGCTTCGCGCACTACGCCGCGTTGCTGCGGCTCAAGCCCCTGCATGCACTGTTCCAGGCGCCGACGCGCCTCGCTGGCTTCGGCCAGCGCGGCCGGGGTCGGGTCTTCCGAGGGGATCGCCAGGGCATCCGCTTCGTCCAGCGCCGTCTCCCTGTGTTCCCTCAGACGGTCGATGGTTCGGTTGCGCGCCATCGTCATGAGCCACGTCATGGCGTTGCCGCGCGCAGGATCGAAGGCGTCCGCCCGTCGCCAGACGTTGACGAAGACGTCCTGGAGCAGGTCTTCCGCTTCGGCCCGATCCCGGACCATCCGCAGAATGACGCCGAACAGCCGGGAGGAGGTTGCCCGGTACAACTCGGCAAACGCTTCGCGATCCGACTGGCCGACGGCGGCCAGCGTGCGGTTCAGCGTCTGGTCCTGTGTGGCGGACCGGTTCGTGTTGACGTTGTCGTCCCCGAAGCCTGTACGGCTGGTGAGACGTTCCCTATGCTCGCTTTCGGGCATGTCGTTCATGCGGACGAGGCCCCCGTGTGGGCCATAGCGTTGACGTTCCGCGCAATATAACACCCCCGATGCGCCACGGCGCACGGCGTGTGATGAAAGTGGGGTCGCGGTCGTCATATCGGGGCATCCGGACGGGAGGACATGCCACTCAATACGGATGACGACGGCATTCGGATGCATCCGGGTGCGGCGCCCGGGTGGGCGCATGCCGGAATTCGCGCTGGCGCATCCGTTCCGGCATTCAGGGCAGTGATGCGTTAAGCGTCGGCGTTCGTTTCGGCGGGGGCGGTGAAAAAGCGCTCGCGCATGGCTTCGAGCCCGAGCGACGCCAGCACGCTCTCCAGACGTTGCGCCGGCCGACGGCGTGGCAGATTCTTGTACTGGGCGATGATCAGCTCGTTTTTCATCGAGTGTTCCCAGCCCACGAGTTCGGTCACGCTGACCTGATAGCCATGGGCCTCGAGTTGCAGGCAGCGCAGCACGTTCGTGACCTGACTGCCGAACTCGCGGGTATGAAGCGGGTGACGCCAGATTTCCGTCAGCGGGTTGCTGCCCAATTGCTGGCCCTTGTTCTTGCGCAGCACGGCGGCGACTTCCGCCTGGCAGCACGGCACGAGCACGATGTGCCGCGCCTGTTTTGCGAGGGCGAAGCGGATGGCGTCGTCTGTGGCGGTATTGCAGGCGTGCAGCGCGGTGACGACGTCGACCGTCTCAGGCAATGCGGGCGATGTGATCGAATCGGCCACGGACAGGTTCAGGAACGACATGCCGGTAAAGCCCAGGCGGTCGGCCAGCGCACGTGACGTCTTGACGAGTTCCTCCCGGGTTTCGATGCCGAAGATGTGGGAATCGTCGGCCAGCGCTTTGAAGAACAGGTCGTAGAGAATGAAGCCCAGATAAGACTTGCCCGCGCCGTGATCGACGAGCGTGAGCCGACCGTTCTCGGTTTTGACTTCCTGGAGCAGCGGTTCGATGAACTGAAACAGGTGATAGACCTGTTTCAGTTTGCGCCGGCTGTCCTGATTCATCTTGCCGTCGCGCGTCAGGATATGCAGTTCCTTGAGCAGTTCGACGGACTGGCCGGGGCGGATTTCGTGGGTATTCGACATGGGAACGACTTGGAAAACTGGCTGAGCAGCGGGAGGGCGGGCCTGCCCGAAACCGCTAGTTTACCGAAAAGCACGAAAGTGCTCCCGATCTCGCTGTCGTTCCGTTGACGATAAGCGGGCTTCAGTCGGCCTGGGCCAATTGAAACACGTTGCCTTCCGGGTCTTCGCCGTCGCACATCAGGAAAGGGAATCCGTCGAACCGTTTGAGATCGCGCATGCGCACGCCGTCCCTGAGCAGTCGCTCGCGCATTTCGGTAAGCCCTGACGTCACCGAAAAGACGATCTTGGCGTTTGACCGGGGGTGCATCGATGGCGGTTGTTGCCGGTACGGCTGGCGGACGAGATGCAACGCCAGCTCGATTGCCCCGGCGTTGAGGACAACCCATTCGCCCGCGATTTCCTCGACCACGGCAAGCGCGAAATACTGCTGATAGAACGATTTGAGCCGTTCGACATCGCGAACGTAAAGGATCAACCTCGATACGGGGATGGGCATGCTGACCTTCAGACCTGATTAAGCGTGGCTGGAGACACCCGACATTGGGGCTGTCGTTGCATCGACTGATAAAAGGGTACGCGATCGCGGAGGTGAAGTTCGGAAGCGTTCGCGCTTGATTTACACGACGAGACGGCGCGAGGGGAATTTAATCTGCGGTGGCAAGACTGCATAGGGACCGCATAGGGGTTGAGGGGTTGAGGGGCGAGGGGCGAGGACAACTGATTGACGGTTGGTTTTTCGACCCGGTTTGCAAAATTCGGTGAAACACCGGAGCGGGCAGGGCGGCGCAATGGTCTGTCGCCTATACTTTTTGCGTGAGTTCGGTTGCGAGAAGTTGGCGGAATCGAGCCCAACGGACGTCGCGGATCCGGCCGCGCTTTTCTTTCCCTAAGCCCTTGTTTCTTTTCGTGTGAGGAGAACATCATGGCCCGCAAATACATCGACTGCCGGGAGTTTCCGAGCGAGATGCACTGTTCCGTTGCGCTGTGCGCAGATTCCGAAGGCGAGTTGCTTGAAGCGGCTGTGCAGCATGCCGTCACGGTGCACAAGCACACCGACTCGCCGGAATTGCGCTCGCAACTGAAGACGCTTTTTCACGACGGCACGCCGCCGGTGGATTCACCGCACGGCCATTGACGGTCTGACGGTCATTGACGCTCGCTGACGGTCGGTTAGAGCCAATAACGGGCGTTAGCGGCTGTCGCCGGGCGTGGGGTTGTCGGTTGGTTGCGGCGTTCCGCTCGCCCGTCGCCGTGGGGCGTTCATTACGTCGCCACGGCACGCCCGATCGACAGAATTGGCCCTGTCGGCTTGCCAATCGGCGATCCTTGAGGCGGCTCAAGGGTAATTTCAAACAGCTGATTGGGCTGGAGCGGCGGGAGATTGTCGATAGAGACTTCGACGGGTTCTCCTGCCCGTAACAAGCCTAGCGAAACGGGGCCGGTCCATCCATCGGCTTTCGTCCATAGCTGTAGGGCCTTGTCCGCCTGCGTCGGCTCGGGCTTTAGCGGAATCAAGCGCAATTTCCGATCGGCGCCAACCTGTACCAGCCAACCAGGACTTTTATCGAGCGGAGATGCGAGCACGACGACGAAGCGGGGAGAGGGAGTGGGTGTGTTGACCTTCACCCCTAGCGTGACAGCGAGAAGCAGCGCCGCACAAGTCACGGCGCCGGAGGCCAGGCGCCAAAAGCGGATATCGTCCCAGTAGCGACGCCACACCGAGTCTCGTGCGGGCGAAATGCTCTGGCTGACGCGTTGCCAGAGTTTTGCAGACGGCGCAAGCGGGGCAACGGTATCGGCTAACGGCTGAAGCCGGGATTCCCATTGCGCAACCTTTGCGGCCAGGACCGGTTCATGCGGTAGCCGAGCCGCAACGGCTTGCCTTTGCTCCCAGGACAAGGTGCCGAGGACGTACTCGCCAGCCAGGTCGTCGAGCGCGCTGAGTTCCTCGGGCGTCATTCCATGCACTCACGAAGGGATTGCAGGCCGCGGCGCACCCATGCTTTGACGCTGCCCAGTGGCGATCGGAGTCGCTCCGCGATTTCGCTGTGCGAGCAGCCGTCGAGATAGGCGTAGAGGATACTGGCACGGCGAGGCGCATCGAGCCGTTCCAGGCATTGGGCCAGACGTCCTAGCATCAGCGGGTCGGCTTCGAGCGAGAACGAATTGGGGACATGCGATGTGGTGGCGTTCATATGGGCGTCAAGCGTGTCTTCGTCAACCTCGACTTCTTTGTTCCGACGCCGGACGGTGTTGAGCGCCTGATGTCTGACGATGCTGAAGATCCATCCTCGACCGGAGCCGCGAGCGGCATCGAAGGTCGCGGCTTGCGTCCAGACACTCACGAATGCATCGTGCAAAACATCTTCTGCCAGTTGGCGCTCGCGAACGATGCGTTGGGCGACGCCTAGCAGATAGCCTGCGTCGCGCTCATAGAGTTGCCGCAATGCCTTGGCGTCGTGCCGGGCGCATGCGGCAATCAAAGATTCGTAGTCAAACTCGTCCGTCTTTTCGTGCACAGGCACCTCTCGGAAGCGTTCGGCGGCATGTTGGCGCATGCCGCCGAAGATCGGCTACGTTTTCCGGAAAATGCCTTTGGCGTCACATCCTGTCAAGAGGCTTTCCAGAAAATGTAGTCGGCCTGATATTTGACGGTTTGTTTGGCGCCTTTGTTGGCCGCACTGCATTGCGAGGTGGGGGCTGTGCCGCCCTGAGTGGCGAGTCGCTGGATATAGGTGACGCCTTGCATCGCTCCCGAGCCTGTGGCGGGATTTGCCTTTACCAGTTGCAGAGGGATGTTGCCCGAGCCGGCGGGCGAGACGGCCACCTGAGTCGCTGTCACCTTGGAGCCGTCACGGGATTCCCATGTGGCGGGCGGGCCGTAATACTTTCCGACGGCGTTGCCGGAGCGGTCGCTCAAAATGGCGTCCGGGCCGACGAAGGTCCATTCGAACTGGCCTGCGGCATCTTTTTTCTCGCGGCATTCATAGAGGATCTCTCCTTTACCCACGGTTTGCATGGTCATGCGATGGCCATCGGGCACCTTCACTGCATCGGCAACCGGCGCTGAAGGACCCTGCATCGACGTGTTTGCGGCGCAAGCACCGAGGAGGGCGGGGGCGACCAAGCTGACAAAGACAATGCGCTTCATGGCAAAACTCCTGTGTCGGTTTGATGAGTCTGATGTCTCGGATTCGGGAGCATCATCCCCTCTACACGCGAAGCGCCGATTCGGATGCAATCAGTCACGGAGAGTTTGTGTTTTTTCGCGGCGAACCAGCGTCCGTCGCCCGGGACCGCCGCTGTCATTGCCTGTCATTGCATATCGGCAGCCATTCGAACACGATGCCTGAATCGGGATGCATGCCAACCAACGCCTCGCGGCGGATGGGCGGCAGATCTCACACCAACTGCACGAGCCGTTGCGCGTCCCGCCAGTCGAAGCCAGCGATAACGTGCCGCGCCAAAGTCGTATTTGTTATTCGCATAATGTACATTATGTTAAATAATGTAATCGCTGGGCGGAGACGGGACGGCGTCGCCGTTGGTTTGCGCAACGTTGTAGTAACCGGACACGATATAGGTGTTCCTTCGGTTTGCTCTCGACAGAATGTTGGCGCTTTCGGTGTTTGCTCGGATAGGCTCAACATTCTGTCGAGCCTCAACGGCATCGCACTTTTGGACCTAAATTCCGTCCGTATCCACAGATAACTGTCCAGAGGGGCGAATTTTCGCGAGCCCGCGTCGATACCCGCGTTTCTTCTTAGTGATTGCTATAAGATTTGGTGGAGATGTGCAGTAACCAAACATGAAGTCTCAGTCACTTCGATGGACCTGGCCAGCCAGGGTACACACATGGCAATAAGCGAAAAAGTCCGCCTCCTAAGTCAGTTCATGCCTGCGGGCTTCCGCACATTCGAGCGCAACGGTCGCTCGTATATAGCGCTAGACAAGGTTCCTTACGAGTGGTCCGAAATAATCCCTAGGTGGTTAATGGTTCAACCTGCCCGCGTCGAACACGACTCCCCGGATTGCGATCTCATTGAGATCGAGCCAGGCAACCAAGCAGCAGGCATGGCTATGACTGCAACTGCGTGGGCGGATTTTGTGCACTGGATCGGCCACGTGGCCAAAGATCGACTAAACGTGCTGGAAGAGCGCGCAGAGAGGGGCGAACAGATTGGGCTTCTATGAGCGAACTGCCATTTGATATTAACAGCGCCGATGCCCTCGGCGCACGGAGGCTCGGCTTTTTCTGCTTTTCACGGTCCACGACAAGACCAAATTTGTCAACGTACAGCATGCGAGGCACACCGGGGTCCGTTGATCGCTCTCAATCAAACGCTGCTCCGATTTGGCGAGCTCTGCGGGAGTCGTCAGTATGCAGATAGATTGACGTCGTCGAAATTGATGCGTGCCTTAAATTGTCCCGCACAGTGGTTAGCTCCGCCCCACGAATGAGTGCATGAGTTGCATGCGTGTGCCGCATCCAATGTGGGCTTGCGTTGAGTAGCTTTTCGGCCAGTTGTGGGCGATCTGTTTTCAAGGTCTCAGCAGCATCTATGAAGAAGCGTCGCACGATGCTCCAAAGACGGGCAGTCGTGATCGAACCTGGGGTGTCATCCGCGAGATGGGCGATTAGCGATACCTTGGATTTCCAGTGATTGGGGCTGATGGGGAGTTTTCGCTCTATTAAGTAGCGTTCTAACGCTGAGCGCGCAAGAGGCGGTAGGAAAACCTTGGCCACTTTCGCGCCCTTCCCGCTTACCTTTAACCAGTGATCACCTTGCGAGTCAAACTCGATAGCACCGAGCGTAGCGGCGACCAATTCGCTTGCCCGCAGGCCGGTAGCGTAGGCGATGTCGAGAATAAATCGTAGGCGCTGTGCAGCTTCGTGCGTCCATCCATACGACCATTCCAAGCCATTCGCGATGGTACGGACTAGCATCCACTCCCCCTCCGTGAACGCTCGAGACGTGTCTAGAGCGGCGGAGCGCTGAGCTTCCCTGATTTTTACCCCTGCGAATGGGTTGGCTAATACGTAGCGTTGCTCAATCAACCACCGAAACAATGCGCCGATAACCGAGAGTGCGTACGCAGCCGAGCGAGAGGACAGAGGGCCTGTGAACGGGCGCCATGAATTTGAATCTCGAAAGCTGGGCGCGCCCACCCATCGGTCCCGAGGTGTCGGCTGACGCAGGAAGGCGCGGTATGCGGTCGCGTCCTCTGCCGTGAGCGACGAAATCGCCCGTCCGCGCTCGACGATGGCCCACAGAATTAAGCGCTCGGCCTCTTTTCTATATGCTCGCTGCGTTGCTGTGGACTCTTGCAGGGAAAGCCAAGCTTGCACTGCCTCGTAATCGTTGGTGGCATCAAGCGTGCAGCTTGCACTCGGGGCGCGAAACGTTCCTCGGGAGCCGTCGACCTCGTGTGGCAAACGAAGCCGCTCCCAGGGGACGACCGAATCTCTAGGCTCAGCGGTAATCAACTGGTGCGCCCGATCGGTCAATGATCTATTGTCTGCGAAGAATGTCTCGATGGCCCGGGCACTTGCCGGGCCGAGCCCGGGGATCGCTTTCCACCATTGGCGTCGCCTCGGAATTCGCACCGTGAGGTCGGCGAGCGTTGTTACACCGTTTTGGTGGAGAGCCGCGACCGCTCGTCGGGGGAGCCACATCTCGATCGAATCCGCAATCTGTGGAGCCGGGGCATGCGCACGACGCAACGTTTCAATGGCGTTGCTAGCGGCCCTCCCCGCTTCATTTCCGCGCACAGTGCTGCCGAAGATGGCCGCTAGATCGTTACGATGGACACGTCGCGCGATTTTCATGAGCTTACGCCGAATACGGCCAACGGCGCCACGAGCGGACCTGCCCTCCCCTAATTGATCTGGCAGATACCGTGCCGTCGCTGAACGTACGGACATGCCGGCAAACCAAGCGCGAACGGCCGCTAATTCGTCTCCTGTCGGAAAGTCTGAGTGCAAGTCGTTTTCGACCGATGAGGGCTGATGCATATTCATTGCGGAGCGAGTTTTGACATTCGGTCAAACTATTGTGATAAGAAAAGTTATCACAATAGATCTGTTTTTGTGTCCAAATTTTAGTAACGGCTTTCGCGTGAGGACCGCCCTCTAAAGCCGGGCTACATGCGCCTGTGACGTCCCGCTCACAGATATCTTGGCGGCCGCCTTAACCGCGTGACCGTTTTCGGCCCTCTCCGGACCTTGAACCTGGCCTCAGCTCTACGGCTGTTTCGATTTGTTTAACTGCCATCCACACTTCCGAGTCGGCTGGCAAATCGTTAGCGGCTTTGCGCATGGTAAGCTCATCGGGCAACCTGCCATATCGGCAGCGACGAACACAGAGAAGGCCTGATGACCCGCGTGTTACTCCCGCTTGATCAACCGGAGGCGTGGCCCGCTCCATTGCTGTCTCTCCTGGACGGTCACCACGAATTGTTTCTAAACTGGCAGATCGCCCCGTGGAAGGTGAGCCCGCAGGACTATGACCGAGCGATCATTGCCGTGGGCGATGTTCTCAGGCCGTATTCGATCACAGGCTGGCACTGCACCCGCATCACAGATGTCGAGATCACGCAGATCGTCCGATCTGGCATGCAGCTGCCCGACGGTGCGATGCTGCGCCGTCGCATCGATGCGCTGGTCGCGTCAGGCCAGTTGCCGAGCGACATTGGTGACCGCCTCGCAGCGGCCAATCAGGCTGACGAGAGCAACCGCGCTGGCCGGCTGTGGTTCTGCTTTTTCCCGCCGCATCGGGCAGGCGAACATGGCATTGGGCGCTTTTTCCACCATTGGGGCGGCGAGGCGCTCTATAACTCGCATGAGGACGACCCGGTGACCTCACCGATTCTGCGTGCGATCGGGACACCGTGTGTGATCGAGGCAGACGTGCCCGTTGCCTCACTCACCCCCGGTGCCGGCCTTGCAATGAAGCTCGTTTGCATCTACCTTATTAGCCGCGGCTACGAGACGGACGAACCAGTGGAGCACGAAGACAACAGCGGCGTGAAGCCCATCGCGGCAGACTGCGTCAGGCGGGTGATCCGGTATCCCGAACACGAATTCATGGAGCTCACCGGATGCGCGGCTTGGCGACGTCCGCCCGTAACAGAACAAGGAACGCTGTTCCGGAATAGGGCCGGCGTGTGCGCGTGCAGGTAGCGCGGCACGGGTAAATGATCGCCGGGGTTCAGTCCTGCCCCTCCACGGCGCTCGCCGCTTCGAGTTCCGGCTTGAGGATGTTCCAGTGCAAAGCGAGATCGAGCCGTTCGGCGTTGAATTCAACCAGCCCCATGTTTTCGACTGCGAGGGTGATCAAGTGGATGGCAGCGGCATTTGCACATAAAAGCGTCGAAGCCATGTCGGACGTGTCGGGACCGAAGAAGTAGACGTCTGGCTCCCCATCGATACCCTTTCTCATGTGGCGAACGAATGCACCCAGCGTCGCGTGTGCCCCGTTCCCGGACGTGAACCTGTACGAAAGCTCGTAGAGCAGCGTCAGATCCGAAGCGTGTGCAAGCGTCGCAAGTTTCAGTGATCGCGGCCGTTCGTACTGCGCTTCGATCTCAGCCTTCCTTCTCCTGAAAACTTTCAGCCGCTCGTCGTTCGCGTCATTTTCATTGAGTTCGAGAACCCGGTTACATACGCCGAGATCGTGCGCTGCATCGTCCTCGCGCAGGCGCTCGAGCGTTCCCACGACCTTCACCAATCCGGCCGTGACGATGACGGACTCTGTGCACAAGCGTGCCAATGCGCGGGCTTCTGGTAGCGCTCCGCGCTCGGCCATCAGAATGCACCCCTGGAAAGCCCCCAACGCCCGCACGAACCCGGCAATGGCCCACTTCGCCTCCTCGGTGAGCCCATCCAGAGCAAAGGCTTTCCGCATTCGCATTCCCATTTCGTTCGCGCGTTCGGCGAACTGGAAGGGCCCGGCATACCGTTCACGAGCTGCTGTCTGCCAGCCCGTAAAATCGTCGGACAGGAAACCGACTTCATCAAAACTCGCCATAGCTTTCTCCGGTCACCGTACACAATGCCGCGCCAGCAGCCTGTCGAAGAACTCGGCAACGTATTGTTGAGCGTGTGGGCCGACCTTGCGCTGTTCCATATCGACATCCAAAAACTCGTGCCCGCCGAAGCGGTAGACCTCGTACCCCATCAGCCGCAGCCGACGGTCCTCCACAACCATCTCGGCGTAGCGCTGTGCGTTCGCGACGAACCGATCCGGCTCGAGGGGATCTGGTACTGCATAGTGGTGGCGACCATCGACCTCGATCACGATGCGCACGCCCTGTTCCAGCATCAGCAGAAAATCCATGCGCTGGCGTGCCAGGAACTGCTCGTCGCCGCGTTGGCGCCTGGTGTAGGGGTCGTAGTGCAGATAGACCTGCGGAATCAGCGCCGGCAACCGGTCGCCAAGCGAGCCCCCGAAGCGCTCGTAGTAACCTTGGAACACTGCAAACTCACCCGCCGAGCGGGTACCAAGCACCGTTTGGCGCAGCCGTCGAAACAACTGCTCCTTCGCGATGCTCGGGTCGCTGATGCCCTGAAGTTCGGCATACCAGTCCCGCAGGTCCTTCCAGAGCAGCAGTCCTGAACTGGGTAAGAGACGATCGAAGACCAGCACCTTGTCGGCATGCTTGACGATCTCGACGTCGTTGTTCACAGCATCGCGAAAGACCAGCTCAGGCTTCTCGCCGATCGAGGCGAAAATCAGGTTCTTCATCGTTCCGGCGACGCCAGCCTGAGCCCGTACCACCCCGTAGATGGCGTACCCGGACTCTACACTGGTCTGCCGAACCGTGAAGCCATCCCGCCTCAGTATCGCGCCAATCGCGGTGGCCAGCTCCGCCTGCTCTGCGTCGCGGCGTGTCATAGGATGCAGAAGCTTGGTCAGCAACGCGAAGAAGCGTGTCTGGCTGCACGTTAGCGCGCCGCATTGAGTCAGCAACTCTTCGTGCGACCAGTCGTCGTTGCGCAAACAGTGCTGGACTATCTGCCCGTGCAGACTGGTGCTGCCGAGCAACCCAGTCGCATCGTCTTGGATGCCCGAGACCCCGAACACCTCTCTGAGGCCGTCAACCAGCGACAGCTCGCCGAACAGGGATGCCAAAGGATTGAGGGCCTTGAGCACGTCACGCCGAACCAACGCACTCACTCGATGCTCGGCGTGGATTGTCGTCTCGCTCACGGTGTCCGCGAGATCCTCCGATGGGTACTCGCGCAGCACCTGGGCTGCCAAGTCGAGAAGGTCCGCCTCACTCCACGAGAGGATGCGTCGCCGGACGTACAACCGTTTGCTGTTGAAAGCCTCCTGCGCATCGCCTTCCTCGACGGCCTGCTGAATCCCCATGCGGACACAGGCGTCTGGAACTTCATAGGCCTTGGCTGCGGCGATGGCCTGTGCGATCTGCTCTCTGAGCGTGTCGAGAGGAATGGCCGCCGGCTTGACTAGTGACCCTTGCATTGCTTTTCCACGGCGTTGCATGAGCTGGCATTTTGACAGCTTTCGGTGCGAAGCAGCGGCTCCACTGTTGGCTGTGCGGGTTGTTCACTGACGGCTTCTGGCCGATAGCGGTCGCAAAGATCGGAGTTTCGAGGAGCGGCAACGAGTGTTGCGATTAATGTATAGATTTGCCGTCTGATTGACTGGGTGCGCCTCCGCGCCCCGTGATGGACAGCCTTAGATTCCGATACGGTTCTACTAAACGGCTGACGGCGCGTTTGCCGAAGTACGTCTCTCTGTGAATTCAGTGAGTAAGTCATCCAAAGAGTATGTTTGCTCTTCTGGCCATAAATGCGACAGACTTGCAAGCCGGTCTGCCACCATTGCTTCGGAAAGAAATCCTCGTTCAGGGACACGTTTCAACAGCGAATTTGAGATGTCGGTAACGTCTCCAAACAGTCCCCATTTGTCCGCGCCCACCGCTGTCAGTTGGGCGGCGAATGTCCTCTTCAGTGACCGTGTACCGATTTTTGGCAGACGCTTTGCCGACTGCGCGTCGCCCTCCGATTCTGCGACCCGCGCTGCGACGTTTAGGGCGTGTCGCAACTTTACACGTACCGTGGCTTGGCTAAGCCCCAAAAGCGCGGCGCCGGGCTTCTGAGAGAAAAGGTCAAATTTCTCGATTTTCGCGGGGCGCATGTTGCTGTACCTAAGCCACTCCAAAAGCGCAGCGGCGAGTGGCGGTACTGCGTAAACGCTCTGCCTACCTGGGCGGCGCCTGCGGACAAACAGCAGTATGGCCCCTTTATGAATACCTACGTCAGAGCAGCGAAGTTGTTGGATCTCTGGTATCGAAAGCATTCCGTAAAAGGATAATTTCGCAATGAGCGCGTGCTCCATTGGACATTGTTCTGGGTTTCGCTCTACTGCACGCCAAAGATACTCGATTTCATCAGGTTTCATTGTCTCCGAATCATGGCCCCGCTCGAATTCGCTTGCTGTCTGAGCGCTCGAAGCTCTAGGGCGCTCTGTCATAAACGTCTGCAACTCGCGGCTCACCGATGCATATTGCACTCGATGAAGCCAAACGAATAGCGTGCGAACGACGTCCATTACGAAACGGATGCTCTGCGGAGATTGCGGCTGCCGAAACGGCCTCCATGCGTGCTGGTTTGGATGCCTTATCCACAGGGCGGTAGGTTGTGGATTCGACAGAAATGCTTCAAAGGCAAAGAAATCTGTCTTGTCCAGCGAGCTAACAGGTTTACCTCGAGCGACGTATGCCCAATTGACGAGTTTCTCGATGGCATTCGTAAATGCCCTCTGTGTTTGTGGATTGGCGTCGTATGACCTCAACCATACTCGAATTGCCTGCAAATCATTATTCACAGCTATTAGCGGTGCCATCGGCATTCTGTAGGTTCCGGAACTGCCATCAAGCGTCGCGCTTGGATTCAACTCGTATAATCGCGCAGGCTCGGCAATTGATATGGCTGACCCCGTCGGAGTCATGCAAATAGCCCCTTGAGTTTGATCTGCTTCGTCGAGCGCGGCTAGCTGAGAGGCAGCGAGTCGCGTGACTGCCATCGATGTCGATGAGATGAACTTCGTGCAGAAGTCAGGGTCTGGACATGCAAACGAGTCAGAACATATTGAAATCCAAAGTCTTCCTCGATGTGCGTGCTCGGGACGGGTAAATGCGTAAGTAAGATGAGGGGGCAGCGGGAATAGTTTCGGGACAATTTGGGGACGAATTTCGTTCAGCAACGCTATCCAGTGGGGGTTCTCTGGGCCCTTGGGCTCCATGCGGAGAATACCCATGGTCCATGTATTCACCGAATCTAGATCTGCCAGAAAGCAAAGTGCGCAAAACATGAGCCACGTGGCATCCGTGACCTCGGCTTCGACAGGCCAACGGGACACTTCAAGACGAAGTTCGGTTTTGGGTGCACGCTCGCCAGGAATTATGTCTCTAAGATTCTCGAAGCGAGTTCGCCACACGGCGAAGGCCTTGACTTCACTAGTCGTTGCAAATTCCTCGCCGACGCCCAGGGGAGGTTCTGTGGTCATCAGGCGATCTAGGTGACCGCGATTGAATCGAAAGCGATTAAGTCCGAGAGCCCCCCATAGCCATCGCCTGAACGCCTTATAGAGGACAGCGCGTCGTCGGTCTCTCCGCGCCAGCTCGGGCGGGCTGCATTGTGCGCCTGTAGTTTGAGCCAGCTTACCCTCAACGACCCAGTGGCGTCTGAGATTGACCGTCGCATCGTCTGGCAATAATAGCGGTTCGACGCTTCTGAGCGTTTGGATTACAGCAATGCGCCGATACCTCTCGACATCTTCACTAGAACAAACCCACCCGTTAAGGTTGGGCCAATTCGGAGCAATGCGTTCGACGTTAGAGATCCATTGGAGGATTTGATCTCCCCGATCAGGCCCTTCCCGTCTAATCTCGTCCGCGGTTTCTGTCAAAAAGCGGAAATGGCCGGCATACCACGCACCACAGGTCGGGCATTGGAACGGTGTATCCAGTAGTGCGGGAGTGAGTGCGTAACGCGGCGTCTTAGCGCCGCATTTTGCGCAGGCCTCTTGCAGGACAAAGTGGTGAAAGGGGCACCGTTGCAACGCCTCTATCTGATGAGTCGGATGATGGAAACCGCTGGCAAGGCAAGCGGCGCAATAGCGAAGATGGTCGGAATTAGCGATGGCGCCGCTTAAAACGGAGTTTCTTTGGGAGATGACGCCAGTGAGAGCGTGTGTGGACAGTGGGCCCGATCCTGGGCAGTTCTGCATCCAGCGTCCGTGCAGGAGTTCGCGAGGGTGGCGGTGGCTGTAGTTGCCGGAAGCAAGTGGGAGGCCAAAAACGGCCCTGCACAGATCTCTCGCTGTAAGGTAGTTCTTGACGCCGAGTTTTGCGAGGAATGAATACGCACTCTCTCCTCGCACGCTCCAGTCGTTTGTCCAAATTAGCCCCCCAACGAGCGGCAATTGTGAGGGCGCGCCGAAAACTGACTCAGTCGTCATCGCGCGACTCCATAGTTCGACATGGTGGCGGCGTACTTACTCCGCGCGATTGACATCGCCCACGAACTCCGGTCCGACGAGAAATGGGGGGAGTCTCCCTCGATGTTCGATGACAGAAAGTCGGAGATTGCTCGGCCAATCCAATTCATGCCAATATCACCATCGTCGTCAACTCTATGCCCCCGAACCTTGACGAACTCGTCCCAGCAGACTTTGGCCTCTCCTTTCAATCGCCAGCCCCCTGCAAATGCTTCAGGTAGAAAGAATGAAGATATGCAGATTCTGGAACTCGGTGGGTAACTGAACGTATTAGGGTCGTCGTAACAATTCAGTGTGTCGGCCAAGTCGGCTGACGAACGGATCCCATGAAATGCGTACGGTTTGAGCAAGAAGCGACCAATCAGGTCCGTACGCCCTTCGCCCACCAGTTCGTTTCTCAACTGGTTTAGCATCGGATGGGCGAAGAGTACCGTGACTAACTTGACGCCATGTCTCGCCAAATCGTTGGAGAGGTCACGGAGATGCGTAAAGTCGTCGCGCCGCAAATTCTGGGCTTCGTCGATCAGCATCAAGATGCGATCGCTCCGTTTGCACTGAGCCGCGTCCAAGAGCAATGTGAATAAACGGATGCGGCGCGCAACCGCTGTGCCTCGATCGGCCTCCCTGTAATTCAGATCCACCAACATGTCCGTGTAAAGCGCCCGTTCGGTCGCATGATCGTGCTCTTTTGCATTGAACAAGATGCGTGGAACTGACTCAAAATTCTGATTAATCGCGGCATTGATGGCGCGAATTGCGGATGTTTTTCCGAAGCGGGACTCTCCAAGAAAGCACACGCCTGACTCGTAACGCAGCAGCGCATCTTGTACTACCGAAAATGCCTCTTGAATGGCGTTGGTCGGAACAACAACGACGTCTTTGGTCAGCGGATGGTCATACAACGTGTCATCACGCAATTGCCGAATCTCGGAAGGAGTCGCGCTTTCAGCAATGTTGGATGTGGTGATCCTCATGAGGGGCTCCAACTTACGCCTTCCACGTGACCGGGCGAAGCGTGTGAGTCAGGGGGTGAAGGTCTGGCTCCTCGAGCTTTTTCGCCATTTTTTGTGGGGCTTCGGCAGTCGGCTGCGCTACTTGGGTTTCGTGCATGAGTTTCGCCAACTGAGTGGCGTGGCGAGAAACGCGGTTCCTCTTCTTACGAGCTTGCTCATAGGCTTGGTTAGCCAGCGTTTGCGCGGCAGTTCCGATGGCGTCAGGGGCGTGTCGAACAGCTTCATTCAGGTCGTAGTTTTGTCGAATTTTGCGGCGTGTTTCGAGCGGGTGGGAGTGCTTTCCCCATTTGGAATCCTCTGTGATTTTTACTTGGCCGATCGAACAGCCGTTTGGCAAATAAGCCTCTGCGTATCGTGCGTCGGTCTGAATATGTAGCTGGATTTTATTGCCGATCAGGCTCCATTCCCCACATAGTGCTGCGCTCGTGTATCTCGCATCCAGATATTGAACGTACGGACGGCGACCGTCCTTCAAACAACCCCTTACCGTGCATGTGACGACCTCTACCCCCAGTTCAGGGTTCGCTATGTTCGGCGGCGGAAGTTTAGGCGGTGGAATCGATGCGCCCACCGCGAACTCGCGAAGCAGATCTAGTGGGGACCTGCCACCCAGCGCGCGGTGAGGGTGCGCGTTATAGTTTGCGCAAATCACGTCGGCCAGATAGATTAACTGCTTATACGTGATGTGCTGCCGTATAGCCTGCTCGACAGGCGATTTACGACGCGCATCGATGCTCGATCCCCCGGTGGTTGATGGAATTCGATGGAATCCATAACCCTCAAGTGTCTTAAACCACCGCTCAACCAAGTCGTTATGTCCCCAATCCGCCAATGCGCTGTATGACAAATGACATCCGTGTCGACGTCGAAGATGCGTTTTGATTGCGCGCGCGTAATGTTGGACAGCATTATCGAGATTGATGATGCAGTGAGAGCACCCACGCAGTTCCGGTATCAAGCCCGACGGGAAGCCAGCTCCCTCGTCATAGGTTACGCCTGGTACCAACGACGTCATAGGCGTCCACGGGCGATTTGCCTCAATGAAAGCCTCCTGGATTTTCAGGGCGGAAACCTGGGTGCCGAAGCCAATCGAATAGCCAAGAATGCACCGCGAAGCGGCGTCAAGGTAGGCAATGAACCAGAGTCGTTGGATGGCTACCGCTTGTGGGCCGATCGGACCATCTAAGACCATACTGCCAATGCAGTTAGTGAGGTGCGCGTCGCATTGGCCGACCACATAAGGAGTCGTGGCAAACGACACGGACGATCTTTCTGTCCCGAACCTGAGTCTATAAGCTGCATTTCGGCCGAACCGGTTTGCGGCGGCCTCGGAGGCGTTATCGTTTAGCACGAATGCTACGTATCGAGCAATGGACCGGCGCCCCTGGTCGGCCGTGTTGAACGGGTAATCACTTGCACACATGCCGGCTTCTTTGCATAGCGCCTGGAATCGCCGCCAAACTGTCTTGCTTGCTGCATTGGCCTCCACGGCACTTCCCTTTGCCCTTCTTCCAAGGATCAAATCATCTAGCGCTGTTCGAATCCCCGGAAAGGCGTCCAACAAATTTTGGAAAGCACCGCTGAACCCGCGTACATCCCCATTCACAGGTGCACGCCGACGGTATGCTTGGGTCCGCATGTGTGGCAATATGCCGGCCCAGCCGAAAGGTTGTCCATCTGCGGCGGTCGCCACGCAACGGTTAAACTGCCGGCAGATCGTGTTGCGAGATACGCTGGCTAGGCGTGCAGCTTCCGAGACGTGGCCCGTTTCGAGGTAATGGGTTAGGCCGACGCGAAGTCGTTCAAATCGTCGGCGCGTCTGGTCGTCGAGCTGATTGACGTCAACGTTCCGCCACTGGCTCGCATCGCGCAGCTCAGGCGGGACGGTGCGAAAAGTGTAGAAGCGGCTCATACGGATTTCCCGATTGCGGCGAGCACGCTATCTTGACTTAGTGGGTTGGAATCGAAATCGTTTGAGCATCCTCCACGAGCAGCTACGCGTAGCGCAGCACCAATGTACGCATCGCTCTCCCCTCCTCTTGCAAGCCGTATAACGTCGCGAAGCAGAATTTGACGTTTGCTGTCGAGTAGCGTGCAGACTTCAATATGTTCATCCCGAAGTGCGTACCCGCGATAAAGGGAGAGGCGATGGATGATCTGGATCCAGTTGTGGATCTGAATTCGATTTCGATAAAGGTCTGCTCCGGTGACAGAGCGGTGCATCGCACCGCCAGCAGTTGCAGCTACGACGCGCGCTTGCTGGCTATCGATTGGATGTTCTTCCGCATCACGCTCTGCGACGATCAATTGCCACTCGCGATGGCCGTCTCGATATTCAACTTCAGCCGTCCACGTGAGTTGCTCCACTCGTCCGCCGCAATAGAGTTCGTGGGTTGCTGGCGCGTAATTTGCGTGGACAATTTGCGGATTTGACTCAATCAAGACGAAGTATGTGAACTGGTGCAGACCGCTTAGTACCCAGTCTTGGTCGGTCTTGGGGCTGTAGACGTAGTAGAGATTCGCGATTGCTCGTCCGCGCGATTTGTATGCGGCGGCAAGAGCCCCTCTCATCTGAGTGCCGATGCGACTTGAGGTGACTTTTGATTTTTCTGTTGGCATGGCGACGTTCCCTCGTCGATGTTGAGGAGCAGACGCAAGCCAGTAGAGTCGAATGCGAGCTCAACAAAATGGGAACCTCTCTCCGCGACAGCGCGCAAGCCACCTCCGCCTTGACAAGGTCGAAGCAACGACCTATTGTCAAAGCGAAGGACCCATGGGCTTAAGGTCTGGTTGAAGTTTTGACGGGCTATGTCGTTCGCGCGACATGGCCCGTTTTCCATTTCAATATCTCGTCGTCGAATCTCCTGGCAGCTTACGGTGCGCCCTACTCTTAATCGATAGGTCGGTAAGTGTCAAAAGGCAAGCGGTTTTTATGAGAGAGCCGAAGTGTTCAAAGCACTACCGACGTTTTCACTAGATGTGGATTTTAGAACCCTCGAATCAGCGTCATCAGGGTTTGAGGGAGGCACCGTGCATGTATGTGTTTTTGTTTTGGAGAATCGAGGTCTATGCTTGCGGCACTAATCATCAATGCACTTACATGAGCCCAGCAAGTTCCACGGTATTGATCGCCTATCCGAGGCAAGCGTAGTGTCGTTCGCAACACAACTTGAGAGTCTCGCACTTCAACCTGAGAGGATCGCCCCGTTCTTATCGTGTCGTCGCGAGCTGCGGGCGGCTTGCAATACGGCTGGAAGCCCGCCTGGCGTGGCTGCGAGCCGAGGCGAACGCCTGGTATCGGACACCGGATGAATCTCATTCTGGATCGCGAAAACGCGGAAACCTCTCGATTTGACCGGCGAAAGTCGGCCCACGGAGGGTTGCGAGATTTTTCGTAACCCATTGAAAAAACAGAAATTTGCAGTCTCAAGTTGAACTGCGAATGACACGTAGGCGTTGCCGGTCAGCAGTCGACCGGGTGCCGAGGACACGTGATGCCACGCAGGGTCGGATTGCGCTTTCACGAAAGCGCAAACATACGCCCCGCCTGCCGTGCACTCAGTGGCTCCGCTCCTTTTTCGTTTCAGATGAACGCGAAGGCGTTCGCGCGAGCGTCCTGTAGTGCATGATGCTCACCGCCGTTCGCAGCGATGTACTCGGCAAACCGTATCGGATTGATTTTTAGAAACACGTTTTCATGCTTCCACCCGCTTGGCAGCGGTTCTCCCAACAGTTGGAAGATCAACTGGTAGTCACAATCGGAATCGTAGCTGAGCACTGGTTTCGGTTTGATCGGAATCGCACGCAACCAAGCGAGAAGTTCCTCGCGCAATTTTGTCAATGGCATGGAGCGGCACGGGACTCTGCCAAGCTGCGGGAGCACCACGTCGCTCACAAAAGCAGTGCATAGCGATCGGTCAAAATCCGAACGTTCCCCATAGAACTCCCGCCCGTCTTCACTGACGATCGCTATGCTGATCAGTTCTCGGGTCTCAAGCCTGAAATCAGTGAATTCTGTATCGATGAAATAACGCGTCTTCCAGGTGCTGCGAGGGCCTCGATAGGAGGTATCGGGGAGGAGCATCTTGTTCTCCGTTCGACGGTAAATTGGCCGATGCATCATGGTTGGCGTGCCGCCAAACGATCCAGACTTGTTCCGAATCATTTGTGATAGATGCGGTTGAAATCAGTTCGATCATCAGGCGGGTGCGGTGCGCTCACGTGCCAACTATATTACCGACCAAAGGCGATAAACGGCGCAGCGATTTCCGGCATGTCCTCCCCCGCTGTTCGATAAAAATCACGCAAGTCACGCTCACGCTTTTCGATCACGTCGGGAAGTCGGGGTTTGCGTTCGTTATGGAGGTGGTCGATAACGTCTCCGACAGTGCCCGTCGCGCGCAGTTCTAGAAGACGGGTCGCCAGCCATGGAAATGAGGTGATGTGACGTGCATAGGAACACCCCATGAATCGATCTAAAAATGAAAATCTCATTCAATTCATGGGGTTGTGTCTTATGTGACACGACGGGTTTTGCTTTGGTCTCACGCCGGTACCGAACGGCTTCTCATGAACATCGCAACGACTGTCGGGAGTCAGTGACCATCGAAGCACGGTATTTCGTCCTCACGCGTCGGCTACCGGACCGATTGCCCTCGTTAAATGACGCATTGTGAAGCTCTTAACCATGCCGGTTTGGTGTGCACACCAAACCGGCGGTGCTACGGCACGACGATCGCCATGGCGCACAGAACTTCGCAGACGTGCCTGCGGGCAGCGGGATGACCTATCTGTTCCACCCATGCACGAAAGCACTGTGCTGATGACTCGCCCCAGGCCGCCGTCGACACTATGACAGTTCACCATTTCTCAGTCCGGACTCCTTGAGGGGGCGACGAAAGAGATCGGCCGTATTCGTCATCCAGACGATGGCGCCGGGAGGCTAGTTAAATGAAAAACGTCAAATGTATGCTGTCTTTCGGATTCTCCGTGCTTGTGATTGCGTCCAGTTTGAGCGGCTGCGCGGGAATGTCGCGGCGCGGCACAGATACCGCCGTAGGCGCAGGTGTGGGGGGCGTGGCTGGCGCAGTGCTGACTGGCGGGAGTGCGGTGGGCACAGTCGGGGGCGCCGTCGTCGGTGGCGTCGTTGGCAATGTGATCGGAAAATAACGCTTGCCGCTCACAAGAAAACCGCCGCAGCGGTGCAGTGTCAGCTTGCGCCACGTCCGATAGCGTACCGACGAGACCGCCAGATCCGTCTATGGTGACCGAGACAACCGGTCAGTCTTTCTCACGGCGGATATCGTGTCGCTCAATCGCACTGCCCTCCACAAGAATCAATCGCTCTGGGAGACGCTGGGGCCGGGTCTCATCGCCGGCGCCGCGGACGATGACCCGAGCGGCATTGCCACCTACTCTCAGGTGGGCGCCGCATTCGGCTACGGTTTGCTGTGGACGGCGTTGGCGACATATCCGCTCATGATCGGGATTCAGGTCGTGAGCGCGCAAATCGGGCGCGTCACCGGGGACGGCATCGCGGCGAACATTCGCAAGCACTACCCTTCCTGGATACTGTATGTCCTAGTGGGGCTCTTGCTTGTCGCCAACACGATCAACATCGCGGCGGATGTCGGTGCAATGGGCGCGGCATTGAAACTCCTGATCGGCGGTCCGGCTGTCTGGTACGCGGTTGCTTTCGGCGTGGTGTCGCTCACGTTGCAGGTCTTCATCCCGTTCCCACGTTACGCCCCGATTCTCAAGGCACTTACGCTTGCCCTGCTCGCCTATGTGGCCACGGTCTTCAGTGTCAAGATTTCGTGGGGATCCGTGCTGTATCGGACCGTCATCCCCGATCTGTCGTTCAACGTCAGCTACATCGTCGCGGTTGTCGCGGTGTTCGGAACGACTATCAGTCCCTATATGTTCTTCTGGCAAGCGTCTCAGGAAGTGGAAGTGCAACGCGCCACTCAGGGGCAGGAGCCGCTGACTAGCGCCCCTTCGCAGGCCTGGCGAAACTTGCGGCGCATCAGACTCGACACCTACATCGGCATGGCTTTCTCGAATGTGATCGCCTTCTTCATCATATTGACGGCGGCTGTCACGCTATATCAGCACGGAGTGAGAGACATCCAGACTTCGGCTCAGGCAGCCGCTGCGCTACGGCCGCTCGCCGGAGAGTTCGCATTCCTGCTGTTCTCGGCGGGCATTATCGGGTGCGGGCTGTTAGCGGTGCCGGTGTTGGCGGGCTCATCGGCCTATGCAGTCGCCGAGGCTTTCCAATGGCGCATCGGTCTGGGACGTGAAGTCCTGCAGGCGCGCGGGTTCTACATGATATTGACGCTCGCCACTCTGCTAGGTGTAGCGTTGAATTTCACCGCCATCGACCCGATCAAGGCGCTCTTCTGGAGTGCCGTGGTCAATGGCGTCATTGCTGTCCCGATCATGATCATCCTGATGTTGATGGCGGGAAGGCGCGACGTGATGGGTAAATTTGCGATCAGTCTGCGGCTGAAGGCGCTGGGCTGGCTAGCTACCGGCACCATGGCTTGCGCAGTCCTCACCATGTTCGCCACGTGGGGGCGGTGAGATGCTTGCATGCGGACGCGCGACGTGATGGCAATGCCGTTCAACGAAAGGGTTGCCGAGCACCGACGTCTGTATCTGCTCGATGGCAGACGCAGGAAACGCCCGATCAGGTCAGTGTTCGTACGCTTACGTACTGACCATAGTCGGCATTGACACTATCGTTAAGATTGCGACGAAAACTCAGAATATGAGTTCACTCGAACTAATGCGCCGAAGTTGAGGGCGAGGACAAGTGATCGTGAGAGGCCACAAGCGATTAAGCAAGCGTATGATCGCGCTGCATCTAGCAATCCGCGAGACGCGGATTTCTCTCATCAAGCAGGAGCGTGATCTGTATCAGGCTGCAGTTCTTGTTTGGGAAGAGGAAGGCGGACGATCGTCCCGATGGCTACGCACCTTGGATTTTTCCAATCGCATGTGAACGAATTAGCGACGGCTCCAAGACAGTGGATGATTGACATTTTCATTGCGGCGGAAAAAAATTCGAACGTGAGCTGTTGCACGGCAATGGCTCAGAGCAACCGCCGGGGAGCCCTGCCACGCGGCGTCTCGTTCAATCATGGTGGCGCCATCGATTCACTCAATGCACTTATTGCGCAGCGATTCTGACGCGCACGTGTCCGATCGCAGGGCATGAAGGGGAAAAGGCATGCTTGCGCAACCGAACAAAAGCGCCAACGATCTGCTGTCCGTGTTGCCGGACGGCGAGTGGGCGCGAATCGCCCCAGAGTTGACGTTGATCGAAATGCCGCTTGGCAAGGTCATCTACGAGTCGGGAGACCGGCTGGATCACGTGTATTTCCCTACCACGGCAATCGTCTCATTGCTTTATGTGATGGAAGACGGCTCGTCTGCCGAGATTGCTATTGTGGGTAAGGAAGGCGTTATTGGCATTGCCCTGTTCATGGGCGGTGAGACCACGCCGAGCCGAGCGATCGTGCAAAGCGCCGGGTACGCTTATCGGTTGAACGCCCGGTTGCTCAAAGAAGAGTTCAAGCGCGCCGGCCCTATGCAGCGGTTGCTATTGCGCTACACCCAGGCATTGATTACGCAAATGGCGCAAACGGCAGTCTGTAACCGTCACCACTCGATCGACCAGCAACTATGCCGGTGGTTGTTACTGAGTCTCGATCGCCTGCCGTCGAACGAGCTGCGGATGACACAGGAGTTGATCGCTAACATGCTGGGTGTCCGTAGATCCGGCGTCACGGAAGCCGCGCTAAAGCTCCAAACCGCCGGACTCATCCGCTACAGCCATGGGCATATCGAAGTGCTGGATCGGACCGGGCTCGAAAAGCGCGTTTGTGAATGCTATGGCGTGGTCAAACGGGAGTTTGATCGATTACTGCCCGATATTCAGGCCATTTGACAGCGTCTCTCCGCCAGCGAGAGCGTCAACGAGCTTCTCACCCGAGGAGTACCGCAAAGGTAGTTCGTTCGCGCTGACCCGCTGTAGGCGGAGAATATCCCGGTGTATTTGTCTGCCGTGGGCCGAGTCAACGGCGCGATTCGCCATGTCCGGCGTCGCGTCCCTCGTCTGCTCCGCCTTGCTGCCCATCACGAGGCCCTTGTCCTCTTTGCTCCGGAGCGGATTGCGTTCGCTGTCCGTGCGACGATTGCGCGGGCTCGGAACGGGGCGCTTGCATGGTGCCCCAAGGTTGTGTCTGCGGCTGAGGTTGCTGTGCGCGCTGACGCCCTTGCGGCGCCTGATCCGTTTGCATTGACGGGTGTCCGTTGGCTCCCGACTGACGTTCACCACGGGTGTTAGCCAGTCCGGAATGCTGTCCTGTTCGCGAACGATCGTCGCCGTTTTGCGTGCGCAGCGTGTCCTGTTGCGCGACGGAGTGCGGATAGTGGGCGCCGGAATACTGTTGCTGGTACGTCGGCAAAGGCGCCGGACGCGGCACATCGCGATGATTCCATTGATCCCATCCGCGGCGCTGCGTCTCCCACTGCGGCCCCCAATGCTGCCCCCATCGCGGCGGCGCATCCGTCGCCCAACCGCGGAAGTCGCGAGGGGGGCGCCGGTAGTAGCGCACCGGAATGCGCAGAATGAACAAGGGGACGGCTGCGGGTAACACCACCTGCCACGGCCCGTTGTACCACCCGCTTGTGTACCAGTTGTCACCTTGGTACACCCAGTACTGCCCATCGTAGAAGAAGTAGTTCGAATCGACTTGAGGCGCGTAATAGACTGGATAGTCGGGGACTTGAATCAGCGTGGGATACGCGGGCAGATCAATGCCGATGCTGACGCCTGGGGACACGATGCTGACACCGACCTGTGCGTGAACGGATATCACCGGGCAAAGCAGCACGGTGGCTGCAACGAGTAGGTTTCGCATGTTGTCTCCCCTGCATCGGACACCCGGTTGGGCGAGTGATCCGACTTGACTGTATTCTCCCAACGGCGCACACAGGGGAGCGCCCCGCTCTCGCCCGACGTCGGGCATCCATGCTCACTCGCGTGGATGCCATATCCCCTTATCTGTCTCGCCCCGGGCCGCCCTCGCGATCGTAGCCGCCGTGGCCATATCCACCTCCCCCGTGATCGTATCCGGGGCCGGGCCCCCACCAACATCCGCCCAATGTGACGACGACAAACATCAACAACAAACTTCGAACCGCTTTCATGGCGCCCTCCTCCGGGAACGGCGTCTTGCGCCGAGATGCCCGGCACATACGTCTTCCGTACTTCTCTCAACAAAAATGGTCAACCGTCTGATTGTCCTAACGGTCCCCGGTGAGATCCTCCCCGATTTCACCTGCCTCGCCTGACGCCGTCGCCTCGTCATTGTCGCGGGGCGCATCCTCCTGGCTATGTACGACCTGGTAGAACTCTTCTTTGATGCGCGAGAATTTCGCTTCCAACTCTCTGATTCGCTCTCTGACCTGACTCGGTGTCATAACCCTCTCCGTAGACTCAAGTGCGTGCCCTCGCCCATGTCTCGGCATCACTTTGCTCGTGGGGATATGAGGTGTCCGTCCGGTATCGCACATGACGACGAGGAAATTTCTGCGGAATATGACAAACACCGAGCCGGTCGATCTAGCCGCGCGAGACGCCATCCCCGCCCCGGTCGTGTCGGCGGGATTGGTACGCTGACGTACCGCATCGGCGTCGGTTCACCGTGTAACGTGAGATTGATAACGGAAAGCCGTCAAAGCGACATGCAAATGCGAATCATGTACTGCCGGCGTTACCGAATGCATGATCGACCCAATGGGAGATGGATATGAGGCGTCAACACATCTTGCGATCGTGCGCGGCCATCGGGCTTGCCTTTGCACCGGCGCGGCAATGGCGGCGGAAGTCACGCTGCCGCCGACACAGCAGTCCGGACCCGTGACCTACTTGTCAGGCGGCATCGGCCTGGAACAGTCTCTGGCCATCAAGGCTGCGATGCACAACTACCCTCTCGTTCTGACATTTGTCAGCAGGACGGCAACCAATGGCAACGAATACCTCTCGGATATCCCCGTCACGATTTCCGATCGCCGTGGGAACATGATTCTGTCGACACAGTCCGACGGGCCTTTCATGCTGGCGTCGCTGCCTGACGGGCGCTACACGGTGACCGCGAGCTACGAGGGAATCATGGAAAAGCATGCGGTCAACGTCTCAAGTCGGGGCCACGCGCATCGGACGTTTCTCTGGTCCCGATAACTTCAATCACGGCATTCGCCCGGATAGCGGCGCCCAATGAGGTCTTGCGAAACGCCTTCGGCGAGGTTCCATGAAAGCCACTCAGAAATTGCAGGCGCTCGGGCAGAGTCTCTGGCTCGACAACATCACGCGAGGCTTGCTCGGTGACGGGACACTGGCCCGTTATCGCGATGAATACAACGTCACAGGTTTGACGTCGAACCCTGGCATCTTCCTCAAGGCGATCCGCGATACGGCGACGTACGACATGGATATCGCAAAACCTGCCGATGCGACGCTCACCGACGAAGCGCTGTTCTTTTCGCTGGCGATCAGAGACCTGAAACAGGCGGCAGCGCTGTTCCTGCCGGTGCACCAAAAAACCGGGGGTATCGATGGATGGGTCTCGCTGGAAGTATCGCCGTGGCTCGCTGAGGACGCTGTCGGGACGGTAGCGGCCGCCAAAAGCCTGCATGCAAGTGCCGATTGCCCCAATCTATTCATCAAGATCCCCGGCACGACAATCGGTCTTGTCGCCATCGAAGAGGCGATCTTTGCCGGCATACCAATCAATGTCACGCTCCTCTTCTCCCGCGAGCAATACGTAGAGGCGGCAAATGCTTACTGGAGAGGCCTGGCGCGCAGGCGTGATGCCGGGCTGGATCTGCACGTGGCATCCGTAGCATCGCTATTCGTCAGCCGTTGGGACACCGCTATCACAGGCGAGGTGCCGTTCGGTTTGCGTAACCGTCTTGGCGTGGCGGTGGCCAAACAAACTTACGGCGCCTACCGTGAGCGCATGTCGCACCCAATGTGGCGCGAATTGTCCGACGCGGGGGCAAGCACTCAGCGCCTCTTGTGGGCCAGTACGGGCGCGAAGAGCCGGGAACTCTCACCCGGCTATTACGTTGAGGCACTTGCCGCACCGGATACGATAGACACGGTGCCGGAGGCGACCCTGCTGGCCTTTGCAACGCGAGGCGAGTTGATCAGCGTAATGCGAGAGGATGGTGGCAACGCCGATCCGGTGCTCGCAGACTTCGCTCACGCCGGCGTCGACGTCGCAGCGCTCGCCGCACGCCTTCAGCGCGAAGGCGTCGAGTCGTTTCGGCAGGCATGGGCTGAACTCATGCAGATCATTGCCGGCAAGCGCATGCCTGAATGGCATTGACTGGCACCCGCCCCCAGTGACACACGATACGTCCTGAACCCCTTGACGGTCGACGGGCCACCTGTGACGGGGTCGGGCTATCCCGTTACCTGTGTTTCTTCAGATCGTGGCGTGTGTCGCCGACGACTGACTGGACCTTGCCGACATTCTTCTCGATCTTGCCGTCGATCTCCATTTTCGTGTTGCCGACCACCTTACCGGTGACCTCTTTGATTTTGCCGGCGGCTTCCTTGACCCTGCCTTTCACTTGATCTTTGTTCATGATGATTTGCATTCTCAGTAGATGAAAAATTGAGCCCCTTAACCGGGGCTCGGGTGTCGCGCACCTTCGTGGCGACATGCCTCAGGCGCCGATTGACGGCCTCGAGCAAATCCTGGGTCGCGCGCCTCATAGTCGCCCCATCAAGAGCAGAACAACCACGACTGCCAGCAGCAATCCCACTGCGCCGCTCGGCGCATATCCCCAACCCGAGTTGTACGACCAGGCTGGAAATGCTCCCACCAACAGAAGCGCCAGAACAATCAGCACCACAATACTTAAAGACATGATTCACTCCCCGCGTTGGTTAGAGGGGGATTTCTCGACCCTCACCCGAAGGGTAGTTGCACCGTAGCGGCATGTCGGTTCGGTGCCGTACGAAGGCCGCGAATGAAAAGCGTTCGGTATCGAAAGTACCTGCTTAGCGCCGTGGCGGGGTCTTGCGGCAATAGACTTTTGTTCGGTAGTGGACAGAACTGACGGGCAAACGCTCCTAGTGTCGAGTGAACGATGTTGCGCGATCGTATCCCTCTCACTCACAGACCAAACGGAGCAGACCATGCAACTCGGCATGATTGGATTAGGGCGCATGGGCGCCGATCTGGTGCGTCGCCTGATGCGCCACGGTCACCGGTGTGTTGTCCATGACGTTCAGCCAGCGGCAATCGACGTGCTTCAGAATGCGGGCGCGGTCGGCGCCGCTTCGATCGACGAGATGATGTCGCTGCTGGAGGGCCCCAGAATTCTCTGGCTGATGGTGCCCGCCGGTGCAGTCGAAGCGGCGCTCGCAGACCTCTGGTCTCGGCTCGCGCCAGGGGATATCGTCATTGACGGTGGTAACTCCTATTGCCGGGACGACATGAAACGCAGTGTCGAACTGGGTAGCAAGGGGATTCATTTCGTCGACGTTGGCATCAGCGGGGGGACCTCTGGTCTGGCGCGCGGTTACTGCCTGATGATCGGCGGCGAAGAGGACGTCGTGGTGTATCTCACGCCGCTCTTCACCGCCCTCGCCTGCGATGCGCACGACGCGAGGGAGGATGCGGGGAAGCATGCGACGCACGATATCGGACTCGCCACGGATAGCAGCGCGGCTACTGCCCAGTCCGGGTATCTCTATTGCGGTCTTCACGGGGCTGGCCATTTCGTGAAGATGATCCACAACGGTATCGAGTACGGCATGATGGCCGCCTATGCGGAAGGACTGAATATTCTGAGATGCGCGAACGTCGGCACACAGAAACAAGAGGTCGGCGCCGAAGTCACTCCATTGCGACATCCCGAGTATTACCAGTACACATTCGATCTGGCCGATATCGCCGAAGTGTGGCGGCACGGGAGCGTGATCGACTCCTGGCTACTTGGAAAAGTTGCCGAGATGCTGCGCACCGACCCGACGCTGGCGCAGTTCGCCGGTCGTGTCTCGGATTCGGGCGAAGGACGATGGTCCGTAGAAGCGGCCATCGATGAGGGAGTGCCTGCTCCCGTTCTGAGTGCGGCATTGTATGCGCGTTTTGCCTCGCGAGGACAATCGGTCTTCGCAGATAAACTCTTGTCGGCCATGCGCTACGCGTTCGGCGGTCACCTGGACATTGCAACACCCCGCGACGCCTGATCGGCAAAGCACGACGGTGCGACCCGTTACCCCAAGAGGCAAATGATGAAGGCGCAACATCACGTCGTTCTCGCCGCCTGACAGGTGCCCCGAACCCGGGTTCACGAGTCAGAGGGCGTAGGCGCCAACCGTTTCACATTTCGATGGAGTTATCAGCGATGCAGCCCAGTGATCGTGATCAGTTGTGCATCAACGCCCTGCGCACCTTGTCGATCGACGCCGTGCAAAAAGCGCAGTCCGGGCATCCGGGCACGCCGATGGACGCCGCCCCGACGGTCTATTGTCTGTGGCAGCGGTTCCTGCGATACGACCCTGAAAATCCGCACTGGGCGGGCCGGGATCGCTTTGTCTTGTCGAACGGGCATGCGTGCGCGTTGCTGTACAGCTTGCTGCACGTTTGCGATGTCAAGAGCGACGATGGAGCCGCCGAACCGGCCGTGACGATGGACGACCTGAAGTCGTTCCGCCAGCCGGGAAGCCGATGCACCGGGCACCCCGAGTATGGTTGGACGACGGGTGTTGAGACCACGACCGGTCCGCTTGGGCAAGGCATTGCCACGAGTGTGGGCATGGCGATCGCGCGGCAATGGCTGAGCGCGACCTACGACCGCCCCGGATTTCCGCTATTTCGCTACAACATCTACGCGCTTTGCAGCGACGGCGACATGATGGAGGGGCTCGGTGCGGAAGCCGCGTCGCTGGCCGGCCATCTGAAGCTGGCCAATCTGTGCTGGATATACGATGACAACCACATCACCATCGAAGGGTCTACCCGTCTGGCGTTCACCGAAGACGTCGGTGCGCGCTTTGCCGCGTATGGCTGGCATGTCGAGCGCGTGAGCGATGCCAACGACCTGACGCAATTGTCACGTGCATATCAGGGCTTTCTCGATACCGGCGACGCCCCAACCCTCATCATTGTGCAAAGCCATATCGGCTATGGCGCGCCCCACCGGCAGGACACGCGCGAGGCACATGGCGAGCCGCTCGGCGCGGCCGAGGTCCGTCTGGCGAAGGAATTTTTCGGCAGTGATCCCGACAAGCAGTTCGACGTGCCCGGTGGCGTAACGTCACATCTTCACGAAGGCCTCGGCCGTCGGGGCCGCGACGCCCACACCCGTTGGCTCGAGCTTTTTGCGGACTATCGGGCCCAATATCCCGACTTGACCGATGCGTTGGAGAGAATGCAGGCGCGGGAGCTACCCCCCGAGTGGGACGTCTCCCTGCCCGCTTTTGCCCCGACGACGGCTGGTCTTTCGACCCGCGCAGCATCGGGGCAAGTGCTCAACGCCATTGCCGAGCGCGTTCCCTGGTTAATCGGGGGCGCTGCCGATCTGTCGCCCTCGACGCTGACTCGCCTGACGTTCGATCTCGTAGGCGATTTTCAGAACACCGCAGCGCAGGCCGACGGCAGTTATCGGGGTCGGAACTTTCATTTTGGTGTTCGCGAGCATGCCATGTGTGCCATCGCCAACGGCATGAGCCTGTCGTCGCTAAGACCGTTCGTCGCCAGCTTCCTCATCTTCAGCGATTATTGTCGGGCGGCACTACGGCTGGGAGCCATGATGGAATTGCCGCTCATCACGATCTGGACGCATGACTCCATCAGCCTGGGGGAAGACGGACCGACGCATCAGCCCATCGAACAACTCGCGTCGTTGCGCGCCATGCCGGGCATGACCGTGCTGCGGCCGGCCGACGCCGGAGAAGTGGTCGAGGCCTGGCGCGTCATCATGGAACGCAAGCGCGGGCCGGTCTGCCTCGTACTCACCCGCCAGGCCGTGCCAATACTTGATCGAGACCGTTACGCGAGTGCCGCCGGGGTTGCCCGAGGGGCCTACATCCTGATCGATGCCTGCGAGGAAATGGGCGTTGAAGACGGCTCCCCAGACGTGCTGCTGCTGGCCACGGGAAGCGAAGTGGCGTTATGCACTGCGGCGTACGACGAACTGAAGCGCGAAGATATTTTCGCCCGGGTGATCAGCATGCCCTCGTGGGAAATATTCGAGAGCCAGTCCTTGGCCTATCGCGACCACATTCTGCCGCCCTCGGTCATCGCGCGAGTCGCCGTAGAGGAGGCATCGACCTTTGGATGGGAGCGCTATGCCGGGCATGAAGGCGCTATTCTCGGGTTGCACACGTTTGGCAAGTCAGCCCCGCGTGAGGCGCTGGCGCGTCATTTCGGCTTCGACGTGGCGCATATCGTCACTGCCGCCAAGGCGCAACTCATGCGTTACGGTATCAAGTCGCATGGGAAATCGTCATGAACGAGTCCAGGACGCTCGCCTCGGGGCTCGGGTCGGTTAGCCCATACGCCGGACAACCGCTCTCGCCTGACAAGCTGGTGAATGTCTCCCGGCTAGTGACGGCCTACTACTGCAACACCCCTGATCCTGAGATCCTGGCGCAACGCGTAGCGTTCGGCACCTCCGGCCACCGCGGTTCGTCGTTCCTGACAACGTTTAACGAAGCGCACATCCTGGCGATCAGTCAGGCCATCTGCCGCTACCGCCAAAGGCATGGCATCGATGGGCCGATATTCGTCGGTATCGACACGCATGCCTTGTCCGAGCCGGCCTTCGCGACCGTCATGAGGGTGTTCGCAGGCAACGGCCTCGATGTGATGATTTCAGCGGGCGGCGAGTACACGCCAACGCCTGCGGTGTCACATGCCATCGTCAGTTACAACCGCAGGCGCACGGAAAGATTCGCCGACGGTGTGGTCATCACGCCGTCGCACAATCCTCCCGATAATGGCGGCATCAAGTACAACCCGCCACACGGCGGGCCGGCGGAGTCTGTGGTGACCCGCTGGATCGAGATGCAAGCGAACGAGCTATTGCGCAGTGGACTGCGGACGATGCCGGGGATCAGCGTCGAGCAGGCCATGCGAGCCTCCACAACGCATCCCTATGACTTCCTGAAGGCCTATGTCGACGACCTGCAGAACGTCATCGACATGGACGTGTTGCGCGCTTCCTGCATTCATATGGGCGTCGACCCGCTAGGGGGAGCCGGTGTTCACTATTGGCCTGCGATTGCCGATCGGTACGGACTCAACCTGACGGTCACGCGCACAACCGTGGACCCGACGTTCGGTTTCATGACCGCCGATTGGGACGGCCGAATCCGCATGGACCCGTCATCGGCCTATGCCATGCAGGGCCTGATCGCGCAAAAGGATGCTTTCGACGTCGCCTTCGCCTGCGACACCGATCATGACCGGCACGGCATCGTGACGCCTCGCGCGGGCTTGCTTGCCCCCAATCATTACTTCGCCGCGACGGTCGAGTACTTGTTCGAGCACCGTCCCGATTGGCCACTCGACGCCGCGATTGGCAAGACCGTTGTCGGTAGCCAGTTGATCGATCGTCTGGCATCGAAGCTCGGGCGCCGCCTGTACGAGGTTCCCGTCGGGTTCAAATGGTTTGCTGCCGGGCTGCTCGACGGTTCATTGGCAGTCGCCGGAGAGGAAAGCGCAGGCACAGGCTTCTTGCGGCGCGACGGCACCACCTGGACAACCGACAAGGACGGTCTGATACCTGCATTGCTGGCGGGGGAGATGTTGGCGCGCACCGGGCAGGACCCCGGCGCGCGATACCAGACACTGACGTACGCATTGGGCTTCCCAGTGCAAGCGCGGCACGAGGCAAGTGCAACACCTGCCCAGAAGGCTGCACTCGCGGCCCTCTCTGCTGACAAAGTACGATCTAAGCGGCTCGCCGGAGAGCCGATCAACGCAATTCTGACGCGGGCGCCTGGCAACGATGCGCCAATCGGCGGCCTGAAAGTGGTTGCCGATCATGGCTGGTTTGCTGCACGACCGTCCGGCACGGAAGCGATCTATAAGATCTACGGCGAGAGTTTCCAGGGCGAGCATCACCTGCAGCAACTGCTGAGCGAGGCACAAGCCATCGTCGATGAGGCGCTGGACGACGCAACACCGCCACCGTCCAAGCGGGCCTCACCGGCAAGCCCGCACGACAGTCAGCTTCGGCTAGTCACTTCACTCGCGCATTATCGAAACTCCAGCGGCAGAAAAAGGCTGATACCGGGCGACGCCTCAGGCGCGTACACCACGGGTGGTGGGCCGTACGCGTATCCGCCGTCGCGATACCCACTGCTGTAGTGACGGTCGTCATGATGATAGTCGTGGCGATAGTCGTGAGGTGCCCGTTGAGGCGCATGCCGGACCTCCTGTTGCGTATCGCGATCGTGATCGCGATTTCCCGGCTGGGCATGAGACACGGAGGGCGCACACACGCCCAGCATCATCAACGCAAGACCGATCGCCCCGATGGGGGACACACCTTGCTTTCGTGTGAGTGAGGATTTCATCTTTGGCTCCTGCGTTCTCAGCCCTTATGACCCATTCGGCCCATTCGGTCCATGTGATGACCTTGGTCACGGAAGATCAGGTCGGCGTTGTGTTTCTGCACGTCGGACATGCTGCCGTACAGCGCCGCGAAGGCGGGTGTCAGTTTCCTGATGCCTTCGGCATGCGCCTCAGCGATCTGACCGTATGACCTCATGTCGTCAGTGGCGCTCATATGGCTCGCGCCTTCGGAGCGGGCTTTGAGCAGCGACTGCATCGTGTCGGCGTTCTCGCGCATGACCTGCGCAACGGGTTGCCAAAGGGACTCTTGCGCCGAGGTGATTTGCAACCGCGTGTGCAGATTGCTGATGCGGGTTTCGACGGGCGTACGCGCGGCCGTCTTCATGGCATGGGCAGCCGTGGGGCTGTCCGTGGCGGGAGCTGCGCCTGCCGGTGTGCAGACGACGGCGAAGCCGGCAACGAACAGGACTTCAAGTACGCGCACGACGTAAAGTCGCGCCGGAATGCGGGAGATTTTCATGGCGTTTCTCAAAAGTGGGTCAGCGACAATTTGCGCGGTCAGCCCGTGATAGGCAGCAATCGCGGACGATGACCACATCCTTTATCTCTTCATCCCGATGTCGTGTCTGTTCGCTGGCGGACTCTCCTCCTCGTTTTCCTCGAATCAACGACTGTTCGCTAACGGACAGACCCTACGGACGTCCTCCCATTAGTCTTTGCATCACGCTGTCGATACCAGTTCGAGCGGCAGTCTTGGCCCTTGCGTGGTGGGCGCGTTCGTCCCCCGCGCAGCGGGTAAAGCACCGTCGTCAAGACGACAGGGAGATGCGGATGTTCACATGCAGAACCTGCGGCGAGTTGAGCGAATTTCCGGAAATGACGCCGGAAGTCAACGACCTCGGCTTCTACTTCGATTGCCCCGGCTGCGGTGCGAGAAACAAGCTTGTCAATGTGGCGACACCGGGCGAAGCGGCCGCGCTGGTGCAGCTTTCCGACGAGTAAATCGCCATGCCGAGAGGTTTGGTGTTCTGAATGGAGAGTGGACTATGAACTACGAAGATCGTGATACGTACGGAATGTACAAGGCGAGAGAGACGGTGCGTCCCGGCCCGGGTACCGCGCTGGGGCCCGGCCCCAGTCTGATGGGAGCAGACACGCTCGTCGGTAACAGTGTGTGCAATGAGCACGGTGAAGCCCTGGGCGATATCAAGGAAATCATGCTGGACGTTCGGGCCGGGAGAATCAGTTACGCCGTGCTGTCGTTTGGTGGCTTTCTGGGCATGGGGAAAAAGCTGTTCGCGGTGCCCTGGCAAGCATTGAAACTCGATACGGAGAACAAGTGTTTTGTTCTGGATGTCGACAAACACCGCCTGGAAGCAGCACCGGGATTCGACCCGGACCATTGGCCAGATATGGCAGATCAGGCGTGGGTCGATGAGATTGACGACTACTACCGTCCAGATGCCTCAAGGTAACCGCACAGTGTCATCGTCGATGCCTATCCGCATGGACAGGCATCCAACGTCAAATTGAGGGCTTAATCATGAGATATGCAAAGCTGATTGCCGCCGTCCTGGCGACACTCGCCTTCGGCGCATGTACCGGACCTGCCGGACCGCAGGGGCCAACGGGCAACACAGGCAATACGGGTTATACGGGTGACACCGGCGCCACTGGTATGCAGGGAAACACTGGTCCCAGAGGCACGACTTCGCCGGGAACAGTCCTGGTCGTTCCTTCGCAATGAGTTCACAGACACTTAACGGACCGGGCCCCCATTCGGGGGCCCGATTCATTCTGCGGCATTACAACGATTTGATTCGCGTGACCTTCGTTCCCTCGAGCGACACCCCTGCCATCAGGCCGCTGTTGGTCAGGACGAACGCGTTCACCTGGCTGCTGGCCGTGGTGGTATCGACGTTGCCGTTGGCACCGATCTTCAGCACTGCCACTGACGCGTCTCCACCAGCAGACCAGCCGTCGGCATTGCGGAAGCGGTTCAGCGATTCCTGCGTCATGAAGAGCAGCACGATGGCTCGCGATTGTGCGCCAATCTGCCAGCCAATCGATCCCGTAACGGTGCTGTAATAGCCCACCGTGTGGTCTGCAACGCGCAGCGATCCTTCGCCGTACTGCCCGCCCACCACGAACCCTGCATCCATGACCGAAGGGAAGATCAATACGCCGTGCGCCTTGCGCACCAACTCGCGAGATCCGTGGGCCGCGGCGTAGAGACGGGTCAAGGTCGAGTCCACGCCTGCGTCGATCGTATGGCGCTTGTCCATCTGTTGCCCGCTGGCGTCCGTTGGACTGGTGGTCGTGCATCCCGAGAGCGCCAGCCCGAGCACGACCATCGCGCCTGAGGTTCCCCACATGAATTTTCGTCTTTGCATGACCGTCTCCAAAGTCGTGAGTGACAGGCTTACGCTATGCCCACCAGCCGTCGGATACGGTACGTCAACGTACGCGCCCGAAAAGTTCTTCGATGTCCAATCGTCGACAGACCGCGCACCCGATACCCCCATCGGTTCGGTAGCGGACTGACATGTCGCAGGCGGACGCGCATGCTGACTTTCTCAGCCGTCCGGTTGAGCGCGGCCTCGATGTGAATGGCCGTGTGCGGTTCGCCTCGCGTACGTCATTCCGACGTCCTGTTTAGGCCACCGTGGTCATACGGAGATCGCCATGACTGCCAAAATTCCCGTGGTTCCTGCTGCTGCCGATGGCTTCGACACCAATGCGCAACCGGCCGCCTCCAAGCCAAGGAACCCTCTATTGCCCATGGTTCGCGTCTATCGCCCCGCCTGGCACGGTGCGCTCACTGGTGGTCTGGCGATCGTACTTGGCCTGGCGCTCGTGCCCGTAAAGGCGGCCGAGAGCAGCATGGCGTCGGATGCCAAGAGCGACCTGCATCATTCGGAGCGTGTCATGTCCGACAGTTGGGTGACGACGAAAGTGAAATCCGAACTCCTCGCGAAAAACATCGGCGACGGCACGAACGTCAGTGTGAAGACCACTCACGGCATCGTTGTTTTGACTGGGAAACTTGCCAGTCAAGACGCCGTCAACGATGCGAAACGCATTGCGGAACATGTCAAGGGAGTCAAACGCGTCGATAGCTCGGGGCTGACGATCGGCTCGCGATAGTTCGCACGACTTCGACAACCGCATGAAGAGATCGGTGTGCATCGCCAGAGAAGCGAGGTGATTGTCATGAGCTATACGGTGCTTCTGCTTGTCACGATGGGCTTCATTTTGCTCTGCTCTTAACGGTAAATGCCGCCTGTAAATGAGCATCAGGTCGCATGCCCTTCATGGATCGAGCCAACTAACTCGCTAACATTTCCCTACGAATCAGGAGGCCCTCCGTGTGGTCATTCACCTGGATCAACCGGGGCGCAGCCCGTCTTTTCGGACCGAAAGACAGACATCGCGACGCTTTCGCGCAACGATCGGACGTCATCCCGACCTTACCCCCGAACGGCTTGGAAGCCTCTGACACGGCCGCGTCCCCGAGCGAGCCTGCACCGCGCATGCCGGTGGATGCACGCGGCCTGGCATTGGGCATTCTGGCGACGCTCGCCATCCTGTTCGCGCTGGAGTGGGCGCAACGATTTGTCGTCCCGGTACTGCTCGGTGTCCTTCTCGCTTACACCCTCAACCCTCTGGTCGTCGGGTTGGAGAAACTAAGGGTCGGACGTTCCGCTGGCGCCATCATCGTCATGCTGGCCGTCGTCGGCGTGTTTGTGTCCGGCAGCTATCCCTTGCGCGATCAGATCGATAGAGTGGTTGGACAATTGCCTGAGGCCACACGGACATTCTCGAGCGTATTGGATAACCTTCGCAGCGGCACGTTTGGCAATCTTCAGAAGATGAAGGCGGCCGCAGGCGCGATAGAGAAAGCGGCCAATCAGGCCACTGACCTGTCCTCGCCGCAGAGGCAACCGGTCACGCATGTAGTGCTGGATCAACCCGCCTTCAAGCTGAGCGCCTTTCTGTGGGTCGGCTCGATGGGGGCTTTGGGACTCATTGCCCAAGCCATGACCGTGATCCTGCTAGCGTTCTTTCTATTGGTCAGCGGAGGCACGTTCAAGCGAAAGCTCGTGCGGTTGGCGGGGCCGTCGCTATCGTCGAAGAAAATCACCGTGCGCATTCTCGACGACATCAACGACTCCATACAGAAATATATGCTGATGTTGCTCGTGACCAATATGCTGGTCGGCGGCCTCACCTGGGTGGCGTTTCGCGCGATTGGACTGGATAACGCGGGAGCCTGGGCACTGGCAGCGGGATTGTTGCATGTGGTGCCCTATCTCGGGCCGGGGGTGAGCGCTGCGGCGACCGGTATGGCCGCCTATATGCAATTCCAATCGTTCTCGATGGCTCTGCTGGTTTCAGGGACGTCTCTCGCGATTGCAGCGCTCGTCGGAACTTTTGTGTCCACGTGGATTACCGGGAAGATCGCCAAAATGAATCCGGCCGCCATCTTCGTCTCGCTGCTGTTCTGGGGGTGGCTGTGGGGAATCGCCGGCATGTTGCTAAGCATCCCGATCATCGTCATCGCGAAGGTCGTGTCGCAGCACGTGGAGAATTTTCAGCCCCTGGCGGAACTTCTGGGCGAATAGATCGCCGGCGGGTCCCGCCATATGCGGTGATTCGATGACTACGCGGCTGTCTTCAGGCCCGGAGTCGAATTGACCGGGTCGGCGCCGGCCACTGCAAACGATATTGCTACCGGATTCATGCTGTCGACCATCGAGGACGGCATCAGAATGGTGGCGCCTCGCTCCTTGGTCGTCTCGTAGATGATATTCATGGCGCGTAGTTGCAATGCCTGCGGATGGCCTTCGTAAATTGCCGCAGCCTCTACAAATTTCGCCGCAACGATAGCCTCTGCAGAGCCGAGAATCATGCGAGCCTGCTTTTCGCGCTCAGCCTGAGCCTGCCTCGACATGGCGTCCTGGAGGGCGACTGGAATGGCGACATCGCGAACCTCCACGGACATCACCGCAATCCCCCACGCGGCGGTCTTGGCGCCGATCTCTTCGCGCAGTTGTTCGTCCGATGCCTTCCGATCGGAAAGCAGGGTCGAAAGCATCGACGCGCCGATCATCTCGCGCAAGGATGTCTGAGACACCCGGTCGATCGCCTGCCGGTAATCCGTGATTGCCAACGCGGCCTTCTCTGCATCGTTGACGTGCCAGAAGATGATCGCATCGACGTTGACCGGCACCGTGTCTTTGGTCAACGCCTGCTCGGCGTTGAATGCAGTGGTTTGAATGCGTTCGTCGATCACGGCCGTGACGCTATCGATGACCGGTAGAATCATGAACAGTCCCGGGCCCTTCGCGCTTTGCAGCTTACCGGCGCGCAGAATCACGAACTTCTGCCACGCGTTAGCCATCTTCAACGTCGAGCCGAGCAATACGGCGGCGACGAGAAAGCATGGTGCAAGGTACGGACTGATGTAGACGCCGGCTACCGCGCCCGCGAGAAGAAGCACCAGTACCAGAAAGGAAGTGATGGAATTCATGGTGAGGGCTCCTGTACCTTCAGACACGTGCACTGTCTGCACGTAAGACAAACCGGGCCTACCTGACCAGGCAGCCCACGTAATGCATGACTCATAGTCGCTTTGGGCGCCCAATCTAACGTCCTGGAGAGCGAATTTCGGTCCGCTGGCGTACCGAGATGCCCCGCATGTGGGCGCTTGATGCCACGGCCCTAAATATCGTCTTGCTTGTGAGCCGTCGGATCGTCCCGGTAGCCCGCGCGACCGTAGTGGTTATGGATGCTGATCTCCTGCTGCCGATTGAGCCGGGCTTTGCCATCGTAGGGCGGTGCGGCTTTCACCGCTTCGCGCGTCAGTGCCAGCGACACCGTCGCGTCCAGCCAGTTCATATGCTCAATCACCTTCACGGGGACGGCCACCAGATGGCCCATCCACCAATTGCTGGTGTTGACGACGAGGTAGCGCAGCGCCCATGTGTGGACGTCCACGAGCAACCCTTCGACGTGTCCAATGTCCCCGTTGCTGGCATGGATGTGATAGTTGGTCACCGCATCCGCGCTTCGCAAATGCGGATCGTGTCGCGGCAGATTCACCATTTCGTCATGGGAATGCGTCGCTTCTCGTGCGGTGCGAAAGGCATCCTGCTCGGACCGGCTGCCGCTGGCGAGCCCGCTCGGGAATGCGCCTTCTCCCCAAGCGTCCTCGCCGCCCCAGTAGTCGGGGTATCCGTAATACGCCAGATAGTCGGCTTCATGCTGACGCGAGACCGGCTTGTGCGTGTCGATGTCCGGGCTGTGCTTTACCTGATCCTTTGTGATCGTGACCGGAATGATTTCGTCGAGCCAGTCGCTCTGACCAATGGAAATCGGCGAAATCAATACCTGCCGATTCGCAAGCCACGTCCCGGTTTCCACTACGAGGTACCGAACGACCCACGCCTTGTCGTCGAAGTACAGATCTTTCACCAGACCGACATCACCGTCAGTCGCGCGGATGGTGCAGGCCTCCAGTTCGTCCAGGGTTCGTAACATGGCAAACCTCCCGTGAATCGCCTGTCAATGACGGCGTCCGCACGTACGCAAACGCTACGCGATGGAGACGATCGGATGCCGAAGTCGCCTTCACCCTACGTCAAAGTTTCTGGCGAGTCCGTTCGGTATCGAACCGACGCGCTCGGGAAAAGCCGCGACCATCATTCGAGGCATATGCCGCGCATGTGCGAAGAGGAGTCGATCATGAGAAAGGAACGGATACTGCTTCATGTCTACGGAGAACGTCAGGACGCAGTCTGGACATTGACGTGTCTGGATCTGTCGTTTTCCTCCAGCGCCACGGATCTGATGAGAGCCAAAGAATATGTCAGAGCCAATGCCCACGAGTACCTGCAGGGAAAAATGGTCGGTGAGAACGTCCAGTTCCCGGCAGTGCCGGTGAGCGGGCACGACGTTTCCCAGCGCAAGATGAAATACTGGCTGGCTCGAATCTGGCAGCACTTCGACCCGCGCACGCGAGACCACATTTACGACGAGGTCGTCGGTCTGGATGACAAACACCCCGTGTTCTCCTGATCGCCGTGCAACGCCGGAGACATCGGCATGTGGAAACCGCCAGGAATGGATTACTTTGTCGGAACTTCCCGGGGGACGAGCGACTTCGGGCCTCCGGAAACCCCGATTCGGGCTGAGTTGTTCAGCCGCGACCGGCTGGAACAGCATGCGCTCAGTCTGGCGCGTGCGCAGCAAATCGCCGTTCATCCGCCCCGCACACGAGCCCTGACCTCGCGCGCCGCCGACAACGAGCGCGTATTGCGCAAGTGCTATGACGCAACGGCGCATGCGACCTTGCAGCGTCGCTCGATCACCCCGGCAGCGGAGTGGTTGCTGGATAACTTCCGCACCGTCTCCGACCAGTTCAGAGAAGTCCGGCACGACCTGAACACGAAGTCTTTCCGATCGTTGCCACGGCTGCTCGATGGCCCACTGCGTGGCCTGCCGCGTATCTATGGCGTGCTCTGGGCCTTCGTGGCGCACACAGACAGTCGTTTCGATCCTGCACTACTCACGTGCTTTTTGCTCGCCTATCAGAAGGTCGAGCCGCTAAGCATGGCGGAACTCTGGGCCATGCCGCTCACCCTGCGCGCCGTGATGATCGAGAATCTCCGGCGCCTGTGCGGGCAAGTCACGCGAGCTCAGGTGAATCGTCAGGCCGCTGACCGATATGCGGACGATCTGCTCGCGCATAAGGCGTCTGCGTCCCCCGCTGCCGATGATGCACCGAAGGCCGCTGCAGCTGTCGTCGAGCCGTTCGAGCCGGCGTTTACGGTCCAGTTGATCCAGCGCCTGCGCTATCAGGACAGGTCTCTGCAATGGCTGAGCGACCAACTGGCGCAGCAAGGGCAATCGGCCGACGAAGTCGTACAGGCCGAACACGCCAGTCAGGCGGCGGCCAACATGAGCGTGCGCAATGTCATCACTAGCCTGCGCGACATGCGGGCATTCGATTGGCATCCGCTATTCGAGGAAGTCAGCCTGGTCGACGCGTATCTGCGCCAAAACGCCGGGTACGCGGAAATGGACTTTGCGACTCGAGACGGCTACCGGCACGAGATCGAGAAATTGGCGGCGAGATCCCGGTTGTCGGAGCTTGAGGTCACGCAGGCGCTGAATCTCCGAGCGGCGGCTGCGGCGGCGGGCACGGGCGATGCGACTGACGCCGAAGACATGCCGCGTCGCACAGACCCGGGCTACTATCTTCTATCTTCCGGCCGCGGTGCCTTCGAGCGCGAGATTGCCTATCGTGTGCCGATCACCCATCGCTGGGGCCTGCATGATGCCCACCATCGCGCTGCGGCCTACATTCTCGGCGTTTGTCTGCTGAGTGGCCTGATCCTGGCGGTTCCAGTCTGGCTCAGCGCCATCGCGGGGGTGAGCATCACCGGTCTGGTGCTATTGGCCGTGTGCGGTCAGTTCCCGGCATCGGAACTTGCCGTTCTGCTCATCGAACGCACATTGACCCGATTCATTCCTCCGCGTCATTTGCCACGCCTTGAGCTGGCCGACGGTATTACGCCTGAACTCAGCACCTTCGTTGTCGTGCCGATGATGCTGACGAACGAAGCGGACATTGCTGCACAGGTCGCACAGTTGGAAGTGCACTATCTCGCGAATCCCAAGGGCGATGTCCGGTTTGCCCTGCTCTCCGATTGGCGCGATGCTGATGAGGAACACATCGAGAGCGACATGCCGCTGCTGGCAGCCGCCAGTGCGCGCATCGCGGCGCTGAATTCCCGCTATGCAGAGGGGACCTCCAACACGCCCCGCTTCTTCCTGTTCCATCGCAGGCGGCTTTGGAATGAAACGCAACGCAAATGGCTGGCATGGGAGCGCAAACGAGGCAAACTCCACGAGTTCAACCGGTTGCTTCGAGGTGCCACCGACACCTCGTTCATGACGATTGACGCACACGCGCCATGGGCACCTCCCGGCGTGCGGTACGTCATCACGCTCGACAGCGACACGCGTCTGCCGATTGACGCCGTGCGGCAGCTCGTCGGCACTGCGGCGCACCCACTGAACCGTCCTTACATCGATCCGGGCTCTCGGCGTGTGGTTGCCGGCTACGGCATCCTCCAACCGCGCATCACGCCAACATTGCCCACGATGAGCGAAGGAACCATTTATTCACGTCTGTTCTCAGGGCGCTATGGCATCGACCCCTATGCCGGCGCCGTGTCCGACGTATATCAGGATTTACTTGGCGAGGGCAGCTACGTTGGCAAAGGCCTGTACGACGTCGACGCTTTCGAGTCCTCGCTTGCGGGGCGAATTCCGGAGAACACGATTCTCAGTCATGACCTTTTCGAAGGCAATTTCGCCCGATGTGGATTGGTCACCGATATCGAGCTGTTCGAGGACTTCCCGTCCCATGCTCAGGTGGCTGCTGCGCGGCTGCACCGGTGGATCCGGGGCGACTGGCAGCTTTTGCCATGGATCGTCGGCAAGCGCGGCGGTGCGACTCCGGCCGCAGCGCGGTGGAAGATGCTCGACAATTTGCGCCGCTCCATTACCGCGCCCGCGGCGCTGGCCACGCTGGTGTGCGCGTGGACAGTCGCGCAGGCGCCTGTCGGGATCTGGTCGGCACTGGTGGTGCTTGCGATTTCCGCCCCAGCGCTATTTCTGATAGCGACAGGCCTGATCCCGTCACAGACCGGCATTTGGATGCCGAGCCACTGGCGCGCGGTTGGCCGCGACATGTGCAGCGGCGTCGAGCGAACCTTGATCTTGGCCTCGATGTTGGCCAACCACGCGTGGCTCGCCATCGACGCCATCGCACGCACGCTGTTCAGGCTGACCGTCTCGCGACGTCGATTGCTCGAGTGGGTGACGGCGGCACAGGTCAAGCTGCACACCGCACGCTCGGTGGGCAACTTTCTCTGGTCGTTTCGCGGCGCCATCACGCTCACGGCGCTGTGCACGGCTATCGTTGCATGGCTCAGACCTGCAAGCCTCCCGTGGGCGGCCCCTTTTCTGATCCTCTGGAGTCTCTCTCCGTTTGTCGCCCAATGGATCAGCCGCCGGCCGGCCCCCACGCGCCCGTCCCTCGTCCTCACAGAGGATAACCCCGCCCTGCGAATGGCTGGCCGGCGTATCTGGCGCTTTTTTTCCACCTTTGTCGACGACGACAATCATCAGCTCCCGCCTGACAACTTCCAGGAAGACCCGCGCCCCGTGGTGGCGCATCGAAGTTCACCCACCAACTTCGGCCTCTATCTGCTGTCGGTGCTGTCTGCGCGCGACTTCGGCTGGATTGGCGTGACGGAGACGCTAGAGCGCCTGGAGCGAACCCTTGGCACGATGTCGACGCTTGCGCGCTACCAGGGGCATTTTTTCAACTGGTACGACACCCGCGACCTCAGCGCGCTGGCCCCGCAATATGTGTCGAGCGTCGACAGCGGCAATTTGGCCGGCCATCTGCTCGTCGTCGCGAGCGCATGCGAAGACATTCCCCTTGAGCCGGTATTTTCCCGCGCGCAACTCGATGGAATTCTCGACACGGTCGCCCTGCTGCGCGACGCCATCGCCCACGAGAGCGATGACCGGAGAACGCTTACGGTGAATCGCACTCACCTGTACGAAGAACTCGATGCGCTGGAACTCATGCTCCTCCAGCCGGCACCGTCCAAACCGGTCGATGTCATCGCTGACGCATCCGAAGGCTGGCGCCGGCGCTGGAATGCGATCGACCGGCTTGTGACCACCCTACTCGATCTCGCTCAGACATTCGTGAACGAACGCGGTGACGCGGCGCATAGCGAAGTGCTCTACTGGGTCGGCGCAATCCGTAGCGACGTGAAGAGTCACGTGCGTGATCTTGCGCCGGACGTGTCGCCTGAGGGCGAATCGCTTCATTACTTCACACTGTCACCTTTGCCTGGCGCGGACATCGTGAAACGGTTCGAAGCCGTTGCGACATTGGCGCGCCGTTTGTTCGACGAGATGGATTTCCGCTTCCTGTACGCGGCCGACAGACGCTTGTTCTCGATCGGCTATCGAGTGGCAGACGCCGAACTGGACAACTCATACTACGATCTACTCGCATCCGAAGCTCGCTTGACAAGCTTCATCGCCATTGCCAAGGGCGATGTGCCGGCAACGCACTGGTTCCGGCTCGGGCGCATCATGACGCCTTACGGCAAGGCCGCGGTGCTGATGTCATGGTCCGGTTCGATGTTCGAGTACCTGATGCCGTCGCTCGTGATGGACTATCCGCATAGAAGCCTGCTGGATTCAACGTGCGAGCTTGCCGTGGCAAGTCAGATTGCGTATGGGAAGGCGCGGAATGTGCCATGGGGCATCTCCGAGTCAGCCTGCAACATACGCGACCGCGCGCTGACTTATCAATACTCGGATTTCGGGGTGCCCGAGTTGGCATTGAAGCGTGGGCTGGCGCGGTCTCTCGTGATCGCGCCCTACGCTACGGTGCTCGCCGCAATGTACGACTTGCCGCACGCCGTGGCCAACCTGAAGCGGCTCGATGGTGTTGGCGCTCGCGGTGTCTTCGGTTATTACGACGCCATTGACTACACCGCTTCGCGGCTACCGAAAAACTGTAACGCCGTTCCGGTTCGCACCTACATGGCCCATCATCAGGGCATGTCGCTGGTCGCGTTGACGAACGTGCTGTTCGGCGACGTCATGCGGCAACGCTTCCATCGTCAGCCCGTCGTGAGGGCCGCCGATTTGCTCTTGCATGAGGCGAACCCGCGCGAAATCAGCGCGGTGGATCTCGCGCCCGACATCGCGGACACGCCAACGGGTGTCGAGGCGATTGTGCCGGTCATGCGGCGATTCTATTCCGCAGGTCAGACCCCTCCCGCCACGCACTTGCTATCGAACGGCGAATATTCCGTCATGATCACTGCCGCCGGGTCTGGATACAGCCTATGCGGCAACGCTGCCGTGACCCGCTGGCGCGAGGACCTCACGTGCGACCTCTGGGGCAGCTATCTGTTTCTGCGGGATACGGCAAATGACGCTGTCTGGTCCGCGACCTTCCAGCCTGTGGACACCGAGCCAGACGCCTACGACGTGGCGTTCTCGGAGGATCGTGCAAGCATCGTCCGGCAGGAAGGCTCGCTTGTCTCGACGCTGGAAATCATAGTGTCGCCCGAAGACAACGCCGAAGTCCGTCGCCTGTCCATCACCAATGAGGGCGCGCTGACGCGCGAAATTGAGGTCACTTCCTACGCCGAAGTCGTGCTGGCGCCGATGGCGAGCGACACGGCGCACCCTGCGTTTTCCAATCTGTTCGTCCAGACCGAATACCTGCCGGAAGTGCAGGGTCTGCTCGCCATGCGCCGCCCTCGCGGTGGCACGGATACGCCCTTGTGGGCGGCGCATGTGCTGGCGCGCTCGCCGCATGGCGGCAACGTGGGCTATGAGACGGATCGGGCACGTTTCATCACGCGGGGGCGAACGATTCGCGACCCGTTGGCGGTGATGGACGGCCGTCCGCTGTCGAATACGGTAGGCCCGGTACTGGATCCGATCTTCAGCCTGCGCACGCGCATTATCGTTGCTCCCGGTGGGACCGAGCATCTGGTGTTTTCTACGATGGTGGCGCCGAGCCGTGAGGCATTGCTCGATCTCACCGACAAATATCACGACCCGGCAAGCTTCCAACGCATCTCGACATTGGCGTGGACTCAGGGACAGGTCAATCTGCACTATCTGGGGATCACCGCCGATGACGCACAGCTCTTTCAGTTCATCGCCAACCGGGTGCTCTATGTGGACGCCGCTATGCGTGCTGCCGTCGAGGTGCTCAAACGCAACACGCTCAGTGCGCCATCGCTATGGCGATTTGGCATTTCCGGAGACCTGCCCATCGTACTGGTCCGGGTGGACGATCAGGACGACCGCGACATTGTCAGACAGTTGCTGCGTGCCCACGAATACTGGCAAGGCAAAGGCGTTCCGGTCGACCTCGTGATTCTTAATGAACGCAAGGTGTCTTATATCGAGGATCTGCAAGTCTCGCTTCAGACGATGGTCAGCGGCACACAGGTCACATCCGGGCCTAACAACGGCCGTGGCAGCATTTCCGTCATTCGCGCCGACGGCCTGGAGGCAGCGGAAATGACATTGTTGCTAACTGCCGCCCGTGTCGTACTCGCGGGGGCGAGACAAGGCAGCCTCGAAGAACAAGTCGTGCGCATGGGCCGTAGGATTATCCACGAGCCGTTGAATATCGGCCGAACGCGCACAACGCGTGACGATGACCTCGCTGACATGCCGTTGCCCGCCCCTGCGCTTGAGAATTTCAACGGGCTGGGTGGGTTTGCCGAGCAGGGGCGCGAGTACGTGACGGTACTCGGTCCGGGCCAGCGCACACCCGCGCCATGGCTGAACGTCATCGCCAATCCGGAATTTGGATTTCAAGTCTCCGAGTCAGGAGGTGGCTACACCTGGTCGACCAATAGCCAAGCCAATCAACTGACGCCATGGTCGAACGATCCGGTCGTCGATCCGTGCAGTGAGGCGTTCTTTTTGCGCGACGACGAAACCGGGCATCTCTGGAGCCCGACCGCATCTCCAATCCGTCTGGAGAACACTCGCTATATTGCCTCTCACGGTTTTGGGTACAGTCGTTTCGAACATGCAGTGTATGGCATCAAGACCGAACTCGTGCAATTCGTGAGTTGGCACGACCCTGTCAAGCTCTCCGTACTCACCATCGAAAACCGTTCAAAGCGCCCGCGCAGACTCTCTGCTGCGGCATACGTCGAATGGGTGCTAGGTGCCGGACGTGCCCGCAATGCGCCGTTTGTCGTCTCGGAGATCGATTCCGTCACGGGCGGAATGTTCGCCACCAACGCATGGAACGGTGAATTCAGTGAGCGCATCGCCTTTCTGGACTGGCAGGGCAAGCAGTCCAGTTGGACCGGCGACCGCACAGAATTCATCGGACGCAACGGCGATCTCGCCCGTCCTGCCGGGCTGATATCCGCTGCGGCGCTCAGCAATGCGACGGGCGCGGGCATGGATCCTTGCGGCGTGCTACTCACGCACATCACATTGGCCCCCGGCGAACGCGTCGAACTGACGCTTCTTCTTGGGCAGGCGAACGACCGTGACGCGGCAAGGAGATACATTCAACGCTACCGTGGGACATCGTCGGCCACGGTCTTAGCAACGGTCAAATCGGAATGGCGCGCGATTCTCACGCAGCTTCAGGTCGAGACACCGGACCGGGCGACCGATCTGATGCTTAACGGTTGGCTGCTCTATCAGGTGCTGTCTTGCCGCATGTGGGCGCGTGCCGCGTTCTATCAGGCGAGCGGCGGGTTCGGATTTCGCGATCAACTGCAGGATTGCATGGCGCTGTGCCATGCGCGCCCCGATCTTGCCCGGGCGCATTTGCTCAAGGCGGCCGCAAGGCAATTTGTCGAGGGGGATGTGCAGCATTGGTGGCATCCGCCCTCAGGTCGTGGCGTGCGCACCCATATCTCCGACGACAGGCTTTGGCTACCGTACTCGGTCAATCATTACGTCAGAGTGACGGGTGACACGAAGATTCTCGATGAGCCGGTGCCCTATCTGGAGGGACGCGCTGCCCCCGACACCGAAGAGAATGCGTATTACGTGCCGACAGTCACAGCGCAGAGCGGAACCCTGTTCGAGCATTGCCAGCGGGCCATCGATTGCAGTCTCGCAACGGGCACTCACGGCCTGCCGCTCATCGGCGGGGGCGACTGGAACGACGGTCTGAATCGCGTCGGGATGGAAGGCAAAGGCGAAAGCATCTGGCTTGGCTGGTTCCTGCATGCCACCGCGTTGCCCTTTGCCGATTTGGCGCAAGCGCGCGCAGAGGTCGACGCCGCAGCGCGATGGCGGGCACATGCTGAGCGTTTGCATGCCGCGCTGAACAATGGCGCTTGGGATGGCGCATGGTACCTGCGAGCCTACTTCGATGACGGGACACCGCTCGGCGCTGCGGGCGATGCAGAGTGTCGTATCGATTCGATTGCTCAGAGCTGGAGTGTGATTTCGGGGGCGGGAGATGTAGACCGGCAGCGTCGGGCGATGGAATCTGTCGAGCACTATCTGGTGCGCCCGGGCGACGACCTCATCCTGTTGTTGACGCCACCGTTCGACAAGATGGCGCGAGATCCCGGGTATATCAAGGGATACCTGCCCGGCATTCGGGAAAACGGCGGGCAATACACGCACGCCGCCACCTGGTGCATGATCGCATACGCGAAAATGGGCGACGGCAACCGTGCTGGCGACATGCTTACGATGCTCAACCCCATCAATCATGCCGACACGCGCGCCGGTGTGCATGCCTACAAGGTGGAGCCTTACGTTATGGCCGGAGACATTTACGCCTCCTCAACGCACGTGCGCCGTGGCGGTTGGACCTGGTACACCGGCGCTGCGGGGTGGATGTATCGCGGTACCGTGGAGTCCATACTGGGGCTGGATAAGCGCGGCAACGCACTGCGCATTGCACCGTGCATTCCCCGGGAGTGGCGCGGGTATCGCTTTAGCTATCAATTCGGCGAATCCCGTTATCTCATCTCGGTGGCCAATCCGCATGGCCAGAGTCAAGGCCCAGCATCCGTCACGATCGACGGGCAACTTTTGGAAGGCAACGATCCAGACATACCGCTGGTCGACGATGGACGTACCCACCGTGTGCAGGTCAGTCTTCTATCGCCAGTGTGACGCTCTTCTTCATCACCGAATTGGATGATGATTTTGGTTGTATTTTTTAAAAATTTAAGGAAAAACAAAATGAATTATAAATATAAACAAAAAATAAACCGCTTGTTTGATTCTCAATAAAAGCGTATTAAATATTTATTTAATATCAAGTTTGGCTTTTTCGATAGTGCGTCGGTCCCCCGATCCATGCGAGACACTTCCGATCTCTGACCTTTTTGGTTGTGTATTTATCAACGCCTCCCTACCTTGTAATTATCGATGCTAAAGCGTTGTATATTCGAGAGGTGATTTATGAGTGCCGGTATCGTCAAGTGGTTCAATGAAAGCAGGGGTTTTGGCTTAATAACACCGGATGATGGAGGCGCAGATCAACAAGTAGCCTAAGCCGTCCAATGCTGACTCGTGTTAGGGTCCAACGATGAAAGGGAGGTTTTCATGCACCGAACGATCGCGTACCGCGGCTTCGAGATTCAGGTCGAACTGATTCCGGCTGCTGATGAGGACACTTTTGATGTGACCTTTCAGATAACGGGCACTACAAATCTCGAAGTGCTAGGCGCTCGGGGAGGCCGCATCCCGTTGCGCAACGGCCCTTTTACTGAGCGATGGGCCTATTTGGTAGCCGAAATCGCCGGTCAAGCTGCAATCGACGTGTTACTCGGTCCCGGCAACTGATTCCATGTTTTTTCCCCGACGCAATGCGCTCCGTGACGCACAAGGGGACGCCCCCGGCCGGTTATGCGGTACGGTTAAAGAGTTGACGACACCCGTCTACGGCATTGGGCTCTGGTCAGCCCCAAGATCAAACTAGCAGGTAAGCGTTCGCCCCAGCGTTCCGCTCAGGAACAACAGCACGCGATTATTTTTTATATGCGAGGATGAGCCCACTGGGGAAACATCTCTTGGTGCCGTGTCCAGCAATGCGCCTTTGGAATGCCACGCTCGATGTCACCCGCAATCAGCCGAATCGGGGAGGATCCATGAAACTTCGCGTCGGATACGAACTGTCGTACGAGTGCCCACAGCCTACGCCGATGATGCTGATGTTGAACACGCATTTTTCGCATGCAAAGGATATTGCCATAGCGGATCTGCTCGTTACCGATCCGCCGGTGCCAATACGGCAGTACCGCGATTTGTTCGGCAATCTGTGCAGTCGAATCGTCGCGCCTGTCGGGCGTGTGAAATTGAGCACGAGAGCGCTGCTGAATGTGCCAAGTGCCATGGAAACGCGGCCCATCGAGGGGAGGGGCCATCCCGTTGAGCAGTTGCCCGACGACACGCTGATTTTTCTATTAGGCAGCCGTTATTGCGAAACCGATCTGTTGGTCGAAGTCGCGTGGCAGCTTTTCGGCCAGTGCACGCCGGGTCGCGAGACTGCCCTAGCAATCTGCGACTTCGTGCACCGGCATATCGAATTTGATTACGGGCATGCGCGGCCGACCAAAACGGCGTGGGACGCGTACCGTGAACGCAAAGGCGTCTGCCGAGATTTCGCTCATCTGGGCGTCACCCTATGCCGGGCGATGAATATTCCGGCGCGCTACTGCACCGGCTATATCAGCGATGTGGGCTTGCCGCCCGTCGCGGCACCGATGGATTTCGCGGGGTGGTTCGAAGCCTATGTGGGCGGTAGCTGGCAGACCTTCGATCCGAGAAACAACGCGCCGCGCATTGGGCGTGTTTTGATGGCATACGGACGTGATGCTGCCGATGTCGCAGTTAGCAATGCATTCGGGCCCGCCGTCCTAACGCACTTCAAGGTGCACTGCGACCGGGAATGACCGAGCCACAGTCCGCCAACGCCGAGTCGGCGCGGAAATGTACGGATAGGACGCGTTCGCGTTGCAATGTCGTCGTTCGAGTCGAGCGATGCATTGCAGAATTGCTTAGCGTTCGTGGCACGACGGCGTAAGGTTAGCCAACGCATGAGGTCTCTTCCAGCGGCCGCGTTGGAGAAGGTTGAATGTCAGTTGTGGGTCGCAAGCCGTCAGTCGGCACGACGAATTTCCGTTTAGGCGCACACCTGCATGGGGTGCATGTGTTAGGAGGTTCCAAACTTCTCTCTCCGAGCAGAATATTAGGCGATTGCCTAATATCTATGCCGACGGCGCCGACTCACACACCGGCCTTTGGTGCGGGTGACGCATTCATTGTGTGAGCATCAGGCTGCGTCACGAACGACCGCGCTTCGTCGAGCGAACAAGAATCCCAATCACTCGCTACAATCGTCTGAGCCGGTGACGATCGCCGATCGTTTTTCGCTCCACAGTCTTCGGAAGCGCATCGTTAGCGAGTGATGCCCCTGCAAATAAATGCAGCCGATTATTCTTTATCGCAATTTGACCGAAAGCGTCCTCGCCTCACGAAATACCTTGACAGTGCCGAACCCTCAACGTACTGTGTCCGAAGAAACATTCAAGAAGCTCGATTGCTGATCATCATTTTTCTGCGTTTTCTGCGCGGTACTCGCTGTCCTCTCTCCCTCCTTGAAGTTTTTCTCGCTCCGCAACGGAGTTAATTCGATTATTTCAAGGATTCATCATGGAAACCGGTACCGTTAAGTGGTTCAACGATAGCAAGGGCTTCGGCTTCATTACGCCAGATGCTGGCGGCGACGATCTGTTCGCCCACTTCTCCGAAGTGCGAGGCGAAGGCTTCAAGTCGCTCGCAGAGAATCAAAAGGTTAGCTACGAGACCAAGCGCGGCCCCAAGGGCCTGCAGGCATCGAATATCACCCCGCAGTAACGTCGTTCAAGGGCCGGTCAACCGGCCCTTCGCTTGTATAGCATCCGAGCGGAGCCATTGCGCTCCCGACTTGATCGCACCATTTCGAGGTGTGCATCATTTGTCTTTCCGACACGATCTGTCTCGCTCCCACTTTCGAAGTTTCCGACTTGTATGGCCCGAATGCCATGCAACGGTCACTCGCTTTCCATTTATGAAAAATAATAACCATAACCACCATTACAACGGGTATCTGGTCTCCCCCTCCGCGTACCTGCTTCCGGACGGCTGGTTTGCGGCCAACCTCCTGCTCGAGCGGGGCGATGCCGCCCATGCGGCGCCCGCCGCATACACATTCCATGCACTGGACTATTTCGACACCGAACTGCAAGCGCTGGGGCACGCGAGCGCATGGGCACGCGACTGGATCGACAATCGCGGTTGATCTGAGTAGCACCCGGTCACATCGCAAGACGTGTGCTCGTTGATCGGCTGGTTTCTTCGTCAGTCAGATAATGGCGCCAGCACGCTTTCTTAGGGAACAGCGCGATCACATCGCAGGGTCAGGCTTTCCTCCGGTCCGTTGACAAAAACTCGTGTTAATCCGGCGCGCCACGGAGGAGATATCCCCGATGTCGCCTCACGCAATTGATGTACCTGCCCCAAAAACGGATGTCGCCCAGGAAAGGAATGTACGCCGCTCAAAATGCGGGGCAACTTGAGAAGTCGGCGAAATACTAAGGCAGGGCAGGCTGGGTAACACTTACACAATATGCATTGAGTCCTGGATGCAATGCGCGTATAACAAATATATCGAACATCAAGTCTGACGTTTATCGATCAAGCGTCGATCTCATTGCGAGACACTTCCGATCTCTGAATTTCTTGGTTGTCCGCCACTTGCGCCGAGTCACGCGTTCCGCGAGGACTATTCGCAGGGAGAACCTGGGGTTCACATGAGCACCGGAATTGTAAAGTGGTTCAACGGCAGCAAGGGCTTTGGTTTCATCACCCCGGATGATGGCGGGGATGACTTGTTCGCCCACTTCTCAGAAATTCAACCTCAAGGGCGCACGGAGTTTCGCACCCTGCAAGAGAACCAGCACGTTTCCTTCGACGTCACGCGCGGCCCGAAAGGCTTGCAGGCATCCAACATCAAGCCCGCGTAGCTTCTTCCCTATATCGCTCGCTAGCATCGCCGTATCAACGCCGCGATGCGGCAGTGCTCGTCATGTCGGAGGAAATATGTCGCACACATCACCCTCATACAGAGGCTTCAGTTTGGAAACTCTGGTGTTTTTAGACCCGGACGCGACCCAAGCAAGCCGTAAGCACGAAAGATTGCTGGCTGTATCCGTGCGCATTACCCCGAGTACGTCTATCGGTTCAGTTCTGCCGTCAGAGTCGCGAGTGTTTCGCCTTGAGACGGTCCTGTTCGATTCAATTGGCAATGCGCGGCGCGCTGGCGACGAGTTCGGCCGCACATTGATAGACGGGTTTATCAACGAGGCTTCGCTGGAGGCATAACCCCATGGGCGCATCTCCTAACTGGTTCTTGTATTCCGGCTACGTGCCAGCTGACGCGGCACGGCTCCTTTCTTTCGGATCGATCGCCCGTGCGATTTGTTTGAACAATCGGACTGACGCGTCTGCGCATGCGCAGCACGGTCCCATCGCTAAGTGGCTACGTCGGCGAGCCGCTGAACGCAAATTCCCCAACTGAGCGGCTCTATCGAAGCGCAGCGCACAGGGTCATAAAACTTTTACAGGAGCGAATATGCTCGCCCTTTCAGCACAAGCCATCACTGCGGCGCTTCAACGCATTGCGGAAAAAAACCCGAAGCAACCATCAGATGCGGTTATCAATGCGTTGCTCGCACGCGAGTTGATACATCGGGTCGGCAAGCACTTTGAGCCGACGCAATTTGGCCGCGCCTACTTCCGACACGCATACACCATTCGCCCTGCGTGGTAATAAAACATAAGTCATTTTAATAGTATCGGCTCAACAAAACTTTTCGTTGGCACTCGCGCCATCTTCTTGCCGGGCATGGACCTTTCACTTTCTTGCTCGGCCCGATTTAGTGTGGTTTCGCCGCCCACATCTGACGTTATTCCTGCCCCGGCAAAGATGCATCAGTGCATATGCTAGGCATGTGCCATAAGGAGTTGATCATGAAAATGGAGCGAATACTACTGCACGTCTATGGCGAACGCCAGGACGCGGCGTGGACACTCACTTGCCTCGATTTGTCGTTTTCCTCGAGCGCCACAGACCTGGTTAAGGCCAAGGAATACGTCAGAGCCAACGCGTACGAGTATCTACAGGGAAAAGTGATTGGGGAGAATATTCAGTTCCCGGCGGTCGTCGTTAGTGCGAATGTCATTTCTCAACGAAAAATGAAGTATTGGTTGGCGCGCCTCTGGCAAAACGTCGACGGGCGTACGCGCGGCCACATCTACGATGAGGTCGTGGGACTAGATGAGGGACATCCCGCATTCTCTTAATTGCTGCGAGCCCCCGTGGGCGAAACTCGACAAGTATTACCTCGCTTGTCGAAAATTCTTACGGGTGCGAACAACGTCGACCCTTCGGAGCATTGATCGTGTGGACTTTTTCGGCCAATGTCTAAGGAGGGGAAACCTGATGAGAAGCGTATCCTGGTTCTTTGCGGCAGTTACTGTCGCTGTCATCTTGCTGGTTTATTGGGCAACCAGATAAGAGGAGCGCGATTAATTGCTGAACACGCTCGTGCTTTTCCTAAAGAGCCGAGTAAGTGATACTCCGCTTTCTGAGCGGCGACAATCGACGGGCACGAGGCGACCTGTCGCAAACTCCTGCCGCACCTCCCCGACGACCCATATAAAAAGATATTTAAACAGAGCGTTTCTGTCATTTCGATCACTCTCGTTATCTTTTTGTGCCAGCGCATCGTAGATTCGTGCGCAGGCGAGTCCTGCTACGTGCGCGGCGTCAGTGTATCTAGCAAGCTTTCCCGCAGCTTGGTCAGTCCGAATGGGCAAAGCCTGTCATCCCCGTCGCCGAGAGCACCGCGGCACTCGCCGTCTTTCGCGCGTCGCTGCAATTTGAAACCGATCGCTCCGATGTTGTCTGTGCACTGGATAGCAGATCGCCTGGCTTCGTGTTGCTCGACGTTCGAAGTCCGGCGCTGTTTAAATGCAGCCACATTCCTGGCGCCGTGAACTTGATGCACGGCAAGATCATCGCGTCGAAGCTCGCCGATTATTCGCACGACACGCCCTTCGTCACCTACCGCGCGGGACCGCACTGCAATGGCGCAACGCGAGGTGCCATTCGGCTGACTCAATTGGGACGGCCAGAGAAGCTGATGATCGACAGTATTAACTGATGGTTCGACGAAGGTTTCGACCTTGCAGTGAGCGGACTTGAGTGCTCGATCCGAGTGCGCCTTGATGAGGGGCTTGCACTCAAAGATCTACATAGCACGCTCGGCGAAGCACGGCGATGACTCACATCGCGATCGCTGAATCACAGAACGGCAGCCCTGTTGCCTGGCTGGCAAAGGTCACCGACGAGCAATATCAGGCTGGTGCCACCGTGCTGGAGAATTGAGGAGCTGGAATGATGGAGGCTCGTACTCTCGGAAGCTCGCGACGTTCAATCTCGCGATTGATAGCAAGCCTCAGGCGTGCGACCTCACGCGGTTGCGTGTCCAGGATGTCCGTCGCGGACGTAAGCGGCGTCGAGGGCAACAGTCATGCAGCAGAAGACACAGCGGCCAGTGCATGAAATCACAGAACAGCCCCCGGAAAGCCTCGAAGCGTGAATCAAAGCCCGGGGACTGAAGACGGCGAGACGTGGTCAACCAGATCACCCAACCCGCCACGACAAAAAGAAGCCCAAGGCATTGCGAGGGCTGAAATCCGGTCGCCAGGGGCATTTCGGCTAACGGTCATCTCAAGCTACGCCCCTTTTTGATTGCCATGACTAAGGAATACCCGTGCGGCTAGATATCAAAGACCACTTTGCTAACTGAGGATCGTCCGTCTCGCTTGGTTGACGACAGTCCCAGTAAAGTCAAGCGCCGTGTTTGAGACGACAGCGTCGCTGTTGATACCCTGCGCCTCTACATAGCCGCTATTCGTAAAGGTGATCCGTTGAACCGTTGAGTCCGTTCTGTTGTTGAACTTTAGGGCGCGGGATCGCATTGCGCCGATCTGGCTTGCTGCGGCTTGACGCACGTCAACGCGAGGCGTCGGCAGACGTCGTGAATCGTGGTCACGCGGCTATAAATAGGCAGACAGTGGCGATACGACGTCACGGCCAACCGTTGGGTGAACAGGAAGACACCCATCTCAGGAGCGATCAAATGAGCCTACGGAAAATCTGCGTTCACGTGGACGACACCGCGACGGGGGCGGCGCGGCTGCGCTTTAGCGCCGAGTTGGAGCGACAACACTAGGCCCGTCTCTCGGGCATCTATTTGCCTCACCGTCCCGGGGCGGTTCACTCAGGACAGCTTCAGTCGTCGGGCGAGCATTTTCAAACCGAGTCGCATTCGCGCACGGCACTCCAGGCGGCTGAGCATCTCTTCGCCCAGTTGTGTGCCGAGAGAGACATCGCTGGCGATTGGCACACACCCTACGGTGCGGCACCGGCGATCCTGGCGAATGCCGCACGTGCGACGGACCTTTGCATCGTCGGTCAACCGGATGCGCCGGGCAGTGTTGCCGCATTGGGTCTCGATGGACTCAGCGACGTCATCCGGTGGGCTGGCGTGCCTGTCATGGGCCTTCCGCATAGCGCCCATTCGACGTATGCTGCAGCAGAGAGTCTGCGCGGGCGCTTCGAACGGTTTTCGATGGTGAGTACGGAGAGCTTGACAGGATCGTGCCAACTCACGAATTGCACGAGTTCGGTCTTGATGCCATACACGGCATGTTCGAAACGACTGTATCCAAAACCGTGAGAGGCAATATAGCGAGTGTTCTCAAGACGGATTGGAGATGCGGTCGGGCTCCAGAGATGCCCGGTTTCGTCGTCGCGCAAAAAGAACGCCTCACTGCACGGATCGACGACCGGATCGTTCGACCATGGCGTCAGTTGATTGGCTTGGCTATTGGTCGACCAGGTATAGCCACCCCCTGACTCCGAGACCTGGAAACCAAATTCCGGATTGGCGATGATGTTCAGCCATGGCGCAGGTGTGCGCTGGCCCGGACCGAGTACCGTCACGTACTCGCGCCCCTGCTCGGCAAGCCGACTTCCTGAACCGTCACGGCAAGTCGAAACACCACCCTGCACTGCCGCTTTTCACGACGGACGACGCCCGGCGAGCGATTGAGCGATTGACTCCGAGGGCGTTCGACACCCCGCTTGAGGTCTGCCCGGAAGTTCAGGTGACCTTCTGGCATGCGGGGCACATCCTTGGGGCCGCGATGGCACAGGTGGATGCCAACGGGAGGAGGATTCTCTTCCCGGGCGATCTTGGACGCACCGACGATCCAATCATGCCCGCACCGGCCAATCCAGAAACGCCGGATTTCCTCGTCCTTGAGTCTACATACGGGGATCGGCTGCACGACCGCACCGATCCCGGGGCTCAGTTGGCAGAGATCCTGCACCGGACGTTTGCGCGCGGGGGCAGCGTGATCGTCCCCGCGTTTGCCGTTGGACGGGTGCAAAGCCTGCTTTACTGGATTGCCCGGCTTAAATCGGTCGGAGAGATGCCCGATGTGCCCGTCAATCTCGACAGTCCAATGGCGATCAACGTGACGAAAACCTACTCGTCACATCTTGCCGACCAGCGGTTGAGTGCCTCGGAGTGCGAGCAAATGTGCAGCGCGGCCACGTTCGTCACGAGCGTCGATCAGTCCAAATGGCTGGACACGCGCGCGATGCCTTCCATCATCATCGCGGGAAGTGGCACGGCCACGGGCGGACGTGTCCTGCACCATCTCAAGGCGATGAGCGGCAATTGGCGAAACACGGTGCTCTTCACCGGGTTTCAGGCGCCGGGTACGCGTGGCTCGACGATGGTGAATGGCGGGAGCGAAGTCAAAATATTTGGTGATTACGTTCACGTCAACGCGGAGGTTGTTCAACTCGACACGCTATCTGCTCACGCAGACTATGGCGAAACTTTGAACTGGCTTTCGAAGTTTCACAAACCGGTGGGCGGCATCTTTCTGAATCATGGCGAGCCTGCTGCCGCCGACAGTTTGCGCAGGCGCATTGCCGATCGCTTTGGATGGCCCTGTCAGGTGGTAGAGCCGATGCAAAGCGTTTGCCTGGATGACAGCATCGTCGCTCCGACTGGCGATTCCTATGGCGAGGGCGAACACCGTGAAGATTGAATTCCCGCACGTCGCGCCCGCGTATAACGCAGACGACATGACGATCGAATTTGCCGCGGACTGTGAGCGTAAGCGAATTGTGTGTGCGATCTCAGCGGAAGCGCTGGAAGATCATTTCGAGGCAAAGTCGTGCCATGTCGATGATTTGGTGGTTGCCTTCAAAACGCATAGGGCTTCCATCGAAAAGACCGCTGAACGCTATCTGCTCCTGTGTCATGGCGCCCCGGTTCTGCTGCGTAGTGGGCACTTTCGGTGGACGTCGGCACACCAGCCTGGCGAATAGAATCTCGGTGGACCGAAAGACTCCGCGTCAGAGCGTTGGCCGTCAGTCAAGCTTGACTGCGGCAACAGAATTGGCCCCTTATTCTGTCCACGTTAGGACGTGCAACAGTTTTGCACCTATATTTTGTCTCGTCGCAGAAAAGTACCTAAATTATGTCCAAGTCCATGGACAGAAATTAGGGTGCCGACGTCGCGGGTAAAGCGCTAAGTATTTGATTTGTAGGATGCAGCGATTTCTCTGTGAGTGACATGCCCCCTTCAATCGGGCCAATGGGCTTCTAGCAAAGTCCCTTTAAACCAACTCCTGGAAAGCGGTAGGAG
>NZ_CABPSB010000009.1 GCF_902459655.1 Pandoraea anhela
GGCTGCCACGCCCACCGTCTAGATATTCACGAACTGCACGGCGCTTGAACGCCTCGTCGTACTTCGTCATGCAAAAAACCCCAAGGGTTGGATTTATGTCCAACTCTTGGGGGTCAGTTCATTCATGTGCGGCCTTTCGAAAATCGCTTAGCGAAAGGGCTGGGGGGCGCGGCGGATTGACGGTACGACGCCGCACGTATGCAGGCAGGAGCGGATTGGGGATTGTCATCGTCTCAGGGGGCAGGGGCAGGGGCAGGCGCTGACGACTCGCCGAGGCAAGACGCTGATGTCGCCAGGGCGCGCGCCCTCGACGCGCGGGTCAACTGGTGGGCGATAGCAGTGCCCGCCGGATCGCACTCGCCGCGCGGCCGGTTTCGGGAATCGGCGCCGTCGGGACATCGGGCAGGGTCGGCAGCAAGGCGTCGTATGCGGCGGCGACGACCTCGGTTCGAGTCGCCGCTCGTGCGCCCTGCGAGGTCGACGGCTGACTGAGCGCAGCGCGCAGCAATGCGCCCTGACGCCTCGCGGCGTCCTCCCTTGCCTGCCGTTCCCTCTCGGCGCTTCTGGATGCATCCAGCGCGTTCGACGCCCGCGCTTCCGCTTCACGTTGCGCGCGCTCCCGGCTCTCCTGAAGCGAGCGTTGCATGGCCGATTCCCGGGCGACGCGAGCCAACGACTCGTTGAACTCCTGAAGCTTCAGCTTGGCGGTGAGGAGCGCCTGATTGGCCGCTTCCCTGGCTTTGGACGCGGTGGCCTGCGCGTGCTGCGTCGAACGCTCCACGGCATGTTTCGCGACGGCCTGTACGGCTACCGACGCCGTGGCCGCCGTCGCACTTTGCTGTGCAATGCGCGCCGCCGCACTGGTGGACGCCAGCTCGCGACTCGACGTCGCCGCCGCCTGCGCCGCCGATGAGGTCTTGTCGCCGTGCGCGGCAATCAATGTGCGGTAAGCGCTTATCGCCGATTGCTTTGCGCGACTGCGGGCGTCGAGCCGCTCGGTCGTGGAGGCATCCGGGTGTGTCTGAAGGTACGTCGTGTACGCGTCAACGGCTTCGGCGACGATTCGGTCTCTGGCCGGCTTGCGTGCCTGCGCCACGCGATGTCCGAGCTTCGGCCCTTCGCTGGCAATGACCGACGTCGTGAGACTGGAGGGGAGCGTGTCTTTCGGCAAGGTTTTGCACCACTCGGTCTCCACGGCCGAGCGCATCATTTCACGCAATCCATGCTGCTCGTTCAGCGGCAGCGTTGGCATCTGCGTGCGCAGTTCCTCGGCCAGGGTGAACGCTTCGATGCGCTCGAACGCGTCATGGCTGAGGTCCGCGTGCAACGCATCGAGAACTTTGTTCGCGGGCTCGGGACTGTCCGTTTGATTTTGGCGTTGTTCGCGCGCCTCGGGGTTGAGCACCTGAAATTGACGGGCATGGATGGCGTCGAGATTTTTTCGGCTGATTCTGATGGCAGCGGATACGCCCACGTAGCCCTTGTTGACGAGTTCGTCGCGGATCGCCATGGCTTCGGCCGCGCCCACCGTATTGGCCTTCGACGCGGCGAAAATCGTGCGATAGAAGCCCTCGCATTTCGCGGCTTTGCCGGCGATCAGCACGCTGGTGATGCGCGACAGGTAAAGGGCCTGTGCGAAGAATTGATCCAGCAGTCGAACGAAGGCACGGGCAGGGCGCGCCTCCACATGCGCGCGCTCGCCGAGCCGACTGGTGAAGCGTTGCCCGGGGATTGTCTTCAACGTATTCCAGACGGCCCGCGGCGCCAGCACGCCGTCGGCCATCAGCGAGGTCAGCAATTTGAGGTATCCCACGATCGCCTTGGTGTAGAGATCGGCGGTGACGGCGGGGTCGCCCGATGCGTGTTTCAGGCCGTGCGAGAGATTGGCGACGACACTCTTTTCCAGTAATCGCAATGCCGATAGCCGCATCGCGTATTCATGTCCGACGATCCAGTGATCACGCAGATCGTTGACGACTTGGGCCAACGCCTGAAGGCCTTTGATCGATGTGAGGTGACTATTGGCCCGGCGCACGCCCGCGTCCCGGAGATACAGGTAGTCGATCGCATGGTGTGTGATCCCGCGCAGCGACGCCAGCATGTCGGCACTCGACGTTTCGACGTCGGCCAGACGGTTGACCAGAACCCGCGTGACAATCGCCGTATGCACTCGATCGAGCTTCATGGCCTCGGCGATGGCCTGCTCCGCGCGCATCGGCGCCGACGCAATTGTCGGCGATGCGCCTCGATAACTGGCGAATGCCGAGTGCCGGGCGAGGTGAGCGGTCGCATGCTGGAGGCGGCACCGGGCGTCGACGAGGGTCAGCCGCTCGCCGCAGAGCTTGTCCGCGCCGTTCATGAGCCACTGTATCGGGAGAATGGGGGCGGTGCTCGCGTGGGGATCGATGTCCTGAGCGAAGTAGACGAACGTCGTCGACGCGGTGCCGAACATCACAAACATGAGATTGCCGATTCTCGTCCGGCGTTGCATCTCGATCACGCCGGAGGCCGTCGCGATATTCCATTTCCCGTCGGTCTGGAAGACGGCGGTGTGCCCCAGTATCTGCCGATAGACCTTCGGAATGATTTCACGTGCTGCCGGGTCGGTGCTCGGCGCATCGGCCGGCGGGTGCGCCGGCGGCTGAATATCGAATGCCTCCAACCCGAGGTCGCTCATGTCGACCGCCACCGTCTCCACGGGGCGAAGATCGACGGCGGCCAGATCCAGCGCCTTGCGGCTGGTCAGTATCACGGGATACTGCGCGGGCGGCATGCGCTTCGCCGCGATGTCGCACGGATGGGCGTAGAGGTCGGGGGGCAAGGTGTCCTCCCCCGTGAGCACGTGTGCACCAATGCCGCCGATGCGACCGGCATGCAGGAAACGCTGAATGTCGGGTTCGAGCCTGAGCATCTCGGTAAAACTCACGCCGTCGATGCGCTGTCGCCGCAAGTCGGACACATCGTGCAAATCGAGCAAATCGAGCAAATCGAGCGAATCGTGCGAATCGTCACGAACGGGCTCGGCGCTCGGCGGTGCAACGGAGCATCCGGTACGCTCGGCGTCGTCTGGCTCGTAATGCAACGTGAGCGTTTCGTACGCCGGCCAGGAACTCAGTCGACCGATGCGCCTGACCCCGCCGGCGTCGACGACGACCGCAGGGGAGGCCGTCGGGACGACGAGGGGTACATCACTCCCCGAGCCCGCATGCCGGCTCGGGAGTACCAGATCGTCCAGTGAGGGAGAACGTACGCGCATCGTCATGGCCAGTAGGCGATGGGGGACGCACGCGGATGCATGTTCCGACAGAAACTCCGTACTCCTGTGAATCCTGGCCCACGTGCGCTTCGGATTCGGGTAGATGCTGACGTTTCGGACCGGGGGCGGTGTGACGGACTTGAGCGTCGGGCTTGTCATCATGATGAGGGATACGGCGTACCCACCTGTGAGCCGAACGTCATTCCGAACGTCATTCATATGCAGGCCAAAGCAGGGACGGCACGTCGAAAAGAGTGAATGTGACGCGAGTTTTGCGGCCGCTGCCGGTGCGGCCTTTCGTGAATCGCTCAGCGCGGGCGAGTCGCGCGCACGCCTTCGACGCAGGGGCTCGCAACGCCCGGAAGGTGGCTGCCGTTTAGGGAATGTCATGACCGCATGCCAGGGCCCCCAGGAGGGGGCACGTCGTGCCGCTCGCAAGACGCCGACACGATGCAGCCCGACCCCGGCACAAATCTTGGCGGTTAACTTCGCGACGCCTTGTGGGCTTTCACCGGACTGTCGCGATGCTCGGGAATCGGCGAGCCGGACGATGCCGGTGAGGCGTATCCGCCGCCGGGATTCGAGTGCGGGATCTTCGGCACGGTGAGCCAGCTTCGCATGAAGTCTCTCACTTCGGCCTCACCGCCGGCGTAGGCGGCGACCGACTGGCGCGATGGGGCGCGTTGCGGCGGTTCGTCGCGGTACACGCTTGTCGGCGACGCCTCGGCGTTGACCGCACTCGCCGCGCCTGCTTCTACCTGTTGTGCGCCCTGTCGTGGTGATTGATGTACGACCGGTGTCGACGCTCTCATCGATTTCGTCACTTTTGTCGCGGCCGCCGCCTGGTCGGCCACCTCCGCCAGCCATTCGAGGCGGGATTGCGCGACCGCCCGCGCATTCGCCCTAGCGGTCTGCTCGGCCTGTCGCATCAGACGATCTTGCCGCGCCTGCTCGGCGATGGCGCGTTTCTCGGCGTCGAGCGCGGCGCCGGCAGACCCGGCCGCAGCGCTCGGGGTGGTCGCGCGACGCGCTTTCAACGTGGCGGCGTTGACGCAGGCCGCTTGTCCGCAGAGGGCAAGCGCTGTCTCGGGCGAGGGGCAAGGCGGGGCACCCACGCCCTCGATCAGCGCCCTGTACTGGGCTCGCGTCGTTTCCAGATGTCCCGTGTATATGTCGAGCACACGGCGCGCAGACGCATCGGGATGCTGCGTGAGGAATGTTTCGTAGGCGTCCAGCGCCGTTTCCCGGATGCGGTCGGTTGCGGCTTTACGCGCGTTCGCCAACGCCAACCCATACTCCGGTCCAACGTCCTTGATGACCGCCTCGACATACCGGCGCGGCGCGCATTCGTCCGGCAGTTCCTTGCGCCAGCCGTTGTCCACGGTGTCTTTCACTGCGGCCCGGAAAGCGTGTTGCTCATCGATGGTGATGGTCGGGGAATTGACCCGGATGTTCTGTTCCAGGATGGCTCTCGATATCTGGGCGATGGCCGCAGGACTGAGGGCCCGGCAGAGCCGGTCGAGCGTCTTGTGGACGGCGGGGCACTGCGTTTCGCGCCGCACCCCTTGCAGTCTCGAGCCGGAGTTCAGTCGCCGGAAGCCGCGACTGTAGATTTGTTCGATACAGGCCGGCGATCGTCCCAGCGTGGTTCTTGCGGCAAAGCGCCTGATTTCCAGCGCCTGAACGAATTGCTTCACGCGCGGTGTGAGGGTTTGCCAGTGCGCACTGAGTTCTTTCAGAAAGCTCTTGTGTTCCAACCGCTTCGGACGCACGAGAAGGCTCGCGATGCTGGTGCGCAGCACGCGCGCCTCGACGAAGGCGTCCAGCAGCCCGAAGATCGCGGCATCCAGGTCAGGCGTGATGCGCGCCCGAAAACCCAGCATGGCGAGCAAATGCGCGCCTTCGGTCGTCTTCAGCATCGTCCAGACGGATTCCGGCGACAGCACGTTATCGTCGATAAACCGGGCGAGCAACTCCAGATAGCGGATCGCGCATTGCATCGATAGCGCAGCCATCGCTTTCGAATCGCTGTCGGCGAATTGCAGACCCTTGGCGATGGAGGTGACGATCGCCTTGTCGAGCAGCGCCAATGCCTCCTGCATGATCACGACGGCATTGCCGACGATTCTCAGGTCACGTAATCGATTCGCGAGAACGGCTAGACGCTGATATTCCCTGACGGTCGGGACGTTGCTGTTGACCTGCCGCACGGCGGTGTCGCGCAGGAATACGTAATGGATGGAGCGGCGGGCCAACGCGCGCAAGGGCCAAAACATGGCGACGCTCGCACTCTCGAGCTCGACCAGGCGGCTCACGTGCAGTCGACTGCGCACGGGAATCTCGCGCGCGTCGAAACGCATTGCCTCGGCGATCGCGGCGTCGGCAGGCGTGATGCGCGCCGGCGCGTTGGGGCAGGAATCCGACGCGCGTGCAAACGCCGATGAGGCCGCAGGCGCGCGGAGGGCGCGTTGCTCGCGGCGCCTGGCGTCGATGATCGTGATGGGGCCGTCCACGATGGCGTCAAGTCCCCCCATGCGCCGTTGAATGGCCAGAATCGGCGCGGCAGCGGTATGCGCGTCGATATCCTGCGCAAAGTAGATGGCGAGTCCGTGATGTGTGCGAAACACCACGAACGTGAGGTTGGCGATGCCGACCTTCGCTTGCAGGTCGCGGACCCCCGACGGGCTGGCGATATTCCACCGGTCTTCCTGCCGATAGACGGCGTCGCACCCCAGAAGTCCCTGATAAATGCGTGCGATGGCGTCGTGTGTTTCGGGGTCGAAAGCGTCCCGGCTTGCGAGTATCGGCCGATAAATCTGCGCAGGATGCCGCTCGTTCGTCGGATCGCTCAGGTCTGGTCGTGTCGCCAGTAATTGCCGCAGCGTGGCGTCGGCGGTCGATGTGTCGAGGGGTGGGGGCGCTTCAGATGATATGGGGGGCACGGGGGGCACGGGTGGCACGGGTGGCATCGGTGCGCGAGAGCACGCCGAACCACGATCGATCAGCGCGTCGATGGCGGGAGCAAGGTCGTGCATGCCCGAGGGATGCCGCTCGGCAGGGGACGCCCACGAATGAGGCCGTTGCGCACGCGGCGCTTGCATCGTGCGACATCGCAGGGCGGCATCGGGCGTCGGCGGGTCGGCGGGGACGCGATGAACCGGGCGAAGGAGATCGTCGAGCAACGGTGAGTGCTCGCTGAGTTGCAGCGTCGGCAGCGATCGTCGCACCTCGGACTGTCGTGACGCCGCCATCAGGTCTTCGCGGTGGCTTGCTTCCCATCGACTCTTCAATCGAATCGGCGCGCCGGCCGCTTTGGCCGATTCGTCCGACGAAGGGGAGGGCGGCGGCGTGCCGGCGCGAGGCGAGATGGCAGGCATCATGATGGACTGAGGCGCGTCAGTGCCCGTTGGCTTTGGCAAGCCGAAACGAGTGCGGCGCGCGGGCAGGAGTCGATGTGGCGGGAGTGTTGCCGGCGCCCGAAGGCGATCCTTTCGGGAATCGCTCATCGGGTGCGCGGCGTCGAACCCGACCTGTCGCGACATAGATCGGTGTGTGCGCCGTCATCGCGCTTTGGGCCTTGTCAGCTTCGTCAATCTCGTCAGTCTCGTCAGCTTCGTCAGCCGTGAGTCATTCGTTCCGCAACCGTGGCTGCAACGGTGTCGATCGATCGCGACCTTCCCGCGATCTGAGCGCGCGCAGTCTCACTTCGATCTCGTCCGGCGAGGGCGATTTCGCCGGGACCCGCGGCCACGCGATATGCTCCAAGCCGGTCGATGCCTCGCCGGCCGGTTGGTCCGATGCCTGGCTGGCCGGGGCGCTCGGCTCGGCCTGCGGCGCAGGCGCATGTGCAGGCGCATGTGCATGAGAGGCCTGCTTCACACGGTCCGCCACCGCTACCCGGGCTTGCGTCGTGGCCTCTTGCTTCGCTGTCTTGCAGGCATCGGCGTGCGCCTGTAACGCCGCCGTTTTCGACACGGCCTGCGCCTTCTGTCGAGCAAGTGTCTGCGCCTCGTGCGTCGCGGCAGTGTGCGCCGCGCTGCCGACCGACACGAGCGCGTGTGCGGCGGCGATCTTCTGCGCCTCGATCCTGGCGGAACTGGCCGTCGCTTCGGCTTGCTGACGTACCGTTTCCTTCCGTGCGTTTTCCGACGCCTGCGCCGCCGCCTCACTGGCGTCTTGTCTGGCGGATCTCACGGCGCGCTTGCTGCGCTCACGCATTTTCTCTTTGCTGACGGCATGCTTCGCGCCGGTGGCCGATTGCAAGGCCGTGGCCGACACAATGGACGATGCAACGCACGATTGGGCATCGTCGGCAATCGTGGCCATATAGGTCGCCCTGGCCGAGCGCAAACAGGCCTCGAACTGGGCTTCGAGCACTTCCTGACTCGCACCGGGGTGGCGTCTCTGGAACTCGGCATAGGCGGCGACTTCCTGTTCGATGATCGCCTCTCTGGCGGCTTTGCGGGCGCTCGATAGCGCTGCACCGTAATCCGGGCCGTATTGCTCGATGATGTCCTTCGCGATGTAGGACGGCGCGGTGCTCTCCGGCAGCACGTCTTTCCATGCGGCTTGCACCTGTTGCTCGACCATTTCGCGGAACGCCCGCTGTTCGGCGATCCTGATGGTCGGCATGGACTCGCGCATTCGTTGCGCCAGACGCGCGTTGTCCGCCGTGTCGAGCGCGGTGAGCGACAGCGACTCGCGTGCTTCCCGAAGCAAAGCGTCGAGCGTGACGTGCTCGAAGCTGAGCGCTGAAACCGAATCGGCTTGCAGCAGCAGGCGCAGGCTCAACTTGCACGTGCGCATCAAACTCACGTAGGCCGGCAGCTCTCGCGGCCTGGGCACCAGTCCTGCGGATTTCAGCCATGCGAGGAGCGCGTTGCGCGCGTCGCCCGGTGCATGAGGCGCACGCAGAAGTTCGACGTAAAAGCATCGGCCGCTGCCGTCGGGCTTGCTCAGCAACACGCGGAGGAGCGCCGCACGCTGCGCCCCGGCGGCTTTGAGTTCGTGCAGCAGGCTTGCCCATGCGCGCGCGAGCAGCGGATGCGTTGCAACGCGCGTGGCAAGCAGCGACACATAAGCCCGTCCTTGCGCAGACAGCAGCATGTCGACGACGGCGGTCGTCTCGATCACTTCGTTACGGGCGAGGACACCGAGCAGGCGCAAGTAGCAGGCGTTGCTGATGAGGCCGAGATAGGCCGCGTCCGTGAAGCTGCCGTCGAAGCGAAGCAGGGCGTTCGAGAGCGAGGCGACGAGAGGGGGGACTGGCAGCTTGCGTGCCACCGCGACCATCTCCGCAACGTTCCCGGTCATGCGCCCGGCGTGAAGGTCGTTGATCGCCTTGGCGACTTGCTGAATGGCAAGAATGGTGCGATCCCGGCTATTGGCCGTGGTCACGCCGTAATCGCGATGGTAGATGACGCTCACCGGGCGTTGCGTTTGCGTCTGTAGCAACGCCAGCGTGCTGGCGCAGGAGTCGCAGGTATCGAGCAGGGTGTTGAAGTGGATGCCGCCGATCAGCGGGACGGTGCGTGCGTCGCGGGCGACGACCGTCGCGATAATCTGCTCGGCGTCGTTGACATGGTCGACGTTCGACGAACACGCCGGATCGAGCACGGGCAGATTCACTTGCAACGCCGTCTTGCTGGGGGAGTCCGGAGACTCGTGCCTGAAGCGCGCCAGGCGGCGCTTGGCGTCGATGAAGGCCACGGGCCCGATCGTGACCTCTTCGGCCTCGCCCATCTTGTCGTGGATAGCGAGCGAGAGGCCTGCGGCGCGCGCACCGCCCGACAGGGAAAAATACACTTTTCGGCCGTACGGTGTGAGCACGCTGGCAAATGCGAAATTGCATTCCCGCAGTCGCGACTTGAGATCCGCAACGCCGGCGGTATTGCCGATATTCCATTCGCCGTCCGTCTCGAACACCATGTCGGGGCCGAGCAGCGTTCGGTAGACCGCCAGGTCGAATTCGTCGCGCTTCGCATCGAAGCGCGACCGGCTCGCCATGCTCGCTTTGTTCGCCGCGACAAAGGCGCGTTGCGCCTTCTCCGACGTGAAGATCTTCATGGCCTCGTCGGCCGTCCACGATGCGGGGCGAGGCCGACGTGTCGGGGGCTGGCTGGCGTCGAGCTGTCTCTCGACGTTGCGGAAGTTCGCGGTGCGCCGGAGTTGCGGGCTATGGGTCTTGAGGTGCTGCTTGAGTTCGAGGAAGCGATCGATCAACAGCTTGTCGTCCGGAACGTCGGGGTCGAGCCTGTCGAACGCGTGCGTGCCCGACCGTTGCGCGAAGCCTCGCGAGGCGTAGAACCAGTGCTTCTCCAGTTGCACGACGACGGTCGAGGGCTGCTCGGGCATACGTACGCCGAAAAGCGATTTGGTAAATCCGATGTCGGGCACCAGATGACTCAGCCGCAGCGGCACCAGCCACGCGGCGTCGCCCTGAGACAGTAACGGCGTTTCGGGCGCGGATGTCGGTGGTTGCGCGGCGGGCGAGAGTAATTCCTGCGCAATGTCGCCCCGGATCCTCTGGTGAAGACGGGGCGTTGGCGGGAGGCCGAGCTGTTGCGCTTCGTGCGGGGGGAAGACGCTGAGTCGGTTGCCGGTGTTGTTGACCCGGATGTACTTGCCGCCGTGGACGAAAAGACCTAACGGCACATCGCGCCTCGATTCCCGGGCGGCGTCGGCGGCGGGTACAGACACAGGCGTAGACACAGGCAACGGCGCCAGCGTGGGCGCCGCAGGTTGAACGCGAACGCGAGACAGTAACGCGCGCCTTTCCGACCCTGCCTGATCGCTGTCGGGCCGGCCCTCGGTGGCCGGGCAGGCGGATGGTTTCAGAAATTTCTGCGCGGGCGCAAAGTCGCTGTACTTGCGCGGCGATTTATCGGTAGCAAGCGTCGGCCATTGGGTGGCGCAGGACCGGGGTGGGGCGAGACTGCCGGCCCTGACGAATTCCCATGGCTGGCGATGGGTGGGCGACAATCGGATGTTCTGTCCCGTCGCTGAACTGGACGGTACGGGCGCGGCGGGCGATGCCGGCGACGCGTGCGCCGCGCGTGAGGGGGGCGACGGCGCATGGCGCTGAATCGAAGGAATCATGGCTGGGCGTCCGATCGCAGACGGCGAGCGTCGGGACATGCCTGACGCCGTCAACTCGCCGTAAGCGCTCGCAGAACGAAGTCAACGTGCTGCGAAGTCTTGCGTCTGCCCAGTCTGCGTACTTTCAGAATTCGCTCTGCGCCCGCCGTGGGGGGGCAATTACCCGGCCGCGCGCGCCGCGTCGATCAGCCCTTCGAGCTTGACGGCATCGGCGGCAAACGCGCGAATGCCCTCGGCGAGTTTCTCGGTGGCCATCGCGTCGTCGTTGAGCGCGAAGCGGAACGACGGTTCGTCTGTCTTCACGCGTTCGATGTCGGCGTTGCGTGCCTCTTTTACATCGAGCTGACGCTTGACTTCGCCTTCGGTCGTGCGCAGTTGCTCCAGCAGTGCAGGGCTGATCGTCAGCAGGTCGCAGCCGGCGAGGGCCAGAATCTGGCCGGTCGAGCGGAAGCTCGCGCCCATGACTTCGGTGTCGTGACCGAAGTGCTTGTAATAACGGTAGATGCTTGCCACCGAACGGACGCCCGGGTCGTTCTCGCCGGCATTGGCCGCCTCGTCCCAGTTCGCGCCCGCCGACTTCTTGTACCAGTCGTAGATACGGCCAACGAACGGCGAAATCAGTCGCGCCCCCGCTTCGGCGCAGGCGGCCGCCTGAACCAGCGAAAACAGCAGCGTCATATTGCAGCGGATGTTGTCGCGCTCGAGAATCTCGGCGGCGCGAATGCCTTCCCACGTCGACGCGATTTTGATCAGCACGCGCTTGCGCTCGATGCCCTCGGCTTCGTACATCGCGATGAGCTTGCGGGCGCGGGCCACCGTGCCGGCCGTGTCGAACGACAGGCGCGCATCGACTTCCGTCGACACGCGGCCCGGCACAATATCGAGAATCTCGCGGCCGAAGGCGATCAGCAGACGATCGATGATGTCGTCCGTCGATGCCGCGCGATGTTCGCCGACCACGCGTGTGAGGATCGGACGATAGGCGTCCTTCTGGACGGCGCCGAGAATCAGCGAGGGGTTGGTGGTGGCGTCTTGCGGCTGGTAGGCGTCCATTGCCTGGAAGTCGCCGGTGTCGGCGACCACGATGGTGTGGCGCTTGAGCTGATCGAGCAGATTCATGAGAGCGGCCTTGCGAGAAATGCACTGCGTGACATGATGCCTGCCGCGTCCTGGAGTCGCGGACGTGACCGGCGCGAGACACCCCGCCAGCGCGGGGAGGGCAGGACGGGCGGTGCAGGGGGCGTGCTTGCCGTGCGAGGCCCGTTTGCCGCATTGCGAGCGGGCGGGGCGACGAAAAACGGCGCGCCACGCCCGACTCCGGTAAACTTCCGACTTTACCAAACTTTGCCGGAAATCCCCATGACCCAGGACGAACTCAAACGCTTGGTTGGCCAGGCAGCGGCCGACTATGTGAACCAGCACGTGCCCGAGGGCAGCGTGATCGGCGTGGGCACCGGGTCCACCGCCAACTGCTTCATCGACGCGCTCGCCGCCCACAAGGGCCGTTATCGCGGCGCCGTCTCCAGTTCGGAAGCGAGCACCGAGCGTCTGCGCAAGCATGGCATCGAAGTGTTCGACCTCAATCAGATCGACAGCCTGCCCGTCTACGTGGACGGCGCCGACGAGATCAACTCGCTCGGCCATATGGTCAAGGGCGGCGGTGGCGCGCTCACGCGTGAGAAGATCGTCGCGTCGGTGGCCCGTGAGTTCGTGTGCGTGGTCGACGCATCCAAGGAAGTCGCGGTGTTGGGGGTCTTCCCGCTGCCCGTCGAAGTCATTCCGATGGCGCAGGCAAGCGTTGCGCGTGCGCTTGAAGCCCTCGGCGGCAAGCCGCAAGCCCGTGTGCGCGCCGACGGCAGCCCGTATGTGACCGATAACGGCTGTGCGATTCTCGATGTGCATGGTTTGCAGATCATCGACCCGGTTGCGTTCGAGACGAAGGTCAACCAGATTCCCGGTGTCGTGACGGTCGGCCTCTTTGCACAACGCGGCGCAGACATTACCCTCATGGGTACGCCGTCGGGTGTTCGGACCATCAACTACCAAGACTGATCTCAGGAGGGCAGGATGGCTGGATCGCGTCGTCTTCCCGAAACCTGGTTCCGCCGTGGCCTCTGGCTGATCGCCGTGTTGTTCGCGGCGTTTCTCATTGGCCTTGGTGGACTTGTCGTCGATAAATTACCGGGCGTGGCGCCCGCGCCGACGCTCGATTCCTTCGTCGACAAGGCGCAGGCGCAACGTGCCGACGCCGCGATCAAACAGGCGCAGACACAACTGGAAGACATCGAGAGCCAGTTGGAGACGGCGCGCCTGCAACTCAAAGCGCGCAGTACCGCCTACCGCAATGCCCGCGAGTCGTTCAACGACTGGGTGGCGACACGTACGGCCACGGCGCAGGCCAGTCAGGACGCCGAACTCGTCTCCCGCACCCGTGCCCTCGATACGCTCAAAGCCGCCGAGCGCGACGCGCAGACGCAGGTGGACGGCCTCGAATCGAAACATCTGGCGGCGCAGCGCGCCGTGCAATCGACGCAGGCCGAGCGCTTTGCGCTGAACGAGGCGGCAAGCGAACAACTCGCGGCGATCCAGCGCTCGCAGGAACTCAGGGTCTTCGGTATTCGGCTGGCGCTGACGCTGCCATTGCTCGCCATTGCGGGCTGGCTGTTCGTGCGTCAACGCAAGAGCACGTGGTGGCCGTTCGTGTGGGGCTTCATCTTCTTCGCGCTGTTTGCGTTCTTCGTGGAACTGGTGCCGTACCTGCCGGACTATGGCGGCTACGTCCGGTACCTCGTCGGCATCGTGTTGACGGTGCTGATCGGGCGATACGCCATCGTGTCGTTACAGCGTTACCTCGCGCGGCAGAAGGCGGAAGAGCAGTTGCCCGACGAGGAGCGCCGCAAGACGTTGTCCTACGATCTGGCTCAGGCGCGTCTGGCGAAATCGGTGTGTCCGGGGTGCGAGCGGCCGGTGAAACTCGACGACCCGGCGCGCGACTTCTGCGTGCATTGCGGTATTTGCCTGTTCGACCATTGCGGCACATGCAAGACGCGCAAGAATGCGTTCGCGCATTTCTGCCATCACTGCGGCGCACGCTCGACCGGCTCGAACGCGACTGCCGACGCGACTGCCGATCCGCCATCCCATGCAGCGCCCGCGACCTGACGTATTGCGAGGCGCGGGTGTGAAGCTCCCCGTATCAAGGCCCCCTCACAAAGATCCTTCATAAAGCGTCTTCACAAAGCTGCGGCACCCAAAGAAAAAGGCACACGATATGCGAAATCGTGTGCCTTTTTTTCTGTGCGGCGAGCCGTGTTACTCGGCGGCAGCCGGCGGCGGCACGTAGCCTTGTGCGACATCTGCGCCGTCGCCGAAGAAATACTTTTCGGTTTGCTTGACGAGATACTGGCGCGCGCGCGGATCGGCCATGTTCAGGCGGTTCTCGTTAATGAGCATCGTCTGCTGCTTGAGCCAGCCGGCCCAGGCTTCTTTCGAGACGCTTTCCCAGAGGCGTTTGCCGAGCTCACCGGGCATCGGGGGGAAATCGAGACCTTCGGCTTCTTTGCCGAGCTTGATGCATTGAACCATGCGGGCCATGAGGGAACTCCTTCGTGATCGTGGTATGTCGCGTGAATGGGTGGCTCGCGCGTCGTCACCGGATTGCCGTCGTGGCAAGGGTGGCCGGTGAGTCGAAGCGATGGCCGATATCCGGATATGGGGGCAGGGGCGCGGGATGCAAGGCTGGCTGGCGAATCGGTGCCAAAGCCTTGCTGCGCCGGGCTCGCCCCGTCCTGCGTTACAGCTTCTTGATCAGCACCAGCGAGCGGCGCTGCCAGTTGTACAGCCGTCGGCGGTCGGCAGGCAGGTCGTCCACCCCGGCTTTGACGAAACCGCGCTTGAGGAACCAGTGCTCCGTGCGCGTCGTCAGCACGAACAGGCGCTCCAGACCGCGAGCGCGTGCGCGTTGCTCGATGTGCTTGAGCAGGCGTTCGCCGTCGCCCGAACCCTGGGCTTCCGGATCGACGGTGAGGCATGCCATTTCGCCGATGCGCTCGGTCGTATACGGATAGAGCGCAGCGCAACCGAACAGGCGTCCGTCGTGCTCGATGACCGAGAAGTGATCGATGTCGCGTTCGAGCTGGTGGCGCCCGCGTCGCACCAGCGTGCCGTCGGCCTCCAGCGGCTCGATGAGTTGCAGGATACCGCCGACGTCGTCGATCGTGGCTTCGCGCAGGCTTTCCAGATTCTCGTACGAGATCATCGTGCCTACGCCATCGTGCGAGAAGAGTTCGAGCAGCATGCTGCCGTCGAGCGAGAACGGCACGATGTGTGCACGGCCCACGCCCGCGCGGCAGGCGCGCGTCGCGTATTTCAGATAGAACGCCGAGTCGCGGTCGATCGTGCCCTGCGACTGCATGCGCTGGGCGTCTTCGAGCGTCAGTTCGCGCTGCAATTCGTTGTATTCGTTGAGAACGCCGGGCGTCTCGGTGATGAAGATCAGCTTGTCGGCCCGCAACGCGATCGCTGCCGACGACGCCACGTCTTCCATCGTCAGATTGAAGGACTGACCCGTTGGCGAGAAGCCCAGGGGCGAGAGCAGCACGATCTTGCCGTTCGCGAGCGACAGGCGGATCGATTCCGCGTCGACCTTGCGGACTACGCCCGTATGCTGAAAGTCCACGCCGTCGACGATGCCCACCGGACGTCCGGTCACGAAGTTGCCTGACACCACACTGATACGTGCGTTGCCCATCGGCGTGTTCGGCAGGCCCTGACTGATCGACGCTTCGATATCCAGACGCAATTCGCCCGCCGCTTCCTTCACGGCTTCGAGTGCGGCGGCGTCCGTAATGCGCAACTGCTGCGCGAAGTGCGATTCGATATGTCGCAGACGCATCTGCTCTTCGACCTGCGGTCGCGAGCCGTGCACCAGCACGATGTGCATGCCCATGGCGCAAAGCAATGCGACGTCCTGAATCAGGGAGTCGAGCCCGCCTGCCGCGACCAACTCGCCGCCGAAGGCGACGACGAAGGTTTTGTCACGGAATGCATGAATGTAAGGGGCGACCGAACGCAGCCAGTCCACGAACTGGGCTTGATGGGCGGTCTCTTCGTCTTGAAGGGCGGGGTCGGGTTCGGTCAGCATGGGTGTACGTGCGCAAACATGCGCAGATTATATAATGCGCGCCCATGGCAAGTGATGAACGAAATCGACAATCGAAGCCCCCGAAGCCGAAAGTGACGGCGCCGGGGCATACGCATGCCCAAACCGCGGGCACAACGCAACCCCCCAATCCCCGGCATCCCGCGCAGCAAAAGCGCGCGCGCCCGGCCGGCGGGCAGGAGGCGGGCGCACGCCGGGCGTCGCCCGCCGAGCGCGAAGCCGAACGCGTCAGGCGCGACGCCGAGCGCCTTGCGGCCCGGCAGGCCGCCGCCAACCGCGTGCCCGAGATCGCTTTCCCCGAAGCGTTGCCGGTATCCGGCCGGCGCGAGGAGATCGCGCGCGCAATCGCCGGCCATCAGGTCGTGATCGTGAGCGGGGAGACCGGCTCGGGCAAGACGACGCAGTTGCCCAAGATCTGCCTGGCCCTCGGGCGCGGCCTCGGCGCGGGCGGCACGGGCCTCATCGGCCACACGCAGCCGCGCCGGATCGCCGCTTCGGCCACGGCGCGCCGCATCGCCGACGAACTGAATACCCCCCTGGGCGATATCGTCGGCTTCAAGGTGCGCTTCAACGACACGCTCTCGGGCGGTGCGTCCGTCAAATTGATGACGGACGGGATTTTGCTCGCCGAGACGCAGACCGATCCGCTGTTGCGTGCGTACGACACCATCATCATCGACGAGGCGCACGAGCGCAGTCTGAACATCGACTTTCTGCTCGGCTACCTCAAGCAGTTGCTGCCGCGCCGTCCCGATCTGAAGGTCATCATCACCTCGGCGACCATCGACGCCGATCGCTTCGCCCGCCATTTCGGCACGGGCGAAGGTGACGACTTGCGCCCCGCACCGGTCATCGAAGTGAGTGGTCGACTGTATCCCGTCGAGGTGCGCTATCGGCCGATTCAGGACGACGCCCGCATCGCCGGCGCCGAGGGGCGCGAAGGCAGCCGCGCCAGCGCGCGCGACCGCGAGCGCGATCTGATGGACGGCATTGTCGACGCCGTCGACGAACTCTGCCGCGAAGGCTCGGGCGACGTGCTGGTCTTCCTGCCCGGCGAGCGTGAAATCCGCGAGGCGGCCGAGGCGCTGCGCAAGCACCATCCGCCGCACACCGAAATTCTGCCGCTGTTCGCGCGGTTGTCCGCGACCGATCAGGAGCGCGTGTTCAAGCCATCGAACGCGCGACGCATCGTGCTCGCGACCAACGTCGCGGAAACCTCGCTGACGGTGCCGGGCATCCGCTATGTCGTCGATGCGGGCACCGCCCGTGTGAAGCGCTACTCCTACCGCAACAAGGTCGAGCAGTTGCAGATCGAATCGATCTCGCAGGCGGCGGCCAACCAGCGGGCAGGGCGTTGCGGCCGTGTGGCCGACGGCGTGTGTATCCGTCTCTACGACGAGGCCGACTTCCAGTCGCGGGCGCGCTTCACCGATCCGGAAATCCTGCGCTCGTCGCTGGCGGCCGTCATTTTGCGGATGCAGTCGCTGCGACTCGCGAAGGTCGAGGAGTTTCCGTTCATCGAGCCGCCGCCGGGACGCGCCATCGCCGACGGCTACCAGTTGCTGAACGAACTGGGCGCGGTGGACGACACGAACCAGCTCACGCCGCTCGGTCGCGAACTGGCGCGTTTGCCGCTCGACCCGCGCGTGGGACGCATGATCCTCGCCGCGCGCGACCAGCAGTCGCTGCGCGAAGTGCTGATCATCGCGAGCGGTCTGGCCGTGCAGGATCCGCGCGACCGGCCTATCGAGGCGCAGGACGCCGCCGACAACGCGCACAAGAAGTTCGCCGACGAGAAGTCCGAATTCCTCTCGTGGCTCAAGATCTGGAAATGGTTCGAAGACGCCATCGCCCACAAGAAGTCCAACCGCCTGCTGGCGCAAGCGTGTCGCGAGAACTTCCTGTCGCAACTGCGTCTGCGGGAATGGCGCGACGTGCACAGTCAGTTGCTGAGTGTGGTGCGTGAGCAGGGCTGGCGCATCAACGAATCCGAGGCGACCTACGAGCAGGTGCATCTGGCATTGCTCGCGGGCCTGCTCGGCAACATCGGCTGCAAGGCCGACGACGACCCGCATTTCCTCGGCGCGCACGGCATCAAGTTCCATATCTGGCCGGGCTCGTCGCTGGTGAAGAAAGCCGGGCGCTGGGTGATGGCCGGCGAACTCGTCGAGACGAGTCGTCTTTATGCCCGATGCATTGCCCGCATCGAGCCGGAATGGGTCGAGCGCGTGGGCAAGCATCTGGTGAAGACGTCGCTGTCCGACGCGCACTGGGAAAAGAAGGCGGCGCAGGTCACCGCTTACGAGCGCGGTACGCTCTACGGTCTGACGATCTACGCGCGCCGTCGCATGAATTTCGGCCCGCGCGATCCGCGTCGTGCGCGTGAGATTTTCCTGCGCAGCGCCCTCGTCGAAGGCGAATGGGAGACGAAGCTCCCGTTCTATGCCCATAACCGCAAGCTGATCGCGGATATCGAACAGCTCGAACACAAGTCGCGCCGTCAGGACGTGCTTGTCGACGACGAGCTGATCTACGCGTTCTACGACGCTCACGTGCCCGCCGGCTTGTACGACGGCACGAGCTTCGAACACTGGTATCGCGAGACGTCGAAGGGTTCGCCCAAGCTGCTCTACCTCGTGCGCGACGACCTGATGCGCCACGAGGCGGCGGGCGTCACGACCGATCTGTTCCCGAAGAAGACGGCGATCGCCGGCATCGAAATGGCGCTCACGTACCACTTCGAGCCGGGCTCGCCGCGTGACGGGGTGACACTCGCCGTGCCGCTCTACGCCCTCAATCAGGTCGATGCGCGCCGCTGCGAATGGCTGGTGCCCGGCATGCTCAAGGAGAAGGCGCATTTGCTGATGAAGTCGTTGCCGCAGAAGCTGCGCCGCCACTTCGTGCCGCTGCCGGAGTTCGCCGCGGGCTTCGTGGACCGGGCGACGTTCGGGCAGGGGGCATTGCTCGATGCCCTGATGGCCGACGCGCGGGAGCTGACCGGTGTCATGCTCAAGTCGAGCGACTTCAAGCTGGAGATGCTGCCGGCGCACTTGTCGATGAATTTCAAGGTGATCGACGAGCACGGGCGTCAGCTCGGCATGGGCCGCAATCTCGCGCAACTGCGCGCCGAACTGGGGCAGCAGGCGCAGCGAACGTTCCAGCAACTCGCGGCCAGGAGCGGCGCGACGCCAACCGGGGTCGCGTCTGCCGACGCGGTGGCGCCGCAAAGCGCCCGGGACGGCGTGAAGGGCGCTCAGCCCGGCAAAGGCAGTGCCGGGGCGACGCCGGCGGGCGCCACGTCGGGCGCCGCCGTCGAGCCGGGCCGGTACGACAATCTCACAACGTGGAGCTTCGGTGAACTGCCGGAAATGCTGGAGATCCGCCGGGGCGGGCAGACGCTGTTCGGCTACCCGGCGCTGGTCGACCGCAGCGACCATTGCGACCTCGAAGTGTTCGACGATCCGGACGAAGCGCAGCGCCAGCACCGCGCCGGTCTGCGGCGTCTGTTCGCGATCCAGTTGCGCGAACAGGTGAAGTATCTCGAGAAGAACATTCCCGGCTTGCAGCAAATGGCGATGCAGTACATGAGTCTGGGCACGCAGGAGGCGTTGCGTGACCAGATCGTGGATCTGGCGCTGGAGCGAGCCTGTTTGCAGACGCCGTGGCCGAGCGATAACGCGTCGTTCGTGGCGCGCAAGGACGAAGGGCGCGGGCGTTTGACGTTGCTCGCGCAGGAAATCGCGCGACTCGCCGGACAGATCCTGACCGAGTACGCAGCGCTGCAGAAGAAGCTGGCGCAGGCCAGGCCGTTTGCACAGGCTCACGCCGATCTGACGGCGCAATTGCAACGGTTGATCGGCAAGCGCTTCCTGATAGACACGCCGTACGCGCAACTGGCACATTTTCCGCGCTACCTGAAGGCGATGGCCGGGCGGATCGACAAGCTCAAGGCGGATCCGTCGCGCGACGCCCGGGCCATGAGCGAACTCGGACCGTTGCTGCAAAACTGGCAGCGGGCGACATCGCAACGGCGCGATCACGGCGACGCGCGGCTCGACGAGTTCCGCTGGCTGCTCGAGGAGTTGCGCGTCTCGCTCTTCGCGCAGGAACTGCGCACGCCCATGCCCGTGTCGGTCAAGCGCTTGCACAAGGTTTGGGAGGCGTTGCAGCGCTGAGGCGACGACGCCGGGGGGCGGGGCTAGTGAGCGTTTGCGCTGGATCATGAAGTGTCGGGATAGTGTTTCGCCTGATCAAAAAATGTCCGTGGGACGCGCGTGAGCGACGGGTTCCCGGCCTACAATAGCGAGACTTTTCCGAGAGACTTCGTAATGCGCAAACTTCTGATCGCTGCTGCCCTGGCAACTTCCTTCGGTCTTGCGGCGCTGGCCGGTCCTGTCCGGGCGGCGGCGCCGTCGCCGGACAGCGTCGTGGTCGTGCTCAACTCGGCCGACGCCAGCGTCAGCCTGATCGACAAGGCTACCCAGAAGGTGATTCAGACGTTCCCGGTGGGCAAGGAGCCGCATCACCTGATGGCCACGCCTGACAATCAGTCGCTCATCGTCGCCAATTCGGTCGGCAACAACCTTGTCTTCCTTGACCCGAAGACCGGGCAGATCCAGCGCAAGATCGAAAACATCGAAGATCCTTACCAGATCGGCTTCTCGCCCGACAAGAAATGGTTCGTCGCCAACGCCTTGCGTCTGGACCGCGTGGATGTGTACCACTTCGACGGCAAGAACCTGAGCGTGGCGCAGCGTATTCCCATCAAGAAGATGCCGAGCCATCTGGTGTTCACGCAGGACAGCAAGCTCGTTTTCATCTCGTTGCAGGAATCGAACGAGGTCGCGGCCATCGATCTGGCGACACAGAAGGTGATCTGGAAGCTGAAGGTCGGCGACAGTCCGGCCGGCGTGTGGCTCACGCCGAACGACAAGTATCTGCTCGTGGGGATGACCGGTGCGGACCACGCGGTGGTCGTCGACTGGCGTAACCAGAAGATCGTCAAGACGATTCCGACCGGCAAGGGCGCGCACAACTTCCGCTCGCTGGCCGACGGCAAGCACGTGCTGATCTCGAACCGGGTGTCGAGCACCATCAGCATCATCGATCAGGAATCGCTCACGAACGTCGGCAACATCACCGGTCTGCTGCCGGGACCCGACGACATGGAACTGAGCGCCGACAGGAAAACGCTGTGGGTCACGTTCCGCTGGGCGCGCAAGGTCGGCATCATCGATATGGCTTCGCGCAAGCTGATCAATACCATTCCGGTCGGGCGCTCGCCGCACGGGATCTATTTCTACGACCGCGCGCCGGTGCTGTAACATCAAGGCCTTATCCCTAAGGCTCTGCCGGCCGGGCGTCCGTGCGACGCCCGATCCGGTCCGTATCGCACCTGCATGAACGATATTCTTCGCGCGCTTGGCCGCGCGCTCGTGAGTCTGCTGCATCCCCGCATGCTGTGGCTCACCGCAATGCCCTTCATCGTCTCCGGTCTTCTCTGGGGCGCCGTGATCTGGTTCGGATGGGAACCGTTCACCGATTTCCTTCGCGTCTGGCTCGAACAGTGGGAATTCACGCAGTGGATTTACCGCTTCTTCGGCTATTTCGGCGTGGATAGCGTGCGCATGGCGCTCGCGCCGTTCATTCTGGTGGCGCTGCTCGTTCCGCTGATCGTCGTGACCGCGCTGCTGCTGATTGCCGGATGGTCGATGCCGGCGGTGCTGCGGCATCTCTCGCGCCGCCACTTCATTCATCTCGAAGCCCGGCAGGGCGGCTCGTTCTGGGGCAGCCTGGGCCAGTCGCTCGGTGCGACGTTCGTCTTCCTGATCGCCGCGCTCGTGACGCTGCCGCTGTGGCTGGTGCCGCCGTTTTTCGCCATCGTGCCGCCGCTGCTGTGGGGCTGGCTGACGTATCGCGTGATGACGTACGACGCGCTGGCGTATCACGCGAGTGCGGAAGAGCGGCGTCGGCTGGTGCGCGAAAAGCGTCTGCCGCTGCTCGTGATCGGCGTGGCGACCGGCCTGCTCGGTTCGTTGCCGACGCTGTTGTGGGTCTCGTCCGTCGTCATGATCGTGTTGTTCCCGGTCATTGCGCTGCTGGCGATCTGGCTGTATGTGGTGATTTTCGTGTTCTCGGCGCTGTGGTTCGCCCACTATTGCCTGCGGGCGCTGTCTCGCATGCGCGCTGAAGACGCACACCGCGAGCCGACGCTCGCCGCGACGGTGTTGCCCGTGGCCGGCACGCCGGCGTCCGAGAGCGAGGATTTGCCGCCGGGGCCGCCGGGGCCAGCGACTTCGGGACGGTCATCGTTCGCGCCGCCCGAATCCGCTGGATCCCCCGAATTGCCTGACTCGTCTGAATCGTCTGACTCGCCGCGATTGCCGGGACCACGCTCCCCCAACGGTTCGCCGTGAAAGTGGCACAATCGTCAAACTGCGCGCCGCCATACGGCGCCGCGCAATCTTTCAGGCACTGACGACAAGACAAAGGAAGCATCATGGCGGTCGGCATCATCATCATCGGCGACGAAATTCTCTCGGGACGCCGTCACGACAAGCATCTGCCCAAGTTCATCGAATTGCTCGCCGAGCGCGGGATGCAACTCGGCTGGGCCGAGTACGTGGGCGACGATCCGGAACGCATCACGGCCACGCTGCGCCGTACGTTCGCCAGCGACGACATCGTGTTCGTGACGGGAGGGATCGGCGCGACCCCGGACGACCACACGCGTCAGTGCGCGGCGGCGGCGCTCAACGTGCCGCTGGCGCTCACGCCGGAAGCCGAAGCGCTCATCATGGAGCGTATCGCCGACACGAGCCCCGATGGCGTGGCCGACATGACGCAGCCGGACAACCGCCATCGCCTGAAGATGGGCGAGTTCCCGGTGGGCGCGCGCGTGTTGCCGAATCCGTACAACAAGATTCCCGGGTTCTCCGTCGAGCACCATCATTTCATGCCGGGCTTTCCGGTAATGGCGTGGCCGATGATGGCCTGGGCGCTCGATACCTATTACGCGGACCTGCATCACCTGACGAAGCACACCGAGCGCTCGGTGCTCGTGTTCGGACTGGCCGAATCGACGCTCACGCCGCTCATGGAAGCGATCGAAGCCGAGTACGACGGGATCAAGGTGTTCAGTCTGCCGAGCGTGGGCGACGCCGAGCGTGGAGCGATTTACGCGCGTCGTCACATCGACCTCGGCGTGAAGGGCGACCCCACACGGGTCGGCGCGGCGTTCGAGCGTCTGATCGCCGGTGTGAGCGCGCTTGGCGGCGAGATCGTGCATCCGGCCGAGGCGGTCGCGTTGCCTGAGGGGACGACACCGGCGACGAAGTGACGAGGTGATCGTGCGAACGTCGCAGCGCGTTGCCGGTGTCATGTCGCGTGCCCGACGGGGACGAGTGACGGACCGGTCAAATGGCGCTATCACGGTAGCGTGGCGGCACAATGGTCAAACGGCGCTTGCCTGGATGAGGCAAGCGCCGTTTCGTTTTTTGCTGCGTCGCGCGAGCGGCGGCTTGGGTGGCCGCCCGACGCCACGGCGGCGCCGGCGCGGGAAGCGCACGTGTTGACGTGTGCCGATGTGCGTTGATGCGTGGTGACAGGTGTCGCTCAGAACCCGGCGAGAACGAGCTTGCCGATCGTGCGGCCGCCTTCGAGTTGCGCGTGAGCGCGTCGCAGGTTCGCCGAATTGATCGGGCCGAGCACTTCGCCCACGGTCGTGCGCAGCGTGCCGGCATCGACCAGTCGCGCGACTTCGGTCAGCAGCTTGTGCTGCGCGATCATGTCCGGCGTCTCGTACATGGCGCGCGTGAACATGAATTCCCAGACGAACGTGGCGCTCTTGCTCTTGAGCAGGCCGACTTCGAGCGGTCCCGCGTTCTCCACGATCGAGCAGATCTTGCCCTGCGGGGCGACGGCGTCGGCCATTGCGGGGAAATGCGTATCCGTGTCGTTCAGGCAGAGCACGAAATCCACCTGCGGCAGGCCGATGGCCTTCAACTGCGCCGGCATGTCCCGATAGTGATCGATGACGTGTTGCGCGCCGAGCTGTCGGCACCAGTCGGCCGATTCCGGTCGCGAGGCGGTTGCCACGATCGTCAGCTTTGCCAGCCGGCGGGCCAGTTGAATGGCAATGGACCCCACACCGCCCGCGCCGCCGACGATCAGGATCGATTTGCCTTCATCGCTGCCGTCCGGCGCGATGCCGAGACGATCGAACAATGCTTCCCACGCGGTGATCGTCGTGAGCGGCAGCGCGGCGGCATTCACGAAATCGAGCGACGTCGGCATGTGACCCACGATGCGCTCGTCCACCAGATGGAATTCGCTGTTCGCACCGGGGCGCGTGATGCTGCCCGCGTAGTAGACCGGGTCGCCGACCTTGAAGAGCGTGACGTTCGGGCCGACGGCAGCGACGGTGCCTGCGGCGTCCCAACCCAGCACGCGTGGGGCGGATTCGATCTTGTCCTTCGGGGCACGCACCTTCGTGTCGACCGGATTCACGGAAATGGCTTCGACCTTGATCAGCAGGTCGCGACCGGTCGGCGTCGGCGTGGGCAGTTCAATGTCTTCGAGCGACTTGGGGTCGTCGATGGGCAGGTAACGGGTCAATCCGATGGCTTTCATCTGCTTTCTCCTGAAGGGGTGGCGCACCGCCCGCCCTGGGGCGATTTGGCGACGTGCCGGATTCGATAGCGAGAGATTACGGCTAGTCGATTGCTTTGATAATCCGGATAATACGGAAAAGATTTTTTGGAAAATCCGTCAAATGTCATTGGACCTCGATACTGTGGCGTTGTTCGTTCGGGTGGCCGCCCTGGGAAACGTCTCGGCAGCGGGGCGTGAGCGCGGGTTGTCGCCGGCCACGGCCAGTACACGGCTCGCGCAACTGGAGGCGACGCTCGGCGCGCGGTTGCTGCACCGGACAACGCGTCGTGTGGTGCTCACGCAAGAAGGCGAGGTGTTTCTGGTGCAGGCGCAGGCGTTGCTCGCCGCACAGGCGCAGGCGCTGGCGAGCGTGGGGCAGGGGCTGGCCGCGCCGCAGGGGCGTTTGCGAGTGTCGTGCTCGTCGTCGTTCGGGCGTCAGCATGTCTCGCCTGCCTTGCCAGCGTTTCTCGAACGCTATCCCGGCATTTCGCTGGATTTTCGGCTCACGGACCGCATTGTCGATCTGCTGGAAGAGGGCGTCGATCTCGCCATTCGTGTCGGGGCGCTAAGGGATTCGACGCTCGTCGCCCGGAAGCTCGCCGCCAATACGCGGACATTGTGTGCGTCTGCGGCGTATCTCGCGGCGCATGGTACACCGAAGCACCCCGGCGATCTTGCGGGTCACGAGTGCCTGATTCTCGGGGATCAGCGCGATTGGCGCTTCGTGACCCCGGGCGGCACGCTGAACGTGCGGGTGAGTGGGCGCCTGGCCTCGGACAACGGGGAGGTGCTGCGCGATGCGGTGCTCGCCGGCGTCGGCATCGCCCTCAAGTCGACATGGGATGTCGGGGCGCACTTGCAGCGCGGCGACCTGGTGCCGGTGCTGCCGGCGTATCCGCTGGCGGAGGAGGTCGCGATTTGGGCCGTTTACCCGAGCCGGACCTTCGTGCCGCCGAAAACCCACGCACTCATCGAGTTTCTACAGGCGCGTTTCGGTCCGGTGCCGTATTGGGATGTGGCGGCAGCCGTGGCGCGCTGAGTGGCGGGCTGAGGGGGGCTGAGGGGGGCTGAGGGGGACTGAGTGGTGAGCAGAAGCGCCCGGACAAGACCGTCAGTGCAGGCGGTGCGTGCGCGGCAACTGCGCGCCGGTGTCCTCGTGACCGATCGCCGGACTGGCGTGATGCAGCACCAGACGCCAGCCGTCCGCTTCTTTCAGGTAGACGTTGGTCGCCAGCACGAACGCGTAGCGCGCCTCCGGGTGGGTCTCGACCTGAATCTGCTCAAGCACGTTATGCACGGCGCACAACGGGTTGTGGGCGACCTGAAGATGGCTCACTGTCACTTGCAGCCCGCCTTTGGCGAGAATCTGCCGCCAACTGGCGCGTACGGCCGCCGGGCCGACCTGACGCGGCCCTGAAGGATGGATGCAGACGACTTCCTCGTCTTCCGACCAGACATCCATCAGCGTATCCGTGTCGCCGGCGCGCAACGCTTCGTAGAACGCGTGCTCGGCGTCTTCCGGGCTTAGAAATATGGTTGCGGGCATAACGACGGCCTCCGTCGGGGTCCAACGCTCGAAACACCGCGCGGCGGGTGTGCCGTGCGGCGAACGCGCCGATTATGGAGGGTTTGTCCGGGCTTGTCGAACAGACCCATGGGCGGTTTCCCCGTCATGCGCGACGTTTGATCTGGCGCAAGGCGTTGGCCGGGCGGCGCCGGTAGTTTATCGGTAACGGGGAAGTGTCTGACACGTGCGGCTTTCGGTCGTGGCCGACCGGCATGCATGCGCGGGAATCGATGGAAATGCGGGACGTGCAGGAAGTGCAGGAAACGCGGGGAAGCGAGAGGCCCGGTGAGGGGGGCGCAGGAGCGGGGGCGCTCGTGCGCCCCCGCAAGCCGGATCAGCAGTGTTGCACGCCGGCGAGTTCACGCAGGGCCACGCCGTCGACGATCTTGACGTGGCGCTGGCGGATCTCGATCATGCCGTTCTGCGCAAAACGCGAGAACAGGCGGCTGACCGTTTCGAGCTTGAGGCCGAGGAAACTGCCGATTTCTTCGCGGCTCATGCGCAAAACGAACTCATTGGCAGCGTAGCCCCGTGCGGACAGCCGCTCCGACAGGTTCAGCAGGAAGACGGCCAGACGTTCCTCCGCCCGCATCGTCCCGAGCGCGAGCAATTGCTGGTGTTCGTTGCGGATTTCCTGGCTCATCAGGCGATGCAACTGACGTTGCAGCGACGGCACCTGACGCGAAAGCGTCTCCAGCTCATTGAAGCGTGCGATGCACAGCTCGCTGTCTTCGAGCGCGATGGCGGTGCTCGGGTGATGGTTGTCGGCCACGGCGTCCAGGCCGATCAGTTCGCCCTGAAGGTGAAAGCCGACGACCTGCTCACGGCCGTCGGGGGCCGTGACACAGCTCTTGAGTGACCCGAAACGAATGCCGTAGACGGCGCTCAGATCATCGTTGGCGTGATAGAGCACTTCGCCTTTTTTGAGGCGGCGGCGCTCGCTTACGAGTGCGTCCAGTCGTTCCAGCTCCGGCTCAGGGATGCCGACGGGCAGGCAGAACTGCCCCAGTGAGCAGGTGGAACAACGAGGCTGGGCAACCGGAATGGGGTTGCCGGGAATGCGACCGATCTCGGTGGTCATGGAGGCCCCTGAAGTTATTTTGAGAGTTTACCATGAGGCGTCGACCCGCCGTTTCGGCAGGCGGGACCTCAGGGTTTCGACGATGCTTTACGGGCGTCGGTGTTTCAGTAATAATTGCGCACATACCGGACGTCCGTCTCGCCGCACTATCGGCCTGGGCGTTTTCCCGGCAGGTCGTTTCGAAGCACTCTGGTCGCGCCGCCGTCACTACGACCGAACACAAAAGGGCGCGCGCTTATGCGAAGCGGTTGTTTTTTCCATCGACGACCGTTTCTCGTGTTCCAAGCATCCATTTATTCCTGATACCGGGTTGCCAAGCCCCCGGTCTGCTTAGTCGCACATGAATACCCAAGAGGCGAAACTCGTCCTCGAGACCGCGTTGATTTGCGCGCAGGAGCCGCTCAAGGTCGGCGATCTGCGCAAGCTTTTCAATGACGCCGTGTCTGGCGACACGGTGCGCGCGCTGCTCGAGGAAATCCGCGTGCAATGGGATGGCCGAGGTGTGGAATTGGTGGCGTTGGCCACCGGCTGGCGTTTCCAGAGCCGTCCGCGCATGCGTGAATACCTTGACCGCCTCAATCCGGAGAAGCCGCCGAAGTACTCGCGCGCCGTGATGGAGACGCTGGCGATCATCGCGTATCGCCAACCGGTCACGCGTGGCGATATCGAAGAGATTCGCGGCGTGACGGTCAACACGCAGATCATCAAGCAGCTCGAAGATCGTGGCTGGATCGAGGTGATCGGTCATCGCGACGTGCCGGGACGCCCCGGCCTGTACGCTACGACCAAGGACTTTCTCGACGATCTGGGCTTGCGTGCGCTCGACGCGCTGCCGCCGCTTGAAGATCCGGCAGCGCAGGCGCAGATCGATTTGCTCGCGCAGCAGAATATCGAATTCGGCGAGCGCGCCGAGGGTGAGGAGGGCGAGGCGGCGGTGTCCGACGATGTCCCGGTCGCCGATGCCGAAGCGCTCGCCCGTCTCGCACAGTCGCGCGCCGACGATTTGCCGCTCGCGCAAGGGTTGCCGGAAGATCAGCGGCCACAGCCGTTGGCCGACGCAGCGGCTGAATCCGGCGACGTGCTCACGGAAGCGGTGCTGCTCGATGCCGTGATGGCCGAAGCCGAAGCGTCGGCGCATAGCGTGTCGGAGGCGGCGGCAAACGTCGTGACAGATGTGGCTGCCGAGGCGCCGAACGAAGTGGCGACCGACCCGTCTGCCGAAATTTCGACGGCCGCCGAGGAACTCGACGGCGTGACGCACGTCAGTGAGCAGGACGGCACCGCGCATGGCGACGCGGCGGATGTGCTGGTCGCGGACGAAGTCAGCGAAGCGGATGGCGACTCGCATGGCGATGTGCCGGCGAGGTTCGACATCGAATCGTCGGATGGCGAGGGCGGGACGCAATACAAGGAATTTTCCGAAGTGTCGGGCGCTGCGGTTCCTGCGGGCGAAGATTCGCCGCAAGATATGCGGGACAGCGAGCAGGGCGTCGGGCATGACATCGGGCAAGACGTCGGGGCCGAAGACGACGCGGCGCATGCGGCAGATCCCGCAGCGTCGTTGGCGCAGGAGGTTCCTCCCCACGCTGTCGACTCGGCAGCGAACGAAGCCGCCGCCGGGCAGCCCACGCCCGGTGCGATGGACGACGACGAGAACGACGGGGACGACAAGAATCTCGTCACCGGTACCTGAGGTCGCGGCGCCTGGCGCCGCACTCACCCGAAGGACCGTTTGCGATAAGAACGAAGTCGCGGCACGTATTTGCCGCGCATTCATGGTGCGAACACGGATCAGGGCAGCGACTTATGCCTGCCCGCGACGATCCCGTTTTCCAATGAGGTTGTGTTGAAACAAAACGAAGAATCCCAGGACCTGCACGCACGCGATGCCGGTGCCGAAGCACGTTCGCCGGAAGGTGAGGGCGGCGATGAAAAGGCGTCGCGCCGAGGCTTGCGCCGCGGTCCGCGCAGTTTGATCGCCCGCCGTCGTGCGGCTCAGCAAGCCAAGCGCGAAGGCGACGACAACGGCGAGGCTGCCGCGTCGGACGCCGCGCAAGGGGCATTGTCCTTCGACGCGCCGCAGGCGCAGGCGTCGGGCGCCGAAGGCGCACCGGCGGCGGCCCAGGGGCGCGCTCGCGCAAATTCTCGCAAGCCGCGTGGCGGCAAGCGCGACGATGCGCAGCAATCGTCGCAGGCCGCCGGCGCGAATGGCGCAACATCGGGCGGCCGCGCGCAACGAGGCGCGCAGGGCGGACAAAACGCGCAGGGCGGACACGCCGCTCAGGGTGGTCAGGGCGCGCCGGGCAAGACGCAGGGGCGTGGTCGCAAGGGGCCGGCCGGCGGTGGGCGCGGCAAGGGCAATGCCGGCAATGCCGGTGATGGCGATCTGTTCGCGTTTGTGACGTCGGGCGGATTCGACGGTGACGATGCCGAAGGCGATAGCGCTGCTGCGAAGCGCGGTCGCCGCCCGGCGGACCGTCGTGTCTTGTCGCCGGACGACGAAGCGCCGAAGCTCCACAAGGTGCTGGCCGAAGCCGGCATGGGTTCGCGCCGCGAAATGGAGGAGTTGATTCTTGCCGGTCGCGTGTCCGTGAATTCGGAGCCGGCCCACATCGGGCAGCGCATTCTGCCGACCGATCAGGTTCGTATCAACGGCAAGCTCGTCAAGCGTCGCATTACCAGCAAGCCGCCGCGCGTGCTGCTGTATCACAAGCCGGCAGGCGAAATCGTCAGCCACTCCGATCCGGAAGGCCGCACCTCGGTGTTCGATCGTCTGCCGCCGATGAAGACGGCGAAGTGGCTCGCCGTCGGTCGTCTCGACTTCAACACGGAAGGTTTGCTGATTCTGACGACTTCGGGCGATCTGGCGAACCGGTTCATGCACCCCCGCTACGAGATCGAGCGCGAATACGCGGTCCGGACCGTGGGTCAACTGAGCGAAGCGTCGCGTCAGCAACTGCTGCACGGCATCAAGCTCGAAGACGGTGAGGCCAACTTCCTGCGTTTGAAGGATGGTGGCGGCGAAGGCTCGAATCACTGGTATCACGTGGCGCTGGCCGAAGGCCGGAACCGCGAGGTGCGTCGTATGTTCGACGCGGCCGGGCTGATGGTGAGCCGTCTGATCCGTACGCGTTACGGTCCGCTGACACTGCCGCGTGGGCTCAAGCGCGGCCGTTACGAGGAAATGGACGAAGCGCAGGTGCGCTCGCTGTTCGCCGCCGTCGGCATGAAGATGCCGGGCGCTGCGTCGGACGAGAAGGGCGCGCGCAACGGGGGGCGTGGCGCTAAGGCCGGTGCGCCGAAGGAGCCGCGTCGTCAGCCGGATCCGATGCAGACGGCGCTCGGCGTGTTCGCTCGCGAGCCTGGCCAGTCGCGCCGTCCGCGTGCCAACCCGCTCACCGCCTTTGTGGGGCCGAGTGGTGGCTACCCCGGGCAGACGCCTTCGCCGCGCGGCGAGGGTCGCCGTTTTGGCGGCGGTAATGCGGGGGGGAATGCGGGCGGTGGTTTCGGTGGCCAGTCGCGAGGCGGTAGCGGTGGAAATGGTGGTGGCAATAGCAATGGCAATCGCAGTCGCGGCGGAAATCGCGCGGGTGGCGGTGGCGGAAATCAGGGCAACCGCGGTAATCGCGGCGGCAACCGGTCCCGCTGAGTCGTTGCCCCGATTTTGCGGTGCAGCAAGGTAGCAACGATGCCCTGTCGAGAGGCTTTTGCGGTGCCAAGCGTTGCAAATCGGGTCAAAACCATATAAAATCAATGAATAAGCTGGTTTGCGTGTCGGGCGTTCTGCTGCGACGCGCACCTCATGCGCAATGAGGCTGTAAGAAATGGGCGTTTCGCCCATTTTTTTTTGCCGCGAGCGTTTTACGCGGCCGATGCCGCCGCGTCGGGGAGTGGGTGTGCCGACTCAGGTACACCGGCCCGGGCGGTCGAGGCGGGCATCGTGCGACGTCCCATGCGGGGCGCGCAGACATGTCGGGCGCTGCTGATGCGCGCGAGTTTTTCTAGGGTGAGCAAAGTTGCAATTGCCAGAACTGATCGAGACCACGGTCGAAGGCCTGGGTTACGAGCTGGTCGATCTTGAGCGCGCGGGCGGCGGACTGCTGCGCGTGTATATCGACAAGCCGGAGGGCATTACGATCGATGACTGCGAGACGGTGAGCCGTCAGCTCTCGCATGTCCTGATGGTCGAGAACGTCAATTACGACCGACTTGAAGTGTCGTCGCCGGGGCTCGACCGTCCGCTGCGCAAGCTGCGGGACTTCGAGCGTTTCGCCGGTGTCGAAGTGAGTCTCACGTTGCGTGTGCCGCTCGAAGGCCGCAAGCAGTTCCGCGGCATTTTGCAGGCGCCGCAAGGCGAAAACTTGAGCCTTGAATTCGAAGGCAAGGGCGGCCCGGCGCTGCTCGAATTCACCCTCGCGGATATTGACCGTGCGCGCCTTGTGCCGCAGATTGATTTTAGGAGTCGCAAACGATGAGTCGCGAAGTATTGCTGTTGGTCGATGCGCTCGCGCGCGAAAAGAACGTCGACAAAGATGTCGTGTTCGGCGCGCTTGAAGCAGCATTGGCTTCGGCCACCAAGAAGCGCTACACCGAAGACGTCGACATTCGCGTGCACATCGACCGTGAGTCGGGCGAGCACGAGAGCTTCCGTCGCTGGCTGGTAGTGCCGGACGAAGCGGGTCTGCAAGAGCCGGACAAGCAGATTCTGTCGTTCGAAGCCAAGGAAGACAATCCGTCGATCGAAATCGGCGAGTTCATCGAAGAGCCGGTGGAGTCGGTCGAATTCGGCCGTATCGGCGCGCAAGCCGCCAAGCAAGTGATTTTGCAGCGTATTCGCGATGCCGAGCGCGAGCAGATCCTGTCGGATTTCCTCGAGCGCGGCGAAAAGATCATGACCGGTACGGTCAAGCGTCTCGATAAGGGCAACCTGATCGTCGAGTCGGGCCGTGTCGAAGCGCTGTTGCGTCGCGATCAGCTCATCCCGAAGGAAAACCTGCGTATCGGCGACCGCGTTCGCGCGTACATCGTGAAGGTCGACCGCACGGCTCGCGGCCCGCAGATCGAACTCTCGCGTACGGCGCCGGAATTCCTCATCGAGTTGTTCGGCATGGAAGTGCCGGAAATCGAACAGGGCCTGCTGGAGATCAAGTCGGCTGCCCGTGATCCGGGCGTGCGCGCCAAGATCGCCGTCGTGGCATACGACAAGCGTATCGATCCGATCGGCACTTGCGTGGGCATTCGTGGCACACGTGTGCAGGCGGTGCGTAACGAACTCGGTGGTGAGAACGTCGATATCGTGCTGTGGTCGGAAGACCCCGCGCAATTCGTGATCGGCGCGCTCGCGCCTGCGGCGGTGCAGTCGATCGTCGTGGACGAAGAGAAGCACAGCATGGACGTGGTCGTCGACGAGAACGAACTGGCGGTCGCGATCGGTCGCAGCGGTCAGAACGTGCGCCTCGCGTCGGAGCTGACCGGCTGGCAGATCAACATCATGACGCCGGACGAATCGGCCGAGAAGCAGAACGAAGAGCGCGGCACGCTGCGTACCTTGTTCATGCAGCGTCTCGATGTGGATGAGGAAGTGGCGGACATCCTGATCGAGGAAGGTTTCTCGAGCCTGGAAGAAATTGCCTACGTGCCTCTGAACGAAATGCTCGAAATCGAAGCATTCGACGAGGACACGGTGCACGAACTGCGCAATCGTGCGCGCGATGCACTGCTCACGCAGGCGATTGCCACCGAGGAGAAGGTCGAAGGTGTTGCGCTCGACCTCAAGAGCCTCGACGGCATGACGCCCGAGTTGCTGGCCAAGCTGGCCGAGCATGAAATTCAGACGCGCGATGATCTGGCCGAACTGGCTGTCGACGAACTGACCGAAATGACGGGCGTCGACGAGGAAGCCGCCAAGGCCCTGATCATGAAAGCGCGAGAGCACTGGTTCCAATGATGACCTGCCCCGGCATGCATATGGAACAGTGAACTTTGAAGTTAACCGCAAGGCGCCTGGCCTTGCTTGAAGAGGTTTGAATGGCGAGCATCAACGTAGCCCAATTTGCTGAAGAACTGAAAATGCCGGCCGGCGTGTTGCTGGAGCAACTCAAAGCCGCCGGCGTGGACAAACTCAGCGCCGACGATTCGGTGACGGAAGCCGACAAGGCCCGTCTGCTGGAGCACCTGCGCCGATCGCACGGCGCTGGCGACGGCGACAAAAAGAAGATTACTCTGACGCGTCGCCAGACCTCGGAAATCAAGCAGGCCGACGCGACCGGTAAGGCGCGGACGATTCAGGTCGAAGTGCGCAAGAAGCGCACGTTCGTCAAGCGTGACGACGTGGCGGAAGGCGCCGAGAACGCCGCCGCTGCGGCCGAGGACGAAGCGCTGCGTCTGCGTGAGGAAGACGCACGCCGCGAAGCGGAGCGTCTGGCGGCGGAAGCGGCCGAGCTCAAGCGTCGCCAGGAACAACTGGAGCGCGAAGAAGCCGAGCGTCGCGAGCGCGAAGAGAAGGAAGCTGCCGAGCGCCGTGCGCGTGAGGAAGCGGAGCGCGTTGCCGCAGCGGCCAGGGCGGCCGAAGAGCAAAAGGCGAAGGCCGAAGCCAAGGCTGCTGACGCCGAAGCCGAAAAGCTGGCGCAAGCGGAAGCCGACAAGGCGGCGAAGGCCGAAGCCGAAAAGGCAGCGCAAGCCGAGAAGGCGGCCGCTGCCAAGGCCGACGCCGAGCGTGAGCAGGCCCGCAAGGCCAGCGAAGAAGCCCGTGCGGCCGCCGAGAAGGCGAGCGCTGCGGCTGACAAGGCGCGCGCCGAAGAAGAAGCGATTCGCAAGCGTCGCGCGGCGGCGGAAGCCGAAGCCCGTGCGATTCGCGAGATGATGAACGCGCCGCGTCGCGTGCTGAAGGCGCCGGAGCCGGCGCCGGCTGCCGCTGCCCCGGCGAAGCCGGACGCCGCAAAGGGCACGCTGCACAAGCCGGCCAAGCCGGAAGGTGCTGCCGCCAAGCCGGCGGACAAGAAGCCGGTCGCGGCACCGGCCTCGACGACGGCGGGCGCTGCCGACAAGAAGGACAAGAAGCCGGGCGCGTGGCAGAAGGACACCGACAATCGCAACAAGCGCGGCGGCATGAAGACGCGCGGCGATACGAGCGGTGGCTCGGATGGCTGGCGTGGCGGTGGCCGTGGCGGCCGTCGCGGCGACCGTCATGCGCAGGACGACCGTCAGGCATTCCAGGCGCCGACCGAACCGGTCGTGCGTGACGTGCATGTGCCGGAAACGATCAGCGTTGCCGATCTCGCGCACAAGATGTCGGTCAAGGCCGCCGAAGTCATCAAGCTGATGATGAAGATGGGCCAGATGGTGACCATCAACCAGGTGCTGGATCAGGAAACGGCGATGATCGTGGTCGAGGAACTCGGCCACCGCGCGATCGCTGCGAAGCTGGACGATCCGGAAACGCTGCTGGACCTCGGCAACGAGGCGTCGGTGGCAGAAGCGCTGCCGCGCCCGCCGGTGGTGACGGTGATGGGTCACGTCGACCACGGCAAGACCTCGCTGCTGGACTACATTCGTCGCGCCAAGGTGGCGGCGGGTGAAGCCGGCGGTATTACGCAGCACATCGGTGCGTATCACGTCGACACGCCGCGCGGTACGGTGACGTTCCTCGACACGCCGGGTCACGAGGCCTTCACGGCCATGCGTGCCCGCGGTGCGCAGGCAACGGACATCGTGATTCTCGTGGTCGCGGCGGACGACGGCGTGATGCCGCAGACGAAGGAAGCGATCGCTCACGCGAAGTCGGCCGGTGTGCCGATCGTGGTGGCGATCAACAAGATCGACAAGCCGGAAGCCAACCCGGACCGCGTGAAGCAGGAACTCGTGGCCGAGGGTGTGGTGCCGGAAGAATACGGTGGCGACTCGCCGTTCGTGCCGGTGTCGGCGAAGACGGGTACGGGTATCGACGATCTGCTCGAGAACGTGCTGCTGCAAGCCGAAGTGCTGGAATTGAAGGCGCCGGTCGACGCACCGGCCAAGGGCATCGTGATCGAAGCGAAGCTGGACAAGGGCAAGGGTCCGGTCGCGACGATTCTGGTGCAGTCGGGCACGCTCAACCGTGGCGACATGGTACTGGCTGGGCAGGCATATGGCCGTGTTCGCGCCATGCTGGACGAAACCGGCAAGAACGCGAAGGAAGCCGGCCCGTCGATCCCGGTGGAAATCCAGGGGCTGTCCGAAGTGCCGGGCGCCGGTGAGGAAGTGCTGGTGGTGCAGGACGAACGGAAGGCACGTGAAATCGCGCTGTTCCGTCAGGGCAAGTTCCGCGACGTGAAGCTGGCCAAGCAGCAAGCTGCGAAGCTGGAGAACATGTTCGAGCAGATGGCCGAAGGTGAAGTCAAGACGCTGCCCCTCATCATCAAGGCAGACGTTCAGGGTTCGCAGGAAGCGCTGGCCCAGTCGCTCAACAAGCTCTCGACGCCGGAAGTGCGCGTGCAGATCGTGCATGCGGCGGTCGGTGGCATCAGCGAAAGCGACGTCAACCTGGCAACGGCATCGAAGGCGGTCATCATTGGCTTCAACACGCGTGCCGATGCACTGGCGCGCAAGCTGGCCGAGTCGAACGGTATCGACATTCGCTACTACAACATCATCTATGACGCAGTGGATGAGGTGAAGGCGGCCATGTCGGGCATGCTGGCGCCGGAGAAGAAGGAAGAGATCACTGGCCTGATCGAAGTGCGTCAGACGTTCAAGGTGCCGAAGGTCGGTACAGTGGCGGGCTGTATGGTGCTCGACGGCTTCGTCAAGCGTTCGTCGCACGTGCGTGTGTTGCGCGACAACGTGGTCATCTTCACGGGCGAACTGGATTCGCTCAAGCGCTTCAAGGATGACGTCAAGGAAGTCAAGTCAGGCTTCGAGTGCGGTCTGTCGGTGAAGAACTTCAACGACATTACGGAAGGCGACCAACTGGAAGCGTTTGAAATCACGGAAGTTGCGCGCTCGCTGTAACGCGATTTGCACAACGGAAGTGGAATGGCCCACCGAGCCGGGAAACCGGCGGCGTGGGCCATTGCATTACTAGCGAGTTTGTTATGGCAAAAAAACGTGGCGTTCCCGGTCGGAATCTTCGCATCAACGATCAGATCCAGCGTGATCTCTCGGAGTTGATTCAGCGCGAAGTGAAGGACCCGCGCATTGGGCTGGTCACGCTGCAAAGCGTGGAAGTGACGCCCGACTATGCGCACGCGAAGGTGTTTTACACGACGCTCACCGGCGATCCGAAAGCGACCGGTGAGGCGCTCAATGAAGCGGCAGGCTACCTGCGTAATCTGCTGTTCAAGCGGTTGCACATTCATACGGTGCCGACGCTGCATTTCCACTTCGACCAGTCGATCGAACGTGCGATCGAGATGTCTCGTCTGATCGATACGGCCAACGCCACGCGGGCGAAGGACGATGCGCAAGCCGACGGCGATGCCGACGACCTTGACGGTAGCGACAAGGAAGGCGACGGCAAGTAACCGTCGATTGAAAACGTAGCCTGCCGGGCTGGCGCACAGCGAGTCCGGCAGCGTTGCGACGCCCGGGCGCCGTCGATGCGTGCCGAGGTGTCACCCCATTCGAATTTCTCGAGTCATCCCCACCCATGACGGACCCGCGTTCGCAGGCACCCCGCCAAAAACTCCCTCGTTTCCCGCTCGACGGTGTGTTGTTGCTCGACAAGCCGCTCGGTCTGTCGTCCAACGATGCCTTGATCAAGGCCAAGCGTTTGCTTCAGGCGTTGAAGGCCGGTCACACCGGCACGCTCGATCCGTTGGCGACAGGGTTGCTGCCGCTGTGTTTCGGCGAAGCAACGAAGTTCTCGCAAGACCTGCTGGAAGCCGACAAGACGTATGAAGCGCGTGTGCGTCTGGGCGAGACGACCACAACGGGCGATGCGGAAGGAGAGGTGTTGCTCACGCGCGCCGTGCAGGTGGACGAGGCGGCGATTCGCGCGGTGCTGCCGCGCTTTACCGGCCAGATTGCGCAGGTCCCGCCGATGTACTCGGCGCTCAAGCGCGACGGCAAACCGCTGTATGAGTATGCTCGCGCCGGGCAGACGGTCGAGCGCGAAGCGCGTGCGGTGACGATTCATCTGTTGGAAATGACCGAGTGCGCGTTGCCGGTGGCGAACGAGTTCACGTTTCGCGTGACGTGCAGCAAGGGCACGTACGTGCGCACGCTGGCGGAGGATATCGGTGAGGCGTTGGGGTGCGGTGCGCATCTGCGGTCGTTGCGCCGCACGGCGGTCGGCCCGCTCACCCTCGACGGCGCCGTGACGCTTGACGACCTGAACGCCCTCGATCATGCGCAGCGTGTGGCGAAGCTCGCACCGGTGGATGCGTTGCTCAAGACGCTACCGGCGGTGTGGCTCGACGACACGCTCGCGAAGCGATTCAGCCACGGGCAACGTTTGCGTCTGGACGACGTTCGTTGTCCGGCGCCTTTGCGCGCCTGCGCCGCCGCGCACGACGGCATCGAAGTCAAGGTGTACGCTGAGGCCGGTGCGGATATGGCGGCACGCTTGCTGGGCGTCGCTCGCCTGGACGGCGAGGCATTGCTCACGCCTCAGCGATTGCTCAAGACGCAGTGACGAAAACGTCTGCCGGGGCGACCGAGCGGATCAGATCGATTTGATGCTTTGGGCCCCGGGTTGCTTAGGTGCATTCGACGTATCGAACTCGACCTTTTGTTGGTCTGCCGCGTGCGCGACGCTAACGCTTTGAATGGCCGAGTAGTGGGCGAAAATATCTTCCGCGTCTGCCGTTGGGGTGCTCTTGCGTTGCGTAAACTGTTCGTTGAGTTCCTTTGTCATGACGACCTCCTGGACGAAATGTCGGGTTAAGGGACGCAGCCTGTCGCATCAGCGAATGACGGGAGCGAGGTGTGCCGCCCGTGGGCCGTCCACAACGGTAGTTAAGTACAGTATCGCGCTGCCCGAAACTGTCAACGTTGTCAGGTAGGGGGGAGCGCCGGGTAAACGCGATCTCACGGGGGCATGTCACCGTGGGCGCATGGCGGCCGGTTGGCGGAGGCCGCCGCATAGATCCATAGATCATTGCGGTCTGACGCGTTGTGCCTGAAGACTGTTTTTGCCTTGCGTCACCTCGTACTCGACCTTTTGTCCTTCGGTCAGCGTTCTTCTGCCGTCGACCTCAATCGAAGTGTGGTGAACGAATACGTCTTCACCACCGTTGTCCGGCGAGATAAAACCGAACCCTTTTTCATCGTTGAACCACTTGACGGTTCCCATTGGCATGACAGCCTCCTTGACGAATAGCGGGTCCGCCGATGCCCTGAAGTCACCGAGCAGGCATTCGCATATCCGTATTCGATCACCGGATCGTGCATCCGGTAACTGTCAACCTTGACAGGCGAGTCGGGCACGCCGGCGTGACGAAATGTCGTATGCGGCGGGGCCAGTGGGCGTCAACGTTACGAGGGATGAGGGGCGGTGGAGGGAGCGGCGCGTGAGGACGACGACAGCGACAACAACGACAACAACGCGTCAGCCCGATGCTTCGCGGACGTTGACCGCGAGCAGGTAGGCGTCGCCCGGGGTGACTTCGTAATCGACGATCTGGCCTTCCCGGAGCGTCGATGCGCCGGGCACGCGGATTTCCGTCTCGTGCACGAAGACGACCTCGCCGCCATGGTGGGGCGTGATGAAGCCGTACCCCTTCTCGGGGAAATAACGCTTGACGGTGCCGCGCGGCATGATGGAGTCACCTTCGAGAAGATGCATCGCGTTCGGCTGTGCGCCGTCCGGACGTTCGTCAGGGGACGTAGCGCGCATCGCGCGCGACGACGCCCCGCTGTCGTGTACAGTCAGTTCGCGACGTTTTCCGGCTTGAGTTCGACAATGGCGTCGAGCGCGGCTTTCACGTCCATGGCGTACTTCGCCAATGCCTTCTGTTCGTCGGTTTTCGGCTCGAACGACGGCACGCCCACGGGGTGATTGCTCTCGTCGACGGCGACGAACACCATCAGGCAGTCGGTCGTCTGGCGCAGCTCGCCCCACTTCGGGTCGCCTGCGTGGACCGACACGTGGATATGCATGCTGGTGCGGCCCGTGGCCACAATGCGCGCACGCAGTTCCACCAGATTGCCGACCAGAATCGGACGACGGAAGCGGATATTGCCGACGCTGACCGTCACGCAATACCGGCCCGACCACGTTGCGGCGCAAGCGTAAGCCACCTCGTCGATCCACTTCATCAGCGACCCGCCATGCACCTTGCCGCCGAAGTTGACGGCGGCCGGCTCGGCCAGAAAGCGGAAAGTGACTTCGGAGCGTTCGATCGGGTTCTGCGGGGTATTCATGATGTTTGTTTTTTGCTGGCGGAGAGTACGTTCCCGGCCCTCCGACGGCGCTTCGATGGCATTTCGCCGCGCAGGCCCCGGGCTGGGGGATGCGCAATGATACTGCGATTGCGTGACGCCTGCCGGCACCCGGCACGAACGCGAGCGAATGGCGTAAATCGTCGCGCAGGCGATGACCTCACCAGCGACACCCACGGCACCCGCAGCACTGACCGTCTCGACCGGGGAGGCCGCCATCGCGGCAAACCGCAAGAACATACAAGACGGCGCGGTGCAACGTCCGCTATGCTGCACATCCGGTAGTTTTCGCAGGAGTGGTTGTGTCTGGAATGTCTTCTTCGGCTGCATCGTCACGGCAGTCCGATGTCAAACTCGAAGTCGCGCGCGGCATGCGCGCCTCGTTGCCGGTCATGCTCGGATTCGTGCCGTTCGCCATGGTGCTCGGCGCGCAAGCGACCCAGAAGGGCATGCCCGCCTGGCTGGTGCCGCTCATGACCGGCATGAATTTCGCCGGCGGATCGGAGTTCACGGCCGTCCATCTCTGGACATCGCCGCCGCATCTGGCATTGATCGTGGCCATGTCTTGCCTCGTCAATTCGCGTCATATCCTGATGGGGGCTGCATTCGCACCGTTGCTTCGCCATGTGCCGTTGCGTCGCGCATTGCCGTCGCTTTTCCTGATGTGCGACGAAGCATGGGCGATGGCGCTGGCCGATACGCAGGCGCGCAACGCGTCTCGCGTCAGTCTGCCGTATTACCTCGGTGTGGCCGTCAATCTCTGGCTCGCATGGATTGTGTTCACCGCACTCGGCGCCGTGCTGGGGCCGGTGCTTGGCGATATCGAACGATATGGTTTCGATATGGCATTCACCGCCGTCTTCCTCGTCTTGCTGCGGGGGATGTGGCGTGGCATGCGCAAGAGCCTGCCGTGGCTGGCGAGCCTCATCGCGGCGGCGCTCACGTATCTTTACGTGCCGGGCTCGTGGTATGTGGCCGCCGGCGCCGTGGCCGGTCTGCTGGCTGCCGTGCTGATGGAGCCGCGCAATGCTTGATGTCCTGAACGTCGCTTCGCTTCTGCCGCTCGCCACGGTCGCCCTCATGGCGGCCACGACCTACGCCACGCGTATCGTCGGTTTTCTGCTTCTGCGTGATCGCGTGCTCAGCCCGCGCATGCGCGCCGTGATGGAAAGCCTGCCGGGGTGCGTACTCATTTCGGTGATCGCACCGTCGTTCGTCGCCGACCGTCCCGCGGATCTGCTCGCGCTGGCCGTGACATTGTTCGTCGCGTTACGCTTTTCGCTGCTGCCGACCGTCGTCATCAGCATCGTGGCGACGGCCGCGTTGCGCTACCTCGTAGGCTGACGGCGCGGCCGGGCCGGTCGAACGGCCCATGCGCCGTCCGCCGGCGCGCATGGGCCGCGCCGCATATGCCGGCATCGACTCACCGAACGCCGTCACGGACCTCATTACGGACCTCATTACGGACCTCGTCACGGACCTCGTCACGGACCTCGTTACGCCCGCAGTTCCCGCCGGTACGCCAGCGTCGATTGCCACGCCTGCTCATTGGCGGTCCGAAGCAGTTGCGTGGTCTCCGGATCGTGTGCGAAGCGGTTGAAGAAGGCGGCGTAGTTCGAGGCCGGCACGCGCGCGGGCGCGAGCGGTTGACGCACCGGGTCGGGCAGCTTGTCGGCCGTTTGGTCCAGCACCCTCAGCACCTCGTACAGCGAATGCCCACCGTCGTGCATCACCATCGTGGCCAGGCCCAGCACCATGTGGTTCATGTCCATGCGTTTGACGGCATCTGCGGTTTGCCGGTCTTGCACGGCATCGGCCAGAAAATGCAGGATAAAGTTGGTCGTGCCGGAGGAGCCCCAGATGCTCGGACGCCCGGTTTCCAGCGCGGCGTCAATCTGCGGCGTGCGCGCGTCGAAGTCCGTCACGCTGGACAACACGCCTCGCACATCTTCCTCGTCGTCGTAGTTCACGAAGTTGGGGGAAATCTGATGCCGCATCAGCATGCCGACATTCGGCCCTGTCTGGTAGCCGTCTTCCGGAAATTTTTCTTCGCCGCGCTCGTCGAGCAGAGCTTCATAGTTCTTGTCGGACGCTGCTTTCCACGTGGCGACGTTCGGCGCGTCGTCCTGCATGGCGGCCAGCAATCGGCACGCCACCAGATAAGTGGCCATGCAGGACGGCCCGTCGGTGGCCGGCGTATTCAAAAAGGCGCGCAGTGCGGCGGGGGTGGCCTCTTCCAGGAGTCGCGTGCTCGCCATGTCGTCGTTCAGCCAACTGCCGGGATACGCACTCTCGATGCGATTGACGGTCCCCAGCGCCACCGCCGTCTGCTGCTCGGGCGTGCACCTCGCGAGTACCGTCGATAGCAGTCGGCGCATGTCGGTGGCTGAGCGAAGCATGCCCCGCGACGGGTTCGTCGCCAGCGTCTCGGCAAACGCGCTCTCCCATTTCCGGCCGTTGACGTTATCGTTCAGGCGCGTTGCCGGCGGCCCCTCCGGACCGTGGGACCGGAGTCCGCCGATCTTGCGATCGAGCGCCTGTGCGGTGCGCTGGACCAACGGGTCCTGAATCGTCTGGAGGTGGCGATTGAGCCCCGTCAGGAAATTGATGGTGGAAGCGGTATCGAGTCTGTCGGTAAGCCAATGCTGCCTGGCTTGCTGGCCCACCAGGGTGAACAACTGTTTGTGCGCAGGCCCGGTCGACGGGGCACGCACACCCTGATCCGCGAGATCGATCAGCCACGCGATCGCTTCGGTCGACGTGGGGGGCGGGGGGGGCGGCATCGGGCGTGTTGCCCGGCCGGGAAATGCGGTGATCCTCCGAGAGCACGGTAATGTTTTGCAGCAGATCGATGGCGTTTTGGGCCGTGAGCGGGGTGCCGACGAAGTCCCGTTTGAGATCGATTCGCTGTTGCTGCGGCAACGACGTGCCCGTGGCGCCCAGCGCGGCCCACGCATCGTCGAAGCATTGCATCAGCGCATGCTGGGCAAGCTTCTCTCCCTGGCCTGGCGTACGTTTGAGGCGGCTGGTCAGGACGATTTCGTCATTGCTCACCCGATGAGCGCTGAGGTAGCTGCCCGGTGCGATTTTGTTCAGAAACGGCAGCAGATCGCCCCGGTTCGACGCCGAGACCGGCAGGCGCAGCTTCACCGTGGGAGGCGAAGCATATTGCGCCAGCCGGTCCTCGATTTTTCCGGCAAGCGTCATGACGTCGCGGGCGTCGAGCGGGCCGTTGTCGGCGTTAAATCTCGCCTGATGCTGTTCGGGAAACAGAATGTCGGGGGCATTCCGGTCGGTCTCCGGCAACGCGCGAATCGCCTGATTGACGACCTGCCTGACGATTTCCTTCGCTTCTTTTGCGCCTGCGACGGGGGGCGCGACGGACGGGGCGTACACGTCCATGCTGTCGTGCGCCGGGGGAATCCACGTCAGATGCGGACCGGCGGGGGGTGGGACGGCCACAAGGCAGTGCAATGGCGAGGGCGGCGCGTCGAGTTGGCCCAGTTGCCCAATCAGATGACGCCAGCCCCCATCGCTGACGGCGGGCGAGGGCTCGGCGCCGGCAGCCGAGCCTTGAGCGGCGGGGGTAGGCCGAAGGTCGCCCGGCAACGGTTGTCGCAAGGTGCGCGCCTGGGGCGAAGGGGTCGGGGCACCGGTGCGCGGCGCGGCGCCGGCCGGCATGCCGAGCGGGCGGGTGACGGTGCGCGTCGGTTCCCTGTGTTGTCGCGAGGATGTGCCGGGCGAGATCGGATTCGAGAGGTCGCGCGCGCGGTACGCGTCGCCGGCGGGTCGGGAGGGAACTTTGGGCATTGGGCGAGTGAAGGGACGATGATCGTGTGTAAGGAAGCCGAATGCCCCTTATCGTCCAACGCCCGGACGTTCGCGTGGCGCGATAACGCGAAGATCTGCTTTGATAGACGAAGTGCGCAGGTCGGTTCGCGTGTTGCCGGGTCACTGACTAACGCGTACCACCGCCCCGCCGTCCCCTGCCGACTCGCGCGTCCCCATAAAAAAACCCCGCTAACCTCAGCGGGGTTCAAGCAGTGCCCGGTAGGACAGCACAAGGCCGGGCACTCGGGGGGAAGCCTGTTGCGTCAGTGGGCGCCGGCGGCGGCGTCGGCACCGCTGCCGCCACCACGGATCGGACGCGTGATCCACACCATCGCGATCATCAGCACGAACAACACGGCCGAGATCCAGAAGATGTCGTTCGCGCCGAGCATGGCGGATTGCTGCGTCACCAACCGGTCGATGTAGCCGTGTGCCTGCGGTGTGGACATGCCCAACTGATTGAGCGACTGCACGGAGCCGTTGAACGTTGCATCGTACGGTGTCAGGTTCTCCGTGAGCTGCGCATGGTGCAGCGAGATCCGGTTGTCCCAAACGGTCGTGGCGATCGACGTCCCTACTGCACCGCAGGTGATCCGCACGAAATTCGACAGCCCCGCCGCCGCCGGAATGCGGTGTCCCGGCAACCCCGACAGGATGATGGCCGTGAGCGGGATGAAGAACATCGACATCGGCACGCCTTGCAGGAAGGTCGGGATCATCAGCGTGCGGGTGTCGACCAGCGTGTTGAAGTGCGAGCGCATCAGGAACACGAGGGCGAACAGCAGGAACGAGACGGTCACGACCCAGCGGGCATCGAGCTTGGGCAGGAACTTGCCGATGATCGGCGACAAAATGATGGCGAACAGTCCCACGGGCGCCATCACCAGACCGGCTTCCGTCGCCGTATAGCCGAGATAGATCTGAAGCCACTGCGGCAGGATCACCAGGTTGCCGAAGAACAACCCGTAGCCCACGGAAATCGCGATGACGCCGCCGGTGAAATTGATCCGCTTGAACAGTGTGAGATCGACCACCGGATGTTTCTCGGTAATTTCCCACACCACGAAGAAGCAGAACGACACCAGCGCCACGAGCGCAAGCACGACGATGGTCGACGAGTTGAACCAGTCGAGTTCCTTGCCCTTGTCGAGCATCACCTGTAATGAACCGACCCACAGCACCAGCAAGGCCAGTCCGACGGTGTCGATCGGCTTGCGGTGTGTCGGTGTCTCACGCTTGGCATAAATGAGCCAGGTTACGTAAGCCGCGCCGATGCCGACGGGAATGTTGATGTAGAAGATCCACGGCCAGTGATAATTGTCCGAGATCCATCCACCGAGAATCGGCCCCATCACTGGCGCCACGAGCGTTGTCATGCCCCATAAGGCGAGGGCCATCGAACTCTTGGCGGGCGGATAGCTCGAGAGCAGCAACGATTGCGATAGCGGGATCATCGGCCCGGCCACGGCGCCTTGCAGCACGCGTGCCGCGAGCAGGATTTCGAGCGTCGGCGCCATGCCGCACAGCCACGATGCCAGCACGAACAGCAGGATGGACGAGATGAACAGTCGCACTGCGCCGAAGCGCTCCGTCAGCCAGCCGGTCAGGGGCACCGAAATGGCGTTGGCGACGGCGAACGACGTAATCACCCACGTGCCCTGGCTCGACGAGACACCGAGGTCGCCGGAGATGGCGGGAATGGATACGTTGGCAATCGATGTGTCGAGCACGTTCATGAACGTGGCGAGCGACAACGCGATGGTGCCGAGTACCAGCTGCCCTCCCGAGAGCGGGGCAGGAGCGTTTTGAGTTGCCATGAGATGTCAAAGGGGGTGGGGGCACCCCCCTCCGATTTACAGGGGACGCGCGCGGGCCGGCTGATTGCGCGTGTCGTTGGCGCCGCCGGTGTTTGCGCCCGTATTGGCGCTCGCTCCGGCGTTCTCGGTAATGATTTTCGCGACGATGTCGTCGGCGTCGTGACCGACCTTGTCGTACACGTCGGTCGAATACACCGGCAGGGCGGGCGCTTCGCCCAGTTCCTTGCCGTCGGTGTTACGCACGTTGACCTTGACCTGCATCGACAGACCGACGCGCAGCGGATGTTGCTCCAACTGCTTCGCATCGAGCGCGATACGTACCGGCAAACGTTGCACCACCTTGATCCAGTTGCCCGTGGCGTTCTGCGCCGGGAGCAGCGAGAACGCGCTGCCCGTGCCTGCGGAGAAGCCGGCGACCGTGCCCTTGTATTCCACCGACGAGCCATAGACGTCTGCCGTGAGCGTCACCGGCTGACCGACACGCATGTGCGCGATCTGCACTTCCTTGAAGTTGGCGTCGACCCAGACTTCGTTGAGCGGCACCAGCGCCATGAGCGGCGCACCCGTCGCCACACGCTGGCCGACCTGTACCGAACGTTTGGCCACATAGCCGTCCACCGGGGCGGGGATCGACGTACGCGCGTAGTCGAGATAGGCGGCGCGCACCTTGGCCGCCGCTTGCTGCACGTTCGGATGGGTGGTGACCGAGGTCTTGTCCGTGAGCGCCTTGTTCGACACCAACTGCGCGCGCGCCTGTTCGAGGGCGGCTTGCGCGGACTTCACGGCGTCCTGCGCGTGGGCGAGTTCTTCGCGCGACACGGCGCCGGTGGCGATCGCCATCTCGCGACGCTTCACGTCGGCCTGCGCCTTTGTCAGTTCCGATTCGCGCATGGCGACGGTCGCGGCATAGGCATCGTTGTTCACGAAGTACGTGCGCACCTGACGCACCGTCTGCGCGAGATTCGCCTCGGCTTGCAGCAGGGCGACGCGGGCGTCGGTCTGATCCAGCGTGACCAGCGGCTGGCCGGCCTTGACCATCTGCGTGTCGTCGGCCTTCACGCCGGTCACGGTGCCTGCCACTTGCGGCGTGATCTGGACCACGTTGCCGGCGACGTATGCGTCGTCGGTGTCTTCGTAATAACGCGCATACAGCGCGTAGTAAGCGCCGTAGCCGATGGCCGCGATGGCGATCACAGCCGTCAGCGTCAGCATCATGCGACGTCGTTTGTTATTGTTCTGCGCCGGCTGGGCGGGCGCTTGCTGTTGGTTCTCGCTCATCATTTGCTCCGTACTTATCTCTCAATGTGCTTTTTGACGTTTGTCTTGTTTTGCGTGGCGCTCAGTGCATGCGTGCATTAATGCGATTGCGCGTTGACGGATTCGCCGTCCGTCGTCGAGGGGCGTTCCTGTCCGACGACGAGGCCCGCGGCCTGTGCGTCGAAACCGCCGCCGAGGGCCTTGATCAGGCCGATCTGCTGGTCGCGCCGCGCGAAGTCGATGTTCACGCGCGCCTGTTGCTGCGCGAGCAGCGACGACTCGGCGGTGAGCACGGTCAGCTGCGGCGTGAGGCCTGCTTTGTAGCGATCGATCGCCAGGTCGTAGGCGCGCTGTGCGGCGTCCTGCGCCACGCGCTGCGACACCATCTGCTTGTCGGCCGAACGGATCGACGACATGCGGTCGGCGATGTCGCCGAGCGCCTTGTTGAGCGTGGCGTCGTAGTTCGCCACCGCGCTTTCATACGCGGCGTACTGGCCCTTCAGGTTGGCGCGCAGACGACCACCGTCGAAGATCGGTAGCGAGATCACCGGACCGGCCTGAATGTTCTGGCTGGTCGGATCGAGCAGCTTGCCGAGCCCGAACGTGGAGAAGCCGAAGGCGGCGTTCAGGTTCACGTCCGGATAGAAACGCGCCTTGGCGACATCGACGCCCTGCAGTTGCGATTCCACCCCCCAGCGTGCCGAGACGATGTCCGGGCGACGCCCGAGCAGGGCGAGCGGCAGGTTGTCGGGCAACGCGGGTGTGGGCAACTGGGCGAGCTTCGGCGGCGCGATGTCCAGACCGCGATCCGGGCCCTTGCCGAGCAGGACGCCGAGTTGGTGGCGCGTGAGCAGGATCTGGCCGTCGAGCTGGGCGATCTGCGTCTGAATGTCGGCGCTATTGCTGTCGGCCTGTTGCTGCTCGACTTGCGTGTCGAGACCGGCGCGCACGCGGTCGGACGTGAGCTTGCCGAGGGTCTGGCGCTGCTTGCCGATGCGCGCCAGCACATCGTGCAATGCGTATTGCTGCGCGAGCTGGTTATACGAACGGGCAACGGCCGTCGACAGGGCGAGACGCACTTCCTGATCTTCGGCGTCTTCGGCACGCTCGGCCGACGTGGCCTGTGCGCGTGCCGAACGGTTTTTGCCCCAGAGATCGAGTTCCCACGACAGCGAGGCGTTCAGATCGCCTTGCGTGAACCATGTGCCGCCGTAGCCCGGCGGATAGATCGTGTTTTCGGTGAATTTTTCGCGATAGACGTCGCCCGAAAAGCCGACCGACGGCAGCAACGCGGCGGCGGCGCCTTCGGTCTGAGCCCGCGCGGCCTTCAGACGGGCCGCAGCCATAGCCAGATCGGGGTTGCCCGCGAGCGCTTCGTCGATCAGGGACACGAGCTGCGGATCGCCGAAGCGCTGTGCCCAGTCGGTGCCCGGCCACTGGCCGCCCTCGGCGGGCAGGCTGCGCTGCGTCTGATACTGGTCGGGCGTGCTGATCTGCTTGTCGCTGTGAATGCCGGCGAAGTTCGCACAACCGGCAAAGCCCAACGTGACAGCCGCCAGACAAATGGCGGAAATCGCTGAGCGAGCCCGCAAGCGCGGGAGGAATGGTGAAACCGCTTTCATCGCAAAACCTTTACGAGTGAAGTCTTGTACTGGCATGTATCGGGTGCTGGCGCTGACGAGGGCACGAAATAGTGGACTCAGTGGACTCGGCAGGCTTTTCCGAACGGAAATCGACGTGTTTCGGACACGATCGGGAGGTCGGGGGGCGGGTGGTCGCCGTCATCCGACGTCGCCGTTGGCGATCACGCGTCGCAGCAGGCTCTTCAGAAACCCCACTTCCTCCACGCTGAATCCGCGCATCAGATGGTCGGCGGCGCGCGTAAAAATGTCCGGCATCCGGTCGGCCATGGCATAGCCGGCTTCGGTCGCCCTCAGGTTCACGGTGCGCCGGTCCGTCTTGCTGCGCTCGCGAACGAGCAGTCCGTGGGCTTCGAGCCGGTCGAGCAGGCGGGTCACTGCGCTCGCGTCGATACAGTAGTCACGCGCCAGATCGGCCGCCGTCTTGCTTTTGCCCGTCGCCACCTTGTAGAGCATGGTCGCCTGCGTGCTGGTGAGCCCGTACTGCGACGTCTCCTTCGTCAGTTCCGCGAGGATCAGCTGACGCACACGCGCCACCAGATACCCGAGCGAATCGTCGATGTTGTAGCCGTTGCGTGGCGGATCGGCTTGCGGCGCTTCCGGCTGGGAGGTCGGTGCGGTCGCGGCGGAGGTCACGGGAGATTCGGACATTTTCGTGCAGCTGCAATAGTTGACTTGGCATGATTATAGTGGGTACTTAATTAATTTCAAGTCGATGCAATAGTTGTCTAGGCAAATATTGCGCAAATGTCTAGACGAAATGCTCTAATTGACGGGCGCCGCGAGGAAGTTGAGGGGGGGCGAAACCGAAACGGGGTGGCGAAAATTTTGTGACGCTGGCGAGTCAAAGTCGCCCGGCGTTGCTGCAATGCAGAAAGGCCATGACGTGGGACATACGCAAGTGGTAGAATCGCGGATTCTCCAAAGGCTTTTTCGAGCACCTCTTTCATGACCCGCGCTCTCCGTAATATCGCCATCATCGCGCACGTCGACCACGGCAAAACCACGCTCGTCGACCAGTTGCTGCGCCAGTCGGGCACCTTCCGCGAAAACCAGCAAGTCGCTGAACGCGTGATGGACTCGAACGACATTGAAAAAGAGCGCGGCATCACGATCCTCGCCAAAAACTGCGCCGTCGAGTACGAGGGCACGCACATCAACATCGTCGACACGCCGGGACACGCGGACTTCGGCGGTGAAGTGGAGCGTGTGCTGTCGATGGTCGACAGCGTGTTGCTGGTCGTCGACGCCGTCGAAGGCCCGATGCCGCAAACGCGCTTCGTGACCCGCAAGGCGTTGGGCCTCGGTCTGAAGCCGATCGTCGTGGTCAACAAGATCGACCGTCCGGGCGCACGTCCGGACTGGGTCATCGACCAGACCTTCGACCTGATGGACAAGCTCGGCGCGACCAACGAGCAGCTCGACTTCCCGGTCGTGTACGCGTCGGCCCTGAACGGTTTCGCCAGCCTCGATTCGAACGTTCGCGAAGGCACGATGAAGCCGCTGTTCGATGCGATTCTCGAACACGTGCCGGTGCGCGACGCCGATCCGGATGCGCCGCTGCAATTGCAGATCAGCTCGCTCGACTACTCGACGTTCGTCGGCCGTATCGGTATCGGCCGTATTACGCGCGGCCGCATCAAGCCGGGCCAGCAAGTCGTCATGCGTTCGGGTCCGGACGGTGAAATTCTCAAGCGCAAGATCAACCAGGTCCTGACGTTCAAGGGGCTGGAGCGTGTGATGTCGGAAGACGGCGCGCAAGCCGGCGACATCGTGCTGATCAACGGTATCGAAGACGTGGGTATTGGCGCGACGATCTGCGACGTGGAAACGCCCGAGGCGCTGCCGTTGCTGACCGTCGATGAGCCGACGCTCACGATGAACTTCTGCGTGAACACGTCGCCGCTGGCCGGCCGTGAAGGCAAGTTCGTGACGAGCCGTCAGATCCGCGACCGTCTGGACAAGGAACTGAATCACAACGTGGCGCTGCGCGTGAAGGACACCGACGAGGATTCCGTCTTCGAAGTGTCGGGCCGTGGCGAACTTCACCTGACGATTCTGATCGAGAACATGCGTCGCGAAGGCTATGAACTGGCCGTGTCGCGTCCGCGCGTGGTGCTCAAGGAAATCGACGGCGTGAAGCACGAGCCGTACGAAATGCTGACCATCGACCTGGAAGACGAACATCAGGGCGCGGTCATGGAAGAAATCGGCCGCCGCAAGGGCGAAATGCTGGACATGGTGTCGGACGGCCGTGGCCGCACGCGCCTCGAGTACCGCATTCCGGCACGTGGTCTGATCGGTTTCCAAGGCGATTTCCTGTCGATGACCCGTGGTACGGGCCTGATGAGCCACATCTTCGATGCGTACGCACCGCTCAAGGACGGTTCGCTGGGTGAGCGTCGCAACGGCGTGCTGATCTCGCAGGACGACGGCGCTGCCGTGGCTTATGCCCTGTGGAAGCTGCAAGATCGCGGCCGCATGTTCGTCTCGCCGGGCGACGCGCTGTACGAAGGCATGATCATCGGTATCCACAGCCGCGACAACGACCTCGTGGTCAACCCGATCAAGGGCAAGCAGCTCACGAACGTACGTGCGTCGGGTACCGACGAAGCCGTGCGTCTGGTGCCGCCGATCGCGCTGAACCTGGAATACGCCGTGGAATTCATCGACGACGATGAGCTGGTCGAAGTCACGCCGCTGACGATCCGCCTGCGCAAGCGTCACCTGAAGGAACACGAGCGCAAGCGCGCCTCGCGCGAAGAGAAGTAAGGCCGGCGATGGTGCGGCGGCGCGGCGGACGATGGTCTGCATGCGCCGAGGCGCCAGTTTGTTGGAAGAGAAGCCGGTGCATTGCGCCGGCTTTTTTGTTTGTCGTCCCGAGGATGTCTTTGCTTATCCCGCGTGCGCCGGCAGTCCATTGCCCGCAAGGATCGTGAGCTGCCTGTGCAGGATAGGCGGGCGCTATCGCATCCGTGTCGTTGACGCTTTTGAATCTCCGCCAGACATGACCGAATTTGTTCGAACCGAAATCCGTGGCCGCATCGGCGTTATCACGCTGACGCGTCCGAAAGCCCTCAACGCGCTGTCGCACGACATGATTCGTGCGATAGCATCGACGCTTGCCGAGTGGCGTGACGATCCGACGGTGCTCGGTGTGGTGTTGCAGGGTGAGGGGGAGAAGGGGTTATGCGCGGGCGGCGACATTCGCTATTTCCATGAGGCCATCAGTGCAGGGCGTACGGACATCATGGATTTCTTCACCGACGAGTACGTGCTGAACTACACCATCGCTTCGTACCCGAAGCCTTACATCGCACTGATGGATGGCGTTGTGATGGGTGGGGGAATGGGGATTTCGCAAGGCGCTGCGCTGCGCATCGTGACGGAAGCGACGCGCATGGCGATGCCCGAGACGGCCATCGGTCTGTTCCCGGATGTCGGCGGTGGCTTCTTTCTCGCGAATCTGGCTGGGCATCTTGGCGAGTACCTGGGGACGACAGGTATTGTGTTCGGGGCGGTCGATGCCTGTGAAATCGGTCTGGCCGATGCGGTGCTGCCACGTGCCTCGTTGCCGGCACTGTGCGAGCATCTCGCCAATCACGACTGGCCGGACAGCGAAGCCGTGCTCGACGCTGCGCGCACGTTCTGCCGCGAAAGTCTCCCGCCGGCCGGACTCGCACCGGGTAAGCTGGCGCCGTTGCGCGACGTGATCGACGAGCACTTCGGGCTGGCGGACATGCCGGCGATCCTGCATGCGCTAAAACTTGAAGCGCGTTGCGAGTACTCCGGTTGGGCGGAGGAGACGGAAGACCTGCTGCGCACGAAGCGCTCGCCGCTCATGGTGTGTGTGGCGCTGGAACAGGTGCGCCGCGCTCGCAAGTTGTCATTGGCGGACGAATTGCGCGAGGAATGGCTGATGATGCGCAGCGTCTTCAACCTCGACGGTCGCATCGGCGCAGAGGGCGTGGAGGGCATTCGCGCGATGGTGGTCGACAAGGACCACAAACCGCGCTGGCAGCACGCGAGCATCGAAGCGGTCAGACGGGAAGATATCGAGCGATTCTTCGACGGCAAGCGTCATGACGCCGACAACCCGCTGCGCGATCTTGGCAAGACGTCGGAGTCCGTCGGATCAAGCCCGGCTAGGCACGACTAAGCTCGATTGAGGTCGATCAGGCAGCAACTAAGCACCAACTAAGCACCAACTGAGCGGGACCGCGCCACCGATGCGCAGCGAGCGACGCATCGGTCTCGTGCAACGGTTTGCATTACACCGCTGCCTGACAGAATTGTTCGCCGACCGCCTGATCGAGTTTGCGGCAGATGTCCGCGAACGTGCCGACCATCACGATGTGCGACCGGTCGCGGTACACGCGGACATCCAGAGTTTCCTGCGTGGCCGGGGCGTCACGCCGCGCTTGCTGCTCGCGCACATTGCGCGATGCGTTGACGGCTTTTCCGGCAGGGCAGGCGCGCCGCGTGGCTGTCGCCATGGCGGCGGCGATCGTACGCGGCAGGGTCGTGGTTCGGGTTCGGGCCGGTATCGTGTACGAGCGCGCGATGGCGGGGGCCGAAGCGAACGGGCCGGACAATGCCGACAGTCCATACACCGCCGAGAGGCGCGTTTGTGACGATACGCGCACGCGCGATTGACCAAGAGACGTACGCAGCAAACCAAAGAGTCGAGCCATGATGCGATCCTTCTTCCAATGCGGGTCGGAGGGACGTGCCTCGCTGCGGTGCGAAGGGTTGAGATGTGCGTCGCAAAACGTCATCACAAATCGCAGGCACAGCAGGGCCCGGGCGCCGGACCCAGCCCGGCGCAGTCGGAAATGCAAAACTTCAGGGAATGGGGCGTAGCGTGACGCGATTACGACATGACTGCTGCGTTTTTGCGGCCCCGGAATTCGCGCGGAACGACGGTCAGAGATCGTTGTTGCGGATCAGACCGACCGCAATCCCTTCCAACGCAAAATCACCGCTGCCTTCGTCGACATTGATGTTTTCGAAGTCGGGATTTTCGGCGATCAGCTCGACGCCGCCCTTCACACGGTGAAAGCGTTTGACGGTCACGTCGTCGCCAATGCGCGCCACGACGATCTGGCCTTCGCGTGCGTCGGCGGCTTTCTGCACAGCCAGCAGATCGCCGTCGAGAATGCCCGCATCGCGCATCGACATCCCGCGCACCTTCAGCAGGTAGTCGGGTTGGCGCGCGAACAGGTTCGGGTCGCACTGGAAGTTACGTTCGATATGTTCCTGCGCCAGAATCGGGCTACCCGCAGCGACGCGACCGACCAGCGGCAGCGACAGTTGCATCAGGCCCATATGCGGCAGCGTGAACTGATGGGCGCCGCCGGCTTCGTCCAGACGTTTGAGGCGGATACCGCGCGACTGACCGGCGGCGAGCTCGATCACCCCTTTGCGCGCCAGCGCCCGCAGGTGCTCCTCCGCAGCGTTGGCGGAAGAAAAGCCCAGTTCGGCGGCAATCTCCGCACGCGTCGGCGGAAAGCCGGTGCGCTCGATCGCTTGCTGAACCAGTTCGTAGACCTGCTGTTGACGGGCGGTAAGTTTGATCATGGCATCACTGTATGGAAGCACAGGTGGCTGTATTTTTGTACAGTGTTTGCAAAAAGGCAAGGGAAAACTTCATGTAGTGCATGAAGTTCCCGTCAGACGCCCCCGGCCCGGAGGACGTTGCGTTGCCATGGCATGCCCGGGCGACGGGCCTGCCGTGTTGGGAGACCCGTCGCCCGGGGCGCTCGTCGCTTACTTGTCCATGCGTACGATGGTCAATGTGCCGTCCACGTTTTCCACGCGCACCCGCACTTTCTCGCCGGCATGAACGCCCTTGGCCATCGCCGCGTCCTTCGCCTTGTACGCCATCGTCATGGCCGGCATGCTGATGTTGGCCATCGCGCCGTGCTGGAGCATCACCATGCCCGTCGATGCGTCGACGCTTTTGACCGTCGCATCGGTCAGCGCCGTGCTGGCGTTCGCCGCTGCGGCGGCCTGTGCCGCCTGTGCGGCCTGTGCCGCCTGTGCGGCCTGTGCCGCCTGTGCGGCCTGTGCCGCCTGTGCGGGCTTGGCCGGCATGGCCATATTGCCCATGTCGCCGGCGGCAAACACCGATGCGCTGAGCGATGCCAGCAGAACACCCGAGACGATAAGAACTTGCTTCATTGCTTTTCTCCAGAGAGAGTGGACGGCACGTTGGTGCCTGAGGGGACAACTGCGGAAACCACGGAAGGAACCGCTTCGGACACGGTTCCATGCGCCGTGTCGGAGGACTCGGGCGCATGCCGCGCGAGACGCTTCAGACGCCGGCGCTGCAACAGCAGCCACGCGGCGGGAATGACGAACATGGAAAGCAGCGGGGCGGTGATCATGCCGCCGACCATCGGCGCGGCGATGCGTTGCATGACTTCCGAGCCTGCGCCGTGGCCGATCATGATCGGAATGAGGCCCGCGAGAATCACGGCGACCGTCATGGCCTTGGGGCGCACCCGCAGTACCGCCCCCTCGCGAATGGCATCGATAAGCAACGCGTCGTCGAGCGTCTCTGCGTTGGCTACGCGCCGCGCCAGCGCTCCTTTCAGGTACAGCAACATCACCACGCCGAATTCCGCCGCCACCCCGGCCAGCGCAATGAATCCGACAGACGTGGCGACGGACACGGCATGCCCGAGACCCCAGATCAGCCAGAACCCGCCGACGAGCGCGAACGGGATCGTCGACATGAGCATCAAGGCATCGACGGCGGAGTTGAACGTCAGGAAGAGCAGCACGAAGATCACGGCGAGGGTGATGGGAATCACGGTGCGCAGCTTCGCCGCCGCCCGTTCGAGATACTCGAACTGCCCCGACCATGCGATGGAGTAGCCCGGGGGCACAGCGACTTTCTCGGCGACGAGCTTCTGCATGCCGGCGACCGCCGTTTGCAGATCGGTGTTCCGGATATCGATGTAGACGTACCCGGACAGGCGCGCGTTTTCGCTACGAATCATCGGCGGTCCGTCTTCGATGCGAATCGCGGCCACATCGCCCAGCCGAATCTGCGCACCGCGATCCGTCACGATCGGCAGATCGCGCAGCGTCTGCACCGAGTCGCGGAATTCGCGCGGATAGCGAAGATTGATCGGAAAGCGTTCGCGGCCCGCCACGACTTCGCCGACGTTATCGCCGCCGACGGCCGACGCCACCACCGCCTGAATATCGGCGATCGCCAATCCGTAGCGCGCCGCCGCAAGCCTGTCGATGTCGACGTCGACGTAACGTCCTCCGTTGAGTCGCTCCGCGAGCGCGGACGTGACCCCCGGCGCCTGCCTGACGGTCTCCTCGATCTGCGCTGCAATCTTGTCGATCTGTGCGAGATCGGGGCCCGAGATCTTCACGCCCACGGGCGTCTTGATGCCGGTCGACAACATGTCGAGACGGTTGCGGATCGGTGGCACCCACACGTTCGACAGGCCAGGCACTTTGACCCGACTGTCGAGTTCGTCGATCAGCTTTTGCGGCGTCATGCCCGGCCGCCATTGGTCGCGTGGCTTGAACCGGATGGTGGTCTCGAACATCTCCAGCGGCGCGGGGTCGGTGGCCGAGTCGGCGCGTCCCGACTTGCCGAACACCGTCTCGACTTCTGGCACGGTCTTGATGAGCCGGTCGGTCTGCTGCAACAGCTCCGATGCCTTCGACGCCGAGATACCCGGCAACGCCGTGGGCATGTACAGCAGATCGCCTTCGTCGAGCGGCGGCATGAATTCGCCGCCCAGCCGCGAGATCGGGATCGCCGTGAGGGCGAGGGCGACGAGCGCCGCGCCGATGGCGACCCACGGACGCCGCAACGTCGCTTCGAGCAACGGCCGGTACAACGCCATCAGCACGCGGTTGATCGGGTTCGACGCTTCGTGCGGAATTCGCCCGCGAATGAGATATCCCATCAGCACCGGCACCAGCGTCACCGACAAGCCTGCCGCCGCCGCGATCGTGTACGTCTTCGTGAACGCGAGTGGCGAGAAGAGCTTCCCCTCCTGTCCTTCGAGCGAAAACACCGGAATGAACGACAGTGTGATGATCAGCAGCGAGAAGAACAGGGCGGGGCCGACTTCGGCGGCCGACTCGGCGATGAGCGTCCATCGTCGTGCGGGGCTTAGCCGTTCGCCGGGATGTTCGTGCTCGAACGCTTCGAGATGCTTGTGGGCGTTCTCGATCATCACGATGGCGGCGTCGATCATGGCGCCGATGGCGATCGCAATGCCGCCAAGGGACATCAGGTTGGCGTTCACGCCCTGATAGCGCATGACGATGAACGCCGTGAGCACGCCCAGCGGCAACGACAGAATCGCGACGAGCGCACTGCGCAGATGGAACAGGAAGACCGCGCAAACGATCCCGACGATGACGAACTCTTCGATGAGCTTGTCCTTCAGGTTGTCGACGGCGCGCTCGATCAGTTGCGAGCGGTCGTACGTCGTGACCAGTTCCACACCGGAGGGCAGCGAACGCTTCAGGTCGGCGAGCTTCGCCTTGACGGCCTCGATGGTCGTGAGTGCGTTCTTGCCCGAGCGCATCACGACGACACCTCCCGCGACTTCCCCCTGACCGTTGAGTTCGGCCACGCCCCGGCGCATTTCCGGCCCGACCTGGATGCGTGCGACGTCGCCGAGCAGTACCGGCGTGCCGCCGGCATCCGTGCGAAGCACGACATGGCGGAAGTCGTCGAGCGAGCGCAGATACGCGGTCGAGCGCACCATGTACTCCGACTCCGCCATCTCGACGACCGAGCCGCCGGACGCCTGATTGGCCTTCGACAGCGCCTCGGCGACCGTCGCCTGCGAGATGCCGAACGCACGCAGCTTGTCGGGGTCGAGCACGACCTGATACTGGCGCACCATGCCGCCGATGGAGGCGACTTCGGAGACGTCCGGCACGGCCTTGAGTTCGAACTTCAGGAACCAGTCGTTCAGCGCCCGCAGTTGCCCCAGATCGTGACGCCCGGTGCGGTCGACGAGTGCGTACTCGTAGACCCAGCCCACCCCGGTCGCGTCGGGGCCGAGCGACACCTTCGCCCCCGGCGGCAGACGACTTTGCACCTGATTCAGATACTCCAGCACGCGCGAGCGCGCCCAATACTGATCCGTCTTGTCGTCGAACAGCACGTAGACGAAGGCGTCGCCGAACGACGAATACGCGCGAATCGTCTTCGCGCCGGGCACGCCGAGCAGTGTGGTGGTGAGCGGGTACGTCACCTGATCTTCGATGACCTGCGGTGCTTTGCCCGGATACGAGGCTTTGATGATGACCTGCGTATCCGAGAGGTCGGGCAGGGCGTCCAGCGGCGTTTGCGTGACCGAGTAGACGCCCCACGCGGCGATCAGCAGCGACGCGAGCAGTACCAGCAGCCGGTTGTGAATCGACCAGCGAATGAGACGCGCAATCATTGACGGTCTCCTTCCGAGGAGGCGGCGCCCGACGCCGCCATGCCCGGCATGTCCTGCATGGCTCCCGTTGCCGCCGTTGCCGCCGTTGCCCCCGTTGCCGCCGTGGCTGCGGAGGCCGGCACGGCGGCCGCATCGGACAGCTTCGGCAACACCGACTTCAGGCTGGCTTCGGAGTCGATCAGGAACTGGCCGGAGGCGACTACTTCCTGACCTTCCGCGAGTCCCTGAAGAATCGCCGTCTCCGCGCCGATGTCGCTGCCCGTCGTGACGCTGACGGGTTGCAGGCGCCCATCGCCGTTGCGCACGATCACGACGGCGCGCTTGCCCGTGGTGATGATCGCCTCGGACGGCACGAGCAGTTGCGAAACGGGCTTCGCATCGCTCAGATGCGCGCGCACGAGCATGCCCGGCGTGAGGCGCTCGCCGGCGTTGTCCAGTTCGAGGCGCGCTTGCAGCGTGCGGCTGCCAGGGTTGATGCCGGGGAGGATTTCGCGAACGCGTCCGGTAAGGTGCGGCGCGTTATCGGCGGCGAGCGTGGCGTCGACCTGCATGCCGGGGCGCACACGCAGCGCCATCGCTTCCGGGATCTCCACCACCAGCCAGAGCTTCGACAGACCGGCGACCTTCGCGAGCGTCTGGCCCGGCGAGACCATCGCGCCGTTGCGCACATTCAATTCCGTCAGCACGCCCGCGCGTGGCGCGCTCAGCACCACATGCGTTTGCGGTTGCCCGGTGCGCTCCATGCCGGCGATCAGCGATTCCGGGATCGACAGGGCGCGCATGCGGGCGCGGGAGGCGTCGAGCAACGCGCCATTCATGCCGCTGCGGCGCATTGCGAGAAATTCCTCCTGCGGTGCGAGCCAGTCCGGTACGAACAGCGACGCCACCGGCGCACCCTGGGCCACATGCTGCATCGGGGCGTTCGTGTAGAGACGATCGATGTAGCCGGTCACACGCGACTGCACGACATCCGCCTGCGACTCGTCGAATTGCGTGGTGCCGACGACATCGAAGCCCGCGGCAACGTCCGCACGACGCACCTTCGCATAACGAATGCCGAGGTTCTGTTGCAGCCCGGCATCGATGCGGATACCGCCCGCGCCTTGCGCCGAGCCGTCGCCTGATCCGGCGTCGTCGGCATATACGGGCATGAGCTGCATGTCCATGAAGGGCGACTTGCCGGGTTTGTCGAAGTGCTGGCTCGGCATCATCGGGTCGTGCCAGTACAGCACGCGACGCGCCTTGCCGGAGGCGTTGGCGTCGCCGCTCGGGAACGCCGATTCGTCCGCATTCGGCGACGCGAAATGTCGTCCGCCGACATAGCCGACGGCGAGCAGCGCGCTTGCCGAGAAGAGCGCCGCGCAGGCGTAAATTACAGTGGTCTTTTTCATGGAGATGTCTCTTAACGGGCGGCTGCCATCGACGGCGGAATGACCTGGTACTCGAGCTGAGCCCAGACCTGCGAGACGTCGCGCCGCAGGTCGATGACCTGGAGTTGTGCGTCGAGCAGGCTGCGTCGCGACGCGAAAACGTCGGCCAGCGAGCCGGTGCCGGCCCGGTAGGCGGCAGCGGCGAGCGCCACGCGTTGCTCGGCGGCGGGCAGGAGGGTGCTCTGGAGGTTCGCGATGCGCTCGCGCCCGCTCGAGAGTGTGGCGGCGAGGGTGCGAATGTCCGCTTCGACCTGGCGTTGGGTGTCCTGATAGGTCAGACGCGCCCGGTCGGCGAGTTCGGCCTTCTCCGCGACGTCGCGATCCTGACGCTGCGCGCGGTTGATCGGCAGGGGAATGCTCACGCCGATGGACACCATGTTCGAGTACTGTGCGCCACGCTGCTGGTACGACACCTCCCATTTCCAGTTCGGCGTGCGATTGCTGGTGGCGACTGCCGTGTCCGCGTCGGCGACGGCAATGTCGTCCGCACCTTGCGCAAGCATCGGCTGCACGCGCGCCAGTTGTTCCGGGCTCAGCGAGGGCACCGACGAATCCAGCGCCGGCGGCTCGCCCGACACGTCGGTGACGGGCGTGACGGTCCAGCGCGACAGGGCGATGAGCGCGGTGCGCTCGGCTTGCTGGGCCTTGAGCGCCTGATCCTGCGCGAGCGCCAGCATCTGTCGGGCCTGCGCGACATCGTTGGCGGTGGCCTTCGCGCCCCGAAACGATGCGGTCGTCGCACCGAGTTCGTCGGTCATGTGCGAGACGAGCGCTTGGGTAAGCGCCTCGGATTGCTTTGCGTAGACGGCGTTCAGCCACGCCGAGGCGGTCTGCTGCCGCACGTTGGCGACTTGCGCCAGATACCCGGAGCGCTGCCGGTCGACGACGCGATCGCCGAAGTCCGAACGTAGCCGCCGCTTATCCGATGACACCCACTCCTGTTCGATGCCGATGCGTCGCATCGTCATGAAGTCCTGGCCGACGGTGAACCGCTGATCCCCGTTGACGGGCAGGTTGTCGATGCCTGCCTTCAATTCGGGATCGGGCAACTGGCCGGCACGGGCGGCGGCCTGTGTGCTCGCCCTGACGGATGCCTGCGCCGCTTGCAGCGAAGCGGAACGATCCATCGCCGATTGCAGGGAAGCCTCTAACGACAGTCCTGCGTCCTGTGCCAGCGCCGTGGTGCTCACGGCGCAGAGCAGGAGAAATACTGCGCACGCGCGTGCGCTGACGCGCCGGTCGCCCGGTGCGTTGAAAATCGGATGCATGTGAAACCCCACGCGTACGAATGCCATGCGGCATTCGCGTCCTGAAAAGGACGATCTCGCCGTTCAGACGGCGAACCAATGGTCAGTGCAGGGGGTTACAGCGAGGTGGGTGGACGCCAGAGGCCGTCGGGTGCACGCGAGCGCAGGGCGTCGGTGTAGAAGAAATCGGTCTTGCGGGCGATGCTCGCCCCGCGTGCGACTTCGGGGGTGATCGCCGGGTGATAGAGGCTGCCGAGGTTGCATTGCGCCGCGACCTTGCACAACGGCGCTTTGGTTTTGCCGCCGGAGGGCATCGACATACTGTCGCAATGATCCATGGTAGCCGGGGTCGCCGCGGCGCTCACGTCCATCGATGACGCCACGCCCGCCATGTCCATTGCGGCCATCGTGCTCATTGCGGTCATGTCGGCCCGTTCGCCGGACATCGACATCTGCATCGGACAGTCGCCCGTCATGCCACTGGCCGCCAGCCCGCTAAGGGGAAGCGTTGCGCACAACAACAGAACGAGGAGAAGTCGAAGCAGTTTCACGCTGCGGAGTATAGCGTCAATGGCCGATGTTTGAATACGGCGTTGCGATGTCGGCGGCATCGCAGGACATCCGGGGGGGGGGGGGGCATCAAGGGCGCATCAAGGGCGCATCAAGGGCGCATCAAGGGCGCATCAAGGGGGCATCGCAACGCGTGTGGCCGGCAGGTCCTCAGGCCGTGAACCATTGGCGCAGTGCGACTTTGAGGCCATCGAGACCTTCCGGGCCTGCGAGCCGTTCGGTGTTCTCGCCCTCACTGCGCCATGCAATGCAGGCGTCGGGACGCAGCAACATCGACGGTCCTTCGCTCACCGTCACGCACCGCACGCTCGGCGTCACGGCGGCGACGATTTGCGAGGCGCGCTGCCACGGTGTCGCATCGAGCAGCACGCCGTTGCCTTCCTGCATCGCGTCGTAGAGATACGCGCCCCCGGCAAGCTGCCAGTCGCCGGCGAGCCGGCCGACGTCGGGGTGCGTGGTGCCGGTCGCGCCGAGGTCATAGCGTGTCGATACGCCGGTCATCATCTCGCCGATGAAACGGTTGACGTCGTCGAAGTCCATCAACCGGGCGATCAGATCGCGCATCGCGCCCGATTGCGGGTCGGGGCGAAGAATCGCGACCTGCGCACGTGTGTTCGCCAGAACCGCCTCGGCTACCGGGCGGCGCTCGGCGGTATAAGTCGCCAGCAGGCTGTCGGGCATGTCGCCGCGGATCACCGCCGCGAGCTTCCAGCCGAGATTGGCCGCGTCGAGCAGCCCGAGGCTCAGCCCCTGCCCGCCGAACGGGGAGTGGACGTGGGCCGCGTCGCCGGCGAGAAACACGCGTCCTTGCCGGTAAGTGTCGACGAGCCGCGTGTTGTCCGCCCATCGGCTGGCGCTATGCAGCGCATGGAGGCGAACATCTTTCCCGCTGGTGCGGCGCAGAACGTCCTCGATTTCCGCCCGGCTCACCGGCGCCAGACGGTCGCCGGGCGGTCCGGAGAAGTCGAGCATGAAAAGGCGTCCGGGCACCGGGCCGTAGCAGAACACGCCGTGCGGTGTGCGATTCCAGCCGACGGTCGCCAGCGCCTCGGGGTGGTCGACATCCGCGATGGCCTGATAGAACGTGAGCGTCGGCTCGGTGCCGGGAAAGGCAAAGCCGCACAGCTTGCGAACGGTACTGCGTCCCCCGTCGCAGCCGATGAGGTAATCGGCCCGAATGTGGCCGCTTCCTGCTGCTGACGGCGAGCGCCACGTCACCTGCACACCGTCGTCCGACGCCTCGATAGCCGTGATGTCGTGCGCGCGGCGCACCTCGATGCCCAGCGCCCGAGCCCGCTCGGCGAGCATTGCTTCGAGACTCGGCTGATCGACATGGCGCGGACGACGCTCGGGATCGACCTGAGCGTCGCGCCGAATCAGGGAAAGCCCGGCGAAATGGCCGTTAAACTTTGAAGCACGCACGCGAAGGTCCGCCCCCGTCTGTTCGGTGAACGCACGCATGGCGTCGGCGGCGCGCGCCTGGGCGTCGTCGATAGCGGTACGCATGCCGCGACGCAGCAGGGCTTCGCCCGCCAGCGGCCCGAACGAGAGTGCCTTCATCGCCTGACTTGGCGACGCGAGACGCTCCAGTACCAGCACCTGCGCGCCGCCGAGCGTCAGTTCAATGGCGCTCAACAGACCGACCGGCCCTGCGCCGGCAATCACAACATCGATGTGTTTCGTCATATACTTCGTATATAAATGTACTGAGTACATGTAAACTAGGTCATTAGAAACGACATGTCAACGCCACCCGACTTGAGATCACTGAGATCACGTAAGCGCCTCGCCACGCGGCAGGGCATTTCCAACGCGGCGACGCGCCTGTTCCACGAGCACGGCTTCGATCATGTGACGGTGGACCAGATCGCCGCCGCCGCCGATGTCGGGCGCATGACGGTTTTCAACCATTTCCCGCGCAAGGAAGACATGTTCTTCGACCGCGACGAGGAGGGGCGGGAGGCGCTGCGTGAGGCCATCCGGGCGCGTGGCGAGGGCGTCTCGCCGGTCGAGGCGTTGCGTCTGCTGGCGCACCGGCTGGTCGCGCAAGGCAGTCCGTTCGTGGATTTTTCGGCGCAGAGCCAGGGGTTTGTGAAGACGATCGAAGGCAGTGAAACCCTTAAGGCGCGTGCCCGGGCAATCCGGGACGAGCTGGCCGACGTGGTGGCGCAGGCCCTGACCGAGAGCGCCGGGCGGGCGTCGCCGGACGTACAGGCCCAACTGGCGGCGGGCCTGTTGCTGGCCGCCTGGACGGTCGCTTTCCTGCACGCCCATCGGATTTTCCGCGAAACGCAGGACACCGCGATTGCCCAGAAAAGCTTCCTGAGCCTTGTGGATCAAGGCGCGGCGGGGATCGTAGCGGCGCTGGCGGGGTCCCCCTACGCCTGATCGATGACGTCGGCGGCGCGGCCGGCGAGGTCCGTTCATCAGCACAAATTCTCTAATCCTTATTCCGGCATAAACAAAAGCGAAAATATTATTTTTAATTATTTAGACGGACTCATAGACTGGCCTCCTACACACGAGAAGCAAACAAGGAGTGCAAGTCATGAGCAAAGCAGCACGGGGATGGAAAGCTAAGAAGCTGGCGGTCGCGCTGGGCGGTCTGGCATTGGCCGCCGGCATGACGATTCAGGCGCAGGCCGCGAGCCTGTCGTTGCTCAACGTGTCTTACGACCCGACGCGCGAGCTGTATGCTGATTACAACAAGGCGTTCGAAGCGCATTACAAGCAAGTCGCCGGCGACACGGTGACGGTGAAAGCCTCGCACGGCGGCTCGGGCAAGCAGGCCCGTACCGTGCTCGACGGCGCACCTGCCGACGTCGTTACGCTCGGCATTTCGGCCGACATCGATGAGCTGGCCTCCGCCGGTCTCGTGAACAAGGACTGGCAGAAGCGCCTGCCGGACAACGCCACGCCGTACACGTCGACCATCGTATTGCTGGTGCGCAAGGGCAACCCCAAGAACATCAAGGACTGGAACGACCTCGCCAAGCCGGGCATCAGCGTGGTCACGCCGAACCCGAAGACGTCGGCCGGCGCCCGTTGGAATTACCTCGCCGCGTGGCTGTACGCGCTCAAGCAACCGGGCGGTAACGAGCAGAAGGCGCAGGAGTTCGTCAAGGCCATCTACAAGAACGTCGGCGTGCTGGATTCGGGCGCGCGCGGCGCGACCACGACCTTCGTGGAGCGCGGTATCGGCGACGTGCTGATCGCCTGGGAAAACGAGGCGCTGCTGTCGGTGAAGGACCTGGGGCCGGACAAGTTCGACATCGTGGTGCCGTCGTCGTCGATCCTGACGGAGCCGCCGGTGGCCATCGTCGACAAGAATGTGGACAAGCACGGCACCCGCAAGGCCGCCGAAGCGTATCTGCAATGGCTGTATTCGCCGCAAGGCCAGGAAATCGCCGCCAAGCACTTTTACCGCCCGCGTTCGCCGGAAATCGCCAAGAAGTACGAGGCGCAGTATCCGAAGCTCAAGCTCTACACGGTGGACGCCGATCTGGGCGGCTGGACGAAGACGCAGGCCAAGCACTTCGCCGACGGCGGCATCTTCGATCAGATCTACACCAAGAAGTAAGGCAGGGACCATCGCATGAGTACCGCACTCTTTCCTCTGTGGCGTAAGCCAAGTGCCTTGCCGGGCTTTGGCCTGACGATGGGCTACACCGTCGCGTACCTGAGCCTCGTGGTGCTGGTGCCGTTGCTGATGGTTTTCATCAAGGCAAGCTCGCTCGATTGGGCGAGCTTCGTCACCGCAGTGGGTTCGCCGCGCGTGCTGGCATCGTATCGCCTCACGTTCGGCATCTCGCTCGCAGCGGCAGCGCTCAACGCCGTGTTCGGTTTCATTCTGGCGTGGGTGCTGGTGCGCTACACGTTCCCGGGCAAGCGTTTCGTCGATGCGCTGATCGACTTGCCGTTCGCGCTGCCCACATCGGTGGCCGGCATCGTGCTCGCCGCGATCTATGCGCCCAACGGCTGGGTCGGACGCTGGTTCGAGCCGCTCGGCATCAAGATCGCGTTCACGCCGCTCGGTATTTTCGTGGCGCTGACCTTCATCGGCCTGCCGTTCGTCGTGCGTACGTTGCAACCGGTGCTCGAAGAGTTCGAGCGCGAGCAGGAAGAAGCGGCGGCGTGCCTTGGCGCGACGCGCTGGCAGACGCTGCGCTACGTGATTCTTCCGGCCGTGCTGCCGGCGTTGCTGACGGGGTTCGCGCTGGCCTTCGCGCGCGCGGTGGGCGAGTACGGTTCGGTCATTTTCATCGCGGGCAACATTCCGATGGTGTCCGAGATCACGTCGCTGCTGATCATCACCAAACTTGAACAATACGACTTCGGAGGGGCGGCGGCGCTGGCCGTGGTCATGCTGCTGATCTCGTTCGTGCTGCTGTTGCTTATCAATACCCTGCAATGGTGGCTGCAACGCCGTCATTCGGGTCGTCGCGCCAGTGGCGTGTAGTTCGCCGACGAACCACGCACGCGCGATGCAAAACCCGGCCTGCTTTCGAAGAGAACGTTTCGATCATGTCTGACTCACTCGCACTGTCGCGCGCCTTGCCGCAAACCGCCAAGGCGCAAAAATCCGATCCGACCGACGAGCCCGCTTTCGTCAAAGTCATCCTCATTGGCGTGGCGTTGCTGTTCTTCGCGTTGTTTCTGCTGATGCCGCTCGCCTCGGTGTTCGTCACCGCGTTGGGCAAGGGTTTCGCCGCGTATTGGGACGGCCTGACCAACGACGATGCGCTCTCGGCCATCCGTCTGACGTTGTTGATTGCCGTGATTGCCGTGCCGCTGAATCTGGTGTTCGGTGTGGCGGCGTCGTGGGCGATCGCGCGGTTCGATTTCCGTGGCAAGAGCGTGCTGACCACGCTCATCGATTTGCCGTTTTCCGTGTCGCCGGTGGTTGCGGGGCTGACGTTCCTGCTGATCTTCGGCCGCCAGGGACCGCTGTGGGATTTCCTCGATGCGCACAACCTGAAGGTCGTGTTCGCGTTGCCGGGGCTGGTGCTCGCGACGGTGTTCGTCACGTTCCCGTTCGTCGCGCGTGAGCTGATTCCGCTGATGCAGGCACAGGGCAGTGAAGAGGAAGAGGCCGCCCGCGTGCTGGGCGCGAGCGGCTGGCAGGTGTTCACACGCGTGACGCTGCCGAAGATCAAATGGGGGCTGCTGTACGGCGTGATCCTGTGTAATGCCCGTGCGATGGGCGAGTTCGGCGCGGTCTCGGTCGTCTCCGGTCATATTCGCGGCGAGACGAACACGCTGCCGCTGCACGTGGAAATTGAATACAACGACTACCACACGGTAGGTGCCTTCGCGGCGGCGTCGATTCTCGCGCTGCTCGCCCTGGCGACGCTGGCCCTGAAGCTCTGGGCCGAACACAAGCTGGCGCAGGACAAGGCCGCGCGTCGCGCCGACGCCGTGCAGGCCTGACGCGTCACCTCCGGCATCGTCAGATACAGCATCGAGGAGCAAGACAATGAGCATCCAGGTACAACAGGTTTCGAAGCGCTTCGGCGATTTCAACGCACTCGACGACGTCAGTCTCGAATTTCCGACCGGTGAGCTGGTCGCGCTGCTCGGGCCGTCGGGTTGCGGCAAGACCACGCTGCTGCGCATCGTCGCGGGCCTGGAGTTCGCCGACGCCGGCCGCGTGGTTCTCAATGGCGAGGACGTGGCGTCCGTGGGCACGCGTGAGCGTCAGGTGGGCTTCGTGTTCCAGCACTACGCGTTGTTCCGCCACATGACGGTGTTCGAGAACGTGGCGTTCGGTCTGCGCGTGAAGTCGCGCCGCGAGCGTCTGTCCGATGCGCAGATCCGTAGCAAGGTCCATGAACTGCTCGGTCTCGTGCAACTGGATTGGCTGGCCGACCACTACCCGGCGGAGCTTTCCGGCGGCCAGCGTCAGCGTATTGCACTGGCCCGCGCGCTCGCCGTGGAGCCGAAGGTGTTGCTGCTCGACGAGCCGTTCGGCGCGCTCGACGCCAAGGTGCGCAAGGAGTTGCGTAGCTGGCTGCGCCGTCTGCATGACGAACTGCACATCACCACGATCTTCGTCACGCACGATCAGGAAGAAGCGCTCGAAGTCGCCGATCGCATCGTGCTGATGAACCGCGGCAAGATCGAGCAGATCGGGGCGCCGCAAGACGTCTACGACACGCCGGAAAGCGCATTCGTCTACGAGTTTCTCGGCGCGGCGAACCGGCTCTCGGGCGAGTTGCAGACGCACGATTTCATCGCCGATGCGGGCAAGTACCGCGTGACGGTGCACAAGGACGACCTGCCGGCGGTGCCGCAGGACGGGCGGGCGATTGCGTATGTGCGTCCGCACGATCTGGCGCTGGTACACGCGAACGACGGCGGGCCGGGCATCGATGTGGCGGTGCGCCGCGCGATTCCGCTGGGCGGCACGGTGCGCGTGGAACTTGCCGCCCCCGGCGACGCGGTGTGGGAAGCCGAACTCACGCGCTCGGGATGGAAGGCGCTCGGCGCAGATGCCGGCACCCCGCTGCGAGCCGTGCCGCGTCAGTTGCGGGTGTTCTCCGCGCAGGCGTGAATTGCGCGGGGTGCGGGCGTCTTGCGCAGCGGCATCTTCCGGCATCGAACCACAAGACAACGCGCGATATTTATTTAGACTGACGTCGTCGGCACCATGAACGCAGACGAACCGAGGTCACGAACAGACAAGCAACAGGGCGGAGTTAGATCATGAATTTCCAGCAATTGCGCTATGTGCGCGAAGCGGTGCGCCAGAACCTGAATCTGACCGAAGCGGCGAGTGCGCTGTACACGTCGCAGTCAGGGGTGAGCAAGCAGATCAAGGATCTGGAAGACGAACTCGGCGTGGACGTTTTTGTGCGTCGCGGCAAGCGTCTCACGGGGCTGACCGAACCCGGCAAGGCCGTGCTCCAACTGATCGAGCGCATGCTGCTGGACGCGGAAAACCTGCGTCGTGTCGCGCGTCAGTTCGCGGATCAGGACAGCGGGCATCTCGTGGTGGCGACGACCCACACGCAGGCGCGCTACGCGCTGCCGCAAGTGATCAAGCAGTTCACCAGCGTCTACCCGAAGGTGCATCTGGCGCTGCGTCAGGGCAGCCCGCGCCAGATCGCGCAAATGGTCATCGACGGCGAAGCGGACATCGGGATCACGACCGAGGCGCTCGACCGTTTCCCCGATATCGTCACGTTCCCGTGCTATTCGTGGCACCACGTGGCGGTCGTGCCGAAAGAGCACCCGCTCGTGGGGCGCGAGAATGTGACGCTCGCCGACATCGCCGAATATCCGATCATCACGTATGACGGCGATTTCACGGGGCGCTCGCATGTGGACAAGGCGTTCACCGATCAGGGGCTGGTGCCGGATATCGTGCTCACCGCACTGGACACGGACGTGATCAAGACGTACGTCGAGCTGGGGCTGGGCGTGGGGATCGTGGCGGCGATGGCCGTCGATCCGCGCAAGGACCAGGATCTGGCGGTGCTGGAGCTGGACAACGCCTTCGAGCCGAGCACCACGCGCATCGGCCTGCGTCGCGGCGCGTTCCTTCGCTCTTACGCTTATCGGTTCATTGAGATGCTTGCCCCGGCGCTCAAGGAGCAGGAAATCTCGACGCAACTGCGCGAAGCGCTTGAATTTGCGGCCTGATACCGGGCACGCCTCCCGAAACCCGATCCCGCCCCGGTGGCGGGATCGATATTTTCAGCGATTGGGAAGCAGGGCAGTATTGGATACAATCGCTGGCATGACATTGACCTCATTCAACCCGATTCCTCATTACACCGTGTCCTCCGGCGAATTGCCGCGCATTGCGCTGCTCGCCACGGGCGGCACGATTGCGGGCAGCGCGGCCGACGCCACGCGCACCGCCGGTTATCAGGCCGGGGCGCTGGGGGTTCAGGACCTGCTCGCCGCCGTGCCCGCGCTGGGCAACGTCGCGCATATTCATGCGGAGCAGGTCGCACAGATCGACAGCAAGGACATGAGCGTGTCGCTGTGGCAGAAGCTCTCCGCGCGCGTGAACGCCTTGCTCGCGCAGCCCGATGTGGCCGGCGCCGTGATTACGCACGGCACCGATACGCTCGAAGAAACGGCGTATTACCTGCATCTGACGGTCAACAGCCGCAAGCCCGTCGTGCTGACGGCGGCCATGCGTCCGGCCACCGCGCTCTCGGCCGACGGTCCGCTCAACCTGCTCAATGCCGTGCGCGTGGCGACCGACCCGATCTCGGGCGGACGCGGCGTGATGGTCGCCATCAACAATCAGATTCACTGCGCTCGCGACGTCGTGAAGACGAGCACCTACAAAGTGGATGCGTTTCACTCGCCGGAGATCGGCGTGCTCGGCTGGGTGCAGGACGAGCGCGTGGCATTTCAGCGCGAGCCGCTGCAATACCACACCGTCGAGAGCGAATTCGTCGGACTGTCCGGCGAACTGCCGGCGGTGGAAGTGGTGTCGAGCTACGCGGGCGTGTCTCGCATTGCCGTCGATGCGCTGGTGGATGCCGGCGTGCAGGGCATCGTGGTGGCGGGCACCGGTAACGGCTCGCTGCACTCGCTGTTGCAACAGGCGCTGGCCGATGCCGTGCAGCGTGGGGTGGCGGTCGTGCGTGCGTCGCGTGTCGGCAGCGGGCATGTCATGCACAACGGTGCTGCGCCGGACGATCAGTACGGCTTCGTGAGCACCGGCAATCTCCATCCGTACAAGGCGCGCGTGCTGTTGATGCTCGCGTTGCAAGCGGGTGTGCCCCGCGAGCGCATGCAAAGCCTGTTCGACGAGTATTGATCGACGACGGCAGGGGCGTGGCAGCCGCCACATCCCGCCACATCCCGCCACATCCCGCCACATCCCGTCACGTCACGTAGCGGCTTGCCGTCATCGCGACATCCGGCCGCGCGTCCGGCATGCATGCGCGCAAAAAAATACGGCGCCAGTCGCACTATCGCTCGACTCGCGCCGTGACGCTCGGTGGGACGTCTGTCGATGTCCACGCCCGTACACTCCGGTAAGTCTCTCACTTCTCCCTGCTTTTTTGCCTGCGGACGGCTTTTCTCCGTCAGCCGTTTGCTTCGTCTTCTCGCGAACTACGCGGTGCGACGCCCGCCGTCAAGTCATGCCGCCGGCGGGCGCCTGTCGTTCCTTTCTGTCCTTGCCGTCCTTGCCGTCCTTGCCGTCCTTGCCGAACTGCTGGCGCTTACGCGACGGTGTGGTTGGCGAGCATTTCCAGCGCGCGCACCATGCCCGAGTGATCCCAAGCGGCACCGCCGTTGGCAGCGCAGGCGTTGAACAGTTCCTGCGCCGTGGCCGTGTTCGGCAGCGACACACCGAGGGTTTTCGCGGTCTGGAGCGCCAGGTTCAGATCCTTCTGGTGCAGCGCGATGCGGAAGCCCGGCTCGAAGTTGCGCTTGACCATCCGTTCGCCGTGCACTTCCAGAATGCGCGACGACGCAAAGCCGCCCATCAGCGCCGCGCGGACCTTGGCGGGATCGGCGCCGGCTTTCGAGGCGAACAGCAGGGCTTCGCCCACGGCTTCGATCGTCAGAGCGACCACGATCTGGTTGGCGACTTTGCACGTCTGACCTGCACCGTTCTCGCCCACGAGCGTAATGTTCTTGCCCATCAGTTCGAAGAACGGCTTCACATCGTCGAATGCCGCCTGCGAGCCGCCGACCATGATCGACAGTGTTGCGGCCTTCGCGCCGACTTCGCCGCCCGAGACCGGGGCGTCGAGGTACTCGCAGCCGAGCGCCTTGATCTTCTTGGCGTATTCCTTGGTTTCGATCGGCGAAATCGAGCTCATGTCGACGACGATCTTGCCGCCCGACAGCCCTTCGGCCAGCCCGTCGTGACCGAACAGCACGGCGCCGACGTCAGGGGTGTCGGGCACCATCACGAACACGATATCGGCGCGTTTCGCCACTTCCTTGGCCGACGTGCACACGGTCGCCTGACCGTCGATGAGGTCTTGCGGGGGCGTGCGGCGTTCGTACAGGAACAGCTTGTGACCGGCGTTTTGCAGATGCTTCGCCATCGGCGCGCCCATGATGCCCAGACCAATAAAACCGAGTTGTGCCATTTCGAGACTCCTTGTTGCCAAAGTTTGAAGTGTTGTTGCCGAGCGTCGGACGAGCGGGGCGGTGCGTGAGCGGTATGCCTGCCGGGCGATTCACGCATCCCCCGGACTCCGGCCGCATGCCCCCTGCATGCGGCCGGCGGGGCCCTTCCTCGTCGAAACCCGGTCGATCGGTGCGACGCATCGGTGGCGTCGTCATCGTCATGCCGTCTGCACGACGCCGGGGGAGGCGACGTGCGGTGCTTCAATCCGTCAAGCCGCTTCGCGCAGGCCCGCCGCCTTGAACCAGCCGAGGCCGTCGGTCGTGGTGGTCGCGGGTTTGTACTCGCAGCCGATCCAGCCCGCGTACCCGATGCGGTCGAGGAACGCGAACAGATAGGCGTAGTTGATCTCGCCCGTGCCCGGCTCGTTGCGGCCCGGGTTGTCCGCGAGCTGCACGTGAGCGATACGCGCCAGATGCGTCTCGAGGGTCCTGGCGAGTTCGCCTTCCATGCGCTGCATGTGATAGATGTCGTATTGCAGGAACAGGTTGTCCGAGCCGACGGCGTCGAAAATCTCCAGGGCCTGTTTCGTCCGGTTCACGAAGAAGCCCGGAATGTCGTACGTGTTGATCGGTTCGACCAGCAGGCGGATGCCTTCGGCCTTGAGCGCGTCGGCGGCGAAACGCAGGTTGCCCACGAGCGTCTCGGTCGCGGCTTGCGTCGAGAGCTCGGCGCCTTGTTTGCCGACGAGGCAGTTCAGTTGCTTCACGCCCAACGCCTTGGCATACGTGATCGCTTCGCCTACGCCGTCGCGGAACTCGGCCACGCGATCGGGGAGGATGGCGATGCCGCGCTCGCCTGCGTCCCAGTTACCGGCGGGCAGGTTGTGCAGCACGAGGTCGAGCTGATACTGGTTGAGCTTGTCGGCGATCTGGTCGCGGTGAAACGCGTACGGGAACAGAAACTCCACGCCGCGAAAGCCCGCTGCGGCGGCCGCCTTGAAGCGGTCGAGGAACGGGACCTCGTTGAACAGCATGGTCAGGTTGGCGGCAAATTTCGGCATTGCGCTGACTCCTCTCTCTCTTTTTTCAGGGGGTGGTTTCGACGATTCGATGCAAGGGTGATACCTGGGTGGGGCTGCGGTGTTGCAGGGTTGCGCAGCGCATGCTTTGGCCGCACACGGGGTCTGGCCGACAGCGCAGGGGACGCATGCGCCCCGCAACCCTTGTTGCCGCGCGTGCCGGCTTACGCCGACACCGCGTCGTCTTCTTCCACGACGTCGATGATTTCCTCGAACTCGTTGACGTTGTTGATTTCCGTGCCCATTGCAATGTTGGTCACGCGCTCGAGAATCACTTCCACGATCACCGGCACCGAGAACTCGGCCATCAGCTTGCGGGCCTGCGCAAACGCCGGCTGGATGTCGTTCGGCTGGAACACGCGGATCGCCTTCACGCCCAGGCCTTCGGCGACCTTCACGTGGTCGACGCCGTAACCGTTGAGTTCCGGCGAGTTCACGTTCTCGAACGCGAGCTGCACGCAGTAATCCATGTCGAAGTTGCGCTGTGCCTGACGGATCAGGCCCAGATACGAGTTGTTCACCACGACATGGATGTACGGCACCTTGAACTGCGCGGCCACGGCCAGTTCTTCGATCATGAACTGGAAGTCGTAGTCGCCCGAGATCGCCACGACGTCCGACGACGGCGAAGCCACCTTCGCGCCGATGGCGGCGGGCACCGTCCAGCCCAGCGGGCCGGCCTGACCGCAGTTGATCCAGTGGCGGGGCTTGTTCACATGCAGGAACTGCGCGGCGGCGATCTGCGACAGACCGATGGTCGAGACGTAGCGCACGTCGCGACCGAAGAACGCGTTCATTTCCTGATACACGCGCTGCGGCTTGATCGGCACCTGATCGAAGTCGGTGCGACGCAGCATCGTGCGCTTGCGTTTCTGGCAGTCGGCCACCCATTGCGAGCGATCCGGCAGACGGCCGGCGGCCTTCAGTTCCTTCGCGACTTCCACGAACAGGGTCAATGCGGCCTTGGCGTCGGAGACAATGCCGTAATCCGGGCCGAACACGCGGCCGATTTGCGTCGGCTCGATATCGACGTGCACGAACTTGCGGCCCTTGGTGAAGACGTCGACGCTGCCGGTATGGCGGTTAGCCCAGCGGTTGCCGATGCCCATCACGAAGTCGGCGGCGAGCATCGTCGCATTGCCGAAGCGATGCGACGTTTGCAGACCGACCATGCCGGCCATGAGCGGATGGTCGTCGGCGATAGTGCCCCAGCCCATGAGCGTGGGAACGACCGGCACGTTCACCGTCTCGGCGAACTCGACCAGCAGATCGGCGGCGTCGGCGTTGATCACGCCGCCCCCCGAGACGATCAGCGGACGCTCGGCGGCGACCAGCATCTGAATCGCCTTTTCGATCTGCGCGCGCGTGGCCGCGGGCTTGTATACCGGCAGCGGTTCATACGTTTCGGGATCGAAATCGATCTCGGCGACCTGCACGTCGAACGGCAGATCGATGAGCACCGGACCCGGACGGCCCGAGCGCATCAGATGGAACGCTTGCTGGAACACGCGCGGCACCAGGGCCGGCTCGCGCACCGTCACAGCCCACTTGGTGACGGGCTTGGCGATCGACTCGATGTCGACGGCCTGGAAGTCTTCCTTATACAGGCGGGCACGCGGCGCCTGACCCGTGATGCACAGGATAGGAATGGAGTCGGCCCATGCCGAGTACAGACCGGTGATCATGTCCGTGCCGGCGGGACCCGAAGTGCCGATGCAAACGCCGATGTTGCCGGCTTCCGCACGGGTGTAGCCTTCGGCCATGTGCGACGCGCCTTCGACGTGGCGTGCGAGCACGTGCTCCACGCTGCCGGCCTTGCGCAGCGCCGAATAGAACGGGTTGATGGCGGCGCCGGGCACGCCGAATGCGGTGGTGATGCCTTCTTTCTCCAGCACGCGGACGGCGGCCTCTACGGCGGTCATCTTGGCCATGTGACTCCTCCAGTGAGTAATGGTGAATCGTTGTTGGAGGCCACTTTAAGCCGGTACGATTTGTTTGATAAGATCACAAAAGATCGTTTTTTTAAGAACAAAAAGTATCGAATGGAGACGCGATGGACCGTTTCAAACAGATCGAAACCTTCGTGCAGGTGGCCGAGGCGGGCAGTCTGGCCGCCGCAGCGCTAAAGGAGGGGGTCTCGCCGGTGATCCTCGGGCGGCGTATCGACGCCCTCGAAAAACGGCTCGGCATCAAGCTCATGTACCGTTCCACGCGCCGCCTCGCGCTCTCGGAAGAGGGCGGCGCTTTTCTGGAGCGTTGCAAGCAATTGCTGGGCGATTGGGAGATGGCGGAGAACGAGATCAGCGCCGGGCGGCATGCCGTCTCCGGTCACCTGATCGTGTCGGCGCCCGCGGCGTTCGGTCGCAAGCACGTGGCGCCGCATGCACCGGCGTTCCTGCGCCTGCATCCGGAAGTGCAGATTTCGTTCAATCTGACGGATCGCGTGGTGGATATCGTGCGCGAGGGCTACGACATGGGTATCCGGATCGGCGGCTCGGTCGACCCGAACTTCGTGGCCGTCAAACTCGCGCAGAACCGGCGTGTGGTATGTGGCACGCCGGCTTACTTCGCGCGGCACGGCCGTCCCAGGACACTGGAAGATCTGGCCAAACACAACTGTCTGGCCTTCAATCTGCAAGGCGGGCAACAGCGCGGCTGGTACTTCAAGCGGCAGGGCAAGCTCGTGACGACGCGCGTGGCCGGTAATCTCGATTGCAATGACGGGGAGTTGCTGCACCGCTGGGCGCTCGAAGGGCTGGGACTCGGCTGGCGCTCGACGTGGGAAATTCAGCGTGAGTTGCTGTCCGGCGAGCTCGAAACCGTACTCGACGAGTATGCGCTGCCCGATTACGACATTCTGGCGGTTTATCCGCAGCAGCGCTTCCAGCCCGCGCGGGTGCGGCTCTTCATCGAACAGTTGCGCCAGATTTATGCGCGGCCCAACTACTGGCTGGAGAATGCCTGACGTTGTGGGAGGCCGCCGCCGCCGGGGCGGTCGGGGCGCGTGCATGGGCCGCGCGCAGGGCACCGATAGGACGGGAGTTGATGATCGACATGAAATCCGCTAGAATCGCGGGTTCTGCAACCTTGCTGCACTGGTTCTGACGCCCAGGCAGCTTTGTCCATAAGGAGCAACATATGCGTCATTACGAAATCGTATTTATCGTTCACCCCGATCAGAGCGAGCAAGTGCCTGCCATGATCGAGCGCTATCGTGGCACGGTCGAGTCCCGTCAGGGCAAGATCCACCGCGTCGAAGACTGGGGCCGTCGTCAACTGGCCTACATGATCGAAAAGCTGGCCAAGGCACATTACGTTTGCATGAACATCGAATGCGACCAGGAAACCCTGGACGAGCTGGAACACGCATTCAAGTTCAACGACGCCGTTCTGCGCCACCTCGTCGTCAAGATGAAGAAGGCCGAGACCGCACCGTCGCCGATGATGAAGGAAGTGGCCCGCGAAGAAGCCAAGAAGGCTGCCGCGACGCCCGCGACCGAAGCTGCCGCTTCGTAATTAGCGCACCGGAACGCATCAGGGTGCCCACGGAAACATTGACCGCGTGAATCGCCTACGGCTCGAGGCCAGCATCGTCGAAATCGGCACGCTGCGCTATACCCCGGCCGGGCTTCCCGTCATCGATGTCACGCTGGCGCACGAGGGAACTGCCGAAGAGGCGGGCGTAGCCCGTCAGGTCGAGTTCTCGATACCGGCAGTTGCGATCGGCCCCATCAGCGCCAAAGTCATGGCGTTGGGGCTGGAGAAACCGGCCCAGTGGGCGGGGTTTCTGGCCAAAAAGCATCGCAATAGCCGCACCCTGGTGTTTCACATCACAGCATTGCAAGCATTTGAAAAGGATTGTTGAACATGCCGCGTCCTAACGGTAAAAACAAGAAGTTTGATCGTCGCCGCCAACAGCAAAACCCGCTGTTCAAGCGCAAGAAGTTCTGCCGCTTCACCGTCGCAGGTGTCGAGCAGATCGATTACAAGGATGTCGAAACGCTGAAGGACTTCATCGGCGACAACGGCAAGATCACCCCGGCTCGCCTGACGGGCACCAAGGCGCACTACCAGCGCCAGCTCGACACGGCTATCAAGCGCGCGCGTTTCCTGGCGCTGCTGCCGTACACCGATCTGCATGGTGCTTAATCGCCAGTCGACGAAGGAGAATAGATAATGCAAGTGATTCTGCTGGAAAAGGTCGTCAACCTGGGTAATCTGGGCGACATCGTGAAGGTCAAGGACGGTTTCGCACGTAACTTCCTGATCCCGACGAAGAAGGCTCGCCGCGCCACCAAGGACGCAATCGCCGAGTTCGAAGTTCGCCGTGCCGAACTGGAAAAGGCGGCAGCCGAGAAGCTGGCTGCTGCGCAGGCCGAAGGTGAAAAGCTGTCGGGTCTGACCGTTCAGATCGCACAGAAGGCCGGCGTTGACGGCCGTCTGTTCGGTTCGGTCACCAACTTCGACATCGCCGAAGCCCTGGGCACCCAAGGTTTCAAGGTCGAGAAGATGCAAGTGCGTCTGCCGAACGGCCCGCTCAAGACCGTGGGTGACTTCCCGGTTCAAGTGGCGCTGCACACCGACGTCGTGATCGACGTCACCGTGTCGGTGCTGGGCGAGCACGCCTAAGTCGTACCCGCGTCAGCTTCCCGACGCGAATAAAAAACGGAAGTCGGTCCACCGGCTTCCGTTTTTTTATGTCTGTCCGTTCTGTCGTGGTTTCTTGGTTTTTGGGCTGCCGGAAATTCCGGTTGCCGGTCATACTCCGATCTACGCCACCGCCTCCCGGTTGCGCGCTTGCTTCCATTCACGTCATCGTTCGATAGCTCCGCCTTATGCTGCCTCCAGGGAAACTGCTGAACAAACCGCGCTCGGAAAAGTCGTCGCGCAAGCGAGAGTTCGCCGGAACGGACCGGGATCGCGGGGACGGTATAATGCCCGGCATGAACGCGCCCGATCCCCAGCTCGATTCACTCAAGGTGCCGCCGCACTCCATCGAGGCGGAGCAATCCGTGCTTGGCGGTTTGCTGCTCGATAACAGCGCCTGGGATCGCATCGGCGATTTCCTGTCCGAGCACGATTTCTATCGTTACGACCATCGGCAGATCTATCAGCACATCGGGCGCCTGATCTCGAGCGATCGTCCCGCTGACGTCATCACCGTTTTCGAATCGCTCACCTCCGCCGGGAAAGCCGAGGATGTGGGCGGGCTTGCCTACCTGAACGCTCTGGCGCAGAACACGCCGAGCGCGGCGAACATCCGCCGCTATGCGGAAATCGTGCGTGACCGCGCAGTGCTGCGCAAGCTCGTGACCGTGGCGGACGAAATCGCCTCGGATGCCTTCAATCCGCAAGGCAAGGAAGTGCGTCAGATGCTCGACGAGGCGGAGGCGAAGGTCTTCGCCATCGCCGAAGAAGGCTCGCGCAGCACGAGCGGCTTCCTCGAACTGCAACCTCTGCTCACGCAGGTCGTCGAGCGTATCGACGAGTTGTACCACCGCGAAGGCGGCAGCGACATCACCGGCATTCCGACGGGCTTCGTCGATCTCGATCGCATGACATCCGGGTTCAACGGCGGCGATCTGATCATCGTGGCCGGTCGTCCGTCGATGGGTAAGACGACGTTCTCGATGAACATCGGCGAGCACATCGCGGTGGAGGAGGGGTTGCCTGTCGCCGTGTTCTCGATGGAAATGCCGGGTACGCAGTTGGCCATGCGTATGCTGGGTTCGGTGGGGCGTCTCGATCAGCATCGTCTGCGTACCGGCAAGCTGGTCGACGAAGACTGGCCGAAGCTCACGCACGCCATGCAGAAGATGAACGAGACGCAGTTGTTCGTCGACGAGACGCCGGCGCTCAACCCGATGGAATTGCGTGCGCGTGCGCGGCGTCTGGCGCGTCAGTGCGGCAAGCTCGGTCTGATCATCATCGATTACCTTCAGCTGATGAGCGGTTCGGGGGGCGGCGAGAACCGTGCGACCGAAATTTCCGAAATCTCGCGCTCGCTCAAGGGGCTCGCCAAGGAACTGAACGTGCCGGTGATTGCGCTTTCGCAGTTGAACCGGAGCCTGGAGCAACGCCCGAACAAACGGCCGGTCATGTCGGATTTGCGCGAATCCGGCGCTATCGAACAGGACGCCGACATCATCCTGTTCATTTACCGCGACGAAGTCTACAACCCCGATACGCCCGACAAGGGCACCGCCGAAATCATTATCGCGAAGCAGCGTAACGGTCCTATCGGCCACGTGCGCCTCGCGTTCATCGGCGCCTATACGAAGTTCGACAATCTGGCCGGTCCGCAATACTGACGCCGAATTTCCATCTGTTCGGATGGGCGTGCGGTAGCGCACGCCTCCGACGAGGTAGAATGTGACGTTTTTGTGTCGACCCGTCCCCTATTAATACCCGGAGTTTTCCAATAATGTTCGGTCGCTTCATGCCCACCGAGGGCAAGTTCTTTGACCTGTTCAACCAGCACGCGGCGTGCATGGTGGCAGGCAGCCGCGAGCTGTCGGCCATGCTCAACGACCTGCCCAATGCCGAGGCACGGACCGTCGCCGTGCAGAACAACGAGAAGAAAGCGGATCGCATCACGCACGAGACTATCGACCTGATGCACAAGACGTTCATCACGCCTTTCGACCGCGATGAGATCCATAAGCTGATCAGCACCATGGACGACATCCTGGATCTGATGGAAGACGTGGCCACGGCCGTCTGGATGTACGACATCAAGAGCGTGCCGGCCGAGGCCCGTACGCTTGGCGAGATCTGCGTGAAGTGCTGCGAGCGTGTGCAAAGCACGGTCGCGCTGCTGGGCGACATGGATCGCGCTCGCGAGATTCTGAAGCTTTGCGAAGAGATCGACGGTCTCGAATCGGAAGCCGACCGCCTGCTGCGCGCGTCGCTATCGAAGCTGTTCCGTGAAGAAGCCGACGTGAAAGAGCTGATCAAGCAGAAGGCCGTGTCCGAATTGCTCGAATCGGTGACCGATAAGTGCGAGGACGTTGCCAACATCATCGAAGGCATTGTGCTGGAAAACGCCTGAGCGGAGACTTTCGATGGCAACGCTGCACATCAGCCTCTGGCTGGTCGGACTCTTGGTCGTTCTGGCGCTTCTGTTCGACTTCATGAACGGTTTTCACGACGCCGCCAATTCGATCGCAACGGTCGTCTCGACGGGCGTGCTCAAGCCGCATCAGGCGGTGGCTTTCGCCGCCATGTTCAACGTCGTCGCGCTGTTCGTCTTTCACCTGAAAGTCGCCGCGACGGTCGGCAAGGGCACAGTGCACCCCGAAATCGTGGATCACTACGTGATCTTCGGTGCGCTCGTCGGTGCGATCGCCTGGAACATCATTACCTGGTACTACGGCATTCCGTCGAGTTCGTCGCACGCGCTGATCGGTGGTCTGGTCGGCGCTGCGGTGGCCAAGGCGGGTACGGGCTCGCTCGTCGCGAGCGGTCTGCTGCAAACCGTGGCATTTATTTTCGTGTCGCCGCTGCTCGGTTTCGTGCTCGGCTCGTTTTTCATGCTGGTCGTGTCCTGGCTGTTCTTCCGTACGCCGCCGGCACGCGTGGACCGCTGGTTCCGTCGCCTGCAACTGGTGTCGGCCGGTATGTACAGTCTCGGACACGGCGGTAACGACGCGCAGAAGACCATCGGCATTATCTGGATGTTGCTGATCGCTGCCGGTCTGTGGCCGCAGGAAGCCGCCGAACCGCCGCTGTGGGTGATTATCGGCTGCTATCTGGCAATCGGTCTGGGCACCATGTTCGGGGGCTGGCGGATCGTGCGCACGATGGGGCAGAAGATCACGAAGCTCAAGCCGGTCGGCGGTTTCTGTGCCGAGACGGGTGGGGCGTTCACGCTGTTCTTCGCTTCGTGGCTCGGCGTGCCGGTGTCGACGACGCACACCATTACCGGCGCCATCGTCGGTGTGGGCGCCACGCGCAAGCTTTCCGCCGTGCGTTGGGGCGTAGCGGGTAACATCGTCTGGGCATGGGTGCTGACGATCCCGGCTTCGGCATTCATTGCCGCTATCGCGTGGTGGGTCGGCAAGCAGTTCCTGTGATGCGGTGCGTCGTCTCGTGACGGCGCATGGCGCTACTGACAAAGAAAGCGGCTTCGGCCGCTTTTTTTGTGCGTCGGCGGCTCGGCCTGCGTGGGGTTCGAAATCCAATCCGTTGCCACCATATTCGCGTGTCGGCGGTTCGCTTCAGCCGGGGCATGTCGGCGCTCGTGCGCGCCGGCGTGTGCTGCCCTGACGTATCGGCGTCGATGGGATTGAAAGGACAAATCGCCGTCATCGGGATAATCAATTTTAATAGTTAATTGAAATTGATTATCATTTTCCCATAGTGTTTTATAGACGAGCGACGGAGGCAGATATGTCCACCTTGATCCATTCTTTGCGTAGTCGCCCGCTCAGCCTGCTCATGGGCGCCGCCATTAATATCGGCGGGGCGGCGACATTGCTTGCGCACCTGCGCTGATTTCGCTGCTTGGGCTGCTCGCGCTGATTGCGTCTGATTTGGGCGGGCCGTCGCGTCATCGCGTGCCGGCCTGTCGGCGTTACATCGAGCTGTTGGCGAAGCGGGCGATCGGATCGTCGTCCTGCGCAGGCGGGGAGGTAAGTCTGGCGGTGCTGCTGGGCGTCTCCAACGGCGATGGCGTTGCCCCAGTCAGCGGACGATTCGGTGCCGTAGCCATCGGCACATTCGGCAGCGGTTCGGCGGCCGGTGCGTCCGCAACTGTCGCCGGGGCAGAGCGATTGACGTAAGTCGTATTGCCCGCCGGCGCCTTGTTGGCGGCGACCCGGCGCACACCATCGATGCGCTTCGCCCAGTATGGGATGAAAATGCTCTCCAGTCGTACGGTGCCGCCCGAGTTAGGCGCGTGTACAAACTTCCCCTGACCGACATAGATGCCCACATGCGAGTGGGCGCGTCCCGTCGTATTGAAAAAGATCAGATCGCCGGAAGCAAGATCGTCGCGTTCGAGGACGGTGCCCACACCGCTCATGTCGGCCGTGGTGCGTGGCAAATTGACGCCTGCGGCACGTGCCACGACATAACGCACCAGACCGCTGCAATCGAAACCGGAATCGGGCGTATTGCCGCCGTAGCGGTAAGGAATGCCAACGAGGCTCATCGCTTCCAGCGTGATTTCCTCCTGACCGGCGCTGCGTTCGGGGCCGACGGTGCGGTTGCCATAATTCGCGCTGCTCCCTTGCCGGACTGCCGGACCGGATGAGCAGGCGGCGACGAGCAGCGTCAGCGCGAGCACGCCGGCGCTTCGCCACGGCAGGCTTGCCAGCGCTGCCGGCGTTGCCCACGAGATCGTGGATCGGGCCATCGGACGCGTCGGAGAATGGGACATGCTCGGAGGGCGCTGGATTCGCATGCGCAGAGTTTACGACGCTTACGCGCCGAATGCATCGTAAAAGTACCGAATTCCGGGCCTTTTGTGGCATTGACGTCACAAAGCCGCGGCTTGCGGGGCGATGATGCCGAGAGACCGGCAGCGCCTCGTCGGTCGCCGCACCGGCCGTTCGGCGGCAACGCGGGACGTCGCGATGGGGCGCGTCATCCATGAAAACGGCGCCCGAAGGCGCCGCTTTGCCGTGCATCGATCCCCCTCGACGGGGCAGACAGACGTCAGAGAATTTCCGCTGCGTAATCCGCGAGACGTGAGCGTTCGCCGCGCGCGAGCGTGACGTGTCCGCTGTGTCCCCAGCCCTTGAAGCGATCCACCACGTAGGTGAGGCCCGAGCTGCCTTCGGTGAGGTACGGCGTGTCGATCTGGGCGATGTTGCCAAGACAGATCAGCTTGGTGCCGGGACCGGCGCGCGTGACGAGCGTCTTCATCTGCTTCGGCGTCAGGTTCTGCGCCTCGTCGATGATGACGAACTTATTCACGAACGTACGGCCGCGCATGAAGTTCATGCTCTTGACCTTGAGTCGCGAGCGAATCAGTTCCTGCGTGGCTGCACGCCCCCACTCGCCGGCAGAGTCGTCGGTTTTTTGCAGCACTTCGAGGTTGTCGTCGAATGCGCCCATCCACGGTTGCATCTTCTCTTCCTCGGTCCCCGGCAGGAAGCCGATATCTTCACCGACGGGCACGGTCGCGCGCGTGATGATGATCTCGTTGTAGCGCTTCTCGTCGAGCGTTTGCGCCAGACCGGCGGCGAGCGCCAGCAGGGTCTTGCCGGTGCCGGCCTGACCGAGCAGCGTGATGAAGTCCACTTCGGGGTTCATCAGCAGGTTCAGCGCGAAGTTCTGCTCGCGGTTGCGTGCCGTAATGCCCCACACGTTGTTCTTGTGATGGCCGTAGTCACGCAGCGTTTGCAGCAGCGCCGTCTTGCCGTTGATTTCCCGAACCTGCGCGTAGAACGGCGCCTCACCGTTGTTCGTCTCCAGATAGACGAACTGATTGATGAGGAAGCTCGCGCACAGCGGCCCGGTGATGCGGTAGAAGGTGGTGCCGGTGCGGTTGTCCTGCCAGCTCTCCATGCCCTTGCCGTGCTTCGTCCAGAAGTCCGGCGGCAGGGTCATGACACCCGAGTAGAGCAGATCGCTGTCCTCGAGCACCTTGTCGTTGAAGTAGTCTTCCGCAGGCAGGCCGAGCGCATGCGCCTTGACGCGCATGTTGATGTCCTTGGACACCAGCACGACCTGACGATCGCGGAATTTGTCCTGCAACGCACGCACGACGCCCAGAATCTGGTTGTCGGCCTTGCCCTGCGGCAGACCTTCGAGCGGCGGGACATCGGGCAGATCGGTCTGGAAATACAGACGCCCGGTGGCATCCTTGTTGCCGAGTCGTGACAGCGGAATGCCCTCGGCCATCGACTTGGTGCCGCTTTCCGCCACCAGCCCGTCGAGCGTGCGGCTCACCTGACGCGCATTGCGCGCCACTTCCGACATGCCCTTCTTGTGATTGTCGAGCTCTTCCAACGTCATCATGGGCAGATAGACGTCGTGCTCTTCGAAACGGAACAGGCTGCTCGGGTCGTGCATGAGCACGTTCGTGTCGAGTACGAAGAGCTTGGCCGGCTCCTGATCCTTGCCGCGTGTGCGTTTCGAACCCGATCCGGTCGACGTCGACTTCACGGCCTTGAGCGACGCGCCTGCGCCGGTCGAGTCGGCCTGAGGCGGCGACTGGGGCGAGCGTGCGGCGGGCGATGGCTGTGCCGCAGTCTGCGTCGCCGGAGCGGTTTTGGGGACGACCTTCAATTCGGTCGCGCTGGCAGCACCGGCTGCACCGGACGTCTCGCCCAGTGCATGTTGTTCAGACGAGGGAATCGGTTTCTTGGCCTCCGTGCGCGAAGGTTTGAGGCGAGTGGGGAATTGTTCCGGGGCAAGCAGCGAGCCCGGTTTGGTCGGCGCCGATGGCAATGGCATAGATTTCCCGTTCAAGAAAACACAACACTACTCGGCCGGGACAAACGGCAATACATCACGTCCCGGCAACAAAAAAGCCGCCTGCCCGGACGCACCGGAGAGGCGGCTTGGCTGAAGGCGCCGCCGTGGCGACGCCTGCAATAGTCTCGTTCAATGCGCTTGATCATTACGGCCGACTATAACGTCTCTTGCCGTGCTTGTATAGCGTCGGATGCCCTCACCGACAGTCTCAGCGGCCCCTGCGCAACACCGGACCGGATAGCGCTCGCGGCCGCCCGCCGAAGCGGGGGGGGGGCGCGATGCCCCGGATCAGAGCCCCTGCACCGCAGCCAGCACTTCCGAGACGTGCTCGGGCACCCGCACCCCGCGCCATTCCTTGCGCAGGACACCCTTGGCGTCGATCAGGAATGTACTGCGCTCGATCCCGAGATGTTCCTTGCCATACAGCTTTTTCAGCTTGATGACACCGAACAGCTTGCACACCGCTTCGTCGCCATCCGAAATCAGCGGGAAGGGAAGCGCCAGCTTGTTCTTGAAATTCTCATGCGAGCGCAGGCTGTCGCGCGACACGCCGACGATCTGCGCACCGGCCGCCTGAAACTGGTCGTAGCTGTCGCGGAAGTTCATGCCTTCCGTGGTGCAGCCCGGCGTGTTGTCCTTCGGGTAAAAGTAGATCACCACCTTCTGGCCGCGATGCGCCTTGAGCGAAAAATCGCCGCCGGTGGCCGGTGCGGTGAAATCGGGCACGGGGGTGTCGATGGCTACCGTCACTATGGTCTCCTTGGGTGGCCTTGCCAGGCCGGTTCGGGAAAAGATTGTCGAATACGTGTACTGCGGAATCGAATCGGGTGGGCCGGCCGGATGCGCCGAGGTCAGGCCGCAGCCTGTCCTTCGAGAATCAAGTCGCCGGAGCGGCCGGGAATCTCGCCCCACACGACCGGATGCGCGGGCAGTGCGGCCAGATCCAGCGTTTCATAATACTGGCCCATCGTGATCAGTTCATGGCCCTGACGACGCCATCCGGCCAGCAACTGGCGGAATAGCGGCGCGAGCTTCTGCCCCTCAAGTTCCGCGTGAAGCGTGAACACGTGATCTTGCGCCGGATCGCGGGTCAGAGCAAGCAGGTGTTCGGCCACGCCGTGAATGTCGCGACCGTCGATGCCGAGCAATTCGTCGACGGTAGGCAATGTCGTCGGCATCTGCACGTGTTTCAGACGCACGCCGTCCACGATCGGGTAGTGCGGTGCCGTGCCGCGTCCGTCCGACGAGTACTTCATACCCCAGGCATCGATTTGACGGAACGCATGCGGGTTCATCTGCCAGCCGGCGGCGCCGTGCGTGAGCGGGGGCGCACCGAAGATCTGGGCGAAGCGGGCATGAGCCTGCGACATCTGGCGTTGCGTCCAGGCGGCGTCGCGCGTGCGTACGTTGTCCTGCCAGTAGGTGTGGTCCCACGTGTGGATGCCGGTCTCGTGCCCTGCGCTTTGCACGGTGCGCATGACATCGGCGGCACGTTTGCCGATGTCCGGACCGGGCAGCAGGGTGCCGTACATGAGCGTCTTGAAGCCGTAGTGCTCCACGACCGATGTGCGCGAAACCTTCTTCAGAAAGCCCGGGCGAAAGACGCGTTTGAGCGCCCATCCGGTGTGGTCCGGTCCGAGACTGAACAGGAACGTTGCCTGTGCCGCGTGCTCGGCCAGTGCGGCAAGCAGGTTGGGAACGCCTTCGCGCGTACCGCGCAGGGTGTCGACGTCGATCTTCAGGACAATCTTGGCCATAGCCGCCCTTGAGGAGTAGTGCATCGAGGATACCGCCCGTATGGCGCGCGATGTCTCGAATGTCGAATCAGATGACCAACCCCGCTGCCCGACCCCGGAAAGATTCCAAAACGGAGCGGGCGTGGAGTCAAAGTGAAGTCAAAAACGCCCGATGCGCCTGGGGCGCATCGGGCGTGTCGTGCGAGGTTCGGGCGTAGCCACCGTCGCGAAGCGTGGCATGCCGGAACGGAGCGCTCGCGTTATTCGCCTTCGACCAGACGGCGAGCTTCGGCGACGTGGCCGCGATACGCCTCGAAAATCTTGCGCAGTGCGTCGTCCATCGACGTGGTCGGCTTCCAGTCCAGTTCCTGCATGGTGTTGTCGATCTTCGGCACGCGGTTCTGCACGTCCTGATAGCCGTTGCCGTAGTATGCGCCCGACGACGTTTCGACCAGTTGCACCTTCTTCGCCGTCTCGGCGTATTCCGGGAACTCGCTTGCCAGCTTGAGCATCATGTTGGCGAGCTCGCGCACCGAGAAGTTGTTCGTCGGGTTGCCGATGTTGTAAATCTTGCCGCTGGCGACGTTGTTCTTGTTGTCGATGATGCGGACCAGTGCGTCGATACCGTCGTCGATGTCGGTAAAGGCGCGCTTCTGGTGGCCGCCGTCGACCAGGCTGATGTTCTCGCCGCGAGCAATGTGGCCGAGGAACTGCGTGACCACGCGCGACGAACCTTCCTTCGGCGTGTAGATCGAGTCGAGACCGGCGCCGATCCAGTTGAACGGACGGAACAGCGAGAAGTTCAGGCCCTCCTGCATGCCGTAACCCCAGATCACGCGATCCATGAGCTGCTTCGAGCAGGCGTAGATCCAGCGCGGCTTGTTGATCGGGCCGTAGATCAGCGGCGAGTTTTCCGGATCGAATTCACCGTCGGTGCACATGCCGTAGACCTCGGAGGTCGACGGGAACACCAGGTGCTTGCCGTATTTCACGGCCGAGCGCACGATCGGCAGGTTCGCTTCGAAGTCGAGCTCGAACACGCGCAGCGGGGCCTTCACATAGGTGGCCGGCGTGGCGATGGCGACGAGCGGGAGGATCACGTCGCACTTGCGAATGTGGTACTCGACCCATTCCTTGTTGATCGTGATATCGCCTTCGAAGAAGTGCATGCGCTCGTGGTTGACCAGATCGCCAAGGCGATCGGTGAGCATGTCCATGCCATAAACTTCCCAGTCGGTCGTCTCCAGGATGCGCTTCGACAGATGGTGGCCGATGAACCCGTTGACACCGAGAATCAGGACTTTTTTCATATTACGGTCAGTGATTGAGCTGGGAAAACTGTTCCGGCGCGACAGGCTTGCCGTCCAGCGTTAGTTCATGAATGACGATGGCATTTGCGTCGCCGCAAATGCCGAGGAGCGCATTATCCACTACTTACCGGCCGCAGGGCAAACCGGCCGGGGCGGGCGTGTCGCACGCCCGCCCACGACCTTCCGGCGGCCCTGCCGTGCCTCACGAGGTGGGCGACCCGAGTTCGGTGGCGCCGGTGCTCCGCGTGGCGCTATGCCCGCCGCCTGCCGCCCTATCGCCCTCGCCACCCTGGCCGTCGCTGGCGTGACCGGCGGACTGGGCTTCGAGCACGGCTTGCACGAGATATCGCGGACGCTGGCGAACCTGCTGATAGATGCGGCCGATGTACTCGCCGAGCAGGCCCATACCGAACAGGATCACGCCGAGCAGGCAGAACGTCACGGCGAACAGGGTGAATACGCCCTGAACTTCCGAGCCGAACAGAAAGCGTCGTGCAATCAGGACGATGAACAGCACGCCCGAAGCGGCCGACAGCGTAATGCCGATGCCGGAGAGCCATTGGAGCGGCACGACCGAAAAGCCGGTGACGAGGTCGAAATTCAGACGAATCAGCGAGTAAAGCGAGTATTTCGACTCGCCCGCGAAGCGTTCTTCGTGCGCGACGTCCACTTCCGTCGGATTTTGCGCGAACGTGTACGCCAACGCCGGGATGAACGTGTTGATTTCGCGGCACTGGTTGACCGTATCGACGATGTGACGGCTGTAGCCGCGCAGCATGCAGCCCTGATCGGTCATGCGGATGCGCGTAATGCGTTCGCGCAGCCGGTTCATGGCGCGCGAGGCGTTACGGCGGAACCACGTGTCCTGACGGTTCATACGCACGGTGCCCACGTAATCGTGACCGGCGGCCAGTTGCGCCACGAGTTTGCCGATTTCTTCCGGCGGATTCTGAAGGTCGGCGTCGAGCGTGATGACCCATTCGCCGCGCGTATGCTCGAAGCCCGCGAGGATAGCCATATGCTGGCCGTAGTTACCGTTGAACAGCACGACGCGCGTCACGTCGGGGCGCACGCGATATTGCTCGGCCAGCATGGCGGCCGAACGGTCCCGGCTGCCATCGTTGACGAACACGACTTCATAGGTCACGCCCAGCTTGTCGAGCGCCGGGTATAGCCGGTCGAAGAGGGCGTTGAGGCCAGCCTCTTCGTTGTAAACCGGGATGACGATAGAGAGTTGTGGTCGATTCATTTTTGGTGATCAGCGCAAATAGCATTCACGGCTTCGCAGACGCGCGCAACGTCGGCATCCGTCATGGCGGGGAACAGCGGCAGCGTCAGGATCGCGCGGCCCAGGCGTTCCGTATGCGGGAACTGGCCTTCCTTGAAGCCCAACGCCCGGTACATTGTAAACAGGTGGATGGCCGGGTAGTGGACGCCGCTGCCGATGCCGCGCGCTTTCAGTTGCTCCATGAAGCCCGCACGGTCGATGGTCAGGCGCTCCAGCGGCAGTTCGATCTGGAACATGTGCCAGTTCGAATTGGTGAAATCGGCGTGCGGCAGGCCGACGCCCAGCTTCACGGCGACACCCCCGGCGAGCGTGTCGAAATACCGACGCGCCAGTTCCGTGCGACGGGCGTTGAACGCCGCCAGATGCGGCAACTGCCCGAGGCCCACGCGCGCGGCCACGTCGGTGAGGTTGTATTTGCCGCCCAGCACGTCTACGTCCATGCCGTCGAGCCCGAAACGGGTTACGCCTTGCAGGCGGTACTTCTCCGCCAGCCGCGCTTCGTCGTCGGTATTGAACACCAGCGCGCCGCCCTCGATGGAGGTCAGATTCTTGTTGGGGTGGAAGCTGAACGACACGAGGTCGCCGAACGAGCCGATACGCTTGCCGTTCCAGCCCGATCCCATGGCCTGTGCGGCGTCTTCGACCACGCGCAGGCCATGACGGCGCGCAATGTCGTAGAGCCGGTCCATGTCCACCGGCAGGCCGGCGAGATAAACGGGGATGATGGCCTTCGTTTTGGGCGTGATCGCCTTTTCCAGCAACGCGAGGTCGATGTTGCGCGTGGCAGGATCGACGTCGACGAATACCGGCGTCGCACCCACTTCCAGAATGACGTTGGACGTCGCGACCCACGATAGCGGCGTGGTAATGACTTCGTCGCCGGCTTGCACGCCCGCGATGCGCAGACCGATTTCGAGGGTTGCCGTGCCCGAATTGAAGACGCGCACCGGTCGTCCGCCGAAATATTCGGACAGCGCCTTCTCGAAGGCCTGGACTTGCGGGCCCGACGTGATCCAGCCCGAGCGCAGCACTTCGGACACGCCGTCGATGGTTGCATCGTCGAGGGTAGGGCGCGTGAACGGCAGGAACGGTTGATTCGGTTGGGAGGTTGCCGAGTCGCTCATGATGTATGACTAAGCCTCAAAGTAGCTCGAATATGCATGGGAACTGCATTGGAATTGCATGGGAAGCGCCGGCCCCCGGAACCGCGGGGATCGGAGGGCGGCGCTTGCTGCGATGTCGCCTGGCGCGTGGATTCAGCTGCGCGCCAGGATATAAACCCCAACAAGAATGATGCCGATGGCCACGATCCGCTGCACCGAGAGCGTCTCGCCGAACAGATACCAGGCGGCGAACGCATTCACGACATACCCCAGCGACAGCATTGGATAGGCGATCGAGACTTCGACCCGCGAAAGCGCCAGAATCCAGACGACCACGCTGATGGCATAGCAGACCAGCCCGCCCATGATCGGCAATTGCGTGGCAAGTTTGATGCCGATCGGCACGATGTTGGCGCGCGTGAATTCGAGTGCGCCGATGGTGTTGGCGCCCGCCTTGAGCAACAACTGGGCGCACGCGTTGAGCAGCACGCCCGTGAGAATAAGTGAAAACGTCGCGAGATTCATGGAACGTTTGTGAATAATTATGGATACCGCCAATCGACCGTTACCGGTCTGAGCGCGTTATTTTACGTTGTCTTCGGGCCATGGTTTCGAGATCACGACCCGGCGGGCGTCGCGCGCAATGATGCGCATCGGCAGATGTTGCGCTTCGAGCTTGTCGAACGTATCGGGATCGACCAGCGCGAGTGCCTTCGGATCGGCGCGCCAGCGCGCATAGAAGGCGTCGAGCGTCGGCAGCCACTTCTGCGGCTCCTGTTTCACCCCGAATTCCAGTTCGTCCGGGTGCTGCACCATGATCATCGTGTGCCCGAGGTAGTAGGGCATCGTATGGTCGAGCACATTCACCGAATAGAACGGCACATCGGGCCCGAGTCGCTGCATCTCCGCCTTGACGGCGGGCACGAGCAGCACGCCCGTGCTCTGACGGCCGAACACTTCGTGCCCCATGCCGCCGATCGTCACCAACAGCAGCATGCCGCCGGCGAACGTGAGCAGGGCGCGGCGCGCACTGTGTCGGGCGAGGCGCCACGCAACGAGCGTGCCGATCAGTCCCGCGCCGATGGCAAAGTACAGCCAGACCTGGAACGCCTTGTACAACTCGTTCGGATTGCGCACGCTGCCCGCCCGTCCGGCGAAGATGGCGACCATGACCAGCGCGGCGATCAGGAAGACCGCGTAGCCGGCCATGTGCAAGCGCACGGTGTCGGCACGCATTTGCGCCAGATAGAGGCCGAACAGCAGCGCCATTGCCGGGGCGATCGGCAGCAGGTAAGAAATCAGTTTCGAGTGCGACGCGCTGAAAAACACGAAGATGAAAACCGACCATACCCACAGCATGACGGCCGGCGCAAAGCCGTTGGGCTGACGCGGCATGCGCCACGTGGCGCGCACGGTGCCCGGCAGCACGGACAGCCACGGCAGGAAGCCGACCACGAACACCGGCACGAAGTACCAGGGCGCGCCGTCGCGGTTATGGCCTTCCATTGCAAAGCGTCGGAAATGCTCGTTGATGAAGAAGAAGTCGAAGAACTCGGGGTTGCGCATCTGCACGAGCACGAACCATGGTGCCGCAATCGCGAAGAAGACGATCAGGCCGCTGCCCAGATAGAGGCGGCGCCACAGCGCCCAGTCTCGGGTGACGAGCGTATAGAGCACGAGCACGGCGCCCGGCAGCACGATGCCGACGAGTCCCTTGCTCAATACGGCGAGCGCCATCGCGGCCCAGCACAGCCACATCCAGCCGCGCACGGCGGCGCGTCCGAGGCCGGGGCGTTGCGCCAATAGCAGGGCGCACAGCGACAGTCCCATGAAGAACGACAGGCCCATGTCGAGCACGTTGAAGTGCCCGAGCAGCGACCACAGCGGCGCGGCGGCCAGCGCGGCGGCCGCGAACAGGCCGACGCGGGCGTTGAACACGCGTCGCCCGGTGAAGCCGACCACGAGCACGCCGGCAAAGCCCGTCAGGGCCGTCCAGAGCCGCGCCTGCCATTCGCCCAGGCCGAAGGCCGCGAAGGTGAGCGCGTTCATCCAGGTTTGCAGGGGCGGCTTTTCGAAGTACTTGTAGCCGTTGTAGCGCGGGGTGATCCAGTCGCCGGTCGTCCACATCTCGCGCGCCATCTCGGCGTAACGGCCTTCGTCGCTCGCGATCAGATGACGGTAGTCGAGCACGCCGAACCACACGAGCGCAAACGCCACGAGCAGCAGCCAGAAGGCGGCGGGCGAGAGCGGGTAGCGCGCGGCGGCAGTGCCGGCGGGGCCGGCGGCGGCAGAGGGAAAGTGCGCGGACGGCGCGAGAGGGTCGGCGGCCGACGGGCCGGAGGCGAGCGGGCGGCGGCTCACTCCGCCGCCTCGGTTTCGATGAGCAGGGCGAGGACGACGCGGCGACCTTCGCTCATCAGGATGTTGTACGTGCGGCAGGCGGCTTGCGTGTCCATCGAGTCGACGCCGATGCGCTGGCTGGTCAGCGCCGTCGTCAGACGCGGATGTGCGAAGCGCAGCCGGGCGCCGCTGCCGAAGATCACGACTTCGGGGGCCAAGGCGCGCAGCGTGTCGAAATGGGTGGCGTCCAGCGTGTCGAAGCGCGACACCGGCCAGGGCGTGACTTCGCCTTCCGGCGCAATGATCACGCTTTGGTCGTACCGGATCTTGTTGACCTCGACATAGCCCGGGCCGTAGCCGGTGACCGTGTTCAAAGCTGCTTGCGACGGGTCTTGATGCAGTTTCACTTTCGGAGATTCCCTACCCAGTGGTTACCCAGTGGTGGCTGAGTGTCGGCAGATCGCCATGGATGTCGTGCACTGACGGACTCACTAACGGGCGGGCATCTTGCCTTGCGTGCCGCAAACCGTCAATGATGCATTGCCGAACTCTGTCATAATTGGCTAAATTATAGCTTTTTGCCGTACGCAGCACGGCAAAACCGTTGCAGCGCGGCATTTTCACTTCATTCCGCACGCGACTTCAGCTGATTGCCGGCCCGTCCGGACCTCTGCGCCGCTCGTCAAGACCACAACCGCCGTGAAACCGATCCTCAAATCGCAGAAATTGCAGAATGTCTGCTACGACATTCGTGGGCCCGTGCTCGACCATGCCAAGCGCATGGAAGACGAAGGCCATCGCATCATCAAGCTGAACATCGGCAATCTGGCGCCGTTCGGTTTCGAGCCGCCTGACGAGATCGTTCAGGACATGATTCGCAACTTGCCGAATTCGGCGGGTTACTCGGATTCCCGGGGCGTGTTCGCGGCGCGCAAGGCGATCATGCACTACTACCAGCAAAAGCGCATCAAAGACGTTCAGCTCGACGACATCTACCTCGGCAACGGGGCGTCCGAGCTGATCGTGATGGCCATGCAGGCGCTGCTCAACGACGGCGACGAAGTGCTCGTGCCTGCCCCCGACTACCCGCTCTGGACGGCGGCGGTCAGCCTGTCCGGCGGCACGCCGGTGCATTACGTCTGCGACGAGCAGGCCGACTGGCAGCCCGATCTGGCGGACATCCGCAAGAAGATCACGCCCAACACGCGCGCGATCGTCATCATCAACCCGAACAACCCGACCGGCGCGCTCTACTCGGACGAACTCCTGAAAGATATCGTCGCGCTCGCGCGCGAGCACAAGCTCATCATTTATGCCGACGAGATCTACGACAAGATCGTGTACGACGGCGAGGAGCATACGTCGATCGGCTCGTTGTCCGAAGACGTGCTCACGATTACCTTCAACGGCCTGTCCAAAAGCTACCGCGCGTGCGGCTACCGCGCGGGCTGGATGGTCGTGTCGGGCGACAAGCGTCCGGCGCGCGACTATATCGAAGGGCTGAACATCCTCGCCTCGATGCGGCTGTGCCCGAACGTGCCCGGCCAGTACGCCATTCAGACGGCGCTGGGCGGCTATCAGAGCATTAAGGACCTGATCGTGCCGGGCGGGCGTCTGTACGAGCAGCGCGAGATGGCGTTCAACATGCTCACCGCCATTCCCGGGGTGACGTGCGTGAAGCCGAAGGCGGCGCTCTATCTGTTCCCGCGTCTGGATCCGGCGGTGTACCCCATTGCCAACGATCAGGACTTCATCCTCCAGTTGCTGCTCGAAGAAAAGGTCCTGCTGGTGCAGGGCAGCGGCTTCAACTGGATGCATCCCGACCATTTCCGCGTAGTGTTCCTGCCTCACGAGGGCGACCTGGAAGACGCCATCAGTCGCATTGCCCGCTTCCTTGACGGTTATCGCCGTCGCCACGGCAAGTGATGCGCGCCAACCGATTTCGACTTTTGAGTAAAACTGCATGAAACCGATCAAATTGGGCCTGCTCGGCCTCGGCACGGTAGGCTACGGCGCCTTCCAGGTACTGGCTCGTAACCAGGAAGAAATTCAACGTCGCGCCGGCCGGGGGATCGAGATTACGAAGGTCGCGGTTCGTAACGTCGAACGCGCGAGGGGCCTCGTGGGCCACGCCGCAGTCGTCACCGGCGATCCGTTCGAGGTCGTGAACGACCCGGCTATCGATGTCGTGGTCGAGACCATCGGCGGCTACGATCTCACCAAGGAACTGGTCCTCAAGGCGATCGAGAACGGCAAGCACGTAGTCACCGCCAACAAGGCGCTGCTGGCCGTGTACGGCAACGAGATCTTCGCCGCCGCGCGCAAGGCCAACGTGATGGTCGCGTTCGAAGCCGCCGTGGCGGGCGGTATTCCGATCATCAAGGCGCTGCGCGAGGGCCTGACGGCCAACCGCATTCAGTGGATCGCCGGCATCATCAACGGCACCACCAACTTCATTTTGTCGGAGATGCGCGACAAGGGCATCGACTTCGATGTGGCGCTCGCCGACGCGCAGCGTCTGGGGTACGCGGAAGCCGATCCGACGTTCGACATCGAGGGTGTCGACGCCGCCCACAAGCTCACGCTCATGAGCGCCATCGCATTCGGCGTGCCGGTGCAGTTCGACCGCGCTTACGTCGAAGGCATCACCAAGCTGTCGGCGCTCGACATCAAGTACGCGGAAGAACTCGGCTATCGCATCAAGCTGCTGGGTATCACGCGCCGCGCGCAAGCCGGTATCGAACTGCGTGTGCACCCGACGCTCATTCCTGCCAAGCGCCTCATCGCCAACGTGGAAGGCGCCATGAACGCCGTGCTGGTGCAGGGCGACGCCGTGGGCGCCACGCTTTACTACGGCAAGGGCGCGGGCGCCGAGCCGACCGCCTCGGCCGTGGTGGCCGATATCGTGGACGTCACGCGTTTGCAGACGGCCGATCCGGAGCATCGCGTGCCGCATCTGGCGTTCCAGCACGACTCGCTCTCGGACACCCCGGTGCTGCCCATCGACGAAGTCACCACGAGCTACTACCTGCGTCTGCGCGTGGTCGACCGCGCCGGCGTGATGGCGGAGCTCACGCGCATTCTGGCCGATCTGGATATTTCCATCGACGCGTTGCTGCAGAAGGAATCGCGCGAAGGCGAGCACCAGACCGACATCATCATCCTGACGCACCAGACGCTGGAAAAGCACATCAACGCGGCGATCGGAAAGATCGAGGCGATGGACACGGTGCTCTCGAAGGTCACGCGCATTCGTATGGAAGCGCTCAGCTGAGGCAAGCCGGATTCGGCGCCGACTCGCAAGAACCGATACGACAGGACACGATCTCCATGAAATACATCTCTACGCGCGGTGCGGGCCTGACATCAGGCGAACCGCAATCGTTCTCCAGCATTCTGCTCGGCGGCCTGGCCCCGGACGGCGGTCTGTATCTGCCGACGCAATACCCGCAGGTGACGGCCGACGAGCTGCGCGCCTGGCGCCAGTTGTCGTATGCCGAGCTGGCCGCACAGGTGCTGGCGAAGTTTGCGGGCGACATTCCGGCGGAAGTGCTCGCCGATCTGACGAAGCGCACGTACACCGCCGAGGTGTACCGCAATGTGCGTCCCGGTGAGGACGCGGCGGACATCACGCCGCTGCTGCCGCTGGGCGTCGAGAACGACACGCAGCTCTCGCTGCTGGCGCTCTCGAACGGCCCGACGCTGGCGTTCAAGGACATGGCCATGCAGTTGCTCGGCAACCTGTTCGAGTACGCCCTGGCGCAGCACGGCGACGCGCTCAACATTCTTGGGGCCACGTCCGGCGACACCGGTAGCGCGGCCGAGTACGCCATGCGCGGCAAGGAAGGCATTCGCGTGTTCATGCTCTCGCCGGCGGGCAAGATGAGCGCCTTCCAGACCGCGCAGATGTACAGCCTGCAAGACCCGAACATCTTCAATCTTGCAGTCGAAGGCGTGTTCGACGACGCCCAGGACATCGTCAAGGCAGTCTCGAACGATCACGCTTACAAGGCGCGCTACAAGATCGGCACGGTCAACTCGATCAACTGGGCGCGCGTCGTGGCGCAGGTCGTGTACTACTTCAAGGGCTATTTCGCGGCCACGGGCGGCAAGGCCGGGCAGGACGGCGAAGTGTCGTTCACCGTGCCCTCGGGCAACTTCGGCAACGTTTGCGCCGGCCACATCGCGCGCATGATGGGCCTGCCGATCCGCAAGCTGGTGGTGGCGACCAACGAAAACGACGTGCTCGACGAGTTTTTCCGCACCGGCCGCTACCGCGTGCGCAAGTCGGCGGAAACGTTCCACACGAGCAGCCCGAGCATGGATATCTCGAAGGCATCGAACTTCGAGCGTTTCCTGTTCGACCTGCTGGGGCGCGACGCGACCGCCACGGCCGAACTGCTCACGAAGGTCGAGCGCGAGGGCGGCTTCGATCTGTCGGGCAGCGAGGCGTTCGGCCGCGTGGCGAAGTTCGGTTTCGTCTCGGGACGCAGCACGCACGCGGACCGTCTGGCGACGATTCAGGACGTAGCCAAGCGTTACGATGTGGTCATCGATACGCACACGGCCGACGGTGTGAAGGTGGCGCGCGAAGCCCTCGAACCGGGCGTGCCGATGGTCGTGCTGGAGACGGCGCAACCGGCGAAGTTTGCCGAAACGATCCGCGAGGCGCTGCATCGCGAGCCGCCGCGTCCGGCCGGTTTCGAGCGGCTCGAATCGCTGCCGCAGCGTTTCGATACCGTGCCGAACGACGCCGAGCGCGTGAAAGCCTACATCGCGGAGCACACCGGCCTGTGAGCCGTCGTTCCATGAATCGGGCGCTGTTCTACTGACCGCACCCCTATGACTTCCGGGCCATTCGCATGCTGAGTACTCAAGAAGCTCTCGACGCCGTGTTGGCGGCGGCGCGTCCGCTCGATTCGTACGAGACGGTCGACACGCTCGCGGCCAATGGCCGGGTGCTGGCCGCAGACGTCGTCGCCACGCTCGACGTCCCTCCCATGGACACGAGTGCGATGGACGGCTACGCCGTGCGTCTGGCCGATCTGCAGGGCATGGAGACGGTGCTGCCGGTATCTCAGCGCATTCCCGCCGGGCATACGCCGGCGCCGCTCGCCAGCGGTACGGCGGCGCGCATCTTCACCGGTGCACCGATGCCGCCGGGCGCCGACGCCGTCGTCATGCAGGAGCAATGCGAAGCGCGCGACGATGGCTCGGTGATCGTTCGTCATACGCCGGTCGCCGGCGAGTTCGTCAACCGCCAGGGGGCCGATATTCGCCGCGACAGCGTGGTGCTGGCCGCCGGCACGCGGCTGCGTGCGCCGGCGCTGGGGCTGGCGGCGTCCGTGGGCATCGCGAAGCTTCGGGTCGCCCGGCGTTTGCGCGTCGCCGTGTTCTTCACCGGTGACGAACTGACGATGCCCGGCGAGACGTTGCGCCCGGGCAGCATCTACAACTCCAACCGTTTCGTGTTGCGCAGCCTGCTGGAGAATCTGGGGTGCGAGATGACCGATTACGGCATCGTCCCGGACAATCTGGCGGCCACGCGCGCGATTCTGCGCGACGCGGCGCGCGGCAACGACCTGATCATCACCTCGGGCGGCGTGTCGGTCGGCGAGGAGGATCACGTCAAGCCGGCGGTGGAAGCCGAAGGCCGTCTCAATCTCTGGCAGATCGCGCTCAAGCCGGGCAAACCGCTGGCTTACGGCGAGGTGAACCGGACCGACGGCGAGACGGCGCATTTCATCGGGCTGCCGGGAAACCCCGTGTCGAGCTTCGTGACGTTCCTGCTGTTCGTGCGCCCGTTCGTCCTGCGTTTGCAAGGGGTGACGGATGTGACGCCGCGCCGCATCGCGATGCGCGCCGATTTCACGCAGAAGAAGGCGGACCGTCGTAACGAGTTCGTGCGCGCACGCCTCAACGATCAAGGCGGTCTCGACGCCTTCCCGAACCAAAGCTCGGCGGTGCTGACGTCGACGGTCTGGGGCGACGGCCTCATCGACAACCCGCCCGAGCATCGTATCGAAGCGGGGCAGACGGTGGCGTTCCTGCCGTTCTCCGACCTTCTATATTGAGAGACAGGGGTGTCACCCTCACGCTCGGGTGGCGCACCGGACAGACTATGCAGATCGATCTTCGCTTTTTCGCCAGTGTCCGCGAGGCGCTGAATGTCGCTGAAGAGCATGTGGATACCGTGCCCGCCGGGATTGCCACGGTGGGAGACGTGCGCGAATGGCTATGCACGCGTGGGCCGGTCTGGGCCGAGACGCTCGGGCCGCAGCGCCCGCTGCGCATGGCGCTGAACCATACGATGGTGCCTGCGTCGACCCGTCTGACCGAAGGCTGCGAAGTGGCGTTCTTTCCGCCGGTCACGGGCGGCTGAGCGGCCTGCGCCGCTGACGTCCGCAAGCGACAGACAAGGAAACGAGACAACATGCCGATTCGTGTACAAACCCAAGATTTCGACTTGTCGGACGAAGTGCGACGCCTGCGCGCGAACGACCTGCGCGTGGGGGCCGTCGCGACCTTCGTAGGCACCGTGCGCGACCTGAACGACGGCAAGGACGTTTCGCGCATGACGCTCGAGCACTACCCGGGCATGACGGAAAAGGCGTTGGAGACGATCGTCATGCAGGCGCGCGAGCGCTGGCGCCTGTTCGATGCACTGGTGATTCACCGGTACGGCGAACTGGGCCCCGGCGATCAGATCGTGCTGGTGGCTGTCACGTCGGCGCATCGGGGCGATGCGTTCGCAGCGTGCGAGTTCATCATGGACTTCCTCAAGACCGAGGCGCCGTTCTGGAAGAAGGAATCCACACCCCAGGGCGAGCGCTGGGTCGACGCCCGCGAGACCGATACTGCGGCGCGTGAGCGCTGGGGGCGCGGCGAGACGTCCTGACACGGGCCTTTGTGCCGAAGTTCACTCATGCGGCCGCGATGGCCGTCGCTGCTTGATACGGTCGAGCAGCGCCCGTTGCGCCGGCGGCAGCGTGTATTCCCATCCGAACAGGTTCAGTTGCAGGCTTTCCGCGATGCGGATCGCCGGTTCCGCGAAGGCAAAGGCGGCCTGCGGCTCGAAGAGATTGTCGAGCGTGTCGAAGAAAAGGGCGAGCCAGCGGCTGAAGTGTTCGCCGCTGAGGTGCCCGAAGGGCTGATGCGCCTGCGTCACATTGCCGCGGTAACGTTTGGCGCCGAGCACGATGCTGGACCAGAACGCCACCATTTTTTCCAGATGCATGTCCCAACGGCCTTCGAGCGCTTGCCGGAACACCGGGCCGAGCAGGTCGTCGTCGCGGATACGGCCGTAGAACGTGTGTACGAGCAGGCGCACCGCGTCTTCGTCGATTCTCGCGAGGGGTGTCTCAGGCCAGTCGACCAGGGCGGAATCGATCGAATCGGGGCGGGTTGGGTGGGCGCTTGGCGAGGGGCGGGTGGGCATGTCGGCGGGCAACCGAGGCCGCAATGACGGGATTCCGGGCTTTCCGGCGTCGGAGCGACGCATGGTGCGGCGTGATGAAAATCGCTATTATGAGCTTCAAACCCGGGCGTGTCCTGCGGTTATCCCAACGCCCCCAGGTGTCGCCCACCCCCTCGTAGCAAGCGCTGACAGCAAGCTCTGACGCCGGCCCGGCCGGTGTTGCGCGAAATGTCAAATGTCGCGCTGTAATGCCCCTTGAAACCACAGGGGATTGTCCGCACATCCGATCCAGAAAGACTTCTTACCGGAGCACTAGATGCGACAAGACAAATTCACCACGCAGTTCCTGGAAGCGCTGGCTGATGCCCAAAGCATGGCAGTCGGTCGCGACCAGCAATATATCGAACCGCTGCACCTCCTCGCCGCGCTGATCGCCCAACCCGAGGGTGCGGCGCGCTCGCTGCTGCAACGCGCAGGCGTGCAGGTGCAACCGCTGGCGCACGACATCGAGACGGCGATTGCGAAGCTGCCGCAGGTGCAGGGCACCGACGGCAACGTGCAGGTCGGCCGCGAACTCGCGGGCCTGCTCAATCAAGCCGACAAGGAAGCGCAGAAGCATGGCGACAGCTACATCGCCAGCGAAATGTTCCTGCTCGCCCTTGCCGACGACAAGGGCGATACGGGCAAGCTCGCCCGCGCTCGCGGCCTGACCCGTAAAGCGCTGGAAGCCGCCATCGAAGGCGTGCGCGGTGGCGCTTCCGTCGATAGTCAGGATGCCGAAAGTCAGCGCGAAGCCCTCAAGAAATACACGCTCGACCTGACCGAGCGTGCCGCCGCAGGCAAGCTCGATCCCGTGATCGGTCGCGACGACGAAATTCGTCGCACGATTCAGATCCTGCAACGCCGTACGAAGAACAACCCGGTACTCATCGGTGAGCCGGGCGTGGGCAAGACCGCCATTGTGGAAGGTCTCGCGCAGCGTATCGTCAACGGCGAAGTGCCGGAATCGCTCAAGAACAAGCGCGTGCTTGCACTCGACATGGCCGGGTTGCTGGCCGGTGCGAAGTTCCGCGGCGAATTCGAAGAGCGCCTGAAGAGCGTGCTGAGCGATATCGCCAAGGACGAAGGCCGAACGATCCTGTTCATCGACGAAATCCATACGATGGTCGGGGCGGGCAAGGCCGAAGGTGCGATGGACGCGGGCAACATGCTCAAGCCGGCCCTTGCGCGCGGCGAGCTGCATTGCATCGGCGCGACGACGCTGGACGAGTATCGCAAGTACATCGAGAAAGACGCGGCCCTGGAGCGCCGTTTCCAGAAGGTGCTCGTCGAAGAGCCCAGCGTGGAGGCGACCATCGCCATTCTGCGCGGCTTGCAGGAGAAGTACGAACTGCACCACGGCGTGGAGATCACCGACCCGGCGATCGTGGCGGCGGCGGAACTCAGCCAGCGCTACATCACCGATCGCTTCCTGCCGGACAAGGCCATCGACCTGATCGATGAGGCGGCGTCGAAGATCAAGATGGAAATCGACTCGAAGCCGGAAGTGATGGACAAGCTTGATCGTCGTCTCATCCAGTTGAAGATCGAGCGCGAAGCCGTCAAGAAGGAAACGGACGAAGCATCGCAGAAGCGTCTGGCGCTGATCGAGGAAGAAATTTCCCGTCTGGAGCGCGAGTACGCCGATCTCGAGGAAGTGTGGACAGCCGAGAAGGCCGCCGTCCAGGGGAGTGCGCAGGTCAAGGAAGAGATCGATCGTGTGCGTGCCGAGATTGCGAAGCTGCAACGCGAAGGCAAGCTCGACAAGGTCGCCGAGTTGCAATACGGCAAGCTGCCGCAACTCGAAGCGCAGTTGAAGGATGCCGACGCCGCCGAGGCGGCGGGCCAGCAATCGCAGCCGCGTCTGTTGCGCACCCAGGTGGGTACGGAAGAGATCGCCGAAGTCGTCTCGCGCGCCACGGGCATTCCCGTGTCGAAGATGATGCAGGGCGAGCGAGAGAAGCTGCTCAATATGGAAGCGAAGCTCCACGAGCGGGTGGTCGGGCAGGACGAGGCGATTACTGCCGTGGCCGACGCCATCCGTCGTTCGCGCGCCGGGTTGTCGGATCCGAACCGTCCGTATGGTTCGTTCCTGTTCCTCGGGCCGACCGGCGTGGGCAAGACCGAGCTGTGCAAGGCGCTCGCGATGTTCCTGTTCGACTCGGAAGATCACCTCATCCGCATCGACATGAGCGAGTTCATGGAGAAGCACAGCGTGGCGCGTCTGATCGGTGCGCCGCCGGGCTACGTCGGTTATGAGGAGGGCGGTTATCTCACCGAGGCCGTGCGTCGCAAGCCGTACAGCGTGATCTTGCTCGACGAAGTCGAGAAGGCGCACCCGGATGTGTTCAACGTGCTGCTGCAAGTGCTGGACGATGGTCGGATGACCGACGGCCAGGGGCGCACCGTGGACTTCAAGAACACGGTGATCGTGATGACGTCGAACCTCGGGTCGTCGATGATTCAGTCGATGGTCGGCGAGCCGCAGGAACGGATCAAGGACGCCGTGTGGACGGAGATCAAGGACCACTTCCGCCCCGAGTTCCTGAACCGGATCGACGAAGTCGTGGTGTTCCACGGCCTCGACCAGAAGCACATCGAGTCGATCGCCACGATCCAGATCGAGATTCTGCGTCGGCGTCTGGCGAAGCTCGACATGAACCTCGAAGTCACCGACGCGGCGCTCACGCATGTGGCGCGCGAGGGCTTCGACCCGGTGTTCGGGGCGCGTCCGCTCAAGCGGGCGATCCAGCAGGAGATCGAGAACCCGGTCGCCAAGCTGGTCCTCGCCGGCAAGTTCGGGCCGAAGGACACGATCCCGGTCGATTGGCGCAACGGACGCTTCACCTTCGAGGGCGAGTCCGCCGCACAGGTGAGCAAGGCGACCGAGGCCGCCGCCGAATAAGCCTGACAGGCTGAACGGCCGAATCATCCCCGCGTTTCGCAAGGAGCGCGGGGATTTTTTTCATCGGCGTCGGCGTCGGCCTTGGCAGGGCAGCATTTCATCGCATTTCAGGACGGTTCGAGACGCCGGGTGACGTTGGGTGTCACGTATGGAGCGTTTTGGGACGCCGCTTCAGGCGCGGCATCGCTATGTCACAATCCTCGGCGAAAATTCGCGACCGCCGCGATTGGGCGGAGATTGGGCGGAGATTGGGCAGAGATTTGGCGGAGATTGGGCGGTGATTGGGCCGCGACCGCTCGCGCCGTGCGGCGACCGTCTGCGGCTCGCACCGACCGTTCGTCGCACGCGGCGTGCTTCCCGGACGCCGGATTTTTATCGTGATGCCAGGAACGACGAGACGAGGGCATCATGACGACGATGGTGGGTGTGCATCTGGGCGCTGCGTTAGCGGCGGTGATCGTGGGCGGTGGCGTCCTGTGGGCGCGCAAGGGTACCGCGAGGCACCGGTGGTTCGGCCGGCTTTGGGCCGCCGCGATGGTGGCGACGGCAGCGACGAGCTTCGGCATTCGCGAATTGGGGAAGGGACATCTCTCCTGGCTCCACGCGCTTTCGGCTTACGTACTGGTGAGTCTCGTGCTCGCCGTGCTGGCGATTCGGCGGGGCAACGTGCGGGCGCACCGCAGGCAGATGGCAGGCCTGTACGCAGGGCTCGTCATCGCCGGCGTGGCAGCTGTCGCAATGCCGGGAAGGACGCTCGGTATTGCGATGGCGAAGATGTGGCAACATGGCACGCCGTCGGGAACGTCCGACGCGAGTCGTACGGCGCGGGATTTGGATTCCCGCGACGGCAGGCATGGCGGGAACGGAGAGAGGAGCGACAAGCAGGCAGGTGCATGACAACCAACGCATAGACCAGTACCCAGGCAAAGCGCCGCGCCTGGCGCGCCGCCGTCCGGGCCGAGCCGGCTTGCCTGAACGCAACCGAGCCGAACGGGGACAAGCCGCGCAGAGGGCGTAACACCATGACGTCGACCATGAAATCACCGCTATCCCCTCAGACCGTGCATGCGGGCGCCCGCAAGGCGCCGCACGGCCTATGGTATCGGGGGCTTCGGGAACTGGCCGGTATCCTGCTGTTCAACACGGCGGTGGCGGGCGTGCTCTGGGTGATCGGCTTCGGCGGCACGTTCACGCAGAACCTCGTCTTCAGCCAGTGCATCGGTATCGCCATCGCCTTGATCATCGATGGTGGCCGCCGGGTGATCTGGCGAGACGCCAGACCGTCGATGCCATGGTTTCTGCTGCTCGTCGTTTTCGGCTGCGGCGCCGGGCTCGCGCTCGGGATTGCCACGGGCACGGCGTTGCTGGGATTGCCGATGTCGATGTGGCGACCCGTGAACGGTCACGCGTTGCCCTTCGTGCTGTTGATCGCGCTGATCGCCACGGCCATTGGGAGCTATCACGGCTGGTCCCGGGCGCGCATTGCGCAGTTGCGGGAGGCGGCGTTGCAGCAGGCACTGCATCAGGCGGCCGTGGACCGGCAACTGGTGTCTGCGCAACTCCAGACGCTCCAGGCGCAACTGGAGCCGCACTTTCTCTTCAACGTACTCGCCAATCTCGACTCGCTCATCGCGAGCGACCCGTCGCGGGCCCGCGCGTTGCTCGGTCATCTCAATCGCTTTTTGCGGGCTTCGCTCACGGCGACCCGTGCCGATGTGACGACGCTCGCCGACGAATTCGCGTTGCTCGACATGCTGCTGGCGATTCAGGGGGTACGTTTCGGCGAGCGTTTGCGTTACGCATTCGATTTGCCGGACGAGTGTCGCGCGGTGACGTTGCCGCCGATGCTGGTGCAGCCGCTGGTCGAAAATGCCGTCAAGCATGGTGTCGAACCGTCGGCCACGGGCGCGACGGTGAGCGTAAGCGCCCGGCTGGAGCGAGCGGCATCCGGCGTGACGCATGTCGTATTGCGCGTCGCGGACGACGGCGTCGGCTTTGCCGCGGGCGATGCAACGCAGTCAGGTCGTTGGCGCGACCCGCATGCGACGCGCGCGGCCGGTCTGGGACTGGCAAATATTCGGGAGCGCTTGCGGGTGCTCTATGGCGACGAGGCGCGTCTCACGCTCAGCGAAGGCGTGCCGCGAGGTGTCGTCGCAACATTGCGCATGCCGGTGGCAGTGTCCGGCAGCGCAAGTGGCACATAGGTTTCTAGTCGCAGAGAGTGGAGTGCATGACATCCCCCGTTGCCCTGATTGCCGAAGACGAACCGTTGCTCGCCGATGCGCTGCGCGCCATGCTGGCGCAAGCGTGGCCCGAGTTACACGTGCTGCCCGACGCGCCCGACGGCACGTCGGCGATTGCCGCCATCGCGCAATCGCACCCGGATGTCGTGTTTCTCGACATCTCGATGCCGGGCGCGACCGGTATCGATGTCGCCCGCGCCTGTGCACGGCTGACCCGGCCGCCGCAGATCGTGTTCGTGACGGCTTTCGACCGCTTCGCCATCGACGCTTTCGATGTCGCCGCCGTCGACTATCTGCTCAAGCCGGTCGAGCCGGAGCGTCTGGCGCGTACGGTGGCGCGCGTGCGTGACCGGCTGGCCGCGCCGACGGGTGACACGCTCGCGCAGTTGCTCACGACGTTGCGCACGCATCTCGAGGCCGTGCCGCGTGAGACGAGTGCGAGGAAGCCGATGCAGCCAACACAGCCGGCAAATGCGCACGATGGCACGAACGGAACGTACGACGTGAACGAGAGGAACGGGCCGGGCGGGGCGCGCGCGACACGGCCATCGTCCGTGTCGCAGGCACCACGGGAGTATCTGCAATTCGTGCGTGCGTCGGTGCGCGACGAGATCCGGATCGTGCCCGTCGAGGAGATCTGCTTTTTCGAAGCGGCGGACAAGTACGTCGTGGTCGCAACCGCCGACGGCGATCTGCTGATCCGCACGAGTCTGCGTGAGCTATTGCCGCAGCTCGATCCGTCGCGCTTCTGGCAGGTGCATCGCAGCACCGTGGTCAACGTGGGCGAGGTCGTGAGTGCGCAGCACACGCCGCTCGGCCGTCTGACGCTCAAGCTCAAACGCCGCAAGGACCGCGTGGCGGTCAGTCGCCAATACGCTCACCTGTTCCGACAGATGTGATGTCCGGCGGCGTGGCGAAGAAGTCGGTCGGGGTGCGTCCGAAGGTGCGTTTGAACATCGCGGAAAACGCGCTCTGACTCCGGTAGCCGAGTTCGCGCGCGATGCGGGCGAGCGGGTAGCCTTTGGACGCGAGCGGGATCGCCTGCGCGAGCACGGCCTGCTGGCGCCACTGCACGAAACTCATATTCAGTTCCTGCCGGAACAGGCGGCCGATGGTCCGCGGGCTGGCGCCGGCGTATCGCGCCCACTGGTCGAGCGTCCATGCGCGCGCCGGGTTGTCGAGCATGGCGTTGCACAGCGTCAGTAACCGCTTGTCGCGCGGCAGCGGGACTTCCAGCGGGAGCGGCGAGGCGCGGCGCAATTCGTCCAGAATGAGACCGCCGAGCAGTTGTTCGCGCGGCGCGTCGAGGTCCGACGCCGGCACGTCGATGGCGGCGATCAGTTCACGCAGCAAGGGCGAGACTTCCACGACACGACAGTGATCGAGGCCGGACGGAATGACGTCCGGATGGACGTAAAGGGTGCGCAGATAGGACGGTTCGTTGACCCGCAGGCTGTGCTCGGTGTCGGGCGGAATCCAGATCGCGCGCGAGGGCGGCACGATCCATGCCGCGTCTGCGACGGCGATCTGAATGACGCCTCGCGGCGTATAAGCGACCTGCGCCCACGCATGGCGATGACTCGGTACGCAGATACCGTCGCGCAACGGCCGCGCGCGCAGGCGTACCGGACGCGCTCGCGTCGGCATGAAGGTGTCGGGAACGACGTAGGCGTCGAACTCGCTCTGAACGTGGGCGGGCGGCTCGGCCGCCTTCGGACCGGACGGCTCGGGCGCAGGATTCGGCATGGCGTGGTCGCGACAATAGGATTTTTGTAAGTGTAAACTCGTTGTCTGTCACTTTCGATTCGGAATCCCCGACATGACGACCGCTGTGCACGACGCCTTTCCCCCCTCCCGCGCTACCGATACGCATGACGCGCATGACTCGCATGACGCTGCCGTTCATGTCTTTGTCTACGGCACGCTGCGCGCGGGCGAGATCAACGACATGATGCGCGCGGCGGCGCGACACGGTATTGCAGCGCCGGCCTATGTGGGCACGTCCATGCTCGGCGGCCGGCTCTACGACTTCGGTCAGTACCCGGGCATGGTGCTCGATGCCCGCCAGGCGGGGCAGGCCGAAGGTGTCACGGGCGACATTTACCGTATTTCGCCGGCGTTGATTCCGGTGCTCGACGAGATCGAGGCCGTCTATCCGGGAGAAGCGGGGTTGTTCGTTCGCGAGGTGCGCGACGTGATGTGCGATGGTGCGGCCTACGCGTGCATCGTCTATCCCGTGAGCGAATCGGCCGTGAGCCAGCTACCGCAGATTTCCGGCGGCGACTGGGTGGCGTATCGCCGTGCGCGGGACGCGAGCGTGGCGTGAGCGGGCGCTGGCCGCTGGGCGCTTGTGAAGGTTCGACGACGGCGATCGGCGGGCGGCCACACCTGACCAGCCGACGAAACGCAGCGCGTAACGCGACGCGCCAGCCAATGGCGCCATGTCCGATTATGACCAGCGTCGTCGCGGCCGATGTGGGACGATTCGTGCATCCCGATTCTTTCCGGACGGTGACTCGCGCCGTCTGTCTCATCATGCGTTCATCCGATATCGCCCGTTTGCTCGCGCTCTCCGCCATCTGGGGCGCGAGCTTTCTCTTCATGCGCATCATCGTGCCCGCGCTCGGGCCGTTGCCCACGGCGTTTTTCCGCGTGCTGCTGGGCGCCGTCGGTCTGGCCGTGATCCTGCTCGCACTGCGCGTTCGCTGGGAATTCAAAGGATTACTGGGGGCGTCGATGCTGCTCGGCGTCATCAACTCCGGCATTCCGTTCGTGATGTACTGCCTTGCCGCGCGTGTCCTGCCGGCCGGATACTCCGCGATCCTCAATGCCACCACGCCGATGATGGGCGTCGTCATCGGCACGCTGTTCTTCCGTGAGCGTCTGACCAGTGCGAAGAGCTGGGGTGTGGTGCTCGGCCTCACCGGCGTGGCCGTACTCACGCGCACCGGACCGGTCACCATGTCGGGGCCGGTTGTGATGGGCGCGCTGGCGTGTCTGGTCGCCACGTCCTGCTACGGCCTGGCGGGGTATCTCACGAAGCGCTGGATTACCGAGCGCGGTGGCCTCGATGCCAAGCTCGTCGCGTTCGGCAGTCAGTTGGGCGCGACTATCGTCCTGCTGCCGTTCTTCGGCTACGTGTCGGCGACGTCCGGTATTCCCGGGCCTGTGACCGGCGGCGTGTGGGCGGCCATGGCGGCCCTCGGCTTTCTGTGCAGCGCCGTTGCCTACGTGTTGTTCTTCCGCCTGATCGCCGATCTGGGGCCGTTGCGCTCGCTGACCGTTACTTTCCTGATCCCGCCTTTCGGCGTGCTGTGGGGCGCATTGTTCCTGAACGAAGCCGTCACGATGGCGCACTTCTTCGGCGGATGTTTCATCGCGTTGGCAGTCTGGCTCGTGTGCAAGCCGCCCAAGGCCGTCCCGTCCGCCCCTCGGGCCGCGTCTTAGGGGGGGGCGTCGCCCCCCGGCGCTTCCGAAAGCCTCAGGCGGACGATGCCGTCAGGGGTGAACCCGTTTCCCCCAAGGCCGATGACCCGCGTCATCGGCTTTTTTCATGATGTGGAATGTCTTTGCGGTGCGTAAAAATTTGCGCTGCTTGGCACAACACATCGATTTCAGAAAGGAAAATAGTGTTTCGCATTAAGAAATTATTTTGTTATCTATTTGATTTTAATAAATAAAAAAGTTGTGTTTGAGCGGCGATTCGTTCTGTTGCGTTGCGTGAGAAATCCCTAAACTCTTATACAAGACCTGCCGATCTGGACACGCCGAAAGCGGTCAACCGCAGTGCCGGCGATCACAAGGCAGCAAAAAGTTACCCCTTTTTATCTGTATCGAGAAACCAGGAGAGATCATCATGACGACGCGCCAAGAGCAAGTGAAGCAACTCGAACAAGACTGGGCGACGAACCCGCGCTGGAAGGGTATCAAGCGTGGTTATTCGGCCGAGGACGTGGTGCGTCTGCGCGGTTCGATCCAGCCGGAACAAACGCTGGCTCGCCGCGGCGCGGAGCGTCTGTGGCACATGATCAACGACGAACCGTTCGTGAACGCCCTCGGCGCACTGACCGGGAACCAGGCCATGCAGCAGGTCAAGGCCGGCCTCAAGGCCATCTACCTGTCGGGCTGGCAAGTCGCAGGCGACGCCAACCTCGCTGGCGAAATGTACCCTGACCAGTCGCTCTACCCGGCGAACTCGGTGCCGCAGGTCGTGCGCCGCATCAACAACACGTTCACGCGCGCGGACCAGATCCAGTGGTCGGAAGGCAAGAATCCGGGCGACGAAGGGTACATCGACTACTTCGCACCGATCGTGGCCGATGCGGAAGCCGGCTTCGGCGGCGTGCTCAACGCGTTCGAACTGATGAAGGCGATGATTGAAGCCGGGGCCGGTGGCGTGCACTTCGAAGATCAGCTCGCTTCGGTCAAGAAGTGCGGCCACATGGGCGGCAAGGTGCTCGTGCCGACGCGTGAAGCGGTGGCGAAGCTGGTGGCGGCGCGTCTTGCCGCCGACGTGCTGGGTGTGCCGACGGTGCTGATCGCCCGTACCGATGCCGAAGCGGCCGACCTGATCACCGCCGACGTCGATCCGATCGACCAGCCGTTCTGCACCGGCGAGCGCACGGTCGAAGGTTTCTACCGCACGCGCAACGGGTTGGATCAGGCGATCGCTCGCGGTCTCGCTTATGCGCCTTACGCCGATCTGGTGTGGTGCGAAACGGGCAAGCCCGATCTCGAATTCGCCAAGCAATTCGCGGAGGGCATTCACAAGCACTTCCCGGGCAAGATGCTTTCGTACAATTGCTCGCCGTCGTTCAACTGGAAGAAAAACCTCGACGACGCCACGATCGCCAAGTTCCAGAAGGAACTCGGCGCGATGGGCTACAAGTTCCAGTTCATCACGCTGGCCGGCTTCCACAGCCTGAACTACTCGATGTTCAACCTGGCACACGGCTACGCCCGTCGTCAGATGAGCGCCTTCGTGGAGTTGCAGGAAGCCGAATTCGCCGCTGCCGACAAGGGCTTCACGGCAGTCAAGCACCAGCGCGAGGTAGGTACGGGCTACTTCGATGCCGTCACGCAAACGATCGAGCGCGACGCATCGACGACGGCCCTCAAGGGTTCGACGGAGGACGAACAGTTCTTCGACGAAAAGAAGGCGCAGGTCAAGGCAGCCTGACCGGGCTGAGGGAGGGCGCGACGCGCCCGCCGGTCGCGATGCGCGTGGGGGCGCATCGGTATCGGCGCGGCGATGTCGCGTGGTGACTGCGCGTCCGGCCTATCCGGCCGGGGACACTCTGACGGCGTTCCCGTCGCGGTTAGGGTGGCAATGCACGCCTGACGAGAAGAGGCTCGTGAGCTTATCCGGCTCACGGGCCTTTTTTCATGGCGCGGGCGTGTCACGAGCGACATACCCGCGCCGCACCGCATCAACGGTAGACGAGTACCGGAATCTTGGAGTGCACGAGCACGCGTTGCGTCTCGCTGCCGAGCAGCAGACTCGTGAGTCCGCGCCTGCCGTGCGATGCCATCAGAATGACGTCGCAACCGTGGCGTTGCGCCGCGTCGATGATGCCCAGATAAGGCGCAGGGAATGTCGAACTGTCGCGCGCGAACGGCACGCCCGCAGCGGCGGCGGCTTTCGCCAGTTCATCCAGATGTGCGCATGCCTCTTCGGCGATCCGTTCACTGAAAGTGGCCGGCGCTTCGAGCACGTATTCGCTGAAAGGGGAGTAAGGGTACTCGGCAAGACAACAATAGCCGGTGACTTTGGCGTTGAGCGCTCGCGCCAGTTCGAGTCCGCCGGTGACGGCCTTTTCGGATAGCTCCGAGCCGTCGGTCGGAATGAGGATATGGGTAAACAACATATGACCTCCCGCAGTTGGCGTTGCTGAACACGCGTTCACAGGCTCGCGCAGGTATTACGGTCTTGCCCCTGTCCGCCACCGAGCCATTGCCGACGCCACCTGCGCATCGATTGCGGACCCTTCGTTTCGATTCTATGGCTTTGGCGCGCCGCAGCAACGGGGGCAAACCCGGTGCTCATGCGCGATGTCGATTATTGAGACGCGAACGACATGTCAAACGTTCCGCATAGGGGGGCGCCGGATCGACGCGCTTCGTGGTCCGGCGGGTCGCCCGTTCTCATGCGCTGCGCTGGTGCATTTCACTCGCTGTCGGTTTGCTGAGCGGCCGCTCGTCTTGCCAGTAGGCCGAACTACTGTAGTGATGCTTGAGGTGGTCGATGAACAGGCGCACGCGCAACGGCAAATGGCGGCGCTGCGGGAAGACGGCGTGAATGCCGATGGGCGGCGCTGCGAATTCGTCGAGCACCGTCTCGAGCCGGCCGGCCCGGATATCTTCGCCGACCTCCCACCATGATCGCCATGCAAGACCGTAGCCGTCCAGACACCAATCGTGCAGCACGGCGCCGTCGGTGCATTCCATCGTCCCGTTCACGCGGATGGTGACGACTTTGCCGTCCTGCGCGAACGTCCAGCCGCGCTGCTGGTTGGCGGTGGCGCCGAACGCGAGGCAGTTGTGATGCGACAGGGCGTCCAGCGACTCGGGGCGGCCGTGCAACGCGAGATAGGCGGGAGACGCCACGCACACGCGCCGGTTGTCGCCCAGGCGCAGCGAGACGAGGCTGGAATCGGGCAACTCGCCGAGGCGGATGGCGCAATCGAAGCCCTCGTTCACCAGATCCACCAGCCGGTCGGAGAGATCGAGCGTGACCGTGACGTCCGGATGCGCCCCGATGAAGAGCGGCAGCAGGGGCGCGACATGGCGTCGGCCGAACCCCGCAGGGGCCGACAGGCGCAAATGACCGCTCGCCTTGACACCGCCCGCCGACACGGCGGCTTCGGCGTTGTGCATCTCGTTGAGAATGCGTTGGCAGTCCTCCAGGAACGCGGCGCCCTCGAACGTGAGCGTGACGCGCCGTGTCGTGCGAACGAGCAATTTCACGCCCAGACGGTATTCGAGGGCGTCGATCCGCCGACCGATGACGGCCGGGGCCACGCCCTCGAGCGTCGCGGCGGCGGAGAGGCTTCCCCTGGCCGCCACGGCGACGAACGTTTCGATTTGTTTGAAGCGGTCCATGGCGTGGATTATGTACTAAAAAGTCATAGATAAAGTGATTTTCATGCGTCTTTATGATGATTGGCTTCAATAATAAAATCGACGATCGATGCTGACGGACGCTACGGTTCGCGGCGTTGACGGAGGTGCGTGCCCGACTGCCCGACGAGGCGGAAGGCCCGGCGCAAAGCCCCTGATGTCCCCCTTGCGGCGTGCCTCCTTACATAAATTGCGCTGTTGGAGATCCCCGATGCCTTTGAGCCTGCCCCCCGGCATGCAACTGCATGTCGACGCAACCGATATCCGTTCCGAATACGAAGCGATCCTGACCCCCGAGGCACTGGCGTTCGTCGCCAGACTGCATCGCGCGTTCGAATCGCAACGTCAGACGCTGCTCGCCGCCCGCGAGGCGCGTGTTGCCCGGCTCGACGCCGGTGAAGTGCCCGATTTCCTGCCTGAGACGCGGGCGATTCGCGAGGGCGACTGGCGAATCGCACCGCTGCCGGCGGCGCTGCAATGCCGCCGCGTGGAAATCACGGGACCGGTCGAGCGCAAGATGATCATCAACGCGCTGAACTCCGGTGCGGACAGCTACATGACCGACTTCGAGGACTCGAACACTCCGAGCTGGCATAACCAGTTGCAAGGCCAGATCAACGTGCACGACGCCGTACGCGGCACCATCGCCCTCGAACAGAACGGTAAACAGTACCAACTGAACGACAAGGTCGCCACGCTGATCGTTCGCCCGCGCGGCTGGCACCTCGACGAGAAGCACGTGAGCGTGGACGGCGTGCGTGTGTCGGGCAGCCTGTTCGACTTCGGTCTGCACTTCTTCCATAACGCCAGGGCGTCGCTGGCGCGCGGTTTCGGCCCCTATTACTATCTGCCGAAGCTGGAGAGCCATCTCGAGGCGCGTCTGTGGAACGACGTGTTCGTGCTCGCGCAGAACGAACTGGGCGTAGCGCAGGGCACGATCAAGGCGACAGTGCTCGTCGAGACCATCCTTGCCGCCTTTGAGATGGACGAGATCCTGTACGAGCTGCGCGAGCATAGCGCCGGCCTGAACGCTGGTCGTTGGGATTACATCTTCTCGTGCATCAAGAAGTTCAAGGTCGATGCCGATTTCTGTCTGGCCGACCGCAGCCGCATCAACATGACCGTACCGTTCATGCGCGCATATGCGTTGCTGTTGCTCAAGACGTGCCATCGTCGCAATGCACCCGCCATCGGCGGCATGAGCGCGTTGATTCCGATCAAGGGCGATCCGGAAGCGAACGAGAAGGCGATGGCCGGCATTCGTGGCGACAAGGCGCGTGACGCGACCGACGGTTACGACGGCGGCTGGGTCGCGCACCCCGGCCTCGTGCCGGTCGCGATGGAGGAGTTCGTGAAGGTGCTGGGCGAGCGCCCGAACCAGATCGACAAGCAGCGCGACGACGTGCGCGTCGAAGGCGGCGACCTGCTGGCGTTCAAGCCCGAGGCGCCGATCACCGAAGCCGGGCTGCGTAACAACATCAACGTCGGCATTCACTATCTGGGGGCATGGCTCGCAGGCAATGGATGCGTGCCGATTCACAACCTGATGGAAGACGCCGCCACCGCCGAGATTTCGCGCTCGCAGGTATGGCAATGGATTCGCTCGCCGAAGGGCAAGCTCGAAGACGGTCGCAAGGTGACAGCCGAGTTGGTGCGCGCGCTGATTCCTCAGGAGTTGGCCAACATCAAGGCACTCGTGGGGCAGATGGCGCCGACGTACGATCGCGCTGCAGCGATTTTCGAGCAGATGAGCACGAGCGAATACTTCGTCGACTTCCTCACGCTGCCGCTGTACGAGGAGGTCTGATGCCGGCGTGTCGTTAGCCGTCGTGCGGCGAGCGGCAAATCCGGCGTCTGGCGCACGCGCGGCACGTGCGGCATGTACTGCATATACGACGTGAAGCGGGAATCGCAACACAACGCGACGCATGGGACGATGGCGACATCGTCCCATTTTGTTTTCGGGCCGCTTTGTCTTGTTTGAGGCACCGCGCTACACTGAACTTTGACGTATTGGTCCTCGTCCTACTCATCCGCGCCCGAATCAACGACGCGTCGCCGTGACGTCATATCGCCGTTTAGACGTCTCGACGGTGTGCCGCCGGTCGGCGTGCTGCGTGCGAGCGTTGTGTCGCACTGCGTTCATGCTTCGATCATTGTTCACGTGAGGATGCCGATGTCACCCGATATTCCCGAGGTTCCCAAGACGGTCTCCGAGGCGATGCCAACGCAAGCCATACCGCAGGCAACACAGCGCCCGCCTCGCGGACCTGGCAAGGTCGTCGAAACCCTCCCGACATCGCTGCGCGGCTTGTACCCGGCCATCGAGCCGTTCGAGAGCGGCATGTTAGACGTCGGCGGCGGACACCGCATCTATTGGGAGCGTTGCGGCAATCCTAACGGCAAGCCGGCGGTATTTCTGCACGGCGGGCCCGGTGGTGGATGCTCGCCGGAACACCGGCGTCTGTTCGATCCCGCGAAGTACTGCGTTACGCTTTTCGACCAGCGCGGCTGCGGACGTTCGCTGCCGCACGCTAGTCTCGACGACAACACGACGTGGGATCTGGTCGACGACATCGAAGCGTTACGCCGCAAGTTCGGGTACGAGCGCTGGCTCGTCTTCGGTGGCTCGTGGGGGAGCACGCTCGCGCTGGCCTATGCGCAGGCGCATGTCGATCGCGTCAGCGAACTGGTGGTGCGCGGTATTTTCACCGTACGGCGCGAAGAGTTGTATTGGTACTACCAGAAGGGGGCTTCGTGGCTGTTCCCGGATCGCTGGGAGAAGTTTCTCGCGCCGATCCCGCTCGAAGAGCGGGGCGACCTGATGCGTGCGTATCGGAAGCGGCTCACCCATCCCGACGAGGCCGTGCGCGTCGAGGCGGCGCGTGCATGGAGCATGTGGGAGGGCGGCACGATCACGCTCCTGCCGGACGACCCGCTCGCCGAAGCGTTCGGCGACCCGCACTATGCAATCGCATTCGCACGCATCGAAAACCATTATTTCGTGCACGACGGTTTCCTCAAGCCGAACCAACTGATCGGCGGCGCGCACGTGTTGCGCGACGTGCCCGGCGTGATCGTGCAAGGCCGCTACGACATGGCGACGCCTGCCAAAACGGCGTGGGATCTTCACAAAGCGTGGCCCGAGGCGGATTTCTACTGGGCACCCGATGCCGGCCACGCCTTCAGCGAGCCGACCATTCTGCATTGGCTGATCGAGGCGACCGACCGGTTCGCGGCGAACTAGCGACGCGATACATCGGACGCAATCGTCGGTTTTTGCAATCGGCCGCGTAAGCGGGGTGAGAGGGTGGAGCCGTTCCCTTTTCCAGGACGACCACCGCCATGCTGTCGCCTATCCCACCCTCGAGCGTCCCTTCCAGATCCGCCGAACCGCCCTCGGCCTTTTTGCATCCCCGCGATCAATGTCGCGCATTGATCGAATCGCTGGAACGCACTATCGCGTCACCCGGCGGGGCGGGTGCAGCGGACTTCGAAGCGTTTTTGGCGGCTGTCGCGGACATCGCGGACATCGCGGACGTGCCGGGTGCGGCGCCCTATTGGGTGCAGCATCGGGATGCACACGATTTACGTGCGTTGCGGCACGCGCTCGCGTACTGCCAACTGACGTCATATCCCGAAGCCAGGCGCTACCTCGTCGATACGATCCGTCACTATCCCGTAGCAACCGGGGAGTGCAGTCTTCGGGTGCTGCAAAGTCTTACGCCCGAATTGCGCGCTGAGATGCTGTTTCTGTCGGCCTCGCCGTGGTGCCCGCTGGACGACGCCGTGAAGATCTTCAACGACGGTCTGATCACGCTGAAAATCCCCCGAACGTCGTGGCGCGTGCCGATTCTGCCCGTGTGCGTGAATCAGGCGCGTGGCGGCATCACGGCGAACGAGATGTTCCAGTTGCTGAGCACCCGATCGACGCACGGTATGACGATCGGTCAGGCGATCTCCCGAGGTCGGTACGGTCTGTTGCGCGAGGACGGGCAGGCGCTGGCGGACTGGCATCTCAAGCTCGGCCATGCGTATGCCGCAGCGCAACTGAGCCCGCTCGCGGCCATGGAGTATGTGACTGCGTGCGAAGCGGCGCTCAGCGTCGATTCGCTGCTATCGGCGGTGCGTGGTATCGACGGGGCCTTGAGTGCGATCAACGATTGCACCTCGGTCGGGGTTGTGCGCGAACAGGGCGCGCGCCTTCTCGGAATGCTCGACCTGCGGGGCCTTCGATTGATCTCCGCCGAGGCGGCGCTGCTTCTGGCAAACAAGCTGGCGTCGCTGGCGTGCCCGGCATTGGGTGAGGCGTTGCGCGCGAATGCCCGTCGCGGTTTCGAGCCTTTGGGATTGCCGACGCGTACGGGCTTGAGCGTCGACGAGTTGGCGCCGGCGATTCGTCGCACGATTGCACGGCATCGTGGGGCGTTGGCCGCCGGTGGACTGCATTTTTCAACGTATCGGATCAGATTCGATGGCCTGAGAGATCCGTACGCCGGGGTCGATTTTCGCGAAGGGGCAGCGCAGGCGTGGGTGCTGCTGGCCAGCCGTCACCCGGCGTCGGGGGATGCAGGGGTCTTCGACATCGTGACGTCGGCGACAGGGGCTCGTGCGGCGCAAACCGCCTTGCATCCCCAGACGATGAGGTCGCTGGTGAATGGCGATCTTTTTCAGGGAATTCTGGTGCTCGATCTGCTTCAGGCCGCTGGCGGCGACGTGCCCGCGCTGAATTGGCGAGCGATACTGAAGCCCGCCTTGCCGGCGCCCACGATGTTCGCGCCGCTTGCGCTACCCGCTGCCGGGCCGTCGACCTCGGGAGAGATGCCATGCGTCGCTGCCGGCATGGCGACTCGGCCGGCCTTCGAATTGCGCCGACGCATTCGTCACATGCGTCACTGAGTCCGTTCACCCCGATGTCGAGCGGCACGCCAAATGCAAACACCCCGGCACGGACGATGACGGTCCATGCCGGGGTGTTCGTTGTCTGCGTGCAAAACCGGCTTTCACCGGTTTTGCCGTCATATGTTGGCTTAGTCGCCGCGACGCTTGTTGAAGCCGCCGCCGTTGCTGCGATTCCCGTAGCCACGATCCTGGCGTTGGCCATCGAAGCTGCGGTTGCCGCGGTCCTGACGGTAGCCGCCCCCTTCGAACGAGCGGGTGCCACGGTCCTGACGGTTGCCGTCGAACGGGCGCGGGGAACGACGCTCGAAGCGGTCCGTCGACGCGCCGTTCGAGAAGCCATTACCCCCATTACCCGCATTACCGCCTTCGCTTTGCGGGTAGCTGCCCTGGAAGCCGCTGCTCTCGCGACGCTCGAACGGTGCGCCGGCCGGCTTGTTGCCGCCGAAGCGCTGGCCGCCCTGATAGCCGCCATTGCCGCCACCGTAACCGCCGCCGCTACCGCCGTGACGCGGGCCATTATTGCTCCAGCGACCGCCGTTGCCCTGACCATGACGCGGACCGCCACGACCCTGCCCCGGACGCTTGCCGCCGGCGCCAGCCTTCGGCGGCGAGCGACGCGGCTCGAAGCCGGCCACGACATTCACCGGCAACGGTTGACGCGTGTAGCGCTCGATACGGCGCACGGCGCCGATTTCGGCATGAGCGGCGAGGCTCACGGCCACGCCACGACGACCGGCACGACCCGTACGGCCGATACGGTGGACGTAGTCTTCTGCGAACTTCGGCAGGTCGTAGTTGAACACGTGCGTGATGCCCGGCACGTCGATGCCGCGTGCGGCGACATCGGTTGCCACCAGCACACGCACGCGACGCTCGCGCAGGGCGCGCAGCGTACGGTTACGCACGCCTTGCGGCATGTCGCCGTGCAGCGCGGCGCTGTCGAAGCCGGCTTGTTCGAGCTGATCGGCGAGCAGGTCGGCGTCGCGCTTGGTCGACGTGAACACGATGGCCTGGTCGAGCGAGTCGTTGCCGAGCAGGTGCGTGAGCAGGCGGTCCTTGTGGGCGCGATCGTCCACATAGTGCAGCGTTTGCTCGATGTTCGCGTTGGTACGTTGCTCGCTGCCGCGCGTGATCTCGATGGTTTCCGGATCACGCAGCAAGCGGCGGGTGATTTCGCCCATGCGGCCGTCGATCGTTGCCGAGAACAGCAGCGTCTGGCGCGATTCCGGCGTGGCGTCGACGATGGCCTGGATATCGTCGATGAAGCCCATGTCGAGCATGCGGTCGGCCTCGTCGAGCACGAGCATCATCAGTTGCGACAGATCGATCTTGCCGCTGGAGATGTGATCGAGCAGACGGCCCGGCGTCGCCACGATGATTTCGGGTTGCTTGGCCAGCATTTCGAGCTGACGCGGGTAGGGCATGCCGCCCAGAATGCTGACCGTGCGCAGACGGCGCAACTGCTTGCCGTACGTATCGGCAGCGGTCGAGACCTGCTGGGCCAGTTCACGCGTGGGCGTGAGCACCAGCAGCAGCGGCTGCGCGGCGACGCGACGCACGCGCTGGCCCTTGCGGGGCTTTTCGCCCGGCGCTGCCGGCTGGTTGCGCGGGTGCGCGGCCGGGGCACGGTTGTTCAGTTCGCCCTTGGCTTGCATTTCTGCGAAGCGGTGGATGGCCGGCAGCATGAACGCGGCCGTCTTGCCCGAGCCCGTGGGGCTCGACACCAGCAGATCCCGACCGGCGAGCGCGGCGGGAATCGCGCGCTGTTGCACGGGCGTCGGATGGGTATAACCGGCGGTGGTCAGTGCCGAAAGAATCGCTTCGTTCAGGCCGAGTTCGGCGAACGTGGGCTTGCCGTCGTCGTCGCTGACGACGTCAATCGCGGGCTTTTCGTTTTCTTCGGACGAAGGAAAATACGTCTGCGCAATGGCAGACAGCTTGGAATGCTGTTCCATGAATCCTCTTGCGGATTGTAAGGTTATGTCGGGGCGTTGGCGCCAATCGGCAAACCCAATTCGTCGCAAGCAGGAAGCAAATCGCGGATGGGGCAGAAAGCGGATCGAAATCCGTATCGTAAGCCAGGGGACGGCGGCGGGTCGTTCCTAGGAACGCCAGTACCGGCAAGCACTACAGCGGCTTATCACAGGATTGGGGCAAAACGCGGTTTTTCGTCGCCAGGCGGGGTGTCACATGGGTCCCTGCGAGGCGAAGCGCGCATTATATACGTATTTTTCAAATAATGCACGTTCGGATTTGCACGGAGTGGTGGAGCCCTGTCGGGCGGCCGTTCCGGTCGTCGATATGACGAGGGTGGCCGGGCGCTTGCGGCCGGCATGCGCTCGTGAGGCGGCGGATGTCCGGCAAGGCGCGATCTCGCTGGATCGCGCGGCGTGCGCCCGATTACAATAGCGCCATGTCTTCGATTACGCTTCTCGCCCTCGATACCTCGACCGAGTTCTGTTCGGTCGCCGTGTATCGTCACGATGCCGCCACTGGCGCGCCGGCCCTCGTCGTCGAGCGTCACCTCGATACCGGTCCTGTCTCCAGTACCCATATTCTTCCCGCTGCCCGGGACGTGCTGCGCGAAGCCGGCGTGACGCTGGCCGAATGCAATGCCATCGCCTTCGGTGCGGGTCCCGGCTCGTTCACCGGTTTGCGCACGGCGTGCGGTGTGGCGCAGGGGCTGGCGTTCGGTGCCGGATTGCCCGTGGTGCCCGTCGGTACATTGCTCGCCTGCGCGCAAGCGGCCCGTGCGGCGCGCGAGGGCACGCAACGTGTGCTCGTTGCACTCGATGCGCGCATGAACGAGGCGTACTGGGCCGATTATCTCTGGGACGACGCGTGCGGCGACTGGCGCGAAGTTCATGCGCCGTCGCTCGACGCCGCCGAATGGGTGCGCGCGCCGGATGCCGATTTCGTCGTTGCCGGCAATGCCGTCACGGCGTTTGGCGAACGGTTGCACGCGAGCCTTCAGGCGCAGGCGGTGCTGGCCGACGCCATGCCGCGCGCGCGGTACGTCGCCGAACTGGCTGCGCGGGCATTCGCTCGGGGGGAGGCGATTCCCGCCGATCAGGCGATGCCCGTCTACATCCGCAACAAGGTGGCGCAGACGACCGCCGAGCGTGAAGCGGTCAAGCTGGCGCAAGCGCAGGTGAGCGACAAGGGGGCGTCCTGATGCGTCAGGCCGGACCGAACCATTATTCGCCGATGACGTTGGCCGATCTCGATGAAGTCATCGCGATCGAAGTGCGGGCCTATCCGTTTCCGTGGACGCGCCAGAATTTTGCCGATTCGCTCGAGGCCGGGCATCACGGCGTCTGCCTGCGTGCCGTCGACGGCACGATGCTGGGGTATTTCCTGCTGATGCCGGTCGTCGACGAGTCGCATTTGCTCAACGTGTGTGTGTCGCCCGAGATGCAGGGGAACGGCCTGGGCGTGCAGTTGCTGCAAGAGGTGGTGCGCGTGTCGCGCGTGCTGGGCATGGGGGGCGTGCTGTTGGAAGTGCGTCCGTCGAACATGCGCGCATTGCGTATTTATGAGCGCTTCGGTTTCGAGCAGATCGGCCGGCGCAAGGGATATTATCCGGCCAGCGGGCGTCGCGAAGACGCTATCGTGATGCGCCTGTCGTGGGAGACCGATCGTGCCGTGGCCTAAAGCGATTCTGGAAGAGTTCGGGCTGTGGCCGGTGTGGATGTCCAACGACGCCGTGGCGAATGCTGCGACTGCCACTGCGGCCTCGTCAATTGCGGATGAAGGGGATGTGGCTACGCTCACTGCGCCGTCCACGCCAGGCGTCGGCATGGCCGAGCAGGGGGACGAACTGCCGCCGTGGGATGTGGCGCCGTCCGGGCTGTCCACGTCGCCCTCGTCACCTAAGCCGCCGTTGAGCGCGGCACGTCCCGCGACGCGTCCGTCGTCTCCCGGCGACTCGCCTGCCGCCGCCCCTGCGCGACGTGAGGCTCCGCCAGCGCCGGTGGCGCGCGAATCGAACCGCCGCACCGCCGACCTGCCGCCCGACGACGTGCCGATGTGGCTCGACAGCGACGGGTACGGCGATGGCGACGCTGCCGCCGATGCCGCACTGTGGTCGATCGTGCGTGAGGGCGGGGATGCGGGCGATGACGCGCCGTCGCAGCCCAAGCTGCCGGGCGTCGAAACGCTGGATTGGGAGGCGTTGGCGGAGCGCGTGTCGAACTGCCGCCTTTGCGGCCTGTGCGAGAAGCGCACGCAGACGGTCTTCGGCGTTGGCGATCGCGAAGCCGACTGGCTGCTCGTGGGCGAAGCGCCGGGGCAGCAGGAAGATTTGCAGGGCGAGCCGTTCGTCGGTCAGGCGGGCAAGTTGCTCGACAACATGCTGCGGGCTTCGACGCTACGGCGCGGCGAGAACGTGTATATCGCGAACGTGCTGAAGTGTCGTCCACCGAACAATCGCGATCCCGAACCCGATGAAGTGGCGAGTTGCGAGCCTTATCTGAAGCGTCAGGTCGCATTGCTCAAGCCGCGCGTGATCGTGGTGATGGGGCGCTTCGCCGCCCAAAGCATTTTGCGCACGCAGGCGAGCATCGCCAGCTTGCGCGGACGTGTGCATGAGTACGAAGGGGTGCCGGTGATCGTCACATACCATCCGGCCTATCTGTTGCGCAGTTTGCCCGACAAGGCCAAGGCCTGGACGGATTGGTGCCTCGCGCGGGCTACCTACGAGGCGGTGTGCGAAACGACTCAGGACGACAAACCTACGGCGAATTGATGCAAACGCTGCGCGAGGCGCCGGTGCGCGACCTCGCGTGGCTGTTGTTGTCTGCCGATTTGCTCAGCGCGGCCCGGTTTCCGGCGGCCCTGGCCCATTTCGATCGGGTCGATGCGGCACTTCACGAGTGGCTGCTTGCGTGCGATGCCGATCCCGGGCCGTTGCACGAAATGCTCGCGCGAGGTGAAAGCCATCGTCTCGGACGTTACGCCGAGCAACTGTTGCATTTTGCGCTGCTGCACAGTCCGGCGTTCGATCTGTTGGCGGCGGGGTTGCAGGTGCGCGACGCCCGGCGAGGCAACATGACGCTGGGCGAGTGCGACTTCCTGCTCGCGCGGCGCGACGATCGTCGTTTGCTGCACTGGGAACTGGCCGTCAAGCTGTATCTGTTCGTGCCGCCGGAGGCGGCGTCCGGGGCGCTCGTGGCGCTCGACGAGCGCGCCGTCGAGTTCCGCTGGCTCGGACCGAATCTTGCCGACAGCCTCGCCGATAAGGTGGCCAGACTGTTGGGCCATCAATTGCGGTTGACCACGCTCGATGCTGCACGCAGTGCGTTACCTGCGCCCGGGCCGTGGTTGCCGCAGGTCTATCTGAAGGGCTGGTTGTTCCATCCGCTCGGGCAGGGCGCCCGTTTGCCGCAGGTGGCGTCGGAGACGCACGGAAAGGGTTGGTGGGCGACGCTCGAAGCATGGTGGGCGCATGCGCAGGCGACGAAACACGAACAGGCGTGGGCGATGCTGCCACGGGCGCGCTGGCTGGCGCCGGCGCGCGTCGATAACGCGGTCGCCTTGTCGTTGGACGCCATGCGGGCGCGAATCGAGGCACACTGGCATGAACGCGGTGTAGCCGAGCCGTTGTTGATCGTTTCGCTGCGACGTCGTGCCGACAGTTTGGCGGGGGCGATAAATGCCCGCGACGCTTATTCTGCGGGCGCAAGCGACTGGTTCGAACACGAGCGCGGCTTCATCGTGCCGGACTTCTGGGCGCCGCGTGCGCGCCATCGCATCGAGGAGTTGAGCGAGCGTGCGCAAGCCGCAGCGCGCAAGGCGATTGCCCAGTCCGCCGATGACGGTGCGCCCTCGATCTGAGGGCGCTGTCGATGCCAACTGCATGTGGGGATGTGGGGGTGTGGGGGATGCCGCCAAGTCATACGAGGGGTGCGTCGTTCCTCCCCGGCTAGCGACGCTTCGGAGGATGGCTCACCGGTCAGCGCGTCGTGCCGCCCTGGTTCGGCCTTGTGTTCAGCCCTGTGTTCAGCCCTTAGGCCAGACCGCGTGGAAGTGGTGAACCGGGCCGATGCCTCTGCCGACGTGCAGTTCGTCGCTCGCGGCGAGCGCGCCGTTGAGGTAGGCCTTGGCGTCGCGCACGGTCTCCGGCCAGCCGCTGCGACGCGGACGCAGCGCGGCGAGCGCCGCAGACAACGTGCAACCTGTGCCGTGCGTGTTGTGGGCGGCAATGCGCGGCGCGGTGAAGCGTTGCACCCCGTCGGCGCTCACGAGCCAGTCCGGGCTCAGATCGCCGGCCAGGTGCCCGCCCTTGACCAGAACATGGCGAGCGCCGAGCGCGCGCAGCGCCTGCGCCTGCCGCTCCATCTCATGCTCATCCGTCGCCGCTTCCACCCCCAGCAATGCAGCCGCTTCCGGCAGATTGGGGGTAATCAGGTCGGCCAGCGGCAGCAGTTCGTCGCGCAGCGCTGCCACGGCGTCGGGCTGCAACAACGCATGACCGCTCTTCGAGATCATGACGGTGTCGAGCACGACGAAACGCGGCTTGTACCGGCGCAATGCGGCGGCAACCGCACGTACGACATCGGCGTTGGCGAGCATGCCGAGCTTCACGGCGTCGACGTCGAGATCCTGGAAAACGGCATCCATCTGCGCCGTGACGAACGTCGCCGGCGGCGTGTGGATGCCTGTTACCCCTTGCGTGTTCTGTGCGGTGAGCGCCGTGATCACGCTCGCGCCGTAGGCGCCGAGCGCGGAAAAGGTCTTGAGATCGGCTTGAATTCCCGCGCCCCCGCCGGAATCGGAACCGGCGATGGTGAGCGCGATGGGAATGGACGACTGACGCGCCGATTGACGCGTGGACGGCGATTGCGAATTCATATCAATGCTTGACTTCGCCAATGAGCGAGACGGAGTCGAACTCGCGCTGATTGGCCTGGTGACGCTTCATGACGAGCCACATCGTGCCCGACACGAACACGCCGAACAGAATGATGACGACACCGACCGGCACGTTGAACCAGATCAGCAGCGCATACAGGCACAGCATGATCAGCACCGACAGGTTTTCATTGAAGTTCTGCACGGCGATCGAGTGCCCGGCGGAGAGCAGCACGTGACCGCGATGCTGAAGCAGGGCGTTCATCGGCACGACAAAGAAACCCGCGAGCGCGCCGACGATGATGAGGAAGATGTACGACACGATCAGATACAGCGGCACCTTCCATTCCGTGCCCCACGGCAGCAGGTCTTTCGAGAAGAACGCCATGGCCATCACGGCGATCCCCATGGCGATGCCGACCGGCAGTACGGACAACGATCGTTTGAGTGGAATGCGCGACGCCGCCACGATGGCGCCGATGGCCACGCCCACAGCCGATACGGCTTGCAGGATCGCGCCTTCGGAGAGCGTCATGCCGAGCGCCTTTTCCGCCCAGCGCAGCACGATAAATTGCAGCGTCGCGCCGGCGCCCCAGAACAGCGTGGTGACGGCGAGCGAGATCTGGCCCAGCTTGTCGCGCCACAGCGTGACGAAGCAATCGGCGAAGTCGGAAACGAGCTTGATCGGATTGCGTTCCTGACGCGCATAACGTGCGCCGGTGTCGGGGATGCGCAGGTTGAACAGTGCGGCAATCACGTAGATCCCCATGATGACGACCATCGAAGCCATCGCGGGCGAATTGATCACGTCGGGCGTGTGGTGCAGTACCCAGGCCGATATGTGCGGGCTGATGAGTGCGCCGCCGAGCACCGTGCCGAGAATGATCGAACTGACGGTGAGCCCTTCGATCCAGCCGTTCGCGGCGACGAGTTTCTCGGCCGGCAGGAGTTCCGTGAGAATGCCGTACTTCGCGGGCGAATACGCGGCCGCGCCGAAGCCCACGACACCATACGCAATCAACGGATGCGAGCCGAACAGCATCATCAGACAGCCCGCGACCTTGATCGAGTTGCTGATGAACATGACCTTGCCTTTGGGCATCGAGTCGGCGAACGCACCGACGTAGGCGGCGAGAATGACGTACGAGAGAACGAAGAAGAGTTTGAGCAGCGGCGTCATCCACTGCGGGGAATGCAGATCCTTCAGGAGGGCGATTGCAGCAATCAGCAATGCATTGTCGGCCAGCGACGAAAAAAACTGCGCGGCCATGATGGTGTAAAAGCCTTTCTTCATCGGTACTTGAGTCGATCCCGTGCGGCGTAAAACTTGCGTGTCTCGGTTGTCGGAATCCGCGGTATCCCCCAGGGATACCGATACGGGAGGAAACCGGGCTTAAACACAAGGGTATCTGCGCTCATCGGCCATGCAAATGTCGCCAATCGACCGTATGTTCGGTCTTGAAGCCCCCGTGTCGGGCGCCCGGTCGCCCTCGGTCTGAGACCGATATTGTTATCGGGATAAAGATTTCGGCAAAACAAGTTGTGCGCACGGCTTTATAACACGAAAATATGCCGATGCGTTATGCCGCCGGCCTGTGCCGGCGAGCTTCTCCTGAGATTCGATTCCTGCCATGCCTCGTCCAATCAAAGTTTCGATTCATACCGCAGCACTTGCCCACAATCTCGATGTCGCCCGTCGCCATGCGCCCAATGCCAAGGTATGGGCCGTAGTGAAGGCCAATGCCTACGGGCACGGCATCGAAAACGCCTATCCCGGATTGCGCGACGCCGACGGTTTCGGTCTGCTCGACCTCGACGAAGCCGTGCGCCTGCGCGAGCTAGGTTGGGCGGGTCCGATCCTCCTGCTCGAAGGGTTTTTCAAACCGGAAGATCTGGCCGTGATCGATAAGTACGGCCTCACGACGACCGTGCATTGCGATGAACAGCTCCGCATGCTGGAGGCCGCGCGTTTGAGCAAGCCGCTCAACATCCAGCTCAAGATGAACTCGGGCATGAATCGCCTCGGCTTTGCGCCAGAGCGTTATCGCGCCGCGTGGGAACGCGCTCGTGCGATTTCCGGCGTGAGCCAGATCGTGCTGATGACCCATTTTTCCGATGCGGACGGCGAGCGCGGCATCGCACATCAGATCGAGACGTTCGAGCGCGGTGCGTGCGACGTGCCCGGCGAACGTAGTCTTTCCAACTCGGCGGCAACGTTGTTCCATCCGAATGCGCATGGGGCATGGGTGCGTCCCGGCATCATGCTTTACGGTTCGTCGCCGAAGGGGCTTGAAGTGACGGCCGCCGAACTCGATTTGCAACCGGCGATGACGCTCGAAACCGAGTTGATCGGCATTCAGGACGTGCCGGCGGGTGGCACGGTCGGTTATGGCAGCGTATTTAAGGCGGATGCGCCGATGCGCGTCGGGACCGTGGCCTGCGGTTACGCGGACGGCTATCCGCGCGTCGCCCCGACGGGCACGCCGATCCTCGTCGACGGCGTGCTGACGCGTACGGTTGGCCGCGTGTCGATGGATATGCTGTCCGTCGATCTCACCCCGGTGCCGCAAGCGCGTGTGGGGACGCCGGTGACGTTGTGGGGGCGTGGTCTTTGCATCGACGACGTTGCGGCGGCGGCCGGCACGCTCGGTTATGAGCTGATGTGTGCCTTGGCGCGCCGCGTGCCGGTTCACGCAGTCTGAGCGCCTCCACAGGAATTGCTGCATGGCTAAAGCCAAGACCGTCTACATCTGTACCGAATGCGGTGGTCAAACACCCAAATGGGCCGGGCAATGCCCCCACTGCAACGGGTGGAATACGCTCGTCGAATCGGTGGCGGAAGCGTCGACCGGGCACCGCTATCAATCGCTCGCCAAGAGCACGCCGGTACGTAAGCTGGCGGAAATCGAAGCGTCCGACGTTCCCCGTTTTTCCAGCGGTGTCAGCGAATTCGATCGCGTGCTGGGTGGGGGGCTGGTGGCGGGCGGCGTGGTGCTGATCGGCGGCGACCCCGGCATCGGGAAATCGACGCTGCTGCTGCAATCGCTTGCTCATCTGGCGCGCGAGCGTCGTGCGCTCTATGTCAGCGGCGAAGAGTCGGGGGCGCAGATTGCGTTGCGCGCACAGCGACTCGGTCTCGGTGCTGCCGGTGAGGGCGGTGGTGAGCTCGATCTGCTGGCTGAAATTCAGTTGGAGAAGATTCTTGGCGCCATCGAGTCGGAGAAGCCGGATGTCGTGGTCATCGACTCGATTCAGACGATCTATTCGGAAGCACTGACGTCCGCGCCCGGATCGGTGGCGCAGGTCCGTGAATGTGCGGCGCAACTCACACGCACAGCGAAGCAAAGCGGTGTGACCGTCATCATGGTGGGGCATGTGACGAAGGAGGGCAGCCTCGCCGGGCCGCGCGTGCTCGAGCACATCGTCGATACCGTGTTGTATTTCGAAGGGGATACGCATTCGTCGTACCGCTTGGTGCGGGCGTTCAAAAATCGCTTCGGTGCGGTGAACGAATTGGGTGTGTTTGCGATGACGGAGAAGGGGCTGCGCGGCGTGGCCAATCCGTCGGCGCTGTTTCTCTCGCAGCACGAGCAAAGCGTGCCCGGATCCTGTGTGCTGGTGACGCAGGAGGGAACGCGCCCGCTGCTCGTCGAAGTACAGGCGTTGGTCGATACGGCACAGGTGCCGAATCCGCGACGTCTCGCCGTGGGGCTGGAGCAGAACCGGCTGGCGATGTTGCTCGCCGTGATGCACCGTCACGCAGGCATCGCCTGCTTCGATCAGGACGTGTTCCTCAATGCCGTGGGCGGGGTAAAGATCACGGAGCCTGCCGCGGATCTGGCGGTGCTGCTCGCGATCCACTCGTCGCTGCGTAACAAGCCTTTGCCGCGTGGCATCGTGGCCTTCGGTGAAGTCGGGCTCGCGGGAGAAATCCGGCCGAGTCCGCGCGGGCAGGATCGTCTCAAGGAAGCGGCGAAACTCGGCTTCTCGATTGCGATCATTCCGAAAGCGAACGCGCCGAAGCAACCGATCGACGGGCTGGAAGTGCACGCCGTGGATCGACTGGAGCAGGCGATTTCGGTGGTGGCGGGTTTGTAGCGATTGGAATGCGCGGTTATTGACCCTTGCCGCGTGTTGCGACAGGCGACCCAAACGACAATGCCGCTTCGATGCGAATCGAAGCGGCATTTTTTTGACAGTGGCAATTTTCGCGATGACGCGTGGCGCCGCGCGGACGTGCCTGTGGCTTGAGACATCAAGGCGCCGAGAGCCCCAGGCCCAGGCCCAGGCCAAGACCCAGACCCAGACCGCAAGTCATGTCACTAAGTCCCGGAGTCTTTAAGCCTCATGACGTCCGGCGAATTTCGCGAAACGTCCCGTCAGGCGATTTGCTCCAGCGCCTCCTGGGCTTCGAGCCACTCGGCTTCGACGTCGGCGAGTTTGGCCGTCACCTCGGCCTGTTGTTTCAGGCTGTCGGTCAGGAGCGTCTTCTTCTGCGCGTCATAGGTGCTGCTGTCGGCAAGGATCGCATCGAGCTTCGCCTTCTGCTCGGACAGTTGGCCCATCGCCTGTTCCAGCTTTTCGATCTTGCGCTGGAGCGGCTTGCGCAGTTGCGACAGGCGTTGACGCTCCTGAGCCTCGGCGCGTTTCTGGTCCTTGCGGTTGACGCCGTCGTCGCCGCCCGCACTGTCGCCGCTGCTCGTCTCCCGTGCTGCCGCACGCTGATCCGCCGCATGTTGCAGCAGCCAGTCGCGATAGTCGTCGAGGTCGCCGTCGAACGCTTTGACCTCTCCACCGGCCACCAGCAGAAACTGATCGGTCGTGGCGCGCAGCAGATGCCGATCGTGCGAGACGAGAATCAGCGTGCCGTCGAACTGCGCGAGCGCCATGGTGAGCGCATGACGCGTTTCGAGGTCCAGGTGGTTGGTCGGTTCGTCGAGCAGCAGCAAATTCGGCTTTTGCCAAATGATGAGCGCCAGCGCCAGACGCGCCTTCTCGCCGCCGGAGAACGGCGCAATCGATGCCGTCGCCATGTCGCCACGGAAATTGAAGCCGCCGAGGAAGTCGCGCAACTCCTGCTCCCGCGTGTCCGGCGCCAAACGCTGCAAGTGTTGCAACGGCGAATCGTCGTGGCGTAGCGTTTCGACCTGATGCTGCGCGAAGTAGCCGATCTGAAGGCCCTTGCCTGTCTTCACCGTACCGGCCAGCGGCGCGAGCGTGCCTGCCAACGTCTTGATCAGTGTCGATTTCCCCTGACCGTTCGCACCGAGCAGGCCGATGCGTTGCTCGTTCTGCACCGACATCGTGACGTGCGGCAGGATGGTCTTGTCGCTGCCGTCGTCGAGCGCGTAGCCGCATCGCACCGCTTCGAGCACGAGCATCGGGTTCGGTGCGCTGTCGGCCGGGCGGAATTCGAATGTGAACGGCGACGCCACATGCGCGGGCGCGATGCGCTCCATCTTCTCCAGCGCCTTCATTCGGCTCTGCGCCTGACGTGCCTTCGATGCCTTGGCCTTGAAGCGCGTAATGAACGATTCCAGATGCGCAATCGTCTTCTTCTGCTTCTCGAACGCGCTTTGTTGCAGCGTCAGTTGCTGGCCGCGCAGAATTTCGAACTGGCTGTAATTGCCGCCGTAACGCTTGATCTGCTGGTTCTCGATATGCAGCGTGACGTTACAGACTTCGTCCAGAAATTCGCGGTCGTGCGAAATCACGATCAGCGTGCCGGGGTATCGCTTGAGCCAGTCTTCAAGCCACACGATGGCGTCGAGGTCCAGGTGGTTGGTCGGTTCGTCGAGCAGCAGCAGATCGGATGGGCACATCAGGGCCTGCGCCAGATTCAGACGCATGCGCCATCCGCCCGAGAAACTGGCGACGGGCAGTTGCGTTTGCGCGAGCGTGAAGCCTAGGCCGAGCAGCAGGGCTTCACCACGTGCCGGGGCGGTATACCCGTCGGCGTCCGCAAAGGCGGCATGCGCTTCGGCTTGGGTGTGCCCGTCATGCGCGGCCTGTGCGGCGGCAATGGTCGCTTCGATGTCGCGCAAGCGCGTGTCGCCGTCCAGCACGTAATCGAGCGCTGTGCGCTCGACGGCCGGCGTTTCCTGCATGACGTGCGCGATGCGCCAACCGCTGGGCACGAAGACGTCTCCGCCATCGGCGTGCAATTGGCCGCGCAGCAACGCGAACAGGGTGGATTTGCCCGCGCCGTTGGCGCCGACGAGGCCCACGCGCTCACCCGGGTTGAGCGTTACGGAGGTGTCCTCGAAGAGCGGCTTGGTGCCGCGCGCGAGACTGAGGTGTTCGAATCGGATCACGAAAAAGGCCGAGGGGGAAAGCGGGTCAGGTCGTCCGGTGCGATACGGCGCACAGATGTCGCCTGCCTCGCGCATGATCAGTCACGACGCGCGCTGATGTGGCGGGCATGGCGGTCTGCGCGGGCTGGCACGAGGCGCACAGCGGACGGCAAAAACGGCATTTTACCGGTCCGCAGGCCCGAAAGCGATGCGAACGCCGTCGCGTTCAGAGAATTGGGGCGAAAAGCCGTGAAACACGCATCACAATCTGACGCCATTTCGGAATCTTCCGAAAGTCGTCCTTGTTCAAAAGCGTGGCGTGCTCGAAGTCGTTGGTCAGCATGTAGGCAACATCGTCGGCAAAGCCCCGATCGACCGTCAGCAGCATGATCTCGAAGTTCAGGCGGAACGACCGGTTGTCGAGGTTGGCGCTGCCCACGGCGGCAGCGCTGTCGTCGATCAGCACCACCTTCTGATGAATGAAGCCGTGGTGATAGCGATAGACGTGGATGCCGCTACGTGCGGCCTCATAGGCATAGGATGTCGTCGCCTCGAACACCACGTAGTGATCGGCCCGGTCGGGAACCAGAATGCGGACATCCACGCCGCGCAACACGGCCAGCCGCAGGGCGGAGAACACTGCTTCGTCGGGCACGAAATAGGGCGTGGTGAGCCACACGCGCTGCTGTGCTGCATTGATGGCCGTGACGAAAAAGAGCGACGAGGTCTCGAGGCGATCGGCCGGCCCGCTCGGCACGACCTGACAATGCATGTCCTCGCCTGACGCGGCGGGTTGACGATTGAGTTCCGGCACCGTGCCCGTGCACCAGTGCCAGTCCTCCGCAAATGCGCGCTGGATACCGACCACCGCCGGCCCGCGCACGGAAATATGCGTGTCGCGCCACGGCGCGAGCGGCGGCTTTTCACCGAGGTATTCGACACCGACGTTGTGGCCGCCGATGAACGCCTCGTTGCCGTCGATTACGACGATCTTGCGGTGATTGCGGAAATTCAGTTGAAAGCGATTGACGATGATGCCGCGCTTTTTGGCGGCGAATTCATGCACTTGCACGCCGCCTTGACGCAGCTTCTCGCAGTAGCTGCGAGGCAGGTCGTGACTGCCGATGCTGTCGTACAGGAAATAGACCTTCACGCCGGTCGCGGCGCGGGCCAGCAAGCGGGCGGAAAGCGCTCGCCCGAGGGCGTCGTCCTTGACGATGAAGAACTGCACGATGACGTAATCGCGCGCGCGGTCGATAGCGGCGAAAATCGCGTCGAACGTCGCACGTCCATTGACCAGCAGTCGCACCCGATTGCCCGCCACGAACGACATTCCGGTCATCGCGGTCAACGAGGCAAATTCCGGGTGCGCCGCCATCGCGACGGGCGGCTCGCCGCGCCACTGCGTCTCTCCCACACGCGATTGCAGCGCTTCGTTGCGTGCACGTCGCGCTTCCACGTAGCCGATGAATTTCGAACGTCCGAGGAACAGGTAGGGGATGAGCGTGAGATAGGGCATCGTCACGAGCGACACCGCCCATGCCACGGCCCCTTGCGAGGTACGCACCGTCAGAACGGCGTGGATCGCGGCGGCGATGCCGAGTGCGTGCAGACAGGCGACGGCAAAGCCGACGTCGAGCCAATTGAGCACCATGACGGACAACCTTCCTCCATGCCGGGAGTCGCGCGGACTCGGGAACCCGAGTGTAACCGGGGTGCGTGAACTTAGGCGAGGGGGCGGCGCATCAGAGGCGTGGTGAGCATGGGCAAATCACCATGCTCACCCATATTGCCGTGGCATCGGGGCCGATTACGGGAGATCGGCGGCCTGTACCAGAAAGACCATGTCGTCACCGGCGCTGGTGGCCAGCCACGTGATGGGCAGATCGGGGAACGCCGCTTCGACGAAATGACGTTCGTTGCCGATTTCCACGACGAGCACGCCGTCGTCGGTCAGATGTTCGCGAGCGCCGGCGATGATGCGCCGGACCACGTCCATGCCATCGTCGCCGCCAGCCAGTGCGAGACGCGGCTCGTGGCGATACTCTGCCGGCAGCACTTGCATCGACCCTTCGTTCACGTACGGCGGATTCGTGATGATGACCTCGTAGCGCTTGCCCTTGGGCAGCGGGGTGTACAGATCGCCGAGGTGGAGGGCGACGCGATCCTCGAGGCCGTAGTCCGCCACATTGATCCTGGCGACATCCAACGCGTCGGACGAAATGTCCACGGCATCGATCTGCGCCGCCGGGAACGTCTCGGCGGCGAGAATGGCCAGACAACCGGAGCCGGTGCAAAGTTCGAGCACATCGGCAACGCTTTCGGCGTGGTCGACCCACGGCTGCAACGCGTCTTCGAGCAGTTCGCCGACGAAGGACCGCGGCACGATGACGCGCTCGTCCACGTAGAACCGATGACCGTGCATCCAGGCTTCGTTCGTGATGTACGAGGCCGGCACCCGCTCGCCGGCACGCCGGTTGATGACCGACAGCACGCGAGCGATCTCCTCGGACAGCAAACGGGCGTCGAGAAACGGATCGAGCGTGTCGATGGGCAAGTGCAGCGTGTGCAGCAGCAGATATGCGGCTTCGTCATACGCAGACGCCGAGCCGTGGCCGAACGCGAGCCCGGCTTCGGTGAAGCGCGAGACGGCGTAGCGCAGCAGGTCGCGCAGCGTCTGAAAAGGGTGAGTCGTCTGAGTCGTCATAGGGGGATTCGCTTCGCGCGCGTTAAGCGACCAGACGTGTCAGCACGCCGCGATAGACGTTTTTGAGCGGCTCGATATCCGCCACCGCAATGTGCTCGTCGATCTTGTGGATGCTCGCGTTACACGGACCGAACTCGATCACCTGCGGGCAGATACGCGCAATGAAGCGGCCGTCCGACGTGCCACCGGTCGTCGACAGTTCGGTCTCGAGCCCCGTTTCCTCGCGAATCGCGCTCGAGAGGGCGTCCGACAGTTCGCCGCGCGGCGTGAGGAACGGCTGGCCGCTGATCGACCAGTCGAGCGTGTAAGTCAGGCCGTGACGGTCGAGCAGTTCGTGTACGCGCTGCTGAAGTCCCTCGGACGTGCTGGCCGTCGAGAAACGGAAGTTGAACATCACCGTCAGCTCGCCCGGAATGATGTTGGTTGCGCCGGTGCCGGCGTGGATATTCGAGATTTGCCAGGTTGTCGGCGGGAAGTACTCGTTGCCGTTGTCCCACACGGTCTGCGTGAGTTCCGCGAGCGCCGGGGCGAACAGGTGCGTGGGGTTCTTGGCGAGATGCGGGTAGGCGATGTGGCCCTGCACGCCTTTGACGACAAGCTTGCCCGACATCGACCCGCGGCGACCGTTCTTGACCATGTCACCCAGCCGCTGGCTGGACGTGGGTTCGCCGACCACGCAATAGTCCAGGCGCTCACCACGTGCCTGCAAGGCTTCGACGACCTTCACCGTGCCGTCGGTGGCGGGCCCTTCTTCGTCGCTGGTCAGCAAAAAGCCGATCGCGCCCGCATGATCCGGGTGCCGGGCGACGAACTCCTCGGAAGCGACGACGAAGGCGGCGAGCGACGTCTTCATGTCGGCGGCGCCTCGACCGTAGAGCATGCCGTCGCGATGTGTCGGCGCGAACGGGTCGGAATGCCATTGTTCGAGCGGGCCGGTCGGCACGACGTCGGTGTGGCCGGCGAAGACGAGGAGCTTGCCGTCGGCGCCGCGCGTGCCGCGCTTGACCGCCCACAGGTTGGTCACGCCATTCGAGGCGATGGTCTCGCACGCGAAGCCGATCGCCGTGAGGCGGCGCGCCAGAATCGTCTGGCAATCGCGGTCTTCGGGCGTCACCGAGTGACGGGCGATCAGTTGCTCGGTAAGCGCCAGCGTGGCGCCTTGGGAGGAAGTCATGAAATCAGAATCGTGAAGCGTAACTGTCGGGCGTGAAGCCCACGGAAACCTTGCCGTCGGCCACGAGCACGGGGCGCTTGATGAGCGACGGATTTTCAATCATCAGCGTGCGGGCGAGCGACTCGTCGGCTGCTGCGGCCTGTTGCTCCGGCGTGAGCTTACGCCACGTCGTGCCCTTGCGGTTGAGCAGCGTGGCGAGCGGTACCTGGGCGAGCCAGGTCCCGAGCAGCGCGTCGTTCACGCCCGCCTTCTTGAAGTCGTGAAAGTCGTACGCGACGCCATGCTCATCGAGCCATTTGCGCGCCTTCTTCACGGTATCGCAGTTGGGAATGCCGTACAGCACTGCTGTCATTACCTGAACTCCTGATGTCGCGATTGCAAAAACACGGTGCGAGGCAACGCGTCGTAAATGCGCTGTGGCTCAGCGCCAGGACAGTCGCCTCGCACCGCTGCGCGGGTTTATTCGCCGCGCAGCAGGTCGTTGATCGCCGTCTTGGCGCGCGTTTGCGCGTCGACCTTCTTCACGATCACGGCGCAATACAGGCTGTACTTGCCGTCCTTCGAGGGCAGGTTGCCCGGCACGACGACGGAGCCGGCCGGCACGCGACCGTAATGCACTTCGCCCGTTTCGCGATCGTAGATCTTGGTCGACTGGCCAAGATACACGCCCATCGAGATCACCGAGTTTTCTTCGACGATCACGCCTTCCACGACTTCCGAACGGGCGCCGATGAAGCAGTTGTCTTCGATGATGACCGGATTGGCTTGCAGCGGTTCGAGCACGCCACCGATACCGACGCCACCCGACAGGTGAACGTTCTTGCCGATCTGGGCGCACGAGCCGACGGTGGCCCACGTGTCGACCATGGTGCCTTCATCGACGTAAGCGCCGATGTTGGTGTACGACGGCATCAGCACGACATTCCTGCCGATGAACGAGCCGCGACGGGCCACCGCCGGCGGCACCACGCGAAAGCCGCCGCGCGCGAAATCTTCGGCGGTGTAGTCGGCAAACTTGCTCGGCACCTTGTCGTAGAACTGGCTGAAGCCGCCAGCGGGCATCACGGCGTTGTCTTCCAGGCGGAACGACAGCAGCACGGCCTTCTTGATCCACTGGTTCACGATCCATTGGCCGTCTTGCTTCTGGGCGACGCGCAGGGCACCCTTGTCGAGTTCGGCGATGACGTGCGAGACAGCTTCGCGGACTTCGGCAGGGGCGGACTTGGCCGAGATCTCGGCGCGGTTTTCCCAAGCTTGGTCGATGGTGGTTTGCAGTTGTTGCGACATGGCGAGAATCGTTTGCAGTGAGGATTAAAGGGATTGGCAGAATTGCACGATGCGCTGAGCGCCTTCGGTGCATTCGTCCACATCGGCCACAAGGGCGATGCGCACATAGTTTTCGGCCGGATTGGCGCCGTGCGCCGCGCGTCCCAGATAGGATCCGGGCAGTACGGCCACATTGTATTGCGCCAGCAACTGGCGCGTGAACTCCGTATCCGACAGACCGGTCTTCGCATCGACCCTGGCCCACAGATAGAACCCGGCGTCCGGCAAACGCACGTCGAGCACTTCGGCGAGCATCGGCGTGACGGTCTGGAATTTTTTCAGATACTTGCTGCGGTTCAGGCGCACGTGCGCCTCGTCGTTCCACGCCGCGATACTCGCCGCCTGCACGGCCGGACTCATCGCGCAGCCGTGGTAGGTGCGGTACAGCAGGAATTTCTTGAGAATGGCGGCGTCGCCTGCGACGAAGCCCGAGCGCATGCCGGGCACGTTCGAGCGCTTCGACAGGCTGGAGAACACGACCAGACGCTCGAAGCCCCGGCCCAATTGGTGCGCTGCGGCGAGACCGCCCAGCGGCGGGTGCTCTTCGTCGAAATAGATTTCGGAATAGCACTCGTCAGATGCAATCACGAAGCCATACTGGTCGGACAGTTCGAAAAGGCGTTTCCAGTCGGCCAGTCCCAGCACCGCGCCGGTCGGATTGCCCGGCGAGCAGAGGTAGACGAGTTGAACGTCGCGCCAGACATCGGCGGGCACGGCGTCGTAATCCGGTGCGAAGTTGCGTGCTGGGTCGCTGTCGGCGTAGTAAGGCGTGGCGCCGGCAAGCAGCGTTGCGCCCTCGTAGATCTGGTAGAACGGGTTCGGGCACAACACGCGTGCGCCCGGCTTGCCGCCGTCGACGACGGCCTGCGCAAAGGAAAACAGCGCCTCGCGCGAGCCCGTGACCGGCAGCACCTCGGTGGCCGGGTTCACGTTGGGCAGCGCGTACCGGCGCTCCAGCCAGTGGGCGATGGCCGCACGCAGCGGCTCGCCGCCTGCGGTGGCCGGGTAGTTCGAGAGACCGCCCAGCCCTTCGATGAGGGCTTCCTTGATGAACTGCGGCGTCGGGTGCTTGGGCTCCCCGATGCCGAAGCTGATGGCCTTGTAGGCGCTCGCGGGCGTGACATCGGCAACGAGCGACTTCAGGCGTTCAAAGGGGTAGGGCTGGAGCTTGTCGAGTAATGGGTTCACTTGGATTCAAACAGACTCAGGGCTAGGGGTCGCGACGCCATTCAAGGCATCGACGAGCAAATTCGGGGCCACCCGGTGACGCACAGGGCGACTGGGCGAGATCTGGGACGCGCCGGCGCGCTGTGCGACACCGTGCCTTTCCGGCGCCAGATTCGGCGGATGGCAAGCCGGACATTGGCCTGCGCTTATCCGTTTCATCACGCGAAGGGGTTCCCGGACGCGCTCAAGAATGGCAAGATCGGCAAAGCGAAAATTATACCGTCACGGCGCCCACAAAGCGCGACCACCGCGTAATTCAGCACATTCCGAGGCGCCAATAGGGCAAGTCTGCGGAGTATCTCAGGTTTTTCAGGAGTCAACAGTATGACCGTAGCCGGCAACGGCGCGCGCGGACCGGCGTCGGCACCGTCCGGCGCTGCCAGCACTTCCCGGGGCGCCACGGCGGCGCCCGCGCTGGCCATTCTCATCGGATCGTCCGTTTGGGGGCTGGCGTGGTTCCCCTATCGCGTGCTTGCCCAGTGGGGTGTGGCGGCCGTACCCGCCCAGATTTGCACCGCCAGCGTCGCCATCGTGCTGCTGACGCTGGTCTATCGGCGCTCGCTCGGCACGCTACGCTGGTCGTGGCTGCTCGTGGGCGTCGCTTTCGCCGGCGGCACGACCAATGTCGCGTTCGTTTGGGGCACGACCCACGGGCATGTCATGCGCGTGTTGCTGCTTTTTTACCTGACCCCGGTATGGACGGCGCTGTTCGCCCATTGGCTGTTGGGTGAGCGCGTCGGCCTGCGCGGGGCAGGGCTGATCGGTCTGGCGCTGGGCGGCGCCGGGTTGATGCTCTGGTCGCCGGCGCTGGGCTGGCCGGTGCCGAACAACGCAGGCGAATGGGCCGGCGCCGTGGCGGGCGCGGCATTTGCAATGAACAACGTGCTGCTGCGGCGCGTGAGCCAGTCGTTGCCGGACGTGCGCGCCGAAATGCGCAGTTGGACGCTTTATCTCGGATGTGTGGTCGGGGGGCTGCTGGTGTTGCCGCTGGATGGCGGCGTGGCGGCCGGTCAGGCGGCTGTCTCGGCGCTCACGTCGAGCGTGGCGACCGCTGCGGTTGCACTGGCGTTGGGTTGCACCATTGCCGTCACCAACGTCGTCGTGCAGTTCGGGCTGGCGCGCGTGCCGGCCAATCAGGCCGCGCTCATCATGCTGTTCGAAATCGTCGTGGCGGCGATCTCGTCCTGGTGGCTGGCCAGCGAGGGCATGGGCGTGCGTGAAATCGCGGGCGGGTTGTGCATCGTGGCGGCCGGCGTGCTGTCCGGAATTTTGCCCGATTCGCGCCGTTGTAAATCCGCGACGGCGGGGGATGCGATGGTATGATGCGTACCGTCGCTGCGTCGCCCTGAGCAACACTGGGCAACACGATAAGCAGCAAGCCATTTGCAGTAATGCGGCCTGCCCACGCCAGCGTGCGCGGGCCCGACAGGACCAGCTAGCGCGTCTGCGTCTTTCCCATCATTCCATGACCGATAAAGCGAACCTGCCGTGCGTCTGACTTCCATCAAACTCGCTGGCTTCAAATCCTTCGTCGACCCGACAAACTTCGCGGTCCCCGGCCAACTGGTCGGGATCGTCGGCCCGAACGGGTGCGGCAAATCCAACATCATCGATGCCGTGCGCTGGGTGCTCGGCGAGTCGCGCGCCTCCGAGTTGCGCGGCGAATCGATGCAGGACGTGATCTTCAACGGATCGACCGCCCGCAAGCAGGCGAGCCGCGCCAGCGTCGAACTGGTGTTCGACAACAGTGCCGGGCGCGCTGCCGGGCAGTGGAGCCAGTACGCCGAAATCGCCGTCAAGCGCGTGCTTACCCGCGACGGCACCTCCAGCTACTACATCAACAATCTGCCGGCCCGACGCCGCGATATTCAGGACATCTTCCTGGGAACCGGTCTCGGGCCGAGGGCCTACGCGATCATCGGGCAAGGGATGATTTCGCGGATTATCGAGGCGAAGCCGGAAGAGCTGCGCGTGTTTCTCGAGGAAGCCGCGGGCGTGTCCAAATATAAGGAGCGTCGCCGCGAGACCGAGAATCGGTTGCAGGACACGCGCGAAAACCTTACGCGCGTCGAGGACATTCTTCGCGAACTCGGCACCAACCTCGAAAAGCTGGAATCGCAGGCCGTCGTGGCCAATCGATTCAAGGACTTGCAGCGCGACGGGGAAGAGAAGCAGCAGTTGCTCTGGCTGCTGCGGAAGAACGAAGCGCAGAACGAGCAGGAGCGTCAGCAGCGCGCCATCGAATCGGCACAGGTCGATCTCGAAGCGCAGATGTCGCGCCTGCGCGGTTCGGAGTCCGATCTCGAGACCTTGCGCGCCGCGCATTACACGGCCACCGACGCCGTACAGGCGGCGCAAAGCGCCATGTACGAGGCGAACTCGGAGGTCAGCCGTCTCGAGGCCGAAATCCGTTACGTCGTCGAGTCGCGCAATCGCGTACAGGCGCAACTGGCTGCGCTCACGTCGCAGCGCGAGCAGTGGCAGGCGCGTTCAGCACAGTCCGAAGAAGCACTGGCGCTCGCCGAAGAAGAACTCATCATCGCGGAGGAACGTGCCGCGACCGCCCAGGATCAGGCTGCCGAGCAGAACGAAGCGTTGCCTGCGCTGGAATCCGGCTGGCGCGACGCGCAGAACCTGCTCAACGAACAACGCAGCGAGATCGCGCAGGTTGAGCAGAGCCTGAAACTGGAAGCCGCGCATCAACGTAATGCCGATCAGGCATTGCAGCAGTTGCAGCAGCGTCAGGAGCGTTTGCAGGGTGAGGCGCGTGGGCTGGACAAGCCCGACGAAGCCGAACTGGAGATGCAGCGCGCCGATCTTGCCGAACATCAGGCGATGCTCGAAGACGCGCAAGCGGAACTCGCGGATGCGCAGGAGCGACTGCCACGTCTGGAAGCCGAGCGCGCGGAAGCCCAGGCCAGGGTGCAGTCCGAGGCGGCGACGATTGCGAAACTCGAAGCGCGCCTGACGGCGCTCAAGCAACTCCAGGAAAGTGTACAGACAGAAGGCAAGGTACAGCCCTGGCTCGACAAGCACGAACTGGCGCAGCTGCCGCGTCTGTGGAAGAAGCTGCATATCGAGCCGGGTTGGGAAAACGCGCTCGAATCCGTGCTGCGCGAGCGTCTGGCCGCGCTGGAAATCAGCAATCTCGATTGGGTGAAGGCGTTTGCGAGCGATGCGCCGCCTGCCAAGCTGGCGTTCTACTCGCCGCCACCGGCCGCGCGTCCTCAGGAAGCGCCTGCGTCGTTGCGTCCGTTGCTGGCGCTGCTGCGCATCGACGATCCGGGCCTGCGTGCCGTTTTGCAGGAATGGCTAGGCCACGTTTTCGTGGCCGACGATCTGGCGCAAGCCATGGTCGCGCGGGCGCAACTGCCCGAGGGCGCGTCGATCGTCGTCAAGGCGGGCCATCAGGTCACGCGTGTCGGCGTGCAGCTCTATGCGGCCGACTCCGAGCAAGCCGGTCTGCTCGCCCGCCAGCAGGAAATCGAGAACCTGGGCAAGCAACTGCGCGCGCAGGCATTGCTGTCGGATGAGGCGAAATCGGCGGCGGTTCGCGCCGAGGCTGCCTATAGTCAAGCGGCACAGTCGCTGACCGAAGTCCGTGGCCGCGCCGAGCGTGCCACGCAACGTGTTCACGCGTTGCAAATGGAGGTGCTCAAGCTGACGCAGGCTTACGAGCGTTACAACGCCCGCAGCACCCAGATCGACGAGGAACTGCGTGAGATCGCGGCGCAGATCGAAGAACAACTCGCGATGCGTGCCGAGTCGGAGGCGAACTTCGAGCAAAGCGATGCGCGTCTGGCGGAATTGCAGGCGACGTTCGAAGACGGTCAGCTCGAATTCGAGTCGCTCGACAGCCAATTGTCCGACGCGCGCAATCGCGCGCGCGAGCTGGAGCGTCTGGCGCAGGAAGCCGCTTACGGCCAGAAGGGCGTGGCGAGCAAGATCGACGAGCATCGTCGCAATATCCAGACGGCCCTTGAACAAGCCGAACGCCTTGTCGTCTCGATCGAACAGGCGCAGACCGAACTCGCGCAAATCACCGAGCAGACTGCGGAAAACGGTTTGCAGGACGCCTTGGAACTGCGCGCGGAGAAGGAAGAAATTCTGGGCGCCGCGCGCATCGAACTCGAGGCGCTGACGCAGAAACTGCGCCAGAGCGACGAGGAGCGTCTGGCGGCCGAGCGTGGGTTGCAGCCGCTGCGCGATCGCATCACGGAATTGCAGTTGAAGGAACAGGCCGCGCGGTTGAATCGCGAGCAGTTCGTCGAGCAGTTGACGGCGGCCGAAGTCGACGAAGCGGCGTTGTCCGCCAAGTTGACGTCGGACATGAAGCCGTCGTATCTGCAGGGCGAAGTCACGCGCATCAACAATGCGATCAACGCACTCGGCCCCGTCAACATGGCCGCGCTCGAAGAGTTGGAGACGGCGCGTGAGCGCAAGGTCTTCCTCGACGCGCAGTCGGCCGACCTGAACGACGCCATCGACACGCTCGAAGGCGCCATCCGCAAGATCGACGAAGAGACGCGGGTGCTGCTGCAGGGCACATTCGACGAGGTGAACAAGCATTTCGGCGAACTGTTCCCGATGCTGTTCGGTGGCGGTCAGGCAAAGCTCATCATGACCGGCGACGAAATTCTCGATGCCGGCGTGCAAGTGATGGCGCAGCCGCCGGGCAAGAAGAACTCCACGATTCATTTGCTGTCTGGTGGGGAGAAGGCGCTCACGGCCATTGCGCTCGTGTTCGGGATGTTCCAGCTCAATCCCGCGCCTTTCTGCTTGCTCGACGAGGTGGACGCGCCGCTCGACGACGCCAACACCGAGCGCTACGCCAAGATGGTGGCGCGCATGTCGGACCGCACCCAATTCGTATTTATTTCGCATAACAAAATCGCGATGGAAATGGCCAATCAGCTCATCGGCGTCACCATGCAGGAACAAGGGGTGTCGCGGATCGTGGCGGTGGACATGGAGTCTGCGATCAATCTGGCCGAGATCGCCTGACCCCGCGCCCACGATGGAGAAGAGAGAGGAACGCCGCGCATGAATGAACTGCAGCTGAGCTTGATTGCCGCAGGAGTAGTGGTACTGCTGGGAGTCGTGGCTTATAACGCCTGGCAGGGCAGCAAGGCACGTGCACGCATACCGCGTCGCATGCCGGTCGACGGTGCCGGCATCGACGCGACCGCCGGGGTGCCGGATGACGACGATGACCGCCCGTTCATCGAACCGACGCTTTCGCCGCCGCGCGTGCCGGCGCAATCCGGCGAGCGCCGTGAGCCGACGTTGGGGCCGGCAACGGTCGGTACGTCGGTGCAGGATGCTTTCGCAATCAATGAAGATGCCTGGGACGCGCCGCCCGCTGCCCGTAAGCGCGCCGCGCAGGAGGCTGCCGCCCGCGCTGCCACCGAGGCCGCCGAGTCAGGTGACGCCGGTGCAGGCGAGTCGGTGGTGGCGGATGTGACCGATGCCGCCCCGGCCTCGCCGCGCGCAGAGGGCGAGCAAGGCCGCGATGCACAGGAGGCGGCTGCGATCAGCGCGCTCGCCCGTGTGGATGCCGAGTTGGCGGCCGACGATACGGTAGACGCGGCGACAGCCGGCGCCGCTGCGGCAGCGGCAGGTGCGCCGGACGCCGCCCACGGTGGCGACGCGGCGGTTCCGGCCGTTCCTGCGACGGTTGCCCCGTCGGCGACGCCGTCCACGCAGGTCGCTGCGGCGCGTCCGGCAGTGCCCAGCGGTCCGCCGCCGATCATCGATGAGCGCATCGACTGCATCGTCGAATTGCCGCTCGCGAACATGGTGGCGGCGGAGCGTTTGATGCCGCTGACGGTGCGCATGCGCCGCGCGGGCAGCAAGCCGGTGAACGTCGAGGGCCGCCTGGACGAGCAATCGCCGTGGGAGCCGATTCGTACCGGCGGGCGCTATCACCAACTGCGTATGGCGGTACAACTGGCCAACCGCGCAGGCGCGCTGAACGAAGTCGAATTCTCCGAGTTTTCGAATCTCGTCCAGACTTTGGCGGACGCGGTCGACGCCCTGCCTGAATTGCCCGACATGATGGAGACGGTCGCCCGAGGTCGCGAACTCGACGCATTCGCCGCGCAATGCGATGCTCAGCTATCGGTCAACGTGTTGTCGGATGGCGCGCCGTGGTCGGCAAACTACGTGCAGGCCGTGGCGACGCAGGACGGGTTGCTGCTCTCGCGCGATGGCATGCGCTTCGTGAAGCTCGATGCCCGCCAGAACCCGGTGTTCATGCTGCAATTCGGCGACACCAACTTCCTGCGCGACGATCTGACTTACAAGGGCGGCGATCTGATTACCATGCTGCTCGATGTGCCGGTCGCCGACGAAGACCTCTTGCCTTTCCGTCTGATGTGCGATTACGCGCGTTCGATCGGGCAGCGCATCGGTGGCCGTGTCGTGGACGATCAGCGTCGCCCGCTGTCCGATGCTGCACTGCAAAATGTCGACAAGCAGTTGCTCAAGCTTTACGAGCGCCTTGAGGCACGCGGGCTGCCGGCCGGTTCGCCGGTGACGCGCCGTCTGTTCAGCCAGTAAATCCCACGCAGTACGCGGTACTGCACCATCGCTTTGCACGCCGCGTTCGATGCACGCCGTTCACCGTCGGGTGAGCGGCGTTTTTGTTCCGATTGATTCCGCCTATCGACGACGCGCAGTGGCGTACGTCGAAGGCATAATGTTCTGACTTCTCGTATCCCGAGTCTTACACGCATGTCCCAAACTTCCGTTCCGGGTCAGGGCGCGAACGCCCATACGGCTACCGATGCCACCGCCGCCGCCCAGCGCGCTGCCGAACTGCGCATCGAGTTGGCTCGCCATAATCGCGCGTACTACGAGGACGACGCCCCCCTGATCCCGGATGCCGAGTACGACCGTCTGTTTGGTGAACTGGTCGCGCTGGAAAACGACTTCCCCGAATTGCAGCGTCCCGACTCGCCCACGCAACGTGTTGGCGGCAAGCCGGTCGAAGGCTTTGCGCCGGTCGTGCATCGTGTGCCGATGCTGTCGTTGAACAACGGCTTCGCAGATGAGGATGTCGAGGCGTTCGATCGTCGTGTGTCCGATGGGCTGCGCGATGTGAACGGCGTGAATGGTGCAAGTGGAGCAGGTAGTGCAGGTGGTGTGGGTGGTGTGGGTGGTGCAGGTGGCGTCAACACGACGCCCAACTCCACGGGCGACCTGTTCGGTACACCGGTGGAGTACGCCGCCGAGCTGAAATTCGATGGATTGGCGATTGCCTTGCGCTATGAGCAGGGTGTGCTGGTGCAGGCCGCAACGCGCGGCGACGGCACGACGGGGGAAGACGTCACCGCGAACATCCGCACGATCAAGAAGATCCCGTTGAAACTCGACACGGACAACCCGCCCGACGTGCTGGAGGTGCGTGGCGAGGTGCTCATGTTCCGCGCCGACTTCGACAAGCTTAACCAGGCGCAGGAAGCCGCGGGCGAGAAGGTGTTCGTCAATCCGCGCAATGCGGCGGCCGGCAGCTTGCGGCAACTCGATTCGAGGATCACGGCAAAACGTCCGTTGTCGTTCTTTGCTTACGGTATCGGTGAACTGATCGGTGCGACGATGCCGGAGACGCACTCGGCACTGCTCGACTGGTACGTCACTTTAGGCATTCCGGTGAATGAGCGCCGCGAGGTGGTGAAGGGCGCCGACGGGTTATTGAAGTTCTACCGCGAGGTCGGCGAGGCACGGGCATCGCTGCCGTACGACATCGACGGCGTGGTCTACAAGGTCAATCGACGCGACGAGCAGGACCGTCTCGGCTTTGTCTCGCGGGCTCCCCGGTTCGCGCTGGCCCACAAGTTTCCGGCGCAGGAAGCGCTGACCACCCTGCTGGATATCGAAGTGCAGGTTGGGCGTACGGGAGCGATCACCCCGGTGGCACGGCTCGCGCCGGTGTTCGTCGGCGGGGCGACGGTGACGAACGCCACGTTGCACAACGAGGACGAAATCCGGCGCAAGGACGTGATGATCGGCGACACCGTGATTGTGCGTCGGGCAGGGGATGTGATTCCCGAGGTGGTCGGTTCGGTGCTGGATCGCCGTCCGGCGGACGCGCGTGCGTTTGTCATGCCCACGGCGTGCCCGGTGTGTGGCTCGGCCATCGAGAAACTGCCGGACGAAGCGATTGCCCGGTGCACGGGGGGGCTGATTTGCGCCGCACAGCGCAAGCAGGCGTTGCTGCATTTCGCGCAGCGTCGTGCGCTCGATATCGAGGGGCTCGGTGACAAGCTGGTGGAGCAACTCGTCGATCAGCAAATCATTCGGACACCGGCCGATCTTTTCAAACTAGGCGTGGCGAAGCTGGCGGCGCTGGACCGGATGGCGGACAAGTCGGCGTCCAATCTGGTGGCGGCGCTGGAGAAGGCGCGGCATACGACGCTGGCGCGATTCATTTTCGCGCTGGGGATTCGTCACGTGGGAGAGGCGACGGCGAAAGATCTGGCGCGCCATTTCGGCAAGCTGGATAACCTGATCGCCGTATGCAAACGCGATTCCGATTTGACGGAACTGCTGGCGGTGCCGGACGTCGGACCCATTGTGGCCGAGTCGATCAACAATTTTTTCTGCGAAGATCATAATGTCGAAGTGATCGAGCAACTGCGTGCGGCGGGCGTGACATGGCCGGAGTCGGAACCGGCCGCTGCGGCGCCGCTGCCACTCGCGGGCAAGACCTTTGTGCTGACGGGCACGTTACCGACGCTCTCGCGCGACGAGGCGAAGGCGATGCTCGAAGCGCTGGGGGCGAAGGTTGCGGGCTCCGTTTCTGCGAAAACCGATTACGTCGTGGCGGGTGCGGAAGCGGGCAGCAAGTTGGCGAAGGCCGAGGCGCTGGGTGTGCCGGTGCTCGACGAAGACGCTATGCGCGCGATGTTGGCCGCGCTTTGATGTGAGGACCCAACCGATGATTCGCGACATTCTGAAGATGGGCGATCCGCGTTTGCTGCGTATCGCCAAACCCGTCGAACATTTCGGCACGCCCGAGCTGGATGCGCTCATCGCCGACATGTTCGAGACCATGAAACATGCGAACGGCGCAGGACTTGCTGCACCGCAGATCGGCGTCGACCTGCAAGTGGTGATCTTTGGTTTCAAGCACAACGAGCGTTATCCTGACGCGCCCGAAGTGCCCGAGACCGTGCTGATCAACCCCACCATTACGCCGCTGACGCAGGATATGGAGGAGGGGTGGGAGGGCTGCTTGTCGGTGCCGGGACTGCGTGGCATGGTCAATCGCTATTCCATGCTGCGCTACGAAGGGCTCGATCAGCATGGTCATGCGATCGACCGGGTGGCGGAAGGCTTCCACGCACGCGTGGTACAGCACGAGTGCGATCACCTGATCGGTAAGCTCTATCCGATGCGCATCACGGACTTCAGCAAGTTCGGATTCACGGAGATCCTGTTCCCGGGGCTCGACCCGAATAGTGACGATTGATTCGTTGGAGGCGATGGAGATGTCGCCTGCGCGGATCGTCGGCGTGTTCAACGGATAGCTGCCGACTGCGCTGATATGAAAAAGCCCGCCTGATGGCGGGCTTTTTCATGGTTGGCGGACATGCGTGGAACGATGGAACGATGAGACGAGGATCAAAACCCTTCGCCGGCACGCAGATAACGCCATTCACCGACCGGGAGGTTGCCGAGGGTGATGCGTCCCATACGCACGCGCTTCAGTCCCGTGACATGCAAGCCGACCAGTTCGCACATCCGGCGGATCTGACGCTTCTTGCCTTCCTTCAGTACGAAGCGCAATTGCTCCGGATTCTGCCAGTCGACCTGAGCCGGTTTGAGCGGCTGGTCGTCAAGTTCGAGGCCGTGACGTAGCAGTGCGAGACGCTCGGCAGGGAAGTGGGCCTCCACGTTCTGCGAATGCTCGTTATACGAGACGCGCACGAGATACTCCTTCTCGATATCCGAGTCCTCGCCGATCAGTTGCTTGGCGATGCGGCCGTCCTGGGTGAGCACGAGTAAGCCGGTCGAGTCGATGTCGAGGCGTCCGGCAGGCGCGAGGCTGCGCAAGTGAGCGGGGGAGAAGCGTACGCCTGCGTCGTCTTCCGACCAATGGTGTTCGCTCGTCACGAGCACCACTGCAGGGTCGTAGCCGTCCTCGGCTTGTCCGGAGACGTAGCCCACAGGCTTATGCAGCAGGATCGTCACGCGGTTGGCCTGTTCCTTCTGGGCGGCCTGAACGACCGTGATTTCCTGTGTCGGGAGGATCTTGGTGCCGAGTTCCTTCACGACTCTGCCGTCGACACGAACCCAGCCCTTGGCGATCCACTCGTCCGCTTCCCGGCGCGAGCAAAGGCCAAGTTCGGACATGCGCTTGGATAAGCGCAGCGAACCGGCGGCGTCGTGGTGAATCTTGATGTCGTCATCCTCGTCGTCGCGTTCGACGCGCGGCGCACGCGTGGGACGAGTCGAACGCGGCGCGTGGTTGTCGCGATCATCACGGGCAAAACGCCCGCGTGGTGCAGGTTCGCTGTTGCGACGCGGACGGTCCTCATCGAAGCTGCGCGGTGCACGGTTGTCGACATCGCGCTTCACCGGTCGCGCGAAATCGCCGCGCGCCCCGCCTTCGCTATTGCGACGCGGACGGTCTTCATCGAAGCGGCGCGGTGCACGGTTGTCGACGTCGCGCTTCACCGGTCGCGCGAAATCGCCGCGCGCCCCGCCTTCGCTGTTGCGACGCGGACGGTCCTCATCGAAGCGGGCAGGGCGCGCGCCAGCCACGCGCTCGCGCTGGCCGCGTGCGGGCGGGCGTTCGCCCGTCGCACGCTTTTCGTACGGAGTATCGCTTGCCGGTCGGCGCGGTGGTGTGCCGCTTCCCGCCGGGCGGCGTGCCCCGGTTTGCGCTGCGGCATCGTTCACCGGGCGCGGGCGCGCCGGCTTGCCGACAGGTTTCTTTTTCGCGCCGCTGGCGTCGAGCATCGACGCGGGCACTGCCTTGGTCGGACGGCGCAATGCGCCGGCCGAGCGCACGGGCGCGCGGGTCTTGTCGAGGGTGCGGGGGTGTTTCGCGCTCAGTTTGGCGCGCGGGGTATCGCTCATGGTTCCAATGCTTCGAGTAATTCGGTCTCAACGGCAATTTGCAGACGGCTGTCCTGCAAACGGCTGCCGTCGAGCAGGAACGTATCTTCGACACGTTCGCCGAGGGTATTGATGCGGGCGGTTCGCACGCTCACGCCGTGACGCGCGAGCACGCGGGCGACCGCGTATAGCAAGCCGGTACGGTCGTTGGCCGACACCGACAGCAGGTAGTACTGGCCGCGCTCGTCCGGCCGGAGATCGACGCGGGGTGTCACCGGGAAGCTGCGCGAGCGGCGCGGCAGACGTCCCTTGCTCGGCTCGGCCAATGGCTCTGCCCGCGTGAGCAGAGACACCAGTTCGCTCTCTACGAGATTGATGATGTCGCGATAGCTGGTGTCCAGCCCGGGGTCGGTCAGCAGGAAGCTGTCCAGTGCGAAACCCTGACTGGTCGTATGCACCTTGGCGTCGAGAATCGACAGCCCTTTGCGCTCGAAGTAGCCGCAAATGCGCGCAAACAAATCCACCTGATCGCGCACGTAGACCAACACTTGCAGGCCTTCGCCGATGGGTGAGGGACGCGCTTTGACGATGGGCGACTCACTGTCGACGTGCCGCCACAGATGACGCGTTTGCCAGGCGATGTCCGCCGGATCGTTGCGCAGGAAGTAAGCGACGTCCAACGTGTTCCAGAGCGCCTCCTGCGCACGCTCGGGGACGGTGTACAGACGCAGCAGTCCGAGGGCTTCTTCCTTGCGCGTTTTCAACTGCGAATGCGGATCCGGGTTGGCGCCGCCCAGCACCTGCAACGTCAGACGATAGAGGTCTTCGAGCAGTTTGCCCTTCCAGGCATTCCACACCTTTGGGCTGGTGCCGCGAATGTCGGCGACCGTCAAAAGATAGAGCGCTGTCAGGCGCCGTTCGTTTTCCACCTTATCGGCGAAGCGTCGGATGACTTCCGGGTCCGTGGTGTCCTGCTTTTGCGCAACCGTACTCATCGTCAGATGCTCGCCGACGAGCCAGACGATCAGTTCCGTGTCTTCCTTGCTGATGCCGTGCCGTGTACAGAAGGTTCGTGCGTCGACCATGCCGAGCGTCGAGTGATCTCCTCCGCGCCCCTTCGCAATATCGTGGAAGAGTGCGGCAATCGTCAGCACCCACGGCCGGTCGAAATTCGCGATCAACTGGCTACAGAACGGATACTCGTGCGTATGCTCGGCGACGGCGAAGCGACGAATGTTGCGCACGACCATCAAGATGTGCTGATCGACCGTGTACACGTGATACAGATCGTGCTGCATCTGGCCCACGACACGACGGAAGTTGATCAGATATCGGCCCAGTACGCTTGTCTGATTCATCAGCCGCAAGGCATGGGTGATGCCCTGTGGCTGCTGGAGAATGGCCAGAAATGTACGACGATTCTCCGGGTCGGCGCGCCATTGCGCGTTCATCGACTCACGCGCGTTATACAACGCGCGCAGCGTTCTGGCGGACAAACCTTTCACGCCGACGACTTGTTCATACAGCAGGAACGTTTCGAGAATGGCGTTCGGATGACGTTCGTACAACGCGTCGTCAACGATCTCGATCATGCCTTGCTTCTCGACGAAGCGTTCGTTGATCACGCGCGTAACGCCACTGGTCTGCGGGAACAGGCGTGCTTCCACGTTCAGTAAGAGCACGGTGTTCAATTGCGTGACAGCTTTCGCGGCCCAGTAATAGCGCCGCATGAGTTGCTCGCTGGCTCGCTTCGTTGTCGTCGCATCGAAGCCGAGACTTTGCGCAAGCGCCGTTTGCAGATCGAACACGAGAACATCCTGACGCCGGCGCGCCAGCAAGTGCAGGCGTGCTCGCAGTCCCTTCAGGAACTGCTCGTTGCGACGCAGTTCCTTGAGTTCGCGATCGGTCAACAGATCGCGTGCGGACAGTTCCGCCCAGCTATTGCCCAGGCCCGCGGCCTTGGTCATCCAAAGAATGACCTGCAGGTCGCGCAGCCCACCCGGACTTTCCTTGCAGTTGGGTTCGAGGCTATACGGAGTGTCCTGATACTTGGCGTGACGCTGGCGAATCTCCAACTGCTTGCTGCGGAAAAACGCGAGCGGATCCAGATCGACCGAAAAGCGCTGCTGAAATTCGTCGAAGAGCGCCTGATTGCCGGTAAGCAACCTTGCTTCGAGCAGGCTCGTTTGCACCGTGATGTCGGCGTGTGCCTCGGAAATGCACTCGTCGACCGTTCGCACCGATGAGCCGATCTCGACGCCGATATCCCAGAGAAAACCGATGAACGGTTCGACGTGCGACGTCAGTGCTTCACTGTCGGCACTGCGGTGCAGCAGCAGGATGTCGACATCCGAATAGGGGTACAACTCGCCACGCCCGTAGCCACCGACGGCCACAAGCGCGAAGTCCTCCGGCATCTGGAATTCGATCCACGCATCGCGCATGGATTGGTCGACGGCATGACACAGCCCGTGCAACAGCACGTCGATCTTGCCGTGCGAGGCGAAGCGCTCGAGGAGCTCCGCTTTACGGTGCTTGAGGGCCTGACGTAGCGGAGAAGGGGCGTGTGCACGTGCGTGCATGGCGGCTTCCAGTTGATGGATTAACGAGTCAGGCCGAAAAGCTTCGGGGCCGGACGACCGACGACATTGCCGACGGCCGGACAAGGGTTACTCGGTTGCTCAGGCGGCGGCTGCGAACGACGTGACGTATGACGATCCCGGCGGTGGCGGCGGGGTCAGTGCGGAGTGCGTCAATACCTCGTGGCCCGTTTCGGTTACGAGAACCGTATGTTCCCACTGCGCGGACAGGCTGCGATCGCGTGTCTTCACCGTCCACTGATCGGGCATCGTCCGAATTTCGCGCTTTCCGGCGTTGATCATCGGCTCAATGGTAAAAATCATGCCGGCCTGCAATTCGAGTCCGGTGCCCTGGCGCCCGTAGTGCAGGATCTGCGGATCTTCGTGAAATACCTGACCGATGCCGTGGCCGCAGTATTCGCGTACCACGCTGTACCCTTGCGCCTCGGCGTGCGTCTGGATGGCCTGTCCGATATCGCCCAGCCGCGCACCCGGACGAACCTGATTGATGCCCAGCCACATGCACTCATAAGTCACCTGCGCCAGACGCTTTGCGAGAATCGTGCCGTCGCCGACGATGAACATGCGACTCGTGTCGCCGAAATAGCCGTCTTTGATGACAGTGATGTCAATGTTGAGAGCGTCGCCGTTCTTGAGTGCCTTGTCGCCGGGAATTCCGTGACAGATCACGTCGTTGACCGAGATGCAGGTGGCTTTCGGATAGGGCGGATAACCCGGCGGTTGATAATTCAGCGGCGCCGGCACCGTGCCTTGTTCCTTGACCATGAACTCGTGGCAGAGGCGGTCGAGTTCCCCGGTCGTGACGCCGGCGCGCACATGCGGCGTGATGAAATCGAGCACTTCGCTGGCCAGTCGGCAAGCGACGCGCATCATTTCAATGTCGTGGGCATTCTTGAGGGTGATGGCCATTGCGGAATCGGACAAGTTGCATGAACAGTGACGCATTATCGCATCAATGGAGGGTTTTGGCCGGGTTTTGGCCTTGCCTGGCCTGGATTTCGGAGCGTTCCGAGTGCGGATTTCCGAGAGTCCGGCTGCGGCATCGGAAAGGGCGCCAAATCGTCTGCGAAGCCGCGCAAACCGGGCGTTTCCGGCTTGGCGTCCCAAGTTCACGTGCCGCTTGAGTGCTGGTGCCCTCAGATGCTATAATCTCGGGCTAAGTCGAGGACGAGTTGTCAGTAACACCAAGGGTTTCCCCTTGGTTTTTAGCGAGTTTCACCGGGATTTTGGGGTGGTTGGCCCCAAGTCGGTGCCGAAAAGTGCACCATCGGTGAAGCAAGCCTGACAGTGATGCGTTTTATCACGTTCCTCACGTTCCATCGGCTTGGATTTTGAAATCGCGGGCCGGCGCACCCAGGGTGCCCGATCTTCGCAGGCGGGTCATGCAAAGCTGTATGGCAGTCTGACGAAACGGGTACGGCAGCCGGTCTAAGACCTAACCCTCACGGAGAATCACATGTCTGTCACGATGCGTCAGATGCTGGAAGCGGGCGTCCACTTTGGTCACCAAACCCGTTTCTGGAACCCCAAGATGGCCCCCTATATCTTCGGCCATCGCAATAAGATTCACATCATCAACCTCGAAAAGACGTTGCCGATGTACCAGGATGCACTGAAGTACGTGCGTCAACTGGCAGCAAACCGCGGCACGATCCTGTTCGTGGGCACGAAGCGTCAGGCGCGCGATATCGTGGCTGAAGCCGCGGCACGCGCCGGCATGCCGTACGTCAACAACCGTTGGCTGGGCGGCATGCTGACGAACTTCAAGACCCTGAAGTCGTCGATCAAGAAGCTCAAGGACATGGAGCAGGCGCTCGAAGCCGGCGAACAAGAGCGCATGAGCAAGAAGGAAGCGCTGCTGTTCGATCGTGAAATGGCCAAGCTGCAAAAGTCGATCGGTGGTGTGAAGGAAATGGGCGGCATGCCCGACGCCATCTTCGTCGTCGACGTCGGCTACCACAAGATCGCCATCACCGAAGCCAACAAGCTGGGCATTCCGGTGATCGCCGTGGTCGATACGAACCACTCGCCGGAAGGTGTGGATTACGTGATCCCGGGTAACGACGACTCGAGCAAGGCCGTCGAACTCTACGTGCAAGGCGTTGCCGATGCGATCCTCGAAGGCCGTGCAAACGCCGTCAAGGAAGTGGTTGAAGCCGTTCGCGGCGAAGGCGACGAGTTCGTCGAAGTGAACGAAGAGGCGTAAGCGGCCACCGCTGCGTAACAAAAGGGGCTGCTTGTGGCGCCCCTTTTTTTTAGTCCGATTTCCCCGCGTCGGGGGTGCGGGTCGCCAGGGGCGGGCGGTGAGGCCGTCCGGGTGAAGCCCTTCCCCGACTGATTCGATATACAGGAGTAACGAGATGCCGGCAATTACTGCAGCAATGGTGGGCGAACTGCGCGCCAAGACCGATGCGCCGATGATGGAGTGCAAGAAGGCGCTGACCGAAGCCGATGGCGACATGGTCCGTGCTGAAGAAATCCTGCGTGTCAAGCTGGGTAGCAAGGCCAGCAAGGCCGCGAGCCGTATCACCGCAGAAGGCGTGATCGCGGCTTACATCGACGGCGGCAAGGGTGCCGTGGTCGAAATCAACTGCGAAACCGACTTCGTCTCGAAGAACGACGACTTCCTGAAGTTCGCCAACGATCTGGCCAAGCTGGTCGCCGACAACAACCCGGCTGATGTGGCTGCCCTGTCGGCGCTGCCGCTCGACGGTAAAACCGTGGACCAGATCCGTGCAGATCTGATCGGCAAGATCGGTGAAAACATGACGATCCGTCGCTTCCAGCGTTACGAAACGTCGGGCAAGCTGGCGGCTTACCTGCACGGTACGCGCATCGGCGTGGTCGTCGAGTACGACGGTGCGGATGCTGAAGTCGGCAAGAACGTCGCCATGCATATCGCCGCCATGAAGCCGGTCGCCGTGTCGGGTGATCAGGTTTCGCCGGAACTGATCGAGAAGGAACGCAAGGTTGCCGCTGAAAAGGCTGCCGAATCGGGCAAGCCGGCCGAAATCGTCGCCAAGATGGTGGAAGGCAGCGTGCAGAAGTTCCTCAAGGAAGTCTCGCTGTTCAACCAGACGTACGTGAAGGACGACAAGGCAACCGTCGAGCAGATGCTCAAGGCCAACAACACCACGGTCAAGGGTTTCACCATGTTCGTGGTCGGCGAAGGCATCGAGAAGAAGCAGGACGACTTCGCTGCTGAAGTGGCTGCGCAAGTGGCCGCCGCCAAGCAGTCGTAATTCGCGCAGTACCGTAGTATCCGGGGGCGGCGGTGCCGTCCCCGTTGTTTCATCCAGAATACCCCAACAGTGCCCGACCAGACTTCTTAAGGACCGCCATGTCTACTCCTTACAAACGCGTACTTCTCAAGCTCTCTGGTGAAGCCCTCATGGGTGACGACTCGTTCGGCATCAACCGCGCAACCATCGAGCGGATGGTTGGCGATATCGCCGAAGTCGTTCGCCTGGGCACGCAATTGGCCGTCGTGATCGGCGGTGGCAATATCTTCCGTGGCGTGGCAGGCGGTGCCGCCGGCATGGACCGTGCAACGGCCGACTACATGGGGATGCTCGCCACGATGATGAACGCTCTGGCGTTGCAGGACGCCATGCGTCACGCTGGCATCGAGGCACGTGTGCAATCCGCGCTGCGCATGGACCAGGTCGTTGAGCCGTACATTCGCCCGCGTGCGATCCGCCAGCTCGAAGAGGGCAAAGTCGTGATCTTCGCCGCCGGCACGGGCAACCCGTTTTTCACGACCGACACGGCTGCTGCGCTGCGCGGCTCGGAAGTCGGCGCCGAAGTGGTGCTCAAGGCGACCAAGGTCGACGGCGTGTACTCGGCCGATCCCAAGAAGGACCCGAACGCAGTAAAGTACTCGACCATCAGCTTCGACGAGGCCATCTCGAAGAATCTGCAGGTCATGGACGCGACGGCTTTTGCGCTGTGCCGCGATCAGAAGATGCCGGTGCGTGTTTTCTCGATCGTGAAGCCGGGCGCGCTCAAGCACGTCATTCTCGGCGAGGACGAGGGAACGCTCGTCCACGTTTGAGTTCAAATTGCGGCGTCGGCGTGCAGTGGCGTGCCGACGCCGTATCGTTTATGTTTGCGTAATAAATTTTAGGTTTGGAGGTTGCCATGAGCGTTGCTGACGTCAAGAAGAATGTCGAGCAAAAGATGAAGAGCTCGATCGAGTCGTTCAAGAACAACCTGGCGAAGATTCGTACTGGCCGCGCGCACGTGGGTCTGCTCGATCACGTTCAGGTCGATTACTACGGTTCGATGGTGCCCATCTCTCAGGTTGCCAACGTGAGTCTGGTCGACGCCCGTACGATCGGCGTGCAGCCTTGGGAAAAGAACATGGTTGCCAAGGTCGAAAAGGCGATTCGTGAGTCGGATCTCGGTCTGAATCCGGCAACGCAGGGCGACCTGATTCGCGTGCCGATGCCCCAACTGACCGAAGAACGTCGTCGCGAGATGACCAAGCTGGTCAAGTCGGAAGGCGAAAACGCAAAGGTTGCGGTGCGTAACCTGCGTCGCGATGCCAACGAACAACTCAAGAAGCTGGTGAAGGACAAGGAAATTTCGGAAGACGACGAGCGCCGTGGTGGTGACGACGTCCAGAAATTCACCGACAAGTTCGTCGCCGAGATCGATGAGCTGGTGAAGCAGAAGGACGCCGAGATCATGACGGTCTGAGTGCTTCGGCACTTACCGCAAGATCTCCGCAGACTTTCGCGCTCGACTCCCGCGCCGTATCTCAATGGGTTTTCTCAGCTCTACGCTTTCTGCTCCAGAGACAGCGAGCATTCCGCGCCACGTTGCCATCGTCATGGATGGCAACGGGCGTTGGGCTACCAGTCGTAAATTGCCTCGTGTGGCGGGGCACAAGCGTGGCGTTGACGCCGTACGCGAAGCGGTGACGGCGTGTGCCGAAATCGGCGTCGAGTATCTGACCCTGTTCGCGTTCAGTTCCGAGAACTGGCGTCGTCCGCAGGATGAAGTGTCGACGCTGATGCAGTTGTTCATTCTTGCGCTCGAGCGCGAAGTGGGGAAGTTGCATAGCAACGGTATCCGCCTTCGCGTCATCGGTGCGCTCGAAGCGTTCGAGCCACGTATCCAGGAACTCGTCCGACGTGCCGAGGAGCGCACCCAGGACAACAAAGGGCTTACGTTGACCATTGCCGCTAATTATGGCGGGCGGTGGGATATTCTTCAGGCCGCTCAGAAGCTTGCCGCCGCGCGTGTTGCGCAGGGCGGGGAGGCCGCGCTTGACGCGTCGTTCACCGAAGACGATCTCGCGCCTTACCTGAGCATGGCCTATGCGCCGGAGCCGGATCTCTTCATCCGAACCGGCGGCGATCAGCGCGTCAGTAATTTTCTGCTTTGGCAACTGGCGTACACTGAACTCTATTTCACCGAAGAATTCTGGCCGGACTTCAACGCCAATACGCTCAAGCGGGCCGTCGCCGAGTTTCAGCAGCGCGAACGCCGTTTCGGCCGGACTAGCGCGCAAGTCCAGAACCCCTCGGGACAATCCGCCTGATGCTCAAGACACGCGTTATTACCGCTGTCGTACTTCTCGCCATTCTTTTGCCCGTGATCTTCGTCGGTACGCCGGCGCAGTTCGCATTGCTCGCGGCCGTCATCGTGGCGGCAGCGGGTTGGGAGTGGGGACGGCTGGTCGGCCTGAACGGCACAGGCGCGATTTTTTACGGGGCGCTGGCGTTGCTCGGCGTCGGCATGACGTGGGTGGGCGGATGGACGCTGTCGCCGATCTGGCTCAAGCCTGCGGCTGTCTTCTGGTTGCTTGCCGGTCCCTATACCTTGATACGTAAGCCTGCGACGCATGGTGCGTGGCGCGGCTTGCTGCTGGCCGCCGGCCCCGTATTGCTGATCGCCGCCTGGCAGGCGCTATGTCTGGCGCGTGAGCGCGGCGTCGCGTTTCTGCTTTCCGTGCTCGTGATCGTGTGGCTGGCCGACACGGGGGCCTATTTTGCGGGGCGCGCGTTCGGTAAGCGCAAGCTCGCGCCCTCCATTAGTCCCGGGAAATCCTGGGAGGGGGCGATCGGCGGTTGGTTGCTGGTACTCGTGGTCGCAGGGGCGGTGCTCGCAAGCGGTCTGCAGGCGCCCACCATCGTTTCTCATCTCGCCAGCACGCGGGGCATCGCACTCGGCGTGTTGACGCTGACGGTGCTGGTGGCCTTTTCGGTCGTGGGCGATCTGTTCGAATCTCAACTCAAGCGGCAAGCCGGCGTGAAGGATTCCAGCGCGCTGCTGCCCGGCCATGGGGGCGTGCTCGACAGAATCGACGCGCTTCTTCCGGTGCTCCCGCTCGCTCTGCTCTTCGTCTGATCATGTCGCAACGTCTCTCCATTCTCGGCTCCACTGGCTCCATCGGCGTTAGCACGCTCGATGTCGTGGGGCGTCACCCCGATCGCTTCTCGGTCTACGCACTATCTGCGCATCGTAACCTCGATCGTCTCTTCGAGCAGTGCGTCGCGCATCGCCCGAAGGTCGCCGTTGTGGCCGATGCCGAAGGCGCGAGTGTTCTGTCGGCTCGACTGGTGCAAGCCGGATTGAAGATCGACGTGGCATACGGCCCGCAAGCGCTGATCGAGATTGCGCAGGCTGCCGAGCCTATGATGGTGGTCGCCGCGATCGTCGGGGCTGCGGGGCTCCAGTCGACGCTTGCTGCCGCCCGTGCAGGTAAACGCATTCTGCTTGCCAACAAAGAGTCGCTGGTGCTTTCCGGGGCGCTTTTCATGGCGACCGCCGAGCGCGCGGGCGCCACGTTGCTGCCGCTCGACAGCGAACACAACGCCATCTTCCAGTGTTTGCCGCAAGTCGCCGGCGAGAACCGGATTTCCACGCGCGGCGTGGAAAAGCTGGTGCTGACGGCTTCGGGTGGCCCGTTCCGGGAGCGCGAACTGGCTTCGCTGGAGAATGTGACGCCGGACGAGGCGTGTGCCCATCCGAACTGGGTGATGGGGCGCAAAATTTCGGTGGACTCGGCCAGTATGATGAACAAGGGCCTCGAGGTCATCGAAGCGCACTGGCTGTTCGGTATGCCGCCCGAGAAAATCGAGGTGTTGATCCACCCGCAAAGCGTGATTCACTCGATGGTCACGTATACGGACGGCTCCACCTTGGCGCAACTCGGTAATCCCGATATGCGTACGCCGATTGCGCACGCGCTCGCATTCCCGGATCGGGTGATGTCGGGCGTGGCGGGCCTGAATCTCGCGGATATTGGCAAACTGACATTCGAAGCGCCGGATCTGCGACGCTTCCCGTGTTTGCGCCTGGCATTCGATACGCTGCATCGCGGTGGTACCGCAGGGGCGCTGCTCAATGCCTCGAACGAGATCGCAGTGGCTGCGTTCCTCGAGGGGCGTATCCGTTTTACCGCCATCGCGCAGGTCGTGGAGCAGGTGCTCGACGCCGTGCCGGTGGGCGAGGCCACGTCGCTCGACGTGGTGCTCGATGCTGACCGTCGTGCGCGTGAACTGGCGACGGCCATCGTCGCCAGGTTGCCCGCGCCAGCGCGTTCCTGACGCCGCTGCTCATGTCGTAACGTCTTCGGGGCCCTTCCGCTCATGAATTTGCTGACCACGTTGCTTGCGTTCGCCGTCGCGATTGGCGTCCTGGTGGTGTTCCATGAGCTGGGCCACTACACCGTCGCGCGGTTGTGCGACGTGAAGGTGCTTCGGTTCTCCGTTGGGTTCGGTGCGCCGCTGCTCAAGTGGACCATGGGGCGGGACCGTACCGAATGGACCATCTGCGCGCTGCCGCTCGGCGGTTATGTTCGTATGCTCGACGAGCGCGACGAGACGCAGACCGTGGCCCCGGAGGATCGTTCGCGGGCGTTCAATCAGAAGTCGGTCTACAAACGCTTCGCTATCGTCGCGGCCGGCCCGGTCGCCAATTTCCTCCTTGCCATTGCGCTGTACGCCGGCCTGAATCTGGTTGGCGTGACGGAGCCCGTCGCCCGAATTGCGCCGCCTGCGGCGGGCACGCTTGCCGCGCGGGCGGGCTTGTCGGGCGGTGAGCTGATCACCGGTGTGCGTGAAAACGGGAGAAATCCTGAAGCGGGGATCGGCGAGGAGGCCGCCGTCCGTTCCTGGGAAGACCTTCGCTGGCGTCTCGTCGATCCGATGATCGAGGGGCAGCGGGTGACGCTGGTCGCCCGTACGCGTGATGGCCGCGCTGAATACACGCTCGACGCGGCGGGTCAGCACTTTGATGCCGATGGCGAGCAGGACTTCATGCAGCGTTTGGGGCTGGTGCCTTCGGCGCGTGTCACGGTGGGGCAGGTCATGGCGGGCGGGGCGGCAGGCCTCGCCGGGCTGCGCGTCGGCGATGAGATTACGGCGGTCGATTCAAGTCCCGTCGTGTCTGCCAAGGGGCTGGTGGACGCGGTGCGCGCGCATCCGGGGCAGCCGATGACGCTGACCGTGCGCCGCGACGGTAATTTGCGCAGCGTCACACTGACGCCGAGCGCCGAGGTCGATCCGGCTGCGGCCGGGGGCGCGCGCGTCGGCAGGATCGGGGCGGCATTGGCGAGTCAGGTCGATTCGGTGACGGTGCGCTACGGGCTGTTCGAAGCGATTGGCCGGGGGGCGCAGCGTACGTGGGATGTAACGGCGTTCAGTGTGCGGATGTTCGGGAAAATGATCACCGGGCAGGCATCGCTCAAAAATCTGAGCGGACCGGTCACGATTGCAGACTACGCGGGGCGTTCGGCCCGACTCGGGCTCGATTATTTCGTTGCCTTTCTGGCGCTTGTCAGCATTAGCCTGGGCGTATTGAATCTGTTGCCGATTCCAGTTTTGGACGGTGGCTATCTGTTATATTATGCGGTCGAAGCGATTACCGGTCGGGCAGTTTCCGAGCGGTGGCAGGGCGCGCTGCAACGAGTGGGCATCGTTTGCATCCTTGCGCTCTCTGCCGTAGCACTTTTCAACGACCTGTCGAAGTTGCTGCACTAGGACAGCGTCACGTGCCTGCCGGTCGCAGGCAAATCCGAGTTTTTACGATTCAATTGTTTCTTGGGGAAGCAAGTTGTCGAATAAATACCACCTTGTTCCGAAGACCCTGGTGATTGCGGTTCTGGCGGCACACAGTTTTCTGGCACGCGCCGTCGAGCCCTTCGTGGTCAAGGATATCCGAGTGGAGGGCTTGCAGCGCATCGAACCCGGTACCGTATTTTCGTACCTGCCCGTGAAGCCGGGCGACAAGTTCAACGATGATAAGGGCACCGAAGCAATTCGTGCCCTTTACGCTACGGGCCTCTTCTCCGACGTGAGTGTTGAAGCGCAAGGCAGCGTGCTGGTGGTGCACGTCAACGAGCGTCCCGCGATTGCTTCCATCGACTTCCTCGGTATCAAGGAATTCGACAAAGACGGTTTGAAGAAGGCATTGCGCTCGGTCGGCCTGACCGAAGGTCGCACCTTCGACCGTAACCTGCTCGACAAGTCGGAGCAGGAACTCAAGCGCCAATACCTCACGCGCGGCTACTACGCTGCGGAGGTCAAGACGACGGTCACGCCGCTCGAACGTAATCGCGTCGGCATTCAATTTGCCGTGACGGAAGGTCCGAAGGCCACGATCCAGCAGATCAATTTCGTCGGCAACAAGGCATTCTCCTCGTCGGACCTGATGTCCGAGATGGAGCTGGGCACGCCGAACTGGCTGTCCTGGTATTCGAAGAACGATCTGTATTCCAAGGACAAGCTCACGGGCGACCTGGAAAAACTGCGCTCGTTCTACCTGAATCGCGGTTATCTCGAATTCAACATCGACTCCACCGACGTCTCGATTACGCCGGACAAGGATCAGATGTATCTGACGATCAACCTGCACGAAGGCGAGCCGTACAAGGTGTCGGACGTCAAGCTCTCCGGTGAAATGCTGGGCAAGCAGGACGACATCCAGAAGCTCGTACAACTGAAGGCGGGCGACACGTTCTCGGCCGCGAAACTGCAGGCGAGCACGAAGGCCATTTCCGACCTGCTGGGCAACTACGGCTTCGCTTTCGCGAACGTCAACGCTCAGCCGACCATCGACCGCAACAACCATACCGTTGCGCTCACGCTGACGATCGATCCGGGCCGTCGTGTGTACGTTCGCAAGATCAACATCGTTGGCAACTCGCGTACGCGTGACGAAGTCATTCGCCGTGAATTGCGTCAGCTCGAAAGCTCATGGTACGACGCCGACCGCCTCAAGCTGTCGCAGGATCGTATCAACCGTCTGGGCTACTTCACCGATGTGAACGTGACGACCGAGCCGGTCGCGGGTTCGAACGATCAGGTCGACCTTCAGGTGAAGGTCGAAGAAAAGCCGACGGGTACGATCAACGTGGGTGCCGGCTTCTCGTCAACCGACAAGGTGGTGTTGCAGGCGGGTATCAGCCAGGACAACGTGTTCGGTTCGGGGACGTCGCTTTCGGTGAACGTGAACACCGGTAAGACGTATCGTACGTTGGCGGTGACGCAGGTCGATCCGTACTTCACGGTCGATGGCGTGAGCCGCATTACCGACATTTACTACCGCACTTATCAGCCGCTGCTGCTCACGAGCGATTCGGATTTCCGTATCAACACGCTCGGCGGCAACCTGAAGTTCGGGGTGCCGTTCTCGGAAGTCGACACGGTCTTCTTCGGTCTGGGCTTCGAACAGACGCGTTTGCATCTGACGAGCGATGGCACGACGCCGCAGCGCTACGTCGACTATGCGAACCAGTTCGGTTACGTCAGCAACAACTACCCGCTGACGGTGGGTTGGTCGCGCGACTCGCGTGACAGTGCGCTGATCCCGAACCGTGGTCACTACCAACAGGCCAACCTCGAAGTCGGCACGCCGATCGGGACGACCAAGTACTTCCGCGCGTACTATCAGCACCAGTACTACTACCCGGTCAGCCGCGGCTTCACGCTCGCGCTGAACGGGGAAGTCGGTTACGGCCACGGTCTGGGCGGTCAGCCGTTCCCGATCTTCAAGAACTACTTCGCCGGCGGTATCGGTTCGGTGCGTGGTTACGAGCCGAGCTCGCTGGGTCCGAAGGACACCAATGGCGAACCGCTGGGTGGTGCGTCGAAGCTGATCGGTAACGTTGAATTGACGTTCCCGCTGCCGGGCACGGGTTATGACCGTACACTTCGTATCTTCACGTTCCTCGACGGTGGTAACGTGTTCGATAACGGGCAGGCGATTACCTTCAATAACCTGCGCTATTCTTACGGTTTCGGTCTGTCGTGGATTTCACCGATTGGCCCGCTCAAGCTGTCGATGGGCTTCCCGCTCGTCAAGAAGACGGGCGACCAGTATCAGAAATTCCAGTTCCAGGTCGGTACGTCGTTCTAACGACGGCATTTCGACCGGTTCCGAACGTTTCATCGTTGTAAGGGGTAATACATTGAACGGTATCCGTAAGCATTGCCTTCGCGGCGTCGCCGCGGCGTTGCTGGCAGGGGCAGCCTTCGCGGCTTCGGCTCAGGATGCGCGCATCGCCGCAGTTAATTCGGATCGCATTCTTCGCGATTCCACGCCGGCCAAGGCTGCGCAAGCCAAACTCGAAGCCGAATTCTCGTCGCGGGACAAGGCATTGCAAGATATGGCTCAACGTCTCAAGGCGATGTCGGACAAGCTCGACAAGGACAATCCGACTCTGAGCGATGCCGAACGCGCGAAGCGTCAACGCGATCTGGCCGCTGCCGACACCGAGTTTCAACGCAAGCAACGCGAGTTTCGGGAAGACCTGAATCAGCGTCGTAACGAAGAGCTTGCGGCGGTGCTCGACCGCGCCAACCGCGTCATCAAGCAAATCGCAGAAACGGACAAGTACGACCTGATCGTGCAGGAAGCGGTCTACGTGAGCCCGCGTATCGATATTACGGATAAGGTGCTCAAGACCCTGAACGCAGGTTCGGGCGGCGCCAGCGGCAAGTGACGGGTCCGCATTCCATGTCGGGATCGTCGTCCGCTCCGTCCGCGCCGTTCGTCACGCTGGCGCAGATCGTCGCACGCTTCGGCGGCGAACTCGTGGGTGACGGCAACGTCACCGTGGAAGGCCTGGCACCGCTCGATCGCGCGGGTGCCCGTCAAATGGCGTTCCTGTCCAATCCGCTTTATCTCGCGGAGGTGCCTAATTCGGGTGCTGCCGCAGTGATTCTCTCCAAAGCCGATTTCGACAAGCTGCCGTCGCACGACGGACGCGCGTGGATCATTGCGTCGAATCCCTACGCTTACTTTGCGCGCGTCGCGCAGATGTTCGCGCAGGCAGCAGCGCCGGTGCCCCCGGCCGGGATTCACCCGAGTGCGTCCGTTGACCCGACAGCCGTGGTGCCTGCCTCATGCGTGGTCGGGCCGAATGTCGTGATCGAAGCGGGCGCGCGTCTGGGCGAGCGTGTGCGGCTCATGGCGAACGTGTTCGTCGGTCGTGGGACGACGCTGGGTGACGACGTGCTCGTTTATCCGAACGTCACGCTTTATCACATGAGTGTGATCGGTGCGCGTTGCGTGATTCAGGCCGGCGCCGTGATCGGCTCGGACGGGTTCGGCTTCGCCCCGGATTTCTCCGCCACGGGCGGTGAATGGGTCAAGATCCCTCAGGTCGGTCGTGTGGTGATCGAAGACGACGTCGAGATCGGCGCATCGACAACGATCGATCGTGGCGCCATGGCCGACACGGTCATCGAGCGCGGCTGCAAGATCGATAATCTGGTGCAGATCGCACACAATGTGCGCGTCGGGGCGTTCACGGTGATTGCCGCATGCACGGGCATTGCTGGCAGCAGCACCATCGGTAAATTCTGCATGTTGGGCGGTAACGTCGGCGTTGCCGGTCATGTGGTGATCGGGGACAAGGTCATCGTGACCGCCAAGTCGGGGGTGTCGAAGTCGATCCCCGGGCCCGGCACCTACACCAGCGCGTTTCCGGCGATTCCGAACGCGGAATGGAATAAAAACGCGGCCATCATGCGCAATCTGGATAAGATGCGCGAGCGCGTGCGTCAACTTGAAGCGAAGGTCAAGGACCTGCAAGACAAATGAGCGAGACCAATATCAATATCGACATCCACAAGATCATGAAGCTGCTGCCGCATCGGTATCCGATGCTGATGGTGGATCGCGTGATCGGACTGGAGCCGCACAAGAACATCAAGGTCATCAAGAACGTTACGATCAATGAGCCGTATTTCACCGGCCATTACCCGCAGCGTCCGGTGATGCCGGGCGTGCTGATCGTCGAAGCGCTGGCGCAGGCCGCGGCGCTGCTGACATTCTCGGACGAGCCGGTGCACGACGAGAACACGCTTTATTATTTCGTGGGGATCGAGAACGTTCGCTTCAAGCGTCCGGTCGAACCGGGTGATCAGCTCGTGCTGGATGTCGACTTCGTGAAGCACAAGCGCGCGATCTACTGGTTCAAGGGGCGCGCCATGGTAGGTTGCGAAGTTGCTGCCGAAGCCGAGTTCATGTGCATGGTCAAGAAGAACGGCGAATAACCGGAACCGAGACGCTCATGACGAACATTCATTCCACCGCAGTCGTCGATCCGAAAGCGCAATTGGCTGATGACGTCGTCGTCGGCCCTTACGCCATTGTCGGCCCGAACGTGACGATCGGCGCAGGCACGCAGATTCTCCCGCATACGGTTGTCGACGGTCACACGACGCTGGGCGAGGGCAACAAGATTGGCCCGTTCGCGTCCATTGGCGGTAATCCGCAGGATATGAAATACGCAGGCGAGCCGACCAAGCTCGTCATCGGCGATCGCAACACGATTCGCGAGTTCACGACCATTCACACCGGGACGGTGCAGGACGGAGGGCTGACGAGCGTCGGTAACGACAACTGGATCATGGCCTACGTGCACATCGCACACGACTGTCATGTGGGCAACCACACGGTGTTTTCGAGCAACGCGCAGATGGCCGGTCACGTGCATGTCGACGACTGGGCAATCATCGGCGGCATGACTGGCGTGCACCAGTTCGTGCGCATCGGCGCGCATGCGATGGTGGGCGGGGCGTCGGTGCTCGTGCAGGACGTGCCCTCGTTCGTCATTGCCTCGGGCGATCGTGCCGTGCCTTACGGGATCAACGTCGAAGGCCTGCGTCGCCGCGGCTTCTCGGCCGATGCCATCACGGCACTGCGTCACGCGTACAAGCTGCTCTACAAGAGCGGATTGACGCTCGACGAGGCTAAGGCACAGATCGAAGCCTTTGGCAATGCGGGGGCGCCGGACGTCTTCGAGGCTGTCCGTACGCTGCTCGACTTCCTCAACGCAAGCACGCGCGGTATCGTGCGCTGACCTATGTCGCCGACCTTTCCCGGCGCCGGCCAGCGAACCCTGGCGATGGTGGCCGGGGAGCTGTCTGGCGATCTCATTGCCGGCAATGTGCTTGCCGGTCTCAAACAGAGCCTTCCGGCCGACATCACGTACGCGGGTGTCGGTGGTCCGCATATGGCGGAAGAGGGCTTCGACGCCTATTGGCCGATCGACAAGCTCTCCGTCATGGGCTACGTCGAAGTCATCAGGCATCTTCGCGAGATTCTTTCGATTCGCAAGCAGCTTCGTGAGCGCTGGCTCGTGGAAAAGCCGATGGCGTTCGTCGGTTTCGACGCTCCCGACTTCAATTTCGATCTCGAAATCAGACTGCGTGAGGCGGGCATTCCGACGATTCACTTCGTGAGCCCGTCGATCTGGGCGTGGCGAGGTGGGCGTATCAAGAAGATCAAGCGCGCCGTCGACCATATGCTGTGCCTGTTCCCGTTCGAGCCGGAGATTTATCACCGGGCGGGCATCGACGCGACCTTCGTTGGCCATCCGATGGCCGACAAGATCCCGATGGTGCCCGATGTCGCGGGTGCCAGAGCGAAGCTCGGACTGGAAGGCGACGCGCCCGTCGTGGCGATTCTCCCGGGCAGTCGCACGTCCGAAGTGCAACGTCTCACCCCGGTGTTTTTTGCGGCGATGCGTTTGCTCGCAAAGCGCGATCCGGCGATTCGCTTCGTGCTGCCGGCCGCCACACCGCGCCTGCGTACGATGATGCAACCGATCCTCGATGCGCATCGCGACCTCCATCTGACGGTGATCGACGGACGTGCACCGCTGGCGCTGGAGGCCGCAGACAGCGTGCTTCTCGCCAGCGGGACGGCCACGCTGGAGGCCGCGTTGTACAAGAAGCCGATGGTGATCTCGTACAAGGTGCCCTGGCTAACGGCGCAAATCATGAAGCGGCAGGGATATCTGCCGTATGTCGGTTTGCCCAACATTCTGTGCGGCGAGTTCGTCGTGCCGGAATTGCTGCAACATTTCGCGACGCCCGAAGCGCTTGCCGATGCCGTTTGGCAGCAATTGACGGACGCCGCGTTACGGGTATCGCTGCAAACGCGCTTCACGAAGATTCACGAGCAACTGCGTCAGAACACCGCGGCGCGTTCGGCCGAGGTGATCGAGCGCGTACTGCGTGAGAAAGGGCGTATATGAGTGAAGACGTGAAGGTGCGTCGAACCGTACGCAAGACCGTTTTGCGTGATGGTGCTGCGTCAACCGCGACCAAGCCGCGGGGACGTGCCGGGGCCAGGGCACCGGCTCCGCAAATGGTGTTCGATTTGTTTGCGGACGTTGCGGCGGACCTGACCTGTGGGGTGGATGAAGTCGGTCGCGGCCCGCTCGCGGGCCCGGTCGTGACGGCCGCCGTCATTCTCGATCCGTCGCGACCGATCAAGGGGCTGGCCGATTCGAAGAAGCTCACCGCGCTGCGACGCGAAGCGCTGTACGAAGAGATCGTCGAGCGTTCGCTGGCGTTTTGCATTGCTGAGGCGAGCGTCGCGGAGATCGATTCGCTGAACATTCTGCATGCGACGATGCTGGCGATGCAGCGCGCGGTGAATGGTCTGTCACGCGTGCCGACGCTGGCGCTCATCGACGGCAATCGTTGCCCGGTGTTGCCGATGCGTGCCGAGGCTGTCATCAAGGGTGATGATAAGGTGCCCGCGATTTCGGCGGCGTCGATCCTGGCCAAGGTGACACGTGACCGTCAGTTGGCCGCATTGCACGAGGAGTTCCCTCAGTATGGCTTCAACGAGCACGTCGGCTACGGCACGCCGAAGCATCTCGAAGCCTTGCGCGCGCATGGCCCGAGCCCGCATCATCGTCAGTCGTTTGCGCCCGTGCGTGAAGCGTTTGAAGTCTTCGGCACGCTTACGTTGCCGCGCGTGGTGCGTTCCTCATGAAGCTCATCAGTTCCAAAGATAATCCGTTCTACAAGCGTCTGAAGCAACTGGCGCAGTCGAACCAACAGCGCCGCAAGCTGGGGCAGACGCTGCTCGAAGGCGTACATTTGGCCGACGCCTATCTCGGCGCGCTGGGACAACCGTTAGTCTGTGTGGCGGCGGAGTCGGCGCTGGAGAACGACGAAGTCGCACAACTCTGGGCAAAGGTGGATCCGGAGCGCCGTGTCTGCCTGCCGGAGGCCCTGTTCGCGCCGCTGTCGACGTTGGTCAACGGGGTGTCGCTGCTATTCGTCGTGGAGATGCCGTCAGGGCATTTGCCTGCGGCGCAGACGACCGACTGCGTCATCCTCGATGCGGTGCAGGACGCCGGTAACGTCGGCTCGATTCTGCGCAGCGCAGCAGCGGCGGGTGTGCGGGACATCTACTGCATGTCCGGCACCGCGCTCGCGTGGTCGAGCAAGGTGCTGCGCGCAGGCATGGGCGCGCACTTCTCGTTGAACATCGTGGAGCATTGCACGCCGGACTCGCTGGCGCCGCGCCTGTCGGTGCCCTTGCTCGCGACAAGCCTGCAAGCAAGTACGTCGCTCTACGATCAGAATCTTCGCACGCCGGTGGCATGGGTGTTCGGCAACGAAGGTGCGGGTGTGTCGCCACACTGGCTCGATCGCGTGCAGACGCCGATCCGTATTCCGCAACCGGGCGGAATGGAGTCGCTGAACGTGGCGGCGTGTGCGGCCATCTGTCTGTTCGAGGCGGTGCGTCAGCGGCTGACTTGACGTCGGTCGCCGATTGACCCATCAATCGCAACCTATCAAGCAAAAGGGACGCTCATGGCGTCCCTTTTGCTTGGCGACCGTCCGTTCCCGCTCCGTTCCCGCTCCGTTCCCGCTCCGTTCCCGCTCCGTTCCCGCTCCGTTCCCGCTCCGTTCCCGCTCCGTTACGGCGGTCCGATCGATACCCTCAGCAACTCAGTAAACGTCTCGCTCCAGCTTGATTTCCTGAAGGATCGTCGTTGCGATTTCCTCGATCGATTTGTGCGTCGACGACAACCACTTGATACCTTCACGGCGCATCATGGCTTCGGCTTCGTTGACCTCGTAACGGCAATTCTCCAGCGACGCATACTTGCTCCCCGGACGACGCTCGTTACGGATCTCGGAGAGACGTTGCGGATCGATGGAGAGTCCGAAAATCTTGTCCTTGTACTGATCGAGGGTGGAGGGCAGTTTTTCGCGCTCGAAGTCGTCGGGAATCAGCGGATAGTTGGCCGCCTTCACCCCGTACTGCATGGCGAGATAGAGTGTGGTCGGCGTCTTGCCGCTGCGCGAGACGCCAACGAGGATGACGTCGGCGCTTTGCAGATTCTTGTTGGACTGACCGTCATCGTGCGCGAGCGAGAAGTTCACGGCCTCGATCCGGTTCTTGTACGCTTCGCTGTCGGCATTCTGGTGCACACGGCCGATGGCGTGCATCGACTTCAGGCCCAACTCCTGTTCCAGCGGCTCGATGAATGTCTGGAACATGTCGAGAATCACGCCCTGGCAATTGCGCAGGATCTCATTGGCGCGGGCGTCGACCAGCGTGCTGAAAATGATCGGACGCACCCCTTCGCTCCGATACATTTCATTGATCCGTTGCGCTGTCTCATAGGCTTTATCGACGGAATCCACGAACGGTACGCGGATCTGACGGAAACGCATCTCGAATTGCGCGAGGATCGAATGGGCGAAGGTTTCCGCCGTGATCCCCGTGCCGTCGGACACGATGAAAACGGGCCGCGCGGCGATGGGTTTGGCCGGTGCGGCAGGCTTGCCAGCGGCGGGGATCGGGGAATTTCCGGGAGTGGTGGCGTTGCTCATGCGCAGAATCGCAAAATGGTGCATTGCACGGTAGAATAGCGGCAACTTGTTGGATAAGCAATTGCGCGACCGTCGCGCGATGTTCCGTGTGAGCCTCGTCCGGCGGGGTGTTCCGGGAATTGACGATGGTTTGCAGCGGGTCGTCGGGCGCTAGCCCCTGGTTCTCGACGACGCTTAAGACGACGCATAAGCGCGACATGTGCGCGAACAATGCGCGATTCCTTATCCAACAGGTCGACCGGCCAATGTCAGTCCCAGCCGGTCCGCCGAGAATTCTTTTTCTTACCTTAGGGGCTTTTATGACTAACGCAGCACACGACGGCGCCTACGTGGTGCCGTTTGAGCATCTGCGCATGACCGACGTCGAGTCGGTCGGCGGCAAGAATGCATCACTTGGCGAAATGATCAGCCAACTGGCCAACGCAGGGGTTCGCGTGCCGGGCGGCTTCGCCACGACGTCTTTCGCCTTCCGCGAGTTCCTCCAGCACAACAACCTGACCGAGCGCGTTGCCAAGCGTCTCGAGGGTCTCGACGTGGACAACGTCAAGGCGCTCGCGGAAGCCGGTGCGGAAATCCGTCAATGGATCGTCGATGCGCCGTTGCAGCCTCAACTCGAGAAGGAAATTCGCGACCAGTTCGCACGCATCGCCGGCGACCAGCCGGAGGCTTCGTTCGCCGTGCGTTCGTCGGCCACGGCCGAAGATTTGCCGGATGCTTCGTTCGCCGGTCAGCAGGAAAGCTATCTGAACGTCGTCGGCATCGAAGACGTGCTCGATCGCATGAAGCACGTGTTCGCGTCGCTGTACAACGACCGTGCAATTTCGTACCGCGTCCACAAGGGCTTCACCCACGCTGAAGTGGCGTTGTCGGCCGGTGTGCAGCGCATGGTGCGCTCGGACTGCGGCGCCTCGGGCGTGATGTTCACCATCGACACCGAGTCGGGTTTCCAGGACGTCGTCTTCATCACTGCCAGCTATGGCCTGGGCGAGACGGTCGTGCAAGGCGCCGTGAACCCGGACGAATTCTACGTCTTCAAGCCGACGCTCAAGGCCGGCAAGTATCCGATCATCCGCCGCACCCTCGGCTCGAAGCTCGTGAAGATGGAATTCACACAACCGGGCGAACCGGGTCGCGTGAAGACCATCGACGTGCCGATGGAACTGCGTAACCGTTACTCGATCACCGACGACGATTGCGCCGAACTGGCCAAGTTCGCGCTGATCATCGAGAAGCACTACGGTCGTCCGATGGACATCGAGTGGGGCAAGGACGGCAAGGATGGCAAGATCTACATCCTTCAGGCGCGTCCGGAAACGGTGAAGAGCCAGTCGGCAGGCAAAGCTGAGCAGCGCTTCAAGCTCAAGGGCGACGCGCCGGTGCTGGCGACGGGCCGCGCGATCGGTCAGAAGATCGGCGCCGGTCCGGTGCGCGTGATCATGGATCCGAGCGAAATGGAACGTGTCCAGCCGGGCGACGTGCTGGTGGCCGACATGACCGACCCGAACTGGGAGCCGGTGATGAAGCGTGCGTCTGCCATCGTGACGAACAGGGGTGGTCGTACCTGCCACGCGGCCATTATCGCGCGTGAGCTGGGCGTGCCGGCCGTGGTCGGCTGCGGTGACGCCACTGACGTACTGAAGGACGGCGCGCTGGTGACCGTCTCGTGCGCGGAAGGCGACGAAGGCAAGATCTACGATGGTCTGCTCGAGACCGAAGTTACCGAGATTCAGCGCGGCGAAATGCCGAAGATCCCGGTCAAGATCATGATGAACGTGGGCAACCCGCAACTGGCCTTCGATTTCGCGCAACTGCCGAACGAAGGTGTGGGTCTGGCGCGTCTCGAATTCATCATCAACAACAACATCGGTGTGCACCCGCGCGCGATTCTCGAGTACCCGAACATCGACGCCGACCTGAAGAAAGCGGTCGAGTCGGTGGCTCGCGGTCATGCCTCGCCGCGTGCGTTCTACGTCGACAAGCTGGCCGAGGGCATCGCTACGATCGCTGCGGCGTTCTATCCGAAGAGCGTGATCGTGCGTCTGTCGGACTTCAAGTCCAACGAGTACAAGAAGCTGATTGGCGGTTCGCGTTACGAGCCGGATGAAGAAAACCCGATGCTGGGCTTCCGCGGTGCGTCGCGTTACATCTCGGAAGACTTCGCTGAAGCTTTCGAGATGGAGTGCCGTGCGCTCAAGCGCGTTCGCGATGAGATGGGCCTGACGAACGTGGAGATCATGGTGCCGTTCGTGCGGACGCTGGGCCAGGCGGAGCGCGTGGTCAACATGCTCGGCGACTATGGTCTGAAGCGTGGCGAGAACGGTCTGAAGCTCATCATGATGTGCGAAGTGCCGTCGAACGCCATTCTGGCCGACGAATTCCTCGAGTACTTCGACGGTTTCTCGATCGGCTCGAACGATCTGACGCAGCTCACGCTGGGTCTGGACCGCGACTCGGGCATGGAATTGCTGGCGAAGGACTTCGACGAACGTGACCCGGCTGTTCAGTTCATGCTGAGCCGTGCGATCAAGGCTTGCCTGTCCAAGGGCAAGTACGTCGGTATCTGCGGTCAGGGCCCGTCGGACCATCCGGATCTCGCCGAGTGGCTGGCGAAGGAAGGTATTGCGTCGATGTCCCTCAACCCGGACACGGTAATCGAGACGTGGCAGCAACTCGCCAAGCTGACGAAGTAAGCGCTGCGATAATCGTCTGATTTAGGATGCGTCCGAGCGGCACCTCGGACGCGACTGGAAAGCGGGCCGTCCCTTGGGATGAGCGCGCTGACCAGTTGGTTTCATGCTATAAACCCCGGTATCACACCGGGGTTTTTTTGTATCTGGGAGTTGCGATGGAGCAGGCTTGGCTTTGGTTCGGCGTTGCCGGATTGATCGTGGTGCTGGAGCTGGCGAGCGGGACGTTCTATCTCCTGATGGTGGCGCTCGGCGTGGCCGCTGGTGGCATCGCCGCGCTGTTGCGCGCGGATTGGCCGTTGCAGTGGGTCTCGGCGGCGGTGGTGGCCAGTGTGGCCGTGTGGGCATTGCGCCGTAGCCGGTTCGGCAAGCGTCGTATCAAGGTCGATGCGTCGGCGGACCCCAATACCAATCTCGACATCGGTCAGCGACTTCGGGTGGAGGCATGGCGTCCCGATGGTCAGGCGCGCGCGATGTATCGCGGTGCCGAATGGGACGTGGAGCTTTTGCCGGGAGAATCGCCCGATCCCGGTTGGTTCGTCATCCGAGAGGTGCGCGGCAGCCGGTTGTACGTTGTGCATGCGGTCGCGTAAGGGAGATGGCGCGAAATCGCGTGAGGATCACCGGCGAGTTCAGTGTGGCGGGCGCGTCGTTCACGCACCCCGATGAGCGCTGAAGCTCGTCATGCGGGCGAACACTTTCGTGTCGCCGCTGTCAGATAGTCAGTCCCGCAATAGCGGGTGACAGGGAACCAGTCTGCTGGTGGGGCAGACGCTTTCGGGGGGAAACATGATATCCAACGTCGCATTTATTCTCTTCATCATTGCGGTGATCATTGCGGCGCGCTCGATCAAGATCGTGCCGCAGCAGCACGCGTGGGTGGTGGAGCGTCTCGGCAAGTATCACGCCACGCTCACGCCCGGCATGTCCATCGTCGTACCGTTCGTGGATCGTGTGGCCTACAAGCACGTGCTCAAGGAAATTCCGCTCGACGTGCCGAGCCAGATCTGTATCACCAAGGACAATACGCAATTACAGGTTGACGGTATTCTGTATTTTCAGGTGACGGATCCGATGAAGGCGTCTTACGGGTCGAGCAACTTCATCGTCGCCATTACGCAACTGGCTCAGACAACGCTGCGTAGCGTGGTCGGCAAGCTGGAACTCGACAAGACGTTCGAGGAGCGCGAGTTCATCAATCACAGCGTGGTGAACGCGCTCGATGAGGCGGCCGCGAACTGGGGCGTAAAAGTGCTGCGTTACGAGATCAAGGATCTGACGCCGCCGAAGGAAATTCTGCATGCCATGCAGGCGCAAATCACTGCCGAGCGCGAGAAGCGGGCATTGATCGCGGCGTCTGAGGGTAAGAAGCAGGAGCAGATCAACCTGGCCTCCGGTGCGCGCGAAGCCGCGATTCAGAAATCGGAAGGTGAGCGTCAGGCAGCGATCAACCAGGCACAAGGTGAGGCTGCGGCAATTCTGGCGGTGGCGGAGGCGAATGCCGAAGCCATTCACAAGATTGCGACGGCGATTCAGACGCAGGGCGGTATGGAGGCGGTGAACCTGAAGGTCGCGGAGCAGTATGTCGATGCGTTCAGCAAGATGGCGAAGACGAACAACACGCTGATCGTGCCGGGCAATTTGTCGGATATGAGCGGGATGATCGCGTCGGCGCTCAAGATCGTGCGTGGCACGGAGGGCGGCACCGGCGCGCCCCCGGAAGGGAGCCCCGGTGGCTTCGGTAACTCGGGCGTGCGCCGTTAAGTCCTGGGGCGCGGGGCGCCCATAAGCGGTGCCGCCTGTTTGCGCTAACCCCTACCGTGGAAACGAAAATGCCGCTTCGATATGCCAATCGAAGCGGCATTTTTTTGGATTTCGTATTCGGGGCCGCAATGTCGGATCGGCGTCGGAGCGACTTGGCCGAACGGCGTCTGCCCTTGCGGGCGGGCGCTTTCCCGCATCCGCCATCACGCCGCGCGGGTATGACGGCGGCGTCCGACATGGCTTAATGGTTTATGTGGGGTTGCGCATCAATCGTGCTTTCTCGCGATTCCAGTCGCGTTCCTTCTCGGTCTCGCGCTTGTCGTGCAGCTTCTTGCCCTTGCCGAGGCCGATCTCGCACTTCACGAGCCCCTTGCTGTAATGCAGGTTGAGCGGGACAAGCGTGTAACCGCGTTGCTCGACCTTGCCAATGAGTTTCTTGATTTCGTCTGCCTTGAGCAGCAGCTTGCGCGTGCGCACCGGGTCAGGGGTGATATGCGTGGATGCCGATTGCAACGGACTGATGTGCGCGCCGATCAGAAAGATTTCGCCATGTTTGATGACGACATATCCTTCCTTGATCTGCGCCCGCCCGGCGCGAATCGCCTTGACTTCCCATCCTTCAAGTACGATCCCGGCTTCGTATCGCTCCTCGATGTGGTAGTCGAAGAAGGCCTTTCTGTTGTCGATGATGCTCATGGATCCTTGGCGGGTAACTTGGTCGGACCCGGTGGGTCGGGCTCGGGTAAAATAGCGATTTTAACAAAGAGTCTCGGCAAGAGGCGGCCAGCGACGCATACCGGATCGGTGAGACATCGATACCGCGCGTGCCGCATGCAAACCTCGCCCGACAGACGATGGCCGAAGTCAGTAAAACCGTTCTCGTGCATTTCTCCGACGAGCAAATGTACGATCTGGTGACCAATGTCGCCGATTACCCCAAATTCCTGCCTTGGTGCGGTGGTGTCGATATTCGGCATCAGGACGAGCACAGCATGGAGGCGTCGCTGATCATCGACTTCAAAGGCCTGAAGCATTCGTTCGCGACGCGCAACACGCAGGAGCGCCCGCACGCCATTCAGATGCACTTCGTCGAGGGACCTTTCAAGCGTTTTCACGGGACGTGGAAATTCACCGCGCTGCGTGAGAATGCCTGCAAGATCGAGTTCAGTCTGCACTACGAATTTGCGAATTTCCTGCTGGAGAAGGTCATCGGCCCCGTCTTCAGTCACATCGCCAATACGTTCGTCGACGCGTTCGTGAAGCGTGCGGAGGCGGTCTATGTCAAATGAGATGATTGTCGAGGTTTGTTACGCGCTGCCGAACGCGCAGACGATGATCCCCGTGACGTTGCCCATCGGTGCCACGATGCGCGATGCGATCGAGCGAAGCGGTGTGCTGCAACGCTTTCCGGAACTGGATATCGCACGCATGAAGGCAGGGGTGTTCGGCAAGGTGCGTGCGCTCGACGCCGCTGTCGACGCGGGGGATCGCATCGAAATCTACCGGGCGCTCAAGGCCGATCCGAAACTGGCGCGTCAACGCCGCGTCGAGAAGGTCCGCAACGAAGGGAGCCGCGAAGGGCAGAAGTGGCTCGGGAGCAGCCGACGCGCAACTTGATGCCGGACAGTGCTCCGTGCCTTCCGGGCTAGTGCGTTCCCCCTCTCGAATGCAGTCGGACCGACGCGCTTACGCCGACCAGCAGCAACACGATCGCCGCCAACTCCAGCAAACGCGGCAGACGATGGTCGTAGACGAATCCGTAACCAAGCGCGAACAGCGTTTCAAACACGATCAACTGGCCTGACAGGGTTAGCGGCAGCGCCCGGCTCGCCGCATTCCAGAACGCATTGCCGATGGCCGAAGCACCGACCGCCACGGCGATGTTCACGATCAAAAACATCTGCCAGTCGCGCGGTGCCTCGACCGCGACCGGATGCGGCAGCACGACGGCCGGGATGGCGAGTGCAATCGCCAGTACGCCGGTGGCGACACCCGTCAGCAGCGACCATTCTTGACTCGTGAAATGTCCGAATTTCGCGAGATATCGGGCATTAGCGACGGCATACCACGTCCAGCTCAGCAAAGCACCGATCGCGCAGGCGATGCCGGCCAGCGTAAGGCGCCAGTCGCCGCCGCTCGCTGCGGTGTGGACAAAGGCATCCACATTGATGCAGACGATACCTGCTGCGATGAGCGTTAACGGACCGATAAGCTTCGACAGCGGCAATGCGCCGTGATCGCGACTTCCGATCAGGGTGACGGTGACGGGCAGCACACCCACGATCAGCGAGGCCGGGGCGATACCCGCCATCTGAACCGAGCCCGCCAGAAACAGGTAATAGACGAGGTTGCCGACAAGACTCAGGCGGAACAGCGCCCGCCAGTCGTTGCCGGTCACAGTGTGCCGCAGGCGCGGCCAGAGCGGAGCGAGCAGCAGTGCGGACACCAGCCCGTAAAGGATGTAACGCGCAGCCGACAATTCCAGCGGCGAGAAACCCGGCAGCAGGCGAGGGGCCAGAAATACCAGTCCCGACAAGGCCCCCGCTGCCAGTCCGTAAGCAATGCCTTTGCCTATGAAAATTCGTATCCGTAGTTGGTTTGGCGGGCGCAGTGGCGGCGCAGTATCTGACGGGTGTTCGATATCGCGTGCTGCGTGCCGTGTCACGCTCGCCCGGCCGGTCGTGCGCCCGGTCCTGTCCTTCGCTTCCGGCCTTTCTGGCCGCCCGCCCGCTTGGGGAGGGCGCAAGGATAGCATCCCGGTGTCACGATACGCTTGTGAAATCCTGCGCCGGGCCGCGGTGGCAGTCCGCCGGCGCGGAGTGGCGCCGAGTGGTGCGGCAATCGTCAGGCGACCGGAGGCCTCACGATTATGTGTCCGACCCGGGGGGGGATCGGTTTGTCGGGGAAAAAGCCCCTTGACATGTGGGGCAGACATGCCATGCCTGTCGCGATTTCTGTATAATTCGGTTTTGCGCCTATAGGATTTGCCATGCGTCTGATCCAAAAAGCACTCACATTCGATGACGTGCTCCTCGTCCCGGCCTACTCTGCCGTTCTCCCGCGCGACACCAGCCTGAAAACCAAGCTCACGCGCAACATTACCCTGAACATGCCTTTGCTGTCGGCCGCCATGGATACGGTGACCGAGGCGCGTCTGGCCATTGCCATGGCGCAACAGGGCGGTATCGGTATCATTCACAAGAATCTGAAGCCGGCCGAGCAGGCACGGGAAGTCTCGAAGGTCAAGCGATTCGAGTCGGGCGTTCTGCGCGATCCGATCACGATTCCGCCGCACATGAAGGTGCGCGATGTGATCGCGTTGTCGCGTCAGCATGGCATTTCCGGTTTCCCGGTGGTGGAGGGCGCGCAGCTCATCGGTATCGTCACCAACCGTGACTTGCGTTTCGAGAGCCGCCTCGACGAGCCGGTGCGCGTGATCATGACGCCGAAGGAGAAGCTCATCACCGTGCGTGAAGGCGCTTCGCCGGCAGACGCCGAACGTCTGATGCACGATCACCGCCTCGAGCGCGTGCTGGTCGTCAACGACGCGTTCGAGCTGCGCGGACTGATGACCGTCAAGGACATCACCAAGGCGACGGAATACCCGCTGGCGAGCAAGGACGAGCACGGCAAGCTGCGTGTGGGCGCCGCCGTCGGTGTGGGCTCGGACAACGAAGAGCGCGTCGAACTGCTGGTTGCGGCCGGCGTCGACGTGATCGTGGTCGACACGGCACACGGTCACAGCCAGGGTGTGCTCGATCGCGTGCAGTGGGTCAAGAAGCATTTCCCGCAGATCGAAGTCATTGGCGGCAACATCGCCACGGCAAGTGCGGCACTGGCGCTGGTCGAGCATGGTGCAGATGCGGTCAAGGTCGGTATCGGTCCGGGCTCGATCTGCACGACGCGTATCGTCGCCGGTGTCGGTGTGCCGCAGATCACGGCCATCGCCAATGTGGCAGAAGCGCTCAAGGACACGGGCGTTCCGCTGATCGCCGACGGTGGTATTCGTTACTCGGGCGACGTCGCGAAGGCACTGGCTGCCGGCGCGCACACCGTGATGATGGGCAGCATGTTCTCCGGCACGGAAGAAGCGCCTGGGGAAGTGTTCCTGTATCAGGGCCGCTCGTACAAGAGCTACCGTGGCATGGGGTCGGTCGGCGCCATGAAGGATGGTGCGGCAGATCGTTACTTCCAGGACCCGGCCAACAACGCTGACAAGCTTGTGCCGGAAGGCATCGAAGGCCGTGTGGCGTACAAGGGCAGCGTGAACGCGATCCTGCATCAGCTGACAGGCGGCATCCGCTCGTCGATGGGCTACCTCGGTTGCCCGTCGATCAAGGATCTGCACGAAAAGGCAGAGTTTGTCGAAATCACGGCCGCGGGCATGCGCGAATCGCATGTGCACGATGTCCAGATCATGAAGGAAGCCCCCAACTACCACGTGGAGTAATTGCCCATGAAGGCCATGTTGCGTACGGTACTGTTCCTCGATGCGGCGTTGAATCTGGCACTCGGCGTGCTGCTGATCGCGTCGTTCTGGTCATCGCTGTATGCGGCCATTGATGTGCCTGCGCCATCGCCCGTGCTTTATGCGCAGGTACTCGGCGTAGCCTTCATAGGCGTGGCCTGGTTGCAATGGCACGCCACCGTGAATGGCCAGTTGACGGCGACCGTCGCGAAAGTGACGGGGCATATCAATTGGGTCAGCGGTGCGTTCGTGCTGGGGTGGCTGATCTCCGGCCAATTGGTGGTGTCGAGCGGTGGCAAGCTGATGCTCGCTGCGCTCGGGGCTGTCCTGCTGGTGGTCGGCGGTATCCTTGTCAAGCTGGCGTCCAGTGTGCGCACGAAAGAGCGCGTACAGGCGGCGCAACAGGCTGGCGAGAAGGTGCGGGGCGGTGTCGTGAGCGACACGGGCCGCGACGCACCGCATGATTATTCCGATGCCCGGGTTGTCGACGAGACTCGTGGCACGCGCGCTGAGCCGCGTATGGAGACGCCTCGCGGTGGCTCCGCTTCCGTCAATACCACGCCGGTCGCGCCTGTGGGCGCCACCGGCATTGTCACGCCCGTGCCTTCCGCCACGGCGCCGACGTCCAACGAATCCACTTCATCCGTACCTCACGATGCACGACAAAATCCTCATTCTTGACTTCGGCTCGCAAGTCACCCAGCTCATAGGACGCCGCGTTCGCGAGGCGCACGTCTACTGCGAGATCCATCCGAACGATGTTTCGGACGAATTCATCCGCGAATTCAATCCGAAGGCAATCATTCTGTCGGGTAGCCACGCGAGCACCTATGAGGATCAGGATCTGCGCGCACCGCAGGCTGTCTGGGATCTGGGGGTGCCGGTGCTGGGTATCTGCTACGGCATGTTCGCGATGACGGTTCAATTGGGCGGTCAGGTCGAGGCCAGCAGTCATCGTGAATTCGGCTACGCCGAAGTGCGTGCGCATGGTCATACGCCGCTGCTCGACGGCATCGAGGATTTCCGTACGGCCGAAGGCCACGGCATGCTCAAGGTGTGGATGAGCCACGGTGACAAGGTTACGCAATTGCCGGAAGGCTTTGCGTTGATGGCGTCGACGCCGAGCTGCCCGATCGCCGGCATGGCGGATGTGTCGCGTCACTACTATGCGGTGCAGTTCCACCCGGAAGTCACGCATACCGTGAAGGGCCGCGAGTTGCTTGAACGTTTCGTGTTGGAGATCGCCGGAGCGAAGCCGGACTGGATCATGCGCGATCACATCGAGGAGGCTGTCAAGGCGATCCGCGAGCAGGTTGGCGATGAGGAAGTGATTCTCGGTCTGTCGGGTGGGGTCGATTCGAGCGTCGCGGCGGCACTGATTCACCGTGCCATCGGCGATCAGTTGACGTGCGTGTTCGTCGATCACGGTCTGCTGCGTCTGAACGAAGGTCAGATGGTGATGGAGATGTTCCAGGGGCGTCTGCACGCGAAGGTCGTGCACGTGGACGCCACGGCGCAGTTCATGGGCCATCTTAAGGGGGTGACGGATCCGGAGCAGAAGCGCAAGATCATTGGCCGTGAGTTCGTCGAAGTGTTCCAGGCGGAAGCGAAGAAGCTGAAGAACGCAAAATGGTTGGCGCAGGGCACGATCTATCCGGACGTGATCGAGTCGGGCGGCGCGAAGACGAAGAAGGCCACAACGATCAAGAGCCACCACAATGTCGGTGGCCTGCCGGAGACGCTGGGTCTGAAGCTGCTGGAACCGCTGCGTGATCTGTTCAAGGACGAAGTGCGCGAACTCGGCGTGGCGCTGGGTCTGCCGCATGACATGGTCTATCGTCATCCGTTCCCGGGCCCGGGTTTGGGCGTGCGTATTCTGGGTGAAGTGAAGCAGGAGTACGCGGATTTGCTGCGTCGTGCCGATGCGATCTTCATCGAGGAACTGCGTAACACGGTCGAGCCGAATAGCGGTAAGACGTGGTACGAACTGACGAGTCAGGCGTTCGCGGTGTTCCTGCCGGTCAAGAGCGTGGGGGTGATGGGCGATGGCCGCACTTACGAGTGGGTCGTAGCGCTGCGCGCCGTGCAAACGCAGGATTTCATGACGGCTCACTGGGCCCACCTGCCGCACGAACTGCTTGGCAAGGTCTCGAACCGCATCATCAACGAAGTGCGTGGTTTGAACCGGGTTGTGTACGACATTTCGGGCAAGCCGCCGGCGACGATTGAGTGGGAGTGAGCCTCTCCGGCAAGGCAATCACTGATATCGATTGATCAGCTTGTCAGTATCGTTACTGTTGCAGCGATGGTGACTCGATTAGCGGTTGAGTCTGAACTTGCGCCAAGCTGAAAATTGGACAAGCTTTGGACAAGAAACGGCCTGGCATTTGCCAGGCCGTTTTGCATTGAAGTCGCATCTCGGCGCCCAGGCGCATGACGATGACGATAATCGCGATCGGGTGGGGCGGCCGTGCCTGTGTAGCAAGACTGGGCCTCGATCTTGAGCGCATCCTCATCCCGCTTGCTGCGCATATCCACCGTCTCGGCCGCCATAAACTACGGCGCGAAGATGTCTCCCAAAGGCTGCCCGGCCCACCGACGTTTTCATTCAAAGCTGGCCACTCAATCCGGCAACTACTTGTACGAGAAAACGTTTCGAATGATGAAGCTGGACTCGATGCTCGAGACGCCCGGTAGCCGGGTGAGAACCTCCTTGTGGATCCGCTCAAAGTCCTCGAATCCACTGATCTCGATGCGCAGCAGATAGTCAGATGCGCCGGTCACGAGAAAGCACTCGCGAACTTCCGCGCAAGTGCGAATCGCCTTTTCAAATTTTTTTAGACAGTCCTCGGTCGAACTGGCGAGTTTGATTCTCAGGAAGACGGGACGCAGATGCTCGGATGCAGACGTGTTGATGACTGCCGTGTATCCCCTGATGATTCCCTCCTCCTCAAGAGACTGGATGCGCCGCGCGCACGCCGAGGCGGACAGTCCGACCTGCTCCCCGAGCTCCACATTAGTACATCTTGCGTTCCGTCGAAGGCACTCAATAATCTTTAAATCAATCTGGTCAAGATTCATGCATGAAACTCCACTGTGAAGCTAGATGCTAGCGAATCGCGGGATGCTTCGCAAGATCGGTCTCCATTTTGCAAGGATCTTGCGTGTGTCGAAATTTATAATTTTGGCGATAAAACGCACTCGGAAAAACACACTCGGATTTACCGCCTTTCATTGCTCGCAGGTTTCTGGAGACAAGAGTTGAAATCACATCAATCGCTGCCCATCCGGCCTCTCATCGCCGAGATGCCCACATCGCCCATTCGCCAGGTGGCGGATGCCGGATTCAATAAACCGGACGTCTTGCCACTCTGGTTTGGCGAGGGAGATCAGCCAACGGCTGATTTCATCTGCGAAGCGGCGGTCAGTGCGCTTCGCGCCGGCCGGACGTTCTACGGCGAAAACCGTGGACTCCCGGCGTTGCGCGAAGAGATCGCACGTTACATCTCCCATCTGCGTGGCGTGGCAGTGGACAGCGACCGCATCACGATTACGCCGTCAGGCGTGAACGCGATCATGATCATCATGCAGTGTCTGTTGAACCCGGGCGACAACATCGTCATGGTTTCGCCGGTTTGGCCGAATTGCGTCACCTCTGCAAAAGTCATGAGTGCGGACGTGCGCTGCGTGAGCCTGCAAGCGCACGAAGGTGAGTGGTTCCTCGATATCGACGAAATAGCGCGCCAGTGCGATGAACGCACTCGCGCCATCTTCTTCAATTCCCCCAGCAATCCTACGGGGTGGATGGCGACCGCTGAGGATACGAAGGCATTGCTGGACCTGGCGCGCCGCAAGAATCTGTGGCTCATTGCCGACGAGGTCTATGACCGTATCGTCTATGACACCGACTGCTCGGTGTCCGTGCTGGACTTCGCACAAGCCGACGATCTTGTGATCTCGATCAACAGCTTCTCGAAAGCATGGAACATGACGGGTTGGCGATTGGGCTGGCTCGTGACGCCACCCTGGCTCGGCACTCATCTCGCCAAGCTCAACGAGGCCAACACTTCCAATCCGCCTGTCTTCATTCAGGAGGCCGGGATCGTCGCGCTGCGCGAGGGCGAAGATATCGTGCGCGATAACCGTGCGCGCTACGCCCAGGGGCGCGAATTGATCATCGCGGCCCTCGGAAATGTGCCGGGGGTGACGCTCATGCCGCCTCAGGCCGCGTTCTACGCGTTCTTTCGCCCGGAAGGTATGTCGGATTCGCTGGCATTTGCGCAGCGGCTGCTGGCTGAAACGGGCGTGGGCGTGGCTCCCGGTATCGCCTTTGGCAAGGACGGTGAGGGCTGGTGCCGGCTGTGCTTTGCGGCCGGTAAAGAACGCCTGCAACCGGCGCTTGAACGCCTCGTGGGTTTTCTTCGTCGGTAAGCCATAAGCAGAGGCGGCCGATTCCGCAAGCCTCCGGAAAGCCGCAATTTTGAAGGCCCGGACCCTGCTGAACCGTTCCGCCCCTCACGGCTGCGACGCAGCGGTGCGGCAGCGCTTTGGAAAAATTTGTGGAGCCATGCATGACACAGGAAACATTCCGCCTTGACGGTGCCGTTGCGGTGATCACGGGCGGCGCACGTGGCATCGGCCGGGCGACTGCCGAGGCTTTTATCCAGGCGGGGGCGATCGTCCATCTTCTCGATCGCGATGGCGACGCCGTGAAAGCCTGTTCGGACGAAGTCGCCGGAGTGGCAGGCGCGCACCCGCTCGATGTCACGGACGAAGCTGCGGTCGATGGCGTTTTCTCCGCGATCCGGCGAGACGAAGGCCGGATCGACATTCTGGTGAACAACGCCGGGATTGCGATTCGCCGGCCGACGACCGAACTGTCGCTGGCCGATTGGCAGCGGGTCGTCGACGTCAACATGACGGGTGCCTTCCTGTGCGCACAGGCTGCGGGCCGTGCGATGACGGTGCAAGGAAAGGGCGCGATCGTGAATGTGGCATCGATCATGGGACTGTCCGGCGGCGGCCTCTATCCCAACATCTCGTACCAGACGACCAAGGGCGCTGTGGTGAACATGACGCGTGCGCTGGCCGTTGAGTGGGCCAGCGCCGGTGTGCGAGTGAATGCCGTCGCTCCGACCTGGGTCGAGACGGATTTGATCGCCTCGCTCCAGTCGAACCCCGAGTTCACTGCGGCAGTGGAACGTCTGACGCCGATGCGCCGTCTCGCAAAGCCTGGCGAGGTCGCAAACGCGATCCTGTTTCTCGCCAGCGCGGCCGCTTCCATGATCACGGGTCACGTGTTGCCGGTGGACGGCGGGTTTCTTGCGCAGTGACGAATGCCGATCGGCCCACAAGGCTGGCTACCGAACATTGAAGAATTGACGGGGAACGCAGACGAAGTTCCTGTCGGCTGGAAGCGCGGCTCGGCGCAGACTGACTGCATTCGGCAACGTGCTTGCGCGCAGGTCACGGTCGTCGTCACGTTCAGGTGCTGCGGCCCTGCGGTCAAAGCGCTGGCGGGGCGTGGAGGGGGCGCATAAAGCGCCGAGAGGGCATCGGCAATCATGATGCCCTCCCAGCGCACAGCAAGGCGTGTCGCGCTCATATGTGCCTTGCGTGCGTCGTCAATGACGGAGCGTCACCGATTCAATGACCGGCGTCGAGCCGGCTCGCACGGGGGTAGACCCAAATCTCCTGAGCGGCGGGAACGTCGGGCAGCAGCAGCCCGAGTCGAATGGCGCCACCCGTCGATTGAGGTGCGAAATGCCATGCCGCCGACGTGGATCCGAAGTCGAAAAGCACGCTGTCTCCCGCGACGACGGGGATAGCCTTGTCACCGGCGCTCACGCGCACGAGCGTTGTCGCGTCGCTATCCTTCACTCGCTCACCGAACAAGGCCGAGGCGTCACGATTCGCCGGGTTCGCTGCGGTAGTGGGCTGCATCGTATGCCCGGACATACCCTTCATCATCTGTGCACACGTCTCATCTGCGGACGCGTGACCGGCCACCTGCGCGGCGGCCGTCAGGTGCGCGTGCGCGCTCGCCTGACGGGCTTGATTGATCACTTCCCAGTTCGGTCCGGCGAAGGCGGACGCCGTGAGACCCGCGAGTGCGAGCGCTACGAAAATTTGAATCGATTTCATGTTTGATTTCCCGAAAACAATGTGTTTTTTGCAGTCGTCGATCATCGAGACGGCTCAGCGGCGTCCTGATGTCGAGTCGAGCGATGCGATAAGGGATTGGGGCGGTAGCACTGCATCGCCCGGGGAAATCAAATTCTTAACCTGGCCGTCAGCAGGTAGGTAGGGAGGGGGGGATGCGCCGGTGTGCTGACGTGCCAAACCGGCGCATCGGTGCGCAGCACAATCGTCGGACCTGCCGCAATCTTGACGGCGGGAAGCGCGGGTGGCGCGTCGCCGCTCTCGGCGAACGACGCGTCGTGCGCGGTAACACGCTGTGCACTCGCGCAATGATTCGCACACGCAGCCGGTTGATGGTCGTCCGCGCACGCCGTGATCTGAGCCGTTGCCACGCCGTCTTGCATGGCGCCGGCGTGCGGCGGGCAAGCGTACGCCGCCCCTGACGCACTGGCGATCAATACCAGGAAGGGTATCAGCCAGGCGACTGCGTGACGAACGAAAATCGCGGGCAACTTCACGATGCTTTTACCGTAGCGCTTGTGTTTGACGAAGAAATGGCGGAAATGACAGTCAGTCAATCTGTTCGCCGCCCCTGCGGGATACGCCGCGCGCATCGTTGCCGGGGGAGCGCCAGTCGGTCCATGCTGGACTGATGGCCTCGCATGCACTGACCCGCCGATCGTAAAGATTCCTACCGGGGGAAGGTCAAGCGTTTCGATACGGATTTTTCGGAATTTTTTTTCAGCACTGCGGATCGAGCGGTTCTTCGAGTCTCCCCCAACGCAGACGATTGGCTTCCTGCGAGAAGCCGATGAATGGCGATCAAGGAGCTGTGTCGGCGGCACGGCATCTCCGAGACGACCTTCGACCACTTTCAGACGAATTTCGCAGGCGCCTCTGCGTTGCGGCGATGGCGCCAGGGCGATCCATGGCGCGAAGGCTTGCCATCGTGTATTGACGCCCCTACGCCATCACGCCTTTTGCGGCGGCGCGACGTCGCGAAACCATGTCACCAGAAAGTCCGCCAACGCGCGCGTCTTGGCGGACAGATGACTTTTCGTCGGATAGATGAGCTTGATATCGGCGGCGGGCAGCGACCAGTCCGTCATGACGGCGCGTAGTTGGCCCGATGCCAGATAAGGGTGGATGTCCCACATCGAGCGCATCAGGATGCCATGTCCGTCGAGCGCCCAGGTGGTGGCGGCCGCGCCGTCATTGGTGCTTAGCATGCCGCGTACCTTGACCGTCTCCTGACGATCCGCCTGCCGGAAGTGCCACGTGCCGTACGTCTCGTCGCTCTCGCGAATCACGATGCATTGATGCGCCGCCAACGCAGAGGGCGTCACCGGCGCGCCCGCCGAGGCCAGATAGGCCGGCGAGGCACACAGCACCCGGGCGTTCGGCATCAACCGCCGCGCCGTGAGACGCGAGTCGGGCATATCGCCGAAACGGATCGCGGCGTCGAAGCCCTGTTCGACGAGATTCACCGGCCGGTCCGTCAGATGCAGTTGGATCTCGACCTCCGGATACGCACGTGCGAACGCCGAGAGCGCCGGCGCGATGTGTGTGCGTCCGAAACCGAGCGTCGCGGCCAGCCGGAGCAGGCCCCGGGGCGACGTCTGCGCCCCGGTCATCGCATGCTCCAACGCTTCCAGCTCGCCGAGGATTCGCGCGCCGTCTTGCAAATACATCTCACCTTCCGGCGTGAGACTGATGCGTCGGGTCGTACGATGCAGCAATCGCACGCCGAGCCGATGCTCCAGTTGCGCCAGCCGACGGCTCACCGCCGGTGGCGTAATTCCCATTTGCTGAGCGGCAGCGGCCATGCTGCCCTCTTTCATGAGCGCAGCGAAAAAGCGAAGATCAGAAAAGCCGTCTACTGGCATGACGATTCGTACCTCATGTTTAACAATGAAGTGATTCTGAGTCACTTTATGTCGTTTTGCATCAAATATAGGATGTGCATGAGACACCGCCATTCCTCGTGATTTCCTCTGTGATTTCGTCCACCCCGACTCACTCATCCCATCGCTTTAACCCGCACCGTACGTGACGGTAGAAAAGGGCCTATGACCTCCCAAGCACTCTTCCCCGGATTCACCGCCTATCGCCTGCCGACGCCCGACGGCCAGCACATCCACACGCTGACCGGCGGCAGCGGGCCCGCACTTCTGATGTTGCACGGACACCCGCAGACGTCCGCCATCTGGCATAAGGTCGCGCCGGCGCTCGCTCAGCACTTCACGCTGGTATTGGCCGATCTGCGCGGGTACGGCGACTCCGCCAAGCCGCCCGGCGACGCGGCGCATGTCGCGTACAGCAAGCGTGTCATGGCGCAGGACATGGTGGCGGCCATGCAGGCATTGGGGCATACGTCGTTTTCGGTGCTGGCGCACGACCGGGGGGCGCGCGTGGCGCACCGGCTCGCGGCGGATCATCCGGAGGTGGTCCGGCGTCTGGTGCTACTCGACATCGCGCCGACACTCGCAATGTACGAACAGGCCGGCGACGCCTTCGCGCGGGCCTACTGGCACTGGTTCTTCCTGATTCAGCCCGCGCCGCTGCCCGAGCGCCTGATCGAAGCCGACCCGGCGGCGTATTTGCGCGATGTGATGGGGCGACGTAGCGCCGGATTGGCACCGTTCGATCCGCGTGCGCTGGCGGAGTATCAGCGGTGTTTGTCGTTGCCGGGCGCGGCGCACGGCGTTTGCGAGGATTACCGCGCGGCGGCCACGATCGATCTCGAACACGACCGCGCGGATCGCGAGGCGGGACGTCAACTCGATATGCCCGTGCTCGCGCTCTGGGGCGAGCAGGGCGTGGTGCACCGCTGCTTCACGCCGTTGGCAGAGTGGCAGCGCGTGGCGTCCGACGTGCGAGGATATCCGCTGCCTTGCGGTCACTACATCGCAGAGGAAGCGCCGGATACGCTGCTTGCCGAAGCGTTGCCGTTTCTGCTTAAGCAAGACTGAGCTTGGCTGAGCTTGGCTGAGCGCGACTGCGCGGTGCCTGAGGCCCGGGGGCTATGGGACGCTAAGGGGCCCTGGGAGGCACAAAGGTAAGGGCCGCATCGCGAGACGCGCACCGACGGTGACGGCTTCGCCGACGCAAGCCGTCGCCCGTCGGAGGCTTGCGGGAGGTCAGACCGAGCGCGTGAGCCCGCCATCCACACGAATGTTCTGCCCCGTGATGTACCCGCCGCCGTCGGAGGCGAGGAACGCGACCGTCGCAGCGATTTCCTCGGCCGTGCCATAACGTTGCATCGGCACGCTTTCCCGGCGTGCCTCCTGCTGCGGCAAGCTGTCGATCCAGCCCGGCAGAATGTTGTTCATACGCACGTTGTCCTTCGCGTACTTGTCCGCGAACAGCTTCGTGAACGAGGCCAGGCCAGCACGGAACACGGCCGAGGTCGGGAACATCTCGCTGGGCTCGAACGCCCATGCCGTGGAGATGTTGACGATCGCTCCCGCGCCTTGCTTCTGCATGATCGGCGTGACGAGTCGGGTGGGGCGGATCACGTTCATCAGATACGTGTCCATACCGCGATGCCAGTCGTCGTCGCTGATGTCGAGGATCGCGGCGCGCGGACCGTGGCCGGCGCTGTTGACAAGTACATCGATACGTCCCCAGCGCTCCATCGCCAGATCCACCAACTGCTTCAGGGCATCGTTCGACTGGTTCGATCCCGTCACGCCCACGCCGCCCAGCTCGGCTGCGAGCGCCTCGCCTTTGCCGGACGACGACAGGATGCCGACCTTGAAGCCGTCTGCCGCCAGACGTCGCGCCGCCGCTGCGCCCATGCCGCTACCGCCTGCCGTAATCAACGCCACTTTTTCTACTGTCATGCTGCTATCCTCCGGATATGCCGACGCTCACCCCAATGGTCGCCAGCGCTCGTCATTCATGTGCGACAGCGTACCATCGCGGCACCGGCGCGACGAATCAGATTTCAACGCTCGATACAGTAGAAAAACTACACCATCGCACCATGACCGACGCCATTGGCCGCTTGCCCTCGCTGAATGCGCTGCGTGCTTTCGAAGCGGCGAGCCGGCATCTCAATTTCCGGCTCGCCGCCGAGGAACTGGGTGTGACGCAGGGAGCGGTTGCCCAGCAGGTGCGCGGCCTCGAAGCGGAGTTGGGGATGAAGCTGTTCACGCGGCATCCCCGTGCGCTGTCGCTCACCGAGAACGGGCGGCGCTATGCCGGCGGTGTGCGCCGCGCATTCGAAATGTTGACGGAGGCGACGCAGGCGCTGCGTCCGGAACCGTTGCGTCTGACGATCAGTGTGACGCCGACCTTTGCGTCCAAATGGCTGATCCCGCGACTGCCCGCATTCCTCGAAACCCATCCCGATATCGATCTGCGCATTCTCGCGACGGACCGGCTCTCGCATTTTCATGCCGATGCGGTCGACCTCGCCGTGCGCTACGGACGTCCGCCATTCGGTGGCGGACTCGTCGTCGAGCCGCTGTTCGAGGAAGTGCAGATTGCCGTGGCGTCTCCGAGCGTTATCGCCAACGCGGGGCATCCCGGCAAGACGGGGGATCTGCGGGGGCACGCATTGCTGCACGACGCTCACAACGCATGGCCGCAGTTCCTTGAGCTCGCGTTACCGAAGGCGCCACTGTCGGCGGCCAAGAATGTGCGCTTCAACCAGACGGCGCTCGCCGTCGACGCCGCCGTTGCGGGGCAGGGACTGGCGCTTGCGCATCGGGATTTCGTGGCTACGGAAATTGCGGCAGGCCGTCTCGTGCGGTTATTCGATACCGAATTGCGTACGGGGGCCGGTTTCTACATCGTGTATCCGCGTCGTACGCGTCATGCGACCCAGATCGCGGATGTGCATGAGTGGCTCGTCAAGCAGCGATGGCCGTCGCCCGGCCGTTGAGACCGGCTTGACGAGGGCCATCAATATTGCCGTGCCGGTGGCGCCGCGAGTCGCCATCACGGACGAATGCGTCGCGCGAAGCCATGTCGCCTGGCGGCAAACGCCACGCCCCAGGCGGCGAGCGCCAGCCACACCAGCACCCGAGGCAGGGCCGCAGCGCCCCACGTCGCCAACACCGCACCACCCAGCACACCACTGGCGGCGAACGACAGATTGAAGACGGTCACGAGCATGGACTGCGCCACGTTTTCGTGCTCGCCTGCCGCATCGCCGAGCGCCGTCTGGAGGATCGTCGGTGCACCGCTGAAGCTCAGTCCCCACAGCACCGCGCTGGCGGCGAGCATCGGCCACGACGTCGGCCAGATCCCGAAGGCGACGATCACCGCGGTAAATGTCGCCAGCGCCGTCAGGGCGAGTCTGCGCATCCAGCGATCCACCCACAGACCAATCCCCCAAAGTCCGACGAGCGTGAAGATACCGAACGTCGACAGGATCGTGGCGAGCCGTCCGCTCATGCCGGAGGACGCAAGAAACGGTGCAATGTACGTGTAAAGCGTGTAGTGCGCGATGACCCACAGCATGACGACCGCAAGCACCGGACGCACGCCCGGCAATCGGAGGACGTCGGTTACGGAGGCACGGGCCGCCGAACTTTCGGCGCTGTCGCGAGCGTTTGTGTTCGCGTTGGCGACCTCCGGCACGATCAGCAACATCCAGCCCACGAGCGTGACGGCGAACGCCGACAAGCCGCCGAAGACCCAGCGCCAGCCGATGAGGTGGCCGAGAGTCGTCGCTGCGGGCACCCCGACGGCCAGCGCCAGCGGAATGCCGAGCATGGCGTACGCGAGGGCGCGCCCCTGGCGCGAGGGATCGACGAGACGCCGGGCGTAGGTCGCGATTTCGCTCCAGGCCACGCCCGTCGCCAGACCGACGACGAAGCGTGCGGCGAGCGTCAAGGTGAAGTCCGACGACAGCGCCGTCACGGCATTGCACACGGTGAAGCCTAGCAATGCGACGACAAGCACCGTCCGGCGCGACCAGCGATGCATCAGCACGGTAAGCGGCACGGCGCCGAGGCCGGCGCCCAGCGCACAGAGCGTGACCATCTGGCCTGCCCACGATTCGGAAATGCGAAAACCCTCGGCCAGTTGGGGCAGCAGTCCGGCTGGGACCGTTTCGTTCGCTGCGGCGACGAAGGTCGCAAGCATCAATGCGGTGAGCGAGGCCCAGGGCGTGCGCTCGGCGTGGGGCGCGACGGTTGTCGGGGTAACGGAAGAAACTGACATGGTCGGTCGTCAAACAGAAATGTCCCAGTCGGGACGATGTGGCGTAGTCTGACGATGCTGCTGATATTTGATAATCTGTCGCCAATTTGAATGACTTTCAAATCCAGATAGAAAATGGCGACCGATAGGCTAGGGGACATGCGTTTGTTCACGACGGCGGCTTCACTCGGCAGCCTTTCCGCAGCCGGACGCAAGCTGGGGTTGTCGCCAGCCGCAGCCAGCGCCCGGCTGGCGAAGCTGGAAGCGGCGTTGCATACGCGGCTATTCGTACGCACCACGCGCCAGTTGCGGTTGACGGAGGAGGGCCGCGTTTATCTCTCGCACTGTCTCGTCGCGTTGCAGGCCATCGACGACGGCGAGGCGGCGCTGCAGGCAGGCTGTGAGGCGATTCGCGGCAAGATCCGCGTGTCTGCGTCGACCGACTTCGGCGTGCACAAGCTCTCGCCATGGCTGGAAGAATTCGTCGCGCGCTATCCGGAAGTCCGGCTATCGCTCACGCTGACCGACTCGATCTCCAATCTCGTGCATGACGACGTCGATCTCGCGATCCGCTTCAGCGAGCCTGTGGATGGCACGCTCGTGGCGCGCCGTCTCGCACCGATGTGCCGTGTGCTGTGCGCGTCGCCGGCGTATCTGGCGCGCCATGGGGAACCGCAGACACCCGACGCGCTGTCTACGCACCGGTTCATCGTGCTGGTGACGGCTTCGGGGCCGCTCAATGAGTTTCACTTCCGCAAGGACGAAGCGACGTGGCAGTTCACGGTGCCGATGGCGCAGGCGTGGGAGACGAACGACGGGACCATTGCACGCCGCTGGGCGCTCGACGGACGAGGGATCGTCCGAAAGACGCTGTGGGACGCCGCAGACGATGTGCGCGCTGGACGACTGAAGATTTTGCTGCCCGATTACATCGCCACGGAGGCGGGCGTGTACGCCGTTCGGCATCGCACGCGTTATCGTGTGCCGCGTGTGCGCGCGCTGCTCGACTTCCTGATCGAGCGATTCGAACAGGAGGCGGCGGCACTGCCCGAGATAGGGTTGCGCTGATGCCCGATGGACAGGCGCGGGGTCATTGTGCCGCATTGTGCCGCTGTCGCCCGGGCTTCCGTCGCCCGGGCTTCCGTCGATTTCGCAGGCCCTGTGACTTCACGGGTGTCACTTCATGTCATCATACGGCATGGCCCAGATCCCGCTCTTCCCGCTCGGCAACGCCTTGTTTCCCGCTGGGGTGTTGCATTTGCGCATCTTCGAGGTGCGCTATCTCGACATGATCAAGCGATGCCTTGCCGATGGCACCGAGTTCGGTGTCGTCGTGTTGCGGCAGGGCAGCGAGGTGCGGCTGCCCGACAGCGTGGAGGAGCCCGCGATGATCGGCACCATGGCGCGCATCGACGACTGGCGTGCCCCGATGCCGGCACTGCTCGAACTGGTGTGCCGTGGCACGACGAAGTTTCGACTCTCCAGCGTCGAACTCGGCAAATATGGCCTTTGGATGGGCGAAGCACACGTGTTGCCCGAGGACGCTAACGTTGCCATTCCCGATACGCTTCAGATCAGCGCAGACACATTGGGCAAGCTGATCGCCGGCTTGCAGCGCGATCCGGCGCGCGCGGCGAAGCTGCCGTTGGCACCGCCTTATCGGCTCGACGAATGCGGTTGGGTGGCCGATCGATGGGCCGAATTGCTGCCGCTGCCGGCGCATGAGAAAGAGACGCTGCTGGGCATGGACGACCCGGTGGCGCGTCTGGCGCGTATTCAGGCGTTTCTCACGGACCACGGCGTGTTGTCCTGATCGCCCGCTCACCCGCTCACCGGCACGCCGTGGGTCGGCCGGGGGAGATTTGCCAGCCCTGCCGCCGAACGAGCGATAATGTCGCCTGCCACGAATTCCCATGCCGTCGCCGGGTGCGGCGGCATCGTCACACACATCCATGACAGTCCAGATCAACGAAGAACTCAAGGCGTACATCGATCCCCTCACGCCTGACGAATATGCGGCGCTCGAACAGAGCCTGCTCACCGAAGGGTGCCGCGACGCGCTCGTCCTGTGGGGCGATGTCCTGGTCGACGGGCACAATCGCTACGAAATCTGTCGCAAGCACGATATCGAATTCCGCACGGTTCAGAACACGGCTTTCCAGTCGATGGACGACGTTCACCTTTGGATGATCGACAACCATCTCGGGCGCCGTAGCGTATCGGATTACCAGCGCGGTGTGCTGGCGTTGCGCAAGAAGACGATTCTGGAGGCGCGTGAGATATCGCCCGCGCCGTCAGCGCAGGTCCAGGCGCCGGAGACCCCACCGGCGGTGAGCGACGCGTCCGCGCCCGAAGGGGCGAAGTCGTCGATTCCCGCGCATACGATGGCGCTCACGCGCGCGGCGCTGGCTCGGGCGGCGCGTCTGTCGAGCAACACGCTGGGGCAGATCGAACAGATCCACAACGCAGCGGCGCCGGAGTTGGTGGACGCCGTCAAGCGTGGTGAAGTGTCGATCAACGCTGCCGCCGCCGTGTCGACGCTGCCGCAGGCGGCGCAGGTCGCGGCGGTAGTGGCGGGCAAGCAGGAACTGCGCGAACTGGCGCGTTCGGTGCGCGAGACGCGTCCGGTCAAGCCGCGCAAGAAGAAGGAAGACGCTATCGTCGAGGAGGATGACGGTACGCCGCCGTGGGACATGAGCGCAGACCCGTCCGACGAGTTGACGCGACTGTCCAGAGAACTGAAGGCCATGACGGCCGAGCGCGACGCGCTCAAGAAAAAGGTCGCGCATCTGACCATTGCGCTGGCCGAAGCGCGGGCGGGCAAGTAAGCCGATCAGGTCGGGTAGGCCGGGTAGGCCGACAGACAGCACCATCGCGCGCCGTGCGCTGGTGGGGTCACGGCGCGCAATGTCGCTGCGCGCCGTGACCCGACCGGCATCAGGGCAATGGCGGGCGGAGGTCAGGCCGCCCGGCCGCCCAGATACAACTCCCGCACCTGTTCGTCTTCCAGCATGGCGTTGGCCGCGCCGGTCAGCGCGACGGCGCCCATCGACAGTACGTAGGCGCGATCCGAAATTCGGAGCGCTTCCATCGCATTCTGTTCGACCATCAGAATCGTCACGCCCTCCTGATTGCGCACGCGAACGATGGCGTCGAACACTTCATGCAGCACCTTGGGCGACAGCCCGGCAGACGGTTCGTCGAGCAGCAGCAAACGCGGTCGCGGCATGAGCGCGCGCGCGAGCGCCAGAATCTGCCGCTCGCCGCCGGACATCGAGGCCGCGGGCGCGTTGCGCTTGCGGCCGAGCACGGGGTAAAGCTCGCACAGTTCGTCAATGCGCCGTGCGCACTCGCTGTCGCTCAGGTAGTGGCCGCCGACCTGAAGGTTTTCGCGGATCGTGAGCGTGCCGAAGACGTTGTCCGTCTGCGGCACGAACCCCACGCCGCAGGTGCGGATCTTTCGATGGACAGGCACTTGCGAGACGTCGGTGTCCCCGAGCACGATGCGGCCTTCGCGCGGCAACAGGAAGCCGGCGATCGTCTTGAGCAGCGTCGATTTGCCGCACCCGTTCGGGCCGAGCAGCGTGACGATTTCCCGCTCGGCCGCATGCAGTGTCATCCCCTTGAGGATGTCGATCTCGGCGGTGTAACCCGCCACTACGTTGTCGATGTGAATCATGCGCACTCCGTGTCTCTGACGCGGGCGCCGGGGGCGGCACGATGTGCGCCGCTGCCAAGATACGCCTGCAAAACCCGTTCGTTGGACGACAGATCGTCCGGGTGACAACTCGCCACGATGTGTCCGCGATCGAGCACGATGCAACGGGTGCACAGCTCGCGGATGAAATGCATATCGTGTTCCACGACGACGAGCGTCATGCCTTGCGCATTCAGGCGCTTGAGCGCAGCCACGATGTCGCGTCGGAGATTCGGATGCACGCCGGCAGCGGGCTCGTCGAGCATGACCATTCGCGGTGCGCCCATCAGCGCGCACACAATCCCCAGCAACTTCTTCTGACCGCCCGATAGCGCGCTCGACGGCAGATCGCGCACACGGGTGAGCAGCAGTTCATCGAGCAACGCGCTCGCCTTGGCGCGGGCGGCGGCTTCGGCGTCTCGCGCACCACGTGTGCGCAGCAGCGTAGCGAACACGCCGTGATGTGCCGTGGCCGCCGCCATGGCCACTTCCATGACCGACATCCGGGCGGGCATCGACGGCAATTGGAAGGTGCGCGCCACGCCTTGCGCGACGATTCGGTCGGCGCGCAGCGTGTCGATGCGATGGTTGTCGAGCGAGATGCGGCCGGCATCCAGACGCTCGAAGCCGGTAATCGTGTTGAGCAGCGTGCTCTTGCCCGAACCGTTCGGGCCGAGCAGCCCGACGATCTCGCCGGGCATGACGTCGAACGTCACGTCTTGCAGCACCTTGTTGCCACCGAATGCCTTGGCCACGGCGCGGACTTCCAGCAAGGGTTTGACGGGATGTGTCATGCCATCTTCCTCAGTTTTTCCGGCACGAGACCTTCGCTGCGCCACATCAGGCACGCGAGCAGGATCAGGCCGATGACCCCCAGACGCAGCGCTCCTGCGCTGTCCGAGCTGAAATGCAGATAGTCCTTGGCGAACGGGACCAACGTGTACGCACCCTGCACGACGGCAGTGCCCACGAGCACGCCCCACACGTTGCCGATGCCACCGATCATCAGGAGGGTCCACAGCGCGAACGTCTCGGACGAGAGCAGGTAATCGGGGCCGGTGAAACTCATGTAATGCGCGTAGAGAGAACCTGCCACGGCGGTGACGGCCGCACTGGTCATCACGGCGCGCGACTTGAGCGAGCGCAGGTTGTACCCGAAGCAGGCGGCAAGCTTCGGCTCCTCGCGCATCACGCGCAGTGCACGGCCGAACCGACCGTCGGCGAGTCGCTTCGTCAGCCAGGTGAACCCGATCAGGACTGCCAGAACGAGCGCGAGAAACGCCAGCGAGTCGTAGGGGCGGGGCAGGGTGTCGAAGAGCATCGGAATCGGGCTGATGCCGTTCGCGCCGCCCGTGAGCCAGCCCTCGTTCGTGGCGACCGTACGCAGGATTTCCGCAACGGCGAGTGTGGCGATGCCCCAGTAGTCGGCGCCGAGGTGGCGTCCCAACCGGGCGATGCCTGCGCCGAGCGCGACTGCAAGAAGCACCCCGATCGCCATGCCGGTGAGCGCCGAGCCGCCTGCCTGTATCGTGATGCCGGTGGCATAGGCGCCGAGTCCTGCGAACGCGATGTGGCCGAAGTTGAGCAGGCCGGCATAGCCCGCTTGCAGGTTCAGGCCGAGGGCCATGATCCCGTAGATGCCTGCCACGGTGAGCGTGGCGACGATGAATTCAAACACGGCGCACCTCGCGATCGAACAGCCCGTACGGTTTGAAGAGCAGCGCCAGCAGCAGAATGAGGAACGCGCCGGCGTTGATGTAGCCGACGGGCAGGAAGGCGACTGCCTTGCCGAGCATCGGTCCGAAGTTCAGGTTGGTGACGAGTGTTTCCGTCAGGGCGATCAGCACGGCCCCGGCCACGGCGCCGAGCGGATTGCCGAGCCCGCCGAGGATCGCGGCGGCGAACACCGGCAGCAGCATGTCGTTGCCGAGTTGCACGTGGGCGCCGGCCGACAGCGCAAGCAGCCCGCCGCCGAGGCCGGCGATGGCGCCGGAGGCGAATGTCACCCCCCGCGTGATCCATTCCGCATTCAGCCCCGATGCGGCGGCGAGCGACGGGTTTGTCGCCAGCGCGCGCATGGCGCGTCCGGCACGGGTATAGAAGAGGATCGACGCGAACACGACGAGCAGGGCCAGCGTTGTCGATACGGCATACAACTGCACTTCGGTGATGCGGGCATCGCCGATCACCATCGGTGGCGTGAGCGGCAGATTGAACATCTTCGGGAACGAGCCGGCGACCCCCTGGCAAACGGCGATGACGAGCATCGAGACGGCAAGCGAGCCGATCATCGCGATGGCCGGGCCGCCGCGCAGCAGCTTGCGAAAAACGAGGCGGTGCATCGCCAGCGTGAGTACGCCGATGGCGAGCGCCGCGATGGCGAGCGACACCACCAGCGGCATGCCGAGGGCGAACGTCGCATAGGTGACGTAGCCGCCGGCCATGGCGTACTGGACATGGGCGATGTTAGGGAACTTGACGAGTCCGTAGACCATGGACAACCCGAGGGCGACCAGAGCCAGGTCGGACGCGCGCAACAGCGTATCGACGAGAAGTTGGAGCATGGAAGGAATCCGCGGTGGTGCGTTGGCGCCGACGTAGGCACCAGGTTGGGGGCGTGTCTTCATGAACGTCGCAGTGCATCCGACGGTCGCGCGAGATCGTCGGGCGCGTGGCGGCGGCGGACGTTACCGGCTACGCTTGAAATGGCGTTGCCGGTAGTCGTCGCATTCGGACGCCCCCCTGAGACGACCTGATGCCGTGTCAGCGATGTCGGGTGCGATCAGCGCGGCACCACTTTGCCGTCGTACTTGAGTTTCGCGTACGGCGGGTCGATGCGCTGGCGCTCGGCGTCGAACGAGATCGGGCCGGTCACGCCGGCGAATTGCTTGCCGACCTCTTTGAGGGCGGCCTGAACGGCGGCCGGTTGCGTCGACTTCGCCTTGTTGATGGCGGCTGCGGTGAGCATGACGGCGTCATAAGCGTAGCCGGTGTACGACGTCTTCGGCGCCTGACCGTACTTCGCCTGGAATGCGTCGATGTAGCGCTTGCCGGTCGTGCCCTGAACCGACCCGACTTCCATGCCGAGTTGTCTGTTGGCAATGTTCGCCGGCGTATCCGACAGGCTCATCGACAGCAGAATGGCGTACCAGGGCTTCTGCCTCAGGCCGAGTTCGAAGGCTTCACGGTTGAGCACCGCGGATTCCTGACCGTAGGCCGTGTAGATATAAGCGTCCGGGTTGCTGCGCGAGGCTTGTTGCAGTTCGCGGCGATAGGTCGACTGGCCGGCGGTGTAGAGCAGTTCCGTGGCGACCTTGCCGCCGAGTTTTTCGAACTCCTCGCGAAAGCCGTGCGCCACGCCCTGGCCGTAGGCGTTGTTCGGCGCGATCAGCGCGACGTTCCGGTAGCCCAGCGCCCAGGCGTCGGCAGCCGAGAACTGGTTGCCGAGATTTTCCAGACCGATCAGGTTGAACGACGTCGCGCCCAATTCTCTGACCTTCACGCTGGTGCTGGCGATGTTGATGTGCGTCACACCTTCCTTCACCAGGTATTGCGCCATCGGCAGCGTGATGCCGGAGGAGTATTCCCCGATCACGACCGGCACCTTGTCGACGGTGGCGAGTTTGCGCGCGGCGTTCAATGCCGTGGTCGCATTGCCGCCGGAGTCTTCGACGATGACGTCGAACTTCTTGCCCATCACGCCGCCCTGCGCGTTGACCTTCTCGACGGCGAGGGCGACGGCGCGGCGTACGTCCTCACCGACCGTGGCGTTCGCCCCGGTGAGCGAGAGCACCGCGCCCATATGGACGGTGTCGTCCGCAGCGTGGACGTGGGATGCAAAAGCGAGCGCGATGGCGCCGGGAACGATCAGCTTACGAACTTTCAATGACATGGTTTTCCCCCGAAAAAAGTCAGTTGAGCTTGCAAGAAAGTGCGCTTGACCGATGACCGTGCGTCCACATGTCGGCGGCGACGCTCAGGCGAGCGGCCGCCCGACGGCCGTCGCCGCCGAACCTGCTGTCTCCCCTGATGGAACCGTTTTGCGCCAGACAAAACCTGGCGATTTTGGATCCAAAATAATATATTGGATCCAATGCTATATGATTGGATCCAGAATCGCAATGTGGGTAAAAAATATGCTCTAATCGCGCCATATGCGAACCCCCGGACCCCAAGCCCTTCATCAGGCCATCCGCGACACGCTTCGAGACGAGATCTTGAGTGGCGTGCTTCCGGGTGGATTTCAATTGCGTCAGGAAGCGCTCGCGGAGCGTTTCAATTCGAGCCGTGTGCCGGTGCGTGAAGCGTTACGGCAACTCGAAGCGGAGGGATTGGTCACGCACCATCTGAACCGTGGTGCGACGGTGGCGAGCATGAATCTCGAACAGTTGTGCGAGATGCTCGACATCCGTGTGGCGCTCGAATGCCATGCAGCCAAGCTGGCCGTGCCCAACATGGCGGAGCGCGATTTTCAGGTAATGGAGCAGATTCTGGCCGATTATTCGGCGTCGGAAGTCGTCTCGGAGTGGGCCGAGTACAACCGACGTTTCCATCTGGCGCTCTCGGCCCCTGCGAATAACCGGCGTCTGCGGGTGTTGATCGAGGAGTATTGTCTGAATACCGATCGGTATTCGCATCTCGCGATGTCGCAAGCCACCGGCAAAGAGAAGCCGCAGCACGATCACTACGAGATTTTGGCGGCATGCCGGCGTCGGGACGTGGCTGCCGTCGTGGCGATGCTCGAAGCGCACATCCTCACGACCCGCAACGAGATCAAGGCGATGGCCCGCGAGGATCTCGGTTTCCTCTCCCGCGCCGCATTCTGAGCCCCGCCGCGAGCCGCCGTCGAATCCTTGCGAAAGGCTTGCGACATTTTGCGTTTCACCGCGGCGGCGGGCTCCATCGGCGCAGACAGTCAGTCCGGTCTCACTCCGGTAAATCCGGCTTGCGCTTCGGCACGTAGTTGCGCCACAGCTTGTCCACGTCCACGGTTTCGGTCGTATATTGCGGACCGTCGTCGGCGATCACCATCGATTCCTTCTTGTACTCCTGCCACGGCGGCGGCACCTGCTGGCGATTCATCCAGAAGTGGACGTTTTTCTGCACGCGCGGATCTTCTCTGTTTCGATACACCCAACGCAGCTCCGCACCCGTATAAGCGCGGTTTTTCGTCTCTCCCGGCGCGAGGTTGTCGCTGGCGTCGGCGGGCACGTCGACGGAGAAATTCTTGTTGACGACGGCGTCGATGTCGAGCGAGTCGAGTACGAAATGCACATGCTTGTCGGCCACGCGCGTCGCCCACTCCAGCCCGCCTTTGACCTTTCGGCGAACGGCGCTGTTGTCCTGGCCGCCCAGGGCGTTCGAGTACTTTTCATGGTGGCTGAGCGTTTCCCGGAAGGATTGCTCGTCGGCCTCCGGCATCTTCGGCGCAAGCGCCTGCTCGTTCTTGAGGATACGGAAGTCGTCGATCCGGCATGGCGTCATGCGGGCGCGGAACCGGTAGTCGATGTAGTGCTTGCGACCGATACCGCCATCGAGGCCTTTCTCGACGCCGTACACGAGATCGCCCTTCTGGAAATTGCGCTTGGGGAACGGCGTCGCGTCCGGCGATGCACTGGTCTCGCCGGGCCGGGCCCTCGGCGCAGGCCGTGCAGGCAGCGAAGACAGTGCGTGGGGCACATCGCGTGTCGAGGGGGCTGAGGCCGATCCTGTCGGCATCGATTCGTGCGTCGCGTTCTGGCCGGAATGGGGCGAGATGGCGGAGGTGTCGGCGGCGGGGTAGCCGCTCCGACTTGGGATCTTTGGGTTTGACATGAAATGACCTAAGCATTGTCTGGTGGACGCGTCGAGTTGTAACCGACACGCGCATCGGTCGCCGGCACTGGCGCGAAGCCATGTCGTGTCGACGGAAGCGAGCGCCGGTGCGGCGCTTGCCGGGTGGTTGCACGCACTGCATGGCGTGGACGATGGACGCGTATGCGAGATCGCGCATCGCCGGTTTCGGCCCAAATGCGCGGTGTGTGGCATGTCCTGCGGGAGGGATCGGAGACGGGCGATGCGCTGCGGTTTTTCGTCAACGCCGCATGCTCGGGAGTCGTGTGCGATCGAGGCGATCGGGATGGGGTTGGCGCTTCGCAGGCATCACGCCGCGAAGTAGCAGTGAAGCGGCGCAGTGAAGCAAAGCAGTGAAGCAGAGCAGTGAAGCAGAGCAGTGAAGCAGAGCAGTGAAGCAGAGCAGTGAAGCGAGCCGATATGCGAGCCGATATGCGAGCGCAGACACGAGCGCAGACACATCCCAGGCGGTGCCGTCGTAGTGGGCGACGGAAAGGTCGTGACATCAGGTTGCGGTCAGTTACCTTTCCTGTGTCCCATTTTACTGGGGACAAAAAAACTGCGAAAACATGGCGTTCGTATCTGGCGTCATCACTTCCTGATTTCCCGGGATTGAAAAAGCGACCGCGACGTAAGCTCTGCCGCGAGTCCACCCCCCTGGGAGTTTCGAGATGAAAACGATTTCTCGTCCGCCGTCGCCAGTTCAGGCCGAAATCCATGAACCCACCACGGCCCCTGTGCCGCAAACCGCCAAGCCGTCGGACAGTGCGGCGGGCGGCAGTCGTTTCGAAGCCGAGGCCGGGGCACTGGCAGAGCTCAAGCCACGTCGTTCCACTGAGAGCTTGCCCGCCTCGACGCCGCGCGCCCGTACGGCCTCGCTGCCAGGCGCGGGCGAGCGAAGGCTTTCCACTGCGACCACGCTCTCCGCGAGTTCAGCGAGTTCGCAGAGTTCAGAGCGTTCAGCGCGTTCAGCGACATCGGGCACGCCTGCTGCTTCGGACAACGAGGTGGCGTTTCAGATGCCCCCGCCTTGCGGGGGATCGCTAACGCAGGTCGGAGGCCGCTTGGTGTGCGAGCAGGACCATGGCGTGCAGAGCGTGCTCGATCTCGTGTCGCAACTGGATCCGGAGCTGGTCCGTGACTTGGAGATTCCCGCCGGCGCGACAATCGAGATCGCGTGGGACGAACAGTTGCCCGAGAAGATGCGCGAGTTCATGAAGCTCGCCGGCGGTAATCCCATTCTCGCGACCGACCTGTTGCGCGACGCCATCGACCGCGGCGCTGCGGCCTTCACGCCTCAGGCGACGATGTCCGACTCGTCCCGACATCCGGGCGATTTCCTGCGTCAGATCGGTATCCGTATCGTTGTCACGCCCAACGCGGCACTCGGCGATCGGATGCAAGCTGCGCTCACCCCTGCGGCGCAAGGCGCCGACAGTCCCGAGCGTGCTGCGCGCCTTGATAAATTTCGCAACGATTTCGGCGCGATGTCGCTGCTTTCGTTGGCAAACCATAAGGAATTCAATAGCGGCCATCTCTACGGTCTGGGCGCGAGTATCGGCGGGACCGGCACGCTCGGTGCGACCTTCGACTACGGGGTCTGGTCACGAGTCAAGGCCGGCATGAGCGAAGAGACGCGCAAGGTGGCCGGCCCGCTGGTCGATGCGCTCACGCCGCTGCTTGCCGACACGTTCGATTCGATGGTCGTGAAGCGTCTGGCGGAAGTTCTCAAAGGCAAGAACTTCTTCCCGGACAATCTCGGCGATACCGTGAGCGACCTCAAGGGGGCCGCATTCTCGGGCCTGGTCACCGCAATCGGGTCTATCGCGAACAACTATGTGCGGGAGCTGGCAGTCGCTGCGCGACAAGCCGGGCACAGCGAATTGGCGGTCGGCCTGCTCGTGGCGAAGCAGTTCACGAATCTGCTGGCGACATGGACGGCCGGGGCGATGGTGCCGCTGGAAGTGATGCACGAGCATCGGGCGCTGGTCGACAGCAAGCTCCACCTCATGGCGCGCGGCCTGATTCCGACGCCGGACGTTGCCGACGTTCGAAAGCACGTCAGCGAATTGGCCATGAATACGGTGCGCGCAGCACGCGGACCCGGAACGCTCGTGCGCTCGATGGCCACTGGCGGCGAGATCGCGGCGACCATCGGCCTCGTGTTGTCGCTGCTCGAACACAATGGCTATATTTCCAGCTCGCTCGACCAACTCATCACCTTGCTGTATTCCACGCCGACCGAAGTCATCAGCATGACGTCGGCGATGGCGGCGGAGAAGTGGAGCGGCGACGGCGGCGAGAAGAAGGACGCCCGCCGGACCAACGACGCAGGCAAGCAAAGCGGCATGCTCTCGAAGATTGCCGAATCGGGAAACACGACACTTGCCGATCTGGATCGCATTGCGCGGCCCGATGGCGACAGAAATGCTGCGTTCGGCTACCACGTGACGCAGGGACTTGGCAGCGTGATAAATGTCGTGGATAAAGGCGCGGGTCTCGGCAGGGAACTGGCAGGCAAGGGGCTGGCGCCCGTCGGCGCCATGCTTGTGGCGACGGCCGCTACGCTTGAAACGGTGCCTTACGTGACACCGGTCCTGACGACGCTGGGACGAGGCGCAGCCGATGGGGCTCAGTTCGTGTTCGATCACGCGGTGAAGCCGGTCGGGACCGGGGTCAGACAACTGGGTGGCGCGGCGTACGAGCATGTGCTCAAGCCGACGGGCCAGGGCGTTGCCTGGACGGCCGGGAAGATGGCGCCGCTCGCCGCCCCGGTGGGACGCGGTGCGGCGGCCGTCGCGACAGCGACGGGCAAGCACGTGGTCCTGCCACTGGCAAACGCAACGGCGGCCACGGTCGATACGTCGGTTCGTGCGGTGGAAACGGCATTGAGCGCGGGCGTGAAAGCGACCGGGGCGGTGGTCGATGCGGGCGCTGCGGCCGGCGATTGGGCGGCGAAGTCCGGCGCCGACGCCATCGGCCGGGCGGCGCGTGCATTGCGGCAGCCGCGTCCGGCGCCCACGCCGTCGGGCGAGGACATCGTTTGACGGGGCGTTCCGAGTCGGGGGTGGCGCCGATCGCCGCCCCCGCTCGCGTGATGCACTCGCGGCGACACGGACGGTTGTTGCGGCGCAAGACCTCTTGGCGTGCCCACATTCCCGTGTTTGCGCGTCCCCATGTTCCCGCCCGGCGCGGCGTTATGGTGCTTATGGGCGCGTTTGTGCGGAGCCTTTGGATTGGCGAGGGCTATGCGAGAATAGCGCATTGCCGGTTTCGGCCAATTGCGCGGTGTGTGGCATGTCCTGCGGGATGATCGGGGACGAGCGACGCGCTGCGGCTTTTCGTCAACGTTTCATGAATCGAGATTTACCCGCGACCGACGAGACCTACATGGGGCTGGCGCTCCAGCAGGCTCGCGCCGCGATGCAGCAGGGAGAGGTCCCGGTCGGCGCCGTCGTGGTGTGCGACGGGCAGGTCGTGGCCGTCGGGCACAACTGCCCCGTGGGCGGTCACGATCCGTCTGCGCATGCCGAAATGCAGGCGTTGCGCGCCGCGGCGCAGGCGTTGGGCAACTACCGGCTTCCCGACTGCGAGTTGTATGTCACGCTGGAGCCGTGCGTGATGTGTGCGGGCGCGATCATGCACGCGCGCATCAAGCGGGTCGTCTACGGCGCCGCCGATCCCAAGACGGGGGCGTGCGGCAGCGTCGTCGATCTGTTTGCGGAACCGCGTCTGAATCACCATGCCGTCGTCGTGGGTGGGGTGATGCGCGACGCGTGCGTCGGCATTCTCCAGACTTTTTTCAGTGAGCGGCGCGCGGCAGCCAAGGCGCGTCGCTTGTCGCCGGCCGCCGGCGCTGCTGACGAAGCGGCAGGCGAGTCCTCCGTTCCCCCATCGGAATCTTCCAATTGACGCAGACCAAGCTTGTCGAACTGATCGCCCCCTCGGGTTACGCGCCGTATGCCGACGTTGCCGCGCGCGGCGTTGCAACGCTGGAGGCTCTGGGCTACACCGTGAGCAATCGTGAGGTGCTGTCGCGACGTTACTTACGCTTCGCCGGCACGGACGATGAACGCGTCGAGGAGATCAACCATCTCGCGCGGCGCGACCATCCGCTACCGGAGATCGTGATGGCGATGCGCGGCGGGTATGGGGCCGTGCATCTGCTCGATCGCCTCGACTACGGCGCGCTTCACGATCGCCTTTGCAATGCCCCGGTCGCGATCGTCGGGCATAGTGACTTCACCGCGATTCAACTGGCGCTGCTGTCGCAGGCGCACACGATCACGTTTGCCGGTCCCATGTTGCTGGCGGATTTCGGCGCCGAAACGCTGAGCGATTTCACCGTCGCCCAGTTCGAATCGGTACTGCATTCGCCGAGTCACGAGGTGCAGTGGGCGGGGGATGGCGCGAGCGGCGACATCGACGTGTCGGGCACGCTGTGGGGCGGCAATCTGGCGATGGTGTGCAGTCTGATCGGGACACGATATCTGCCGCAGATCGACGGCGGCGTGCTGTTCGTCGAGGATGTGAACGAGCCACCGTTCCGTGTCGAGCGTATGCTGTATCAGCTCCATCAGACGGGGATTCTGGCGCGTCAGCGCGCGCTGGTGCTGGGCGATTTTTCGCAGTACCGGATCACCGATTACGACAACGGCTACGACATGGCGACCATGATCGAGAGCATGCGCCGTGTGATCGGCATTCCGATCGTGACCGGCATGCCGTTCGGGCACTGTCCGGACAAGCTGACGCTGCCGGTCGGCGGGCAGGCCCGGTTGCAGACCTCGGGTGCAAAGGTCACGCTGACGCTTACGGGATATCCCTATATCGGCGCATGACGGCGGGGCCGCGCGGCCATGCGCGCGGAAAAAGCCGGACACAGAAGCACGCCGGGTCGAATCGACGGCCCGGCGTGCTTTTTTTCTTCCCGCAGGAAAGCGTCTAACACGTGTGAAGCGAGCGAATTGCGTGTGTTGAGCACAGCTTGACGGGCGTTTCAATCAAATTGACAGCGACCGGACGACGACGGCCACCCGCGTGGCGAGGCGTGCCGGCGGGGGATTTCGGGGGCGTCGTGCGCGCACGGCACAGGCGACTATATGGTAAAGCGCAGGCTGAATATCTGAATATGGCTATGTTTAGCCCCCCCGTATTTGGCTACACTGCTTCGATCGTTCCGCCATCAGAAGGATGCCAAGACATCATGGCCAGCAACAGCACCAACGCCAAGGATTATCCCCGCGATCTTATCGGCTATGGCCGTCACGTTCCGTTTGCCGACTGGCCGGGGCGTGCGCGAATCGCCGTACAGTTCGTGCTGAATTACGAGGAAGGCGGTGAGAATTGCGTGCTGCACGGGGATCGCGCGTCCGAGCAGTTCCTGTCCGAGATCATCGGTGCGGCAGCCTATGAGGCCCGCCACATGAGCATGGAATCCATATACGAGTACGGGTCGCGCGCGGGGGTGTGGCGTATTCTGCGCGAGTTCGAGCGTCGCGGGTTGCCGCTGACCGTATTCGGCGTGGCGATGGCGATGCAGCGCCACCCGGACGTGACCGCAGCGTTTCAGGAACTCGGGCACGAGATTGCGTGCCACGGCTGGCGTTGGATTCACTATCAGAACATGGACGAAGCGACCGAGCGCGAGCATATGCGTATCGCCATCGACATCTTCAAGGAAATGACAGGCAGCGCGCCGTTGGGTTGGTACACCGGCCGTGACAGCCCGAACACGCGTCGTCTCGTGGTCGAGCAGGGCGGTTTCGTCTACGACGCCGACAACTATGGCGACGATCTGCCGTTCTGGACGCAGGTGCAGACCAGCAATGGCGACGTAAAACCGCATCTGGTCGTGCCGTATACGCTCGATTCCAACGACATGCGATTCGCGGCGCCGCAGGGCTTCAACACGGCGGACCACTTCTTCCATTACTTGCGCGACGCATTCGACGTTCTGTACGCCGAGGGCGAGGAAGCGCCGAAGATGCTGTCGATCGGCATGCATTGCCGCTTGCTGGGGCGTCCCGGCCGTTTCGCGGCGCTTCAGCGGTTCCTCGATCACATCGAGAAACACGACCGCGTGTGGGTGTGCCGACGCATCGACGTGGCGCGTCACTGGCAAGAACGTCACCCGTTCGTGGCGACCTGATCGACGTCGATCGACAGGTTGAGCGAGAAGCGGTTCGCCGGACTGCCGTGCCCCCATGGCGCGGTGGACGGCATCGACATTGGAATCCGACAGGCGTCATCGGGCTGCGCGTAGCGCGCGGCGGGGCGCCACCTTTGTTCTCCAGGAGAGCAGTGAATGAATGCCCCGTTGCCTATGACCCAACGAACCGTAGCCGAGTTGTCGGCGCTGCCGCGCGCCGAGTTCATCGCCGCACTCGACGGCATTTTCGAGCATTCCCCGTGGGTGGCCGAAGCGGCTTGGGAAGACCGTCCGTTCGCCACCGTCGAGGCGTTGCACGACGCGATGTGTCAGGCCGTCATCGATGCCGGCGAAGCGCCGCAGCTTGCCCTCATCCGTGCCCACCCGGAGTTGGCGGGCAAAGCGGCGGTGCGTGGCGAGTTGACGGCGGAATCGACGCGTGAGCAGGCGGGCGCCGGACTGGATCAGTGCAGCGCGCAGGAGTTTGCGCGTCTGACCGAGTTGAACGACGCCTACAAGACCAAGTTCGGCTTTCCTTACATCCTGGCCGTGCGAGGGCACACGCGCAGCAGCATCATCGAGAACTTCGCGCAGCGGCTGGAGAACAGCCGTGCGGACGAGATCGAAGCGTGCCTTCGCCAGATTTTCCGTATCGCGGGTTTCCGTTTGCAGGATCTCGTGCGCGACTGATCCGCGCGTTGAGCGCCCGGAGGATCGGCGCGACGTAGGATCGACACCGTTTCAGACAATACCGAGTATCAAGGAGTTGGCATGGCCCTCGCCCCGCAAGACCCGAACGCACCGGAATTCGTGCGCCGTTACGTCAATCTGGCCGACCCGCGTCTGG
>NZ_CABPSB010000010.1 GCF_902459655.1 Pandoraea anhela
GGCTGCCACGCCCACCGTCTAGATATTCACGAACTGCACGGCGCTTGAACGCCTCGTCGTACTTCGTCATGCAAAAACCCCCAAGGGTTGGATTTATGTCCAACTCTTGGGGGTCAGTTCACCTTTGTGCGCCGGTTTCCGTTCAGAACCCTAACCGTCTCCAGCCGGGGCGTCTTCACAACGCCCAACCATATACCGACGGCCATGAAAAAGAAGATAGCGTTAGCCGCGTTTCTCGCAGTGCCCGGATCCTTCGCGATCCTCGCCCTCGCCTGCCTGCATCCCGTTCTGCGGCGAGAACTCGCCCGCGCCGCCGGCCTCGAACCTGTCCTGACCAATGTGTCGCGACAGGTCGTGCTGCTCGCCCTCGTCTACCACCTGAACATGCACCACCGCCATCGCGAACGCGCCCTGCGCGCCTGCCTCGCGCGCGGCGGCGCCGATTGCGACGCCTTCGCGCAATAGCCTCGCGAACACGCCGTCACGATACGACGCCCGCTACCGGCCCATCCCAGCTAGCCCGCCGACTTCGCCCGAATCGCAAACCCGTCGACGTACGCCGCCAGATCAGCCGCCCTCGCGGCATTCCATGCATTGCCGTCGCACAACACTTCGCTCGCCGGCGACGACACCACCGGCACCCCCTCCGCCCGCGCCGCGGCCTCGAACAGCGCCGTCTGATTCACCGCCGCCGCCGTGCGTGCCGCCCCGGTAACCGCCTCGTCGCCGACCATCCCCCACCGGCGATACTGCGCGACGAACCACATGCCGTCCGACGGGTGCGGATAATTCACCACGCCTTCGTCGAAGAAACTCACCGGCAGCAACGCATGCCGACCGGACAGACGTCCGAAATCTCCCAGCAACCGCGCAGCAATCAGGTCGCGCGGCGCACCGACCCATGCCGGCTCCGCCAGCCACCCCGCCGCCTCCGCCCGATGCCCCGGCATGTCCAGCCACCGGCAGGCGCTCAGCAGCGTTCGCACCAGCGCCTGCGCCGTCTTCGGGTAGCGCGTGACGAAGTCCCGTCGGCAGGCCAGCACCTTCTCCGGATGATTCGGCCAGATGTCGCTCGACACCGCGACCGTACGCCCCAGCCCCCGGGCCTGCGCCACCGCATGCCACGGCTCGCCGCAGCAAAAGCCGTCCAGTCCGCCCTCCTCCATTGCCGCCACCATGTGCGCCGGTGGAATCACGATACTGGCGATGTCCGCGAGCGGATCGATGCCCTGCGCCGCGAACCAGTAGTTCATGAACATCGCGTGAGTGCCCGTGGGAAACGTCTGCGCGAAAACCGGCCGGCGGCCCAACGACGCCAGCGCAGTACGCAGATCCCCGGTCTCGGTCATCGCGTCCGCCAGCGAGGGCGTCACCGTCACGGCCTGCCCGTTGCGGTTGAGCACCATGAGCACCGCCATGTCCTCGCGCGGACCGCCAATGCCGAGTTGCACGCCGTACACCAGACCATAGAGCGAATGCGCCGCGTCCAGCTCACCCGTGATCAGCTTGTCGCGAATGGCCGCCCACGACGCTTCGCGACTCAACTCCAGCGTGAGTCCATGCTCGTGCCCCAGTTCCAGACGCTTCGCCACGACCAGCGGCGCCGCATCCGAGAGCGCGATGAACCCCACGCGCAAATGACGCTTCTCCGGCCCGGTGTCCGACATACCGTCGGACGATTGCGCGTCGGAAACCAACCTCGATGACGTCGACATGAGCAGTGTCTATCCCAATAATTCGGCAATCGAGACGAGCTGGCGCGCCACTTCGACGAGCTTCTCGCCCTGATCCATCGCCCGTTTGCGCAGAATGGCGTATGCCTCCTGCTCGGAAATCTTGCGCCGGTCCATGAGCAAGCGCTTGGCCCGGTCGATCAGCTTACGGTCGGCCAGTTCGCTCTCGGCCTTCGCCAGCCGGGCACGCAGCTTCTCTTCATGCGCGAAGCGCGCGAGCGCGACTTCGAGAATCGGCGCGAGACGGTCCGCCGCCAGCCCTTCGACGGAGTACGCCGTCACCCCGGCGTCGACAGCGGCACGAATGCGCGACTGATTGCCGTCGGCGGAGAACATCAGCACCGGACGCGGCGCCGCCGCATTCATCACCGCCAATTGTTCCAGCGTGTCGCGTGAGGGTGATTCGGTGTCGATGATGACCACGTCCGGCCGCTCGCTCTCGACCACACGCGGCAACGCCTGCGGCTTGGCGACCTCGGCCAGCATTTCGCAACCCAGACGCGCGAGCGCCGCGCGCAACTCCCCGATCGGCTTGTCCGTATCGGTGACGAGCAGCACGCGCAACATGCCCTGCGCATCCGGCCCGCTCTCGGCAGACGCAGCGCCAGTCATCTTGCGGGAGGGGGCGGCCGGCGGATCGATATCCCCGGCATCCGGTGTTTTCGGCAAGTGTCGTGAGGGCCGACACAGTCGGCCAGTCAGTGAGAAAGAGGAAAAAGGGTATGCGTGCGTCGGTATGACGATACAACGATTCAGGCAGCGCGGGCGATGACGGCCTCTCGGCCCACCTCGGCACCGACCGCCCCGACAGTGGCCTCACAGACCGGCCCTACAGTGGCCTCAGCGACCGCGCCGCCCACGAGCAGAATCGTGGGACTGGCGTAGCCCCCGGCGCGCACGTCCGCCGCCAGCCGTGCGAGCGACGTCACCATGCGACGCTCTTGCGGCGTACCCGCCCACTGAACCGCGCCCGCCGGCGTGGCGGCATCGAGATGCGTCAGCAACGTCGCGCTCAATTCCTCGACCCGGTGCAGCCCCATGTAGATCGCCAGCGTGGTGCCCGTCGCGGCCAGCGCCGCCCAGTTGGGCGCACTGCCGTCCTGCCGGTGCGCAGTCACGAATGTCACCCCCGCGCAGTGATCGCGATGCGTGAGCGACATGCCGAGGCCGGCCGCCGCCGCGAAGGCCGCCGACACCCCGTTGACGATCTCGACCGGCACCCCCGCGCGCCGCAGCGCCGTCATCTCCTCGCCCGCTCGACCGAACATCAGCGCGTCGCCGCCCTTGACCCGCACCACATGCGCGCCGCACTTCGCGAAACGGCACATCATCCGTTGGATAAAAGCCTGCGGCGTCGATCGACAACCGCCGCGCTTGCCTACGGCAATTACGCGCGCGTGCGGGGCAAGCGTGGCGATCTCGGGATTCGCCAGATCGTCGATGAGCAACACATCGGCCTCGCCCAGCACGCGCGCCGCGCGCAACGTCAGCAGATCGAGAGCGCCGGGTCCGGCGCTGAGCAGCGTGACTTTGCCCTGTTTCATGATCGTTCTCCCGTGATTCCTGAATGTTCTCTGCGCTCTCTGCCGTGTCTGCCCTGTCTGCCTTGTCTACCTTCTCTACGATCTCGCCGCCCTCGATGTTTCCGATGTCCCGCCAGCGCTCCCTCATGCGGCACTCGTCGCCATCGACACCCCGACGGCAGCCCCGACCGATGCCCCGGAGGCCCCGGAGGCCGCGCACATGCGCTGCAACTCCGGCACGCAGGAGCCGCAGACCGTGCCGCAACCGAGCTTTGCCTTGAGCTGAGCGACATCGGCGTCGGCACCCATCGTGGCAATCGCCGTGCCGATGCTCGATGCCGTGACCGACCGGCACTGGCAGACGGTCCGGTCGCGCGGCAGCGCCGGGCCGCTATCGGCCACGAACACGGCATGACGGGCCCGCGTCCATGGCGACCCCTCACGCACGCGCGCGAGCAGCGACGTCGAGCCGGTCACATCCGCCTCACTGCCGGCCACCAGCACACCGTCGATCAGCGTGCCGCGCCACGCCACGCGTTTGGTCATCGCGCGGCGCGCGTCGCGATACTCCAGCAACGACGCGTCGCGCGGCAATCCCAGCGCCGTATGCAGACGCTCCAGCCAAGCCGCGTCGGGCTGATCGTCGGCAGCCGTCACGACCACACGGTCATCGCCCTCCAGACGCACCGTCGCGAACCGTCGCTCGGCGAGCAACGGCTGCACCGCCGCATGCAGTTGAAGTGCATTGCCACGGCGCACCGCCGCCACCCGCCACGGCAGCGTCAACGGATCGACGCGCACCGCCGCATGCTTCAACTCGGGCTGCTTCGAATACTTGTCGACAGCGCCCGTCGTGGTGTCGTTCACGCCCCCGCCGCCGAGAAACTGGCCGCTCCAATGCATCGGGACGAACACCGTGCCGGACGCCACGTCCTCGCTCATCGTCAGCATCAACACCCGCTCGCCACGACGACTCGACAGCCGCACGAAGTCCCCCGCGCGCAGGTTGCGACGCGCAGCATCCGCCGGATGCATCGTCAGCGCCGGCTCCGGCGCATGCTCGAACAACTGGCCCACCCGACCAGTGCGGCTCATACCGTGCCACTGGTCCCGCAAACGCCCGGTGATAAGGCGCAGCGGATGACGCGCATTGATCGGCTCGGCGACCGGCCGATACTCGAACGCGTGGAATCTCGCGCGTCCATCGGCCGTCGCGAATACGCCGTCTTCGTAGCGGCGCGCCACGCCGTGCGCAGCCCCCGCAGGGAACGGCCACTGCTGCGGCCCGCGCGCGGCCAGCAGGGGGTAATCGATGCCGCCGATGTCCAGATCGCGACCGACGGTCAGCGAGCGATGCTCGTCGAAGATCGTCTCGATGGACGAGAACACAAACGGCTGCGGCGACACGCCGAGCCTCGGCGCGAGCCGCCGCGCCACTTCGCTCGCGATCCACCAGTCGGCCCGGGCATTGCCCGGCGCAGGGACTGCCGCGCGCACGCGGGAAATCCGGCGCTCCGAGTTCGTGACGGTACCGGCCTTCTCGCCCCAACTGGTGGCGGGCAGCAGTACGTCGGCATACGGCACGGTGTCCGTCTGATGGAACGCTTCCTGCACGACGACGAATTCCGCCGTCGCCAGCGCCTCGCGAACCCGCGCGCTATCCGGCATCGAATGGACCGGGTTGGTGCACGCGATCCAGATCGCCTTGATGCGCCCGTCGCGAACGGCGTCGAACATCTCCACCGCAGGCAGCCCCGGCCTGTCCGACAGGTCCTGCACGCCCCAGAGCCGCTCGACCTCGGCCCGATGCGCCGCGTTGCCGATATCGCGATGCGCCGCGAGCATGGTGGCCAGACCGCCGACTTCACGCCCGCCCATCGCGTTGGGTTGCCCCGTGAGCGAGAACGGTCCGGCGCCGGGGCGTCCGATCTGTCGCGTCGCCAGATGCAGATGGATGAGCGCGAGGTTCTTCTCCGTGCCGTGGCTCGACTGATTCAACCCCATGCAATAGAGCGACAGCGCCGCCGGGCTTTCGCCGAACCAGTCTGCCGCCTGACGCAGCGCCGACTCGTCGATGCCGCAAATATCCGCGACGAGTTGCGGCGGATACGCCCGCAGCACCTGCTTGAGCGCATCGAACCCTTCGGTATGCGCGTCGATGTAACGACGGTCGATGCGCCCTTCCCAGATGAGGTGATGCAACATGCCGTGAAACAACGCGACGTCGGTGCCGGGCACGATCGGCAGATGCAGATCGGCCATCGCCGCCGTATCGGTGCGACGTGGATCGACCACGATCCAGCGAATCGACGGATCGGCCGCCTTCGCGGCTTCCAGGCGTCGAAACAGCACCGGATGCGCATACGCCATGTTGCTGCCGGCGAAGATCACCGTGCGGGCGGCTTCGAGATCGTCGTAACACGTGGGCGGACCGTCTGCGCCGAGCGCCATCTTGTACGCGCTCACGGCGCTGGACATGCACAGGCGCGAGTTCGTATCGATGTTGTTGGTGCGCACCAGCCCTTTGGCCAGCTTGTTGAAAACGTAGTAGTCCTCGGTCAGCAACTGCCCGGAGACGTAGAACGCCACGGCGTCCGGGCCGTGACGGTCGATGACCTCGGCAAAGCGCGACGCCACCGTTTCAAGCGCGGCGTCCCACGTGGCAGGCGCACGTGCGGCCTCGCGAGAGGTGCGCATCTCGGGCATCAGCACGCGTCCGGCGAGCGACTGCGCGGTGAGCGGCAGCGTCATGCCCTTGCTGCACAGCCGCCCGTAGTTCGCCGGGTGCGCCGGGTCGCCCTGCACACCGACGATGCGCTCGCCGTCGCTCTCGACGAGCATGCCGCAACCGACACCGCAGTAGCAGCAGGTGGTTTGCGTAATGGTTGTCATGGGGGGCTCCGACGATCGTTCAGGTCGCGGGGCGCTCAGGCCACCGCCGCGGCGCTCACGTCGCCCGCCTGGCCAGGGTCAGCGCTCACTGCCTCGTCGAACGACAGGTACACCTCGCCTGCGTCGATCCGCACCGGGAAACGTTGTGCGCAGCCCACGTCCGGCGCGCAGGCCTCGCCCGTGTTCAGATCGATGTTCCAGGCATGCAGCGGACACGTCACTTTCTCGCCGTGCACAATCCCTTGCGACAGCGCGCCGCCCTTGTGCGGGCATTTGTCGCGCAAGGCGAAGACGGTGTCGCTCTCGGTGCGAAACAGTGCGATGTCGCCGCCCGGATGGGTCAGCACGCGCGTGCCCAGACGCGGAATGGCGTTCACGTCGCATACATGCAGCCAGATCGGCCCGGATCGAAGCGATGATCGAAGCGATTCTTGAAGCGATTGCGTCATGACATTCCCTCAGGCGGTCGTGGTTTCGGTGGACACGGCGTCGGCTGGCGCGCCGGCAACCGTCAGCGGACGATACTCGTTGGCCTGTGCCCCGTTGATGCGCGCCTGCCACGGGTCGGGCAGCCCGTCGAGCGAGAACAGCAACCGCTCGTACAGCGCACGACGATTGGCCGCATCGTTCACCACGCGCTGCTTGACGTAATCGAGGCCCACGCGGTCGAGGTAGTGCACCGTGCGGTCGAGGTAATAGGCTTCTTCGCGATACAACTGGAGGAACGCGCCCGTGTACTCCTTGACCTCGTCGGCGGTCTTCACCTTGACGAGGAACTGCGCGACTTCGGTCTTGATGCCGCCGTTACCGCCCACATACAGCTCCCACCCCGAGTCGACGGCGATCACGCCCACGTCCTTGATCCCGGCCTCGGCGCAGTTGCGCGGGCATCCCGACACTGCAAGCTTCACCTTGTGCGGCGACCACATGTTCGCGAGCATCGTCTCCAGATCGATGCCCATCTGGGTGCTGTTCTGCGTGCCGAAGCGGCAGAACTCGCTGCCCACGCACGTCTTCACCGTGCGGATCGATTTACCGTACGCGTGCCCCGACGGCATGCCCAGATCGCGCCAGACGTTCACCAGATCGTCCTTCTTCACGCCGAGCAAGTCGATACGCTGACCGCCCGTGACCTTGACCATCGGTATCTGATACTTGTCGGCCACGTCGGCAATGCGGCGCAACTCGCTCGCATTCGTCACGCCGCCCTTCATCTGCGGAATGACGGAGAAGGTGTTGTCCTTCTGGATGTTGGCATGCACGCGTTCGTTGACGAAGCGGCTTTGCGGATCGTCCACCGCTTCTTTCGGCCACGTGCTGAGCATGTAGTAGTTCAGTGCCGGACGACACGTCGCGCAGCCATTGGGCGTTCGCCATTCGAGGAAATCGAAGGCGGCGCGGTGCGTGGTGAGACGATGCTCGCGCACGGCGCGGCGCACGTCCGCATGCGACAGATCGGTGCAACCGCACACGGCCTTTTGCTTCGGTGTGGCGTCGTATGTCGTGCCGAGCGTGCTCATCAGAATCTGCTCGCACAACCCGGCGCAGGAACCGCACGAACTGGCGGCCTTGGTGTGCTTCTTCACTTCGTCGAGCGTGAACAGGCCCTTCTCGGTGATCGCCTTGACGATGGTGCCCTTGCACACGCCGTTGCAACCACACACTTCGTCGCTGTCCGCCATGGCGGAGGCGCGGCTCTGGCCTTGCGTGCCGACGTCGCCCACGCTCGTCTCACCGAACATGATGGTGCTGCGCAGCTCGCCCAGTGCGCGCCCTTCGCGCAGCAGTTTGAAGTACCACGCACCGTCGGTCGTGTCGCCGTACAAGCACGCGCCGACGAGCTTGTCGTCGCGAATCACGAGCTTCTTGTAGACGCCGCTCGCCGGATCCGACAGCACGATTTCCTCGGTACCTTCGCCGCCGAGAAAATCGCCGGCCGAGAACAGATCGATGCCCGTGACCTTGAGCTTCGTCGAGAGCACCGAGCCGCGATAGCTGCCGATGCCCATGAGCGCGAGGTGGTTGGCGCAAACCTTGGCCTGCTCGAACAGCGGGGCGACGAGACCATACGCCACACCGCGATGGCTCACACACTCGCCGACGGCGTAGATGCGCGGGTCGTAGGTTTGCAGCGTGTCCGACACCACGATGCCGCGTAGGCAGTGCAGCCCGGCGGCTTCGGCCAGCGCCGTGTTCGGACGGATACCGGCGGCCATCACCACGAGGTCCCCCGCGATTTCATCGCCGTTGGCGAACTTCACGGCGCGCACGCAGCCATGCGCATCACCGAGAATTTCCGACGTCTGGTGCGAGAGGCGGAACGCGAGACCGCGCGCTTCGAGCGACTGTTGCAGCAGCCTGCCGGCGGTGCTGTCGAGCTGACGTTCGAGCAGCGTGTCGGCAAGATGTACGACAGTGACGTCCATGCCGCGCAACTTCAGGCCGTTGGCCGCTTCCAGTCCAAGCAGCCCACCGCCGATCACGACCGCATGACGCTTCACGCGCGCCGTATCGATCATGATCTGCGTGTCGCGAATGTCCCGGTAGCTGATGACGCCGTCGAGATCCTTGCCGGGCACGGGCAGGATGAACGGGCTGGAGCCGGTGGCGATCAGCAGGCGGTCGTACGGCGCTTCGGTGCCGTCGGCACAGCGCACGAGGCGACGCGGCCGGTCGATCTGCGTGACTTCCTTGCCCAGATGCAGCGTGATGCCCTTGTCCGCATACCAGTCGAGCGGATTGAGCACGATGTCCGTGAACGACTGCTCGCCAGCGAGCACCGGCGAGAGCAGGATGCGGTTGTAGTTCGGATGCGGCTCTGCGCCGAACACGGTGATGTCGTACTGATCCGGTGCGATCTCGAGCAGCTCTTCGAGCGTGCGGATGCCCGCCATGCCATTGCCGATGACGACCAGACGAGGTTTGCCCATGTTGTCTTCTCCTGTTGCCGCGCGTTGCAGCGCCGAAATACAACTTCGAAGCACCGCTCCGAAGCGCAGCCCCGAAAAACAAAACGGCGTCCGTCCGTGCCGAAGCACAGAGGGACGCCGTTGTCCTGTGGGTACGTCGCAGGCTGTCCCGCCCGACGCCGCACCTGAATTCATTGCCGGCGACGCCTTTGCCGCTGGCGTTATGGCTAACGCAACAAGCGTGCCAGGGAACGCGGGATTACCGGCAAAGCGTTGCCGGACAAGGAGAAGATGTGAAGTTGTCTATGGGAAGCTTCCGATTCTTGCGCACCATCTGCTGCACCGCACCAGTGCACGGCAGGGTGCGCCCGCCCCGCGCGCACCATCATGATGCTTGCCTGCGGTGCGTCAGCCCCTCGGAAGCCGCTCACCTCATCGTGACGAGAATGGCGCGTGCCCGCTCACCTGCGCGCCGGCGTCGGCCGGCAAGCGAGCGCCGTCGAGCAGGGCGAGCAGCGCGATACCGGCCATGACGACGAACGTCCAGCGAAAGCTCGCCGTACTGAACGGCGTCGCCCCGGCGACTTCGGTGATCTTGAGCACGAGTGCGCCGAGTGCGATGCCCATGCCGGTCGTCATTTGCTGGAGTGCCGAGGACAACGTGCTGGCCCCGCTCATGTCGGCCGGCGGCACGTCGGCATAGGCCAGCGTCGCCAGCGTGGTGAACTGCACCGAACGGCAGATGCCACCGAAGAGCAATACCAGCGCGATGATCCACAGCGGCGTGGTTGCCGAGAGCATCGCGCACAGGGCAAAGCCGACGGCGACGAGACCTCCGTTGCCCAGCAACACGCGACGGAAACCGAAGCGTCGCATGATCGGCGTGGTCGCCGGTTTGATGCCGAGGTTGCCCGCGAACAGCGCGAGCATCAGCAGACCGGACGTCACCGCGCTCATGCCGAACGCCAGTTGAAACATCAGCGGCAGGAGAAACGGCGCGCTGCCGATGGCGATGCGAAACATCGAACCGCCCCACACCGTCACGGCGAAGGTCTGCACACGCATCGCGCCGAGATGGATGAGCGGATGCGGCGTACGCGCGAAATGGCGAATCGCCCAAGCCATCGCCAGACCGCCAATGCCCAGACAACCGATCACGGTCGGCCAGTCCGCTGGCGTGCGGCTCGCGAGTTCGACGCCGAACATCAGCAGGCTGGCCCCGACGCCACTTGCGACGAATCCCGCCAGATCGAACGGCTTGCGCTGTCCCGGTGACGGCTTCACCAGCCATAGCGCTGCCACGAACGCCGCGATGCCCAGCGGCACGTTGATCAGAAAGATCCAGTGCCAACGCCACGTCGACGAGATAAAGCCGCCAAGCGCGGGACCGAGCACCGGTGCGGCGAGCCCGGGCCAGGTGATCGTCGCGATGGCGCGCACGAGGGCCGGCTTCGGCGTGCTGCGCAGCACGACCAGGCGCCCGACAGGCACCATCATCGCGCCGGCGAGCCCTTGCAACACACGGCACACGGTGAACATGTCGAGGCTCGTGCTCATCGCGCACAACACCGACGCCAGCGTGAACAGCGCAATCGCCGCCGGAAACACGCGACGCGGCCCCAGCCGGTCCGCCAGCCAGCCGCTCGCCGGAATGAACGCGGCAAGCGCGACCAGATAGGCCGACAGGCCGATCGATAGCTCAGAGGGTGCCACACCGAAGTCGCACGCCATCGCGGGCATCGACGTCGTGATGATGGTCGCGTCGAGGTTCTCCATGAAGAATGTCGACGCAACGAGCAATGGCAACGCCATTTGCGACGCCATTTGCGACGCTTTCTGCGCGGAAGTCTGCACGTTCATTCGCCCTGCATCAGGGCGCGTCCGATGATGAGTTGCTGGATTTGCGTGGTGCCTTCGTACAGTCGCAGCAGGCGCACGTCGCGATAAAAGCGCTCGACCTTGTACTCGTTGATGTAGCCCGCCCCGCCGTGCACCTGCACGCCGCGATCGGCCACCCGCCCGACCATCTCGGTGCAGAACAGCTTGGCGCACGATGCTCGCGTGCTGACGTCGGCGTCGCGCGTCCCGGCGGGTTTGGCGTCGTAGCGCACCGCACAGTCCTGCACCATCGACCATCCGGCATAGAGTTCGGCCTGACTGTCGGCGAGCATCGCCTGCACCAGTTGGAAGTCGCCGATGCGCTGACCGAACTGCCTGCGCTCGCGCGCGTAAGCCACCGACTCGTCGAGGATACGCTGCGCCATGCCGCACGCGAGCGCCGCGACGTGCAGGCGGCCCCGGTCGAGCACTTTCATGGCCGTCTTGAAACCCTTGCCCGCTACGCCGCCGATGAGGTTCGCGGCCGGCACCCGCGCCCCTTGCAGCACGACGTCGCAGGTCTTGGTGCCGCGCTGGCCCATTTTCCTGTCCGGCTTGCCGAGCGACAGACCCGGCGTGTCGGCAGGCACGATGAACGCCGAGATGCCGCCCGCGCCCTCTGCGCCGGTGCGTGCCATCAGCGTGAAGGCGCCAGCGCGCGGCGCGTTGGTGATGAAACGCTTCACGCCGTCGATCACATAGGTGTCGCCGTCCTGCACTGCGCGCGTCTTGAGCGCGGCAGGATCCGATCCGGCATCCGGCTCGGTCAGCGCAAACGACATGATCAGCTCGCCGCTCGCCACGCGCGGCAGAAGATCGCGCTTCTGGGCATCGGTGCCGTCCATCAGGATGCCCTGCGAGCCGATGCCCACGTTCGTGCCGAAGACCGAGCGAAACGCCAGCGACGTCTGACCGAACTCGTACGCCACACGCACTTCCTGCGCCATCGACAGACCGATACCGCCGAATTCCTCGGGAATCGAGAGCCCGAACAGCCCCATTTCCTTCATTTCGTCGACGATGGCGCCCGGCACGTCGTCCTGCGCCTCGACCTCGTTCTCGGCGGGCATCAGCCGCTCGCGGATGAAACGTTGCACCGCCGCGAGCAGCAACGCGAACGATTCGCTATCCAGTCCCTTCGATGTCATTGGGCGTCCTTTGAAATATGTCGTAATACATGCGTGCCGGTCGGCGCGCTCGGCGAATGCCGCCATGAGTGCCGCTATCTTACCCGGGCGAATCGTCGGGAGGCACGCCCCGTGTGCCTGCGCAAGCGATGCCGACACCAACCTTCCTATGATTGCCACGCCTGGCGCAACAGGCTATTAACTAGCAACCTAATTATTAGTTAACATATAATCTTTCGCCATGACCTCCCTTGAATCGCTCCGCTTCGTCTTCACCAGCCATCTGTTGCTGGCAGGCAAACAGTGGCGTCAGCTATCGCAGGGCGCGATCGTCGAATACGGCATTTCCGCGGCGAGCGCCGGCCCGTTGCTGTTCATCCGCCGTCTCGGCCAGGGTGTGCGTCAGGTCGAGCTTGCCGAGTATGTCGGGCTCGAAGGCGCGTCGCTCGTGCGCCTGCTCGATCAGTTGTGCGCCGCCGGTCTGGTCGTGCGCGAAGTCGACGCCAGCGACCGGCGCGCCAACGCGCTGCGGCTGACCGAGGCCGGCGAAACGCTCGCCGGGAAGCTCGAACACGAACTCAGCCAGCTGCGCGCCAAGGTATTCGCGAACCTCCCCCGAGAAGACTTCGAGGCGGTGCTGCGTGTATTCGAAACACTCAACCGCGCGGCCGACCCCGACGGGTCCATCCCCGCGATGGCGCTCCCCAAGCAGTAAATCGTGCTTACCTGGCCATCGTCACGCGACTGGATTTTTTCGATCAAGGCGTTCGTCGCCTCGATGCTGGCGCTCTACATCGCGCTCGCGCTGGGCCTGCCACGTCCCTACTGGGCCATGGCCACGGTCTACATCGTCTCGCACCCGCTCACCGGCGCCACACGCTCCAAGGCGCTGTATCGCGTACTCGGCACACTGCTGGGGGCGGCGGCGTCCATTGCGTTCGTGCCCGCGCTGGTCGATACACCGGAATGGCTGATGGCCGCCGTCGGCCTGTGGACCGGCACGTTGCTCTATATCTCGTTGTTGCATCGCACGCCGCGCAGCTACGTCTTCCTGCTCGCGTCGTACACGCTGCCGCTGATCGCGCTGCCGGCCGTGAACACGCCGTCCGGCATTTTCGACATCGCCGTCGCCCGGGCCGAGGAGATCATTCTCGGGATCGTCTGCGCGAGTGTCGTCGGTGCGGTGATCCTGCCGACCAGCGTCGCCAGGGTGCTGCACGACCGCTCCACACGCTGGCTCACGGACGCGGCGCGCTGGACCACCGACATGCTCTCGGCAGACCCCGAGGGCAAAGCGACGCGTCATATGAGCCGCCACCGCATGGCGGCGGACATTCTGGCCCTGGACCAACTGATCAGCCAGTTGTCTTATGACGCCGACACGTCCGAGCGCGTGCGCGACGCGCAGGAGTTGCGCGGGCGCATGACGATGATGATGCCGGTACTCTCGACGGTCGCCTCGCTCGTGCGCACGTTGCGACTGCATCCGAAGGGCGCACCGCAAGCGCTCGAAGCCAGGATGGCCGAGGTGGTCGCGTGGCTGCGGCGCGGCGCGCCGTCGCCGGCGCCGGCGCATCTGCTCAGTCCGCCGCCGTCCGCCGGCGAAGCCGCCGACTGGTACGGCGCACTCGTCGCCGCGACCGAAGACCGTCTTCGCTCGCTCGTGCAGTTGTGGCAGGACTGTGCCTCGCTGCAACGCCGCTTCAGTCGGCAAGACAACGCCGACGCCGCCCACACCACCGACTGGATACCCGCCTTCCCCTACTGGGAACTGGGCGGCGCACGCCACTACGACCACGGCCTGCTGCTGTTCTCGACGATCTCCGCCGCCCTGTGCACGTTTCTTATGGGCATGGCATGGATCTACACGGGGTGGAACGACGGCGCCGCCGCCGTCTCGCTCGGGGCGGTCGCGTGCTGCTTCTTCGCGGCCATGGACGAACCCGCGCCGTTCATCCGCTCGTTCTTCTGGGCAACAGCCGTGTGCGTGGCGTTCGCTGCCGTCTACGTTTTCTTCATGCTGACCAACGCCCACGACTTCGGTCTGCTCGTCGCACTCTTTGCCGTGCCGTATCTGCTGCTCGGCACGTTCATCCCCCAGCCGCGCTTTACGATGGTGGCGATGCTCGTAGCGGTCAATACCGCGAGCTTCGTGGGCATTCAGGGCGGCTACAGCGCCGACTTCCCGGCGTTCTTCAACAGCAATATCGCCGGTCTGGCCGGCGTGCTGTTCGCGCTGCTCTGGACGTTGCAGACACGTCCGTTCGGCACGCGCGTGGCCATGCGCCGCCTGATTCATTCAAGCTGGCGCGACATCGCGAAGAACGCCGTGGGCCGCTCCGTGAGCGAGCACAACCGCCTGCGGTCACGTCTGCTCGACCGGCTCGGGCAACTCGTGCCGCGTCTGGCGGCAAGCGAGAGCGAGACCTCGAGCGACGGCTTCACCGAAGTGCGCGTCGAACTCTCGGCGCTCGCCTTGCAGCGCGAATTGCCGCATCTGAATCCCTCGCAGCGCAGTGCCGTCGAAGCCGCGCTCACCGACGTGGCGCGCTTCTACCAGTCGCGACTCGACGAACAGGTGAGCCGCCCGGACACCTCGCTGCAAGACAAATTGCTGGGCGCAGTGCGCTCGTTGGTTGCCCACAGCGATCAGGCGTCGCGCAGTGCGCGCGCCTCGCTCATGGATATCCACGTGGCGCTCTTCCCCGCCACCACTACCGGGAGCGCCCGATGAGCGGCGAAATCGACATCTACGGCGTATTCGTGCCGACGCTGCTGGCCCTGATGGTCGTGGCGTTCGTGCTGACGGGCGCATTGCGTTTCGTACTCGCGCGCATGGGCTTTTACCGGCTCGTGTGGCACCGTTCGTTATTCAACCTTGCTGTGTATATCATCGCGCTGGGCGGCGTTGTCGCCATCGCGCGCGCCTGTCAACCATGAAACTGAAACTTCGCTCCCTCGGTCCCGTCGTCCTGACGCTTGCCGTCTCTTGCGTCGCGATCTTCGTGCTGCTGCATCTGTGGGATTACTACACCGTCGCTCCGTGGACGCGCGACGGCCGCATTCGCGCCGATATCGTACAAGTCGCCCCCGACGTCTCCGGTCTCATCACCGATGTCGAAGTGAAGGACAACCAGCAAGTGCATCGCGGCGATCTGCTGTTCGTGATCGATCGCGACCGCTACACGCTCGCCTTGCAGCAAGCCGAAGCCACGGCCGCCGCGCAGCGCGCCACGCTGGCGCAGGCCCGCCGCGAGAACGCACGCAATCGTCAGTTGACGGAGGTCGTGGCCAGGGAAGTCGTGGAGGCCGGTCAGGCCAGGGTCGAAGCCGGCGAGGCTGCTGTGGCGCAGGCCGACGCCGCCGTGCGCATCGCCACGCTCAACCTCGAACGCACCCGTGTGCTCGCGCCCGCCGACGGCTATCTCAACGACCGCCTGCCGCGCGTGGGTGACTATGTCAGCACCGGGCGTCCGGTGCTCTCGATGGTCGATGCCGACTCGCTGCACGTCGAAGGCTATTTTGAAGAAACCAAGATGCACGGCATCCACATCGGCGACAAAGTCGACATTCGACTCATGGGCGAGCATCAGGTACTGCACGGCCATGTGCAGAGCATCGTCGCCGGGATCGAGGATCGCGACCGCACCAGCGGCGCATCGATGCTGCCGAACATCAATCCGACGTTCAATTGGGTACGCCTCGCCCAACGCATTCCGGTGCGCATCGCGCTCGACGATGTGCCCAAGGACATGCGTCTCGTCGCCGGGCGCACCGCAACCGTCACCATCGTGGAAGGCCAAGGCACGTCGGCCACGCCCGCGACGCACAACGGCGCGACGACCACGTTTGCGTCCGCCTCCCGACCGGGTACGCCGGCGGCACAAGCGAGGGCTCGCCAGTGAGGTCCTGGAAAGCGCGTTTCCACGCGATGGGCGCGATGGGTGCCATGGCCGCAGCGGCTGCGCTCGTCGCCGGCTGCACGACGGTCGGCCCGGACTATCGCCTGCCAGAGCATTCCGCGATGCGCTCGCCCGAGGCGAACGGCGCGCTTGCCGATGCCTCGTTACGTGCCACGCACGCCGTCTCCATCGAAGCGGTGCCGCACGACTGGTGGCAGCTCTATGACGACCCGCAACTCGACGCGCTCGTCAAAGAAACGCTCGCCGCCAACACGAATGTGCGCGTGGCGCTGGCGAATTTGCAGCGCGCGGTGGCGACATATCAGGAAGTGAAGTCGGAGAACCTGCCGCAGGGTGGCGTGCAAGCCGAGGCGCTACGCGCCCAGATCTCCGGCGAGAGTCTGCTCAAGGAAGAGAAGCTGCCGGTGGTGAACCTCGCCGTCGCCACGCTCGGCATCTCCTATCAGATCGATTTCTTCGGCAAACTCGCGCGGGCGGACGAAGCCGCAATGGCCGCCGCCGAAGCCAGTCAGGCCGCGCTCGACGTGACCCGCGTGAGCGTGGCGGCGCAAACCGTGCGCGCCTACGTCCAAGGCTGTGCCGCCAACCATGAATACGACATTGCCAACGAGCAACTGAAGTTGCAGGAACGCAGCGTCTCCATTACCCGCAAACTCGTTGACGCCGGCCGCGATCAGCCGACCGATCTGCTGCGCGCTCAGGCGCAGGCCGACACCCTGCGCGCCGCCTTGCCGCACTTCCAGGCGCAGCACGACGCCGCGACGTATCGCCTGGCCGTGATGCTCGGTAAGGTGCCCGGCACGCTCGACGCGCGCGTGACCCAATGCCGACGCATTCCGCAACTCACACAAGCGCTGCCGGTCGGCGACGGCACGGCGTTGCTCAAGCGTCGCCCCGACGTGCGTCAGGCCGAACGCGAACTCGCGTCGGCCACCGCCAGGATCGGCGTGGCCACGGCAGACCTCTATCCGTCGATCCGCTTCGGCGCGTCGATCGGCGCGAACGGTGTGCTGGAACACTTCGGACAGGGCCGCACGGAGCAGTGGACCGTCGGCCCGATGATCACGTGGTCGCTGCCGACCAACGGCGTGCGCGCGCACATCAAGGGGATGGAAGCCGGCGCCGACGCCGCGCTGGCGCATTTCGACGGCGTTGTGCTGAGGGCGGTGGAAGAAGCCAGAACGTCGCTCTCGGCGTATACGCGTGAATTGCAGCGCGACGACGCCCTGCGCGACGCCCGCGACAGGTCGCGCGCCGCCGCCGAGCAGAACCACAAGCTCTACGAGGCCGGTCGCGCACCGTACCTCACGAGTCTCGACGCCGAGCGCACGCACGCCAGCGCCGAAGCCGCGCTGGCGGCGTCGCAGACGCAAGTCGCGATGGATCAGATCAACCTGTTCCTCGCCTTAGGTGGCGGCTGGCAATCGAGCGTGGCGAGGGACACCGCCTCGCTGGCCGCATCGCATGGCACCGGCGACACCGCTCGGACCGGCCCAACCGGCCAAACCGGCGCCACGCATTGAAACGACAAGCGTAGGGGCGACACCGCGTCGTCGTGAAACGTGGTCGTGACGTGGAGCCCTCAGAAACACACAAGCCCCGTCGGGAACGCATCCTCGCGCGGGGCTGTGGCAGGTGACACGCGGCGGTGTCGTGCAACGATTCGTGCGGCGGGGCGGGCCGTCTTCGCATCGCAGGTGAATCGAATGCGGATCTAATGCGGATCGGATGCGGCTGAGATGCCAGTCGATGACTGCGTTGACATTGGCTTCCTCGGTCTGCCGGCCGACCCTGCGGTCTTAGTTGGCCATCGGGGCTTGCGGCGCGGCACTGCGCTGAGCGGCTTCGATTTCCGCCGTGCGCTTTTGCAGTTGCACCGACTGCGCCAAGGTGTACGGAAAGTTGAATTCCGTCACCGGCGAGAGGCCAAGCTCGCGCGCAGCTTGCAGTTCGGCACGCACATGCTCACGGGTCACACCGACAGACTGATCGGCAGCCATCGCCGAGCCGGCGGCAACCGTGAGGCTCACCAGCGCCACGGCAGTCAGCAGGTTCTTTTTCATGGAAAACTCCTTTTATCGTTCGTATCTGACTCATCGAAGCGAAAACCGCTAACCAATCAGTTTTCGTCATGAGTAAATTATAGTTTTCCCCTAGCAATGAACCAGCCGCAAAGCGACAACACACTGTTTCGGAAAAAGTGTGAAATCCGTCGAATTCGCGGTCAGAATGTCTCGAAGATGGCGGAAAGTTGTCGTGAAACAGACGACGCGACAATTGTGAAATAACGCACCTCTCTCGAAGCGCAAGTCATTTCATCCTGTGAAAACCAGAAGTAAAAGTTCAGAGAAAAAGCAGGCGCTAACGAAAAAAACGGCGAGCGAATCCCGCACGTGAGCGCTGGAAAAAAGCGCTCACGAGAAAGATATGAATTACGGAAAATTCAGGGGGAAATCAAACCGGTGCTGATCGCCGCAGCAATTGCCTGATGGCGGTTGACGGCACCAAGCTTGCGTTTGGCGTTATTGATATGAAAAGTCACGGTGTGTTCCGATATCTTCAGAATCAATCCGATCTCCCATGCCGTTTTACCACGCGCCGCCCACAGCAGACTTTCAATCTCGCGCGGACTGAGCTTGCCATTGCTGCGACTCGCCACCCATTGCATATCGAGTTGCTGAATCGCCTGATGAAAGTACAACGCCGTCAGATAGATTTCACCCACCATACGCGATTCGAGTTCGACCGATTCTTCCGGTGACTTTGCCGTTGCGGCACTGAAAATCGCGCGCTCGCCGGCGGCGCCGTAGATCGGGATCGATACGCCGCAGCCAAGGCCGTGAGCGCGCGCGTCGGCAAAGATCGGATGCGGCCGCCTCTGCGTCAGAAACGTGCGCCAGAGAATCGGCAGCGGCGACAGATTCGCAGCGACGAGCACCGGATCGACTTCCGCATAGCCCGCACTCTGATAACGCTCGATCCACGCCGGTGGAAATGTCGTGAAGATATGGCGACTAGGCATTCCCTGGGCGGAAATGAGCTGATCGTCCATCTGAAACGCGGCGGCCTCTCGTTCGCGACGCGGCAATAACGGGGCATAGAACAATGCGTCGTATTCCAGCGTTTGCGTCAGTTTCTGAAACTCGGCGTCCAGCGCCTCGACCGACCGGGCGCCAAGCAGCCCCTCATATCGATAAAGATTGTGATGCATTGCGAATTGCACGTTCTCAATAATTGCCGGTGGATTGCCGATATTCGCGCATTGTAGTCTGAGCCTTGCGTTTTGCGGGGAGTAATTTTGCCCAATAAAACAACTCTGCCATTTCGCGTGGAGTGCGAATGATTTTCGCATCGAATTTCACACCGCGCAGCCCAATGCCTCCAATGCCGACAAGACTTTTCGCAATCCCGGCGTGAGCGGTTTATCCTGGCGCACCACGATCGCAAGCGTTCTCGTTAACGCCGGTGTCAGCGTGGATATACGCAATCCGCGTCTGTGATGAACCGCATTGACCGACATGCGCGGCACAATGCTGTAGCCCAATCCCGCCGCGACCATTTCCTTGATGGCCTCGATGCTGCCCAGCGCCATTCCCGGCCGCACACGAAGCCCCGCCTGCAAGAACCACTCATCAATCAGCAACCGCGTGCTGCTGCCGGATTCGAAAGCGACCATCGGCGCTGCGGCAAGCGCATGCGGCGTGACCTCTTGCGCCCATTCGCGATCGCTTGCCGGGGCAATGGCAACGAACTCGTCGCGCAGCACGGGGGTGATTTGCAGGCTGCGCCCGGTCGCGGGCAGGGTCACGAGGCCAATGTCGAGCCGGTTCTCGGTCACCGCCGTGACGACATCGTCGGTATTGCCGGTACTCACGCGGATATCGAGCATTGGATGACGTTTGCGCATAGCGCGCAGCATCGGAGGCAGCAAATGAATGCACGCCGTTGCGCCCGTGCCGATAGCGACCTCGCCCGCCACGCCGCGTGCATGGCTCGACAGCGCCTGCATGGCGTCTTCGACGGCGACGTCGATACGGCGCGCGTGTTCCAGCAGGGTCACGCCCGCCGAGGTCGGCTTCAGGCGCTTGCCGACCCGCTCGATGAGCCGGACGTTCAGGCGCTGTTCCAACTGGCGAACCTGAAGGCTCACGGCGGGTTGCGACAGATCGAGACGTGCGGCGGCCGCAGAGAAGCTGCCGGCGTCGATCACCTCCGAAAACGTGCGAAGCTGGTCCAGATTCAGACGGCGCATCTCAAAGTTTTCCTTATGAACCGAATAAGATGCCAAGACTTTACCAAGAGATGCCGCTGGCGCACCATGCCGGTAACGGACGGATGCCGGCTGGCAGATTCGGCAGATTCGTCGAATTCGCCCGATTGGCGACATTCGCCACGGGTCCGGCCTCCGCCACCGTCATTCACGCATCCATCATCGCGCTACCGCCCGCTCCGCGTTATGCCCATCGTTCTCAGGCTCGGTCTTGCACAACTCATCAACTGGGGAGTGAACTTCTATCTGCCGGGCGCCTTTGCCTGGCGCATTGCCCGCGATACGGGCTGGGCGCAGACGTGGGTGTACGCGGGGCCGTCGCTCGCCATGCTGGTGATGGCGGCCGTCTCGCCGCTGTCCGGCCGCTGGCTCGAACGTCTGGGCGGACGCCGCGTCATGTGCGCGGGCACGCTCGTGTGCGTCGTCGGCTGCGTCGTGCTGGCCACCGCCACCACACTGACGCAGTTCTACGCCGCGTGGTGCCTGCTCGGCATCGGCATGCGGCTCTGCCTGTACGACGCCGCCTTCGCCACGCTCGCCGTGCTCTATGGCGCCAACGCCCGGCGTCCGATGACGCAGATCACGCTGATCGGCGGGCTGGCGACGACCGTTTTCTGGCCGCTGGGCAACTGGCTTGGCGATGGCTGGGGGTGGCGCACAGGCGTGTTCGTCTACAGCGCCATCGGGCTCGTCGCCTGGGCGCTGCTACGCAGTCTGCCACCCACACCGCCCCGCATGCCGGCGACAGGCGATGCAGGCGGTTCTCGTGCCTCGTTGCCATGGACACCCGCGCTGCTCTACGGCGCGATCATGGCGCTGGTCTCGGTCCTGTCATCGGGACTGGCGGCACACCTCACGTCGCTGCTGAGCACGCGCGGGCTGCCCGTCGGGCTCGCCGCCACGTGGGGCCTCGGACAAGTCTGTGCGCGGATGCTGGAATGGCTTCAGCCCCGGCAGGCGAGCGCCGTCAAACTCAACGTCGTGGTCGGTTGCGGCCTGCCGGTCTGCTTTGCGTTGGGGCTGGCGGGCATGTCGTCGCCGCTCGCGGCCGGCGTCTTCATCTTCTTTTACGGGGCGCTCAACGGGCTGGCGACGCTGCTGCGCGCCAGCCTCCCGCTCGAACTCTTTGCGCGCGATGCCTATGCCCGGGCGCTGGGCACATTGCTCGCCCCGGCGTTCGCCGTCTCGGCGGTGGCGCCCTGGGGATACGCCTTCGCCCGGGAACACTGGGGCGACGATGCGATCCTCTGGGTGTCGCTCGTCATCGGCCTGCTGATCGCAGCCTCGGCGCTATCGCTGCGGCGGCTGGCGCCGCACGCGCCTGCTCCGCTAACGCTCGAAGACACGCGATCCGCGTCTTGACCGTCGCGCCGAGATACCGCCGCGCGCCCCACACACCGCCCCGACGTCCGCTCCCCTGCCATTGCAGCATCGTCATGTCGGACGCGCGCCGCGCCGGTGACGCCCTCTCCCGTGACGCCCTCGCCATTAGCAACCGGCAAGAAAATCCGCATTTCCTGTCAGGGGTTCTCGACGCAGGATAATCGCGCCCCGTTATATGCACGTGCGGCGATATTGGTTGGGATCGGGCAATGCGTGCACTATCGTTGAAATCCGCTCAGGCTTGCCTGCCCCCGACATGTCGGCTTAGCGCCGACGTGAAGCCATATTTTTGCCGACGAAACATTCGCATGACCGATCTCAATACCCGTCAAGCCGACCATCCGATCGACCCCCAATTCGTGGCCCGCTGGTCGCCGCGCGTGTTCAAGGATGAACCGATTCCCGAAGCGACCCTGCTGTCGTTCCTCGAAGCGGCCCGCTGGGCCCCCTCGGCGTATAACGCACAACCCTGGCGCTTCGTCTATGCGCGCCGTGGCACGCCGCACTGGGAGCCGTTCGTCGGCTTTCTCAACGAATTCAACCAGCGCTGGGCCAGGCACGCCGCCGCGCTCGTGCTGGTGATCTCGAAGTCGACGTTCACGCCACCGGGCAGCGACAAGGAAGTGCCCGCACCGACGCATAGCTTCGACGCCGGTTCGGCATGGGCTTACCTTGCGTTGCAAGCCTCGCTCTCGGGCTGGGCGACGCACGGTATGGCCGGCATCGAACACGACAGGATCCGCAACGCGCTCGACCTGTCGCCGGAATACAAGATCGAAGCCGCCATCGCGATCGGCCGCCCGGGTGGCGACTTGAGCGCGCTGCCCGAAGGGCTGCGCGCTCGCGAACTACCGAGCCAGCGCGAGCCGCTGGCGAAGATCGCCTCGGAAGGCCGTTTCGCATTCTGACGCTCGCGCATCACGGCTTCACGCGGCGCCGCCGCATGAAAAACCCCCGCCGGTTCGCGAGACCCGGCGGGGGATGTTTTGCCTCGCATACGCGACTTCGGCACGGACGGCACGTCATCGCCGACGGCGCGTCACCTGTGCTCAGGAAGGCTCGACATGCGGCGTCCAGCCGCCGCCCAACGCGCGATACAGCGCCACGTGATTGACCAGCACGCGCTGCTTCACGTCGATCAGCTGTTGCGCCGCCTGAAAGTCGCTGCGCTGCGCGTCGAGCAGCTCCAGATAGCTCGCCACCCCATTCGCATAACGACGCTCGGCCAGTCGCAGCCGCTCGCGCTCGCCATCCGACACACGCTGTTGCGCCTGGAGCTGACGCGTCAGCCATTGCTGCGACGAAAGCGCGTCGTTGACCTCGGTGAAAGCGGTCTGAATGGCACGCTCGTACGAGACGACCGCCATCTCCTTGCGCACGTTCGCCAGATCCAGCCCCTGCATGTTGCGTCCGCCGTCGAAGATCGGCACGGTGATCTGCGGCATGAACGACCAGACACCGGTGCCCGCGCTGAACAGATCGGTGATGCGCGAACTGGCCGTACCGATGTCGGTCGTCAACCGGATCGACGGGAAGAAGGCGGCCCGGGCGGCGCCGATATTCGCGTTCGCGCCGCGCAATTGTGCTTCCGCCTGCCGGATGTCCGGGCGTCGCATCAGCAACGACGACGGCAATCCCGCCGCGACCGGTACCACGAAGGCACTGTCGAGCGCCGCCTCGGACGAGGGCCGTGTCGCCACGTCACCGGTCAGCACCTGCAAGACGTGCGCGATCTCGCTGCGCTGGCGCTCACGCTCGGCGAATGCCGCGCGCGCCACTTCGACCTGCGTCGTCTCGGTGTTCAGATCGAGGCCGTCGACGAGCCCTCGCTCGGCGCGCAGGCGAATGACCTGCATGCCCGCCTCACGCGCGGCCAGCACCTTGGCCGCATAGGCGCGCTGCTCGTTGGCGGCAACGAGTCCGATGTAGGCCGTCGCCACTTCGGCCACGAGACTGACCTGCGCCGCGCGCTGCGCCTCTTCGCTTGCGAGATACGTCTGTAAAGCGGCGTCGCGCAAGCTGCGCACGCGTCCGAAGAAATCGAGCTCGAATGCGCTCACGCCGACCATTGCCCGAACATCGTTGGCGACATAGCCGCCCGGCGTACTGCTGCCGCCCTCGGGCAGTCCGGCGGAACCCGAATAGCGCTGACGGGAGAACGAGCCTCCTGCCTGCACGGTCGGCAACAGGTTGGCGCCTTCGATACCGTAAAGTGCGCGGGCTTCCTGCACGCGTAACGACGCCAGACGCAAATCGCGGTTCTGTGCGAGCGCCTTGCGAATCAGTGCCTGCAACGCCGGATCGGTGAAGACGTCGGCCCAGTCGGCGTCGCCCGTGAGCGGCGCGGCGAGCGCGCGTTGCACGTCGCCACCCGCCGGCGCCGCTTCATACGTCGTGGGCATCGGCGCGGCGGGTCGCTCGTACGTGGGCGCCATCGTGCATCCGGCGAGCAACGCAAAACAGCCTGTCGCGGCCAAGGTCATCCCGCGAAGGCGGGGTCGAAACATCGTCATACTTTCCCCTCGACGGCGGGCGCGGCGTCTGCCTGCGCAGCCTTGCCGTCATTGTGTGAGCGACGCACGAAGCGACCGACCGTCAGGAAAAACACCGGCACCAGAAAAATCGCCAGCACCGTCGCCGTGACGATCCCGCCGAGCACGGCGACACCGATCGCGCGCTGCGCGCCCGACGCCGGTCCCGACGCAATCGCCAGCGGCACCACGCCGAAACCGAACGCCAGCGAGGTCATCATGATCGGACGTAGACGCAGGCGCGCCGCTTCCACGGTGGCGTCGAGCCATGCCATGCCTTGTCTGGTCAGATCGTTGGCGACCTCCACGATCAGAATGGCGTTCTTCGCCGACAGACCGATGGTCGCGATCAATCCCACCTTGAAGTAGATGTCGTTGGGCATCCCCAGCAGGCTCACCGCGCCCAGCGCACCGATCACGCCGAGCGGCACCACCATGATGACCGCCGCCGGAATCGCCCAACTCTCGTAGAGCGCCGCGAGCGCAAGGAACACTACCAGCACCGACAACGCGAAGAGAATCGGCGCCTGCGCCCCCGAGTCGCGCTCTTCCAGCGACTGCCCGCTCCACTCGTGCCCGATGCCTGCCGGCAACGCCTTCATCAGTTCCTCCATGCGCGCCATGGCCTCGCCACTGCTCTTGCCCGGCGCGGATTCGCCCTGAATCGTGAACGACGGATAGCCGTTGTATCGCGTGAGCTGCGGCGACCCGAGCTTCCACTTGAGCGCAACGAAAGCCGAGAGCGGCACCATCTCGCCATTGGCGTTACGCACGCGCAGATTGCCGATGTCTTCCGGCGACACGCGCCGACGGCCGTCCGACTGCACGAGCACGCGACGACTCTCCGCGCCCAGCATGAAGTCGCCCACGTAGTCCGAACCGAACATGGTGGCGAGCGTCGTGTTCACGTCGTCCATATTCACCTTGAGCGCTTCCATCTTGCGACGGTCGAGGCTCACGTCGACCTGCGGCACATCGCCCTGACCGGCGAAGATCACGTTCTTGAGCACCGGGTCCTGCGCCGCTTTGTGAAGCAGGTCGTCACGCGCCGCAGTGAAAACGTCCCTGCCCACGCCTGCGCGGTCCTGCAAGCGCAGATTGAAGCCGTTGGACGAGCCCAGCTCCGGCAGCGCCGGGCTGTTCATCGCGATCATCATGCGATCCGGCTGCCCCATGAACTTCTCGTTCACGCGCTCGACGATGGCGTTCACACCGTCGTGCTTCGAGGTGCGTTCGTGCCAGTCCTTGAGCGTGACGTACAACATGCCGCCGCCCGGCCCCGCGCCGAACTCGTTCCAGCCACCCAGCACGAACACGTGCTTGACCGGCTCGTTTTGCATCAGATAGCGCTCGATGCGCCCCAGCGCCGTCATCGCCTCAGGCAGCGTCGCGCCCCGCGGCTCGGACGCCATCACCATGAAGCTGCCCGTGTCTTCCTCCGGAATGAAGGCCGTCGGCAAGCGCATGAACGCCAGCGGCACCGCGACGAGCACGAGCCCGTACACCAGCAGCGCGCGCCACGGATGCCGCAACGTCTTGTCGACGGTGCGCGTGTAGCGTTCGGTGCCCAGCGCGAACGTGCGGTTGAACCATCCGAAGAAGCCGCGCTTCTCGTGGTGTTCGTGCGAGACCGGGCGCAACAGGGTGGCGCACAGCGCCGGCGTGAGCGAGAGCGCGAGGAACGCCGAGAAGCCGATGGACACCGCGAGCGTGATCGCGAACTGACGGTAGATGTTGCCCACGGCGCCCGAGAAGAACGCCATCGGCACGAAAACCGTCACGAGCACCACCGTGATGCCCACGATGGCCCCACTGATCTGCTGCATCGCCTTGACCGTGGCCGCGTAAGGGGACAGCCCCTCCTCGACCATGATCCGCTCGGTGTTCTCGACAACGACGATGGCGTCGTCCACGAGAATGCCGATAGCGAGCACCATGCCGAACATTGTCAACGTGTTGATCGAGTAACCCAGTCCCAGCAACACGCCGAACGTACCGAGCAAGGCGACCGGCACCACGAGCGTCGGGATCAGCGTCGCACGCAGGTTCTGCATGAACAGATACATCACCAGGAACACGAGCACGATGGCTTCGAGCAGCGTCGTCACGACTTTCTGGATCGAGACCTTTACGAACGACGCCGTCTCGTAAGGCATCTGGTACTCGACCCCAGCCGGGAACAGCTTCGCCTGCTCGTTCATCACCTGACGCACGGCCTTCATGACTTCAACGGCATTCGATCCGGCCGCCAGCTTGATGCCCATTGCCGTGGCCGGCAGTCCGTCGACACGCGACGAGTAGTTGTAGTCCGACGCGCCCAGCTCCACGCGCGCCACATCCCCCAGGCGGATGGCCGATCCATCCGAGCGCACGCGCAGCGGAATGTCGGCGAAGGCTTCCGGCGTGGACAACGCGCTGTCGGACACGACGTTCGCGTTGATCGGCGCGGACGTCGGCGTCGCCCCCGCGCCAAGATCCCCGATGGTCACGCGCGCGTTGTAGGCGCGCACCTTGGAGACGATGTCCGTGGCGGTGAGATCGAGCGCGACGAGTCTGGCCGGATCCGGCCAGATACGAATCGCTTTCTCCGTGCCCCAGAACTGCACCTGACCAACGCCGGGCACGCGCTTGAGCTGGTTCATGACCTGCGAGGCCGCGATTTCTCCCAGATCGAATTCGTTGACCGCCGGATTGCGCGACGACAGCGTGACGACCATGTGGATGTTGTCGGCCGCGCGCTCGACCTTTACGCCGTAGCGACGCACGACCTCCGGCAGGCGCGACTCGACCGTCTTCAGGCGGTTCTGCACTTCCACCGCCGCCAGATCGAGACTGGTGCCCTGACGGAACGTCAGGTTGACCGACGACTCGCCGTTACCGCTCGTGGCGGACGTGTACGTCAGTCCCGGCGCGCCGTTCATCTGACGTTCGATGATGGCAGTGACCGAGTCTTCGACGACTTTCGCCGACGCGCCGGGATAGCTGCTCCACACACTGACCATCGGCGGGGCGATGTCGGGGTACTGCGCGACGGGCAGCGCCCGGATCGCGAGCACGCCGATCAGCGTGATCAACAGGGAGATCACCCAGGCAAAGACCGGGCGATCGATAAAGAAACGGGCCATGGTTAATGCGTCTCCGCTGAGGTGGCCTGAGCGGCCATCGCGGTGGCGTCTGCCCTGGTTTTGACCTGCATGCCGTCGGAGAACTGCGCGACGTTCTGCACGATCACGTGCTCACCGCCCTTGAGGCCGTCCGTCACGAGCCAGTCACGACCGTCGATCGCCTCGGCGCGCACGGACTTGTCGTGCACCTTGCCCTGCGCATCGACCACGCGCACGATAGCGCCCTCAGCGGTGCGGGTGAGCGATTCGCGCGGCACGCGAACGACATTCGGATTGACCGCCCCCTGCATGCGCACCTGCACGAACGCGCCGGGCAGCAGCACGCCGTCCGGGTTCGGCAGCAGCGCACGCATGGCGATGGTGTCCGTGCCGGGGTCGACGGCCAGATCCGTGAAGAGCAACTTGCCCGGCAGCGCGTATTCACGGCCGTCAGGCAGCGTCACATGCACCTGCGGTGCAGCGGCGCCTTCGCCTTGCTGCAACTTGCCCGCGCGCAGGTCGCGCGTCATGGCGTAGACCTCGGCCGCCGGCTGCGAGAAATTCACGTAGATCGGATCGATCTGCTCCACACGCGTGAGCAACGTGGGCGAGTCGAGGCCGACGAGCGCGCCCTCCGTAACTTCGGCACGGCGAACGCGTCCCGCGATGGGCGAGACAACGCTCGTGTAGCCGAGATTGAGTTCGGCCTTGCGGACTTCCGCGCGTGCGGCCAGCACTTCCGCACGGGTACGGGCTTCGGCGGCGCGGGACTCTGCGTCTTCGCGCGCACTGATGGCGTGCGAATCGAGCAGGCCACGGTAGCGCTCGATCTTGTCGCGCGCGGAATCGTGCTCGGCCTGCGCTTTGGCCAGCGCACCGCGTGCGGCGTCGAGCGCGGCGGACAGCGGCTGCGGGTCGATGCGGAACAGCACCTCGCCCCTGGCGACCTTCTGCCCCTCCTGATACTTGCGCTCGATGACCACACCGCCAGCCCGCGCGCGCACGTCGGCACTGCGGTACGCCTCCAGACGTCCCGGCTGCTCGGTCGTGAGCGGCTCGGCGCGACGCTCGACCGTGCGCACGACGGCTTCGGGTGTGGCATCCGCCGTCTCATTTTTGCCACGGTCCGAGCATGCAGCCAGCAGAAGAACGCAGGCGACCACGCTGGCGGACACACCCGTCAGCACTCCGAAACGGGTTCGGTAAACGATTTTCGATGACATGTAAGCACGTTTGATTGACGACATCCGGTCGACGGTGTCGAGGCTGCGTTCGGTGCGCGGCGTCGAGCGAGAGCCGGTGCGCCATGCACCGGCGATGGGGGAAACCGGGAGCCCGCATCTCTCCAGGGGCGCCGTGGGTGGCAGGTGCGCGTTGCGCTGAGGAAGTCTGTGCCTGAGACTGCCGGACCGGCGATCCGGTCGTCTGCCGCCTCGCCTATGCTGGCGTTTCAATCTGGCGTTTTAGATTGGAGAAACGCGATTTTGCCGTGAAAAACATGTTAGAAAAAGTTGGAACCTATCTATAAAATGAATGGATGAACTGGACAATCGAACAATTGCGCTACTTTGTGGCGGCAGCGGAGGCTGGCTCGATATCCGCTGCCGCCCGTCGTCTGGGCAAAGCCCAGTCTGCGGTGAGTACGGCGATTGCGTTGCTCGAAGCGGATTTGGGATTTGAACTATTCGATCGCAGTCGCCGCAACGCCCGCCTCACCGATCAGGGTGAGGTGATGCTGCTCGAAGCCAAGGAGTTGCTGCGCCAGGCGGAGGGCCTGAATCATCGCGCCAACGCGCTGGCGTTCGGGGAGCAGCCGCAGTTGTCGCTGGCGCTGGACGAAGCGCTGCCCTATCAGGCCGTGAGCGAGTTGGTGCGCGACCTCGCGCATCAGTTCGCTTATCTGGAACTGACGCTGCTCAACGGCACATCGACCGAAGTCGCCGATTACGTGGAGAAGCAGCGTGCGGACATCGGCTTTCACGTGGATCGCGGCGCGATCTCGTCGGCACTCGGCCACAAGTACGTCGGCTCGGCCGTGCAGGGCGTTTTCGTCGCGGGCGACCATCCGCTGGCGTACCGCGATCAGGTCACGCGCGGCGATCTGGCGAAGTACCGTCAGATTCTGTTGCAGATGGACGACATCATGCCGCTGCAACTCAGCCCGTCGATCTGGCGTGTGGACAGTTCCTACGTCATTGCCAGCATGGTCGTCGACAAGCTCGGCTGGGCGGTCCTGCCGATCGATATTGCGGAGTACGAGGATTTGCACGAACTTCGCTGCGACGATCTCGGACTGCCGCAATTGCCCGTGCGTATGTTGTGGCGTTTCGGTCGCGAGCCGAACGATGTGATGCGCTGGTGCGAGGCGCGTTTTGCCGAGCTGTTGCGTGCCGGCACCAACCAGACATGACACTCCCCGCAGGCGCTGCCGCACGTCTTGAATCGCGTGCGCGCCGCTCAGGGCGACGGTTTGCGTCGACGCGCAAGAAAACGATCCAGCTCGCCGGCGAATGCCTTGCTGTCGCGCGGGCTGAACGGTGCGGGTCCACCAGTCTCGATGCCCGCCGTGCGCAGTTGCTCCATCATGTCTCGCACCGACAGGCGCTCCTTGATGTTCTCGGGTGTGAACCAGTTGCCGCGCGGGTCCAGCGCATGGCCGCCTTTGTCGATCACCGCAGCGGCCAGCGGAATATCGGCCGTAATCACCAGATCTCCTGCCTCGACCATCTCGACGATGCGCGCGTCCGCCACGTCGAACCCCGACGGGACCTGAATCGCCTTGATGAACGGCGACGGCGGCGTACGCAGGCACTGATTCGCCACCAGCGTCACCGGCATGGATTCGCGTCGGGCGGCACGAAACAAGATTTCCTTGATGGCGGCGGGGCAGGCGTCCGCGTCGACTAGCACTTGCATTTCGGGTGGTCTCTTTGACGGAGGCGCCCATCATACGGCAAGCCGTGCCCCGCGCTATCGCGCCGGGGCCGATGCACGGCGAAGCGCTCCCCCACCGCCCCCTCAGGAAATACAGGACATACCGGATATACCGGATATATCCGATACATAGAACCTAACGCCGCTCAGCCCGAGACCGTCTCCAACTGCATCCCCATTGTCTCGACACCGTAACGCCACACGCACAACGCGGCGATCCCGAAACAGATCGCGCCGAAGAGAAACACCGCATCGCTCGTGGACCACGTCACGATGGCGCCAACGAGCGTGGGCCCCAGCAATGCCCCGATCCGGCCACAGAACGACGCGTAGCCACACCCGGTCGCACGGGCGCGCGAAGGAAACAACTCCGGCGTGTAGGCGTACAGCACCGCCCACATGCCGAACGCGAAGAATTGCATGCTCGCGCCAGTCGCATAGATCGACCACTGGGGGGCACCGGCGAGCAGCACCTGACCGAACGCGTAGGTCGCGCACGCCCCACCAACGAGCGTCCCCACGCAGGTCAGCTTTCGACCCAATCGCTCGACGGACCACGCCGCGCACAGAAATCCCGGAATCCCCCCTAGCGAGATGCACACCGTGAAGAGCACCGACTTCGTGACCACGATCCCTGCCGCCTGCTGGAGCGCCCCCAGCCAGGTGTTCAACCCGTAAAAGCCGAGCAAGGCAAAGAACCACAACGCACCGACCATCAGGGCGCGCCGACGATAACCGGCAGACCAGATCACGCGCATGCCGCGGGCGTCGCGTTGATTCTCCTGTGTATCGGGCGCAAGCGAAGGCAACGACGTCAGCCCGAGGCGGCGCATGACCGACGCCTCCGCCGCGCCGACGATCGCGTCAGCCGCCTCATAACGCCCCTGCGACTCCAACCAGCGGGGGGATTCCGGCACATAGCGTCGAATGACGAACAGAAACAGGGCAGGTATCGCCTCCAGCGCGAACAGCATGCGCCAGTCGTGATGGGCGAGCACGACGTAGGACAACAGCCCTGCACTGATGAAGGCGAGCGGCCAGTTGCCATCCATCAACGCGAGATACTTGCCCCGTCGGTGCGTCGGAATGAACTCGGAGAGCAGCGTTTGCGCGAGTGGCAACTCCATCCCCATGCCAATACCCAGCAACACGCGATACGCGCCCAGCTCCGCCGGCCCCGAGGCCATGGCGCACATCACGCTGCCCACGCCCCACACCATCATGCTGATCTGAAACACCGGCTTTCGTCCGAAGCGGTCGGCCGCCATACCCGAGCCGATCGCGCCGATCGCCATGCCGACGAAACTCGCGCTCCCGATCAGACCTGCCTGCATGTTGGAGAGCGCGAATTCCGTCTTGATCGAACCGAGCACGAACGTCATGGTCGCCAGGTCGATGTTATCGAAGAAAAATGCCAGGGAAATCACGAGAAACAACCATCGGTGATACCCGCAAACGGGCAGCCGTTCCAGTCGCTGCGCCGCCGTTGTCCGGTCCACCTCAATCGAATGCATTTTCATACACCGCTCCTCCGTTTCGACCTATCCCGTTGAATACACCGGCACCGCGAATCGGTACCGGCTGCATCAATATCGGGCGCCAAAACCAGCGCGGCGCGCGGGAAAATGTCGTGCACAATCGGAGTTACGCCAAGATGCGACGTCGCGTGCTCGTCGCCATCTCGCCTCGCCGGCGCCCGTGCACGGGCAATCGATGTCGGCGCTTAAAACTGCTTGCGACGAAAACGTTGCGGATCGAACGCGTCTTCGGGCAAGCCGGACACGGCCGCTCCGCGCTCGAACGGATAACGCAGATAAGGCGCCTGTGGCTGTCCCGGCGGCGAATACTGACCGTCCGCGAGAATCCGCTTCTTGGCGCTGAGGCTTTCGATCCGACAACGAATGGCCACGATCTGATTCGCGGCCCCCGGCTCGATGGGGGTGTAATCCTTCTCGGGACGGAACTTCTCCAGCGCCTCGTTCTGGTGCGCGATGACGTCGTGCGTTTGCTCGCGGGTCATCGCTTCGCAGCGGGCGATCACGCTGTAGTACTCCAGGCTGGTGTTCTGTCCCTTGGGCGCTTTGAGCAGGGCAACCGGGCGGTCCACGACGATGGTGACGTGCGGATTCTCGCGCAGCAAACGCGAGAATCGACCGAAGCGAGAACAGTGAATGAGAAACGCATCGCCGACGAACGTGAAGCTTTGCGGCACGACATAGGGAAACGGCACGTCGTTCACGGCGACGCGACAGATCAGTTCGTCGCGCAAGAAAGCCTCGATAGCCGGCCAATCGGTCCATGCCAGATCGGCACGGCGCATTTCTGAGTCGAGATAATCAGGCGTCATCGTTGACGGTCTCTTCGGAAAGGATGAGTAACTGCTCGCGGCGGGGGCCGACCCCGATGCCGGCAATGCGGCATGCGGTTGCTGCCTGCAATGCCGAGACGAACGCTCGAAGCGGCAAGGGCAACCGGGCCGCATCGGTCGTATCGCCGGAAAGCTCGCCAAATGCGGGAAAGCGATACATCGTCGTGGCGTTCGCACCGCCCTCGGCATTCGGCATGAGCACCGGAATCGCGCCCTCACGCGTGCCGGAGAAAAGCGACAGGCAGTCGCACTTGTTGAGATACCACTCGTCCACGCCGTGGCGCCGTATGACCTCGGCAAGCCCGGCGACGTCGAGCCGTCCCAACCGCCGCGGGCGGCCACTGCCGGTGCCGTACTCGTACGTCAGCATGCGCAGCGCTATGCCGACATCGAACTCGTCTTCCGACATCAGCAGCGCTTTCGGATCGAAGCGATCCCGCTCCTCGCGCCAGCCGATCCCGCGCAGCGCGGCGTCGGCGCAGTACCGGGAAGAGCGCTGCGCACCGAATTCCGTGCGAAACGGGCCCGCGCCGACGCGCGATGCAATTGCCTTCGCCACGCCGATCGTCTTGCGGTGATATCGAACGGGAAGATCGCCACCGACAAAAGCGAACGCCGGCGCCGTATGACTGGAGGTCACATAGGGCTGCTGTCCGCCGGTCACGTCCAACAGCACCGACTGCGCTCCCTCGAAAAGCACACGTGCACCGCGCTGCACGCGCTGCGTCATCCACAGCGCATCCACCACCTCGACCGTTTGTCCGAGCCTCGCCCATGCCGCACGCATGTCTGCGATGGCCGCCGCTGTCGCCGCTCGGGCATCCGGAGCGGCGTGGGGCGTCTCGGCATAGCGGGCCATCTGGTCGAACGCACCCGCCTCGTCGGCGACCAGATCGCGAAGCTGTACGACGGTTCGTGTGCCGCCCTGCCACCGCAGCGACAAATCGGCATAGCACGGCCCAACGCCATTGCCTGTCGTGCCGATCTGCGCGCCGTGTCTGGCATCGAAGTCCAGATGCCGGGGCTGTATGACAGCACATTGCTCGCTCACATAAAGCCGCCCCTTCAGCGAGACGCCGATGCTGCGCAACGCGTCGATTTCATTGGCCAGCTTGACAAGACTGACGACGCAGCCCGACCCGATGTACATCAGCGTATGCGCATGGAAAACCCCTGAGGGTACCTGCGCCAACCGGGCGTCTCCGGAAGGCGTCGACACCGTGTGCCCCGCATTCGCACCGCCATTGAAGCGGGCGACGATGTCGTAATTCACCGACAGCCTGTCGACGATCTTGGCCTTTCCTTCGTCACCGTATTGCAGACCGACGAGGACGTCGGCATATCCGGCGCGCGCGTTCATGATGCGAGTGCAAAAGTGGCTTCGACTTCGACCGGCGCGTTCAGCGGCAAACTCGCGACACCGATGGCAATACGGGCATGCTCGCCCGGTTGTCCAAAGATCTGCGTCAGCAGCTCCGACGCCGCGTTGATGATTGACGGCGCGTCGGCAAACCCCTCCGAGGTGGCGACGAAACCGCCGACCCGCAACACACTCTCGATGCGGTCGAGTTGACCGTGTGTCGCCAGATGCGCCCAACCCAGCACGTTCATGACGCACAGGCGTGCGGCATGCCGGGCATCGTCGATCGACACGTCGGACGGCACCTTGCCGGTCCACACAGGCGCGCCGGCACGCACGGGCAACTGTCCCGAAACGATGAGCGTATTGCCATGAACCTTGAAGGGCCGAAAAGCCGCCGGCGTCACTTTGAGGTCCGGCAATTCCAGCGCTGCGGCCGCGATACGTTCGTAAATATTCATGTCATCTCCATCATGAAGCCGCCACGGCGGCGGTGCATTCATTCTGGAGGATCGGGCGCGACCCGCATGTCGAGCTCAGGCAAACGTATGTCGCGATAACGCCAATCGGGCTCAGGTGTCTTTCGGCCTGAAGAATTCGGTCGGCGCGCAGCCGAGCGCCTTGCGGAACATGGCGCTGAACGCGCTGGTGCTGTCGTACCCGAGCGACGATGCGATATCCGTCACCGGGCGCTGTGCGCTCAACATCTGCACCGCGACGAGCAACCTCGCCTGCTGCCGCCAGCGCGTAAACGTCATCCCGGTTTGCTCGGGAAACAACCGGATGATGGTGCGCTCGCTGGCGCCGACAACTTTGCTCCACGCGCAAACCGATGTCTCTTCCGCCGGGTTCGCGAGAATCCACCGGCAAATGCGCGCGATACGTTCGTCCGAGGGCATGGGGAGGTGAAGCGGTTCGATGGCGAGCGGGCGGATCTCGTGAAACAACAGATCGACGACGGCGGCATCCCGGCCCCCCAACGCATATTCGACAGGCATGCGCGCGACCGCAGAAATGAGTTCGCGCAGCAACGGAGACACGGAGACGACACAACAGTCGCTCGTGTGTAAAGGCAGCCGATCCGCGTCGAAATAGAGCGTGCGCATCTCGATGGCGCCAACGGCCTGCATGCAGTGCCTGACGCCCGGCGGCACCCAGACGGCACGCAGCGGCGGCACGACCCACGTGCCCTTGGACGTCGTGACGACAATAGCGCCGGTGATCGCATAAATGAGTTGTCCGCGAACATGCTCGTGATAGTCGATGAAGAATCGATCCGGCAAATCGCGCGCCATGCCGCCGACCGGCCGCGCAATCTGCTGATAATCGTCCCGGTCCTCACTCTTCCCGAACATGGCGTAACCTCGGCATACGTTGTCACTTGTGCGCGCGCCGCTTCGCGGCGCCTCTCTTACATTCGGCATTTGCGTCGCGACACGGCGACGTGAAATCGTTTTCCATTCCGATGAGTGAGGCTAGCATGCCGGTTTACCGTTCGTTTGATCAAGAGGCACTGGATCAGCAATACAACGTTCGCGCGGGGATTCCCGATCATCTCGCTATTTTTTCGCGCTGGGCTCGCACCGGCGAGGCCTTTCGTCGCGCCAACGCGTTCAGAGAAGACATTGCGTACGGCGAAGACGCAAAACAGACCTATGACCTGTTTCCCGCAAAGCACGCAGGGCGCCCCACGCTCGTCTTCATTCACGGCGGCTACTGGCAATCGCTGGACAAATCCGACTTCAGTTCACTGGCGGGGCTGTATCAGACGAACGACATCAACTTCGTCGTGGTGAACTATCGGCTCGCGCCGGAGGTGCGCATGGGCGACATCGTCGAGGACAATCGCCAGGCCGTGCTGCATCTTTATCGCAACGCCGCGTCGCTCGGCATCGACCGTGACGCCATTTTTGTCTGTGGCAGTTCGGCGGGCGGACATCTGACGGCGGCACTCGCCGGCACGGATTGGGTCGCGTACGATGCGCCCGCCAATCTGATCAAAGGTGCGTGCGCCATCAGCGGCCTGTACGACCTTGAGCCCATTCGCCTGTGTTATCTGAACAAGGCGGTTCGGCTCGACCGTGACGAGGTCATGCATTTCAGCCCCATTCACCACCTTCCCAAAGTGCCGCTGCCGTATATCCTCAGCGTGGGCGGCGACGAGTCGGACGAATTCCATCGGCTTCAGGCGCAGTTCCAGACGCTTCTCAACGACCATGGACTGAACGTCAGAATCGCCCGGCAACGCGACGGACATCATTTCGACGCCGTCGACCGCGTGGGTCAGGCGGGCAACGCATTGTCTGCCGCGATTCTGGAGATGATCGGGGAGACGGCTCGCCGATAACGCCCGCCCCGGCGTTTTATGGATGTCCCGGGAGTCGCGAAGGCGCAAACGCCCCCTTGCGCCTTCGGTGCCGACGAACTCGCGTCATCCCGTGCGCCCGGCGTCGGGCGAGCGTCATTGCGTGCGTCGGCGCAGCAAATACGTGTCCATGATCCAGCCATGCGTGCGGCGTGCCTCGTCGCGCACGCGCTCGATGTCGTGCATCACGTCGCACAGGCGGCCGGAGATCAGGATTTCGTCGGGCGTGCCGACATATGCGCCCCAGAAGATGTCGAGGTCTTCATGCGCGAGATGCTTGTACGAGTGCTTCGAATCGAGCATGACGACCACGGTATCCACGTGCTTCGGAAAGCCGTCGACGATGCCGCGTCCATTGGTGATTTCGATCGACCGCCCGATCTGGTTCAGCGGAATGCGATGTTGCGCGGCCAGCGCCTGCACACTGCTGATGCCCGGGATCACGTCGAACGCGAACGTATCGTTGCCCCCGGCGCGAATGGCGTCGAGGATTCGGATCGTGCTGTCGTACAGCGACGGATCGCCCCACACGAGAAACGCCCCGACTTCGCCGTCTTTCAGTTCGTCGGCAATCAGACGCTCGAAAATGCGCTGCTTGTCGCGGTTCAGTTCGTCGACGGCGGTGCGGTAGTCGGCATCCGACGCGTCGGGCCGACGCTCGGGACTCGTGGCTTCGGCAATCCGGTACTCGCGATGCGTTACGAACCGTTCGATGATGAGCCGGCGCAGCGCAATCAGCTTCTCCTTGGCCACGCCTTTGTCCATCACGAAAAACACGTCGGCGCGATTGAGCGCGTCGATCGCCTGAACCGTCAGGTAATCGGGATTGCCCGCACCGATACCGATGATCAGGATCTGCTTCATGCCTCGATCTCCCGATGCGGGAGCGTCGCCCCCGATGAGGCGTAGAGCGACGAGTCCGCGAACCCTTCGGCGGCGAGCACCCGGCCAACCAGAATGAGCGCGGTGCGCTCGATGCCCGTCTGTCCGACCTTCGCTTCGATATCCGCCAGCGTGCCGGTCACGCGCATCTCGTCGGGCCAACTGGCACGATAGACGACCGCAATCGGACATGCGTCGCCGTAATGCGGTTTGAGTTCTGCGACGATGCGCGCGAGATGCCGCACGCCCAAGTGAATCGCCATCGTCGCCCGGTGACGCGCCAGATCGCCCAGCGCCTCGCCCTCCGGCATGACCGTCTTGGTCGCGTAACGCGTGAGAATGAGCGTCTGGGAAATGCCCGGAAGCGTGAGTTCGCAGCCGAGCGTCGCCGCGCACGCCGCCGTGGCGGTCACCCCCGGCACGATCTCGTAGGGAATCTGCAATGCACGAAGCCGGCGAATCTGTTCGCCGATCGCCCCGTACAGCGACGGGTCGCCCGAGTGCACGCGCGCGACATCCTCTCCCCTGGCGTGCGCCTCGCAGAGCAGCGCGACGATGGCGTCGAGATCGAGGTCTGCGGTGTTGACCACGCGCCCGGCCGTGTGACCGGCGAGCACGGCGTCCGGGACCAGCGACCCTGCGTAGAGAATCACCGGACAGTTGCGAATCAGACGCTGCCCTTTGACCGTGATCAGATCAGGGTCGCCCGGCCCGGCGCCAATAAAATAGACCGTCATACTTCGTTCCCTCTCCAAGAGGTCTGGATGTTACGGACACGCGCCTCGGCCCGCAATGCACCGAGCGCCGCCAGCAACGCGGCCCCGCTCTCGAACGTGCGCTCCGGTGCGATGCCCTGCTGCGCCTCGGGCCGCGTCAGCATCACCACCGGCAAGCCGCGCTCGCGCGCCACGTCGAGCTTCGCTTCGGTCGCGGCGCCGCCACTATTCTTGCTGACGACAACATCGATCTCATACTGCGCGAACAACGCGCGTTCGCTCTCATGCGTGAATGGGCCGCGGGCGCCGATCACGACAGCTTGCGCGTTACCCGGATGCGCGTCGAGACAGCGCACGACCCAGCGCTGATGCGCCGCAATGGTATCGAGATGATCGAGCGGCGCGCGTCCGAGGGTGAACAACGGACGGGAGAAGCTCGTGAGCGCTTTGCACACGGCACGCCAGTCGGACACGACACGCCAGTCGTCGCCCGGCCGGGGCTGCCACGGCGCACGGCGCAGCGCCCACACCGTCACCGCCGCACGCTGTGCAGCGGTGAGCGCATTCGCGCTGATCTGCGCGGCGTAGGGGTGCGTGGCATCGATCAGCAGGTCGATGCCCTCGGCGTCGAGATACTGTGCGAGTCCGTCGCTGCCGCCGAAGCCGCCCACCCGGACCGCGCACGGCAAGTCGTCGGGCACGCGACCCAGCCCGGCCAGACTGTAGATGTCCTGCGGCGTCAGTTGACGCGCGATCTTCAGCGCGTCGCCGGTGCCGCCGAGCAGCAGGACCCGCGTCACGAGGCACCTCCGTCGCGAAGTTCGCCGGCGGCGTGATCGCCCGATGGCTTGGTCGCTTCCAGCATCGTGATGGGCAGTGCGGCTCGCCACGTGTCGAATCCGCCGAGCGGACGGACTTCGCTGATCGCCAGACGCGTCAACGCACCGCCGTGCCGCTCGCGCCAGTCGACCAGCGCCGCCTCGCTTTGCAGCGTCACCGCGTTTGCGACGAGGCGCCCGCCGGGGCGCAACCGCGACCAGCATGCGTCGAGCACGCCCGGGATCGTCACGCCCCCGCCGATGAAGATGGCGTCCGGCGCGGCCAGTCCCTGCAAGGCGTCGGGCGCACGGCCCGCGACCAGTTCCAGTCCGGGCACACCCAGCGCCTCCCGGTTATGCGCAATAAACGCCTGACGTTCCGGGGACGATTCGATCGCGATGGCGCGACACGCCGGGTGCGCGCGCATCCATTCGATGCCGATGGAGCCGCATCCCGCACCGACATCCCAAAGCAACGCGCCCGGCAGCGGCGCCAGACGCGCCAGCGTGATTGCGCGCACATCGCGCTTGGTCAACTGGCCGTCGTTGAGAAACGCATCGTCGGGCAGACCGACGGTCAATGGCAGCGAACGCGCCGTATCGGCACGGCAGGTGAGCGCGATGAGATTGAGCGCCTCGACCTGCCGGTCGCCCCACGCCCTGGCGACGGCATCGATGCGATGCTCGCGGGGTCCGCCGAGCGCTTCGAACACGTGCATGGACGTCGCACCGAAACCGCCGCCGCACAGCAAAGCGGCGACGTCGGCCGGCGACGCGCCGTCGCGACTGAGCACCAGCAGCCTGGCGCCGTCACGCACATACGCATTGAGGGTGGCGAGCGGCCGTCCGACCAGCCAGACGGCCTGTACGTCCTGCAACGCCCACCCGAGCCGGGCGGCGGCCAGCGACAGCGACGACGGCGCACCGATCACGTGCATCTCGTCGGACGGGACGCGGCGCGCCAGCGTCGCACCCACGCCGAACAGCATCGGATCGCCGCTGGCGAGCACGCAGACCCGGTGAGCGCGCCACCCCAGCAGCGGCTCGACGTCGAACGGGCTGGGCCACGGTTCGCGCCGCGCCCGGATGCGCGTCGGGAGCATCGACAGATGGCGCGGGGCGCCGGTCACGATCTCGGCGTCGAGCAGCGCACGACGGGCGTTTCTGCCCAGACCGGCAAACCCGTCTTCCCCTATGCCGATCACCGTCAGCCAGGGTGTCATCGCATCGCCGGTCGTCATTCTCGATCCTCTCCCCATCCGTCGCTCACGGCCCGTAAAATCGCGGCCGGAAACCGCAAAGCAGGCATAATACCGCTTTGCCGAAGCCCTCCGGGGCCGTATCTGCCACGGCGGCAGGCACGACAGCCCGCACAGACGGCCGTGCCATGGCCGCGCCTGCCATTCATCGAACCTTGGATCACGTCTCCTTTTCCTCCCTGCGGCCGTCGGCCTGCCCGGCGCTCGGACGCATCGTGGCCAGCCGCGACGGCGGGTTGTGCCGGGTAAAACTGCCCGGCGGGAGACTGAGCGCGGCACAAGCCATCGCGATTGCCGACGCCGCGCAGACGTTCGCCAGCGGCGTCGTCGAACTGACGAACCGCGCCAATCTTCAACTGCGCGGCGTGCGTGACGGCGCGCAAGCCGCGCTCACGCAGCAACTGCTCGACGCGGGGTTAGGCCCTCGCGTTCAGCACACCGCCGACGCGCGAGACGGCGCTCACACGCTTGCCGACGCCCAGGATCTTGCCCGGCAAACCGCCATTGCCGACGACGTGCGCAACCTCATGCTCAGCGCCACCGCAGGCTGCGACGCCGGTGCGCTGTACGACACGACCTCGCTCGCCGGTCCGATCCTCTCCCGACTGGAGAACGAACCGCGTTTCGCCGCGCTGTCGCCCAAATTCTCGGTGCTGCTCGACGGCGGCGAGCATCTTGCCGCGCTCGATCATCCGCATGACGTCTGGCTATCGCCGATGACCGCCGGCGCGGGTGAGGAATCGATGTTCGCATTCGGCCTTGCCGGCCACCCGACATCCCACCCCGGCGGCGCAATTGCCGCAGTGCGCGCCGGCGACGTGCCGGCGCTGGTGCATGCGTTGCTGAACACCTTCCTCGATCTGGCCACGCACGACCATCGCCGCATGCGCGATTTGCTCGGGGCGCGCCGCGCCGACGACGTGGCCGACCGGGCCGCCGCGTCGGCAGGGGTCGCGCTGCATCGCAACGCTGCGGTGAACGACTGGCGACGTACGCCCGCCAATCCATTGCGGCGGTTCGGGGCATGGCCGCAACGCAACGCAGGGATGTGGCACGTCGGCGCACAGGCGCCGCTCGGACGCATCGACGCGCCCACGCTGCGCGCCGTCGCCCAGCTCTGCCGGTCGTCCGCGCCAGACGGTTTTCGTGTCACGCCATGGCAAGGTCTTTTGATACCGGATGTCGCCGGGCCCGATGTGCCTCGGATCGAACGGGCGCTCGACCGTCTCGGTATGATTCGCAGCCCGCAGGCGCCGCTGGGCCGCATGATCGCCTGCGCGGGGTCGACGGGTTGCGCCAGGGCGCTTGCCGACACGAAAGCCGACGCGCGCGAGCTGGCCGCACGCCTGCAAGCCGGGGTCGAAGTCCATCTGAGCGGCTGCATACGCTCGTGCGCTGCGGCGCATCGCGCGCCATGGACGTTGCTCGCCGTCGCCCCGGGACATTACGACCTGTACCGGCACACGGCGGCGAACGCCACCCCCGACGCTACCGGCCTTTGCCGGGACGATGTATCGCGCTTCGGCAAGCGTATCGCCACCCATATGACACTCGAAGCGATTGCGCTTCGACTCAACTCGCAAGACAACTCGCAAGACCGGATTGCCCAGCCATGATTGATTACGTCCGCGACGGACAGGCCATCTACCGCGAATCGTTCGCCACGATCCGCGCCGAAGCCGACCTTTCGCGCATTCCCGCCGACCTCGAAAAGCTCGCGGTTCGCGTTATCCACGCGTGCGGCATGGTCGATATCGTCGACGCCCTGCAATTCTCGGAAGACGCCGGCACCGCCGGACGCAACGCCCTGCGCGCCGGCGCGCCGATCCTGTGCGACGCCAACATGGTCGCGCACGGCGTGACCCGCGCCCGCTTGCCCGCCGCGAACGAAGTCGTGTGCACCCTCACCGACCCCGCCGTGCCGGACCTCGCCCGATCGATGGGCAACACGCGTTCGGCGGCTGCGCTCGAACTGTGGCGCCCGAAGCTCGCGGGCAGCGTCGTCGCCATCGGCAACGCGCCCACTGCGCTGTTCCATCTGCTCGATATGCTCGATCAGGGGGCACCGCGTCCCGCGCTGATCCTCGGCTTCCCGGTCGGCTTCGTCGGCGCGGCCGAATCGAAGGCGATGCTGGCCGCCGACAGTCGCGGCGTGCCGTACGTGATCGTCTCGGGCCGCCGTGGCGGCAGCGCCATGGCCGCCGCCGCCATCAACGCTCTGGCATCGGAGATCGAATAATGACAACCTCCGGAAAACTTTTCGGCATCGGCGTCGGCCCGGGCGACCCCGAGTTGCTCACGCTCAAAGGCCTGCGTCTGCTGCAAGCGGCCCCGGTCGTCGCGTACTTCGTGGCAAAAGGGAAAAAAGGCAACGCGTTCGGCATCATCGAAGGCCATTTGCTGGACTCGCAGACACGCATGCCGCTCGTCTATCCGGTGACGACCGAAGCGCTCGAACCGCCGCTGTCGTACGAAACGATCATTGCCGACTTCTACGACACGGCGGCAGCCCTCATCGGCGGGCATCTCGAGGCGGGACGCGACGTTGCGGTGGTCTGCGAGGGCGATCCGTTCTTCTATGGCTCCTACATGTATCTGCACGACCGGCTGGCCACACGCTTTGCGGTCGAAGTCGTGCCCGGCGTATGCTCGATGCTCGGTGGCGCGGCTGTGCTGGGCACGCCGCTCGTCTATCGCAATCAGAGCCTGTCGGTGCTCTCGGGCGTGATGCCGGAGAGCGAACTGCGCCGCAAGCTCGCCGACACGGACGCCGCCGTCATCATGAAGCTCGGACGCAACTTCGATAAGGTACGCCGCGTGCTCGACGACCTGGGACTGGCGAGCCGCTCCCTCTATGTCGAGCGGGCAACGATGGCGAACCAGCGCATCGTGCCGCTCGCAGACGTGGATCCGAGCGCATCGCCATATTTCTCGTTGCTGGTCGTGCCGGGGCAGAAATGGCAGGGATGAACGCAACGACCACGCAGGCGCCGGCCATCGTCGTGCTCGGGCGCAGCGCGCTCGACACTGCGCGCCGGATTCAGGCCACGCTCCCAGGTTCGCTCGTGCACGGACTGGAGACGCGCGTAGGCCACGACGCCGACGTGGCGTTTACCCAGCTCGGGGACCATCTTCAGGCGCTGTATGCGCGCGGCGCCCCCATCGTTGCGCTCTGTGCAGCGGGCATCGTCATCCGGTGCGTCGCCCCGATGCTGAACAACAAGGGGACGGAACCGCCGGTGCTGGCCGTGGCGGAAGACGGCAGCGCGGTGGTGCCGCTGCTGGGCGGACTCGCAGGCGTGAATGTGCTGGCGCGCCGTATTGCGCGCGCATTGGATATCGTCCCCGCCATCACGACCAGCGGCGAACTGCGCTTCGGCACGTGCCTGCTGAACCCGCCCGCCGGCTATGTGCTTGCCGATCTGGCGCAAAGCAAGCACTTCGTGTCGGATCTGCTGGCCGGCGAGACGGTGCGCGTCGAGGGCGACGCCCCCTGGCTCGACGATGCCGACCTCCCCACATCGGACGACGCAGCGTTGACGATTCGTATCACACCGTTTGTCGGCGACAGGCATCGCGACGCGCTGGTGATTTATCCGCGCAGTGTACTCGCCGTGCTCACGCGCCCGGCAAGCCTCGGGCCACCGCCGGTGCGGGCGCTGCTCGCGAAGCACGCCCTGTCGTCGCAGGCGTTGGCCGCCGTGCTCGCTCCCATCTCGCGAATGGGAGACGCCGACCTGCAAGCCACTGCGGACGAACTCGGCGTACCGCTGCGCTTTGCGGACTTCGATGCCCTCAATGTCCCCCATGCCCCCGATGCTCCCGATGCTTCCGATGCTCCCGATGGGCTCGATAGGGACAACGCCAATCGTGCGAAGTCCCCCACCGATGCGCGCAACGTGGCGGACTGGCTGAGGACGACACTCGGTCCCGACGTCGAAATACGCCATGACGATCAGGGCGATTGCGGCATCGTGCTCGCGCGCACCGTCGCCCCGATCGACGTCGCGCGCATCGGTCAGGCGCGCGGCACGCTGACCGTCATCGGCCTGGGTCCCGGCGACGCCGAACTGCGCGTGCCGCTCGCCACCGCCGCACTGGCGCGGGCGACCGACATTCTCGGTTACGCCACTTATGTCGCGATGGCCGGCCCGTTGCGCGACGACCAGCAAGTGCACGCGACCGACAATCGCGAGGAATTGATGCGCGCGCGTCACGCGTTCGAACTCGCGAGTGCGGGCCGGCATGTCGTGGTCGTGTCGTCGGGCGATCCGGGGGTGTTCGCCATGGCAAGCGCCGTGTTCGAAGCGCTGGACGCCAGTGAAAATCCACGCTGGAAGGCTGTCGACCTGCGCATCGTGCCGGGCATTTCGGCCGCAATGGCAACCGCTGCCGTTGCCGGCGCGCCGCTCGGTCACGATTTTTGCGTGCTATCGCTCTCCGACAATCTCAAACCCTGGGACGTCATCCGCGAGCGCTTGCGGCACGCTGCGCAGGCGGATCTGGTCATGGCGTTCTACAACCCGATCTCGCGGGCGCGTCCGTGGCAACTCGGCGAAGCGCTCGATATCGTGCGCGAATGGCGTGCACCGGACACGCGCGTGGTGCTGGGGCGCGACATCGGTCGCCCCGGCGCCACGCTCACCCACACCACGCTGGGCGCGCTGCACCCCGGGCAGGTCGACATGCGCACGATGGTCATCGTCGGCTCGTCGACCACGCGCGGCATCGATGGCGGCCCGCACGGCGAGTGGATCTACACCCCCCGCTGGTACGGCGAGCCGCCGAAACGCTGAGGACCGACAGCAAGACCGGCCGGCATGACCCTGCACTACGCGAGTTCGGTCGGCTCGGCCGGCCCGAGCTTGTCGTAGCCCTTGAGGCGATAGACGACGAACGAGAGCAGCCACGACAGGATGAACACGCCGATGATGGCGAAGCCGAGGTTGTTGAAGTTCTCGTTGAGCTCGGCGATCGCCTCCCAGAACCCGCCCGTGAGTTCGTACTTGGCCTGGAACATGCCGAGCGTTTCGATGCCGCCGATCAGCACGGCGACGAGCACCGATACCAGCGTGATCGTCAGGTTGTAGTAGAGCTTACGAATCGGACGAACGAAGGCCCATTCGTAGGCGCCGAGCATGAGAATGCCGTCGGTCGTATCGACCAGCGTCATGCCCGCGGCGAACAGCGCCGGGAACACCAGCACCGTGCCGATCGACAGGCCATGCGCCGCATGACTGGCCGACAGCGCGAGCAGACTCACCTCCGTCGCCGTATCGAATCCGAGACCGAACAGGAACCCCAGCGGCAGCATCCACGCCGGGTGCGACACCAAACGAAACATCGGACGGAACAGGCGCGACACGAAACCCCGGTTGTTGAGCAGGATGTCGAGGTCGTTGTTGTCGTACGGCAACCCGCGACGCACCTTGTTGAACGCCCGCCACACGCCGCGCAGGATGAAGATGTTCATCGCCGCGATCAGAAACAGGAACGTTGCCGAGATGCTGGTGGAGATGACACCGCCGACACCACGCCATTCCTCCAGGTGGTTTTGCAACGCCACCGCCGCAATCGCCACCCCGGCCGCCACGATCAGCACCACGGCCGAATGCCCCAGCGCGAAGAAGAAACCCACCGAGACGGGACGCTGTCCGTCCTGCATCAGCTTGCGCGTCACGTTGTCGATGGCGGCGATGTGATCGGCATCGACCGCGTGGCGCAGGCCAAAGCCCCATGCCAGCAGGCCGGTGCTCAGCAGCAGCGGGTCGCCGTGAAACGCGATGAACGCCCAGACCCACGCGCCGATATTGAAGGCCGCGAGCAGGGCGTACATGCCGCCGACACGGGTACGCAAGCGCCCCGCCGGGGCGGTGGGGAGAAGAGACATGGACATACGGTCGATCCTTCAATCAAGTGAGTCCTGGCAACGGAAATACGCCTGGACGCGCGGGGCAATCTCGTCCAGACGAATACATTCGGCGTCCCACGCGCGCGCGAGACGTTCGCAACCGCGCGGTGCCACGAGCGACGCGACACCCAGGCCGAGGCGGGCGGGTTCGCAATCGATCACGACGGCGCGATCGAGCGCCGGGGGCCTCGACGGCGTCTCGGCGGTGCGCCCGTCCGTGAGCAGCCACAACACCTTCACTTGCGACGCATGCCGCCCTCTCGCGCGTTCGGCCCGCGCGAGCAGTCGCGACGCCGCCGCGATACCGGCCGCCAGCGGCGTGCCGCCACCGCCGCCGATGGGTTCGATCCAGCGCTCGTTCCACCAACGCGGTATGGCGGGGCCGAACAGCACCTCGGCGCGCTCGCCGCCAAAGCGGATCAGCGCGACGTCGGATCGTGCGCGCGCCAACCGGTCGAAGCTGTCGAGCAACCAGCCCTTCGCCTGCGCGAGACTGCCGAGCATCGATGCCGAACCGTCGAGCACGAACACATGCAGTTCGCCGCGCGGCGCGTTGTCCACCGCGTAGCGCAGATGTGTCCTGTTCAACCGTTGCGGGCCTTTGCGCAGTAGCGTCTCGCCCCAGTCGATGCGCGTCGGCGCGAGCGTCCCGACGCGAGGTTTCGCTCGCCGGATCGTTCGTCCGACCAGCCCTGCACCGCGTAACCACCGGGATCCGCCGGACGAGCCGACGGAGGCGCGCGCCCGGTGGCTCAGCGTTTTTTTGACGACAGGGGGACCACGCCCTTCACGCGTGTCGTTCCGGTCGGCTCAGGCGGCAGATACCCCCAATCGGAAGTGTCGCGGCCCGACGCTCCGGCGCTCTGCGCCGACTTTCCTGCCTCTCCGGCCTGCCCTGCCTGCCCTGCCTCTGCGACTTCCGATGCCCCCGGTTTCGCGCTGCCCGCCTGCCCCGACGCACTTGCGGACGACGACGCCTGCGGTTGCCCATGGCGGCGGTGCCGCAGCACGGCCGGTGAGACGCGCTCGACGTGCCCGCGCGTGAGCACCGGCGACGCCTCGAGCGCCGCCAGTGCACGCGCCGCGCGCAGCATCACGAGGTCCGCGCGCATGCCGTCCACCCGGGCTTCGATACACAGCGCGCTCACCGCGTCGTGCACCTCGTCGCCGATCGCGACGCCGGGCAAGGCCTCACGGGCGTCGAGAATACGTCGACGAAGCTCGGCCTGCGCCTGCGCATACTGCGCGTGAAACGCCGCCGGATCGAGATCGAACGCCAGACGCGTCTTCACGATTTTCTGACGCACTTGCGGATCGAAGCAGTTTTCCAGCTCGACCATCAGCCCGAAACGATCCAGCAACTGGGGCCGCAATTCGCCCTCTTCCGGATTCATCGTGCCGACCAGCATGAAATGCGCGGCATGCCGATGCGATACACCGTCGCGCTCCACGACATTGATGCCGCTCGCGGCCACGTCCAGCACCACGTCGACGAGCCCGTCGGGCAGCAGATTCACTTCGTCGACATACAACACGCCCTGATGCGCTTGCGCGAGCAGCCCCGGCGAGAACTTCACCCCACCGCCGCGCAGCGCTTCGTCGATGTCGAGCGTGCCGATGAGGCGCGCTTCGCTCGCGCCCAACGGCAGCGTGACGAAGGGGCAATCGGGCAACAGATCCGCGAGCGAGCGCGCCGCCGTCGATTTCGCGGTGCCGCGCGGGCCGCTCACCAGCACACCGCCGATCGAGGGATCCACCGCGATGAGCAGCAGCGCTTCGCGCAACGGCGTCTGAGCGACGAGCGCCGTCAGCGGGAACGGCGGCGGCAGCGGGGAAGCCGGGGAAGCCGTGGATGCGGCCAATTCGGTGTTCGATGTCACGACGCTCTCCGTTCGATTTCGTGCCCGGCGGCCAACAGATGACTTTCGATCTGCTCGCGATAAGCGCCGGGCGATTGCCACAGCCCCCGGCCAATCGCTTCGAGCAGGCGTTCGCACACGCCACGCAGCGCGTGCGGGTTATGACGCTGCATGAACTCGCGCGTGTCGGCGTCGTTCAGGCAGGCGTCGGTCACGAGTCCGTACTGATGGTCCGACACCACGCGGGCGGTCGCGTCATATCCGAACAGGTAATCGACCGTGGCCGCGATTTCCGCCGCGCCCTTGTAGCCGTGACGCTTCACCCCGTCGAGCCATTTCGGATTGACGACGCGCGAGCGGATCACGCGCGCGATTTCTTCCGTCAGCGGGCGCACGCTCGGCGCGTCCGCTCGGCTATGGTCTGCGTGATACACCTCGGGTTGTTGCCCCGAGAAATGCCGCACGGCAGCGGTCATGCCGCCCTGAAACTGGTAGTAATCGTTGGAGTCGAGCACGTCGTGCTCGCGATTGTCCTGACTCTGCAAAACGACATCGATGCTCGCCAGACGCGTCGCAAACACGCCATAAGCCTGCTCGCCGGCGCTGGCCTGCGCATAGGCGTAACCGCCGGATTCTCGATAGGCGTTTGCGAGATCCTCGTCGGTCTGCCACAAGCCGTTGTCGATCATCTCCTGCAGGCCCGCCCCATAGGTGCCGGGACGCGAACTGAAGACCCGCCAGCCCGCGCGCTTACGCGCTTCGTCGGCGTCGAGTCCACGGGCGATCCACGCGTCGCGCTCGCGCAGCACACGCGCGCGGATCGGGTTGATGTCCTCCGGCTCGTCGAGCGCCGCCACGGCCTGCACGGCGGCGTCGAACAGATGCATGACGTTCGGGAAGGCATCGCGGAAGAAGCCCGACACGCGCAACGTGACGTCGATACGGGGTCGCTCCATGCCGCCCGGCGGCAGAATTTCGAAGTCCGTGACCCGATGACTGCCCGGCGCCCATTTGGGACGCACCCCCAGCAGCGCAAACGCCTGCGCGATATCGTCGCCGCCGGTGCGCATCGTGGCGGTGCCCCACACGGACAGGCCAATGGCGCGTGGGTAATCGCCGTGATCCTGCAAGTGACGCTCGATCAACTGACGCGCCGATTTCACGCCCAGCGCCCATGCCGTCTGCGTGGGAATCGCACGTGTGTCGACGGAGTAGAAGTTGCGGCCCGTGGGCAGCACGTCAGGTCGCCCGCGCGAGGGCGCGCCGCTCGGCCCCGGCGGCACGAAACGGCCTTCCAGACCGCGCCGCAGGTGGCGCAACTCCTCACTGCCGCAGGCGTCCAGCGATGGCAGGACGTCGTCTCTCGCGCGCGTCAGCACGTCGCGCGTCGCAGGCAAGTGCTGCGTCTTGCCGTCGAGCGACGCGGCGTCTTCGCCGGTCAGCGTCTCCAGCAGGCTCGCCCCCAGCAACTCCAAACGTTCGCGCGTATCGCCCTGATGACGCCACGGCGCATCGCTTACCTGTGCGAGCAACGCCGGACGCGGCCCGTCCCACGGCGTCGACCATTCGGCTTTGAGCGGGTCGAACCGATCGTCGATGTGCAAGTCTCTCGCGAGTGCGTCAATGAGGCTGGCATCGCGCCCCTGGCCGCCGCGCACCGGAAAGCGCATCAGCGCGAGCAGCGTGTCGCGGCGTTCGCGCCCGGCCGGCGAGCGGCCGAAGATGTGCAGACCGTCGCGAATCTGCGTCTCTTTCAGCTCGCATAGCCACGTGTCCACACGCGTGAGCAGTTCGTCTTCCGCATCGGTATCGCTCGGGGCGGACAGGCTCAGCTCTTCGTGCAGACGGTGACGCACGATGGTCTCGAGAATCGTGCTGCGCAGCAGTTTGGCGCGGCGCGCGTCGACCATCAGCGCTTCGTAATACTCGTCGACCTGCCGCTCCAGATCCTGAAGCGGACCATACGATTCGGCCCGCGTGAGCGGGGGCATCAGGTGATCGATGATCACGGCCTGGGCGCGACGCTTCGCCTGACTGCCCTCGCCCGGATCGTTGACGATGAACGGGTAAAGGTGCGGCAGCGGCCCGAGCGTCAGGTCAGGCCAGCAACTGTCGGACAGCGCCACGCTCTTGCCGGGCAGCCATTCGAGGCTGCCGTGTTTGCCGACATGCACGACGGCATCGACATCGACCGTGTGACGCAGCCAGAAATAGAACGCGAGATAGGCATGCGGCGGGACCAGTTCGGCATCGTGATAGCTGGCGTAATCGCCGTCGACACGCGAGCGCGAGGGCTGGATGCCGATGAACACGTTGCCGCAGCGCCAACCGGCGATCATGAAGCGCCCCTGCCGCAGCGTCGGGTCCTGATGCGCCGGCCCCCAACGCTCGTTGAGCGCATCACGCACGTCGGTCGGCAGTGTTGCGAAGGCGGCGAGATAGTCGTCGAGCGCGTAACTCTGAAAGGCCGGACGCAACGCGCGCATCTCGGGATCGTTCGTCACGCCGCGCGTCAGACGCGCCATGAGCGCGCCGCCGTCGTCCGGCAGGTCGTCGACGCGATAGCCTTCGTCCCGCAGCATCGTGAGGATCTCGACGACGGACGCCGGCGTGTCGAGTCCGACGCCGTTGCCGATGCGCCCCTCGCTCGCCGGATAGTTCGCCAGCACCAGCGCAAGCCGCTTCTGCGCGTTGGGTTTGGTGCGCAGCAGACACCAGCGACGGCTGAGTTCCGCCACGAACGCGACGCGCTCCCTGTCCGGCTGATACCGCACGACATCCACTTCGGTGCGCGGGCAGCGATAGTCGAGGCCCTTGAAGCTGATCGCCCGCGTGATGATGCGGCCGTCGACCTCCGGCAGCGCCACGTGCATCGCGATGTCGCGGGAATTGAGGCCCTGATTGTCCTTGACCCAGTCGTCGCGATTGCCCCCGCTCAGAATCACCTGCAACACCGGTGCGTCGCTGCCGAAGATTTGCGACTGGCGCGGATCGTCCGGCGTCGAGGTGGAAAAGGCCGTGGTGTTGAGCACCAGCGAGACGTCGTGCGCGTCGCAGAGTTGCTGCACGACATCACGGCTGAGCGCGTCCTTGAGCGATGTGATCGCAATCGGCAACGGATTCAGCCCGCGCACGTGCAACGCGTCGATCAGGGTATCGAAGACCCCCGTATTCGCCGCCTGCAAGTGCGCGCGGTAGAACAGGATCGCCACGACGGGCGCGCCGGCATGCCAACTGGCTTGCCAATCGTCCATCGTCGCGTTGCGGGTGTGCGATTGGGGATTGGGATGGTACAGCGTGGCGTTGGGCACCGCGACCGGCAGCGGCGGCTCGTCGCCCCAGCCGAGTGCGTGCCAGGCGATAGCGCGCAAGAACGCCTCGGCATTGACGGCCCCCCCCTGACGCAGGTAGCGCCACAGGCGCGTGCAGAACTCGGGGCTTGCCGTGCTCAGCGCGGTCAGATTCGGGTCTTCCTGCAAGTCGCCGGAGAACATCACCAGCATCTGGCCGCGACGCTGCGCCAACGCGACGATCTGCTCGATGCCGTAAGGCCAGTAAGCTTCGCCGCCGAGGTGATCGACCACCACGACGCGGGCATGTTGCAAGACGTCGTCGACATAGAAGTCGACCGACGCCGGCTGCCGCAGGTACGTGACGTTGGCGAGCCGCAGACTCGGGAAATCGTCGCCCAGGCGCTCGACCACGCTCGCGAGCAACGACAGGGTCGTGTCGGCCGAGCTCAGCACGACGATGTCGGCGGGCTGCTGATCGATGCGGATGACGCCGGCGGCGTCGTCGACAAAACCGCCGGGGACTGTCCGTAACAGGTGCATGCGACGCGGCTTCCCGGAATCAGACCGATGCGATGGCCGATGACGCCGATGACACCGAGGCGCCGAGCGCCACGTCGAACGCGCGCTGAAGCTCGTTGGCGTCCAGGTCCTCGCCGATCAGCACGAAGCGGCTGTCGCGCGCTTCGCCATCGCGCCAGTGACGATCGAAATAACTGTCGAAACGCTTGCCGACGCCCTGAATCACGAGCCGCATCGGCGCGCCCGGCAATGCGGCAAAGCCCTTGGCGCGGTAAATCGTGTGGTTTCGCACCAATTCGCTCAACGCCGCGATGACCGTCTCGCGCGACGCCGCGCCCGCGAGCGAGGCCGACACCATGACCGAGTCGAACTCGTCGTGGTGGTGATCGGCGTCGTCTGCCGAGCCGTGATGGTCGTGACGCTGGTCGATGGTCTCCTCGGAGGCCGAGTTCAGGCCGAGCAGCACGCTCAGGTCGAGGTTGCCGTTGCTCGCCGGCACGATCTTCACGTGGGCGGGCAGTTCCTCGCGGATCAGCGCCGACACGCTGGCCTGCGCCGCATCGTCGAGCAGATCGGTCTTGTTGAGAATGACCAGATCCGCCGCGCTCAACTGGTCTTCGAACAGTTCGTGCAGCGGCGATTCGTGGTCGAGATTCGGGTCGGCCTTGCGTTGCTCGTCGACCGCTTCGGGGTTCTCGGCGAATTGCCCGGCGGCGGTGGCGGGACCGTCGACCACGGTGATCACGGCGTCGACGGTGAAGCTGTTGCGAATCGACGGCCAGTTGAACGCCTGCACCAGCGGCTTGGGCAGCGCCAGCCCGGACGTCTCGATGAGCACGTGGTCGATCCGGTCGCGGCGCTCCACCAATGCTTCCATCACGGGGAAGAACTCTTCCTGCACCGTGCAGCACAGGCAGCCATTGGCCAGTTCGTACAGCTGGCCCTCGGTCTCCTGACCGTTTTCGTCACAGCCGATGCCGCAACCCTTGAGGATTTCACCGTCGATGCCCAACTCGCCGAATTCGTTGACGATGACCGCGACGCGCAGACCGTTGGTGTTGGACAGAATGTGACGCAGCAGCGTGGTCTTACCGCTGCCGAGGAAGCCCGTAATCACGGTCACGGGGATCTTGCGCATGGAAGTCGACATGGAAAAAAGCAAAGCGTGGTGGCACGCGTCGTCCGGCCGGTCGCATCATCGGTAAAGTCGGTGTCGCCGGCATGACCGTTCGACCTGCCAGGCAGGGAACGACCGCGCCGCCGGTGACGGCTGCATCGGGAAAGCGGAGCCAACGTGGCAAAACTGAAGGGGTGACTGCACACCGCCTACCCGCAGTGCCAATCGTCTTCTCCGGCCGGTATCCGGGCTGACGAAATGGCCGCTTCACCTTCCCACGCCGCCATCACAGGCTTGAGCGCAGTGGTCTCGCCCCGCAAAACGCATGCGGGGTTGAAGTCGGCCTGGCGTCGCATCACTGCGGCGCCTTCGTTTCACCGTTGCGGGGGCAGCACAGGCTGGGGCGTCGCGTCGCACCCATGGTGGGGGGCGCGCCGCCCGTCTGTTTCCCGTTTAACTGCGCACGCCTGAACGTGTGCGCGAGCACCAGATTAGCCGCGAGTGTAGGTGCCGGATACCGCCCCGTCAAGGCGACACGAGGGGGAACGCGCCGGCGCTCGACGGACGGCGGGCGGGCAGCGAGCCGCACAATGCCTGTGGTATGCTCGCCACCAAATTTTTTGGTCCCCCGGTTCTCTCGACGAGGGCGTTGCAGCGCATTCGTTCGCCCCCCATGGCGCTGAGCGCGCAGGCCCTCCTCCCCGTTGTCCCGCCTATGAGTCATCGTCATGCCCCGGTCCCGGTGGCGCGCTGTCGCCCGTTGAAGCGTCCCACGTCGCTTGCCACACCGGGCGCCGTTTTAGTCCCGTGCAGCGCCACCGCCGCGCGCCGCGCCCTGCAAGGCGTGCGGAGGGTGCAATGAGCCGCGCATGGCTGATCGGCGCGGGCCCCGGCGACCCCGAACTCATGACCGTCAAGGCGATGCGCGCCCTTGCCGTGGCGGATGTCGTGCTGGTCGACGACCTCGTGAACCCCGAGATCCTGCGCATGGCCGGGCCGCAAGCGCAGATCGTCCATGTCGGCAAGCGCGGCGGGCACGCGTCCACGCCGCAGCGCGAGATCGTGGCGCTGATGCTGATGCATCTGCGTGCCGGTCGCAGCGTGGCGCGCCTCAAAGGCGGCGACCCCTTCGTCTTCGGACGCGGCGGCGAGGAACTGCAAGCGTTACAGGCGCAGGGTGTGCCGGTCGAGATCGTCAACGGTATTACCGCCGGCATTGCCGCGCCGACGACGCTCGGCATCCCGGTCACGCACCGCGGACTCACGCAAGGCGCGATCTTCGTCACGGGGCACGGCGCCGGCGACGACGAACCGGACTGGCGGGCGCTCGCTGCTACGGGCCTGACGCTCGTCGTCTACATGGGCATTCGCCGTCTGGAAGACATCGCCGCGCAACTGCTGCAAGCGGGCATGTCGCCGCACACGCCCTGCGCAGCCATCGAATCGGCCACACTTTCGACACAGCGTCAGGTGATCGCCCCGCTGAGTACACTGCCCGCCGAGGTGCGCGCCGCTGCCATCGGTTCGCCGTCGATCATCGTGATCGGTGATGTGGTTTCGCTGGCGCATCCGCCCGGAACGGCCGCACCGACGCACGTGCCCGAGCGCCCCGCGCCGCCACGCATGCTGAGCGTGGGTATCGGCTTCCGACAAGGCGTGACGGCCGACCAGATCGAAGCGGCGGTGCGCGCGGCGCTGGGGCCGCATTCGCTCGCCGAGGTCGCCGCGATGGCGACGCTCGACAGAAAGGCCGACGACCCGGCGCTCGTGCGTTTCTGCGAGCGTCACGCCATTGCCTTGGTACGATGCGCACCTGCGCAAATCGAGGCGTGTCTCGCCGCTCATCCCCGCTTGCCACGCTCGGACACGGTATATGCCCACACGGGGGTGCATGCGGTATGCGAGCCTTGCGCATTGCTCGCCTCCCCCGGCAGTACCTCGCTCGCGCAGAAATATGCCGGCGACGGCATTACGGTGGCCATCGCGGTCATGCCGGGCGCCGCTACGAAAGACAACCTTCAGCACGACGCTCAACCGGAGTCACGAAACGATGAAGACCGATAACGAATCCCACCTTCGCATGACACAGCGACGTCGCGAAGGTCACGAGAAGAAGCAGGCCGCCGCGACCACCGAGAAGGGGCTGCTGATCGTGCACACGGGCAACGGCAAAGGCAAGAGCACGGCAGCCTTCGGCATGGCCGTGCGCATGCTCGGTCACGACCAGCGCATCGGTGTCGTGCAGTTCATCAAGGGTGCGCTGCATACGTCCGAGCGCGATTTTCTCGGCAGCCACCCGCAGTGCGACTTCATCACGATGGGCGACGGCTACACCTGGAACACGCAAAACCGCGACGCCGATATCGCTACGGCCCGCAAAGGCTGGCAAGCCGCCGTCGACATGATCGGGAGCGGCGACTACCGCATGGTGATTCTCGACGAACTGAACACCGTGCTGAAGTACGAGTATCTGCCGCTCGACGAAGTGCTCGGGGTGCTCACCGCGCGCGGCGAGATGCAGCACGTGGTAGTCACCGGGCGTCATGCGCCGGACGAACTCATCGAAGCCGCGGACCTTGTCACCGAAATGCGGCTGGTCAAGCATCCGTACCGCGAGCAGGGCGTGAAGGCACAACAGGGCGTCGAGTTCTGATCATGGCGTCGTGCCCGGCGTTGTTCATCAGCGCGCCCGCGTCAGGTCAGGGCAAGACCACGGTCACGGCCGGTCTGGCGCAATGGCACCGCGAGCAGGGACGCACGGTCCGCGTCTTCAAGACCGGCCCCGACTTTCTCGACCCGAAGATTCTCGAGCGGGCCAGCGGTGCGCCCGTGCTAACGCTCGATCTCTGGATGGTCGGCGAGGCGTCGTGTCGTCGACTGCTCGCCGAAGCGGCGCAGCAGGCCGACCTGATCCTCATCGAAGGCGTGATGGGATTGTTCGACGGCACCCCCAGCAGCGCGGATCTGGCGATGACGTTCGGCGTGCCGGTCGTTACCGTCATTTCCGCCCGGTCGATGGCGCAGACGTTCGGCGCCATCGCCTCGGGTCTCGCGCACTACCGGCGCGGGTTGCCGATACACGGTGTGCTCGCGAATCACGTGAGTTCGCCACGTCATGCGCAGTTGTTGCAGGAAGGCATGCCCCCGGATCTGCGATGGCTCGGCCATCTGGCGACATCGGATCGGATGACGTTGCCTGCACGGCATCTCGGCCTGCATCAGGCCGACGAGATCGATCGGCTCGAAGCCCGCATTGCGGCCACCGCGCAGGCGCTGGCCGACACTGCGCTGGTCGAACTCCCGCCCCCGGTCAGCTTCGACGTGCCGCCGTCCACGGCGATGCCGGAGGTCCCGAAGTGGCTGGACGGTAAGCGAATCGCCGTGGCCCGCGACGCCGCCTTCTCGTTCATCTATCCGGAAAACATGCGTCTGCTGGAGGCGATGGGCGCACGCGTGACGTATTTCTCGCCGCTCGCGAACGAAGCGCTTCCCGAGGCGAGCGACGCCCTCTTCCTGCCCGGCGGCTATCCCGAATTGCATGCGGCGCAGTTGGCGACGCAGACATGCAGCGCACACAGCGTGCGCGCCCACGCGGCGGCGGGCAAGCCGATCGTGGCCGAGTGCGGCGGCATGCTGTATCTGCTGGAAAGCCTGACGGACGCGGCAGGCGTATCGACGCCGATGCTCGGCGTCCTGCCCGGGCACGCGACGCTGCAAAAGCGTCTCGCCGGCCTCGGCATGCAGTCGCTGTCCACTTCGCACGGCACACTGACCGGCCACACCTTCCACTACACGCACATGGCGACGCCGATGACGCCGGTCTGTCGTGCGACACGGCCGGGCAGCGCCGCCGACGCAGCGACGGGCGAGCCGGTGTACCGTCATGGCGCAATCGTCGCAAGCTATCTGCACGGCTACTGGCCGTCGAACCCGGCGCTTACCGCGGCACTCTTTCATGGCACAGCCTTTTAGCGACCCCGAACGCGCCGCCGTCTATCGCGCGATCTACGAGCGGCGCGACATGCGTCATTTCGTGCCGACGCCCGTCGATCCCGAAGTGCTCGCCCGACTGCTCGACGCTGCGCATCACGCACCGAGCGTCGGCTTCATGCAACCGTGGCGCATGGTGCGTGTCACCTCGCCCACCTTGCGTGCGGCGTTGCACGAGGCGGTCGAGCGGGAGCGACTGAAAACGGCGGACGCCCTCGGCGCTCGCCGCGACGCATTCATGAAGCTGAAGGTCGAGGGCATGCAGCAGTGCGCCGAGATTCTGGTGATGGCGCTCATGGACGGCCGCGAGCGTCACGTGTTCGGCCGTCGTACCATGCCGGAGATGGACCTGGCGTCGGTGTCCTGCGCGATCCAGAACCTCTGGCTGGCCGCCCGTGCGGAAGGCCTGGGTATGGGATGGGTGTCGATTTTCGATCCCGACGACGTCGCACAACTGCTGCAAATGCCCGCCGGTGCAAAGCCTGTCGCCATTCTCTGCCTCGGCCACGTTACCGAGTTCTACGACGCGCCGATGCTGGCGCAGGAAGGCTGGGCCTCGCGTGCCCCGCTGGACGACTGCGTGTTCGAAAACACATGGCCGTCGCCGTCGGGCACGGACGCATCTGCCTGAGCGAGGACGACGCTCGTCGGTTCGAAAACACGTCCCGTCCGCCCACGACGTTTGACCGGCCCTCGCAGAACAGCGCCAGTGAGCACGTCGTAAAGTTCGTCTGCGTCCTCTACCGTCCTCTACCGCCCTCCCCCCCCTCGCCCGTCTGGCGACGCGCAACGTCGGTGTCCCAAACACCGCGTTTGGCTCAAAAGGTCGGATGACAGGACAGCGGGGGCGGCTTCGGGGGAATCGATGATGTAAGGCGGCTTGCGCCGATATCGCAATGTATGGATGCGTTGCGCGCCGAGAAATGTCGTGGATTCGTTTGCGGCAGCTGGCCTGCCCAGAGGGATTCGAACCCCCGACCGTCGGCTTAGAAGGCCGATGCTCTATCCAACTGAGCTATGGGCAGTGCAAGTACACGATGCTGGCGGCGATCTGATATCGCTGCCGGAGCGCCCGGATGCAACGCCATACGCTTCATCCGGGTAGTCGGCGATTATAGCGCACGTGCATGCCAATTTCATTGGCGTCGGTTCGGGAGTTCTCCCCCTTTGCGTGCCAACGCGTTCGCATCTAGACTTCAGACGTGGAGGAACGCGCTCATGAACGAGATCGAACGCGAACAACGCTTTGGTGCGCACAACTATGCCCCCCTGCCCGTCGTGCTCTCGCATGCCAAGGGGGTCTGGGTCTGGGACGTCGAAGGCAACCGCTATCTCGACATGATGAGCGCCTATTCCGCTGTCAGCCACGGGCATGCGCATCCGCGTCTCGTGGCCGCGCTCACCGCACAGGCACAACGTCTCGCCGTCGTCTCCCGCGCGTTCTACACCGACCGGCTCGGCGCCTTTCTCGAACGTCTGTGCGACCTCACCACGCTCGGCGGCGCACTGCCCATGAATACCGGCGCGGAGGCCGTCGAAACCGCGATCAAGGCCGCGCGGCGCTGGGGATACAGCGTCAAGCGTATCCCGGCCGAGAAGGCCGAAATCATCGTGGCCGACGGCAACTTCCACGGCCGCACCACCACCCTCGTCGGCTTCTCCTCCGAGCCCGCCTATCGCGCCGATTTCGGGCCGTTCGCGCCCGGTTTCGTACGCGTGCCTTACGGCGACCTCGACGCCGTGCGCACCGCTATCACCCCCAACACCTGCGCCGTCCTCTTCGAGACGATTCAGGGCGAAGGCGGTATCGTCGTGCCCCCCGACGGCTTTCTGCGCGGCCTGCGTCAGCTCTGCACCGAGCAGAACGTGCTGATGCTGCTCGACGAAATCCAGTCCGGACTCGGACGCACCGGCCGGTGGTTCGCGTATCAGCACGAGGGGGTCGTGCCGGACGGCCTCATGCTCGGCAAAGCCCTCGGCGGTGGCCTGCTGCCGGTGTCGGCCTTCGTCGCGCGACGTGACATCATCGATCTGTTCGAGCCCGGCAGCCACGGCTCGACGTTCGGCGGCAACGCCCTCGCCGCCACCGTCGCGCTCGAAGCGCTCGATGTCATGGCGGACGAAGACCTGCCGGGCAGAAGTGCGGAAATGGGGGAGTATCTGCTCTCGCGCTTGCACGCGATTCACTCGCCGCTCATTCGGGAAGTGCGCGGACGCGGACTGTGGGCGGGCATCGAAATCCATCCGGCGCGCGCCGACGCACACGATCTCTCGATGCGCATGCTGCGACGACACGTGCTCGCGAAGGAAACCCGCTCGACCGTGCTGCGCCTCGCGCCGCCGCTCGTCATCGAACGCGCCGAGATCGATGCCTGCATCTCGGCGCTCAAGGCCGTACTCGCGGAAGCGGAACACGACGGCTGAGGCGGCGGCGACGCAACCGCGACTCGCCTACCCGGCGCTTCGCCGCACCGGCAGCCGCCTGCGCGCAATCGCGCGCCCCCTGATACCGCGATGCCCCGATGCCTCAGTGCACCGACGACTTGGACCAGAGATTCATCACCAGCACGCCCGCGATGATCAGCGCCATGCCGAGGATGGCCGGCGCATCGAGCTTCTGACCGAACAACACGCGCGACGCTATCGAGATCAGCACGATGCCCAGTCCCGACCACATCGCGTAAGCAATGCCCACGGGAATCGTGCGCAGCGTGAGCGAGAGCATGTAGAACGCAATACCGTAACCCGCGACGACCAGCGCCACCGGACCGCCGCGCGTGAAACCCTCCGACGCTTTCAGTGCGGACGTCGCAATCACCTCCGCCACGATTGCCACCAGCAGGTACAGATAGGCCATCGACACTCCTTTCACTCGAACTCGCGCAAACGCGTGGGCGCCCATCTTAACCGACGCCCTCGCGCTCGCGCGCTGCAAAAATCGCTTGCGTAAGCGTTCACCGTCGCGCTACAGTCGCCGTCACGGTGTGGCCAGCACACCGGCGTCGCTCGGACGGTTCCGGGCGCTTACGTTCCAGGATTTCTCATGTCCAGCTCTCAGGGCTCGCGCAGCTTTGCGCGCATCAATCGTCTTCCCCCGTACGTTTTCAACATCACCGCCGAGCTGAAGATGGCGGCACGCCGTCGTGGCGAGGACATCATCGACCTGTCGATGGGCAACCCCGACGGCGCGACACCGCCGCATATCGTCAGCAAGCTCGTCGAAGTCGCCCAGCGCCCCGATACGCACGGCTACTCGACCTCGCGCGGCATTCCCCGCCTGCGTCGCGCCATCACCCGCTGGTACAAGGATCGTTACGACGTCGAACTCGATCCCGAACGCGAGGCGATCGTCACCATCGGCTCGAAGGAGGGCCTCGCCCACCTGATGCTCGCCACGCTGGATCAGGGCGACACGGTGCTGGTGCCGAACCCGTCGTACCCGATTCATATCTACGGGGCGGTCATCGCGGGCGCGAACATCCGCTCCGTGCCGATGACGCCCGGCATCGACTTCTTCACCGAACTCGAACGCGGCATTCGCGAGAGTCATCCGAAGCCGAAGATGGTGATTCTCGGCTTCCCGTCGAACCCCACGGCGCAATGTGTCGAACTCGAATTCTTCGAGCGGGTCGTCGATCTCGCGCGCAAGCACGACATTCTCGTGGTGCACGACCTGGCCTACGCCGACATCGTCTATGACGGCTACAAGGCGCCTTCGATCATGCAGGTGCCCGGCGCGCAGGACGTCGCGGTCGAGTTCTTCACGCTGTCGAAGAGCTACAACATGGCCGGGTGGCGCATCGGCTTCATGGTCGGCAACCCCGAGCTGGTCGCCGCCCTCGCGCGCATCAAGAGCTATCACGACTACGGCACCTTCACGCCGGTGCAGGTCGCTGCCATCGCCGCGCTCGAAGGGGATCAGACCTGCGTCGAGGCAATTCGCGAGCAATACCAGCGCCGCCGCGACGTGCTTTACAAGGGGCTCACGGAGGCGGGCTGGACGGTCGATCTGCCGAAAGCGTCGATGTACATCTGGGCGCGCATTCCGGAACCGTATCGCGCCCTCGGCTCGCTCGAATTCGCCAAGAAGCTGCTCGCGCAGGCCAGGGTGTCGGTCTCGCCGGGCATCGGCTTCGGGGAGTACGGCGACGAGTACGTGCGCTTCGCGCTGATCGAGAACGAGTCGCGCATCCGGCAAGCCGTGCGCGGCATCAAGCAGATGTTCCGCGAAGACGGACTGGTGCAGCCGACGGTGGCGTAAGGCGTCGCTGCGGACACAGCCCGCAACGTGACAGGGGCGCCTCGACGGCGCCCCTTTTTGTTGTGGTCGCTCTGGTCGCTCTGGTCGTTGTGGTCATCCCGAGCCGGCTCAGGGATGCAACCCCGAACGAGCGATGGCGTCATCTAAGCGATGGCGAGATAGCGGCTCGGCGCGTCGCCCAGCACCCGGCGAAACGCCGCAGTGAACGCGCTCGGGCTGCCGTAACCGAGATCCAGTGCGACACGCGTGACCGATTGCCCGTCGCTGAGCCGCTCGACCGCCGCCAACAAGCACACCTGCTGCCGCCATTGCGCGAAGCTCACGCCCGTCGCCTCGCGAAAACGACGCGTGAACGTGCGCCGGCTCATCGACGCCATCGTCGCCACGAGGTCCAGATCCATCGTCATCGACGGGGTCGCAAACACATTCCTGCAAACGCGCGCGAGCACGGCATCGTCGGGCAACGGTGCATGCAACGACAGACGCCGGACAGCCGCCATTGCCGCCATTTCCGCGAGCAACAACGCCATGAGCTTGCCGTCGCGCGCCTGCTCGTCGTACATCGGCGGCAGATCGACGGCGTCGTCCAGCAAGCGACGCAACAACGGCGAGACGCCGCACACGCAGCATCGGTCGGGCAATCCGGCAGACACCGACGCCTCAGACGTGACGAACGCGTTGAGCATCGTCACCGGCCCGCTCATCGTCATCTCGTGCGAGACACCCGCCGGCACCCAGCAGGCGCGCTGCGGCGGCACGAACCACCGCCCCTGCGGCGTCGACACCGTGATCATGCCGCGCGATGCGAACGCAAATTGCCCGCTCGCGTGGGCGTGTACCGGGAAGGTGAGCCCCGCCGGATAGTCGTTGGCGGTGACGACAATGCTGCGCGGCAGCGGCTCGTAGGGGTCGATCAACGTATTTCGCATGGCCCAAATTCTACATTGAACGACCCACCATCGACGGCGGGCACATGCGAGCATCTTTACGATGCGTGTGCTGAAGGTTCTCGATGCTCCCCACAGGAATGGAAATGCCAGATCACATGCCCCATACGTTTCACCGGGTCGGCTGCGGCCCGCACGCCGTCATCGCGCTACATGGCTGGTTCGGCCACGCCCACGCGTTTTCCGATTGCGAGCCGTGGTTCTCTCGCGACGATTTCAGCTACTTCTTCATGGACTATCGCGGCTACGGCGGCATGCGCGACGCCGCTGGGGCGTACACCATCGCGGAAATCGCGCAGGACGTTATCGCACTGGCCGACACCCTCGATCTCGCGAGCTTCAGCCTCATCGGCCACTCGATGGGCGGTATGGCGATCGAGAAGGTCGCCGCGCTCGCGCCGCAGCGCGTGCGCAAGCTCGTCGCGCTGGCCCCCGTGCCATGTGGCGGCGTAGCGTTCGACGCCGCCCGCCGCGCCCTGTTCGAGAGCGCCGCCACGTCGCTGGAGGCCCGCAAGGCCATCATCGACCGCAGTACCGGCCATCGGCTGCCGTCGTCATGGATCGACCACAAGGCGAACGACTCGGCGGCGCATTCGGCGCCACACGCCTTCGCCGCGTACTTTCACGCATGGGCCGACACGGACTTCAGCCGCGACATCAACGCCGCCGTGCCGGTCAACGTGCTCGTCGGCGAGCATGACCCGGTGTTCACCACCGAACTGATGGCGCAGACGTACGGGCAACGCTACGCGCGCGTCAGCGTCGACGTGCTCCGCAACGCCGGCCACTATCCGATGAACGAAACACCGCTCGCGCTGGTGCATGCCATCGAATCGTTCCTTCGCGACGAGGTGTGAGTCGTGTGCGCAAAGGCAAATGGGGAGCCCGAAGACTCCCCATGCGCTCTCAACGTGTGCCGACGATCCGTACGTTCGTATGTTCGTACGTCCTTATGTTCGTACGTTCTTGAGTCCGAACGTCGGGCCACGTCGCATCAGGCGGGCAACCACTCCTGCAACGTGACCTCGATGGTGATGAACGAGAGGTTGCCGCCACGCACGAAGCGCCCGGCGAACATGCGTCCGTTGGTGTCGGCCACCATGCCGTGCAGCATGGGCAGCGCGCTCGCGGCACCGGGCCTGGCGTCGACCTCACCGAACACATTGAGGATCTCCACGCCGGGCCCGCTCACCAACTGCTCGCGCCAGCCGTCTCCGGCACGGAAGGCGAGCCGCGCATCGATCAGACTCCCGACGGCCCCGCGCACAATGGCGCGCGCGATCGCATGCTCGGCGCACAATGCCTCGATGCTCTCCGTCAGATCCTGATTCGGTTTGAGACGTGCCACGACCAGCCTGCCGAGCGTGCCGTTCTCGATGGCCACAGGAACATCCAGCGCGACGCTCATGAGAGACCTCCCGCCACCGGACGCAGCAGATGAAACCGCGTCTCCTCGTCGTCCCCCGTCACGTATCCGCCATGTTCGAACAGACACAGGCGAATCACCACCGGCTCGTCGCCGGCCCACGTGTGGTCGAGAATCAGATGCCCGCCGTGCAACTCGCCGCTCGGATCGGAGAACCCCGCATGACAGTGCAGCAAGGTGGCGCCGTCGGCCGTGCGGCCCACGGTGAGCGCCCCGCCGATCAGGTCGACCTCGCGGGTCTCGTCGACCGGCGCACCATACCCGAAGGGACGCTCCACATCGGTCGTGTTCTCGATCATGTGATACCGCAGCCCTCGCGCGGTCCCCCCACAGAAACGCCCGACGCCGCCACCGTACGCATAGCGGGATAACGCCGCGCGTAAGGACTCGCCGAGATTCGCACCAGACCGGATCGTGACGCGCAGTTCGTGCTGCCCGCTCAACACGCAGTCTTCCACACGGGGTAACGTGGGGACGCCGGCATGCCGATAGACCCGTGAAAGCGCAGGTTTCATAGTCGATAGTCTCCTTGCTCTTCGAGCATCGTCTTGATTTGCTTTTTCACGATCTTGCCGTAGCCCGATTTGGGCATGGCACTCCAGAACACGAAGCGACGCGGCCACTTATAGCGGGCGATACGCGCTTCGAGATGTCCGAGCAGTTCATCGGCCTGTGCGGCCATGCCTTCCCGGGCGACCACTACCGCGAGCCCGCTCTCGCCCCACTTGGGGTCGGGCACGCCGAGCACTGCACACTCCGACACGCACGGGTGTGTCAGCAACGCTTCTTCGATCTCGCGCGGATAAACGTTCGAGCCGCCCGAGATGTACATGTCCGACGCCCGCCCCGTGATGTACAGGAAGCCCTGCGCATCCACGTGCCCCAGATCGCCGGTGTGGAACCAGTCGTCCTTGAAAGCTTTGGCGTTGGCCTCCGGGTTGTTGTGATACCCCATGAAGACCGCCGGCCCACGCACGCAGATCTCGCCCGACGCGAACGCCGGCTGGCGTTGTCCCTGCTCGTCCAGAATCGCCACCTCCATGCCCGTGCGCGGCAATCCGCAGGTGCCCACGCGCGCGTCCGGCGCGTCGTCGTCCTCGCTATGCAGCCAGGGCGGCAGCACCGTGATGTTGCCCGTCACTTCGCCCAGCCCGTAGTACTGCACCAGCACGTGGCCCAACTTCCGCAACGCAAACTTCTGGTCGGCGCGGTACATCGGCGCGCCCGCGTAGATCACGAAGCGCAGCGAGCGATGGTCGTACACGTCGACTGCGGGGTCTTCGACCAGCATCTTCACGATGGTCGGCACCGTGAACATGTTGTCGACACGGTGACGCTCGATGGCCTGCCAGACCTGTGCCGCATCCATCTTCTCGCCCGGCAGCAGCACGCTCGCCGCGCCGCGTGCGGTGTTGACGATAGCGTGAATGCCCGCGCCGTGCGAGAGCGGCGCCACGACCATCGAGCGGCTGCGATACGTGATGCCGGGCATCAGATCCGCCAGATGGTTGGTGACGACGAACGCCATCTGTCCGTGCGAGAGCACGCCGGCCTTGGGATGGCCCGTCGTGCCCGACGTATAGAAGAACCACAGCGGATCCTCATACTCGACTTCCGCCTCGTAACCCGGTGCGCCCAGATGCTCGGCCACCAGCGTTTCGTAATGCAGTTCGCCTTCGCGCGGTGCGCCCAGCGAGATGACATGACGCAACGCCGGCGAGGCCGCGCGAACGGCATCGACATGGCCTTCGAATCCGGCATCGTAAATCATCGCGCAGGCGCCGCTCGATTGCCCCAGATAAGCGGCCTCCGGCGCGGTGATGCGGAAGTTCGTCGGCACCCATACCGCGCCGAGGCGAAACGCAATCCACGCGCTCTCGAAGATCGGCAGGTTGTTGCGCGAGTGCACCAGCAACTTGTCGCCTTTGCCCACGCCGAGCTTGCGCAGCGCATCGACGGCAGCGTTCACGCGGGCGTCGATCTCGCCCCACGTGGTGATCCTGTCGCCGACGATCAGGCCGGGTTCATCCGGATGACGCCGTGCGACATCGGCCAACAGGCGGCCGAGATTCATCACCTTCTTGAGCATCTCTCGTCTCCTTTATGCACTCAGCGTGCTTCGAGAATGCTCACGTAATTCGCTACCGCCGCGCCGCCCATGTTGAAGACGCCCGCCAGCTTCGCGCCGGGAATCTGCATATCGCCGGCCGATCCCGTAAGTTGCATGGCCGCCATGACGTGCATCGACACGCCGGTCGCGCCGACCGGGTGGCCCTTCGCCTTGAGGCCGCCCGACGGATTGACCGGTAGCAGGCCGTCCTTCTGCGTCAGCCCCTCGGCCACGAGGTTCGCGCCCTGCCCCGGCTTGGCGAGCCCCATCGCTTCGTACTCGATGAGTTCAGCGATGGTGAAGCAATCGTGCGTCTCGACCAGCGACAGGTCCTTCAACGACACCCCCGCCACCCCCAGCGCCTGACGCCACGCGTGCTGGCCGCCTTCGAACGCCAGCGGGTCGCGACGCGAGAGCGGTAGGTAGTCGTTGACCTGCACCGCCGCACGGAAACCGACCGCCTTGGGCATCGCACGCGCCGCATCGGCCTTCGAGATCACGAGCGCCGCCGCGCCGTCGGAGACCATCGAGCAGTCGGTGCGCTTGAGCGGACCGGCCACGAACGGGTTCTTCTCCGAAACGTTGCGGCAAAAGTCGTAGCCGAAATCGCGACGCATGTGCGCGTACGGATTCACCGCGCCATTGCGATGGTTCTTCGCCGCGATCTGCGCGAGCGCGTCGGACTTGTCGCCGTAACGGTCGAAGTACGCCTGCGCGATCGTGCCGAACACCCCCGCGAAACCGCCGGGAATCCCCGCTTCCTCACGCGCATAGGAACACTTGAGCAGCACTTCGCCGACCTGCGGCGTGGCGAGTTCCGTCATCTTCTCGAAGCCGATCACGAGCACGTGCGTGGCCTTGCCCGCTTCGATCGATTGCAGCCCGCCGTGCACGGCGGCCGAACCGGTCGCGCACGCGTTTTCGTAGCGTGTGGCCGGCTTGAAGCGCAGCCCCGGGATCCGGTTGAAGACGAGCGACGACGGGAAGTCCTGATACAGAAAGCCGCCGTTGAAGGTGCCGACGTGAATCGAGTCGATCTGGTCGGGTGAGAGGCCCGCGTCGTCGAGCGCGGCTTGTGCGACGTCGGCCAGCAGGACTTCGGCATCGACGTTATCGAGTTTGCCGAACTGGGAGTGGGCCCAGCCGGTAAGGCATGCAGCAACCATGAAGTGTCTCCGGAAAAATGGGGTCATCCAGACTCCGGTGAGCAATTTCGATGCCAGACGCACCTCGCCGCTGCGCGCGCCATCGGCGCAGCGAGGTGTCTGCAACATCGACAGCCCGGTCAGTCGTCGTCACGAGTTCGTGTGGTTTCGTACTGTTTCGTACTGTTTTGTGCGCTTGTGGCGCATTTGCAGTTGACGCAAGCGTAAAGCGGGATTTGTTTTCGCATCAAGCGAAATTTGAAGCTGTGCCGGCGCCTGTAATGCGCGGAAATTTTGCTGCACCGCGGCAAGCATCGGGCCGCCACGCGCCCGCAGGAACGGGTGCGACACCTGTCGCATCGTGCGCACTTGAGAATGCGACACGTGTCGCAGGGCCTTGCGGAAATGCGACAGGTGTCACACCCGTCGCCATGGGTCGGTCCACGGGCTTCGTATACGCAACAAATCATCACGCATGCGCCCGCGCACCGCGAATCCTTGCGGCATCAGACGAAAGCGCACCGGCAAAGCCCGCGGGATTTCACTGATGCTTATCGACGTTAGGGTTTTCCCGTTTGGGCCCCGAACTGGCATTCGATTTGCGTAAGATTATCCAGCCACTTGCAAGCCGAATGTCCGGCGCATGATGCGAATCGCACATCGCCATCCAAGTTGGCCGGGACGTTGCGCAGCAACACGCCAGCGTCTCCCGGTCTCAGATGCTTTGCCGAAACCTAAGACAGGAGATTAGCAGTATGAGCACCATGGATCGCCGCCACTTCATCAAGGTCGTGGCCGCAACGTCGGCAGCTGCCGCTACGGGGTTGTATCAGACGCAAGCCCACGCCGCAGAATTTACGCTGAAGTTCGCCAACAACCTGCCGGTCAGCCATCCGATGAACATCCGCGCCAAGGAAATGGCGCAGAAGATCGCGGAGCAATCGAAGGGCCGCATCGACTTCCAGCTCTACCCGAACAACCAGCTCGGTTCCGACAGCGACATGCTGAGCCAGGTACGCTCGGGCGCCATCGATTTCTTCACGCTCTCGCCGCTGATTCTCGGCACGCTCGTGCCGGCAGCGCAGATTTCGGGCGTGGGCTTCGCCTTCAAGGACTACAGCCAGGTGTGGGCAGCCATGGACGGCGATCTCGGCAAGCATGTCCGCGGCCAGATCGCGAAGACCACGGTGTTCGCCTTCGACAAAATCTGGGAGAACGGCTACCGCCAGATCACCACGAGCAGCCGTCCGATCACCTCGCCGACCGACCTCAAGGGGCTGAAGATTCGCGTACCGACGAGCCCGTTGTGGACGTCGATGTTCCGCGCGTTCGATTCGTCGCCCACGTCGATCAACTTCGCAGAAGTGTATTCGGCCTTGCAGACGAAAATCGTCGAAGCGCAGGAAAACCCGCTCGCGCTGCTGACCACGGCCAAGCTCTATGAGGTGCAGAAGTATGTGTCGATGACGAATCACATGTGGGACGGCTTCTGGTTCCTCGCCAACAAGCAGAAGTGGGACAAGCTGCCGAAGGACCTGCAGGACATCGTGACCGCCAACGTGAACGCCGCCGCCCTTGTCCAGCGCGACGACGTGCGCAAGCTCAACGAAAGCGTGACCACCGAACTCCAGCAGAAGGGGCTCGTGTTCAACACGCCGAACAACGAGACGTTCCGCGACAAGCTGCGCTCGGCCGGCTTCTATGCCGAATGGCACAAGAAGTTCGGTGAGGACGCCTGGGCCATGTTGGAAAAGTACACAGGGAAGCTCGTGTAAATGGAAACTTTGACGATGACGGCTGAGCCGACGCACGCGCTCGCACGCCTGTTCTGCCACGTCAACCGCGCGGTGATGAAAGTCACCGAAGCGGCTGCCGTGCTGCTGGTGGTGGCGGAGACGCTCATCCTGCTCGCGGGCGTGGTCTCGCGTTACGGGTTCGACAATCCGCTCACGTGGTCGGACGAACTGGCACAAATCCTCTTCATCTGGCTATCGATGCTCGGCGCCGTGCTTGCCCTCGACCGGGGCGAGCACATGCGTCTGTCCGCCATCGTCAACAAACTTCCCGAGGCATGGCGCAACTGGTTCCAGACCATGGCCGCGCTGACCGTGTGTGTGTTCGTCGCGCTCATCATCATGCCGGCGTACACGCATGCGATCGAGCAGATGGACATCACCACGCCCGCGCTAGAGATTCCGGACGGGCTGCGCGCTGCCGCCCTGCCCGTGGGTGCGGCGCTGATGCTCATCGCCGCGATTTCGCGCATGGCGCGATGCTCCAGCCTGCGTCAGTTCGGGCTCGGCGTGCTGTTCGTCGCCGCGCTCGGCGCCGCGCTCTGGCTCGGGCGTCCCGCGCTCATCGCCATGGGCAACTACAACCTGCTGATCTTCTTCGTGCTGATCGTGGGCGCGTGCGTGACAGGCGGCATTCCGATTGCCTTTGCGTTCGGTACCGCCACCCTCGCGTATCTCGCGCTCGTGACCGATGCCCCGTTGCAGATCGTCGTGAGCCGCATGGATGAGGGCATGTCCGGGCTGGTGCTGCTGTCGGTGCCGCTGTTCGTGCTGCTCGGCGCGCTTATCGAGATGAGCGGGCTGGCACGCAGCCTGATCGAATTCATGGCCTCGCTGCTCGGACACGTGCGCGGCGGCCTGCAATACGTGCTGCTCGGCGCGATGTTCCTGGTCTCGGGGATCTCCGGCTCCAAGGCCGCCGACATGGCCGCCGTCGCCCCGGCGCTCTTCCCCGAAATGCAACGGCGCGGGTCCAAGCAGGAAGACCTCGTGGCGCTGCTCTCGGCCACCGGCGCGATGACGGAGACGATTCCGCCGAGCCTCGTGCTCATCACCATCGGGGCGGTGTGCGGCGTGTCGATCACTGCGCTGTTCGTCGGTGGCCTGCTGCCCGCCGTGATCGCCACCCTCGCCATTGTGGTGGTGTGTTTTGCCCGCTCACGCAAAGAAGCGCCGAGCGCCGCACGTCGTGCGCCGTGGGGAGTGATCGGCAAGACGTTCATCGTCGCCCTGCCCGCGCTGGCGTTGCCGGTTCTGATCCGCACGGCCGTGATTGAAGGCGCCGCAACCGCCACGGAAGTGTCGACCATCGGCATTGCTTACACCATCGTGATCGGCCTGATCGTTCACGCATTCAAGCAGCATCTGAACTTCAAACGCCTCTATCCGCTGCTCACCGAGACGGCCGCCCTCTCCGGCGCGATCCTGCTGATCATCGGCATGGCGACCGCAATGGCATGGTCGCTCACGCAGTCGGGCTTCTCGGCGAAGCTCGTCGGCCTCATGCACGGTATGCCGGGCGGACAGATCGGCTTCCTGCTCATCTCGATGGTCGTGTTTATCGTGCTCGGCAGTGTGCTCGAAGGGATTCCCGCCATCGTGCTGTTCGGGCCGCTGCTGTTCCCCGTCGCGCGCTCGCTCGGTATCCACGACGTGCATTACGCCATGGTGGTGATCCTCTCGATGGGCATGGGCTTGTTCGCGCCGCCGCTCGGTGTCGGGTTCTACGCCGCCTGCGCCATCGGAAAAACCTCGCCCGACAAGGTCTTCAACCGCATGTGGACTTACATGGGCGCGTTGCTCGTCGCGCTGCTCGTGGTGGTCTTCATCCCCTGGATCTCGATCGGTTTCCTGAAGTAACGCAAATTCCCTGACGGTTTCGCGATTTCACCGACGGGCTCCGCCGCATCGCTGGCGGCGGAGCCCGGGCTGTGTCTATCAGTAAAATTAGGAGTCCTTAGCATGACGGAGAAGGTAGCAGTAGTCACGGGTGGCGGCATGGGCATTGGCGCCGCCATCTGCGAACGATTGGCCAAGGATGGTATGACCGTGGTCGTGGCCGATCTGAACGAAGATGCGGCAACGCAGACGGCCGCAGCGCTCAACGCATCGGGCGCCCGCGCGTGGGCATTGGGCATGAATGTGGGTGAGCCGGCGTCGATTGCCGACGGCTTTTCGCAGGTCGCCGAACGCTACGGGCGCTGCGATGTACTGGTCAACAATGCGGGCATCGCCAAGACGTATCCCTTCTTCGATTACCCGCTCGACCACTGGCATCAGGTGATGGCCGTGAACCTCACGGGCACACTGCTGTGCGGGCAACACGCCGCTCGGCTCATGCGCGAGCAGCGCTGGGGGCGCATCGTCAATCTCGCATCGGTGGCGGGAATTCTGGCCAGCGCGGGGCGCACGGCTTACGGCACGTCGAAGGCGGCCGTGATCGGGCTGACGCGTCAGATGGCGATCGAACTCGCGCCCTTCGGCATCACCGCGAATGGCATTGCCCCCGGTCCGATCGACACGCCGCTGACCAAGGTGCTGCACTCGGATGTCTCGCGTCGTCACTATACCGAGACCACCCCCATGGGCCGCTACGGTCAGCCGAGCGAGATCGCCGGTGCGGTGAGCTTTCTGGCGTCGGACGATGCGTCGTATGTGACCGGCCACATCCTGCCGGTCGACGGGGGCTTCGTGGCCGCCGGGATTCTGGAAATCTGACGTCGGCTTCGCCGCGTCATCCGGCGTCCCCTCATCCCTTCATCGGCGCGTCACTCCCGCCCTCGCCCGCCTGCGGCGGGCTCCGCACTCAGCGCAGGCTGGTGTCCGGCAAATCCGGCACCAGCCGCGCGCCCGGCGCCCGCTGCATCTCCCGCCACACGCTGCGCGCGTTTTCCACGAACGTCGCCACGCACGGATTGTGGTTGTCCCGACTCCACAGCAGCGCTACCTCGGCTACCGGCGCATTCCTGAGCGGCTTGAAGACCGCATTGCCCGAAGCGCTGGCACTGCTCATCGACATGGGCACCATCGCAACGCCAAGGCCCTCGCCCACGAGGTTGATGATCGTCTGCTGCAAGTTGGTCTCGAGCCGGATGTGCGGCGAGAAGCCCGAGCGCCGGCAGTGCGTGACGATCAGGTCGTAGACCAGCGGCGCGATCTCGCGGGGAATGCTCACGAACGACTCTTCGGCGAGTTGCGCGGCATCGAGCACACGCACCTTCGCGAGCGGGTGCGTACGGGGGATCACCGCCACCATCTCCTCGCGAAACACGGTCGCCGTGTCCAGGCCCGTCAGATCCTCGGGACGGTACATGATGCCGACGTCCGTCTGTCCGGCACGGACCGACTCCGCCAGCAGATTGGGAAGCGTTTCCGCCAGCTTCATATCGACGCGCGAGAACGCCGCGGCGTATGTCCGCGTGAGGGCGGGAAGAATGTTGTACGCCGAGGACATCATGAAACCCACCGTGATCGCCCCGTCCTCACCACGACTGGCGGCCACCACGTTGCGACGCGCCCGATCGACCGAGTTGAGGATTTCCACCGCATCCTGATAAAACCGCGTGCCCGCCCGGGTGAGCCGCACGCTGCGGTTCGTGCGCTCGAACAGCTGTACGCCAAGTTCGGCCTCCATCAGGGCGATCTGGCGCGAGAGCGGCGGCTGGGAGATGTGCAGTTGCTGCGCTGCACGGCCGAAGTGGAGCGTCTGGGCAAGCACCACGAAGTACTGAAAATGGCGCAATTCGATCATTTGATACCTCGAAGGTATTATTGGCGCATCAATATTGTATTGGATGTTATGACTGTGGGGCCGTATGCTGCATTGGCGGTTGGCCACCCGAGCCGGTCGCGACATAAAGAGACGTGAGGAATCGCCAGGCCACAAGCCACCGACGGCGCCCCTTTCGTACCAATACGAGAAGGAGACAAGTCATGCCCGCTCACCTTGCTGTAGCGTTCGCCCCCGCTCGACCTGTCGGCCATGCCAGCCCCCTCGGCGGCGCCAACGCCAATACCGTCAGCAACACCGTCAATAGCCCCGTCAACACCGCCTTCAACCACATCGCCGCGCTTGCCGAGCGCATCGTGCGTGTTCCCCCTGCTGCGGTAGCCCGGCCCATGACACCCCCTGCGCCGCATGCACTTCCGGCACGTCCGATGCGCCCTGACTATCTCGACATCGACGAACTGTGCGGCACCGACGCCCGCATGCGCGAGCTGCTCGCGCGCGGCAAGCGTTTCGTCGATCGCGGCCTACCGGTCCTGATTCTCGGCGAGACGGGAACGGGCAAGGAATTTCTCGCGCGGGCATTGCACGCCTACAGCGAGCGACGCGCGCAGGCGTTCGTCGCCATCAATACGGCATCGCTGCCGGAGCATCTCGTCGAGAGCGAATTGTTCGGCTACCAGCGCGGCGCGTTTTCCGGCGCCTTGCCCGGCGGCATGAAAGGGAAGTTGCAGCAGGCCGACGGCGGCACGCTCTTTCTCGACGAGATCGGCGACATGCCGTATGCGCTGCAAACGCGCCTGCTACGCGTGTTGTCCGAACGCGAGGTCACACCGCTGGGCGCGAGTCAGCCGGTGCCGGTGGACGTTCAGTTGATCTGCGCAACGCATCAGGATCTCGCCAGCGCCGTTGCACAGGGCACTTTCCGCGAAGACCTTTACTACCGGATCGCTGTCGGCGTGCTCACCCTACCGACACTGCGCGAGCGCGAGGACAAAACCGAACTGATCGCACGCATGCTGTGCGACGAGTGGCCCGGACTGCGTGTCGATCAGGCGTTGGCGCGCGTATCGACGCAGGCACTGTCTTGTCTGCTCACGCACGCCTGGCCGGGCAATCTGCGTCAGATGCGTGCAGCGCTGCGTTATGCCTGCGCGGTGATGAGCGGCGATGTGCTGTGCATGAACGATTTGCCGCCGGAATGTCTGGCGTCGGGCCGCACGCCGGCGACACCGCCGATACCGCCGATACCGCTGACGAATTCGTCGCTTCGCGACGACCGGATGCGCGCGAAGGAAATCGCGGAGACGACGAAGGTCAGTGCACTGCATGGGGAACCGCCGATCCACGGCGTGCATCATGACACCGAGCGCGAACGCATCCTGCAAGCACTCGCGCAACACCGCTGGAACATTTCCGCCGCCGCGCGCACGCTCGGTTTCTGCCGCGCGTCGCTTTATCGAAAGCTCAAGCAGTTGAGTATTCCGCATGTGCGCGATTGCGGCGAAGCGCTCACGACCGGGCATTACGCTTGATTGCGCCCGATCATGCCGCTCACGAAAATCGCGGGCAAAAAAAAGCGCGGCCGATGAGGCCGCGCCAAGGTTTGGAGACTTTTCACTCAACGCAAAAGTCTACTTCTCGCGGAACGTAGTATAGGTCTGCCTCTCGAAATCATTGTCATCATTCGACGCAATGAATTATTCGGTGACTCGCAATAGTCCGTAAAACCCCATAAATAAAGCGCTTTTTGACGCACGGCGATGCGGTGCGCTTGCCTGCATCTCGGATTTCTCACATTACGCGCGCGCACGTTCATTCGATGACAACAACATGGCGCTCGCCTGACACGACGACAAACGCGTAACTATATAGTTGCGACGAAAGACGCCGCACGCGTGAGCGAGTGACGATGACCGCCACGATGTGCGTAGGTTCGATGCGCATCTCACGCGAACGCGAACCCGAACCCTCCACGCGCTGCATTCATCGATCAACGGAACCAAATCGAATCACGCGGGTCGCGCGCAAATCCAGCGCCGGCACCGCTTCCCGCGCGCTTTCACAAGCCCGACACACTGTGTCCCAAGCGCAACACACATCGCTTGCATGGTCATTTCTCGCCTAGGCTTAATCAAGCCAATCCCTTGTTAGACAATGCTTTACGACACGTCACACAGATTCTTTTCATATCTGAAATAGATTCTTGCGGATTCTGAAATAGGCGGGAATAGCAGCGACTCATACACTGCCCCCTGTCAACAGAGCAGTGCCGATCTGTTCGGGTCCGCGAGTGACACATCGTCACCTCGACATGTTCTGTTTCGCCGCGTTCTGTTTACACGCGAATTCTGCGATTCGTGTCACGTTACTGGAGCTTAAACCATGAAAAAAACTCTTCTTGCCGCGGCCGTTGTCGGCGCGTTCTCGATGACCGCGCACGCGCAAAGCAGCGTCACCCTGTACGGCTTGATCGACGCCGGCATCGCTTACACGAGCAACTCGACGACCACGGCAGGCGCTTCGGGTTCGAAGAACTTCCGTGCAACGAGCGGCCTGGTCAACGGCAGCCGTTGGGGCCTGAAGGGCTCGGAAGACCTGGGTGGCGGTAACAAGGCCATCTTCGTGCTGGAAAACGGTTTCTCGATCGCTAACGGTTCGTCGCTGCAAAACAACCGCATGTTCGGTCGTCAAGCCTTCGTCGGCCTGCAAAACGATCGCTTCGGCGCTGTGACGATCGGTCGTCAGTACGACTCGGTCGTTGATTACCTCGCACCGCTGACCCTGAACGGTTCGTCCTTCGGCGGCACGATCGCTTCGCACCCGTATGACAACGACAACACGAACAACTCGTTCCGTGTGAACAACTCGGTCAAGTACTCGAGCGCCAACTACAACGGCCTGACGTTCGGCGGCCTGTATGGCTTCTCGAACAAGGCGGGTGACTTCGCCAACAACCGTGCATTCAGCGCTGGCGTGAACTACGCAAACGGCCCGCTGACGGTGGCTGCTGCTTACTTGGAGCGTCAAGGCAATCCGGGTAACAACAACACCAGCGGCGCTGTCGACACGTCCGCCAACGGCGATTCGATCTTCCAATCGTCGAAGCAACGCGTGTGGGGTATCGGTGGTAACTACGCCTTCGGCCCGGCAACGGTCGGCCTGGTGTACACCCACACCCAACTGCAAGGTCTGTCGGGTCTGAACTACAACAGCACCGCTGTTTCGTTCGCCAACGACGGCCTGAAGTTCGACAACTTCGAAGTCAACGGTCGCTACATGCTGACCCCGGCAGTCTCGCTGTCGGCCGCGTACACGTACACGATGGCCAAGCAAGATTCGACGGACAAGAAGCCGAAGTTCCACACCGTTACGCTGCAAGCCGACTACCGTCTGTCGAAGCGCACCGATGTGTACCTGACGGGTTCGTACCAGCACATCTCCGACAACGAAGGCACGGGCCTGCAAGCCGGTGTCGGCGCTGCCGGCGGTATGTCGTCGACCAGCTCGCAAACCGTCGTCGGCACGGGTATCCGTCACCGCTTCTAATCCAGGCGGCGCGAACACCGGGGCAGTATGCCGGTGTTCCTGACACGAAAATGGCAGCCCTCGGGCTGCCATTTTTATTGCGCTCAATGATTGCGCTCAAGACTTCGATTCGCTCGTCGCGAAGTATCGGCGGACATACCTTCGTCCGCCGATTCGCCTCACGTCTGTCCCATCAGAAGCGCGTCTCGCGCGCGGCGCGCAGGAAGTTGTCCAGCACCGGCGTGCAATCGAGAAACTCCGGTCCACCCGCGCGGTGGAATTCCGGGTGCCACTGCAAGCCCATCACGAACGGCGCCTTGCGATAGCGAATCGCTTCGACCACGCCGTCTTCCGCGCACACCGCCTCCACGCTCAGATCCCGCCCCAACGTCTTGACCGACTGGTGGTGAATCGAGTTGACGATCGGCACATCGACCGGCGCGAGCATTTGCGCAAGCGATGACCCTTCCGGGAACGTGAGCGTGTGACGGTTGTGTTCGTACGTCTCCGTCACATGCGGAATCGCTTGCGGCAAATCCGTCGCAATGTCCTGATGGAGCGTGCCGCCAAACGCCACGTTGATCAGTTGGCAACCGCGACATACGCCGAGGATCGGCTTACCCTGCTCGACGAACTCGTGCAGCAGTTCGAGTTCGTACATGTCACGCATGCGATCGCCCTGCCATTCGTGACGCGTGGCCACTTCGGAGTAGGTCAGCGGCGAAACGTCCGCCCCACCCTGCAAGACGAGGCCGTCGAGATGCTTCGCGTAATCGTGCAGCCGGATATGGCTCGGGTGGAGCAGCCCTTGCGTGTCGACGGTCGGAATCATGAAGACCAGCACGTCGCGCGACATCACCCAGTGCGCAATCGACTCCTCCAGGTATTGCAGCGTCTTGCTGCGCAGCCCCTTGGAGCCCGGCTCCGGGTGGAAGATGCGAGCCGAAATGCCGATCTTCAGCGTGCGCTGCGTGATGCGCTGTCCCGCGCGGTCGTACCACGCGCGAAAACGCGCCGACATGATGCGGCGTAGCACCGACCAGGGCGAATCGCCCGCCTGCAAGTACGACGGCTGACCGCCCATCGATGCCGGACTGCCCGGGCGAGGCGCCGCCGAGCCGAACGACGGTTGATGCGGCGGCTCCGCCCCTGCCGAGCCTCCCGAGCCTCCCGAGCCTACTGCACCTCCTGCACCTCCTGCACCACCGGTCGTCCCCGTCTCTCCGATATTGCCACCGGCGCTGCCGACACCGGCCGCCTTGACGTCGTCTCGCGATTTCGGCGCAGGCGTGCCGATCGGATTGCTGTCGGAGGCGACTTCGGCGGCAGAGGCATGTGGCGCGGACGCGGTCGTCGGCGCTTGCGCGTCTGCCGACGCGGCGGCGTCCGGGGGCGGCGCAGGGCGCGTCAGCGTGTCGGGATTTGGCGGCATGCCCGACGACCCCTCGGCCGTACCGGCCACCGGTTTGGCGGTCGGGTGCGGTGTCGAGGGCGTCGCCGGCGCGGCGTATTCCGACGAACGCGTTGCCGGCGAGTCGGCCGGTGACTCGGCCGGTGACTCGGTCGGTGAATGCGCCACCGCCCCACCCGCTTTCGCGGATTCGGGCGTAGACGGCGTTGTCGTGGCGGTGGGTTTGCTCGTATCGGATTCGGGCTTGGAGGACGGCTGCGGAGACTGCGGCGACTGCGGCGATTTCGGATCTTGAGCGTCGGTCATGATGGCTTTGGAATGCGTCCTGAAAAGAGCGGGAGGACGAAGGGGAAAGTAGGATTGACCACGTCGGCCCAGGAATTATCCCGCCGCCATAATCCGGCCGCAACCGGCGCGCCCCGCTCCGCAGGCCCAAGCAAGCGCAAGCCAAGGGCAAGCAGGCACGATGAGCGCGTTATTTCATCCCTTCCCCAACGCGCGGTGATGACGGTGTACCACAACGCAACGCGATGAAACCGTCTCGTCCCGACGCTGTCGAAATCCATTGTCACGCATGAGACGCCTCGCCATCGGCCTTGAGACGGCTTCAGCACCGCGTGCAATCGTTGCGTACAATCGAGACAAGTTGCGCGATATTCAACCGATATTGAGCGATGTTATCCTCGATTGCGAGAACTTGCTTGCTGCTCCCCGGCAAGCACATCGGTACCAGGAGTTTGCAAGTGAAGCGTTTCCTCCGTCTGTGGCAAATCGCCCGTCATGATTTCCGAGTGCTCTGGCACGCGGCTCGCGATCCGCGACGTCCGCGCTGGCTGCTGCCCGCCGTGGTGCTCCTCGCCGCCTATCTGATCAGCCCTATCGATCTGATTCCCGACTTCGTACCGGTGTTCGGCCTGCTCGACGACGTGGTCGTCATCGGTATGGTCATCCACTGGCTCATCAAGCGTTTGCCGGTCGAGGTGCGTGAAGACGCACGCGCGCACGTCTTCACGCAGCGCGCCTGAACCCCGCCTGCCCCCCCCTAAAGCCCTGAACCCCGCACGGCGATCGCCGGACACGAAAAAGGGACGCCGAGGCGTCCCTTTGTTTTTTTACCGAACGAAACACTCAGGGCATGAGCAACGTGGATCCGGTCGTCTTGCGCGACTCCAGATCGCGGTGCGCCTGCGCGACGTCCGCGAGCGCGTAACGCTGATTGACTTCGATCTTCACCGTGCCGCTGCCGACCACCTCGAACAACTCGTTGGCCGTAGCCTCCAGATCGGCGCGCTTGGCGGTGTAGTTGAAAAGCGTCGGACGGGTGAAGAACAACGAACCGCGCGACACGAGATCGCTCGTGTTGATCTGCGTGACGGGACCGGATGCGTTACCGAAGTTCACCATCGTGCCCAGCGCACGCAAACAGTCGAGCGAGCCGATAAACGTGTCTTTGCCGATGGAATCGTAGACGACCGGCACACCTTCTCCGCCGGTAATGTCCTTCACGCGCTCGACGAAATTCTCGCGCGTATAGACGATCGGGTGATCGCAGCCGTGCTGCCGCACGAGCGCCGCCTTCTCGTCCGAGCCGACCGTGCCGATCACCGTCGCACCGAGCGCCTTCGCCCACTGGCACACGATCAGCCCCACGCCGCCGGCGGCAGCGTGGATGAGGATCGTATCGCCGGCCTTCACCGGATACGTGCGACGCAGCAGATACTGCGCCGTCATGCCTTGCAGCATCATCGCGGCGGCCTGATCGTCGCTGATGTTGTCCGGCAAGCGCACCAGCGGCGCGGCCGGCATGACACGCGCCTGCGAATAGGCGCCGCACGGACGGCTCGCGTAGGCCACGCGGTCGCCCGGCTTCACGTGCGTCACGCCTTCGCCCACGGCTTCGACCACGCCGGCGGCCTCCATGCCCAGACCGGCCGGCAGCGGCTGCGGATACAGCCCCGTGCGGAAATACACGTCGATATAGTTCAGCCCCACGGCGTTGTGTCGCACACGCGCCTCGCCCGGCCCCGGCTCGCCGACTTCGACGTCGACCCACTGCATCACTTCCGGACCGCCGTTCTGTTCGATACGAATCGCTTTGGTCATCCTCGCTCCTTCTCCTCGATGGGAAATCGATTGATCTTCCGGATCAGGTCGACAGTTGCGCCGCCAGCCGCACGATCAGTTGTTCCAGCAACAGGCGTGCGGTGGCGCTGTTGGTCGCACACGGCACGTTGTGCACGTCGCACGCCCGCACCAGCGCGTTGATGTCGGGCTCATGCGGTTGCGGTGTCATCGGGTCGCGCAGGAACAGCACCATATCGACGCGCCCCTCTGCGAGTTGCGCACCGATCTGCAAATCGCCGCCGTGCGGGCCCGAGAGCATGCGCTCCACGTCGAGCCCGAGTTCTGCGGCGATGCGCCCGCCCGTCGTGCCCGTGGCCACGAGCTGACATCGACGCAGCACGTCGACGTAGTCACGTGCGAGCGCGAGGATCTCGTCCTTCTTCTTGTCGTGCGCGATGAGCGCGATGCGGACCTTCGGTCCTGTCGAAACCGTCATTGATGCGATCCCTGAACTGGAGATGAATGATGCGTGATGCATGCGTGAGGTCGGCGCCGGAACGCGTCAGAACGTGCCCGGGTATGCACCGCCGTCGATCAGCACGTTTTGCCCGGTGATGTAGCCGGCCTGCGCGCTGCACAGGAAGGCGCAGGTCGCGCCGAACTCGTCGGGCTGGCCGAAGCGGCGCGCCGGGATCGCCGCCGCGCGCCTGGCGCGCGTGTCCTCCACACTCTGGCCGCTCTTGGCCGCCGAAGCCGTCATCGTCGCCGTCAGACGATCGGTGTCGAACGCGCCCGGGAGCAAGTTGTTGACGGTGACGTTATGCGCAACGGTCGTGCGGGCAATGCCTGCGACGAAGCCCGTCAGGCCCGAACGGGCGCCGTTGGACAGCCCGAGAATATCGATCGGCGCCTTCACGGCGGAGGACGTAATGTTGACGATCCGCCCGAAGCCCCTGGCAATCATGCCGTCGAGCGTCGCCTTGATCAGTTCGATGGGCGTGAGCATGTTGGCGTCGAGCGCGCGGATCCAGTCGTCGCGCTGCCAGTCGCGGAAGTCGCCCGGGGGCGGCCCGCCCGCGTTCGTCACGAGAATGTCGGGTTGCGGGCATGCGGCAAGCGCCTGTGCGCGCCCCTCCGGGGTAGTGATATCGCACGCCACGGCGATTACCGTCACGCCCGTGGCGGCGCGAATGTCGTCGGCGGTGGCATTGAGCGCGTCGGCCGTGCGGGCGACGATCACCACGTTGACGCCCGCGTCGGCCAGCGCCTGCGCGCAGGCGCGCCCCAACCCCTTGCTCGCGCCGCACACCAACGCTGTGCGGCCCTTGATTCCCAGATCCATGTTCAGCCTTCGACAAGACAAGTGATGCATTGGCGGGGACTGCGAGGCGGGTCGAAGTGACGCCCCCCACAGCCGTCTTGCAGGGATTCTAAGGGAATCGTACGCACGCTGCTGAGGGTCCCTGACATCGAAACCCGGCCAGGCCTCTCGCGCTTCGGCTAAAATCGCGGCCATGCGGGCTATATCGCGACATACCGGTCCGGTGGCCCAGCCTCGAATTGCCTGCCATGAAACAAGACACCCGATTCCCGAATCTCTTCATCTGCGATCACCCGCTGATCCAGCACAAGCTCTCGCACATGCGCGACAAGGAAACGTCGACGCGCACGTTCCGCGGCCTGCTGCGTGAGATCACGCTGCTCATGGGTTACGAGATCACCCGCGACCTGCCGCTCACGACCGAGCGCATCGACACGCCGATGGTGGCCATGGACGCCCCCGTCATCGCCGGCAAGAAACTCGCCGTCGTGCCGGTGCTGCGTGCCGGTGTGGGCATGAGCGACGGTCTGCTCGATCTGGTGCCGTCGGCCCGCGTCGGTCATATCGGCGTGTATCGCGACGAACAACATCGCCCGGTCGAATATCTCGTGCGCCTGCCGGACGTGGCCGACCGTCGCTTCATTCTGTGCGATCCGATGGTCGCGACCGGTTACTCGGCCGTTCACGCGGTGGATGTGCTGGTCAAGCGCGGCGTGGCGCCGGAGAACATCGCGTTCCTCGCGCTCGTGGCCGCACCGGAAGGCGTGAAGGTGCTGCACGACGCCCACCCGGGCGTGAAGCTGTATGTCGCGTCGCTCGACGAGCGTCTGGACGATCACGCGTACATCATTCCGGGCCTGGGCGACGCAGGCGACCGTCTGTTCGGCACGAAGAACTGAGGTCGGCGAGCGCAGGATGCGAAAAGCCCCGGAAGTCCCGGGGCTTTTGCTTTCCGGGGGCACGGCGCATTCGCCGGCGCCTGCCTAGGCCCGCTTGCGACGCGTCGCCATCGCCACGCCGATGGCGGCCAGCACCATGCCGCCCCAGGCCAGCGGCGGCATGTGCTCGCCGACCATCAGCCACGCCGCGAGTGCCGCAGCGGGCGGCACCAGGAAGAACAGCGTCGACACGCGCGAGGCCTCGCCGCGCCGGATCATCGCCAGCAGCAACGAGATCGCAACGATGGAATTGCCGATCACGAGGTAGACGAGCGTGAGTGCGAGTTGCCACGTCCAGTCGACACGCATCGGTTCGAGCCACCATGCGAGCGGTAACGTCGCGGCAAAGCCGACGGCGTACTGCACCAGATTCGAGGTAATCGGATGCTGCCCCAGACCGAAGCGCTTCTCGTACAGCGTGCCGCAGGTGATCGCGCCGAGCGCCACGAATGTCAGCAGTAACCCGAGCGCCGACGTCACCTCCACCGACGAGCGCGCCACGATGACCAGCGCCGCCCCCGCCAGCCCCAGACCCAGCCCGATCCAGTTCATGCCGCTCACGCGCTCACCGACCAGACGCGGCACGGCCAGCGCCACGAGAATCGGTTGCAGCGATGTGATCAGCGCCACACTGCCGGCCGACACCCCGAGACGCAGCGCCAGATACGTCATGCTGAAATACAGCGCCTGGATCAGCAGACCGATGACGACGAGATGCCCCCATGCGGCCGCGGTCTTCGGCAGCGGCGGGCGCATTGCCAGCGCCAGCGGGGCGAGCAACACCAGCACGAGGGCGTAGCGCAACGCGAGGAAGGTCAGCGGATCGGCGTACACCAGCCCGATCTTCGCGACGGTGAAACCCACCGACCACAGGAACAGAAAGATGAGCGGCGCGGCTCGCAACCAGAGCGGATCGTGAGCCACGCCGGTGCGTACCGGGTCCAGCGATGATTTCAGAGACATCGGCGAGAAGGAGGTCCTTTTCCTTTTTAATTGTCCGACGGGCGAGGCCCGGCAATGCATGCGACGCGCTTCAGCATACTGCGGTACGCCTCGGTACGCTTGGAAGCCCCTTCCCGAATTACCGACTCAGTCAGCGGCGCTTGCTGCCGCCGAAAATGCTGCCCAGCACGCCGCGCACGATCTCGCGCCCGAGTTGGCTGCCGACAGTGCGCATCGTGCTCTTGACCATCGCCTCGACCGGCGAGTCCTTGCTGCGCGATCCGCCCGAACCGCCGAGCAGTCCGCCCAGCGAATCGAGCAGACCGCCGCCGCCCCCGGCAGGCGCCCCGCCGGCACCGCCACCCGGCGCGACAGTGCCGTCCGGTTGGCGCGCCTGCGTGCGCCCGACCAGTTGCTCGTAAGCCGACTCGCGATCGACCGCTTTCTCGTACACGCCCGCCACGAGCGACGCCGCCATCAACGCTGCACGCTCCGGCGGCGTGATCGGCCCGATGCGCGAGGCCGGCGGCGAAATATACGCGCGCTCCGTGATTGCCGGACGCCCCTTCTCGTCGAGCAGCGACACCAACGCCTCGCCCACGCCCAGCTCGCCGATCACGGTCTCGATGTCGAGCGCCGGATTCGCGCGCATCGTCTGCGCCGCGACCTTCACCGCCTTCTGGTCGCGCGGCGAATACGCCCGCAAGGCGTGCTGCACGCGATTGCCCAACTGGCCGAGCACCGTGTCCGGGACGTCGACCGGGTTCTGTGTCACGAAGTACACGCCCACGCCCTTCGAACGAATCAGCCGCACCATCTGTTCGATGCGTTCGAGTAGCGGCTTGGGCGCTTCATTGAAGAGCAGATGCGCCTCGTCGAAGAAGAAGACGAGCTTGGGTTTGTCCGGGTCGCCCACTTCCGGTAAGCGCTCGAACAACTCCGCGAGCAGCCACAGCAGGAACGTGGCGTAGATGCGCGGGGCGGCCAGCAGCTTGTCGGCGGCGAGAATATTGACCACGCCACGCCCTTGCGCGTCCGTCTGCATGAAGTCTTCGATGTTGAGCATCGGTTCACCGAAGAACTTGTCTGCGCCTTGCTGCTCCAGCGTGAGCAGGCCACGCTGGATCGCGCCGACCGAGGCGGCCGAGATGTTGCCGTACTGGGTCGTGAAACTCGACGCGTTGTCGCCCACATGCTGGAGCATGGCGCGCAGATCCTTGCTGTCGAGCAGCAGCAGGCCGTTGTCGTCGGCGATCTTGAAAACGAGGTTGAGCACGCCGGTCTGCGTCTCGTTCAAACCCAGCAGGCGCGCGAGCAACAGCGGGCCGAGATCGGAGACGGTGGCGCGCACCGGGTGGCCCTGCTCGCCGAAGACGTCCCAAAGCGTGGCGGGGCTGCCGTGCCAGTCGGGCGTATCGAACCCCAGATTGGCGATACGTTCCTTGAGTTTGGGCGTCTCGACGCCGGGCTGGGTGATGCCCGTCAGATCGCCTTTGACGTCTGCCAGAAAAACAGGCACGCCGATATCCGAGAAGGCTTGGGCGATGACTTGCAGGGTGACGGTCTTGCCGGTACCGGTGGCGCCGGTGATGAGTCCGTGGCGGTTGCCCATCGCGGGCAGCAGTCCGAGAACATGCTCGGCGTTGCGCGCGATCACGAGGCGCTCACCGGGATCGTGAGCCGAACTCGCCGTGGCATGCGACGTATCGGGCGATGTTGTCACTGTCGGCGCCTCGGGCGGCACGGCAGCGGCGGCGGCAGGCGCTTGCGACGACACAGGCTTCTTGGGCATGAGAGACCTCTGCGGTAGACGCGGCGCGGCTCGTGACACGGCGCAGCAAACACCCGTGGCACGGTGCGGCGGCATGATAAAATTGCCTCCGATTATAGCGGCACCCGTTGCCGCTCGGACTGCACGGCCCCGAAATACCCCCGCGCGAATTCGCGTGATCGCCCCGAACCGCCTACCGCGACGGGGCGACGGGGCGGCTGGACAATCGGCGCCCGCGACCCCAGTGGTGGCGGGCGCTCCCGTTTCAACGGTTGGCCGCGCCGCACCGCGCGCGCCGGCAGAGCATACTTCGCCGCAACGTGCGGCACGACGGAGAAATTCATGGCGGGTCATTCCAAATGGGCCAACATCAAGCACAAGAAGGCTGCGGCAGATGCCAAGCGCGGTAAAGTCTGGACACGTCTGATCAAGGAAATCACGGTAGCGGCCCGTCTGGGCGGCGGTGACGCCGACAGCAACCCGCGTCTGCGTCTGGCCGTCGAGAAGGCCGCAGACGCCAACATGCCCAAGGACAACGTCAAGCGCGCGATCGATCGCGGCGTAGGCGGTCTGGACGGCGCCAACTACGAAGAAATCCGCTACGAAGGCTACGGCATCAACGGCGCGGCCGTGATCGTCGACACCATGACGGACAATCGTGTGCGCACGGTGGCCGAAGTGCGTCACGCCTTCTCCAAGTTCGGCGGCAACATGGGCACCGACGGCTCGGTGTCGTTCCTCTTCACGCATTGCGGTCAGTTCCTGTTCTCGCCGGAGACCCCGGAAGACAAGCTGATGGAAGTGGCGCTCGACGCCGGAGCCGACGACGTGATCACCAACGAAGACGGCAGCTTCGAAGTCGTGTGCCCGCCCAACGATTTCCAGGCCGTGAAGGACAAGCTGGAAGCCGCCGGCCTGAAGGCCGAAGTCGCGGAAGTCACGATGAAACCGCAAACCGAAGTGGTCTTCACCGGCGACGACGCCGTGAAGATGCAAAAGCTGCTCGACGCGCTCGAAAACCTCGACGACGTGCAGGACGTATTCACCAACGCCGTCATCGAGGAATAAGATGAAAATTCTGGTTGTCGGCTCGGGCGGCCGCGAACACGCGCTCGCTTGGAAGCTTGCCCAATCGCCGCGTATCCAACTGGTCTATGTTGCCCCGGGCAACGGTGGCACGGCGCTCGACGAGCGCCTGCGCAACGTGCCGATCAGCGATCCGAACGTGCTCGCCGAATTCGCCGTGCGCGAAGGCATCGCACTGACCGTCGTCGGTCCGGAAACGCCGCTCGCCGCCGGTATCGTCAACATCTTCCGCGCCCGTGGCCTGAAGATTTTCGGCCCGACCAAGGAAGCCGCGCAGCTCGAATCGTCGAAGGACTTCGCCAAGGCCTTCATGAAGCGCCACGGCATTCCGACCGCCGATTACGAAACGTTCTCCGACGCCGCCGCCGCGCACGCCTATATCGACGCCAAGGGCGCACCGATCGTCATCAAGGCCGACGGTCTGGCGGCCGGCAAGGGCGTGGTCGTGGCGATGTCGCTCGACGAGGCGCACAACGCCGTCGACATGATGCTTGCTGACAACAAGCTCGGCGACGCCGGCGCACGCGTGGTGATCGAGGAATTCCTGCAAGGCGAGGAAGCCAGCTTCATTGTGATGGTCGACGGCAAGAACGTGCTGCCGCTGGCGACCTCGCAGGATCACAAGCGTTTGCTGGACAACGATCAGGGCCCGAACACGGGCGGCATGGGCGCCTACTCGCCTGCGCCGATCGTCACGCCGCAGATTCACGCCCGCGTGATGCGCGAGATCATCATGCCGACCGTGCGCGGCATGGAAACCGACGGTATCCGCTTTACCGGCTTCCTGTACGCCGGTCTGATGATCGACGCCGACGGCAACGTCAAGACGCTCGAATTCAACTGCCGCATGGGCGACCCGGAAACGCAGCCGATCATGGCGCGTCTGAAGGGCGACTTCTCGGTGGTGGTCGAGCACGCCATTGCCGGCACGCTCGACAAGGTGGAACTGGACTGGGATCGCCGCTATGCGCTGGGCGTGGTGCTCGCCGCTCACGGCTATCCCGACGCCCCGCGCAAGGGCGACCGCATCTCGGAAGTGCCTGCGGAGACCGACGAGTGCGTGACGTTCCATGCAGGCACGCAGCTCGAAGACAACGTGCTCAAAGTCACCGGCGGGCGTGTGCTGTGTGTGGTCGGCCTGTCCGACACGGTACGCGGCGCGCAAAGCGTGGCGTACCAGACCGTCAATCAGATCAATTTCGACGGCATGCAGTATCGGCACGACATCGGCAACCGCGCGCTGGCGCGCAAGCCGGAGTAACGGCAGTTAACACGCCTGATTTAACGCGCCTAACGTTTCCGACGGTTTCTGACGTCTCTGACGGCTCTGAAGTTTCTGACGCCATCTAACGCCATCGCGCCGGCAGCACCGGGCGTCAGGTGGCGATAGCCGCACGACCATAGTCGCACGACCCACGGCCCGGGAGACCTCACGTCTGCCGGGCCGTTGTCGTCAGGCGGCCCGGCCACCTGCACGCCTGGGCCACGTCACATCCTTGGTGCACTGCGATTGACAAGCGCGGGGCAAGTTGGCACGCTGGCGTCGCGTGACACTGGAAGTTCACCCGTAGTCGACGCATCCGGCCAGCCCCGGCGGAACCCATGCAGTTTTCCCGACAGACCCCTCGCTCGACGGAGACTCACATGTTCGACCTCGACAAGCTGGTCAACGATTATCTGGTGCCGTTCGGCCTGAAGATCGTGATGGCCATCGTCATCTGGATCGTCGGCGGCATCGTCATCAATCTGGTGGCGCGGCTCGTTCGCAGCGCGATGACTCGCCGCAACATCGATCCCACGCTCGTTCGCTATACCGAATCGTCGCTGCGCATCGCTTTGCGCATCGCGCTCATCCTCTCCATCCTCAGCGTCTGCGGCATCGAGACGACGTCGTTCGCCGCCCTGCTCGCCGCCGCCGGCATCGCCATCGGCGCCGCGTGGTCCGGACTGCTGTCCAACTTCGCATCCGGCATCTTCCTAATCGTGCTGCGGCCCTTCAAGTCCGGGGACATGATCAGCGCCGGGGGCGTGACGGGCGTTGTCGACGAGATCGGCCTGTTCGTCACCACGCTCACGACAGCGGACAACCTGCGTGTGTACGTCGGCAACACCAAGGTGTTCGGCGACAACATCACCGTGTACGACGCCAATGCCTACCGGCGCGTGGATCTCACCGCCCAGCTCGCCCACACGGTCGACCTGCAGGACGCGGTTGTGCGCCTGAAGGCGCGCGTCGCACAGATTCCCAACGTGGTGGAAAAGCCCGGCGTCGACGTCGAGATTCTCGAATTCAACCCGTCCGGGCCGGTGCTGGCGGTGCGTCCGTATTGCCACAACCGCGATTACTGGCAGGTGTACTTCGATACCAACCGGGCAATTGCCGAAGTCGGCGGCACGGCGCACTGGCCGGTGCCTGCGACGCGTCAGATCCTGATGCCGCCGCCGGGTGCCAGCGCGCCGGGTGTACCCGCCAGCGCCGCCACCTCCACCGCCACGCCGCCGATCGCAGCGGGCGGGGGCGGCGCGACGCCGACCGGCGCCCTGCCGAATTCACCGGCCCCCTGAGCGCAGGTCCCGATTCCGTCGCCGGGCCATCGGCGACGCCTCATTGACCCAGATCATCCGGGCGCCGCCGGCCAGTGGGCCGGCCGCCCGCGTCCTGCTTCGTCCCGGTACAATCGCGGATAAATGGCGTACGTCGGCAACCCCGTCGACGCCCCCATCGACGGGCACATGCCCCGTCATATCGACCACGCAAGGGACGTCTCAGAATGACAGCGCAAGACACCGCACAGGCGCCGGATACGGCGGCGGTACGCACTTATCTGCTCGGGCTTCAGGACAACATCGTCGCGACGATGGAACGACTCGACGGCAAACGCTTCTTCGTCGACGACTGGCAACGCCCCGCCGACAGCCCGCTGCGTGGTGACGGCCGCACGCGCGTGCTCGACGACGGCGACTTCTTCGAGCGCGGCGGCGTGAACTTCTCCCACGTGATCGGCGACAAGTTGCCCCCCTCGGCCAGCGCCTCGCGCCCCGAACTGGCCGGTCGCGGTTTCGAAGCGCTCGGCGTCTCGCTGGTGCTGCATCCGCGCAACCCGTACTGCCCGACGGTGCACTTCAACGTGCGTATCCTGATCGCCACCACCCCGGGCGAGTTGCCCGCCTTCTGGTTCGGCGGCGGCATGGATCTCACGCCTTACTATCCGTTCGAAGACGACTGCAGGCACTTCCATCAGACCTGCAAAGACGCCCTCGATCCGTTCGACGCCACGTGGTATCCGCGCTTCAAGACGTGGTGCGACGACTACTTCTACCTGAAGCATCGCCAGGAGCCGCGCGGCATCGGCGGGATTTTCTTCGACGATTTCTCCGGTGGCGGCTTCGAGACGGGTTTTGCCGTCATGCAAAGCGTGGGCGATGCGTTTCTCGACGCGTATGTGCCTATCGTGGAGCGCCGCCGCGGCATGCCGTACGGCGAGCGCGAACGCGATTTTCAGGCGCATCGCCGCGGCCGCTACGTGGAATTCAATCTGGTGTGGGACCGGGGCACCCACTTCGGCCTGCAATCGGGCGGCCGCACCGAATCGATCCTGATGTCGATGCCGCCCATCGTGAAGTGGCATTACGACTGGAAGCCCGCGCCGGACACCCCGGAAGCGAAGCTCTACACCGACTTCCTCGTGCGCCGCGAGTGGGTTTGAGGGTGCGCTGCGCATGACCGCCAACGCTGGGTCGACCTTCACGACATTGACGACATCCCACGCCATCCGGCGTATCGGCGTGCTGGGCGGCACGTTCGATCCGATTCACACCGGACATCTCGCGCTCGGCGCGCTGTTCGCCCGCACGCTGGCGCTCGACGAACTGATTCTGATGCCGGCCGGCCAGCAGCCGCAAAAGCAAGGCAGCACGGCCGCCGAACACCGGCTGGCCATGACGCGCCTGGCGGCGCAGGGGCTCGCAGCGGAACTCGCCGTCTCTCATCCGTCGACGCAGGTGATCGTGAGCACGCGCGAAATCGAGCGGGCCGGACCGAGCTACACCGTCGACACGCTGCGCGACATGCGTCTCGATGTGGGCCCGCAGGCGTCGCTCTCGCTGCTCATCGGCTCCGACCAGTTGGTGCGGCTCGACACCTGGCACGCCTGGCGCGAACTGTTCGATTACGCCCACATTTGCGCCGCCGCGCGGCCCGGTTTCAGCCGCGATACGGCGTCTGCGCCACTGCGCGAGTGGATCGCACAGCGGGAAAAGTCCTCGCTCGGGGTACAATCCACGCCATGCGGCGGCATCCTGATCGACGACTCACTGGCCGTCGACATATCCGCCACCGAGTTGCGCGCCACGCTGGCGCACGCGCAAGACGCGGTCACGCCCCCGGCAAACCTGCCCGACCCCGTGTGGCGGTACATCCGCGCGCAACACCTGTATCGCGCCTGACGGCCCCTGCATTCCCTTGCCAGGCCGCCGTGCCGCACCCCTGTTTCACCCAAAAAACGCACTATGGATATTCGTAAACTTCAACGCCTGATCGTCGACGCCCTTGAAGACGTCAAGGCTCAGGACATCAAGGTGTTCAACACCGAGCACCTCACCGCCCTGTTCGAACGCGTGATCATCGCGAGCGGCACCTCCAACCGTCAGACGAAGGCGCTGGCCGCCAGCGTGCGCGACAAGGTCAAGGCCGCCGGCGGCGATATCGTCAGCATCGAAGGCGAAGACGTCGGCGAATGGGTGCTGGTCGACACGGGCGACGCCATCGTGCACATCATGCAGCCGGCCCTGCGCCAGTATTACAACCTGGAAGAAATCTGGGGCGAGAAGCCCGTTCGCCTCAAAGCTGCCGGCACCAAGGCAGGCGCCAAGGCCAGCGCGGAAGACGACAGCGAGGACGAAGACGCCGTCGAGGCTTCCGCCCCGGCGGCGCCCCGGCGCAAGAGCAGCAAGTAAGACGCCGCGCGCTTTCGCCGTCACTTCGCCGACACTTCGCCGTCATGCGTCTGTTCATTCTCGCAGTCGGGCACAAGATGCCCGGCTGGATCGAGACCGCCTTCGCCGAGTACGCCAAGCGCATGCCGCCCGAGCTGCGCATCGAACTCAAGGAAATCAAGCCGGAGCAACGCTCCAACTCCCGCACGGCCGAGACGGTCATGGCCGCCGAAGCGCAGCGCCTCGACGCGGCGCTGCCGCGCGGCTGCCGCCTCGTGTGTCTGGATGAACGCGGGCAGGATCTCACGACGATGCGTCTGGCGCAGTCGCTCACCGTCTGGCAGCAGGACGGGCGCGACGTCGCCTTCGTGATCGGCGGCGCAGACGGGCTCGACCCGGGCCTCAAGGCGCGCGCCGACACCCTCATCCGCCTGTCCAGCCTCACCTTGCCGCACGGCATGGTGCGCGTGCTGCTGGCCGAACAGCTCTACCGCGCGTGGAGCATCAACGCCAATCATCCGTACCATCGGGTCTGACGGCGGGGTCAGGAAAGGCCTGCGACAGGGCACGCCCCTTTCGGTAGCGCCTCCCGCTCGTACGTAGCAAGCGTGCCCACTCTGTATGACAAAAGAATAAGTCAGCCATAAGTCATCAGGCGTTGGTGCGGCGCAATGCAACGTTGTATCGGGCCGAACATGGGGCCTGCGGCCTTGCTGGCCGGCCCTGCGCCGGTTCTGTCAATCCCCGCGTTGCACCGCTTGCAACACCGTTTGTGCACTGCGAGTGGAAAAATCACAACGACGTGTTAGTCTACGCGGCGCTACACAGTTCGCACCGCGAACAAGCAGGGGCCACTCACTCAACAGGCCCTGGACTTCTCGTGAACCCCCGGAGATTGGTATGAAGCAACCTTCCCTGCGCACGTTCGCCCTGGCTGGCGTTGGCGCTGCACTGGCGCTCGGCATGAGCACGTCGGCCCTGGCCGCCACGGAGATCCAGTTCTGGCATTCGATGGAATCGGCCCTCGGCGATCGCGTCAACCAGATCGCGGCGGACTTCAACGCCTCGCAAAGCGATTACAAGATCGTCCCGATCTACAAGGGCAACTACGAGCAGGGTCTGGCTGCGGGTATCGCCGCCTTCCGCGCCGGTAACGCCCCGGCCATTCTCCAGGTGTACGAAGTGGGCACCGCCACGATGATCGGCGCCAAGAAGGCCGTGAAGCCGGTGTGGGAAGTCATGAAGGACGCCGGCGAGCCGTTCGACGAAAAGGCCTTCGTGCCCGCGATCGCCGGCTACTACGCCGACGGCAAGACCAATCACCTCATCTCGATGCCGTTCAACAGCTCGACGCCGGTGCTCTACTACAACAAGGACGCCTTCAAGAAGGCGGGCCTCGACCCGAACACGCCGCCGAAGACCTGGGCCGACGTGAAGGCCGACGCCGAGAAGCTGAAGGCTTCGGGCATGTCGTGCGGCTTCACCATGGGCTGGCAGGGCTGGACGCAGCTCGAGAACTACAGCGCATGGCACGCCCTGCCGTACGCGACGAAGGATAACGGCTTCGGCGGCCTCGACGCCAAGCTGAGCTTCAACGGCCCGCAGCAGGTCAAGCACATCCAGTTCCTCGCCGATATGGCCAAGGAAGGCTCGTTCACGTACGTGGGCCGCAAGGATGAAGTGACCTCGAAGTTCTACAGCGGCGATTGCGGTATCGCCATGACGACGTCGGGCGCGCTGGCCAACATCGGCAAGTACGCCAAGTTCAGCTACGGCGTGGGCATGATGCCGTACGACGCCGACGTGAAGGGCGCACCGCAAAACGCCATCATCGGTGGCGCCAGCCTGTGGGTTCTCGCCGGCAAGTCGGCAGCCGAGTACAAGGGCGTGGCCAAGTTCCTGAACTATCTCGCCTCGCCGGCCGTGGCCGCCAAGTGGCACCAGGACACCGGTTATCTGCCGGTGACCAAGGCCGCTTACGAACTGACCGAAAAGCAAGGCTTCTACGCGAAGAACCCGGGCGCCGATACGGCGATCAAGCAGATGCTCAACAAGGATCCGCTGCCGTACACGCGGGGTCTGCGCCTGGGCAACATGCCGCAAATCCGTACCGTGGTCGACGAGGAACTCGAAGGCGTGTGGAGCGGCAAGCAAACGCCTAAAGCCGCACTCGACAAGGCGGTACAACGTGGCGACGATCTCCTCGCCCGCTTCGCAAAGCAAGGCAGCTAAGCCGCCTCGAACGCGCGATCACGCAGGCAATGCAGGGGCTTTTCCTGCGTTTGCAGCATGAATCGTGACGTTACAATGACACCACCCCGGCTCGCCTGAAACGCGGGCCGGGTTGGTTTTTTTTGGTCACTACGTTATGGCGCACAACTCCAGAGAACGCCCGCGCTTCGGCACCGGCTGGCTGCCCTACGCTCTTGTAGCCCCGCAGCTCTTCATCACCGTCGTGTTCTTCCTTTGGCCTGCGGGCGAGGCCCTGTGGCAATCGACGTCGACGCAAGACGCCTTCGGGCTGTCGAGCGAATTCGTCGGACTCGACAACTTCACCGCGCTATGGGGCGACTCGCTCTATCTCGCATCGTTTCGCACGACGATGATCTTCAGCGGGCTGGTCACGGTCTGCGGACTGATCATCTCGCTGCTGCTCGCCGCGATGGCCGACCGCGTCACACGCGGCAAGCGCGCCTATCAGACGCTGCTGATCTGGCCGTATGCGGTCGCACCGGCCATCGCCGCCGTGCTGTGGGCCTTCCTCTTCAATCCGAGTATCGGGCTGGTCACTTACGGCCTGGCCAAGTTCGGCATCGAATGGAACCACGCGCTCAACGGGGGACAGGCCATGTTCCTCGTCGTGCTCGCGTCGATCTGGAAGCAGATCAGCTACAACTTCCTGTTCTTCTACGCCGGCTTGCAGGCGATTCCGCGCTCGCTCGTGGAAGCCGCCGCCATCGACGGCGCAGGTCCGGTCCGGCGCTTCTTCGGGCTGGTGTTGCCGCTGATTTCGCCGACGACGTTCTTCCTGCTCGTGGTCAACCTGGTCTACTCGTTCTTCGACACCTTCCCGGTGATCGATGCGGCGACCGGCGGCGGCCCGGGCCAGTCGACCATGACGCTGATCTACAAGATCTACTCGGAAGGCTTCAAGGGGCTCGACCTCGGCAGCTCGGCTGCCCAGTCGGTGGTGCTGATGGTGATCGTCATCGTGCTCACGGTCGTGCAGTTCCGCTTCATCGAACGCAAGGTGCAATACGCATGATCGAGAACCGTCGCGGCCTGGATATCTTCTGCCACGTCATGCTGATTATCGGCGTGCTGCTGGTGGTCTTTCCGCTCTATGTGGCGTTCGTCGCCGCCACCATGAACGAGAGCGAAGTCTTCAACGTTCCCCTGTCGCTCATTCCGAGCACCCATCTGTTCGAAAACCTCGCCACGGTGTGGGGTTCGGGCACGGGCAACGCGGCCATGCCGTTCGGCCTGATGCTCGGCAACAGCCTGTTCATGGCGCTGGTCGTCACGATCGGCAAGATTTCGGTCTCGATCTTGTCGGCCTTCGCCATCGTGTACTTCCGTTTCCCGCTGCGCAATCTGTTCTTCTGGCTCATCTTCGTGACGTTGATGCTGCCGGTCGAAGTGCGCATCTTCCCGACGGTACAGGTGATTTCGAGCCTCGGGCTCATCAACAGCTACGCCGGCCTGACGGTGCCGCTGATCGCCTCGGCGACCGCCACGTTCCTGTTCCGGCAGTTCTTCATGACGCTGCCCGACGAACTCGTCGAAGCCGCGCGCATCGACGGCGCGGGACCGATGCGGTTCTTCGTCGACGTGGTGCTGCCGCTGTCGAAGACGAACATTGCGGCCCTGTTCGTCATCACTTTCATCTATGGCTGGAATCAGTACCTGTGGCCGATTCTGGTGACCAACGCCCCGGAAATGACCACGGCGGTCGTGGGTATCAAGAGCATGATCGGCAGTGGCGACACCGCCACGCAATGGCAACTCGTCATGAGCGCCACGCTGCTCGCCATGCTGCCGCCGCTCGCGGTGGTGCTGCTGATGCAACGTTGGTTCGTGCGCGGTCTGGTCGATTCGGATAAGTAATCATGGCAAATCTCAAACTCCATAGCGTCAAGAAAACCTACGACCAGAACAACTATGTGCTGCACGGTGTCGATATCGACATCGAAGACGGTGAGTTCGTGGTTATCGTCGGCCCCTCGGGCTGCGGCAAGTCGACACTGCTGCGCATGGTCGCCGGCCTCGAATCGGTCAGCGAAGGCAGCATCCTCATCGGCTCGCAGGTCGTCAACCAACTGGAACCGAAGGATCGCAACATCGCGATGGTGTTCCAGAACTACGCCCTGTATCCGCACATGGACGTGCGTCAGAACATGTCGTACGGCCTGAAGATCCGAGGCATCGACAAGAAAACCATCGACGAGCGTGTGCTCGCGGCGGCCCGCATTCTGGAGCTTGAACCGCTGCTCGCGCGCAAGCCGCGCGAACTCTCGGGCGGTCAGCGTCAGCGGGTGGCCATGGGCCGCGCCATCGTGCGCGAGCCGGCCGTATTCCTGTTCGACGAACCGCTCTCGAACCTCGACGCCAAGCTGCGCGTGCAAATGCGCCTGGAGATTCAGCGTCTGCACAAGCGCCTGAAGACGACGAGCCTGTACGTCACGCACGATCAGGTCGAAGCCATGACGCTCGCCGATCGTGTGATCGTCATGAACAAGGGCTACGCCGAACAGATCGGTACGCCCACAGACGTGTACGAGCGCCCCGCGTCGCTGTTCGTGGCGAGTTTCATGGGCTCGCCGGCGATGAACCTGCTCAAGGGCCGTGTCGACTCGGAAGGCCGTACGTTCGAGATCGAAGGCGGTCCGGCGCTGCGTCTGCCGCCCACGAGCATGGCGTACGCCAACCGCGAACTGGTGCTCGGCGTGCGTCCGGAGCATCTGGTGCCCGCCGAGCAGCAGAACGGCCTCGGTGCGTTCACCGCGCAAACCAGCATCAACGTCGACCAACTCGAACTGCTGGGCGCCGATAACCTGCTGCACGGCCGCTGGGGCGAGCAGCACGTGACGGTGCGTCTGCCGCACGAGATGCGTCCGGCAGCCGGCACGATCGTGCCGCTCGCGATCTCGGCCAAGGCGCTGCATCTGTTCGATCCGGCGACCGGCAAGCGAGTCGAAGCATGAGCGATACGTCGGCATCTTCCCATTTGTGGCGCGACTGGCCGTATCCGCGCATCGTCTCGCATCGTGGCGGCGGCAAGCTTGCGCCGGAAAATACGCTGGCGGCGTTCGAGATGGGCGCGTCGCTCGGCCTGCGCATGGTCGAGTTCGACGCGAAGCTCTCGGCGGATAACGTCGTTTTCCTGCTGCACGACGACACCGTCGATCGCACCAGCGACGGCCATGGCGCAGCTGCGCAGATGACCTATGCGCAAATCGAGACGCTCGATGCCGGCAGTTGGTTCGGCGCCGACGGCCGTTTTGCAGGTCAGGTCATGCCGACGCTGGCGCAGGTGGCCGAGCGTTGCCATGCGCTGGGCTTGGCGGCGAACGTCGAGATCAAGCCGTGCCCGGGCCGCGAGGCCGAGACGGGCAAGCGTGTGGCCGAGGCGGTCAAAACGCTGTGGAACGGTCAGACGCCGCCGCCGCTGCTCTCGTCGTTCTCTTACGAGGCACTCGAAGCGGCGGCGACGGCCGTGCCGGAATTGCCGCGCGGCATGCTGTACGAGGCCGTGCCGGCCCACTGGCGCGAAGACGCCCGCAAGCTCGGCACCGTCACCCTGCACGCGAGCCACAAGCATCTCGACGGCCCTCAGGTCGCCGAGATCAAGACGGCGGGCCTGCATATGCTCGTCTATACGGTCAACGAGCCGGCCCGCGCCCGCGAGCTTGCGGCGTGGGGCGTGGACGCCATCTGCACCGACCGCATCGACCTCATCGGCGCGGACTTCCTCGCGGACCTCTGAGCCGCGCGGGGCGGCGCCGACCGGTCGCCAAATCGATCGCGCCGGCGCCGCCGATAGCGCGCATCCCGCCCTGAAGCCGCCGTAAGCGGCACTATGCTCCCCGCCGCATGCTGGCGGGGGGGCGCGCAAGGCGGCATAATAGGGCGTTCCCCTCGCCCAGCCCATTCAGCGGCCCGGTGCGCGCGCTGCAAATCCCTGCAAAGCCGTGTGCCGGGCTGGACGAATTCAAGTCAAGCCGCCATGCCGTACATCTATCTCGCTTCGCAAAGCCCCCGCCGTCAGGAACTGTTGCAGCAACTCGGCGTTCGTTTCGAGCTGCTGTTGCCTCATGCGGAAGAGGACGCCGAAGCACTCGAAGCCGTACTGCCTGGGGAGCCGCCCGACGATTATGTGCAACGTGTCACGCGCGCGAAGGCCGAAGCGGCCATGGCGCGCCTGGCGCGTGCCGGCCTGCCCGGCGCACCGATCCTCGCGGCGGACACGACCGTCTGCCTCGACGGCACCATTCTCGGCAAGCCGTTCGACGACGCCGACGCGCGCGCCGTCCTCGCCCGGTTGTCCGGCACCCGCCACCGCGTCCTGACGGCCGTGGCAGTCTGTGCGGACGGTCAGATTCATCAGGCAGTGAATATCTCGCACGTCTGGTTCCGGCCGCTGCGCCGTGAGGAGATCGAGCGTTACGTCGCGTCGGGCGAGCCGAAAGGCAAAGCCGGTGCTTACGGCATTCAGGGCAAGGCCGCCGAATTTGTCATGCGCATCGACGGCAGTTATTCCGGCATCATGGGGCTGCCGCTGTGCGAGACCGCCGCGCTGTTGCGTCAGGCGGGCGTCGACTTCTGACGCATCCCGAATTTGCGAAGCCTTTCGAGTCCGGTCGACACTCACTTTATGAACGAAGACATTCTGGTCAACATCACGCCACAGGAAACCCGTGTGGCGCTCATGCAGCTCGGTGCGGTGCAGGAATTGCACATCGAGCGCACGCTATCGCTCGGTCTGGTGGGCAACATCTATCTGGGCAAGGTGGTGCGCGTGCTTCCGGGCATGCAGTCGGCCTTTATCGATATCGGGCTCGAGCGCGCCGCGTTCCTGCACGTGGCCGATATCTGGCATCCGCGCACCAGTCACGACACGTCCGTAGCGCATCCGCAGCCGCCCATCGAGAAGACGGTTTTCGAGGGGCAGACGCTGATGGTGCAGGTCATCAAGGACCCCATCGGCACCAAGGGCGCGCGTCTGTCCACACAGATCAGCATTGCCGGGCGCACGCTCGTCTACCTGCCGCAGGAGCCGCATATCGGTATCTCGCAGCGTATTGAAAGCGAAGCCGAGCGAGAAGCGCTGCGCAGCAAGATTCAGGCGCTCGTGCCTGCCGACGAAAAAGGCGGCTTCATCGTGCGTACGATCGCGGAAGACGCCGCCGACGCCGAACTGGCCAACGACATCGCCTATCTGCGCAAGTCGTGGGAGACCATTGGCGAGCAGAGCACCCGCGTGCCCGCCCCGGCGCTGCTGTATCAGGATCTGAACCTCGCGCAGCGTGTGTTGCGCGACTTCGTGCATGAGGAGACGGGCAAGATTCTCGTGGACTCGCGCGAGACTTATCAGAAGCTGGCGGAATTCGCGACGACGTACACGCCGGCGGTGCTCGGCAAGCTCACGCATTACACGGGCGAGCGTCCGCTGTTCGACCTGTACAACGTCGAGACGGAAATCGAGCGAGCGCTGTCGCGCCGCGTCGACCTGAAGTCGGGCGGGTATCTGATGATCGATCAGACCGAAGCGATGACGACCATCGACGTGAACACCGGCGGCTACGTGGGTGCACGCAACTTCGACGACACGATCTTCAAGACGAACCTGGAAGCGGCGTTGATGATTGCGCGTCAGTTGCGCCTGCGCAATCTGGGCGGAATCATCATCATCGACTTCATCGACATGGAGAGCGCGGAGCATCGCGACGCCGTGCTGGCCGAGTTGAAGAAGGCGCTCGCCCGCGACCGCACGCGCATTACCGTGAACGGCTTCTCGCAGTTGGGACTGGTGGAGATGACCCGCAAGCGGACGCGCGAATCGCTGGCCCATGTGCTGTGTGAGCCATGCGCCGTATGTCAGGGCAAGGGACAGGTCAAGACGCCGCGCACGCTGTGTTACGACATCCTGCGCGAGATTCTGCGCGAATCGCGTCAGTTCAATCCGCGTGAGTTCCGGCTGATTGCGTCGCAGGAGGTCGTCGATCTCTTCCTCGAAGAAGAGTCGCAACATCTCGCGATGCTGATCGACTTCATCGGCAAGCCGATTTCGCTCCAGGTGGAATCGTCGTTCCACCAGGAACAGTACGACATCATTCTGATGTAACTCATCCGTCCTCCAGGCCTGCCGCGTTCGCCGGCAGCCATCGAATCGCACTGCGGGGTGAGTGCTCACACAAAAATACATTGTGTTAGCTACTCAACCCGCGTATAAGTGATGTATTCGCCATTTCTCGCAGATTCCGTCTGAAGGTCGTACCGGGTTCCGGTGTCGCCCCGGTGTCGTCTCCCCTTCCTGCATCACCTGCACCACCGACGTTGCAGCGCCTGCGCGCTGTCTCGCGACGCCGCTCACTGTCGGTGGCCATGCGGCCCAAGGCCGTCACACCGTTCGACCAACGTTTTCGCTGCGAAGACGAAGGGAGGTCATCCGAATGTTCGCGTCCCCCCACTGGTTTCTGTATGCCGGCTACGAACCGCCGGACAGAACCAAATTCTTCTCGGTCGTATCGCTCGCCTACGCACTTGGCCTGCGTCATCGAAGCCTCGCCACGAAGCGTTTGCAGCACGGACGCATCGGCATCTGGCACCGCCGGCGTGTCGTAAAAACGCACGATCTGCCCAATTGACGGCGCGATTCTCGAACGTGTCATCAAAGGCGGTTAAAACACTAAAACACTTACAGGAGCATGCGATGCTCACCCTTTCCGCCAAAGCCATTACTGCTGCGCTCCAATCGATTGCCGAGAAGAATCCGCAACAGCCCTCGGAAGCCGTCATCAACGCGCTGCTGGCTCGCGAACTGATTCATCAGGTCGGCAAGCACTTCGAGCCGACGCAGTTCGGCCGCGCCTACTGCCGGCACGCGAACGCCCTCCGCCCGTCGTGGTGACGTTGAACGCGTCTCACCTCCGATCGGCGTAACCCACGCCTCGCCAAACGGGTGCGAGCGCCCCAGGCGCCGCGCCGCGTTGTCCACGGAACGTCAGCGGAGCCCCCCCCTTTTGCTGAGGGAGATTGGGGGTACGGGGTACGGGAATCGACGACGCGGGCGCCGCCGGCAGCCTCTGCCGCGTCGGCAAATCTCGGAGATTGCCCCGAGACAATCGGAGATCCGCTAAATTAGAATGCGTGATCATCCCGATGCGGAGCCGCTTCCGACGCGCGCCCGGACTTCATGCCCTACTCGAACTACGACAATCTGGCGGCATCGAGCGAGGCGCTCGACAAACATGGCGTCGCGCGCCATTCGACCTGGGTAAGCATCTGGGTCAATGTCGTGCTGACCACGGCACAAATCGTGATTGGCGTCTTCGCGCGTTCGCAGGCGCTGATTGCCGATGGCATCCATTCGCTCTCGGATATCGTCTCGGACTTCGTGGTACTCGCCGCCGCACGCGGCAGCGCCCGCGCGCCCGACGCCGACCATCCCTACGGACACAGCCGCTACGAAAACGCCGCGTCGTTGTTTCTCGGTGTGATTCTGCTGGTGGTCGGCGCAGGGATGTTGTGGCGCGGCATCGAACGTCTGCTGCATCCCGAGGAAATTCCCGAAGTGCATACGATCGCGCTGGTCGTGGCCGTCGTGGTGCTCGTGAGCAAGGAAGGGCTTTTCCGATACATGCTGCGCGCCGCGCAGCGCGTGCGTTCCGCGATGCTCGTGGCCAACGCATGGCACGCCCGCTCGGACGCCCTGTCGTCGCTCGTCGTCGCGTGCGGCATTCTGGGCAACCTCGCGGGCTATCGCATTCTCGATCCGCTCGCCGCGGCGCTCGTGGGCCTCATGATCGGCCGCACCGGCTGGAAGTTCGGCTGGAACGCCCTGCAGGATCTGATCGATCGGGGCGTGGACGACGTCACCACCGTCACCATCCGCCAACGCCTGCTCGACACCCCCGGCGTGCGCGCCATCGACATGCTGCGCACGCGGCGCATGGGTGACGAGATCGTCGTCGACGTGCACATCCTCGTCGATGCCCGGCTGTCCGTCTCCGAAGGGCACTACATTGCCGAGCAGGCGCGGGCGGCCGTCATGAGCGAGCCGCAGATTCTGGATGTGCTGGTGCATGTCGACCCTGAGAGCGATACCAAGGGAACGGCCCTGCAACAGTGGCCGGCACGTGCGGTCGTCGTCGGGGCCGCCGAACTGCTCTGCCGGGCGAACGCGCTTGCGTTGCACGACGTCAAACTGCATTACCTCAACAACGGCCTGGAAGCCGATGTGATCGTCGAGGGCCTCAGCGAGCCGGGGCGCGCCGAAGCGACGCGTTATGCAGGTCTTGTCGACGGCAGTATGGAAGCCGCGTCACAGACGGTCGCAGATGCCCTCGCCGCACGCTTCGCACCGCTGGGCTTACGCTACGTTCGGGTGCTTCGTGTGACGGGAGAAACCACGGTGACATCTCGCGGCACCGAGGATATCGACGCCCCCACAGACGCCGAAAGCGAGGGCACAAAAACATCGGCCGCCGCGTCCTCCGTCGATTGACGAAAGGATCGCGGCGGCCAACCTGACGCTTGCGCACTGAGCGAAGTGCCGACGTCAGTCTTCGTGGCGATAGTCGGCGAACCGCATACCCAGCTTGTCCTTGTCGGAGACGATCGGCGTGATGCCGTCGAGCGGCCAGGGAATCGCCAGCGTCGGGTCGTCCCAGCGAATGCAGCGCTCGAACTGCGGCGCCCAATAGTCCGTGGTCTTGTACAGCACTTCCGCCGTGTCGGACGTCACCACGAATCCATGCGCGAAGCCTGCCGGAATCCAAAGTTGCTTCTTGTTTTCGGCGCTCAGCACTTCCGCGACCCACTGACCGAACGTCGGCGAGCCTTCGCGGATATCGACGGCGACATCGTAAATCTCACCGTGCAACACACGCACGAGCTTGCCCTGCGGCTGTTTGACCTGATAGTGCAGGCCACGCAGCACGCCGCGCATGGAACGCGACTGGTTGTCCTGCACGAACGTGAACGCCTCACCGAGCGCATCGTTGAAGTTGCGCTGATTGAAGCTCTCGAAGAAGTGGCCGCGCGAGTCGCCGAACACCTTGGGCTCGATGACGCACACGGCAGGGATGGCGGTAGGAATCACTTGCATAGGGGATAACCGGTAAGAATCAATGACGAGTCCGCGCTGCAACGGTGTGCGACTCAGAACACCCGTTCACGCAGCATCGAGAGAAGATACTGGCCGTAGCCCGTCTTCGCCAGCGGTTGCGCCAGCGTCTCGATCGCCGCCGCATCGATCCATCCGCGCCGATACGCGATCTCCTCGGGACACGCGACCTTCAAGCCCTGACGCGACTCGATCGTCTGAATGAACGTGCTCGCTTCGAGCATCGATTCGTGGGTGCCCGTGTCGAGCCATGCATAACCGCGCCCCATGATCTGGACATTCAGCTTGCCGCGCTTCAGGTACTCGTTGTTGACGTCGGTGATTTCGAGCTCACCGCGTGCCGACGGTTTGATCGAACGTGCGATATCGACAACGTCGTTATCGCAGAAGTACAAGCCCGTCACGGCGTAGCGCGACTTCGGCTCCTTCGGCTTTTCGATGAGTTCGATGGCGCGCCCGGCATCGTCGAACGTCACGACACCGTAGCGCTCCGGATCGTGGACCGGGTAAGCGAACACGGTGGCGCCGTCGGTCTGCTGATTCGCCGCGTTCAGCAACGCCGCAAAATCGTGGCCATAGAACAGGTTGTCGCCGAGCACGAGCGCGCACGGGTCGCGACCGATGAATTCCGCACCGATCAGGAACGCCTGCGCCAGCCCATCGGGCGACGGTTGCACGGCGTATTGGATGCTGAGTCCCCACTGGCTGCCATCGCCGAGCAACTGCTCGAAACGCGGCGTGTCCTGTGGTGTCGAGATCACCAGCACGTCGCGAATGCCCGCGAGCATCAGCGTGGTGAGCGGGTAGTAGATCATCGGCTTGTCGTAGACGGGAAGCAATTGCTTCGACACGGCCAATGTCGCCGGATAAAGACGGGTGCCGGAGCCGCCCGCGAGAATGATGCCTTTGCGTCTGGTCGTCATGCCTTGCCTCCTGCCGTTCCTGCCGCTCCCGCTGAGCCGTCGTCATGCCGATAGTGCGTGTCGATCCAGCGTTGATACTCGCCGGATTGCACCTGTCGCACCCATTCGCCATTGGCGAGATACCACTGCACTGTTTTGCGCAGGCCCGTCTCGAAGGTTTCGGCCGGACGCCAGCCCAGCTCGCGCTCGAGCTTGCGGGCGTCGATGGCGTAGCGCCGGTCGTGTCCGGGACGGTCCGTCACGAACGTGATCTGGCCGGCATACGATTGGCCGTCAGCCCGGGGCGACAACGTATCGAGCAATTGGCACAGCGAGTTCACCACGGACAGATTGTTCTGCTCGTTCCAGCCACCGACGTTGTAGACCTCGCCCGGCACGCCCCTGGCCAGCACTTCGCGGATGGCCGCGCAATGGTCGCCGACATACAACCAGTCGCGCACATTGCTGCCATCGCCATAAATCGGCAGCGGTTTGCCGGCCAGTGCATTGGCGATGACCAGCGGAATCAATTTCTCGGGAAACTGATAGGGACCGTAGTTGTTCGAGCAATTGGTGGTGAGGACCGGCAAGCCGTACGTGTGGTGATACGCGCGCACGAGATGGTCGGAGCCGGCTTTCGACGCCGAATACGGGCTGTTCGGGGCGTAAGCCGTGGTCTCGGTGAATGCCGGATCGGTCGGACTCAGCGAGCCGTAGACTTCATCCGTCGAGACATGCAGGAACCGGAAGTCGCTGCGTGCGGCGCCTTCGAGCGTGCCCCAGTACGCGCGCGCGGCTTCGAGCATGGTGAACGTGCCGACGACGTTCGTCTGCACGAAATCGCCCGGGCCGTGAATCGAACGATCGACATGGCTCTCGGCCGCGAAGTGCAGGACCGCTCGCGGGCGATGCTCCGCGTACAGACGGTCGAGCGCGGCACGATCGCAAACGTCGACCTGTGCGAAGCGATGGCGCGGATCGCGCTCCAGGCTGGCCAGATTGGCGAGATTCCCCGCGTAGGTCAGCTTGTCGATGGTCAACACCGGCTCGTCGTGTTGTGCGAGCCAGTCCAGAACGAAATTTGCGCCGATGAATCCGGCGCCGCCAGTCACGAAGATCATGGGAGTACAGAAAGAATGTGTGGGCGCGGCCTCACTTGCGAGGCACACGTCCCATCAGGAAAAATTCGTCGTTGGGCCGCATCGAAATGGCATTCGCGATGCGATTCGACATCCCGAAAAACGCCGTGATCGCGGCGATGTCCCAGATGTCCTCGTCATTCAGACCATGACTGCGCAGGCTCGCGTAGTCAGCGTCGTCCACATCCTGCGAGCGCTCGCACACCTTCAGTGCGTAGGCCAGAATCGCCTTCTGACGGTCGGTCAGATCCGCCTTCAGATAGTTGACGGCGATCTGGTCGGCGAGCCGTGGCTGCTTTTCATAGATGCGCACCAGCGCACCATGCGCGACCACGCAATACAGGCACTGATTCACGGCGCTCGTCGCGACGACGATCATCTCGCGCTCGCCCTTGCTCAGATTGCCGTCTTTGAGCATCAGCGCGTCGTGATAAGCGAAAAACGCGCGGAATTCGTCGGGACGGTGCGCCAGTGTGAGAAAGACGTTCGGGATGAAACCGGCCTTCTCCTGGACTTCGTCGATACGCGCGCGGATGTCGGCCGGCAAGGCGGCAAGATCCGGCACGGGAAAACGACTGATCGGCGGCTGGCTCATCATGGTCTCCTCAAAGGCGGGCGGGGGTGTCCGGTGGGCGCCGACGCCGCGATGCAGCCCGCCACGGCGCACCGCAAAACATCACCACGCCCCCTGCTTCATTTCATGCCCTGGCTTCATGCTTCGGCGTCATGCCTTAGCGTCGTGTCCGAATACGTCAGGCGGAAATCACGCCTCTTGCTGCTGCGCGTACTGAATCCGGTGCAGATGGGCATAAAGGCCATTATGCGCCACCAGCGTCTGGTGCGAGCCTTGCTCCACGATCCGGCCGTGTTCGAGCACGACGATCCGGTCGGCGCGTTCGATGGTCGACAGACGGTGCGCGATGACGAGCGTGGTGCGCCCTTGCATCAACACCTCCAGCGCCGCCTGCACGTGGCGCTCCGACTCCGAGTCCAGCGCCGACGTGGCTTCGTCCAGAATCAGGATCGGGGCGTCCTTGTAAATGGCGCGGGCAATCGCCAGACGCTGCCGCTGACCGCCCGACAGGCGCATGCCGTTGTCGCCCACGAGCGTATCGACGCCATCCGGCATCGCGGCGACCGCATCGACCAGATTGGCAGCGCGCAAGGCAGCCTGCACACGCGCCGTGTCGACTGCCTGACCGTACGCAACGTTGGCTGCGATGGTGTCGTTGAACAGCACGACGTCCTGGCTCACGAACGCGATCTGACGGCGCAGATCGGCCAGCCGCAGGTCGGTGAGCGCAATACCGTCGAGCAGGATGCGCCCACCGGTCGGGTCGAAGAAGCGCGGCACCAGATTGACCATGGTCGTCTTGCCGCTGCCCGACGGGCCGACCAGCGCGACCATTTCGCCCGGGGCGACGTCCAACGAAATCTTGTCGAGCGTCGGGCGCTCGCTCGCGCCGTAGTTGAAGCTCACCTGTTCGAACGTCACGCGGCCCTTCGCGCGATCGAGCGTGCGCTCACCGCCGCTCGGCTCGACTTCCACGTCCATGACTTCGAAGATCAGTTCCGCGGCCGTCACGCCGCGTTGCAGCGGTTGGTTGACGTCCATCAGATGCTTGAGCGGAGACACGACGAGCAGCAGCGCCGTAACGAATGCCGTAAAGCCGCCCACGGTCATCTCGCCGGAGGACGACTCGATCATCGCCACCGTGATGACGATAGCCAGCGCCAGCGACGCGAGCGCCTGCGTTACCGGCTGCGCCAGACCGCCCGAGACCGTCACGCGCATGGCATACCCGCGCAGCTTGCTGGTCATCTTGTCGAAGCGGCTTTTCTCGTACTCTTCGCCATTGTGGATCTTCACGACCTTATAGCCGCCGACCGCCTCCTCGACCACGTACGACAGCGCGTTGGTCAGCGTCTGCTGCTCGCGATTCAGACGGCGCAGACGGCGGTTGATCTTGCCGACCAGCCAGCCGATGAGCGGCAAAATGACGGCCACCACCAGCGTCAGTCGCCAGTTCAGATAGAACAGATAGCCCAGCAGGCCGATAACGGTGAGCGAATCGCGCACGAGCGTAATGAGCACCGTAGTGAGCACGCCGAGCACCTGATTGACCTCGAAGACGATCGCGTTGATCAGCGTGCTGGTCGTCTCGCGCTGGTAATAGGACGCCGGCGCATGCAGCAAACGCTCAAACATGCGCACGCGCAGATCGAGCAGCACACGGTTGGAGACCCACGACAGCATGTAGTTGGCCGAATACTGCGCCAGCCCGCGAATGACGGCCAGACCGATCACGGCGGCCGGGACATACCAGAGCTTCCACGGATCGCCGCCGGAAAAGCCCTTGTCGAGCACCGGTTTGAGCACCGCCGGAATCGCCGCTTCGGTCGCTGCGACCAGCGCCATGGCGAGAACGGCCAGCAGGCCCATGTGCCAATAAGGCTGGAGATAGCCCAGCAGACGTCGCAAAATCGGTCCGGCGGGCTTGTGCGGTGCGCTCATGTAAGTCGGGGACGGCAGGAAAACCGCTATTCTAACGTACCGGCCGCTCCCGCCGGGACGTGTCCGAACCGGACTAGGACGCCATCGTAAAAATCTCCTCAATGCCCGATATCCGGGGCCTTCGGCACGCCGAACCCGGGGTGGAACCGGTATACTCCGGCGCATGGCAAGCGCACTCGAAGTCCTCCGTACCGTATTCGGCTATAACGCATTCCGTGGCGATCAGGCCGCCATCGTCGACCATGTGGCCGACGGGGGCGATGCACTCGTGCTCATGCCCACGGGCGGCGGCAAGTCACTCTGCTACCAGATCCCTGCGCTGCTGCGCCCTGGTGTGGGCATCGTCGTCTCCCCGCTCATCGCCCTCATGCAGGATCAGGTCGACGCCTTGCTGCAAGCCGGGGTGCGCGCGGCCTATCTGAATTCCAGCCTCGCCTTCGACGAAGCCATCGATATCGAGCGTCGCGCCGCGCGCGGCGAACTCGATCTGCTTTATGTGGCGCCCGAGCGCCTGCTGACCGAGCGCTTTCTCAACCTGCTCGACCGGCTCGACGAGCGCGGGCAACTGGCGATCTTCGCCATCGACGAAGCGCATTGCGTCTCGCAATGGGGTCACGACTTCCGTCCGGAATACATTCAGCTCTCGGCACTGCACGAACGCTATCCGCGTGTGCCGCGCGTCGCGCTGACCGCGACTGCAGACGCGGCGACACGCGAAGAAATTCAGACGCGGCTCGGTCTGACCGAAGCCCGCCTGTTCGTCTCCAGCTTCGACCGGCCGAACATCCGCTACGAAATCGTCGATCGCGACAATCCGCGCAAGCAGTTGCTGGCCTTTCTGGCGCGGCATCGCGGCGAAGCGGGCATCGTGTACTGCCTGTCGCGCAAGAAAGTGGAAGAAACGGCCGCATGGCTGGAAACGCAGGGCATTCCGGCGCTGCCGTATCACGCCGGGCTCGATGCGGAGGTACGCCGCACCCATCAGCAACGCTTCCTGCGCGAGGAAGGGCTGGTGATGGCGGCGACCGTCGCCTTCGGGATGGGTATCGACAAACCGGATGTACGCTTCGTCGCGCATCTGGACTTGCCCAAGAGCCTGGAAGCCTATTATCAGGAGACGGGCCGGGCCGGTCGTGACGGCGAACCCGCCGAAGCGTGGATGACGTACGGCCTGAACGACGTGGTGGTGCACCGCAGCCGGATCGACGAATCGAACGCCTCCGAGTTGCAAAAGCGCATCGAGCGCCAGAAGCTCGACGCCTTGCTCGGCTATTGCGAAGCGCCGCGCTGCCGTCGCACCGTGCTGTTGTCGTATTTCGGCGAAACGAGCGAGCCGTGCGGCAACTGCGACGTCTGCCTCAACCCGCCCGAGGTGTTCGACGGCACCATTGCGGCCCAAAAAGCGCTCTCTGCCATTTTGCGGACCGGTCAACGCTTTGGCGCTGGCCATCTGGTCGATCTGCTGCGTGGGCGCAGCACCGACAAGATTCGTCAGTTCGGGCATGAGACCCTGCCGACTTTCGGCGTAGGCGGCGAAATGGACGATCAGGGCTGGCGCGCGGTGTTTCGCCAGTTGATCGCGCACGGCATCATCGAGCCGGACAGCAGCCAGTACGGGGCGCTCACGCTCAACGCGGCGGCGCGCCCGGTGCTCAAGGGCGAGACGACCGTGTCGCTGCGACGCCAGCAGCGACCGACTGCGGGCAAGAAAAGCCGCTTCGCCGGATATGCATCGTCGCCTGCCATCGAACTGGATGTGGCCGATCAGCAAGTCTTCGAAAAGCTTCGCGCGTGGCGCCAGGAGATGGCCAAGACACAGGCCGTGCCGGCGTACGTTATCCTGCATGACCGTACGTTACGAGAGCTTGCGCAACGCCGTCCGCGTCATCGCGACGGGTTGGTGGATATTTCCGGCCTGGGCGAAGCGAAGATCGAGCGCTACGGCGAAGCGCTGGTCGAACTGCTCAATGCCTGAGCGGCGTACCGGATCGATGCCACCGAGCCAGGCCATACCGGCCATGCATACGTGGCAGTGCTTTTATCGCCCTCTGTTTCGTCCACCCAACACCCCGTGCCGACCATGCCCGACACGCAACGCCTGCCGATCTCGGTGACGATTCTCACCCGCAACGAGCGTCACAACATTGCCGAGTGCATTGCGTCGGTGAAGCCCTTTGCCGCGCAGATCGTCGTGCTCGACAGCGCGAGCACGGACGGCACCGCAGACATTGCGCGCGACGCCGGTGCGGAAGTGCATATCACGCCGGACTGGCCCGGCTTCGGCCCGCAGAAGAATCGTGCGTTGTCGCACGCCACGCAGCCGTGGGTGCTGTCGCTCGACGCCGACGAGCGGGTGACGCCCGAGTTGGCCGCCGACATCGCGGCCGCCATCATGGGCGCCATGCATAGCGGGTATCGCATGCCGCGCTTGTCGCAATTCCTCGGACACTGGGTGAAGCACTGCGGCTGGTACCCGGACTACGTGCTGCGGCTGTTTCGTCGCGACGCCGGGCGCTTTTCCGACAATCTCGTGCATGAGCGCGTCATCGTCGATGGCGAGATCGGCACCCTCGCCCATCATCTGCTGCACTACAGCTATACCGAAGCCCGTCAGGTCGAGGACAAAGTGCAGCGCTACGCGCAGGCCGGCGCCAAAGAGATGGCCTTGCGCGGCAAACGCGTCTCGCCGCTCAAGCCTTGGATCAATGGCGGATGGGCGTTCGTTCGCACTTATGTGTTGCGCCGGGGGTTTCTCGATGGCGCGACCGGCGTCGCGATTGCCCGCATGAACGCCCGCAGCGCCTTCCTGAAATACGCGCTGCTCAGACGCGGCGAGGTATGAGCGGAAGGTGTGCGCGGAAGGTATGAGTGGACGATGTCACCGGAGCGTGTCGCGACCTGAGATACGCCCGGCACCGATAGCCCGATAGCCCGATAGCGCATACGCAAAAACGGACGCCTCAGGCGTCCGTTTTCGTATGACACGCATGCGTCGACAATGTGTCGTGAATGCGTAGTGAATACATGGCAAATGCGTCGCTATTTCGCCAGCGCCCGCTTGATGCGCGAGCGGAACAGTTGCCAGCGCAACTTGCCGTCGTCGACCGGCTCGGCCAGACGGCCATCGCTGCCGGCCGGCACAGGCGTGCCGCGACGCAGATAGTAGCGATCGAAAATCGACTGCGTCATGCCCCACTTGCGCAGGAACTGCGTACGCCCGTCGTTCTTCACGACCTTGCCCGTGCTCTTGCACTGGAAGTGGTACACCAGACTCGCGCCCACGCCGACGAAACGTCGCGCGCCCGCCGCCCACATCTTCATCGAGAAGTCGTTGTCGCTGCTCATGCCCGGGCTCAACTCGGTGCTGTAGCCCCCCACGAGGAACCACCAGTCGCGATGCACGAGCGTGGGCGGCCAGGTCGCGCCGAACCAGTCGGGCTTCCGGTACGTGGGCACGGCGGCAAGCAGCCCTGCCTCGTCGAACTTGTCGACGTCACGACCGAAGTCATGCACCAGCACGCACGGGTTGCCGGTGTCGACCGGCTCGATCATCGTGCCCGAGAGCATGAACGCCTTGTCGGGCATGGCTTCGGCTCGCTCGACCAGCGCGGTATCCCACCCCGGGCAGCAATACATGTCGTCATTGAGATAAACGATGTACTTCTCGCGAGCAAGCGCCGCCGCCTGATTGACGGCGTAGCAGATACCGATGTTCTCGGCAGACGCCGTATGCTCGATGCCCTCGGCCCTCACCCAGTCGAGCGAGCCGTCGGCGCCATCGTTGACGTGCACGATGATCTGATGCGGATAGCGCGAGTTCTGGCGAATGCTGCGCACGCAGAGTTGCAGCAAGGCAAGGTTGTTCCACGTAGGAACGATGATGGAGAACATCCGGATTTCCTTGTTGTGTCGAACGCCGGGCTGGCGAGCGACGTCGAATGCCCGACGCCCCCCTCACAGCCGTACCTCAATGCATCAGGGCATCAGGGCATCAATAGATGACTTGTACCGAGTCGGTCGTCAGCCACTGACGAAGCTCGCCCAGCAGTTCGTCGCCCGGCTGCACGTTCCAGTCGTCGCCGAGACGGGACTCGCATTCGGCGTCGGAGCGGCGATACACGATGTGCACCGGCAGGCCGTTTTGCTTGTCCGAATCGCCGTCGCCGTTGCCATTGCCGTTGCGTCGACCGAATCCACCGCCGCCGCCGCCACTATGAAAGCCACCACCACCACCACCACCACCACCGCCACCGCCCGCACCGGCCGTCGCGGCCACGCGGTACATCGTGCAGTGCGGTTGCAGCGTGGCGCGCAGGCGTGTCCAGTCGGCATTGCCGTTGAACGACAACTTCAACGCCCGCGCATAGCGAGCACGCGCCCGGCCGAGGTCCATCAGGCTCTCCACGGTGAAGCGCAGGCCGCCCGTGAAGCTGTCGGGACGCGCGTTGCCGTGCACGATCAGCAGTTCGTCTTCCTTGAAGAGGTGCTTGTTCGCCTCGAATTGCTCGTTGAAGATCGTGACTTCGAGTGTGGCCGTGCCGTCGTCCAGTTGCACGATCAGCATCTTCCCCCGCTGCGTCATCATCGTGCGCATGCTGGAGATCACGCCGGCCACCAGCCGGTCGCGCCCTTCCGACAGGTCCTTGATGCGGGTGCGCACGAAGCGGCGCACTTCGTCCGAATACGAATCGAACATATGCCCCGACAGGTAAAAGCCGAGCGCCTGCTTCTCTTCCTGCAACTTACGTTTGTCGGTCCAGGCCGGCTCGTCCGCCAGTTCCAGCGGCGCTTGCAGGCTTTCGTCTCCAAGATCGAACAGGCTGACCTGATTGGCCGCAGCGCTCGCCTGTTCGGCCGCTTCCATGGCCATGGGCACGGACGCCATCAACTGCGCCCGGTTATCGTGAATCGAATCGAACGCACCGGCGCGAATCAGCGCTTCGATCGTGCGACGGTTCACCACGCGGCGGTCGATACGTGCGCAGAAGTCGAACAGATCGGTAAACGGCTTGTCCTCACGGGCACGCAGAATTTCTTCGATGGCCGACTGCCCGCTTCCCTTGATGGCACCCAGACCGTAGCGCACGGTCTTCGAGTCCGCCGGCTCGAACCGGTACGCAGAGACGTTGACGTCCGGGGGGAGCACGCCCAGGCCGTTGGCCGGCGAGAGGCAATCTTCGTAGAGAATCTTGACCTTGTCGGTGTCGTCCATGGCCAAGCTCATGTTGGCGGCCATGAATTCGGCAGGATGGTGCGCCTTCAGCCACGCCGTGTAATAGGCGAGCAGCGCGTACGCCGCAGCGTGCGACTTGTTGAAGCCGTAGCCCGCGAACTTTTCCATCAAGTCGAAGATTTCGTCCGACTTCTCGCGCGTCAGACCGTTCTCGGCAGCACCCTTGGCGAAGATCTCGCGGTGCTCGGCCATTTCCTCGGCCTTCTTCTTGCCCATCGCGCGACGCAACAGGTCGGCGCCACCGAGCGAGTAACCGCCGATGATCTGCGCCATCTGCATCACCTGCTCCTGATAGACCATGATGCCGTAGGTCTCCTGGAGCACCGGCTCGACGCGCGGATCCGGATATTCCGTTTTTTCGCGGCCGTGCTTACGGGCGCAGAAGCTCGGAATCAGGTCCATCGGGCCCGGACGATACAACGCGACCAGCGCAATGATGTCCTCGAAGCGGTCCGGCTGGGCGTCCTTCAGCATGCCCTGCATGCCGCGGCTTTCCAACTGGAACACGGCGACCGTGTTGGCCTTCTTCAGAATGCTGAACGCCGCCGGGTCCGTGAGCGAGACCTGATCGAGCGACCAGTCCGCCATCTCCGGATGCAGGCGCTTGATGTAGCGCTCGGCCCAATTCAGGATCGTGAGCGTGGTCAGGCCCAAGAAGTCGAACTTCACCAGACCGACGGCTTCCACGTCGTCCTTGTCGTACTGACTCACCACGCCGCTGGCGTCTTCGCCACTGCCTTGCGTGTAGAGCGGGCAGAAGTCGGTGAGCTTGCCCGGTGCGATCAGCACCCCCCCCGCGTGCATGCCGACGTTACGCGTCAGCCCCTCCACGCGCTGCGCCAGCTCGATCAACTGCTTGACTTCGTCTTCCGTCTGATAACGCTCGGCGAGTTGCGGCTCTTCCTTGAGCGCGTCGTCGATGGTGACGTGCTTGCCCGGCTTGAACGGGATGAGCTTGGAGATGCCGTCGACGAAGTTGTAACCGAGATCGAGCACACGGCCCACGTCGCGCACCGCCGCCTTGGCCGCCATCGAGCCGAAGGTGGCGATCTGCGAGACGGCGTCCGCACCGTACTTTTCCTTCACGTACTGAATGACGCGATCGCGGCCGTCCTGACAGAAGTCGATGTCGAAGTCGGGCATCGAGACGCGTTCCGGATTCAGGAAACGCTCGAACAGCAGGTTGTATTTGAGCGGGTCGAGGTCGGTGATGCCCAGCGCATAGGCGACGAGCGAACCGGCGCCCGAACCACGGCCCGGACCGACCGGCACGCCGTTGTTCTTCGCCCACTGAATGAAGTCGGCCACGATCAGGAAGTAGCCGGGGAAGCCCATCTTGATGATCGTGCCGGTCTCGAAATCGAGACGCTTGTAATACTCGGGGCGCTGCTTCTCGCGCTCGGCCTCGTCCGGGTACAGCATCGCCAGCCGCGTCTCCAGCCCTTCCCTCGAGAGCTGGACGAGATAGTCGTCGAGCGACATGCCGTCCGGCGTCGGGAAAAGCGGCAGCTTCGGCTTGCCCAGTTCGAGCGTCAGGTTGCAGCGCTTGGCGATTTCGACGGTGTTGGCGATCGCGGACGGCACGTCTTCGAACGCGGCGATCATGTCGTCCTGCGTGCGGAAGCTCTGGTCCTGCGTGAAACGCCGCACCCGCCGGGCATTGCCGAGCATCTCGCCTTCCGAAATACACACGCGCGCTTCGTGCGCGGTGAAATCGTCGGCGGTCATGAACTGGATCGGATGCGTGGCGACGACCGGCAGCCCGGCCCTCGCCGCCAACTGCACCGCCTGCTGCACATACGTTTCCATCCCTTGCTGGCCGGTGCGTTGCAGTTCGATGTAGAACGCGCCGGGGAACACGCTCGCCCAGTGCTTCGCACATTGCAACGCCAGCTCCGCATTGCCCGCCGCCAACGCCGCGCCGACATCGCCCATCTGGGCGCCGGACAGCGCGAGCAGACCGCGCGCGAGACCGTCGGGCTGCAGCCATGACGACTCGATCTCCGCTCGGCCCCGGTACTGGTTGCCGAGCCACGCTTTAGAGAGCAACTGGCAAAGGTTCAGATAGCCTTCGCGGTCGCGCGCGAGGAGCAGCAATCGCGACGGCTTGTCGCGGTCGGCCGGATTCGTGATCCAGGCGTCGCAGCCGATGATCGGCTTGACGCCCTTGCCACGGGCTTCCTTGTAAAAACGGATGGCCCCGAACATGTTCGCGAGGTCGGTGAGCGCGAGCGCGCCCTGACCGTCCTTGGCGGCGGCCTTGACGACGTCGTCGAGCCGCACGATGCCATCGGCGATCGAGTATTCGGAGTGGAGACGGAGGTGGACGAAACGAGGTTCTGACATGGGCCGTATTGTAACGCGGCCTCCCCCGGATTGACCGCCTTCGCATCGGTGTGCGGCACGACGACGCGCGTCGCCCCGCCGGGTCCGGGATCCGGCGAGCAGCGCAGGCCGCGCAGCGCCGGCGCACCTGCATAGCGGCACAGTTGCACCGTTGCTTTAGGCCCACGCCACCCCATGAGCGAATTCGAATATCCCGCCCGCACGCCGATTGCCCAGACTACGCGGTCCCGAAAAATCCGGCAAACCACGTATTCGCCGCTATCTCAAAAAATTGACTCCAACCGTCCATGCAAATCTCGCGTTACGGGCCACCTGCGGCCCTGACGTCGCAAACCGCGACGCCCCCTCCCACCGTCCACAAGAACCGTCCCGGTGTGTCGCCTGTCGAGACGTCTGCCGCGCCCGATGTGTCAGCGTCGCCGGACACCCCTCAATCGCCCGACGCCGCCGGCTTGAGCGAAACCGATACGGAAGCGCGCGCGACGCATCACCACGACGATTCAGGCTATGAGAGTTACGAGGACGGCGGCAACGGCGCGCACGACGCCGAGACCGATGCCGCCCACGACGCATGGCGTATCGGCAGCCGAACCTTCGATCAACTGCGGCGCGCCCTGATCGGCGTGAGCAACGCCCGCCGCGATGTCGCGTTCGACGCCCATGGCGCCGGCGGTTGTGACGCAACGACGACCACGACCACAACGACACACGAAATCGGCACATCGGCGTCCCGGCGACGTGAAACGTCGATGCCGGCGTTCGCCGAGGCCATTCAGCGCGTATCGAATCAGTACAACGTGGTCATCGGTCTGCGCCGACCGAACGCGTTGGGTCAATCGCTGCTGCATGAGGGCTTTCCCACGAAGAACTTCCACGTCAAAGCAAAGTCGAGCGCGTCGGGCCCCACGGCGGGCTTCGTGCCGGTCGACGCGAAGTACGCCAAGGTCGACGTCGAGCAATGGGAAAAGCAGGCCAAGTCCGTTGCCAGCGCGTTGAAAGCCGGCGCAAAAGCGGTAGGCCTGCGGCTCAGCCCGGCGCGCGTGGCGGAATTGCTGGCTCACGGGGCAATGAGGCACGTCGGCGGAGAGACCTATCAGGCGACCTATCCGGCAGGGGAGATGACGTTCTCCCTGCGCCCGGCCAGCACCGGTGCCGCCGGCGTCCATGGCGCACATGAAGCCCCTGATGCCCCTGATGCCCTCAGCGTGTTCGATGCCGCCGGACAACCGGTGACCGTCCTGACCAACCCGCCGGAATTGCCCGGCGGCTTTGCCAAAGACAAGGCGATCGTGGCCAACCCGTTGCCGATGACTGCCGATTACGATCTCTTCTGCCTGTTTTCGCGCCAGCAGCGCGACGTCGACCGATTACCCATGCCGGTGCAGCCGCGCGTGGTCGCAGGGCCGAAAGATCCGTCGCGAAATCTTGCCTCGCAGTACCTGGGGGCTGTGGCGACAGGGCAGCGTCAACCGGAAGACCCGAACATGGGCAATATTTCGTTCTTTCACCGCACCATCGTCGACGCGCTCAACACCGCCGTCGCCCGCGACGGTTACCGGGGTGGCAAGCTCTTCTGGCACAACGCCGAGAACGGCAACCCGTTCTCGCCCGGCTTTGCCAGCGTGGACGCCCCGCTGTTCTTCATCCCCGATAAGCCCGCGCCCTTGAGCGCATCGAGTCTGGACGACCTGACCGCCGTCATGGGCGAGTTGCAGGCGCTGGGGTATGCCGCGAAGCTGAGCCCGCGCCTGTCGGTGCACGCCTGATGCCGGCGGGCTGAAGGGGGTCGGCGGCGGGCAGTCGGGGCGACATCGAGACGCCCGCCTGCCCGCCGCATCCCTGCGTCAACCCGACGCTTTGTCTTGAATCAAGCACGAACTTGTACTGAATCGGCGATAATGGCGGTTTATTGCTTCACGCTTTTGCGGAATTCCGTTGCCATGTCTATCGTCAACATCGCTGCGTACAAGTTCGTCACGCTCGACGACATCGCGACCCTGCGTCCGGCCCTGCTCGAACGCTGTCAGGCGCTCGACCTGAAGGGCACCATCCTGCTCGCGCCGGAGGGCATCAACCTGTTTCTGGCAGGCTCGCGCGAGGCGATCGACGCGTTCCTCGGCGGTCTGCGTGCAGACGCCCGCTTCGCCGACCTGGAAGTCAAGGAAAGCCTCTCGGACGATCAGCCGTTTCGCCGGATGCTGGTGCGTCAGAAGAAAGAAATCATCACCATGAAGATGCCGGTCATCAAGCCGGCCGACGGACGCGCCCCGGGTGTCGATCCCGCCACGCTCAAGCGCTGGCTCGACGCCGGCCAGGACGACGAAGGCCGTCCGGTCGTGATGCTCGATACACGCAACGACTTCGAAGTCGATGTGGGCACGTTCGACAACGCCGTCGACTACCGTCTGACGAAATTCTCGGAATTCCCTGACGTCATCGCCGCACATCGAGCAGACTTTGAGGGCAAGACCATCGTGTCGTTCTGCACGGGCGGCATCCGTTGCGAGAAGGCCGCCATCTATATGCGCGACATCGGGCTCGAACATACGTATCAGCTCGACGGTGGCATTCTCAAGTATTTCGAGGACGTGGGCGGCGCGCACTATCGCGGCGACTGTTTCGTGTTCGATTACCGCACAGCGCTCACGCCGGAACTTGCCCCCTCCACGACCCGGCAGTGCTTCGCCTGCCGCGCCGTGGTGACGGCCGAGGATCAGCGCAGCCCCGATTACATCGAAGGCGAGCAGTGCCCGGCCTGTGTCGATACGCGCGTTGACACGCCTGTCGCCGCCACGTCGGCCTGAACCCGCAGGTGGCCCACGCTTCGGCGCTCGACGCCACCGAGACCTCCGCCGAGCGTCCCGCTGCACCTGACACGCCCCGGTCAGCGCGCCATGATCACCGGCATCGCGGGTATCGCGGGCGCTTCGCGCCCTCCCCGACCGGGCCGCTCCACCGTGGCTCGCTCGTTACCGCGCTGGCCAGTTGGCTCGACGCGCGTGCGCACGACGGCGTCTGGATCGTGCGCATGGAAGACCTCGACGAACCCCGATGCGTGCCCGGCGCGGCCGAGGATATTCTCGACACGCTGACCCGTCTCGGGCTGCACTCCGATGAGCCCATCGTCTGGCAAAGCCACCGGCACGCCCGCTACGCACAAGCGCTCGAAGCGCTGAGCGCTCGCGGACTCGTCTACCCGTGCGGCTGTACCCGTCGAGAAATCGCGGACTCGCTCACCCGGGTGCATGCCCGTCACAGCACGCTCGCGTATCCGGGCACCTGTCGCGCCGGCCTGCGCGGCAAGCCGGCGCGTGCCTGGCGGCTGAGAGTCCCGGATGGCGACGCGGCGCTGGTGCGCTTCGACGATCGTTGGATGGGGCCGCAAGCGCAGCATCTGGCCACCGAAGTCGGGGATTTCGTGCTAAAACGCGCAGACGGCCAATGGGCCTACCAACTGGCCGTCGTCGTGGACGATCAGGTGCAGGGCATCACCGATGTCGTGCGCGGCGCGGACCTGCTCGACTCCACCGCCCGCCATATCTATCTGCAAGCCTGTCTGGGCGCTCCGACGCCGCGCTATCTGCACGTGCCGCTCGTCATGGCCGACGACGGCGAGAAGCTCAGCAAGCAGAACGGCGCCGCCCCGCTACGCCTCGACACGCCCGAAGCGACACTCGCCGCATTGCAAGAGGCCGCAGCACACCTCGGTTTGCCGACGGTGCTCGCAGGCGTCGCCCATCTCGACGACTTCTACGCAGCCGCTGTGCGGGCGTGGCGGGAACGGTTCGGCGGTTAAGGCCGAGCCCGTCACCGCACTTGTCGGGGCCATATCGAAGTCGCCGCACCGCCGCTGCGATTGGCGTCTCATCTGGCGTCTCATTGGTGTCTCGATTGGCGTCTCGATTGGCGGGCCTGATGACTCTCCGTTCCAAACGAAAAAAGCCAGCGCAACGACGCTGGCTTCTCGCAAACGCCGCGCCGACAACGCAGCGCGTGACGTACTTAACTGCCCGGCTTGCGCGGGAATCCCGCCAGCAGCGCGGCAACCTGACGCTTCGGCGCCTTGTCGGCAGGCACACCGAACGCGCTCGTCGCATTCGCATCATGCGACGCACGGCTGTCGCGCTGCGACTCGCCAGCCGACGGCGACGGCTCATACGGCTTATAGAAGAACTCGTCTTCCGGACGCACGCGACGCGGCATCGCGCTACCGCTGCTGCGACCGGCGCGCAGGCCATCGTGACGGCTGTGACGATCGCCACGCTCACTGCGTTCACCTCGTTCACTACGCTCGTATCGATCACCGCGATCGTCACGCGAACGCCCGCGGCGCTCCAGCGCCAGTTCACCACGCTTGAGTTCGCGCTTGATCAGCTTCTCGATTTCCACGAGTTGCTTGCGTTCGTCCGGCGCGCACAGCGAAAGCGCCACACCCGACGCCCCTGCACGGCCAGTACGACCGATACGGTGCACGTAGTCTTCCGCGTTGTACGGCAGATCGTAGTTGATCACGCCCGGCAAATCCGTGATGTCCAGACCGCGCGCCGCAACGTCGGTCGCCACGAGCGCGCGAATGCCGCCTTGCTTGAACGCTTCGAGCGCCTGCATGCGCTCGTTCTGCGATTTGTCGCCGTGAATGGCGGCCGTCACAACACCGTCGCGCTCCAGCTGACGCGCCAGACGGCTCGCGCCGATCTTGCTGTTGACGAACACGATGACCTGCTTGAGGTCGCGTTCGTTGAGAATCTGCACCACGGCGGCGCGCTTGTCGTCTTCATCCACTTCGTAGACGACCTGCTCGACCGTATCGGCCGTCGCGTTGCGACGCGCCACTTCGATCGTGACCGGGTTGGAGAGGTAGCTCGATGCGAGCTTCTTGATGTCGTTGGAGAACGTGGCCGAGAAGAGCAGCGTCTGGCGCTGCTTCGGCAGCAAATTCAGAATGCGCTGAAGATCCGGCAGGAAGCCCATGTCCAGCATGCGGTCGGCTTCGTCGAGCACCAGCATCTTCACCTGGCTCAGGTTCACCGTCTTCTGCTCGACGTGATCGAGCAGACGACCGGGCGTGGCGATGAGAATCTCGACGCCGCGTCGCAACGCATCTTTCTGAGGATTCATGTCCACACCACCGAACACCACGGTATTTCGCAGCGGTGTGTGGGCGGCGTACAAGCGAACGTTATCGGCCACCTGATCGGCGAGTTCGCGCGTCGGCGTGAGGATCAGCGCGCGCACCGGGTGGCGGGCGGGCGATGCACTCGTGTTGGCGTCGGGCAGCAGGCGCTGAATGATCGGCAGCGAGAAACTTGCGGTCTTGCCGGTGCCCGTTTGCGCGGCGCCCATGACATCGCGGCCGGACAGCACCACGGGGATGGCTTGTGCCTGGATCGGCGTCGGCTGGGTGTAACCCTGCTCGGCGATGGCCCGCAAGATGTCCGCATGCAGCCCAAAGCTCTCGAAGCCGGGGGTCGGAACAGCATTTACATCAGCCATGATGAAGGGACATCTCTTTTAAAAAAACGGGGGCCGCCACGCGGAAGGGTTTCCGCATCAAAGCTCACTCGCGAAGATTCAAGGGGCGCTGCGCGCCATGCTCGAGGCTGGCGCGAGAGGGGTCTGTCGGGTAACAGATGCGTCGGGCGCCGGCGGACCAGGGTGGTCGTCAAGAAGCGAAACAGACGCAATTCTAACACTTGCGCACGACCAACGTGTGACAACGGGCCTTCCCCCGCCATGACCGCGATGCTTACGGCCCCCATATTCCGTGGTCTGAGCCCTGGTCTCGGCACGGTGCGCCAGCGCAACGGCGCCTTAACGGCCCGCACCGGCGTTGGCGCTGCTGCCGTCGGACTTGCCCGGCTTGGCGCCGGGAACCGCTTTGCCCGCTACCGGCTTCACCGCCTGCGCCGGGCGCTGGCGATTGGCGTAACGCTGGGCAAGCACGGCGCACACCATCAATTGCATCTGGTGAAACAACATCAGCGGCAAAACGATGGCGCCGAGCGGACCGGTCGCGAACAGCACCTTGGCCATGGGGATGCCGCTCGCGAGGCTCTTCTTCGAGCCGCAGAAGACGATGGTGATCTCATCTTCCCGCGAAAACCCGAGCCAGCGGGCCGAATACGTCGTCAATGCAAGCATGACGGCCAGAATCACCGCGCAGCAGCCGATCAGACCGAGCAACGCCAGCGGCGGAATCTGATGCCACAGCCCGGTGTTCACCGCTTCGCTGAACGCCGTGTAGACGACCAGCAGAATCGAGCCCTGATCGACCACCTTGAGCAGGCCGCGATGGCGCTCGACCCATTTGCCGATGGCCTTGCGCGAGAGCTGGCCGGCAATGAACGGCACCAGCAGTTGCAGCATGATGTTGCCGATGGAGTCGAACGGCGACGCGCCGCCGCTACCGTCGTGATGCACCACGATCAGCCCGACGAGCACCGGCGTGATGAAAATGCCGAACAGGCTCGATGCCGACGCGCTGCACACCGCAGCCGGGACGTTGCCCCGCGCCATGGAGGTGAAGGCGATGGCCGATTGCACGGTGGCCGGCAGCGTGCACAGGAAAAGAATGCCCAGATAAAGCTCCGGGGTCACCATCCACGACAGCACGGGTTTGAGCGCCACACCGATGATCGGGAACATCACGAACGTGCTGGCGAACACCAGCAGGTGCAAACGCCAGTGCGTGGCGCCCGCGAGCACCGCCTCGCGCGAAAGCTTGGCGCCGTGCAGGAAGAACAATGCGGCAATCGCCACGTTGGTCAGCAGGTTGAAGGCGACTTCACCCTCGCCGTGGGCCGGCAGGAAGCTCGCCAGCGCAACGGTGGCAACCAGCATCAACGTGAAATTGTCGGGAAGGAAACGCGGTCTGGCCATCGTCTATCTCGAATACTCTCTCTCGAATGCGTCTGAAACGACAAAGCCCGTCCGCCAGAACACGGGACGTGACGGCGTCTGGGCCGTCAGCGAGGGTCAACCGCCGAGTGCGGGCTCGAAAAGTGACCGGAAGTGTGTGCTTGCGCTACGGGTTTTCACGTATTAGAGCGCAAGGGTAGTTAAAATACAAATTCATTTAAAAATTTTATTCATACCAAATACGCATGAATATCTCGCTCCGGCAACTCAAAGTGTTCCTAGCAGTCGCCGGGCACGGCAGTTTCAGCCGGGCCGGCGAGGATATCGGTCTCACCCAGCCCGCCGTGAGTCGCTGCATCCGGGAATTGGAGCAGGAACTCGGGCTCAAGCTGGTGGACCGCACCACACGGGAAGTCACGCTGACCGAAGTGGGCGCCAGCCTCTCGGCCACGCTCGCCCGGGTGCTGGACGAGTTGGAAAGCGCCCTGCGCGACACACATGGACTCGCCGAGGAGCGCCGGGGCCGGGTGCGCGTGGCGAGCGCACCGACCATTTCCGCGAATCTCATGCCCGAGTGCATTTCGGCCTGCGCGGCCCGTTATCCGGACATCACGCTGATGCTGCGCGATCAGGTGCAGACGCTGGCGACCGACAGTGTGCGGCATGGCGAAGTGGATTTCGGCGTGATCGTCGCCTCCGAGGGTACGGACGATCTCGTCGGCGAACCCATCATGGTCGAACCGTTTCTCGTGGTGTGCGACCGCTCACATCGCTTTGCCCAACAAACTCAGGTGACGTGGAATGCGCTCAACGGCGAGAAGCTGGTGTTACTCGATTACGCGTCCGGCAGCCGACCGCTGATCGACCGGGCGCTCGCCGAGCACGGCGCTTACTGTCAGGTGACGCAGGAAGTCGGCCATGCGATTACCGTCTTTCGTATGGTCGAGGCCGGCATCGGCATCAGCATCATGCCCGCGCTGGCGCTGCCCGCCATGCCGGGGTTCGAAGCGCCGGGCAGCCGCCTCGTGGCCCTGCCGCTCACGCCGCAGATCGACCGCACCATCATGCTCGTGCGCCGCAAGAACCGCACCCTCTCGCCTGCCGCACAGTCTGTCTGGGAACTGATTCAGCAAATCACGGCGGCGCAACGTTCACCCACAAAGTAAGTGAGCGTTTGCTACAATACGAGGGCGTCGACTCCCCCCAAAAGTGCGTGACTGTGCCAACGGGCGTCTGCCCCGCCATCGTGCCTCGACGCCATGCCCGCGCCCTGCGGGCATTGTGTTTCCGGTACGGCGTCATGGACTTGATCATCAAATACTTCAGTCCGCTGTGGCTTTTCCACGCGGCAGCCGATCTGTCTTTCTGGCAGCGGCATCAACTCGACCCGCGTATGCAGATCGTGAGTCGCTTCATGTGGCGGTATGTCATGCGTTGGTGCGTCGTGAGCGCCATGCTGCTCGTGCCTGCGGCCGTGATGGCGCATGGCCTCGCGGCAACCGGCCTTGCGCTGGCCGGAGGCTTCTCGGCGAGCGTGACGGTACTGATGGCCGCGCTGGCCCTGGGCTGCCTCATCGGCTCGCGCCTGCGCTAGCGCGCTGACGAGGGCTGACAGAGCTGGCAGGCGCCGACAGGCGTTAGCCGAACGCTGCCGGTCAACGCCCTGGCGCTCCTTGGCGGCAGGGCGCACCGGAAGGCGCGCCGCCACCGTCAGCGGCAGGACGGGGTGCGGCGCGACATGCGGCAAATCGTCTCGCGGGGCATCTCCTCAGCCCCAGGCAGAGCGTTTCATCACGTGAGTCGGCTATGATGGAACGGCTTGTCTGGCGCGCGCATCGGCATGTCAGGCTGGCATCTCTTGACCCCCTAAGGAGATCCCCATGGCCAACGCCAAGATCCTGGTGGTGTTCTATAGCATGTACGGGCACATCTACAAGATGGCCGAAGCGGTTGCCGAAGGCGCACGCAGCGTCGCCAGCGCCGAAGTCACTGTCATGCAAGTCCCTGAACTGGTGCCCGACGACGTGCTCGAGAAGAGCGGCGCCAAGGCCGCACGCGCGGCGTTTGCGAACGTGCCGGTCGCACGTGTCGAGCAACTCGCCGACTACGATGCGATCATTTTCGGCACACCGACCCGCTTCGGCAACATGACCGCGCAGATGCGCAACTTCCTCGACCAGACCGGCGGCCTCTGGGCCAAAGGCGCCCTCGTCGGAAAAGTCGGCAGCGTATTCGCCAGCACGGCCACGCAGCATGGCGGACAGGAAACGACCATCACCAGCTTCCACACCACACTGCTCCACCACGGCATGGTGATCGTCGGCGTGCCGTACACCGAACCCGGTCTGACCAACATGGGAGAGATCACCGGCGGCACGCCGTATGGCGCCACGACGCTGGCGGCCGGCGACGGCTCCCGTCAGCCCAGCGAGAACGAACTGAAGATTGCAAAGACGCAGGGCCGCCATGTGGCGGAAATCGCCGCCGCACTCAAGCACGGACGCGCGCTCTGATCTAACGGCGCCGTCAGCCGCGCGCCGCCGGCCGACGCGGCTGGCGGCGCCCCCCTCCACAGCCCCTTCGGCTCCCCTTCCGACGCGATCGCGCACGCGCCACGGCATACCCGGCGCGAGGCGCGACGTTTCGGGCGATGCGCTCAGATCAGTTTCATCTCCTTGAGCACGTTGCGCACGATGCGGGCACGCTTGGGCGCATCGGCGTCACTGCTCATGTCGATGTTCAGCGCGATCATCGTGAGATTGCCGTCACGTTCGAGCCAGCCGACCCACCAGCCGATATCCGGCTTCTTGTCCACGAACCAACCAGTCTTGCCGTGCAGCACGTAGTCGGCATTGGCTTCGACGATCGATATCTGACGCACGATATCCTGCGTGCGTGCCGAGAAGGGCAGCGTGCCGCGTGCAAGACGTTGCAGGAAGTCGACTTGTTCGCGCGCGGAGATCTGCAAGCTGTCGTCGATCCAGTACGCGTCCGCAGCGCGCCCGATCAGGTGGTTGCCATAACCCACGGCGTCGAGTTTGGCCTGTGCATACTCGCGCGGGATCTTGTGCGACACCCCCTGATAGCACGGCAGGCACGACACGCGAAACGCCGTGCGCAAGTCCATCGCGGCATTCCAGGCCTTGACGCGACGGGGCTTGCCGTCCCACGGAATCGTCTCGCGCTCGTTGTCCAGCGCCCCCGACTCGAGCGCCAGCAGGCTATTGAAAATCTTGTACGTCGACGCCGGCGAGACGCGACGCTCGGCCCGCATCGCGTCGAATGCCTGATAGCGCTGTGTCTTGCCGTCGAGCACGACGATCGTGCCTTTGACGTCTTCTGCCACAAAGAACTTGCCCCAATCGGCACGCTCGGTCATGTGTACGGGCGCCGCACCGACGCCCTCCGCCGCGTACACCGGCGCAACCAGCATCGTGGGGCAGGCGAGCGCCGAGGCGAGCCGTAGTACGAATGCGACACGCCGCCAGCGAGAAAGTATATTTTTCATTTCGTTGTCCTGATGGGATGAATGACACACGTTGATGACACACGTTATCGGTGGCACTGGCCAGGCACCGCTTTTCGAAAGCGTTTGCAGCTTAGTGCGCGTTTCGCCAGATGCAAAGCACAGCTACCGTAACCGACGTAACCGCCGTATCATCGGCACGCCCCCTCAGCGTGTTTCCGAGGAACCTGCGGATGCTGTCCGCTGCCCGGAGCGATTCGATGTCTCTCGACGCCATGTCCGACAAGCCAACGCCGCCGCGCGCCCCCGACACCGCTTCCGGCGCCCCTTCGCACGCCCGACTCGTCGTGCGGCTCGACACCCCGCAAAAAATTGACGGTCGGCCGGTACGCTATCAAAGCCTCTGGCTGCTGATGCGCGTGTACTACGCGGCGCATTACGAGACGTCACCGGTCTCCCTCGCCTCGCTGAAGATCCGCTTCGGTCAGGCGGCCATCGCGGGCGATCTGCGCATGCTCATCAGCCGGGCGTTTTCCGACTTTGCGCGATGGGGCGTGGCCGTGGGCTGGGGCGACGACCCTCACATGGACGTGCGGCTTCTGCCCACACGCGGACGCGGCAAAGGTCCCTTCTGGCTCGCGCCTCACGAGATGTCGCGCTTTGTCGTCACCATCGGCGACGCCATGCCCGACGACCCGCGTCGCGCCATCGCCACCTTTCTCGGGTTGCCGCAGGATGCCGCCCCCGACACGCAATCGCCCGCGCTCGATTACGTCATGCAGGACATTGCGTTCTGGCATCACCTCACGCTCGGCAAGCGCGACATGCAGGACGGCGTGTTCTTCGCGTCGCCGCCAACATCCTCCCCGGCCGACGCCAGACGGCAACGCACGGGAGCGATTCCGTCGTTCCATGCGGCTCAGGTGTGCGCGGTGGACGACGTGCAACGCGGCATCGCCTTGCTCGCGGAGACGATCGTGTGGCGCCGCATGGGAGACGCCGCCCGCACGAAACAGACGCTCGCCACGCTCGCCACGACCTTCGGTGCGCACCGGTCGGGCTCGCCCACGTTACGCGCCATGCACTGGATCGTGCAGGCATGGCAAGCCTACGCATTGCGCGACGAAGCCGGTGCGTTCGCCCACTTGCAACGCATCAGCGACGACGCGTCGCTCGCCCCCTGCCTCGTCTACAACCCGCGCATCCGCTTCGAGAGCCGAAATTTGCAGGCGCTGCTGTACAAATCACACGCGGCGCGTAACGGCCCGATGCCGGCACGGGCGCAATCGGCCGCCGACGCACTCGCGGCCTTCTCCGACGCCCTGCAAGCCGCCTTCGAAGCCGACTCCATCGAACTGGCGCAACACGTCGCGGCGAACATCGGCCTGTCGCTCTGGCTGTTCTGGCAAGGCGCGCTCATCGATCCCGGCCGGCGGCTGGCCGCAGCCGAAGTACAGCGTCAGGCCTTACGCTGGATCGGACTGTCCGAATGGATTTGCGACCGTTTCGGTGTGGGCGGAAATTCCGTGTGGAATACGGTTTTCCTGTTGCGGATCGCACGCGGCGCCGTACCGGTACGACGCGATCCCGATCTGGAGACGCTGCGGGCGAGCACGCCGCTCGCGGTCGACGCGTTCCTCGACGCCGTGCAGCCCTTCGGTGCGCCCTTCTCGCGGGCGAAAGGCTTTTTGCGCTGGACCGACGTGGTGATGACGACACTGGCCGACCACGAAGAGGGGCGCGTTCGCTTTGAGCCGCTTCAACTCGCGAATCTGTGGTTCGAGATGCTTTGGTTTGCACTGCACCAGGACGGCGACTCGCCCCAGGCGTTGCATGCGGCCCACTCGCTCGGACGCGTTCTCCCGATGCTCCCGCCGCCCGACCGGCGCTTCTTTCGCGACGCGTTGCGTTTGATGCCGCGCGAGTTTCAGAGAGAAGTCCGGCAGGCCGAATGACGGAACATCCCGGCACGATCGACGCTTTTGGCGAGGATTGCCTCAACTTCTCGTATGGCTTCCGCACTCGCCGCGCACACCGGCGGACTGCTCCACCGCCTGCGCATGCGGCATTGCAGCAACCCGCCGTTCACGTTTTTCGGGACACATCGCGCTTGTGTTTGCCGGGGGTGTCGGTGTATCGTTGCCGCAAAGCTAAGCGCAGGGGTCCTGCAACGTGAGTTGTGGGTGAGAAATACCCTTAGAACCTGATCTGGATAATGCCAGCGCAGGGAGCGTAGAAATACCTCGCCCCCGTTCATGCCCCTGAGCCGCTTTGCGCCGAATTTGTCGGCGTCAACACGTGCCCCGCCAGGAGACATTGCATGAACGCCAATCCGAAGTTCCTCTCAGCCAACGCGCGCGTGGACGAAGCCGCGATCGCTCCGCTGCCCAATTCCCGCAAGATCTACGTAGAGGGCTCGCGCCCGGACATTCAGGTCCCGATGCGCGAAATCACGCAATCGGACACGCCGACGAGCTTCGGCGGCGAGAAGAACCCGCCGATCTACGTCTACGACACCTCGGGTCCGTACACCGATCCGAACGCTCGCATCGACATCCGCTCCGGTCTGCCCGCGCTGCGCGCGAAGTGGATCGAAGAGCGCGGTGACACCGAATCGCTGCCGGGCCTGTCCTCGGCCTACGGGCGTGAGCGCGCCGACGACAGCGCGACAGCCGATCTGCGCTTCCCGGGCCTGCACCGCACGCCGCGCCGCGCCAAGGCCGGCAAGAACGTCACGCAGATGCACTACGCACGCCAGGGCATCATCACGCCCGAGATGGAGTACATCGCGATTCGCGAAAACCTGCGCCGTCAGGAATATATCGAAAGCGTGCGCGCCGCTGGCCCGCAGGGCGAGCGTCTGGCCAAGCTGCTCTCGCGCCAGCATCCGGGTCAGCATTTCGGCGCGAACATTCCTGCGGAAATCACGCCGGAATTCGTGCGCGAAGAGATCGCTCGCGGTCGCGCCATCATCCCGAACAACATCAACCACCCGGAATCGGAGCCGATGATCATCGGCCGCAACTTCCTCGTGAAGATCAACGCGAACATCGGCAATTCCGCCGTGACGTCTTCGATCGGCGAAGAAGTGGACAAGATGACGTGGGCGATCCGCTGGGGCGGCGACACCGTGATGGATCTGTCGACAGGCAAGCACATCCACGAAACGCGCGAGTGGATTCTGCGTAACAGCCCGGTGCCCATCGGCACGGTGCCGATCTATCAGGCGCTGGAAAAGGTGAACGGCAAGGCCGAAGACCTGACGTGGGAAATGTTCCGTGACACGCTCATCGAGCAGGCCGAGCAAGGCGTCGACTATTTCACGATCCACGCCGGCGTGCGCCTGGCCTATGTGCCGATGACGGCCAATCGCATGACGGGTATTGTCAGCCGCGGCGGTTCGATCATGGCCAAGTGGTGTCTCGCCCATCACAAGGAAAGCTTCCTGTACACGCATTTCGAAGAGATCTGCGAAATCATGAAGGCGTACGACGTCGCGTTCTCGCTGGGCGACGGTCTGCGTCCGGGCTCGATCTACGACGCCAACGACGAAGCGCAACTGTCCGAACTCAAGACGCTCGGCGAACTCACGCAAATCGCGTGGAAGCACGACGTCCAGGTGATGATCGAAGGCCCGGGCCACGTGCCGATGCAGCTCATCAAGGAGAACATGGATCTCCAGCTCGAGTACTGCGACGAAGCCCCGTTCTATACGCTCGGACCGCTGACCACGGATATTGCGCCAGGTTACGACCACATCACGTCGGGTATCGGCGCCGCCACCATCGGCTGGTACGGCACGGCCATGCTGTGCTACGTCACGCCGAAGGAGCATCTGGGCCTGCCGAACAAGGACGACGTGAAGGAAGGCATCATCACGTACAAGCTGGCTGCACACGCCGCCGACCTCGCCAAGGGGCATCCGGGCTCGCAGATCCGCGACAACGCCTTGTCGAAGGCTCGCTTCGAATTCCGTTGGGAAGACCAGTTCAACCTCGGTCTCGACCCGGACAAGGCGCGCGAATTCCACGACGAAACGCTGCCGAAGGACTCTGCCAAGGTGGCGCACTTCTGTTCCATGTGCGGGCCGCACTTCTGCTCGATGAAGATCACGCAGGACGTACGCGACTACGCAGCCAAGCAGGGCATCACCGACGAAGCCGCCCTCAAGCAGGGCATGGAAGTGAAGGCCGTCGAGTTCGTGAAGAGCGGCGCGGAGATCTATCGCCGCACCTGATGCCTCACCTGATGGCAGTATTGGCCGTCTGTTGAACGTAAAACGCGCCCGGGAAATCCCGGGCGCGTTTTGACTTGTGCGGCAGAGCGCAACGAGCGCGCCCCCTGCCGCACCGAACGGTTCCGATCGACCGTCTCGCGATGTTGTTGGGCCCTATTCAGCGGGATCGGCCGTGATTGACCGTGATTGAACTTTACGCTGCACTGTCGGGCGCGGCGCTGGTCGCCTCGGCCGGCGCCGTCGGCACGCCACGCATCGTCAACTGATTACGCAGGCGCTGTGTAGCGATATGCGGCGCCGTTGACGACAGCGACGTGGCCAATGCCGTGAACGCCTTCGTGTTCGTGGCCGGTAGCGCCGCAGCGCCGACGACCTCGACGTGACGCATGTCCCAGTGACGCGCCCCCAGTTGCTCGATGCCGAGCGCGAGCTTGACCCATTCGTCCGTGCCGAGGCCGACGGTGTCGGGCAGATCGCCGCGAACGAATGCCTGATGCATCGGCAACCCATCGGAGAAGCCCACGCGCAGCATCCATTCGGTACTCTCACGTAGCGGCAGCAGACGTGTGCCTGCATGCAGACGATCGTTCAGACTCGCGATGAACTTCTCCGGTGGGGTGTTCATCAGGCAAGCCGTCGACCATTCCTTCTTGCCGGCCAGTGATGGTTTTCCCGTCCAGCGCCGCGCGGTATCGGCGACGGTCTTCGTGATCGCTTCACGGCTCGGATCGAAGGGCGTGGTCCCGTTTCGGCCATCCGTGCCAAGCAACGAGCCGCTGACGATATCCCGGCATATCTGAGCGCGCTCGCTGCGCCCGTCCGGCATGACGACCGGGTGATTCCGACCTTCGAGCGAAGCGCCTCGCGTGTTCAAGTTCTGCGAACTGGCGCAGACATGCAGCGTGGCCAGCGATGCGGCGCACAGGACGGGCTGCGCGACGCGCGGCGCATCGAACAGGGTTCTGGCGAGCGACACGTCGTCGACATCGATGCTGTCGACGTCGACAGGCGACGGCAGGAAGGCGCCGAACATCGCCTCGTCCGACGCCTCGCTTTCCGAGGACGCCGACGAAGCCGAGGCGAACGCCGTCTGGAAATCGAGCCGGGGCGCAGTGCCGAGCGTGTTGTCCCGTCCGGTCGTCTCGACACCCGCTGAAGGCCGAAGCACGCGCCACGGGTGCACCGGCATCTGAGCACGGTGATCGGCCGTGTTCGCTTCCTTGCCGACATTCGTCACGTGCGCGATCTCGATCAGCGGCATGCCGCCGGCATCGACCATGCCGGCATCGGGGTTGAGTGCGACGGGGGCGAGAAATGCGAGGCCGCCAATACCGGGCGGTTGATTCAATGGCTGCATACCGAAGGTCATCGGGACGTCCTTTGAAAGAAGAAGGGAAAAGGAGAAAAGCACACGTCGAAGCGTGCCGCTGCGGCTTCGATGCCGTCTCAACATGGCGTCAAAGCGGCGTCCACGATGCCCGAACGATCGTTTGGGAATTGTCGGTTCTGCACGTCGGCTCTCGCAGCTCGTGCACGCGACCGTCCGGGAGTAGACAGCCGTTGCAGCCTGTGCGCGACCGGCACGCCGGGCACGCGCTGTCGGAGTGCCCCGAAGTTATGGCATGCTATTGGACAGCGGTACAGCCGTCGCGGCTGACGCGGCCCGTAAAAATGCGGCGTCTCCAGCCCGAAGGCATCTCAAAATGATGGCCGGCAGGCCTTGTTTTGAAATGTCTCCCTGCTCTCCGGACCCACTCCCGTGCGAACCGGTCCGGCTTGCGTCGCGGCTAGGTATCCGCACTCGCACTTACAGGGATAACAACATGAGTGGTTACGGATTTCTTTTCAGTATTCTCTTGCTGGTGCTGGCAAGCGCCTTCTTTTCCGCCTCCGAAATCTCACTGACCGCCGCCAAGCGCACCAAACTTCAGGTGCTCATGGAAAAGGGCGACGAGCAGGCCGTCAAGGTGCTGGCGCTCAAGGAGCAACCGGGCAACTTCTTCACCGTCGTGCAAATCGGTGTGAACGCCGTCGCCGTGCTCGGCGGCGTGCTTGGTGAGAGCTTCCTCACGGGGTATCTGTTCGAATGGCTCAGTCCCTTTGCCGATCAGGCGCTGGCGCTAAGGCTGGCAGGCATTGGCTCGTTCCTGTTCATCACGATCGCCTTTATCCAGTTCGCCGATCTGATTCCGAAGCGTCTCGCCATGGTGAACCCGGAGCGGGTGGCAATGGCCATTATCGATCCGATGCTGCTCTGCCTGAAGATCCTGCGCCCGCTCGTCTACCTCTTCAATGGCGTAGCGAACCTGTTTCTGCGCATGTTCAAGCTGCCCACACACGCCATCGACAACATCACCTCCGAGGACATTGCCGCGATGGTCGGCGCCGGCGCTCAGGCCGGGGTGTTACGCAAGCAGGAACTGCATCTGATCGAGAACGTGTTCGAACTCGAATCGCGCACTGTCGGCTCCGTGATGACATTCCGCGACGACGTGGTCTACTTCACGATCTCCGAGGACGAGCGCAGCATTCGTCAGAAAATCACGGAAAGTCCGCATTCGAAGTACCTCGTATGCCGTGACGAAATCGATAACGTGCTGGGCTACGTCGACTCGAAGGATTTGCTCCAGCGTATTGCCAGCGAAGACCTGTCGAGCGTGATCCGCAATCTGGATCGCCTCTACGCGAAGAAACTGCTGGTGATCCCCGACACGCTCAACCTCTCCGAGGCCCTTGCACGCTTCAAGGAAACCCGGGAAGGTTTCGCCGTCATCATCAACGAATACGGCCTGGTCGTCGGCGTGGTCACGCTCAACGACATCGTGGGCGCGCTCATGGGCGACGTCGTCCACCCTGCCGACGAGGACCAGATCGTCCAGCGCGACGAGCACTCATGGCTCGTCGACGGCGTGACGTCGGTCGAGGACGTGAAGAAGGCCCTCGATATCGACGAGCTTCCCGGCGAAGGCGAGTTCGAGACCATCGCCGGGTTCATGATCTACCAGCTCAAACGCATTCCGAAGAAGTCGGAGGCCACCGAGGCTGCCGGTTACAAGTTCGAAGTGGTCGACATCGACAATTACAAGATCGACCAATTGCTCGTGACCCGCATCGGCGCGGTGGCGGAAGCGGCTATGGCTGCGGCGAAGCTGGCGGCAACCCCCGGGAGTCCTGCGCATCCCGAGCACTCGTCGACGGATCGGGCATCGTAGCCAGCACCTCGGTCAAACGCTCTGTCAGGCCCCCATCGCGCTGCGTCGGCCGCGCGATGGCCGACGCGATCACCGGCCACGGCGCGTACAGCCACGCTTCGCGACGAGCACGCGTCACGCCGGTATAGACCAGTTCCCGCGACAACACCCGGCTCGCCTGCTCAGGCAGCACGATCGCAACGCGATCGAACTCCGACCCTTGCGACTTGTGGATGGTCATGGCGAACGCGGTTTCGTGTGCCGGAAGACTCGCGGGCGAATACAGCCGGTAGCCGCCGTCCGGTGTGGCAAACGCAACGCGCAACGTGCCGGACGGGCCAAGCGGCAGGGCGATGCCGATGTCGCCGTTAAAGAGGTTGAGGGCATACTCGTTTTGCGTGACCAGTACCGGACGCCCGGCAAACCACGCCCCACCGCCGGCCCCGAGGGCAACGCCGGCGCGGCGCGCCAGCAGCGCGGTCAGCTGCGCGCCAAGGAATTCGACACCCCTGCGTCCGCCTCGCGTCGCGCACAGCACGCGGAACCGTCCAAATGCCGCAAAGACCGGTTGCGCCACCATCGCAATATCTGCCGATGTCGCCGCCGCCGGGTCTCCCAACTGTTCGATCGTCCTGACAACATCGGCGAGCGCTTCGAGGTATTCGCCATAGCCGTCGGCCAGCGCATTCAGATGGGCAGGCGACAACTGGATGCCGCCGTCCTCGCTGAGCAGCACGCGGTCGACGGCCGCCGCCTCGGAAGACACATCGCTCGCCATGCCCCCGCGCTCGCTGTCGACGACGCAGAGCTCCTTACGGGCGTCGATGACCTTGCCCGTCTTGATGGCGGTGGCCAGACGGCCGATGGCCGAGTGCGTGCCAAAGCGATAAGTGCGCTCCAGCCACACCACGGTGTCTTCGAGTCCACGGGCGGCGCGCGCCGCTCCCGTCGCGGTGGCGGCGGTTGCGGCGGTTGCGGCGGTTGCGGCGGTTGCGGCGGTTGCGGCGGTTGCGGCGGTTGCAGTATTCGCCGCCCCGCCGATACCGATACCGATATCGGGTGCGAGAGGCCCCGAACGCGGTGGATCGTCCGTCGGCCATTCGAGCGCCGAGAGCAGATGCGCCCGCATTGCCGGCGAAAACGCCCGCCGGGCACTCAACTCGCCGAACACCGCGCCCGCCTCGACGGCCGCCAGCTGGTCCTTGTCTCCCAGCAAAATCAGGCGTGCTCCGTCCGGCACCGCTTCGAGCAACGCGGTCGCCATCGACAGATCGATCATCGACGCCTCGTCCACCACGATCAGATCGTAGGGCAGCGGATTCCCCGCGTGATGACGGAAGCGCCGCCCGACCTGTTCGGCGGACTCGGGAAGCACGCCAAGTAACCGGTGCAACGTCAGCGCGGCCTCGGGTAACGCAAGACGCACCGTATCCGGCAAGTCCTGACGCGCCGTCAGCGCTTCCTGCATCCGCTGCGCCGCCTTGCCCGTGGGGGCCGCGAGTGCGACGCGCAAGTTGGCGTCGCGCTCAAGCAGGCAGGCAAGCAGGCCCACGACCGTCGTCGTCTTACCTGTTCCCGGACCGCCGCTGAGGACCACCAGCGAGCGTTGCAAGGCCAGTGCCGCCGCCGCCATCTGCCAGTTCGGTTCACGCTGGCCCTCGGGCGAGAGGAGAACGCCATCGCGAAAATAACGTTGCAGCCGCTTGCGATCCTCTGCGGTAGTCCCGGTTTTCGGCAATTCCTCGGTCAGCGACAACTTGCGCCCGAGCGCCGCCGCGAGACGCGCTTCATAACCGTAGTAGCGCGCCAGATACAGGCGATCCTGATCGTCGAGCAACAGCGGAAAGGCATCGTCCTGCGCGTCGGCCGCCAGCGCACGCGCAAGGCTGGCCGGGGCGCACAGGCCGCTTGCGAAGAGCGCGTCGCGCCAAACCGACAGCGCAGGCGCATCACCGGGGAAGAGCTCGCCGCTCGCTTGAGCGTCGAGCAAGTTATCGAGCGGTACGCAAACATGGCCTTCCGACGTGGCGAGACTGACTTCAAGCGCCGCGCGTCGGACATAGCGACATGTCACCTCGTCGGCCCCCTTGCCTCGTGCGAGCCATCCCATGCGACGCGCGAAACCCTGCGCGAGCCGTACGATGCCACTGTCGATCAACGGCGCGCCGGAGGCGTCGCCCGTATGACGTCTGTCAGTCATGCGTCCTCCCCTTCGGCGGCGTTGGCGGCATTGGTGTCGTGGCTAGGGAAGATATTTCCGCCACGTTCGCCAGTGGCCCCATCGCGGGGCGTGCTGAGCGAGAGGGCTTGCGCGAGTGCCGAATTTTCCCCAGCCGCGAAGAGTCCGTCGAGGGCATCGACCATATCTCGAGACGGCTTATCGAAGAACACGCCCGGGACCTCGTCACCCGCCAGATGAGCGCTGGCCCAGTCGGGACGCACACCCCGCACGAAGAGGTAGAGACTGCCGCCCATGTCGCGCTCGTAGTCGTAATCCGGCAAACGCCGCCGCAAGAAGCGATGCAGCGCCAGCGTGTAGAGCAAATACTGCAGGTGATAGCCGTGCTCGGCCATCGCCTCGCGCAATCCGTCCGCCCCATAGTTTTCGGGCGCTGTGCCGAGATAATTCGACTTCCAGTCGAGAATCCACCACTGGCCGCCGTGGCGGAACACCAGATCGATGAAGCCTTTGAGATAGCCCCGCAGCACCGTCGCGTCAAGCGGCAGATCGGGATAACCGAACTGACGCAACAGACCACGCAATGCATCGAGCGACACCGCATCTGCCGGGTACGTGAACTCCATCTCCGTCAGTCGCTCCGTCAGGGCGACATCCGCCAGTTGCATGCCGGGACGTAACGGCGTCGCCAGCGTGTCGGACAGCATGTTCATCATCATGGCGCGCCATGCGTCGTTCTGCTCGGCCCCGCGCCCCGGCGGGCGCTCACGCAGGGCACGCGAGACGGCATGCGGCCATTGCGTGCGCGACTGGAAATCGGCCAGTTCGAAAACGCGGTGCAGGCTCTCCCCTGCCGCCGGGCCGCGAGGGAATCGCAGAATATCGTCTGCAGGCGGCCACGCGTCGTCGCCTTCGGGCGGCAACGCGAAACTCGGGCCGGCATTGGCTTGCGCGTCGTAATCGGGACGCGTACGCTCCGGCGCGCTCAGTTGTCCTCCGCCCAACTGTGGGCCGATGTGCATCCCGGCAAGCAGGCCGGAGAAGCTGCCGATACGCCAGACTTCACGCAACGCACGCGTGCTGGTTCGCACCGTCAGTTCAGGCGAGGCGTCGTGCACCACGCGCGTATCGCTCTCGAGCGCGTCCCCGACGGGCAGCGGCACGACCTCCACGGGGCCGCCGACGAGTGCCTGCCAGGCGCGTCGAATCGTTCCGACGCGCTCGTCGGTATCGAGCGTCGACGAGATCCACGCATCGAACTCGATCCCTTGCCCGGCCGCAAGCCAGTTGAGCATGCCGCCGCACGCTTCTTTCACGCTGCGTCGAGACGAATAGAGACCGGCCGCGAGATAGCAGCGATACACCGCACGTGTGAGCGCCACATATAGCAGTCGGGCCTGCTCGGCCGACTGCTCCCGACGCAGCGCTGCCGTCGCCGCAGACCCTTTCTCGGCAGCATCGGTGAAGTCGATGACGGCGGTCGCGCCGTCGTGATACTCGAGACCCTCGAGACTGCCGCCATCGCGCACGGCGCCATCCCAGAGGAACGGGCAGAACACAATGCCGTACTCCAGCCCCTTCGACTTGTGAACGGTCACGATCTGAACCAGATTCTGGTCAGACTCCAGACGCAACTGCGCTTCCTCGCCTGCGCTGGCGCTGCGCTGCGACGCCAGCCAGCGCAACAACGCCGGCATGCCCGGTTGCTCGGCCCAGCGTGCCTGCGCCAGTTCGGCCAGATGCATGAAGTTTGTGAGGCGGCGTTCGCCCCCTGATTGCGCCACAAGCCGCGCCGCCAGTCCCAATTCGCGCATGAGCGTGCGCCACATTGCCGAAAAACCGCGGTCGATCCATAGCTGGCGATAGCGTTGCAGGCGCTCGATCCAGGCAATCGCCTCCGCATCGGACGCATCGCTCGTCTGCATACGATAAAGCGCCGTGGCATCCAGGCCGAAGAGTTCCGTTGCCAGCGCAGCGCGCAGCGCCCGCACATCTCCCGGGGCTTCCACCGCCCGCAGCACTCGAAGTAACGTTTCCGCTTCTTCGCTCGCGAACACCGAGTCCTGCGTCAGTTCCACGCTTCCCACGGCATGCTCGGCGAGCATCGCTTTCATCAGTGCGCCCTGCCGGTGTGTCTGGACGATCACCGCAATATCGCCCGGCGCAAGCGGCCGATCGCCGACCAGTACCTCACCGCGCGACGCCCCCGCCAGCAGGCGAGCGACTTCGGCGGCCGTAGCCCGGGCACAGGCCTGCTGGGCTTCGTCCTTCGACAGGGGGGCCTCCTCGTCCGGCAGCCACCAGACGGTGAAGTCGGCCACCTCGCGCACATCCGACAACGGCGCACGCCGACGCGTCCCCGGCCGGACTGGCGGATACGCCAGTCCATCGAGCACGAACGCGCGGTCGTTAGCCCCGAAAAGACGGTTGCCCGCGTCGATAATGGCCGGCGTCGAACGTTGATTGACGGCAAGCGTGTACGCCGCGTCCGCGTTCTCTCGTGCGGCCAGATAAGTGTGCAGGTCCGCTGCGCGGAAACTGTAGATCGCCTGCTTCGGATCGCCGACCATGAACATCGGGCCACGACGTGCATCTCCGGACACCGCAGCGAGCGCCGACGGCTGGCCGTACACCGCGCTGAAGATTGCGAATTGCAGCGGGTCGGTATCCTGAAATTCGTCGATCAGCGCGCAGGGGTAGCGCTCGCGCAGTGCTTGTGCGAGATCCGGATGCTGATGCAAGGCGCGCGCGATATTGCCCAGCAGATCGTCGAAAGACACGACGCGCAGTTCGCGCTTGCGCAACGCCAGTTGCTCGGGTGCTTCGGCCAACCAGTCGCGCAGGATCCGCAACCATTGCATCGCGTAACGTTCGTCGGCGTCCGCCCGTGCCCGTACGAGCACGTCCGCCATCTCGAAGAAACGATGATCGGGCGGCGTCTCCCCTTTCTTGATGTCTTTCGTCAACCGCGTCGTGGTCAGCAGTTCCGCCTTGGCGCCCAGCAACGCTCCCGCGTCGCGTGCGCCGAGATAGCGTTGCCATGCCGACATGGCCTGCGGCAGCGATGTCTCGTTGTAGATATTTTTCTTGTAAGACGGCAAGGCGCGCTGCATGAGGTCGGCGATCACCGATGCCTCCGCTTCCCAGCAGTCACAAGCCGCCGAATAGGTTGCGAGCCACCCTGCATCGGGCGACGTCTGCGCGTCGCCAGCCCCGCGCTCTACCGCTTCAGGCCAACGCAACTCCGACATCGGCTTTTTCAAACGACGAGCCAACTGGTCCGTGAGCGTACCGGGCGAGCGCTTCCGGTCAACGAGCCACGCCGCGAAGCTATCGTCCTGTGCGGCCATCGGTTCGACGATCCGACGCCAGAACTCCACCGCCAGATCGTGACGCACGCCGTTATCGTCGGGCACCAGTTCGTAAGCAAACGGCAGCCCCGCGGCGAACGGCACTTCTGCCAGCGCCCGCTGGCAAAACCCGTGAATCGTGTGAATCGACGCCTGATCGAAACCTCGCAAGGCCCTTTGCAGACACTCGCGAATCGCTTTCGCCGACATGTCGCCGCGTTCGATCAGACCGGCGATCATGACGCTGAACAGCGGATCGTCGCTCGCATCCGGGTCGAAGTCGGGGACGCCATTCCCTCCATCGCCGCCATCGCTGTCACTCACGTCGTCCTCGTCACCGAAGACAGGCGCCATCGCCGCGACCAGCCCTGCCAGACGCCCACGAATCCGCTCTCGCAACTCTGCCGTCGCAGCATTCGTGAAAGTCACCACGAGAATCTGCTCGACACTCAGCTGTTTTTCCAACAACAGACGCACGTACAACGCACAGATATTCCACGTCTTGCCGGTGCCTGCCGACGCTTCGATCAGGCAAACACCGTCGAGGTCGCAACCGAAAACGTCGAGGTCGATGAGCTGCGTCATACGCCCTCCACGAGCTCAAGGTGCTGCACCAGCGGGCCGAGCAACGTATTCGCAAGCAAGTCGAACGGCGAGGCAAGCGGATCCTCGACGCCGCGCCAGATCAGCTTGGTATAAGGATCGTCCGCATCGCCCCGGGCAAATGCGGAGCCCTGCCATGCGCTCTGGGCATCCGCCGACTTCCCCGTGCTCGCGAGCTTCCAGGCGCTACGCATGAAGAACGGCAACGGGCGGGTCTGTCCGAGGCGGTACAACGCCACCCACTGCGCGAGCCATGCCGCTGCGCCTTCCACCGGTCGGAGTGCAAAGGTTTCGTTCTCGCCGTACCAAAGTGTTCTCGCCGCAATATCCATGCCGGCGTGGTCCGGTTGCTGAAGATACGCACACAATGCGAGGTGCGCGAGCCACGCGGCCAGCAAATCGCTCGGGCGCAGACTGCCGTAGCGATACATCACCAACCCATGACGCGACACAGGCGCGAGACGGCCTTGTAGCAAGCACTCGGCCGACAACGTCACATCGCCATGCCAGACGATGTCAGTCGAGTCGATCCACGACGGCGGCAGCGCTGGCGTCAAGGGCAGCGTCACGAGCAGCTCCTGCGTGCCCTCGGCCTGCGCCTCCCTCACCTGCGTTGCCAACGCACGTAAACCGCCCAACTCTCGACGACGCCACACCGCCCCCGTCGCGCCGCCCGGCAGTTCGTGGCTCACGCTGGCGATCCGCTCGACCGCCTCCGCGCGAGTCCGCGCACCCCGCCCGCCATCCTGTCCGCCATCACGCCCATGATCACGCAGCAACCGGGGCAACAATCGTGCGGCGAGCGCGTCGCGTCCCGCCCAATCGAGCACGAACGGCTCGTCGTCTTCAACCTCCGTGAGCATCTCGTTGAGTGAGAGCCCCAGGCGATCGCGTGCCCAGGCACGCCCCGGATGACGCCAGAAGCGCAGCAGGTCGTCCAGGGTCAGATGCGTCTGCGCGACGGCCGGCAATGGCTCACGCACGAACGGCGCGACAGGGGCGTCCGGCATCGCAGACGCCAGTTGATCGGCCAGTTGCTGTGCCGCTTCGCCATTAGACACGTCGTAGCTGTATAGCGCTGGTGCACGTCCATCGAAATAGGCGGGCGAGAAGGGTTGCAATGGATGCAGCACGACAAGGCGCTCCCGAGCTTCACGTTGCTCATCGAGACTGAAGCCTTGCGACACCGGCGCCAGCAATTGACCGGTGAAGTCGAGCAACTCGTCCACGGCGGTCGACGGCGGCAGCGGTGCGTTATCGCGCACGCTTCGCCCCGTATAGGTGATCAGGAACCGGTCCTGAGCACTCAGCATGAGGTCGAGGAACAAGTTTCGTTCGTCGTCGCGTCGCTGGCGATCGCCGCGCTGCGGCAATGCGCGCATCAGATCGAACTCGTCGGCACGCACGCGCCCGGGCAAAACACCGTCGTCCATACCGATCATGCAGACCACGCGATACGGCAGCAGGCGCAGGCTTGGAATCGCAGCGAACGTCACGCGGCCGGACGGCACGCCGCCACGGGTCGGATCGTCGAGCGCATCGGCAAGCACGCGCGCCACGACTTCCACCGGCACACGCACTTCGGGTGCGCCATCCGCAATGGCCGAGCCGATCTGCTCGATGGCCATGCGTACTTCCGCGACATCGTCGGCAAATCGGGGTTCATCGGAGAAGAACTGCTCGAGCATCCCCAACAACTGATCGCGCCATGCCAGCCCGGTACGTTCGGTTTGGAGCGCTACCGCGGTCATGTCGAGATCATCGATCAACCGCGCCAACTGCCCCAGCAATTCGGCCCGGCCACCTTCGATGCCGCCGACAGGCAGCCAGTCGTCGACCGGCATCGCGTCATCAGGCAGTGCGTAGCCGAGGAACAAGCGCATCATGGCATCGCCCAGGGTATGGCGCTCCAGGGCCGGCGCTGCCCCGGTTCCCGACGCAAGTGCCGCACCGGCGCCGTCCAGACGGAGCAACGCATCGCCTCGCCACCCCCGGCGCGCCCCTGCGGCATGCAGCCAATTCTGGATCGCGTCGAGAACATTGCCGCCAAGGTGGTACCGCTGCGCCACCGCCTCGGTCCGTGCGAGTTCCACGAGCCCCGATGCGGCAACGCGTTGCTGCGGCAACGCCAGAATCGACGCGAAGGCGCGGGCGACGGGGTTGGTTCGCGTGGGCGGCAGGCCGGTCACAAGATACGGAATGCGGGGCGTGGCCGTACCGAACACGGCATCGATGATCGGCGCGGCGCGTCCGAGATCCGGCACGGTAATCAGCACATCGTCCGGACGCAGGTCGGGAATGTCATCGAAGCAGGCCAGCAAACGATCGTGGAGGACTTCGATCTGGCGCGCCAGACTATGGCAGACATGCACCTGCACCGACCCGTCGGCGTCGACACCCTCCGGTGCGCCATGACGGCCATCGTCCAGCGTGAGCATGCCGTTTTGCAACGCCGCCAGGAGCGTCGGCGTGGGATTCGGCTGAAACAACGCGCGATCCTCCACCGCCTGAGGCGCGAGGTCGGCATACAACGCGTCGATGTGCGACTGCGTTTGGCGCCCCCATTCGGCCAACAGCGGATGGCCCACTTCCCGGTGGGCTGCGCCGTCACGTCGGGTGAGATACGAAAGCCGCGATGGCGGCACGATATCGAACCAGTAGCTCTCGCAGGGATTCAGCACGTAGAGATGAACGTCGATCAGGCGGGACATCGCCTTGAGCAGCGCCATCGATAGCGGCGGCATCGACGACAGGGCGAACACCGAGACGCGTGAAGGCCACCCGACAGGAATCGTCTCCTGCGTCAATTGCTCGATCCGATCGATGGCACGCAGCGTAGGATGGCGCTCGCGGATATCGAGGTGCGCCAGCACCTGACGCCACAAGGCGCTCTGCCAAACCTCGTCGGCCCGTTGCACGTCGCCCCAGGTCGTTGCCGCGCCCGGCGAGATCGCGTCGCCCGATTGCCACCGCTCCAGCCAGTTCGGCCGGTACGTCAGATATTGATCGTAGATGTGCGCCAGCCGGTCCGCCAGTTCGAACCGCATGACGTCGTCAGCGCCCGCCAGATAACCGGCCAGCCGTGGCGACGCCTGCACCCAAGGCTGCGCCAGACACTGGTACAGGGGCCAGACCAGCCGGTCCGGTGCAAATGGCGAACTCTCCGGCACGGCGACCAGTTTGCCCGCCATGTCCCATAACCACTGCGCGAGATACGTCAGACGGACATTCGCACACACGCCGAAGACATCCGCATAGTCCAGTTCGAGCCGGCGGCGCACCGCCACGCTTGGCACGACGATGGTTTCCGTCTCGAAAGGATTGACCGGCCCAGCCGACGCACCGGGTGCCTGCGCGAGATCGCGCAGCAGGGCGGCTTCGAGCGTGGTGAACCGGTTGGAAAAGAATAGATGGAGCATGCGGTTTGGGCGGCTTAGCGAGTCTGTTCGCAAGCATAGCAAATGCCTCACGGCAAAGCCCATCGGACGGATCCGAAAGCTTGGCCCGTCATCGGTGACACTTGCGCCCTTTGCGCGAATGACGCCGTCCGGCCCGTGCGCCACCGGCAGTATCCCCACTTCGCGGCACGCGGGGCTTCGGCTAGACTCTGTGTGCGCCGCGCCCTACCCGTCGCGCGGCAGGCTTTGCTGCGGAACCCTCGCACCCGACGCATGGACTATCAAACCGATATCAAGAAGTTTCTATATAGCCATTACTTTTTCGGCGGCACCCGGCAGGCGGTCGGCGTTATCCTGCCTGCGCTCGTCCTCTTTTGGGGGATGGAAGAGCATGTGCTCGGCATCGAAGTCGCCTCGGGCGCACTCTGCGCGAGCGTGGTCGACATCAACGGCCCGCTGCGTCACAAGCACACCGAACTGCTCAGTTGTACGCTGCTCGGCGCACTCACCGTGCTCATCACGGGCATCGCGACGGCCGCCCACCCGTGGCAACTGTGGTTCACGTCGCTGATCCTGACCTTCGGGCTGTCGATGCTCGTGGTCTACGGCTTTCGCGCCTCGCTGGTGAGCTTCGCCTGCCTGATGATGATGGTACTCAACGTCGAGGCCGACCTGACGCGTCGGCAGGCTGTGCTCGATGCCGGCGCCGTACTCGCCGGCGGGCTTTGGTACACCTATTTCAGTCTGTTCGTCTGCCGGATCTGGTGGTTTCGCATTGAGCAGCAGACGCTGGCCGAGTGTTTCTTCGTCACGTCGGAATATCTGGAAGCCAAGGCGGCCTTTTACGATACGTCGACCGACATCGACGACTGCTACCGGCGTCTGATCGCCGCCCAGGTCAATGTCGTGGAAAAGCAGCAAGCCGCGCGCGAAATCATTCTGCGCAATCTGCCACGGCTACGCATCGGCGCGTTGGAGCCACGCCGCACCATGCTGTTCAACCTGTTCATCAACATCGTCGATCTGCATGAAACCGTGGTGTCGGTGCATACCGACTACCCGATGTTGCGCCGGGAGTTCGCCAACAACGACGTGCTTCTGTTCTTTCGCGACATGATTCGCAAGATCGCCATCGAGGTGGATGCCATCGGCTACGCCATCGCTACCAACGAACCCTCGCGGGCGCAACGCAGCTGGCGCGCGGAGTTTCGGGCCATCGAGTACGAGATCGAGTTGATGCGCAAGCAGTCGCTTCAACAACGATCGCCCGAAGCGTATCAGGCGCTCACCAGTACGTTCCGCCGCGTGTGGAGCACCACGCGTATCGTGGAGCGCATGCATCGCAATACGAACGTGAGAACCGCAGGGACCGCCACCGAGATGCAAATCGATCAGGCACTGGTGCGCTTCACGTCGCGACAGAGCTTTTCTCCGAAACTGCTCTGGAAAAATCTGACTTTTTCCTCACCGAGCTTTCGCCATGCGTTACGCGTGACCATCGCCATCTCGGCCGGGCTGCTGATCTGCGAGAACTGGACGCTGCTCGCCGGGCAAGACCACAGCTACTGGGTACTACTCACGATCATCGTGATTCTGAAACCCGGCTTCAGTCTGACCAAACAGAAAAACGCACAGCGTCTGACCGGCACGCTCATCGGCTGCGTGAGCGTACTGCTCATTCTGTCGTTTGTGCACAAAGCATGGATTCTGCTGGCGCTCATGTTCTTCTGCATGGTGATGGGTAACAGCCTGTCGCTGTTCAACTACGGCTTGTCGGTCGTCTTCATGTCGTCCTACGTGCTGCTCCTGTTCCACTTTCTGTTGCCCGGGTCGCTGTCGGTGATCGGTGAGCGCGCGATCGATACGTTGATCGGCTCGGCAATCGCACTGGTGTGTTCCTACCTGTTCCCATACTGGGAATATCGGTTGATGGGGCCGCTGATCCGCAACGCCGTGCAATCGACGCGCACGTATCTGGAAGCCAGCGCCGGTCTCGAAGGCAAGCGCGATGCATTGGCCTATCGCCTGGCGCGCAAGGACATGCACATCGCGTTCGGAAACTTCGGCGCCGCCTTCAAGCGGATGATGCTCGAACCGAAGTCCAAGCAAGTCTGCGTGCCGGAACTCAATGATCTGCTGGTGCAGAACCACGTGATGGCGTCTTACATCACGGGCATGTCGGACGTGCTGCCGCGCCAGATTGCGGCAGACAAGAGCGGAGCGTTGGGACAGGTGGTCGCCGCGATCAGCGACCTGCTCTCGCAAGCAGTCGCGGCCCCCGCGGCGTCCGTGCCGACGGACACGCAGGCGGCGACCGAGGCGATGCGCGACTACACGCGACGTCTCGATGCGCTCGTTGTCGCGCAGGAGCAGCAACCCGACGCCGCGGACGCTCAGGTGCAGGAGATCAAGCAAGTGGTCCACCAACTCAAGCAGATGCTGCGCGCCGGCGAGTTGATCCTGCGCGACATGCGGGCCATTCGACTGCCCGCCTGATCCCGACATGGCCACATGTGCACAGGCAAGCCTGAGAGATCAGGTGATGCCCGTGCGCGTGGCGTAGTGATACAGATCGACATCGCGATCGAGGCCGAGCTTGCGCATGGCATTGGTCTTTTGCGAACTGACGGTCTTGACGCTGCGGCTGAGTTGAAACGCGATCTCACTGATGGTCAATCCCGAGACGAACAGCCGCACCACCTCGACTTCACGCCCCGAGAGTTTGGAGGCATCGATTTCGGTGTCGTCGGCCACCGAGTCGTGCAAACGCGTGGCCAGCCCCGCCGGAATGTAACGACTGCCATCCGCAACCACGCAGACGATATCCGCAATCGAACTCTGCTCGTCCAGTTTCGAGAGAATCGAATGCACGCCAAGCTTGAGCATGCCTCGGAGAATCGCCAGATTCTCGAGCATCGTCACGACGATGATCTTGATGTGCGGGAAGTATCGGCGAACGTAGCCGATAAGAAAGAGTCCGTCCTTGAAGTTGCCGCCCGGCATGGAAAAGTCGGTCACGAGAATGTCGCACGGCGACTTGGCCAGCAAATTCACCAACTCCGACGAATTGCCGGCTTCCCCGACCAGATGGATCATTTCCCGCTCTTCGAGCAGACGCCGTATGCCAAAACGCACAATCGGATGGTCGTCTGCGACCACGACATTGATCGTCATCCTTGCCCCCTTTTCTATTCGTCATCTGGCAGACCGTGATGACCGCGCAGATGCGCAGTGCTTCGTGCCGGCCGTCACAACGAAGCGGGTCCATTCTGGCAAAAAGGGATCATGCCGACCGGATGGGAAACGTCACATAGTCATGACGCCGAGGCAGGCTTGCCACGCGGTGTGGTCAAAGAGCGGGAGGCCCGCATGCTGCCCGATAGAGCGGGTACTGCGCCCTAACTGCTTGACGCGACTCGCATGGAGGTGAAATTGCACAGACGCACAGCGACGCCGTTTGTGCTACTCGCGTCACCGGCATTCGGAAGATTCGCAGCACGGGTTTCCGACATTCTGATCGAGAAAGTCAGAATTACCTTAAACACCCGCGCTGGATTTGGTGATCTGGCTGCCGCGAGCCTCGAAATATGCGTAGTTACTCAGGTGCGCCGACACCGGAAGCCTTCGCCACATCCGGCCGGTCTGCCGCAGCGCCGCTTACCGTAGCGCCTTCGTGCGGCAGGCCATGCCAGCCACCGCCAAGCGCCGTGACGAGCAGCACGTTCGCCGTAAACTGTCGGCCGAGGATCGTCAACGCGGTACGTTCCGTGGTGTACGCAGTGGCCTGCGCGGTCAGCACATTCTGGAATCCGACGGTGCCCGCCTTGTACTGGTTGAGGATGAGTTGCGCCGCTTCGCGTGACGACTGCACGGCCTGATTCTGCACGGTGGCCTCGCGTCCCAGATAGTTCAGCGCGGCAAGGTTGTCCTCCACCGCCTGGAACGCCGTGAGAACGGTCTGGCGATACGTAGCGACCTGTGCGTCGTACGCCGCAATGGCGGCATCCGTTTGTGCGCGGCGCAGCCCGCCGTCGAAGAGCGTTGCGGCCAGCGCCGGTCCGACCGACCAGAAGCGGCTCGGCAGCGTCAGCCAGTTGGCGAAGCTGTTGCTCTGGAAGCCGCCCGTCGCCGACAACGACAGCGTCGGGAAGAACGCCGCTTTCGCCACGCCGATCTTCGCATTCGCGGCCACCACCGCGCGTTCGGCGGACGCAATGTCCGGCCGGCGCTCCAGCAACTGCGACGGCAGACTCACCGGCACCGGCGGCAATGCGGCGCGCAATGGCGCCGGCGACAACGAAAAGACGGCAGGCGCCTTGCCGACGAGCAACGCAATCGCATGCTCGAGTTGCGCGCGCGTGACTTCGATATCGAGCGCCGACGCCTGCGCCTGTTGCAGTTGGGTCTGCGCCTGAATCACGTCCGAGCGCTGCGCCACGCCGACGGCATACTGATTCTGCGTAAGCTTGAGCGTCTGCTCGTACGCCGAGACCGTGCGCTCGAGCAGCGCCTTCTGGGCATCCGTCACCCGAAGGTCGAAATAGTTTTGAGCCAGCAGCGCCTGCGCCGACAGACGCGCATTCGCCAGATCCGCCGCACTCGCCTCGGCGCTGGCATTCCCCGCTTCGACCGACCGGCGCACACTGCCCCACAAGTCCAGTTCCCAGCTCGCGGTGCCCGACAAGCTATAGCTGTTCGAGATGCCGCCGACACCCGATCCGCTGATCGCCGTATTGCTCACGCGTGAGCTACTGCGCGTGACACCGGCATCGGCGCCGATCGTCGGGAAAAAGGCGGCACGGGCCTGCGACGCCACCGCCAGCGCCTGGCGATAGTTGGCTTCGGCGATCTTGACGTTCTGATTGTTGATGTCGACCTGCGTCATCAGATCGGACAGCACCGGATCCTGATAGATGGCCCACCAATCGCCCTTGGCGGCCGCATCGCTCGGCTCGGCCAGCTTCCAGTCGCCGGTTTCCTTGAATGCCGCCGGCGTGTCGATGTCGGGACGAACGTAGTCGGGCCCCAACGCGCAACCCGCGAGCCACAGCACAGCACTCGCGGCAAGCCAGGTCGCCGAACGGCGCATGCGCGGCGACACCCCTGTGCTACCGCCATGCCCTCTCGCTTTCGTCGTCTTCACTTTCGTCGCCGTCACGGTGACTTGGGAACGAACGCTGGAGATTGGACGATTCAGGGTACGGGCCATGGCACACATCGGCCGTTCGGCCGTAACAAAGGTTTCGGGAGCCTTGCGGGAGCGCTCGGAGGGGAAGGACGCCGCAGACGAGCGCACATCGCGAATCGCATCATCAACCATGATCGACCTCCCCGACATCGCTGTGACCGGTCTGGCCGCGCGCGCGCCAACGCGCCCAGCGCAGACGCAAACGATCGAGATACAGATACACCACAGGCGTCGTGTAAAGCGTGAGCACCTGGCTCACGAGCAAACCGCCCACAATGGAAATGCCCAGCGGCTGGCGCAACTCCGCGCCGTCGCCCGTGCCCAGCGCAAGGGGAATCGCCCCGAGCATGGCCGCCATCGTCGTCATCATGATCGGACGGAAGCGCAGCACGCATGCCTGGAAAATGGCCTCGCGCGGCGGCAGATTCTGACGTCGCTCGGCCTCCAGGGCGAAGTCGATCATCATGATCGCGTTCTTCTTGACGATGCCGATCAGCAGAATCACCCCGATCAACGCGATGATGCTGAACTCGGTATTGAACAGCAGCAATGCCAGCAACGCGCCCACGCCCGCCGACGGCAATGTCGACAGGATCGTGAGCGGATGGATATAGCTCTCATAAAGCACCCCGAGCACGATATACACCGTGAGCAACGCCGTCAAAATCAGAATCGGCTGCGACGACAGCGCCGACTGGAACGCCTGCGCCGTGCCCTGGAAGCTCCCCTGCACGGACGTCGGCATACCCAGCCGGCTGACCGCATCGTTGATCGACGCCTGCGCCTGCGAGAGCGACACCCCGGCCGGCAGGTTGAACGAAATGGTGCTCGCCGCGAACTGTCCCTGATGCGAGACACCCAGCGCCGTGTTGGTGGGACGATAACGGGCGAACGCCGAGAGCGGCACCTGCGCGCCCGCCGATGTCACCACGTAGATGTCCTTGAGCGATTCCGGGCTCTGCCACCACCGCGGGGCGACTTCCATCACGACTTTGTACTGATTGAGCGGGTTGTAGATGGTCGACACCTGACGCTGGCCGAAGGCGTCGTTCAGCACGTTATCGATCTGACTCATCGTCAGCCCGAGGCGCGACGCCTGATCGCGATCGATGTCCAGCGTCGTCTGCAAGCCTTTGTCCTGCTGATCGGTGTTGACGTCGGCAAGGTTCGGCAGCCGCGAAATCGCGTTACGCACCTTGGGCTCCCACTCGCGCAATTGTTGTAGGTCGTCAGCCTGCAACGTGTACTGATACTGCGCGTTGCTCGAGCGCCCGCCGACGCGAATGTCCTGCACCGATTGCAGGTAAAGCATCGCGCCGGGTTCCTTCGCCAGCTTGCCCCGCAACCGCGCGATCACCTGATCGGCCGTGAACTTGCGCTCGCCCAGCGGTTTGAGCGTGACGAACATCGAACCGCCGTTACGGTTCGAGCCGCCGGTAAAACCGGTCACGGTCGCCACATCGGGGTCCGCCTGCACGATCTTGATGAAGTCCGCGAGCTTCTTCTCCATCGCCTGAAACGAGATCGCCTGATCGGCCTGAATGAACCCGATCATTCGCCCCGTGTCCTGCTGCGGGAAAAAGCCTTTCGGCACCACCATGTACAGCCAGACGTTCAGACAGATCGTAGCCAGCAGGATCAGCAGCATGAGCGGCCCGTGACACAGCGCCCATGCCAGCGAACGTTCGTACTCGCGCAGCATCGCCGCGAACAAGCGTTCGGTCCCGTCACCCATACGGGTCCAGACGGACGGACGCCCGGGCGGCTCCGGCGCGAGCGGGGCGGTGCCTACAGGTACGCCCGGCGCCGGCTTGCCTTTGAGCAGTCGCGCGCACATCATCGGCGTGGTGGTGAGCGAGACGACCAGCGAGACCAGGATGGCCGCCGAGAGCGTGACCGCAAACTCACGGAACAGCCTCCCCACGATACCGCCCATCAGCAGCAATGGAATGAACACCGCCACCAGCGAAATGCTCATCGACAGCACCGTGAAGCCGACCTCACGTGTGCCCTTGAGCGCCGCAGCGAACGGACTGAGCCCCGCTTCGATATGTCGCGAAATGTTTTCGAGCACGACGATGGCATCGTCGACCACGAAGCCGGTCGCGATGGTCAGCGCCATGAGCGACAGGTTATCGAGACTGAAGCCGAACAGATACATGACCCCGAAGGTGCCGATCAGCGAGACGGGCACCGCCACGCTTGGAATCAGCGTGGCGCGCCAGTTCCGCAGGAACAGGAAGACGACCATGATCACGAGCGCGATCGAGATCAGCAACGTGCGCTCGACCTCCTTGAGCGACGCCCGGATCGTCGGCGTGCGGTCCATCACCACGTCGAGGTTGATCGCCGCCGGAATCGATGCGCGCAGATTCGGCAGAATCTTGTTGATGCCGTCGACCGTCTCGATGATGTTCGCGCCGGGCTGCGTCGTGATGATCAGCAGCACCGACGGTTTGCCGTTGGCCGAACCGGCATTGCGCAGGTCCTGAACCGAATCGACCACGTCAGCGATATCGGACAGGCGCACCGGGCGGCCGTCCCGATAGCTCACGATGACCGGCAGGTATTCCCTGGCCGTCTTCGCCTGATCGTTCGCAAGAATCTGCCAGCGACGGTCGCCGTCTTCGAGCGCCCCCTTCGGACGGTTCGCATTGACGGCCTGAATCGCCGCACGCACAGTCTCCAGCGGGATCTGGTACTTGTTGAGCGCCGTCGGGTTGAGTTCGACGCGCACCGCAGGCAGCGAACTGCCGCCCACGGTCACGTCGCCCACGCCTTCGAGCTGCGAAATCTTCTGTGCGAGGATCGTGGACGCCGCATCGTACATCTGCCCGCGCGTCATGCTCTCGGACGTCAGCGCGATGATCATCACCGGCGCGCTGGCCGGGTTCACCTTGCGGTAGGTCGGGTTGCTCGGTAGCCCTGTCGGCAACAGACTGCGCGCCGCGTTGATCGCGGCCTGCACGTCGCGTGCAGCGCCGTTGATATCGCGCGACAGATCGAATTGCAGCGTGATGCGGGTCGAGCCCAGCGAGCTGTTCGACGTCATTTCCGTCACGCCGGCAATCCGCCCGAGCGAGCGCTCCAGCGGCGTGGCCACGCTCGCAGCCATCGTTTCCGGACTGGCGCCGGGCAGCGACGCCGACACCGAGATCGTCGGGAAATCGACCTGCGGCAACGGCGAGACCGGCAGCAGCCCGAAGGCGACGATGCCCGCCAGCGTCACCCCGATGGTGAGCAGAACGGTCGCGACCGAGCGCTTGATGAAGACGGCCGACAGGTTCATCGTACCGGACCGTCCGTCGTGACTGCCGCGCCCGCCGCGCCCGCCCCCCCGCCGCCGGGACCGCCGCGATCGTCGTGATCGCCACCGTGCGAGGTGTCGTCCGACGGCCCGAAACGCCGTTCACGCCATGCCCTCGCACGCAGCGCCCAGCGATCGAACCACAGATAGATCACCGGCGTGGTGAACAGGGTCAGCACCTGACTGACCATCAGCCCCCCGACCATGGTGATGCCGAGCGGCTGGCGCAGTTCCGAGCCGACACCCGAGCCGAGCATCAGCGGCAACGCGCCCAGCACGGCGGCCATCGTCGTCATCAGAATCGGGCGGAAACGCAACAGGCATGCCTGATAAATGGCCTCGCGCGGCGCCATGCCGTGCTCGCGCTCGGCTTCGAGCGCGAAATCGATCATCATGATCGCGTTTTTCTTCACGATACCGATCAGCAGAATGATGCCGATGATGGCAATGATGCTGATGTCGTTGCCCGAGACCATGAGCGCGAGCAGCGCGCCCACCCCGGCGGAGGGCAGCGTCGACAGAATCGTGATCGGGTGGATGTAGCTCTCGTAGAGCACGCCCAGTACGATGTACATCGTGACGACCGCCGCCAGGATCAGCCACAGCGTGTTCGAGAGCGACGCCTGGAAAGCTTGCGCCGCCCCCTGGAACGTCGTCTGCGTGCTCACCGGCAGGCCGATGGACTTTTCCGCCTCCGTGATCGCCTTCACGGCATCGCCGAGCGACGCGCCCTTGGCGAGATTGAACGAGATCGTCGCGGCCGGGAACTGCGCCTGATGGTTGATGGCCAGCGGCGTCGGCTTTTCGACGATCTTCGCGAACGACGTGAGCGGCACCTGCACCCCGGACGTCGAGGCGACGTAGATGCCCTTGAGGGCGTCCGGCCCACGCTGAAAGTCGTCGGCCACCTCGAGCACCACGCGGTATTGCGAGGCCTGCGTATAGATCGTGGAGATCAGTCGCTGCCCGAAAGCGCTGTACAGCGTTTGATCGACGGCTGCCGGCGTGACCCCCAGGCGGCTCGCCGTATCGCGATCGATATCCACGTAGGCTTGCAGGCCGTTGACTTGCAAATCGCTCGTAACATCCGCCAATTGCGGCACATGTTGCAGCTTCTCGACCAGCTTCGGCACCCACACGCCCAGCGTATCTAGACTCGGATCCTGAAGCGTGAACTGATACTGCGTGCGGCTGATGCGATCTTCGATCGTCAGATCCTGCACCGGCTGCATGTAGAGCGCGATACCGGGCACCTTGGCGACTTCGGGCTGAATGCGACGGATGACCTCCGACGCATCGAGCCCGCGCGTTTCCTTGTCTTTCAGGTTGATGAGCAGACGCCCGCTATTGAGCGTGGCGTTCACGCCGTCCACCCCGATGAACGAGGACACCGACTGCACCGCCGGATCCTTGAGCACGGCGGCGACGAGCGCTTGCTGACGCTCGCCCATGGCGGCGAACGAAATGGATTGCGGCGCTTCGGAAATGCCCTGAATCACCCCCGTATCCTGCACCGGGAAGAAGCCCTTCGGCACCCACATATACAGCAGCACGGTCAGCACCAGCGTGCCGAGGGCGACGAGCAGCGTGGCCGGCTGACGATCGAGCACCCATGTCAGCCACTCGCCGTACTTCGCGATGATGCGATCGAACATCGCGCCCGTCTTGCGATAGAACTTGCCCTGCTTCTCCTCCGGCACGTGACGCAGCAGCTTGGCGCACATCATCGGCGTGAGCGTCAGCGAGACGACTGCGGAAATCAGGATCGACACCGCCAGCGTGATGGCGAACTCGCGGAACAGCCGCCCGACCACGTCGCCCATGAACAGCAACGGGATCAGCACGGCGATCAGCGAGAACGTGAGCGAAATGATCGTGAAACCGATTTGTTCCGCGCCCTTGAGCGCCGCCTGCAAGGGTTTCTCGCCCTGCTCCATGTAGCGGGCGATGTTCTCGATCATCACGATGGCGTCGTCGACCACGAAGCCGGTCGCGATGGTCAGCGCCATGAGCGTGAGGTTGTTGATCGAGAAACCGGAGAGATACATGACACCGAACGTGCCCACGAGCGAGAGCGGCACCGCCACGCTCGGGATGATGGTCGCCGAGACGTTGCGCAGGAACAGGAAGATGACCATCACCACGAGCGCGACGGCCAGAATCAGTTCGAACTGCACGTCGGAGACGGACGCGCGGATCGTCGTGGTGCGGTCGGTAAGCACCTGCATGTCGATGCTGCCCGGCAGCGCCGCCTGCAACTGCGGCAACAACGCCTTGACCTTGTTGACGGTCTCGATCACGTTCGCGCCCGGCTGGCGCTGCACGTTGAGCACGATCGCCGGCGTGGTGTCGGCCCAGGCGGCGAGCTTGGTATTTTCCGCGCCGTCGATCACGTCGGCGATGTCGGACAGCCGGATCGGCCCCCCATTCTTATAAGCGATCACCAGGTTGCGGTACTCGTCCGCCGACGCCAGCTGATCGTTGGCATCGATCGTCGACGCGCGCAGCGGACCGTCGAAACTCCCCTTGGCCTGATTCACGTTGGCCGCCGCGATGGACGTGCGAACGTCTTCGATATTCAGTCCGTAAGACGTGATGGCACGTGGATTGACCTGAATACGCACGGCCGGACGCTGCCCCCCCGAGATACTGACCAGCCCGATGCCCGGCAACTGCGAGATTTTCTGCGCCACGCGCGTGTCGACCAGATCCTGAAGCTTCGGCAGCGGCATGGTCTTCGACATGATCGCCAGCGTCAGAATCGGGGTGTCCGCCGGGTTGACCTTGTTGTAGATCGGCGGCATCGGCAGATCGCTCGGCAACAGGTTGCTGGCGCTGTTGATGGCGGCCTGCACCTCCTGCTCGGCGACATCGAGCCCGAGATCGAGCGAGAACCGTAACGTGATCACCGACGCGCCGCCCGAACTGGTCGACGACATCTGATTGAGCCCTGGCATTTGCCCGAACTGACGCTCCAGCGGAGCCGTTACCGAAGAGGTCATCACATCCGGGCTGGCACCCGGATACAGCGTGACCACCTGAATGGTCGGATAGTCGACTTCCGGCAGTGCCGAGAGCGGCAGCAGCCGATAGGCGACGAAACCGGCAAGCAGGATCGCCAGCATCAGCAACGATGTGGCGACCGGTCGGAGAATAAACTGACGGGACGGATTCATTGGCTACGTCGAAAGGCGTCTCTTGAGGGCGTGGCGATGCGTGAGCGCAAATGTGAGCGTGAGCGCGGGGCGATGGCGAGATCCGGGACACGCGCGAGCATGAGCCGACGATGCGCACGCATGCCCGGGAACACCGTTATTGCGCCTGACGGCGATGCGCGCCGCCGCTGCCGTTGCCGTTGCCGTTGCGTTTCTCGCCCGGCGCGCGCGGCGCAACAGCGGCCGCACGGCTCTCGGCCGTGATCACTTCGACCTTGGCCCCGTCACGCAGCTTGTCCATGCCGTCGATCACAAGCTTCTCCCCCGGTTCGATACCGGACTCCACGGCAATATAAGTGCCGTCGGTCGGCCCGACCTTCACCGTCTTGAGCTTGACCGTCTGATCCGGCTGCACGGTATATACGAAGCTGCCTTGCGTGCCGCGCTGCACGGCGGCGCTCGGAATCAGCGTCGCGCCATTAAGCGTGTCGACCAGCATCTTCACGTTGACGAACTGGTTCGGGAACAACATGCCGTCCGCGTTGGCGAACTCGGCCTTGAGCTTGACGGTGCCCGTCGTCGTGTCGATCTGGTTGTCGATGGAGGCGAGCTTGCCCTGCGCCAGCCGGATCTTGCCCGCGCGGTCGAAGGCTTCGACCGGCAGCGTCTGCCCGCCGCGCACGCGCTTCACGACCTTCGGCAGGTTGTCTTCGGGAATCGTGTACACCACCGTGATCGGCGTGACCTCGTTGATGATGACGATTCCGTTGGTGTCGGACGCATGAATGATGTTGCCCGGATCGACCTGGCGCAGGCCGGCGAGGCCCGACACCGGTGCCGTCACGCTCGCATAAGTCAGTTGCAGACGGGCGTTGTCGAGCTGCCCCTGATCGGACTTGACTGTCCCTTCGTACTGCTTGACGAGTGCGCGCTGCGTATCGACCGTCTGTGTGGCGATCGAATCCTGCTTGAGCAACGTTTCGTAACGGGCGAGGTCGAGTTGAGCGTTTTTGAGCAACGCCTGATCGCGCGCAAGTTGACCTTCCATTTGCGTGACCTGCACCTGGAACGGACGCGGATCGATCTCGGCGAGCAATTGCCCGGCTTTGACGAGATCGCCCTCCTTGAAATGCACCTTCATGAGTTGCCCGTCCACCCGCGAATGCACGGTGACGCTACGCGTCGGCGTGACGGTGCCCAGCCCATTGAGGAATACCGGCAGATCCCCGGTTTTCGCCTCAACGGCGGTGACCGGCGTGGCCGGCGCGCCGGCTCCGGGCATGCCGCCCGGGGGGCCGCCACGGCGCCCGCCCGCCTGCGCCGGACCCTGCGCGTTTTGCGAGTGCAGACGGTAGTAGACGCCCCCGGCGATGAGCACGACGATCAACCCGATCACGCCCGGCACGAGCCAGCGGCGCGTGCGCGACGGCGCGGGAGATGTCGAAACCGGTGGTGTCGGCGGCGTCTGCGGTGCAGGCGAACGCTCAGAACCGTTCGGTTTGTCGGAACCGTGGGGACCGTGCTCGGTCATGACTTCCTCGTAACAACGGAGTAGTTAGCGGATTCGTCCGATACGGACGACGTTCTTTTTTAGCGAATTGCTGCGGCGCGACAAACCGCCCGACAGGGCCAAAACGCCCGAGCGGCGGCACACGCGTCACTGGCTGACCAGCATAGCAGACGGCTGTAACAGCTCAATGGGATCGCCTGTTACAACAGCTTTCGCTGTATTGGGTCTCGGAAATATCCGATGCTGCTGAAAGACCCGGCGTCTTCGCGATGGTTCGCAAGTGGCGTCGGATCGCTGCTGCCGGGACGGTGTAGCGCCTTACGACGCCTTGCCGTGCAGTGCCTTGCCGCAGCATTCCCATGACGTAAGACGTGCATTCGGGCGTGCGGCTGGGTGTGCGACAGACGCCCTGACAACGCCGCCGATAACGACCTATCGACGATCACGCAGGGCATCTGATTAAGAGACCGAAGCTTACGTGACGCGAACGAATTTCGTGCGTTATCGAAGCTGGCTCTATTATTACGCAACGTTACAGGCGAGCAAGACTGTAATTTCCGGAAACAAAACACGTGCAAAGCCGCGCAGGGAGGCCACTATCATGACGACACAACCTGTCCGAACGAATATGAAGATTCTTGTTGTCGACGACGATCCCGATTTACGTGACCTCCTGCGCGAGTATTTGAGCCGCCACGGCTTCTCCGTCGCAGTGATGCACGACGGCGAAGGGCTGGCCGCGCGCCTCGAGCGCGAGCGTCCCGCCCTGATCGTGCTCGACCTCATGATGCCCAAGGTCGACGGCCTCACCGCCCTGCGCGACCTGCGCGCCCGCAACGACGACGTGCCGGTGATTCTGCTCACCGCGCGCAGCGACGAGATCGACCGCATCGTGGGACTCGAAATCGGCGCCGACGACTATCTCGGCAAACCGTTCAGCCCGCGCGAATTGCTCGCCCGCATCAATGCCGTGCTGCGCCGCCGCAAGACGCCCGACGCGGCCGTGCCCGAGCAACGTGAAAACTATGCGTTCGGCCCGTTCATGCTCGATTTTCGCAGCCGCACGCTCACCCGCGACTCGCAGTTGCTGACCCTCTCGGACGGCGAATACGGCTTGTTGCGCCTGCTGGTGAACCACGCCATGCAGGTGCTTTCGCGCGAACGCATCATCGAACTGCTTTACGGCGCCGACAGCGACGTCAACGACCGCGGCATCGACGTGCAGATCTGGCGCCTGCGCCGGCTGCTCGACGAAGACGCACAAAGCCCGCGCTTCATCCAGACCGTGCGCGGACGTGGATATATCTTCGTTCCCGACGGCCAGCGCGCCGACATGGCGACCGGTTGATGCGCCGGTCTGACAAGGACTCCGGCATGCAGCCGATTTTGTTTTCGTTACCTTTGACGGCCGACATGCGGAGCCCTGCATGAAAGGCCGTTTCGACACCCTGTTCGGACGGCTCGCGGTGCTCATCATCGCGGCGCTGGTCATCAGTCACTTCTCTTACCTCACGATCCTTCGCAGCGATCACGACGATACGCGCGTGCAGAACGCTGCCGAGCAGATGGCCTTCATCATCAAGGCCGCATCGGAGGTGCATGACGGCAATTCGAACCTCACCTTGCCCGACCTCGTGCAGGTCGTGCCCGTCTCATTCGCCCATGGCGATGTCTTCGAGCCGGCGAGCAAGAATGCGCGTCTGACAACCGAACTCGCCCGCCGCCTGCCCGCCGGCACGCAATTGCGCGTGGAGCGTACGCCGCCGCCGCGCATCTGGGCCCGCCTGCCGGGGCGCGATTACTGGATCGCCACGCCGGTGCTGTCCGTGCGTAATCCGCCGGGGACCGCGACGATCCTGCCGGGTCTGGCGGCCGTACTGGGCATTACCGTCATCTTCGCGCTGTTCGCGGCGTGGCAGTTGCAGCGTCCCGTGCGGGACATGGCCGCTGCGGCCGAGCAACTGGCAACGCATCGCCTTCGAACGCAGGTCAGGGAGCGCGGCCCGCTGGAGCTGCGGCAGTTGACGGAGCGTTTCAATCGCATGAGCCAGGACATCGTGCAGACCGATCGCGAGCGCAACACGATGCTCGCCGGCATCGCCCACGATCTGAAGACGCCACTGGCGCGCCTGCGACTGCGCGCCGAGATGCTGGACGACGTGCAGATGAGCGAAGGCATCACGCGCGATGCCGAATCGATGACCCGTATCGTCGATCAGTTCCTGCTGTTCGCCCGGGGCGTTGAAGTGGATAGCGCCGCGTCCCCCGTCGAAGCCCGCCTTCCGGCGCTCGCCGCGCCGTTCCTCGATCAGGGCTACACCGTCGAACTGGATCTCCAGGCCGGGCCGGGGTTCAAGCTGCGCCAGACGTATCTCGAACGCATCGTGAACAATCTCCTCGATAACGCCGTGACCTACGGGCGCGCGCCGCTGGCCATCCGAACCTCGCAGGACGCGAGCGGTTGGCGCCTGGTGGTCGAAGACAGCGGTCCGGGGATCCCCAACGAAGACATCAATCGCATCGTGCGCCCCTTCGTGCGCCTCGATCCGGCCCGCGGCGGCAACGCACATTGCGGACTGGGGCTGGCGATCGTCGACAAGCTCACCCAGCAATTGGGAGGACGCGTATCGTTTGCCAACCGCCCGAGCGGCGGCTTGCAGGTCACGCTGATGTTCCCGCCTGACGATCCCGGCGCCGAGTAAAACCGTACGCGGTAAGGGATGACGCGGCAGCCGCAATTCACGGTCTCGCCCAGCCGGAATTCTCCCCCAATGAAAAAACCCGCCGTCGATAAACGAACGGCGGGTTTTGACTTTTACGGCACTGCATCACATCAAGCCACAGCCAGGCGATCCGGGTTGGGGGGACAAAGCGACTACTGGGCTGCGCTTTACTGCTCTCAGGGACACGTAGAGATGGCAAGACGCTGTGCGGATGAGGCACAGCGATGTCTGCTCCCCGACCTCCCTGGCATGTGACCGGCAATGCCAGTCCGGCAGATGCCGGCGAATTACTTGATCAGGAACTTCTCTTTATTCTTCCCAACCCACTTCGGCGCGCGGCCGCGACCCGACCACGTTTCGCCGGTCGCCGGATTCATGTACTTGGGCGCAATTTGCGCGCGAACGGCACGGCGACGGCCGTCGGTCGTGGCAAGCCCCAGATCCTTTGCGGTCAGTTCGTATTCCTGGATCTTCTGTTTGACCTGAGCAATGACCTCCGCCACTTCACGGGCGCGAGCCTCTTCGATCTGCTTCTCGATTTTGTCGCGTTGCGCGACGAGTTCCTTATAGCTTGCCATCTGGCGTGTCCTTACATTGTTAAAAATGGATCGCCACTTAAAATAACACGAGTTTTAATAAATTGAAAACCGCATTTCCATCAAATGAGTCTGAGGACGCACAAATCTCATTGAATTGTAGGAGAGACACTTCAGACAATGCTCAACGACCGGGCAGCAATCCCGGATTACCGCGACATCCGCTCCCGCGATAAGCCCGCCGATATTGCGCCGGACAGCCGGCCAATTGCCTTGCGATACGAGAGGAATTGCGTGCCAACTGCTCAGGACTCCACGCAGCACTAACGGTTCACGCACCATGCTGCAAGATATGGAAAGCTTTCCCAGCCTCACATGAGCGAAGCCCCGGCGGCACAACTTCACACATAATTCGACGCATCAAAATATACGATCATAAATATTTAAGCGCATTCCGATCATTCTGTTATCCGAAACACTCTCCAAACACGACCTCTATGCGCCAATCATTCGGACAATTCTCAATGGAGCGCCGCAAATTACGGATAAGTCCAGTTGAGGATTTGACTTGAGGATTAGACGTATTTCTGCACCACGGGCGTGATCGCCCGGGTTCCGCCGGCCGTCGTTCATCCCAATGAACGCCCATCAGGATATCGGGCGGCATATCCGCTCAAGCGCGCATGAGCGTCGGAATAGGTATAAATCGGGACATATTCGACGCATCGGGTTTTGTTGACGTATACGTCAAACTCATACGCCAATCTCATTTCCCGAATCGAAGAAGTTTTCGTAAGATAAGGCGATCGACCGGGCCACTTCGATTCCGGGCGATTCCAGATGATTCCCGCCGGCGACCCCCGGTGGCCGGACCGCAAGGCTTTCGCGGAGATTCATCCCGGCGTTGACATTGGAATTAAGCTTTTACTGATTTACTTTCATTCCGCATTCGCAGTCGGAATCAGCGCGCATTTTCTTTGGATTTGATTGCATGACGACATCGAGGACGGCTTCCGATCCGCAATCGCCTTTCGACACCGAGGCGCCCACGATCACTACGCCGAGATTGTTGCTGCGTCAGTGGCGCACCGACGATTTGCCGAGCTTTGCCGCCCTCAATGCCGATCGCGAGGTCATGCGCCATTTCCCCACGACGCTCGATCGGGCGCAGAGCGACGCCGTCGCGCGGCGTCTGGCGGAGCACCTTCAAACGCATGGCTATGGTCCCTGGGCGGTCGAGATCCCCGGCATCACGGCGTTCGCCGGGTTCGTCGGCCTGATGCGTGTCGGCTTCGAAGCGCCGTTCGTGCCGGCCGTGGAGATCGGCTGGCGGCTGGCGCGGGCGTGGTGGTCGAAAGGCTACGCGACGGAAGCGGCCATCGCAGCGGCACACTACGCCTTCGACACACTCGGCATGCGCGATCTCGTGTCGTTCACGGTGCCGGCCAACGTCCGGTCACGTGCGGTGATGCAGCGCATCGGCATGCACCACTGTCCTGAAGACGATTTCATGCATCCGTTGATTCCCCCCGGCCATCGGCTGCGCCGTCATGTGCTTTACCGGATGGATGCCGACGACCTGATCGCCTGACGCTGCCGGCAAACACCGCGCCGCTCCCCCCGCCGCCCCCCCGCCGCTCCTCCCGCCCACCCCCGCCCACGCCCCGGCGGCGCGGGTTTGGCGGCAAATCACTGATCGACGTCGCGTTTGCGATTGAAGCGAATACTTAAATCGTGGGAAAATCTGAGTCTTTGCGCCAGCCGTCTCCCCCATCGTGTCGCGCGCCGTCATCATTCCGCTCATCATCGCCTGCGCCTTGTTCATGGAGAACATCGACGCCACGGTGATCACCACGTCGCTGCCGGCCATGGCGCGCGACCTCCATCAGGATCCGATTTCGCTGAAGCTCGCGCTCACCGCCTACGTGGTGGGGCTGGGCATCTTCATTCCGATCTGTGGCTGGGTCTCCGACCGCTTCGGCGCACGCAATGTTTTCCGTACGGCCATCGGCATCTTTATGGTGGGGTCGATTCTGTGTGCGGTGTCGTTCACATTGCCGACGTTCGTTTTCGCGCGCTTCCTGCAAGGGGTCGGCGGCGCGATGATGGTCCCGGTCGGTCGCCTCGTGATCTTCCGCGCCGTTCCCAAGCACGAGCTGGTCAAGGCAATCGGTTATCTGACGATGCCCGCTCTGCTCGGCCCCGTGATCGGCCCGCCGCTGGGCGGTGCGATCACCGCCTACCTCCATTGGCGCTGGATCTTCTTCATCAATATTCCGGTGAGCCTGCTCGGCATCTATCTGGCGGGCAAGTACATCGACAACGAGCGCGGCGGCGACGCCGGCCGCCTCGACACGCCCGGCTTCATCCTTTCCGCGCTGGGCAGCGGGTTGTTGATGCTGGGACTCGCGATGATCGGCGAGCATCAGGTGAGCGATACGGTGGTGATCGCGATGTGTATCCTCGGCGCGCTGTTCATATATGCCTACTGGCTGCACGCCAATCGCGTGCGGACGCCGCTGCTCGACTTTCGTCTGATGCGCATACCGACGTTCCACGCGAGTGTAGTCGGCGGATCGCTCTTCCGGATCGGGCTGGGCGCCGTGCCGTTCCTGTTGCCGCTCGCGTTGCAGGAAGGACTTCACATGGACCCGTTCGAGTCCGGCATGATCACCTGCGCCTCGGCCTTCGGCGCGATCTTCATGAAAGCGATCGCCCAGCGTGTATTGGCAAGATACGGTTTCCGCCAGGTGCTGATCGTGAATGCCGCACTGGCGGGGCTGGCGCTCGCGTCCTACGGGTTGTTCACGCATGACACGCCGGTGATCGTCATGCTGGGTGTCGTCGCGTTCGGCGGTTTCTTCCCTTCGCTGCAATTCACGTGTCTGAACTCGATCGTCTACGCCGATATCGCCGGCGAGGACGCGAGTCGCGCCACGAGCCTCGCCAGCGTCGTTCAGCAATTGTCGCTCGGCCTCGGGGTGACGATTTCCGGGATGGTCTTGCAGGCGAGCAGCCGGCTGGCCGGTCACGATCAACTGATGGCGAGCGACTTCCTGCCAGCGTTTCTGGTGATCGGGCTGTTCTCGCTGCTGTCGATTCCGGTGACGCGACAGTTGCCCGCCGACGCGGGTAAGGAACTGGCCCGCAAGCCCTGACAATGTCTTCCACCGCCTTTGGCGCGTCGCCCCTTCTTGTGCCCGGTCGGGTCACGATGGCGTGCATCGCCATGCCGGCGAGCATTGCGGCGACAAACAGCAGCGCCTTGCCTGAGCCAGCGCCGAGCAGCACCAGCGCCGGGCCCGGGCAAATTCCGGCGATCCCCCAGCCCAGGCCGAACAGTAATGCACCGACCACCAGTCGCTTGTCGACGCCCCCAAACCCCTGCAAAGCCGGCCAGACGCGCGGCTCGCCAGTCCAGGCCAATGCGTGGGCGCGCGCCAGCCGGAACCCCACGAGACCGACGGCTACCGCCCCGCCCATCACGAAGGCCAGCGAGGGATCCCACTCGCCCGCAAGATCGAGAAAACCGAGCACCTTAGCCGGATTCGCCATGCCTGCGAGCATCAGCCCCAGTCCGAAAACGAGCCCGCCGAGGAACGCAAAGATCAGCTTCTTCATACCGCACCTCCCCCAACGCCGCCCGGCAAATGACGCACGACGTACACGGTCAGAAAGCCCATCGCCATGAAACATAGCGTGGCGACGAGCGAGCGCCGCGACAGGCGCGACAGGCCGCAAACACCGTGGCCGCTCGTGCATCCCGAGCCCAGACGCGTGCCGAAGCCGACCAGCAGGCCCGCCGCGAGCAGCATCGCCGTACTTGCGTCGATCTGCGCTTCGGGCGCCACCGCCACCACGCGATAGGCCCAAGGCGCGACCATCAATCCGAGGACGAATGCCACGCGCCATCCGACATCCCCCGCGCGAGGACGCAACAGTCCCCCCACAATGCCGGAGATGCCCGCGATGCGCCCCAGGGACAGCATCAGCCAGACGGCCGCCACGCCGACGAGCACGCCACCGGCGAGCGATGTCCAAGGGGTGAAGTGAATCGTGTCGAGTGTCATGACAGTCAGCTCCTGTGGCGACAGCGAAGGCAAACGCCTGAATCTGGCGAACCGGACGAACGGTGTCAGGCGGGAAGACCGGTCGGCATCACGTGACGCCTCATGCGATCCCTCATGTTTTCGGGCAGAACTGATCGTAGAGACAGGCCAACACGGCGAGCACGGCGCCATCGGCGACCGCGTAGTAGATCCGTTTGCCGTCGCGCCGCGTCGTCACTAGCGCTTCGCTGCGCAGGACGGCGAGTTGCTGAGAAAGCGTGGGTTGCCGGATATCGAGCTGCGCCTCCAACGCCCCGACCGACAGCTCGCCTTGCGTGAGCTGGCAAAGGATCAGCAAGCGGTCTTCGTTGGCGAGCGCGCGCAGCAACGTCGAGGCCTGCCGGGCGGCCGTGCGCAGACGCGTGACATCGAGCGACGCCGCATCGGTGGCAGGAGTGGCAGGGGCGATAGGGGCAGCAGGGGCAACAGATACGGCGGGCGGGGAACGCTCGAGGGGGGATAGCGTAGTGGCTCGTGGCATGGCAGGATCGATGGCAAATCAGGACATCCGCAAGTGGCGGGGAGCGACAACATGTCGCGCCCCGTTGAGCGCTGTCACACGATGTCACGCACAGCGCGGACACTTTACTGATTTATAATATATTAATCGATAAACTTTTGCAGGAGCCGGTCATGTCAGCCACGCCAGCACACATCGAAGCCTTCTTCGACGCGATCACCTCTACCGTGACGTATGTCGTATTCGATGCGCCGGGCGGCCGCGCGGCGATCATCGACCCGGTACTCGACTACGATCCGAAGGCGGGTCGCACGCATACCGGCTCGGCAGAGCGTGTCCTCGAATTCGTGGCGGCACAGCGGCTCACCGTCGACTGGATTCTGGAAACGCATGCGCACGCGGACCATCTGTCTTCCGCGCGCTGGCTCAAGGAACGCGTGGGCGGATGCATCGCCATTGGCGCGCATATCCGCGACGTGCAGCACGTCTTCAAGAAGCTGTTCCATCTGGGCGCCGATGTCCCGCCGGACGGCTCGCAGTTCGATCATCTGTTCGAAGACGGTGAGACGTTCGCCATCGGCGCCTTGCAGGCCAGAGCGATGTTCGTGCCGGGTCATACGCCAGCCGACATGGCGTACCAGGTCGGCGACGCGGTCTTCGTGGGCGACACGCTTTTCATGCCGGATGTCGGCACCGCCCGTTGCGATTTTCCCGGCGGCAATGCCCACACGCTGTTCCGTTCGATCAAGCGTCTGCTCGCGCTGCCGGAGCACACGCGTCTGTACATGTGCCACGACTACCCGCCGGCCGGGCGCGCCGCCAACTGGCAGACGACCGTGGGCGAGCAGCGTCGCGCGAATATCCATGTGCACGACGGCATCGACGAAGACGCTTTTGTCGCCATGCGCGAAGCCCGCGACCGCACACTGGACATGCCCACGCTGATCCTGCCTGCCGTACAGGTGAATATTCGCGCCGGCGACATGCCGGCGCCGGAAGCGAACGGCACGCGTTATCTGAAGATTCCGCTCAACGCGCTGTAAGCCCGGCAGACGCCGTCAGTTGCGCCGCCAGTGCATCGCGCGCCTGCGTGACCCACTCGGGTTCGCCGCGGCGCGCGGGCAGCAGATGAAATTCGGCATCCGGCAGCGGCGGCAGGCGCCGCCCCCGCATCAAGGTGTCGATACGCGCGAGCGACGGCCCCATGGCCGACGCATTCAGGCATGCCACGCCCAATCCCGCATTCAACGCCAGTTGCAATCCCGCCACGCCCGACGCCACGTGCGCGATGACGTACGGTACCCGTTGCTCGTCGAGCCATTGCGTAGTGAAACGATGCAGCGCGCAGGTGTCGGGCAGCACCAGCAGCGGTAGCGGCGCGTCGTCGTCCAGCACAACGTCGGAAGACGCAACCCAGCCGAGCGGCTCTCGCCCGAGCGTTCGCGTACCGGCAACGGCATCGCGACCGAGCGACTTGCCGAGTATCCGCATCGACAGCCCGATGTCGAAGTCTCCGCTGTCGTAACCGCTCTCGATCACACCGCTTTTCAGAATCGTGACGTGAATGCGTAGCGACGGATAGGCCACGCCGAGATGCCGCAGCATGCGTGCGACTTCGCCGGGACGGAAGTAATCGGTGATCGCCAGCCGCAATTCCCCGGCGAGCGAAAATCCACGCACGTCGTGCCATGCGTGTTCCGATTGCGCAATCAACTGCCTGGCGTGTCCCAAAAGACGCTCTCCCGCCGGCGTCGTCGACACGCCCTGCTTGCCGCGCGTGAACAACGTCACGCCGGTGCGCTCTTCGAGCTTGCGTATCTGTTCGCTGACGGACGACTGCGACAGAAACACGCGCGGCGCGGCAGCCGAAAGACTCCCCGCCTCGGCAACCGCGACGAAGGTTCGCAACTGGTCGAAATCGAATCCGGGCGCCATGATACCATCCATTTATTAAACCGATGGATAGCATCGTATATTCCCGCTTTTCCGATGTCAAACCATTCCTTAGACTGAAGTCACTGCCTCCATCGATCGCGCTTCACCGATCGTTCTTCATCGACCGCTTTGCTTAAGGAGCCTCACCATGCCGCACATCGTCCTGCAACTCTCGGGCACGTCAGACGACACCCTGACCCGTCGCGCCGTGCGCGCCGTCTCGCAACTGACCGTCGACACGCTGCACAAGGCGCCGGAAGTGATCGCCGTGACCGTCGACTACATTCCCCACGAACGCTGGTTTATTGGCGGCGCGCCGCTCTCCGAACAAGGCAAGAATGCGTTCCATCTCGATATCAGCGTGACGGACGAGACGAACACGAAAGCCGAAAAGGCGTTGTTCATCTCGCAGGTGTTCGAAACGCTCTCGGAGTTGCTCGGCAACGTTCACCCGTGCTCCTACATCCACGTGATCGACGCCCGCGCGGCGGCCTACGGCTATGGAGGACGCACGCAGGAGTACCGGCACCAACGCGCTCCGTCGCTGTGAGCGCACCGATCGATGTCGTCACACGACGCTGGCGAAACCGGCAATCCCGAAGGGCTGCCGATGTCGCCCCCTTCGTTCTTGCGAACTTTTGTGGCCTGGCACGAAACATTTTCAACACTTTTTTACGACTATTCATTTCGTGACCGACGCGTCCCGCACGTACGATGAAGGCGTACCAAAACTTCGCTTTCAAGGGGACGGAGAAATGAAAAAACTGACGTTGACCATCGCGCTCGTCGCTGCAACGCTTGGCGGGGTCGCCGTTGCGCCGGCGCACGCGCAAGTGGGCGTTTCGATCAGCATCGGCGCCCCGCCGCCGCCGCGTTATGAACCGGCACCCCCGCCACGCGCCGGCTATGTCTGGGCGCCGGGCTTCTGGGACTGGGACGGCCACCGCCATGCGTGGCGCGCCGGCCACTGGGAACGCGCCCGCCCGGGCTATGCCTACCGTGCACCGGCGTGGCGTCAAGGGCCGCACGGCTGGGAGCTGAACCGTGGCGGCTGGGATCATGGTCCCGGCCCCGATCATCATGACCACGGCCACGGGGGCGGTCGCGACCGTCGCGGTTGAGGCGTTCGTCGTGAGATCCCCGGTGCCTCGTCGTTCGTATGACCGCGACGCTACAGCGGTTAAAGGGCGGGCTATAGCGCTATAGGGCTATAGGACGTCCGGCCGTAAGCAGGTCCTGTAGTCACGAGAACGCCGGCGCTTATCTGCGCCGGCGTTTTGCTAAGGAAAATCGGTTGGTTGGGCGTGCGCGCCTGCGCCGTTATCGTTGACGTCCGCTCGCTGCTACCCGCAGCCGGGTCCCCGTCGATGTCTGTCCACACGCTTTGCATATGTCGACGACCTCGGGACCACCACGGACCAACGAAAAACGGAGCCCAACAGGCCATGCAAAACAACATTCGCCAATCCCGCGCACGTCGCGCGCTCTCGACCATCGCCGCCGCATTGCTCGGCGTAGCCGCCCTCGCGCCGCTCGCCGCACATGCCGATAAGCTCGACGACATCAAGAAGGCCGGGGTGCTGCGCGTTGCCACGTTCGACAGCAATCCACCGTTCGGCTATGTGGACGGGAAATCGCACAAGATCGTCGGTCTCGATGTCGATTACGCCAAGGCGCTGGCCGACAAGCTCGGCGTGAAGCTGGAGCTGCAACCGACCAACCCGGCCAACCGCATTCCGTTCCTCACCTCGAAGAAGGTCGACCTAGTGCTGGCCAACTTTACGATCACGGACGAACGTGCCAAGCAGGTCGACTTCAGCATTCCCTATTTTTCCTCGGGCCAGCAATTCCTTGCCAAGAAGGGCACGCTGTCGTCGCCGGACCAGTTGAGCGCGTTGCGCATCGGTGCGGACAAGGGCACGACGAACGAGATCACGCTGCGTGAGAAATTCCCGAAGGCGACCATCGTCGCGTTCGACGACACGCCGTTCGCTTTCGCCGCGCTGCGCACGGGCACCGTGCAAGCCATCACGCAGGACGGGCCGAAGCTCGTCGGCCTGCTCGCCAATGTGCCGGACAAGCAGAACTACGAAATTCCCGCGTTCACCATCTCCAACGACTACATGGGCGTTGGCGTGCCCAAGGGCGAGCCGCGTCTGACCGCATTCGTCAACGACACGCTGCGCGACCTGGAGAAGGACGGCACCGCCGCCAACATCTATGACCGCTGGTTCGGCCCGAAGTCGCCTCAGCCGCTGCCGCGTCTGTTCAAGATCGGCGACAAGGCATAAGGCGCAAGTCGTCGCCCTCACCGTCTGACGCTTGCCCGTCGGCCTGGCCGGGGCGCATGGGATGAGAGCCCCATGCGCGCCCGGCCGATTGCATTGCCGATGGCACCGGCGATCGCAATGCTCGCTGCATCGCGTGTTGCATCGCTTGTTCCCTCGTGCCTACTGCCTGCTTTGCCTCGGAATTCCCGTCATGATCGACTGGCTCGCCCCGAAGTATCTCGGTTGGCTGCTCAACGGTTTCGCAGTCACGGTCACACTGGCCGCCGCCGCGAGCGCCGCCGCGACGTTGCTCGGCTTCGCGCTGGCCGTCGCCCGGAACTCGGCCAACCCGCTCTTCGCCCGTCCCGCCGCCACGTTCGTCGCGCTCATGCGCAACACACCGCTGCTGGTGCAACTGTTCTTCTGGTATTTCGGCGTGGCTGCGTTGCTGCCCACGGATGCCGTGCAATGGCTGTCTCAAACCCACGTGTGGCACGTCGTGCTGTTCGATATCCGCTGGCCGACGCTGGAAACCCTCGCGGGCTTTGTCGGCCTGACGATCTACACGACGGCCTTCATCGGCGAAGAGATTCGCGCAGGACTGCGCGGCGTGCCCGCCGGACAAACCTACGCCGCCGCCGCGCTCGGTCTTGGCCGCCTCGCGATCTTCCGTCACGTCGTGCTGCCGCAGGCAGTGCGCATCGCCTTGCCACCGCTTTTCGGGCAGTACATGAACGTCGTGAAGAACTCGTCGCTGACGATGGCGATCGGTCTGGCCGAACTCTCGTACGCGTCGCGTCAGGTCGAGACGGAAACTTTCAAGACGTTTCAGGCGTTCGGTATCGCCACACTCCTCTATATCGGCGTGATCGCACTGATCGAAGCCGTCAGCATGGCCACGACGCATCGCCATGCGGCCGCGCCGTCGCGTTGATCGCGCGGTGCTACGTCTTTTGATCCGTCCTCTCACTTCGATGCACGTCGCCAGCGTCTTCGCCATGAACCCGCAATGAACCCGCCATGAACTTCGCCGCCGTACTCGACAACCTGCCCTACCTGCTCTGGGGCGACTTTCCCGACGGCCCGCTCTCGGGCGCGGCGCTCACGCTCGTGCTCGCCACGGTAAGCGCCATCGCCTCGGGCCTGCTCGGTCTGGCAGGCGGCATCGCACTGGCGATGCTCAGCGGCCCGAGGCGATGGGCGCTCACGTTCGTGATCGGGTTCTTCCGCGCGATCCCCGTGCTGATGCTGATCTTCTGGACGTATTTCCTGCTGCCGATCCTGTTCGGCGTGAACGTTCCCGGCCTCGCCACCGTGGCGTGCGCCCTCGCACTGATCGGCGGCGCGTATCTCTCGCACACGGTCTACGCCGGGATTCGCGGTGTGGGCACCGCGCAGTGGCAGGCCGGCATGTCGCTCGGTCTCACGCGCGTGCAGACACTGCGTCACATCGTATTGCCGCAGGCGCTGCGCATCATGACGCCCTCGTTCATCAATCAGTGGGTATCGCTCGTGAAGGACACCTCGCTGGCATACATCGTCGGCGTGGCCGAACTGTCGTTCGTCGCCACGCAGGTCAACAGCCGGCTGATGGTGTATCCCGCCGAAGTGTTCGCGTTCGTCGCACTGATCTACTTTGTGATGTGCAGCGCGCTCGAATGGCTGTGCACGCGATTGCTGAGCAAGCCACGGCGCGTGCCGTCTGATGAAGACGATGCGCAGGTCGCCAGGCAAGACGCAACGAAAAAGCCCCGGCGGTTTCGGCAACGCATCGTGTCGATGCTGCTGCCGACCCCGCCGGGGCTCACACGTACCTTCGATCGCTTACGCCATCTGGCGCATCGCGACCGGCGTCGCGCGCCGGAACATCTCCCGGAACATGAGCGCCGGGTGGACTTCAGTCACGATTGGCCTGGATGACGGTCAGGGCCGTCATGTTGATGATGCGTCGCACGGTCGAGCTCGACGTGAGCACGTTGACCGGTGCGCCCACGCCCAGCAGGAACGGGCCGACGGCCACGTTGCTGCCCGCGCCCGTCTTGAGCAGGTTGTAGGCGATGTTGCCCGAGTCGACGTTCGGACATACCAGCAAGTTGGCGGCGCCCTTCAGACGCGAGTGCGGCAGGATGCGGCTGCGCAGTGCTTCGTCCAGCGCGCAATCGCCATGCATTTCGCCGTCGATTTCGAGATCCGGCGCTTGTGCCGTCACCATTTCCAGCACGCGGCGCATCTTCGTGCCCGATGCCGCGCTGCCCGATCCGAAGTTCGAACGCGAGAGCAGCGCCACCTTCGGATTGAGATTCAGACGCGACATCTGCTTGGCCGCCGCCAGCGTGAATTCGGTGATCTGCTCGGCCGTCGGATCGTCGTTGACGTGCGTGTCGACCAGCGCCACGGTGCGCTTGTCGAGCAGCAGGATGTTCATTGCCGCATAGGTGTTCGCCCCCGGCTGCTTGCCGATGACTTCGTCCACGAAGCGCAGGTGGTCGTGATACGCGCCCACCGTGCCGCAGATCATGCCGTCGGCATCGCCCAGACGCACCATCATCGCGCCGATCAGCGTGAGACGGCGACGCATTTCGACCCGCGCCATTTCCTTCGTGATGCCGTCGCGGCAACGCAGTTCCCAGTAGCTGGTCCAGTACTGGTGGAAGCGTTCGTCGTAGTACGGGTTGGTGACTTCGACGTCTTCGCCCAGACGCAGGCGCAGGCCGAACTTCTCGATGCGTGCGAGCAGCACTTCCGGACGCCCCACGAGAATCGGTCGCGCCAGCTTTTCGTCGACGATCACCTGCACGGCGCGCAGCACACGCTCCTCCTCGCCTTCGGCGAACACGATGCGCGACTTGCCGCCGTCACGCACGAGTTGCTTGGCGGCCGAGAAGATCGGCTTCATGAATGCGCCCGAGTGATACACGAACTGTTGCAACTGGTCGGCGTAGGCGTCGAAGTCGGTGATCGGACGCGTAGCGACGCCGTCTTCCATGGCCGCACGTGCGACCGCCGGTGCGATACGCACAATGAGGCGCGAATCGAACGGCTTCGGAATCAGGTATTCCGGCCCGAACGACAGGTCGTACGCACCGTACGCGTTAGCGACGGAGTCGTTGAGTTCTTCCTGCGCGAGACCGGCAATCGCATGCACGGCGGCGATTTCCATGTTGCGCGTGATGGTGGTCGCGCCCACGTCGAGTGCGCCACGGAAGATGTACGGGAAGCACAGAACGTTGTTGACCTGATTCGGGAAATCCGAGCGGCCGGTGGCGAGCACCACGTCATCGCGCGCGGCGCGGGCGTCTTCCGGGAAGATTTCCGGCGTGGGGTTGGCCAGCGCCAGAATCAGCGGACGCGCCGCCATCGTCTTGAGCATTTCCGGCTTGAGCACGCCGCCGGCAGACAGGCCGATGAACACGTCGGCACCTTCGATCACTTCCGCAAGGGTGCGCTTGTCGGTCTTCTGGACGAAGCGGGCCTTGTCCGGGTCCATCCCCACAGTGCGGCCCTCGTACACGACGCCATCGATGTCCGTCGCCCAGATGTTCTCGAGGGGCAGACCGAGGTCGATCATCAGGTCGAGGCACGCGAGGGCGGCCGCACCGGCGCCCGAGGTGACGACCTTCACTTCGCGGATGTCCTTGCCCACGACCTTAAGACCGTTGATGAACGCGGCGCTCACCGTAATGGCGGTGCCGTGCTGATCGTCGTGGAAGACCGGGATCTTCATGCGATCGCGCAGCTTGCGCTCGACGGTGAAGCACTCCGGCGCCTTGATGTCTTCGAGGTTGATGCCGCCGAACGTGGCTTCGAGGCTGGCGATGATGTCGACCAGCTTGTCCGGGTCGCTCTCGGTGATTTCGATATCGAACACATCGATACCGGCGAACTTCTTGAAGAGAACGGCCTTGCCTTCCATGACCGGCTTGGAGGCGAGCGCACCGATGTTGCCCAGCCCCAGCACGGCGGAGCCGTTGGTGATCACGCCGACGAGGTTGCCACGACCGGTGTACTTGAACGATGCCGCCGGGTCGGCCGCGATTTCCTGACACGGGATCGCCACGCCCGGGGTGTAGGCGAGCGCCAGATCGCGCTGCGTCACGAGCGGCTTGCTGGCCGTCACGGAGATCTTGCCCGGGGTCGGGAACTGGTGATACTCCAGGGCGGCCTGGTGATCGTTGCTGTTGCTCATGGCAATGTCGTCCTCGTTGGATGTCTCGGCTGTCTGTCTGACGCTGTCTTGCGCAGCGAACCGTTCTGGAGACGGCTACCGCCCCGGCGCATCAGCGGGTGAGGCCATTCTAGGGAGCCGCCAGCACGGGGCGATTCTGAATTACTATGGGGGCATCATGTTTTCGTTATAAGCCCGGAGCACCGGGGGTTTCAGAGGATTGAGGACAGATGGGGGCGGTGCCTTTCGATACGGGGGAAGTGGTCCGGCGGCTGACGACCCGGCTCAAGATGCGTCATCTCGTGCTGCTGTTGCAGATTCAGCAGCACGGCTCGCTCACGCGGGTAGCCGAGCACATGGCGACGAGCCAGCCGGCGGTGACGAGCGCCCTCGCCGAGCTGGAAAGCATGCTCGGCGGCCCGCTCTTCGACCGCACGCCGCGCGGCATGACACCGACACCGCTGGGCGACGTGGTGCTGGCCCGTGCCCAGGCAATGGTTCACGATCTGGATCATCTGACCCGCGACATCGAAGCGGTGATGGCCGGGCACGCCGCACGCTTGCAGGTCGGTGTCATTCCGTACATCTCGGGCAAGACCCTTGCCGCCGCCATCCAGCAGACGCTCGCCCGAATTCCCCAACGGCTGACCGTCACCTTGCATGAAGGGACGAGCGAATCGCTCATGGCGCAGTTGCGCGATCACACACTGGATGTCGTGATCGCCCGCGCGGCGGCAACGGTCGATCTCACGCAAGTGCAGTTCGAAGTGCTCCATCACCAGATGCCGCGAGTGGTGGCGAGCCGTCGCCTGGCCGCCCGGCTGGGCCGCAGCGCGCCGGTGTGGGCGCAACTGGCCGAACTCGACTGGGTGATGGGTGCGCCGAATACGCCGATGCGCGACCAGCTCTCCGATTTGTTCCTGCACGCGGGCGTGGTGCCGCCCGTGCCCGTCGTGGAGAGCTTTTCGTCGCGCCTGACCGGGGAGCTGCTGTCGAGCAGCGAGCGCGCGGTGTCGCTCCTGCCGGCCGATATCGCCGAAGAACTGGTGCGTATTGCGGGCGTGGCCATCGTGCCGTGGTCGCTCACGTGGACGTTGCCGCCCGTGGCGATGTTCACCCGCCGCGAAAACCCGCGCGAAACCCATCGGCTCTTTAGGCAGGCGCTGCGTACGCAATATCAATCGATGGCGGGGGCGCCTGCCGACGTCGAAAAGTGACGCCGCCGCGCAGCGGCACTGAAAGGGATGAAAAGGGACGGAAAGGGACGGAAAGGGACGGAAAGGGGCGGAAAGGCCTTGCGCCGCCAAACCCGCCAAACCCGCCGAATTCCGTGAAATACGGCCTTTTCGGCTCGTTTCCTGCGCGATTGCCTGCGCATCGAACATCGTAAGGTGTCGGGCATGAACGACGCCGTCTCCCCAACGCAACCGGACACCGCGACGTCCGCCGGCAAAGCGCCGGTCGCGACGCCGTTCGCCCAGTCCCCGCGCCAGATCTTTCTCGCCCCCGCCCTGCTGCCCACGCAAGTCGGCCCGGCCGGTCTTCGCTTCGACTTCAACGACGGCGCGCGCGTGGTCATCCCCGACTTCGGCCAGCCGTTGCCGTGGCGCGTGCGCATCAGCGATATGCGCGACGACAGCACGGTGAACGATGTGTCGTTGTCCTCGGGCGTGGTGCGCAGTCCGACGAAGTTCTACACCCCGTATGGCATCACGATCTGGCTCAATGACGTGGTGGTCTTCGAGCATCGTTTCGATCCTCGCGATCAGGACGTCCTCGTCCAGTTCCCCCTCGCCGCGCTGGGCGACGTGCTGGGCTGGCTGCCCTATGCCCTGCGTTTCGCCGAAGTGCACGGCTGCCGGCTGGCGTGCGTGGTCACACCGGCAGTCGCCGCCCTCTTTCGCGACGCGTATCCGCATGTCGATTTCGTCGAGCAGGAGAAGGTGGAGCGGCGCAAGTATTACGCAACGTACAACGTCGGCCTGTTCTTCGACGACAAGACGCTGATCGAGCAGCCGCGCGACTTTCGGGAGACGGGGCTGCACCGCACGGCAGCACATATTCTCGGTGTGGACGACAGCGAGACCCCGGCACGGACGGCGCTGCCTGACGTGTCGCGTCCGATGGCGCAAGCTTATGTGTGTATCGCCGTGCAAAGCACGGCGCAGTGCAAGTACTGGAATCGACCGCAGGGATGGGAGACGGTCGTTGCCGGCCTGCGGCAGCGCGGCCTGCAAGTCGTGTGCATCGACCAGAAATCGTGCCACGGCAAAGGCGACTTCTGGCAGTCGATCCCGGAGGGCGCCATCGACGCCACGGGCGACCTGCCGCTGACCGAACGCGCCCGCTGGCTAAAGCACGCCGACGCGTTCGTCGGGTTGTCGAGCGGCCTGTCGTGGCTTGCCTGGACGATGGGAACGCCAACGGTGCTCATCTCCGGCTTCACGCTGCCGCATAACGAGTTCGCGACCCCTTACCGCGTAATCAACCCGGCGGTGTGCACCGGATGCTGGCACGACCCCGCGATCCGCTACAACCACGACGATTTCCACTTCTGCCCGCGACACAAGGGCACGGCGCGCGCGTTCGAATGCACGCGGGCAATCACGCCGGAAGCCGTGCTTGGCGCCATCGACCGGATCCCGGGACTCGGACACGCCAAAGACCGCCAGGCCTGAGCGTCCCGCGCCCTTTCTCCGTCCCTCGTCCCCCGTCCTTCGTCCCCCCTCACCCGTCCCCCGTCCCGCGCAGTCCGCCACGCCACGACGCGACACGGCGCACGACATTTGCCGCCGGTGTCTCGTCGACGCGGCGGCGTGCCCGCTTCCGATGACACCGACTTGAGCCGCCCCGCGGGTCAACTCGGACGCACTCAAGCCGACTCAAACCACCTTGCGACGATCTCGCACCGCTTGCGCCAGCGCGTCGAGCGTCGATGCGGTCTGATCCCAGCCGATGCAGGCGTCCGTGATCGACACGCCGTGCTGCAACGGCACACCGGGCTTGAGGTCCTGACGCCCGCCATTGAGGTGGCTCTCGATCATGACACCGACGATACGCGTCTCGCCGGCCGCCAGTTGCGCGCCGATATCGCGCGCCACAGGAATCTGGTTCTCGTGATTCTTGTTCGAATTCGCGTGCGAGCAATCGATCATGACTTCCTCGGGCAGGCCCGCCTTGGCCAGCGCGGCGCAGCACGCCGCGACCGATGCCGCGTCGTAGTTAGGCCCGTGCTTGCCGCCACGCAGGATCACATGGCACTCGCGGTTGCCGCGCGTCTCGAAAATGGCCGCCATGCCCATCTTCGTCATCCCCATGAACGCGTGCGGCGAACGGGCAGCGACGATGGCGTCCGCCGCGACCTGTACACCGCCGTCCGTGCCGTTCTTGAAGCCCACGGGACACGACAGCCCCGAGGCCAGTTGCCGATGGCTCTGGCTCTCGGTCGTGCGCGCCCCGATGGCGCCCCATGCCACGAGGTCCGCGATGTACTGCGGGCTGAGCAGATCGAGGAATTCGGTGCCGGTCGGCAGGCCGAGGGCGTTGATGTCGAGCAGCAACTGACGCGCCGCACGCAACCCTTCGTTGATGCGGAAACTGCCGTCCAGACGCGGATCGTTGATGTATCCCTTCCAGCCGACCGTCGTGCGCGGCTTCTCGAAGTACACCCGCATGACGATCAGCAGGTCGTCCCTGAGCGCATCGCTCTTGGCCTTGAGCAGGCGGGCGTACGCCATCGCCTGATCGTGATCGTGAATCGAGCATGGCCCGACCACGACCACGAGCCGGTCGTCGCGAAATGCGAGTACATCGGCGATTTCGCGACGGCTCGTCTCGACGAGCGTCTCGATCTGCGCCGGCACCGGCAGTTCGTCCAGCAACAGCGCGGGCGAGATGAGCGGGCGGACCGCCCCGATGCGCACGTCGTCGATGCGAGTGGTGTCGTGGGTGGCATCGGCCACGCCGGTGCGCTGGGCTTGCTTAGGATCGTCGATTTGGCTCAAGACGCTCTCCAACTTGCGATTCGTGTAGGTGTGGGGGTAAGGAACGACTTCGGCGTGCGTTCAGCGTAACGTCACTGAACTAACGCGCGTAATAACGGAGGAACATGGCGAGCGCCGCTTCGGCGACACGCTGCTGCTCGGCCTCGGTGAGCGGCGCCTTGCCCAGCGTGACCTGCGGCCAGAACGCGAAGCTCTTTACGAGTCCCTGCAACTGGTGGGCAACGAAGTCCGCGTCGCCCGGCGCCAGACGCCCGTGCGCCATCGCTGCGCGAATCCATGCCGTCTCACAGCTTTCTCGCTCCCCCATCCGGCGAACGATACGCTGCGCGCGGTCGGGGGAGTGAATTATCTCGGCCATCGCCGTGCGCGCCAAGTCAATGAAGCTCGGATCTGCCAGCAACTGTAGCTTTTGCATCAGCAGTTGCCGCAACTGCGCTTCCAGCGGCGCGTCGGGACGGTAGACGACATCGACGCCCGCCGCGCTCCGGTCCCAGAGATGTTCGAGCATCACGGCGAACAACGCTTCCTTGCTCGGGAAATGGTTGTAGACGGTGCGCTTGGAGACGCCCGCCGCCGCCGCGATGCGGTCCATGCTCGTGGCCTCGAAGCCGGCGGTACGGAACTCCTCCACCGCCGCGTCCATGATGGCGTCGCGCTTTCGGTCGGTGAGGCGTTTCGGAGGTTTCGGAGGTTGCGTCATGAGCGGGAGAACGGCAGTGTGCCGCGCCTTAAGCATCGAAAAACGGCGGGAAGAAAGACGGAAAACAGGCGAAAAAAGGTGAAAAAAGGGCCGGCAAAAAAGGACGACGCACGATTTTACACTGATGAGTATACTTTTTCGATGTTTGAATCTACACTCATCGGTGTAGTTTTTGTCGAAGTTGACGTCCTGACCGTCCCCTTGCTCCAGGAATTACCGTGACCGCTCTCTCCTCCAGGTGTGCCCAGCGTCGGCAGCAGACTTACGCAGCCTCTCCCCAACATCGCGACGGGCGCTTTCGCAATCCGTCGCCACGGCCGGCCATGGGCTTCCTGGCAGGACTCAAGCTCTTCTGGACGGTATTGTTCGACAAGCCGCGTGGCACGGTGCCGGACCGCCCGATCCCGGTGCGCGCCATGACCTCGCCTCAACTGGAAGCCGCGCCGGATCGCAGCCTGTTCCGGCTGGGCCACTCGAGCGTGCTCATGAAACTGCGCGGCGAGTTCTGGATCACCGACCCGGTCTTCTCGAAACGCGCCTCGCCGCTGCAATGGCTCGGCCCGGCACGCTTTCATGCGCCGCCCATCGGCATCGACGCGTTGCCGCCCATCGCCGGCGTCATCCTCTCGCACAATCACTACGACCATCTGGATCGGCACGCCGTCACCGCGCTTGCTGGGAAAACGCGTCGCTTCATTACGCCGCTGGGGGTGGGCGATCAACTGATCGCATGGGGTATCGACGCGAGCAAAGTGGTGCAACTGGATTGGTGGCAGTCGACGCTCGTCGACGGGGTGCATCTGACGGCTACGCCCGCGCAGCACTTCTCCGGCCGGGGGCTGACGGACAGCGATCGAAGCCTGTGGGCCTCCTGGGTGACCGCGACGACGATCTGCGCGTGTTCTTCAGTGGGGACACGGGCTACTTCGACGGCTTCAGGACAATCGGCGAGACATACGGTCCGTTCGACGTCACGCTCATGGAGACCGGCGCCTACAACGAGCGCTGGGCTTACGTGCACATGCAGCCGGAAGAGACGCTTCAGGCGCATCTGGACCTCAAGGGGCGCCATCTGCTGCCGATCCATAACGGCACGTTCGATTTGTCGATGCACGTCTGGCAGGAGCCGTTCGAGCGCATCGCTGCACTGGCCGCCGCCCACGGCGTCTCGCTGATCACGCCGGAAATGGGCGAGCAGGTGGATCTGTGCGCGCCGCATGGCGGCGCTGCGTGGTGGCGGATGTCCTGAAGGCAAGTGCATCGCACGCAGCCCCAGGCACGACACGGGTGGGTGGCCTACGCCCGGTTCAACTGACGCCCCACGTCGAACATCTCCCCGAACTCGACCGCAGGCATCGGCACCCCGAACAGATAGCCCTGCCCTTCGTCGCACCCGAGTTCGCGAAGGTTGTCGCGCTGCTGCGCCGTCTCCACGCCTTCGGCAATCGTGCGCAGATCGAAGCTTCTCGTCATGTCCACGAGCGCGCGCACGACGGATGCATCGCGCTCCGACTCCATCATCCCCTGTACGAACGAACGATCGATCTTGATACAGCTGAGCGGATAGCGACGCAGCATGCTGATCGATGCATAGCCCGTGCCGAAGTCGTCGAACGCAATGCTCACCCCGTGTTCGTGCAGACGTTGCAGCGCGTCGAGCACCACGTCGTCGTCGAGCACGATGCTCTCCGTCACTTCCAACTCCAGCGCCTGCGGCGGCAGCCCGTGCCGGTCGAGCACGGACATCACCTCGTCGACGATACTGCCGATGCGAAATTGCAGGCCGAAGAGGTTCACCCCGATGCGGAACGACGGGGCGCCGTTGCGCCGCCAGAATGCTGCCTGCGCGCAAGCTTCGTCCAGCACCCAGGCGCCGACGGACGCCGCCAGCGGCCCGCGCTCCAACGCCGGCAAGAACGCCGCCGGCGAGAGCAATCCGCGCTGCGGATGCCGCCATCGGATCAACGCCTCCGCACCGGTGAGTGAGCCGTCGGCAAAGTCGACCTGCGGCTGATAGAACAGCACGAACTCGCCGTCGTTGACGGCACGATGCAACTCGATGTTGTACACGCGACGTGCGGCAGCCTCCACACGCAATGCGTCGACGAACACGAACGTCTGTCCCGCGCCATGCTGCTTGGCCCGGGAAAGCGCGAGATCGGCATTGCTGATCAGGCTCAGCGCCTCCTCGGTCTGATGATGGCAGACGGCAATGCCGCAACACGCGCTGACACGCACATCGAAGCCACCGACCACCATCGGCTCGGCGATGACGGCCAGCGCCGCCTCCGCGCGACGGCGCGCCTCCACGGCGTCCGTCACGCCCCACAGCAGCATGGCGAACTCGTCGGCCCCGATACGCGCCACCGTGTCGACCGTGCGCACGAGCCTGCTCAGACGCCGCGACACTTCGCACAAGATGCCATCGCCGACGGCGTGCCCGAGCGTGTCGTTGATGTCCTTGAACCCGTCGAGGTCGAAGATCGCGACAGCCGCACCCTTCAGGCAAACCGACGCGACCTCGGCATCGCGATAGAAACTCGCGCGATTCGCAATGCCGGTCAGGACGTCCGTACTGGCAAGACGCCGCAGCACCTCGCCCCCGTCGCTCAGCGTACTCAGGTCCTGGACATGCGCATTGAACGTCTGCGCGTTTTGCTCCTGCCAGCAGAACAACGACAGGCTCATCGGAAACTCGCGGCCATCGCGACGCAGGCCGTAGACTTCCGCCGGCATCGTCATGCCGTCCACGGAGCCGGCGCTCACCGCCTGCGTGATCTGATCGCGCAACGCCGAGCGACTGCGTACGGCCATCAGCGTCTCGACCGAGCGCCCCGCGCCACCGGCAACGTCATAGCCGAAAAGCGCCGCCGCCGCGTAATTCCAGTCGAGAATCTCGCCGAACGCATCGAAACGAATCATCGCCGTGGGCGAGTGTCGCTCGGGTTCTGCGAAGGTGCGTCTCTCGCGCTCGACGAACAGTTCCACGCGACGCAGTTCGAGCCGGTCGGACGCCATACGCCCCAGCTCGCGCAAACGCTCACGATCCACCTCGGTGAATGCGTGATTGGGCTTGCTATCGATGACGCACAGCGCGCCGAGCGCATGGCCGTCGGCCGACATCAGCGGCACGCCCGCGTAGAAGCGCACCTGCGCACCGCCCGTGACCAGCGGATTGTCGTGAAAGCGCTCATCGAGCGCGGCGTCGGGCACGACCATGACGCCCTCGCCATTGATCGCGTGCGCGCAAAACGACACATCGCGACGCATGTCGACGTCCGTGCTCGCTTTCGAAAAGCCGGTGGCTGCCGCAAAAAAAACGTGGTCATCGCCGACCATGTTGACGGCGGCGACCGGCACGCCGAACATGTGCGCGGCAATGTGCACGACCGCGTCGAGGCTAGGAAGCGGACGTTCGCTGCCCAGGCCATACGCCGCCAGTGCAGCCAGCCTCTCCTTTTCCATCGGCAATACAGCGGGACACTTCATCATCGGTCTCCTCGCCTGAAAACGGCTTGATGGACAACTTCGGGAGTCTGATGCGCGGCGCGCGCAAGCCTGACGTTGCGCGCCATTTGAACCGGATTTCCGTGAGCATCGCCTAAACCGCAATTCGCCCCATTGCGTATGTCCGCTCGCCGGTCTTCCGGATACTCGACCCCCGATTCAGCGGATTATAAAGGCAACTCAATCAATCATGCCTTCGGTTCGTTCGTTATACCAATCATGCCGGAGGCGAAAAATAGCACGCATTATTTAATATCTTCGGCTCCCTCCCCCAATACGGGCAAGCCCGCCCACCAGGCGTCCCCGAAAAAATCCCCCCTAATTTAATACGATTGTTTGGAATTCTGTATTAATTCGTTGATTTGTATACAATCGCTTTAACTTGGCATGTGCGCGGCATGTACGTGGAATTTGCACGGCATTTTCAATACATTTTCAAGATATTTATGCCGATTCGGTTCGCCGCGTGTTATCCAGCGACGCCCCGATTTAACTCGCGCGCCAGATACTGTTCCATGAAATCGACGAATAGCCGCACCTTGGCCGACAGATTGAGCCGCTCCGGATAGATCGCATAAATATCGGCGGCCGGAAGCGCCCAGTCGCTCAACAGCGGTGTCAGCGCGTTCGACGCCAGCGCCGCTTGCACGTCCCACTCCGATCTCACCAGCACGCCGTGTCCGTCGAGCGCCCAGCGCAGCGTAGCTTCGCCGTCGTTGCTGCTCATCACCCCGTGCACCTTCACCAATTCATGCCGCTTGCCCTTGGTGAAATGCCACGTGCCATACGCGGTGTCGTTCTCGCGCAGCACGATGCAAAGATGATTGCGCAGATCGTCCGGCACCTTCGGTACACCATGACGTTCGAGATACGCGGGCGAGGCGCACACCCGACGGCGGTTGGCCGCGATGCGACGTCCCACGACCCGCTGGTCGGGCAACTCGCCGAAGCGAATGCCGACGTCGAACGCAAATTCGGCCAGATTCATCGGCCGATCCGTCAGATCCAGTTGCACTTCCACTTCCGGATACTGCGCACGAAATTCGGATAACGCGGGGACGACGTGACGGCGTCCGAAACCGAACGTGGCGTTCACCTTGAGCAAGCCGCGCGGCAGATCCCGGCTGCTCGACACCATGCGCTCCAGTTCCTGCACCTGTTCGATGATCTTCGAACCGGTGCCGAGATACAGCTCGCCCTCGTGGGTCATCGCGAGCCGGCGCGTCGTGCGGTTGAGCAGCTTTACGCCAAGACGCCGCTCCAGCTGACTCAGCCGCGCGCTGATCGCGGGCGGCGTCACGCCGAGGTCGCGCGCCAGCGCCGACAGACTGCCCAGCGTCACCAGTCTCGCGAAGAACTCCAGGTCGGCGATGGCATCCATTATTAAATTCAACTTAAAAATAGGTTAAGCGAATATGCATTTTGCGATTCTATGAACGAATTAGACTGCACGCAAGGTTGCGACGCATGACGAAATCGACGACCGCCCCCTTCGTGGAGTTACCCCATGGGACAAACGCTTTACCAGAAAATCGTACGAAGCCATACGGTCTTCGAGGTCGATGCGCAGCACGTCGCGCTCTATGCCGACCTGCACGTCATGAACGAGTACACGAGTCCGCAGGCGTTCGCCGGGCTTGCCGAGAAAGGGCTACCGGTACGATGTCCGGAGAAGCAGATGGGCGTGGTGGATCACGTGATCCCCACGCATCCCGTACCGGTCGGCCAACGCACCATCGTGATCGACGCCGCCGCGCATCAGGCGGCGAATTTCACCCGCAACTGCGAGAAGCATGGCATTCATCTGTTCGACGTGACGGATCCCGAGCAGGGTATCGAGCACGTCGTGGCGCCCGAACTCGGGTTGATCCGCCCGGGCATGGTCGTGCTCTGCGGCGATAGCCATACGACGACGTACGGCGCGCTCGGTGCCTTGGGGTTCGGTATCGGCACCTCGGAAGTCGAGCACGTGCTGGCGACGCAGACGCTCGTCTACCGTGTCGCACGCGACATGCGCATTCATGTCGACGGCTCGCTCGCCCTCGGCACCACGTCGAAGGATCTCGTGCTCTACATCATTGCGCGCATCGGCGCACAAGGGGCGCGCGGCTTCGTCGTGGAATACACCGGCCCGGCGATCGACGCGCTGTCCGCCGAAGCGCGCATGACCTTATGCAACATGACCGTCGAAGCGGGGGCACGCGGCGCGCTCATCGCACCGGACGCCACCACGCGGCAATACGTCTGCGACCACATCCGGGATCTGGCCGGCGAGGCGCTCGACGCGGCGCAGAAGCGCTGGCTGACGCTGCGCTCCGACGACGACGCCGTGTTCGACGTCACCCACCGCTTCGACGCCGCCGACGTCGCGCCCTTCGTGACGTGGGGCACCAGCCCCGATCAGGCGATTGCGATCAACGGGCAAATTCCGCCCTTGTCGACGGACGACACCGAGCGGCACAACGCGTCGAAGGCACTCAACTACATGGGCCTCGACGCCGGACAGTCGCTCGACGGCCTGCCCATCGACCACGTCTTCATCGGCTCATGCACGAATGCACGCATCGAAGACCTGCGCGCCATCGCCGAGATCGTGCGCGGACGCAAGGTCGCGCCGCGCGTGCGCGCCATGGTCGTGCCCGGCTCAGGCCGCGTGCGCGATCAGGCCGAGCGCGAGGGGATCGCCGCAGCGCTGATCGACGCGGGCTTCGAATGGCGTCAGCCGGGCTGCTCGATGTGTCTCGCGATGAACGACGACATTCTCAAACCCGGCGAGCGCTGCGCCTCGACCACCAACCGGAACTTCGAAGGCCGGCAGGGACGCGGCGCCCGCACACACCTGATGAGCCCGGCAATGGCCGCCGCTGCGGCGCTTGCCGGACGCATCGTGGACATTCGCAAGGAGATCGCGCATGACTAAGCACACGACCGTGGCCGGGATCGCCGCCCCGCTTCCCCTTAACAATCTCGACACCGACCAGATCATGCCCAAGCAATTCCTGCTGGGCATCGACAAGTCGGGACTCGCGCGCGGCGTGCTCTACGATCTGCGTACCAACGCCGACGGCTCGCCTAACGGCGCATTCGTGTTGAACCGCCCCGCCTATCGCGAAGCCCGCATTCTCGTGGGCGGCGCCAACTTCGGTTGCGGTTCGAGCCGCGAGCATGCCGTTTGGGGATTGCAGCAGGCGGGCATCGAAGCCGTGATCGCGCCGAGCTTCGGCGAAATTTTCTACTTCAATGCGCTTAACAACCGTCTTTTGCTGATCGTGCTCGATCCGCGCGTCGTCGCGCAGATGACCGAGATGGTCGGCGATCCGGCGCGCAGCCACCTGAGCATCGACGTCGAACGCCAGTGTGTGACGACGGCCAATGGCGCGGAATTCGGTTTCGACCTGCCGCCGCGTCAAAAGCGAATGTTCATCGAAGGCCTCGACATGATCGGCATGACGCTGCGCGACAGCGACGCCATCTCGGCGTTCGAAGCACGCCATCGCCACGATGCGCCCTGGATGCAGATCGATCTGCCCAGTCAGCAACGCCAGGCCTGAGCCCACGCGAAAGCGTCGCAAAGAAGAGGCGCGACAAGCGCCCGCATCAGCGCTTGAAAAGACCCACCCAAGGACTTTCAGGAGACACCCCATGGAAAGCCGAACCGCTCAGGCGAGCGCGACTTCGCTCGCCGGTACCCCTCACACTTCCCCCGCATCGCGCCCGACCCTCTGGTCACGATTCAGCGTCGGCGGCGCGCCGCTGCCGATGTTCGCTGCGATTGTCGTCGTCACGGGGCTGGCGGCCGTCACCGGCCGTTTGCCTGCCGACATGATCGGCGGCTTTGCGGTGCTGATGATCGCCGGCATGCTGCTCGGTGAAATCGGCGGCGCGATACCGGTGTTCAAGCACATCGGCGGCCCCGCCATCTTGTGCCTGTTCGTGCCTGCCGCCTTGCTCGGCAACGGCCTGATGGAAGACGCGATCCTCAAGGCCATCACCGTCACGATGAAGACGGCGAATCTGCAATATCTCTACATCGCGTGTCTGGTCGCGGGAAGCATGCTCGGCATGAACCGCAAGATCCTGATTCAGGGCTTCCTGAAGATGTTCGTGCCGCTGCTCATCGGCACGCTCGCGGCAATTGCCGCCGGATGCCTGGCCGGCTTGCTCTTCGGCTTCAGCCCGCGTCACACGTTCTTCTTCATCGTGATGCCGATTCTCGGCGGCGGCATCGGCGAAGGCATTCTGCCGCTGTCGATCGGTTATTCGGAGATTACCGGCGACGCGCAAGGCCATCTGATCGCGACGATGGTGCCTGCGGCGCTCATCGGCAATGTCGTGGCGATTCTGTCGGCAGGCTTGCTCAAGCGCTTCGGCGAAAAGCGACCGCACTACAACGGCAATGGCATGCTCGTGCGTAGCGGCGAGGACCGTGCGCTGCTAGCCGGGCAGAACGCCGAACAGGCGCTCGACCTGCGTCTGATGGGACACGGCCTGCTGCTCGCCTGCACGCTGTTCATTCTCGGCGCGTTGCTCGCGCCGGTGACGGGGATTCCCGGCCCGGTGCTGATGATCGTGGCGGCTGCCGTCATGAAAGTGTCGCGCGTGATTCCGGCGAGCATGGAGACCGGCGCATATCAGATGTACAAGTTCATGTCGACGAACTTGACGTTCGCGATTCTGGTCGGCCTTGGAACGCTGTTCGTCTCCTGGGACAAACTCGTCGGGGCCTTCTCCACGGCTTACTTCGTGATTTGCGCGGCGACGGTGATCGCGATGGTCGTCTCGGGCTTCTTCGTCGGCCTGTGGCTGAAGATGTTCCCGGTGGAGTCGGCCATCGTCACGGCGTGTCATAGCGGGCTGGGCGGCACGGGCGATGTGGCGATTCTGTCGTCGTCGAACCGCATGGGGCTGATGCCGTTCGCGCAGATCTCGACACGCATCGGCGGGGCAGGCATGGTCGTCATCGCCACGCTGTTGATGAAGTTCTGGCACTGAGACGCACGCGGGTGGCGGGCGGGTGGCGGGCAGATGGTGGAAGGCTGGCGGGCGAGGGCCAATAGCGGATCAATCTCGGTCCGCCCCCGAGCGTCAGTCCGATCGCCGCCGAAACGCCCACCAGCCCGCGGCGGCGGTGCCCGTCGCCACAAGCGCGACCAGCACCCAGAAACCATGTGGATGGTCGGCGAGCGGGATGCCGCCGACGTTCATCCCGAAAAAGCCCGCCACGATGTTGATCGGCAGCGCCAGCACCGTGACCACGGTCAGCGTGTAAATCGTGCGCTCCGTGCGCTCGCTGACCATCGCCGCGATTTCTTCCTGAAGCAGCTTGATCCGCTCAAGCAACGCGGACAGGTCGCTGAGCACCACCGCGAATTCTTCCGTCGCCTGACGGAATTCCTGCACATCTTGCGCCTGCCCCCACGCCGGCGGGCGACTCAGCAGACGAAAGAGCGCCGCCGGTTCCGGAGCGAGCAAACGCTGCAAGCGCACCAACACCCGTCGCAGCGAGCCGAGGTCGACGCGATTGCTCTCGATACGCTGCTGCAACAGCCGATCTTCCACAATATCCACGCGGCGGCTCGTCTCGCGCACGATGCGCTCGAGCACGTCGGCCTGATCGCGCAGCAAATGGACGAGCAACGCGAGCGGTGTGTGAAACGCCTCGCCACGTTTGACGGAGGCGCGCAGCTTGTCGATGGAGCGCAGCGGCTTGACCCGGCCTGTCACGAGCAAACGGGCATTGGCGGCGACGCGCAGCGTCGAGATCTCGGACTGTGCGATATCGAACGCGAAGATCACGTCGTTGATGACGGCGAGCAGCCAGTCGTCGGAGTATTCGATGCGCGTGGAGCGCGAGCCCTCGCCCAGACTCTCGTAGAACTCGTCGGGCAGGTGCATTTGCAGCCGCAGCCACTTCTCGCACGCCGCATGCGCAAAGTTGAAGTGCAGCCAGAGAAAGCCCTCGGCCCGCTCGCCCTGCATCAGCCACGCGAGCGCCTCGCCGGATTCGACCGGTTGCGGCGGCGCGTCGTCGGTAAAGCGGTAGCCGTAGATCAGGCCCTGATCGCAGCCGTAAGCGTGGTGAACCAAGTCGGCGAACATGCGCGCAATCGGGGGACGAACGTGGGCGAAGAGAACGGGGGCCGCATCGTAATCGTAGGGCGGCACGGCTGACCATCATGACAATGTCATATTTCATTTTTGTGACAGACGGCACGCCATCGCCAAACCGCGCCGACGCGGGCGGTGCGCCGCCCGGCGGGGCATGCCCGGGAACTCCGAAGCGCGATATTCGTCAACGCCACGCTGGTGTCATAAAATCGTCGCATACTCGGTTTCACTACAGGACGCGGCAGGACGCGCCCGCCGTTCGTCCGTCGTCACCCAGGCCGTACGGGTGCCTTTCGTATTTTCTGGCCGTAAGAGATCGTCGCCATGACCAAATTCGATTCCGACGCCGACCACGACGCCATGCTTGCGCGTCGTCTCCAGGATGACCTGATCGACAGCTACGACGAAGAGATCGAGATGGAAATCGACGATCTTCGCCTGCCCGGTCTGAACGATCTGAGCGCCGAGGCGCGCGACGACCGCCTGCACTATTTCCGCGAGCTGTTCCGATTGCAGGGCGAGTTGGTGAAGTTGCAGGACTGGGTCATTCGCAGCCGCCACCGTCTCGTGGTGATCTTCGAAGGTCGCGACGCCGCCGGCAAAGGCGGCGCCATCAAGCGCATCACCCAGCGCCTGAACCCTCGCGTGTGCCGCGTTGCCGCCCTGCCTGCGCCGAACGATCGCGAGCGCACGCAGTGGTATTTCCAGCGTTACGTCCAGCATCTGCCCGCTGCCGGCGAGATCGTGCTGTTCGATCGAAGCTGGTACAACCGCGCAGGGGTCGAACACGTGATGGGTTTTTGCACGCAGAGCGAGTACGAGGAATTTTTCCGCTCGGTGCCGGAGTTCGAGAAGATGCTGGTGCGCAGCGGCATCCAGATCGTCAAATACTGGTTCTCGATCTCGGACGAAGAGCAGGAAGCGCGCTTTCTCGCACGGATTCAGGACCCGCTCAAGCAGTGGAAGCTCAGCCCCATGGACCTCGAAAGCCGTACGCGCTGGGAGAAGTACACGGTCGCCAAGGAAGTGATGCTGGAGCGCACGCACATTCCGGAAGCGCCCTGGTGGGTGGTGCAGGCCGACGACAAGAAGCGCGCACGGCTGAATTGTATCCATCACCTGTTGCAGCAAGTGCCCTACCACGACGTGGAGCGCTCGCAGGTCGTGCTGCCGGAGCGTGCACGCAGCGAGAGCTACATGCGTCACCCGGTGCCGCCCGAGATCATCGTGCCGGAAATCTATTGAGCGACGCGCTCGACGTCAGTGTGAGGTGGCGCTGATCGGTAAGGTCAGCGTCACGCGCAGCCCGCCTGCCGGCGACCGGTCGAGACGCACCGCGCCCCCCCCAACCCTTCCACGAGACGCCCCACCAGCGACAGGCCGAGGCCGCAATGCCCTTCGCCGCCACGCGATGCGTCGAGCCGCACGAATGGGCGCATCGCCAGCGCCACCTGATCGTCCGGAATGCCCTTGCCGCAGTCGCTCACTTCGATGTATCCCGTCGCACCGTCGCGCCACGTCGCCAGACGCACGGTCGGCTCGCCGTGTTCGAGCGCGTTGTCGACGAGGTTCGACATCACGCGATCGAGCAGCGTACGCGGCAGCAGAAACCCGGGCCCCGCCCGCAGACGGCTCACGAACAGCGAGGCATCGCCGTGAGTGTCGGCGCGCGCAGCCGGGCGGCTGTCGGCGGTCGCTTCGGCCGCTTGGGCCGCTTGGGTCGCTTCGGTCGCTTCGACCTCTTCGTCGGCCGGGAATTGTTCACGCAGGAAGTCGTCGACGCTCACCAGCGGGCTGGTATCGGCCTCATCCCGTGCGTAGGCGAGGAACTGCTGGACGATGTGATCGATCGACGCGATGTCGCGCACGAAGCCGTCGCGCGAGCCTTCGTTGTCGATCAGGTCGGCGCGCAGACGCAGGCGCGTGAGCGGCGACTTGAGGTCATGGGCGATGCCCGCGAGCATGATGGCCTGATTGTCTTCGGCCTCGGCCAGACGCTTGGCCATGTCGTTGAACGCGTGCGTCAGGTCGCGCAACTCGAGCGGTCCCTGCTCGGGGAGCAACGCGGGACGGCGTCCGCGTGCGATCACGCGCGCCGCGTGCGCCAGCCGCGCGATCGGCCGCTGCATCTGCCAGGCAACCAGCAATGCGAGCAGCACCGCCCCGATCAGAATACCGAGCGTCTCACGCACGAAGGGCGGCATCGGCGGCAGGTCGAGACCGATCACGATCCACTCGGTCTGTTGCGGCAACAAAACCCAGATGTTGCCGCGCTTGCGAGCATTGACGATGTGCAGTTGTGTGCCCGCCGGCAAGCGCGATAGCAACTCCTGACGCAAACGGGTACTGCGCTCATCTTCCGACTCGTCGGTGAATGTCGGCGTCTGCGTGACGGGCACGCGACGCAGGGCGTGCGGCGGTGCGAGGCTGCCGGGATCCACTGCCCCCTGATCCACGCTCTGGATGGCCACCAGCAGGCCACGGGCGAAGCCGTCGACCTGCTGACGCGGGCGCTGGTAAAACACCAGCGCGCTCCACACCAGATGCATCACCACCAGAACGGCGATGCCCAGACATGCCATGCGGCGAAACAGCGAGTCTCGCAGCAGCCAACGCAAATTCACGCAGCCGACTCCCGCCAGCCGCGTACCGCACGCTTGCCTGCCGAGGCCGTCGTGGCGAGCGACAGTCCGTTGTCGCCCTCGCCGCGCATCCCCCCCACGTCCCCCATGCCGCCCACGCCGCCCGAGCGCTCGCGCGCGCCGGACGTCGCACCTTCGGACAATTCGCCGCCCGGCACGAAAACGTAGCCTTTGCCGCGAATCGTCTGGATGTAGCGCGGCTCGGACGGGTCGACTTCGATGAGCCGGCGCAGACGCCACACGGGCACATCGAGGCTGCGATCGCGAAACGCGATGCCGTCGCCGTAGAGCATGGCGTGGAGCTTCACGCGCGGCAGGACTTGCATCGGATGTTGCGTGAACGCCTTGAGCATCGCGAATTCGGTGTCGCGCAGCGGCAGACGCTCGCCCGCGCGCTGAAGCGTGCGCAGCGAATAGTCGAGTTCGAACGGACCGAAGCGGTACGGCGCTCGTGCATCGGGTGCGCTTGCCGCAACCGGGCCGCGACGACGCAGCACCGCGTGAATGCGGGCGAGCAATTCACGCGGATCGAAGGGCTTGGCGAGATAATCGTCCGCCCCGAGTTCAAGGCCGAGCGCGCGATCGAGCGGACCGCCACGCGCGGAGAGCATGATGACCGGAATGTCTTCGCCGGCAGCGCGCAGATCCTGCAAGGCGCGCAGGCCGTCGCGCTCCGGCATCATGATGTCGAGCAGAATGACCGACGGCCGCTCGAGTTCGAGCCGGCGCAGCAGCGACGCACCGTTATGAAGCACCGAGACCTGCATGCCATTGGCGTGCAGCAATTCGCGCAATAGGTCGCGAACGACAGGATCGTCGTCGACCAGAAGAACATGCAGACTCATGAAAATTTCTCGGTAATTTAAGTTTCGTGCGGCATGGTCGCGCTCTGCGACAACTTCACGGCATCGTCTTGCGTCACAGACGGCGTCTCCGGCGTGCTGGAGAGCGCCCGTAGCGCGTTCGAATAGCGATCCGCGCTCGATTGCGCACGGTGTGTGCCAACCGTCGCCGCCGACCCCTGCCCCGGCAAGCGCCAGGCCCGATGCATCGCCGTCTCCGGCGAACCAATGGTGATGGTCATGCTTTGTGCTCCCTCTGTGACGAGATACACCGCAGTTTGCGCGCCCGTCCAGTACACCGTTGGCCGAAGCATCCGACAGAATGGCGTCTAATCCTTATTTCAGAAAGGTTCGGTAAGGATCGTCGAACCCCTCATCCGCCATCGCCATCGCCAAATTCACCGAAAAATATGAATTTAATAGACGTTGGGCGATATAAGGCGAAATTATAGACAATTTAACGACTCCCCCTTTCTTTCCACCGTTCTCTGCACCACGCGTGACGAACATCGACGCGCCGCGCGAGCCGCGCAATCTTCACACTGTGCAGCCGGCTCGCTGCCTTGCGCGCGTCGGCCTCCCGGGGCGACGATTACGTGCGGACACCGCCGAACGCCTTGTCCGGCGCGGCTCGCACCGCCACCCTAGTCGGTGACGGGTCACGCGAAGACCGTAGCGCCCCCGCATTGGGGCAACGCCCCCGCTCTCCACATTTGCCCGGCCATTCCGGATCTGCCGGCCCTCGCGCCGGGCCAAATCCCAAAATTCCGCGCCGGTCATCCCTGTTCACAAAGTCTCAACAACTGAAAACAGTTTGTCAGGCCTCCTTTGATTACGATCGCCACTGGTCCGCGCCCCATGGGGTTGCGGCAGTCATTGGCCTACGTCCCGATCGATGAAGCTTTTCTCAAAGTTCGTTTCTCCGTTCCGCCCGCGCCGTCTCACGCGACGCCGCAAGATCGTTGCGGTCGTCGTCGTCGTGCTGTGCGGCCTTGCCGTCTGGCGATGGCCCCACCCGACGCCGCCCGCTTATCTCTTTGCGACCGTCGCACAGCGCGATCTGGAAGACGCGGTGCTCGCCACCGGCGTTCTCCAGCCCATCAAACAAGTCGAAGTCGGCTCGCAAGCCAACGGGCAACTTCGCTCGCTCAACGTCGTGCTCGGCGATACCGTCGCCAAGGGGCAACTGGTCGCCGAGATCGACCCGACCTCCAGCGAGAACGATCTGCGCGAAGCCAGCGCCGGACTCACAACGCTCGCTGCCGACCGGCGCGCAAAAGCCATCCGTCACGCGCAAGCCGAGCGCGAACTCGCACGGCAACGCCAACTGGCGCGCGACGACGCCACCTCGCCACGCGATCTGGAGAAGGGCGGACCGAAGCCGAGGCGCTGAGCGCGGAACTCGCATCGCTCGACTCGCAGATCCGCCAGCAAAAGGTCAAGGTCGATAAAGCGCGCACGAATCTTTCCTATACGCGCATCACCGCGCCCATCAGCGGCACCGTCACTGCGATCACCACGCAGGAAGGGCAAACGGTGACTGCGATCTACCAGATTCCGACGATCCTGAAGGTCGCCGACCTGTCGATGATGACCGTTCGCGCACAGGTCTCGGAAGCGGACGTGGTGCGCATTCGCGCCGGGCAACCGGTCTATTTCACGATCCTGGGCGCGCCGCAGACGCGTTACGAAGGCAAGCTTCGCGCGATTCAACCGTCGCCCGAAAAGATCAACAACGCGATCTTTTTCAATGCGCTTTTCGATGTGCCGAATCCGAGCAGCGTGCTGCGTCCCGATATGACGGCGCAAGTGTCCATCGTGAGCGCGCGGATCTCGAACGCACTGACGTTTCCGTCGGTCGCGCTCGGCGAAAAGCGCGCCGATGGCCGTTATCTTGTTCGCGTGCTCGACGCGAAAGGCAATGCGCACGCTCGCTGGGTCAAAGTCGGGCTCGACAACCGACTCACCGCGCAAGCGCTCGACGGTCTGTCGGCGGGCGAGCGTGTCGTGACGGCCGATCCGACCGACGCGCCACCGCCCGGCAGCAACGATTCGGGGACACTGCTGTGACGCACGCGAACGCGCCCCTCCTGAGACTCAGCGGCATCTCCCGAAGCTTCGGCGAGGGCGTGGGCGCCGTCACGGTGCTGCGCGATATCGCGCTGGACATCCGGCGCGGCGAAATGGTCGCGATCATGGGGCCGTCCGGCTCGGGCAAGTCGACGTTGATGAACGTGCTCGGCTGCCTCGACCGCGCCAGCGCCGGCAGCTACGAGATCGACGGACGCGACGTCGCCTCGCTGTCCGACGACGCGCTCGCGCAACTGCGTCGGGAGTATTTCGGCTTCATTTTCCAGCGCTATCACCTGATGGGGCATCTCACCGCGCAAGGCAACGTGGAAGTGCCCGCCGTGTACGCGGGGATTGCGCGCTCGCAGCGCGCATCGCGCTCCGCCGCCCTGCTCGGCAGCCTCGGGCTCGACAAGCATCTCTCGCATCGTCCGTCGCAAATGTCCGGCGGGCAGCAGCAACGCGTGAGCATCGCGCGTGCGCTGATGAACGGCGGCGACATCATCCTCGCCGACGAGCCGACCGGCGCGCTCGACAGTCACAGCGGGCTGGAAGTGATGCATATTCTGCACGAGCGCGGACACACGATCATCGTCGTCACGCACGATCCCGGCGTCGCCGCGTGGGCGCAACGCGTCATCGACATTGCCGACGGTCGTATCCAGGGCGATCGCCGCAACGACGCCTTCCCTCCTGCCGCGGCTGCGCGTGAGACGCAACGCATCGACGCTTCGGCGGGACCGGATTCCGGGGATTCCGGGGATTCCGGGCATTCCCGGGATTCGGTCGCCTCGGCTTCGACAGCGTTGCCGCATGCCGCAGACCGTCACGGCATGACGCGCTGGATGCGCGGCTGGCCCACGTTCGCGGAAAGCCTGTCGATGGCGTGGCATGCCCTGGCGTCGCATCGGTTACGTACCGGACTGACAATGCTGGGCATCATCATCGGCATCACGTCGGTCGTATCGCTCTCCGCGATCGGCGAAGGCACCAAGCGGCGCGTGCTCGACGACATCGGCAACATCGCGCCGAACACCATCACCGTCTTGCGCGGCAAGGACTTCAACGACGACAAGGCCGGCGAGATTCGCACGCTGCTGCCGCGCGACGCCGCCCTGCTCGCCGCCCAGCCCTACACCGACAGCGTGTCGCCACAGGTCGGTCCGCGCACGACCCGCATGCGCTTCGGCCGTCTCGACACCGACGCACAGGTGCACGGCGAGGGCGCCGACTTCCTGCGTGCGAACGGGCTGAACCTCGCGCGCGGACGCAGCTTCGACGCCAGCGAGGTGGAACGTCAGGCGCAAGTCGCACTGCTCGGCGAGAACACGATCAGGAAGTTGATGCCCAACGGGGGCGATCCGATCGGGCAGATCGTACTCGCCGGCTCGCTGCCGCTACGCGTCATCGGCGTGGTGAGGGATCGCTCCTCAATGTTCGTGAGCCGTGCGCTCAACGTCTATGTGCCGTGGACGACGGTCGCGAGCCGTCTGTCCGGGCAGCAGCATCTGGAATCGATCACGGTGCGCATCCTCGACGGGCATCCGCCCGCCGCCGCCGAAGCCGGGATCATTCGCGTTCTCACTCGTGCCCATGGCCACAAGGATTTCTTCACGTTCAACATGGACACGATCGTGAAGTCGATCTCGCGCACGAGTCAGATGCTCACGCTGCTGCTCTCGTTCATCGCGCTGATCTCGCTCGTCGTCGGTGGCATCGGTGTGATGAACATCATGCTCGTCTCCGTGACGGAGCGCACGCGCGAGATCGGCATTCGACGCGCCATCGGCGCGCGGCGTCAGGACATTCTCCGGCAGTTCCTCATCGAAGCCGTGCTCGTGTGTCTGATGGGCGGCGCCGTCGGTGTCGCGCTGTCGTATGCCATCGGCTGGCTGGTCTCGACGTTCGTGCCGCAAGTCGCCGTGGTGTTCTCCGCGAACACCGTCGCCGCAGCGGTCGCCTGCGCATGCGCCATCGGCATGCTCAGCGGCTGGCTGCCCGCACGCAGTGCAGCGCGCCTCGATCCGGTCGATGCGCTGGCCCGTGAATGATTGCCCCCGCCGTCCCGCGGCGCCCCCCCCTCAGGCTCGGGATGGCTTTTATACCCCGCGCGCGATTCGGTGTCGCGCGCGGGGGTCTTTTTGTCTGCTTCGTGCGCATGCCTCTCGTCGACCGTGCCGACAGACCCGACTCGACACCCCCGATGATTCGTCTCTCCCGACTGTACCGATTGTCCGCCGCCCACCGACCGTGGTTTTCCGCATTGCCGGGCCCAATGCCCGTCTCCCTCATCGCCGCGCTCGTCCTCTCGGGATGCGCCCTCACCCGCACGGACTATGCACGCCCGCCGCTGCCGGTCCCGGCGCAATTCGGTGCGCCCATCGACGGGACACAGCGCGGTGCAACGGCCATCGTCGCCGCGCCGGTCGACACACTGGCGGCGGACATTGCGCCGTGGTGGCGCGCCTTCGGCGAGCCGCAGCTCGACACGCTCGTCTCGCAGGCGCTCACCGGCAACCCGGGCCTCGCGCTCAAAGCGTTGCAGGCGGATCGCGACGCGCTGCAAGCCGGGCTGACCGACGCCAATCGCTGGCCGCAATTCACGGGCAACGTCAAGGGTTACAAGTCGCGTGCCCTCGACGGTGGTATGGCTGCGCTCGCATATAACGGGCAAACGCGCCCGACGTCCGGCGTCAATCTGGACATCAGCTACGAAATCGATCTCTGGAACAAGCTTGCCGCCCAGCGCGACGCCGCCCACTGGCAAGCCGCGGCGAGCGCGTGGGAGCGTCGCGCCGCAGCGCTCTCGCTGTCGAGTCAGGTGACATCGCTGTATTGGCGCCTGGCTTATCTGAACGATAACGTGCGCAGCGCGACGGCGGACCTCGACGCCGCGAACCGCGTCGTCGCGCTGGTCGAAGCGCGCCGCCGTGCGGGGTCCGTGTCGGCGCTCGATCCGGTGCAAGCCCAGCAGGACCGCGACGCCGTCGCCGGCGCGCTGGCCGATTGGGAACGTCTGCGTGACGTCGCACGGCATGCGCTGGCGAATGCGTTGGGGCGTCCGGCGCAGACGCGCTTTGCCGAGCGCGATTCGCTCGTGCCCGTGCAGTTGCCCGCCGTCGCGCCGGGACTACCCGCGTCGTTGCTCGCGCAACGTCCCGATCTCGCCGCTGCCGAGACGCGCGTGCGGGTCCGACTGGCCGATGTCGACGCGGCACGCCTGTCGTTCTATCCCTCGCTCACGCTCAACGGCACGGCCGTCACCGGCAGCGATTCGCTCTCGCGTTTGCTCGCCAATCCCGTCGGCATGCTCGCCGCCACGATCGCCATGCCGTTCCTTCAGGTGCAAACGGCGCGTTTCACCACGGCGCTCGCGCGCAACGATTACGAGCAATCCGTGACCGCGTTCCGCAGCACGCTGCTCACGGCGCTGACCGAAGTGGAAGACGCGCTCGCCGCACGGGAGCGAACGACGTCGCAATACGCGTCGCTTGCCAGCGCCGCCACGCTGGCGCAACGGGCGGCCGACCTCTCCGGTGCGCGTTATCGCGCCGGGGATATCGATTTGCAAACGTGGCTCGACGCCGAGCGGCTCGCGCGTGAGGCACGCCGTCGCGCCGTGCAGTCGCGGCTCGATCAGATCGACGCGACGCTCTCGCTCGTCAAGGCCCTGGGCGGCACGCTGGGGACAGCGTCCTGAGCAGGGCGGCCACGTCGGGATATTTCAGGCGGTAGCCGAGTTCGCGCTTCAGACGTGTGTTGGCCAGACGCCGGGACTCCGACATGAAGGAAAGCAAGGTCGGCTCCAGCACCCGCTGCGCCTCCTCGCGCGAGACGCGCGGCGGACGCGGCAAGCCGAAGGCGTCCGCGACATGGTCGAAGTACTCGCCCATGCGCCAGTCGGTGTCGTCGCTTGCATGCACGACACGCTGCGCCTTGCCGCGCCACATCGTGCGAATCAGGATCGCGGCGAGATCGTCGGCATGGATATGGTTGGTGTAGACGTCGTCCGATGCCTGCAACGCAGGCGTGCCCTTCTGCAATCGCGCAACCGGCAAACGCTGCGCCGCATAAATGCCCGGAATCCGCACGATCGACGCACGCCAGATCACCCGCGCTTGCCCGGCGTGACGCCATGACGCCCGCGTACCCGCAGCCCCGAAAGCCTGCGGCACCCTCGCTCGCGACGCGCCCGCCGCCAACACGCGGCGCGGGTTGTGCGCATGGAACGTCGGTCGCCCCAGACTGCGCACCGTGCGCTCGGCATCGACCCGGCGCTGAGCGCGCGGCGAACGCGGCATGGGGGTGCGGGTCTCATCGATATACGCGCCGCCGCAATCGCCATAGACCCCGCTGGTGCTCGCATAGACGAGAATTCGTGCAGGCGAATGGGGCATGCCCGTCAAGGCGCGATGTCCCGCCTCGGGTACAATATTGCGTTTATACGGTCGGTTCAGCGCAGCGCGCAAACGGCGCGTGCGCCAGTCCTGCGTACCGTTACCGGCGACCGCCGCAGGCGGCGCCAGATGCAGCACCCGAGGGGCCAGACGGCCGATGCGATGCAGGCTGTGCCTGTCGTCCAGATTGGCGACGACAGGCACCGCGCCCGCCGCACGCAAGGCGGCATGACGGGCATCGCTGGATGTCACGGCAAAGACACGAAAGCGTTTGACGAGGGCCGGCAGGGCACGCATGCCGACGTCGCCACAGCCCACGATCAACAGACGCGGACGACCGAAGGGTTTGGACGGTTTTTTCATTTTTCGGATTGTAGTATGGCTTACAACGTTACCCTCGTGCCGAGCGGGCGCGAGTTCCAGGTCGAAGACGGCGAGGCCGTGCTCTCCGCAGCACTGCGTCAGGGCATCGGTCTGCCGTACGGATGCAAGAACGGCGGCTGCGGCTCGTGCAAGGCCAAGCTCGTCGAGGGCACCGTCGAGCACGGCTCGCACCCCAGTTCGTCGCTCTCGAAGGACGAGGAAACGCGGGGTTTCGCGCTGCTGTGCTGCGCCCACGCCAAGGGCGATCTCGTCATCGAGTCGCGCGAGGTCAAGGGCATCGGCGATATTCCGGTCAAGCGTCTGCCGTGCCGTGTGAACGCATTGGAGCGCCGCGCCGACGACATCATCGTGATGCGTCTGCAACTGCCTGCCAACGAACGCTTCCAGTACCTTGCCGGCCAATACATCGAGTTCATTCTGAAGGACGGCAAACGCCGTAGTTACTCGATGGCGACTGCGCCGCACGAAGAAGGCGCCATCGAACTCCATCTGCGCCACATGCCCGGCGGCGTATTCACCGATCACGTGTTCAACAACATGAAAGAGCGCGAGATCCTTCGCTTCGAAGGGCCGCTCGGCACGTTCTTCCTGCGTGAAGATTCCGACAAGCCGATCGTGCTGCTCGCCTCTGGCACCGGCTTCGCGCCGATCAAGGCCATTGTCGAACATGCGGTGCACAAGGGTCTCGACCGTCCGATGACGCTGTACTGGGGCGCGCGTCAGTTGAAGGACATCTACATGCGCGAGATGGCCGAGCAGTGGGCGCGCGAGATCCCCGGCTTCAAGTTCGTGCCGGTACTCTCCGAGGCGGCGCCGGAAGACGAGTGGCAGGGTCGCACCGGTTTCGTCCACCGCGCCGTGGCCGAGGATCTGGCGGACATGTCGGGCTTTGAGGTCTACGCGTGCGGCGCCCCTGTGATGGTCGAGTCGGCCCGTCGCGACTTCATCGCGCATCACGGGCTGCCGGAAGACGCGTTCTACGCAGACGCCTTTACGACCGCCGCCGATACGGCCGATAGCGTCAATGCTACAGACGACGCCCGTGCCGGCGAATGACCCACAGCGACCGTGGCACCGTCATGACGACGGCGCCGGACGCGCCGTCGTGGAAATGCGCAAAAGATGCACGCAAACCACACGCCGTGCATTTCCTTTGACAAGCGCCACGTCACCGTCTTATGCTTGCCGGCATGAACCTGATTGCCATCGCCTCGATCCGACGTCGCCGTACGCTGCCCCAACCGGGATGCCGCGCGGCGCGCTATCGACTGCGATAACAACGCAAGTTCTCAAGCACAGCGAAGCCACGGGCACCCCCCGTGGCTTTTTTCATTCCCTCGTCTCTTTCACCCTGCCCTTCGGAGACCGTCATGTCGCTTGCTCAATCGTCCGCCGCCCCCAACCCTTCGCCCAAGGCGGCCACTACCTCCGGCGCCCGTAACGCAAAGTTCGCCGACTTCGCCACGCAGGCGCTGCTGCCCATCACCACGCGTCCCGAACTCGTGTTCACGCACGGCAAAGGCGGCTGGCTGTACGACCACGACGGCAAGCGATATCTCGACTTCATTCAGGGCTGGGCGGTGAACAGCCTCGGCCATTGCCATCCGGTAATGCGCGAGGCCCTCGCCACGCAAGGCTCGTTGCTGCTCAACCCGAGCCCGGCGTATTACAACCAGCCGATGATCGAACTGGCGGATCTGCTCACGAAGCTCTCCGGCCTCGGCAAGGTCTTCTTCGCCAATAGCGGCGCGGAGGCCAACGAAAGCGCAATCAAGCTCGCGCGCAAGTGGGGACAACTGCACCCGAACGCTGCGGGCGGCGCGCGCTACGAGATCATTACCTTCAACAACGCCTTCCACGGCCGCACGCTGGCGACCATGTCCGCCAGCGGCAAACCGGGCTGGGACAAGATCTTCGCGCCGCAGGTGCCGGGCTTTCCGAAAGCCGAGTTGAACGACATCGCGTCGGTCGAAGCGCTCATCGGCCCGCAGACCGTCGCGGTGATGCTCGAACCGATTCAGGGCGAAGCCGGTGTCGTACCCGCCACCGATGCGTTCATGAAGGCGCTGCGCGAGCTCACGAAGGCGCGCGGCCTATTACTGATCGTGGACGAGGTGCAGACGGGCTGCGGACGCACCGGTACGCTCTTCTCGCATCAGCAGAACGACATCGTCCCCGACATCATGACGCTCGGCAAAGGCATCGGCGGCGGCGTGCCGCTCGCCGCAATGCTTTGCGGCGACGAGTTCGCCGTCTTCCAGCCGGGCGATCAGGGCGGCACCTACAACGGCAATCCGCTGATGTGCGCCGTCGGCCTCGCGGTGATGCGCACGGTCAGTTCGCCGGGCTTCCTGGAGTTCGTGCGCGCTCAGGCGGATTATCTGAGCGCCGGGTTGCAGCATCTGTCGTCGCGTTACGGCGGTCAGGGCGAACGCGGCGCCGGTCTGCTGCGCGCCCTGCTCCTCGGTCGCGACATCGGGCCGCAACTGGTCGAAGCCGCGCGCGACATGACGCCGGACGGGCTGCTGCTCAACGCGGCACGTCCGAACCTGTTGCGTTTCATGCCCGCGCTGAACGTGAGCCGCGAAGAGATCGATCAGATGCTCTCGATGCTCGACACGCTGCTCGCCAGGCACGTCTGAGCCACACGATCCAACCTCTCGAACGCGAACGACGGGGCTCGTCCGAATCTCACTCGGGCGAGCACGTCAGACATCCTCAGGAGAACCCATCGATGAACGACCTGAGTCAGGGGCATCCGACACCGCCCCCCGACGCCATCGTCGAAATATCGTCCGATCCGGCGCGGCTCGACATCGGTTTCATTCACAACGCCCTGTCGACACAAACGCACTGGGCGCAGGACATTCCGCGCACCACGCTGATGCGCGCCATCAGCCACTCACTGTGCTTCGGCGCTTACGCCACACAGGTTGAGGGCGGCGCGACACGCCAGGTCGGGTTCGCCCGTGTGATCACCGATCGCGCCACATTCGCGTATCTCGCAGACGTCTTCGTCGAGCCGTCGATGCGCGGACTCGGCATCGGCAAGCGTCTGTGCGAAGACGTACTCGCTCATCCTGCGTTACAGGGGCTGCGCCGCTTCCTGCTCGCGACCACCGACGCCGCCAGCCTCTATGCGCGCTACGGTTTCGAGCCGCTCGGCCCCGTGAACAAGATGATGCAAATCCATCGGCCCGACATCTACACCAGCCAGCAGGAAGCGCCATGAATCGCATGCCCGCCGACATTCACGTCCGCACGTTCGACGAAGCGGATACCGACGCCGTGATCGCACTCTGGCGTGAGGCGTTTCCGGAATACAACCGACCCGACAAGCCGCATCGCGAACCGCGTCGCTCGATTGCCAACAAGGTCGCCATGCATGACGGCTTGTTCTTCGTGGCGGTGCACGAGCGCGAGATCGTCGGCACGGTGATGGCGGGATACGATGGTCATCGCGGCTGGATCTATTCGCTGGCGGTGACCTCGGCGCTGCGGCGGCGCGGCGTCGCCAGTGCGCTGCTCGGTCATGCGGAAACCGCTCTGGCCGGGCGCGGCTGTCTCAAGCTCAATCTGCAAGTGCTCACGCAATCGCGCGAAGCGCTGGCGTTCTACACCGCGCATGGCTATGCCGCCGACGATGTCGTGAGCCTCGGCAAGCGGCTGCCGGTGGCGACAAGCGCCGACGCCATCGTGTAAGACGCATCGCGCGTCGCCCGCAAGAAGCACCAAGGGCGCCGGAAGTTGCCTTCGGCGCCCTTGGCTTGTCTACCCTGGCGATCCTGTCGGCGGGACGGACCGACTTGCGTCGCCCGCCCCGCCTGTCGCCTTCCTCCGGACTTACTCCCCGAGATACGCCGCGCGCACCTTCGGATCGTCGAGCATGTCCTTCGCCTGACCGGTCATGGTCACGAGGCCACTGTCCATCACGTAGCCCCGGTGCGCCGCTTGCAGTGCCAGACGCGCGTTCTGCTCCACGAGCAGCACCGTCACGCCTTCGCCCGAGACCGTTCGTACCACCTCGAAGATCTTCTCCACCATGATCGGCGAGAGACCCATCGACGGCTCGTCGAGCAGCAACAGCTTGGGCTGACTCATCAGCGCACGCGCCATCGCCAGCATCTGCTGCTCGCCGCCCGAGAGCGTGCCCGCGAGCTGGTCCTTGCGCTCCTTCAGCCGCGGGAAAATGCCGAACATCTTGTCGACGTCCTGCTTGATCCCCGCCGT